>CAVQJL010000001.1:2500-153000 GCA_963712815.1 uncultured Gammaproteobacteria bacterium
GCGCACCTTGCTGGAAGCGAGCGACGAACGCGTCCCGAGCCTGTCTCCCGCTGTCCGCACCGTGAAAGCGATCGACGATTTCCATACCCAGTTCGAACTTAACGTCGCGCGGATTACGCCCGTCGGCAACCGACTGCTTGAGTGCCTCCAGCTCGGCGTTCGGGCGAAACGACAACAGGTCGAAGTAGCGCCACATCAGATCATCCGAGATCGACATGAGCTTACCGAACATCTGGTCTGGCTCCTCGGTGATCCCGATGTAATTGCCGAGTGACTTCGACATCTTGTTGACGCCATCCAGTCCCTCGAGCAGCGGCATGGTCATGACAACCTGCGGTTCCTGTCCGTACGCCTCCTGAAGCTGTCGCCCGACCAGCAAGTTGAATTTCTGGTCGGTCCCGCCGAGTTCCACATCGGCGTGCAGCGCGACCGAGTCGTAGCCCTGCACCAGCGGGTACAGGAACTCGTGGATGGCGATCGACTGGCCGGATCGGTAGCGTTTGGCGAAATCGTCCCGCTCGAGCATGCGGGCGACCGTGTGCCGCGCAGCCAACTGGACGAGCCCCGCGGCGTTCATCGCCCCCATCCAGCGCGAATTGAAGTCAACTCGCGTCCGTGCGGGGTCGAGGATCTTGAAGATCTGTGCCTGGTAGGTCGCCGCGTTGTCCTGCACGTCCGCCGGCGTGAGCGGCGGGCGCGTCGCGTTCCGCCCGCTCGGGTCGCCGATCAACCCCGTGAAGTCACCGATCAGGAAGATCACCTCGTGGCCGAGCCGCTGGAACAGCGCCATCTTGTTGATCAGCACCGTGTGGCCGAGATGCAGGTCCGGCGCAGTCGGGTCGAAACCTGCCTTGACGCGGAGCGGACGCCCCTGCTGCAGCTTGCGAAGCAGGTCGGCCTCGAGCAGGACCTCGGCGGCGCCACGACGTAGCTCGTCGAGTTGTTCTTGGGGAGTCAGCATGGCATTCAATCGCATCAGCCGGGGACGGCCGCCGGACTGTATGGGCTCGGCCAGCGGCAGGCAATCATGAGGCAGCCTCGAGACGGTCGTCACGAATTCGACATACGCGGCGCAAGCACCTGTGGAGAAAGGAGATTCCCTCGAATTTTACAGTTGACGCGTGGCGCGGACGCAACTAACTTACGCGCAGCTTTAACCCGGGGGTCTATTGGTGACGGCAATCGAACTCCGCGGCGCCAGGCGCGCTGCGACCCGCCCAGTTGCCGCCGGACGGCGCTTCCTGATCGCTGCGTCCTGCGTGCCCGTGGCCGTCACGGCCTTGCTGTTCATCTCTGCGCCGCCGGCACACGACCCACCCGCTTCCCTTGACCTCACTGACCTCGCCGCTGCTGCCAACCCGCTCAACGCCGGGTCCGCCGCGGACGGACCCCACCGGGTTGAGGTCACGGTGCAGCGCAACGACACGCTCGATCGCATCTTCCGATCGGTGGGAGTGGACATCTCCACGCTGTCGGAATTGCGTCGGCTCCCTGATGCGCGCAAGGCAATCGACCTGCTCCGGCCGGGCGACATCATCACTCTCACGCACATGGATGGCGCTCTGCAGTCGCTCAACCGTCGCATCAGCGACACGCTGACGCTCTCAGTTTCGCGCGCTGGCGGCCAGTTCTCCGTCAACTACATCGAGAACCCGCTTGAGGTCGAAGTCGCCGCGACGCGCGCGCGCATCGATTCCTCGTTGTTCGCGGCGGGCCGCGCTGCCGGGATGTCGGCCGAGACGATCATGGTGCTCGCCAACGAGATCTTCGGCTGGGACATCGACTTCGCGCTCGACATCCGGCGCGGCGACGAGATCAGCGTGATCTACCAGCGCAGGTTCCAGGACGGGAGCTATGTGAGCGACGGTCGCATCCTCGCCGCCGAGTTTGTGAACCAGGGTCGCAGTCACCGGGCCGTATGGTTCGAGTCGGCGGACGGCGACGTACGCGGCTATTTCACGCCGGACGGGCGCGGCATGCGCAAGGCCTTTCTGCGCGCTCCGCTCGATTTCACGCGGATCAGTTCAGGCTTCAACCCCCGCCGGCTCCACCCGATCAGCGGACGGGTCCGTGCTCATCAGGGCGTCGACTACGCCGCGCCGACCGGCACGCCGATCTGGGCGGCCGGCGACGGCCGGGTGCAGTTTGCCGGACGGAAGGGCGGCTACGGCAACACCGTGATCATCGACCACGGCCGGGGCGTGACCACTCTTTATGCGCACATGTCGCGCTTCGGCAAGGCCGGGCGCTCGGGTCGCGCAGTCAAGCAGGGCGAAATCATCGGTTACGTCGGCTCGACGGGCGCCTCTACTGGGCCGCACCTGCACTACGAGTACCGCGTCGAAGGACGGCACAAGAACCCGTCGACCATTTCGCTGCCGAACACCGAGGTACCGTCACGCTATGTGGCGGAATTCCGTGCCAACGCAGGGGCCGCGCTCGCGCAACTGCAGCTCGCGGACCGGGCCCAGGCCGAGATAGTCGCAAGTCGCTGATCCGAAGGCGGCGGAGGCAGCGCCCGACCAGCTGCCTACTGCGCGCGCAGGCGGAATCCCGCAGCCTGCAGGTACTCGGATTCCTGCTCCAGGTCGGCAGCCGTGAGCGGATGCTCGGCGAGCCAGCCCTTGGGAAACCCCACCTCGAGAGACCGGCCGCGAACCTTGAGGACAATCTCTGGCATCGCCCGGGAGCCGCGCGCGCGATGCAGCAGCACCGCGAGCCTCAGCAGGACGATCAGGAATTCGGCCTTGAGATGCCACGGCGGCACGAGGTCCTCGAGCTGGACGGGGTTAAGCTTGCGACGGTGACTGCCGACGACGGCCGCAAGGAGTTGCTGTTCCTCGCGGGGAAATCCCGGCAGGTCGGCGTGCTGCAGCAGGTAGGCGCCGTGCTTGTGGTAGTGGGAGTGCGCGATGTCGAGTCCAACCTCGTGCAGTCGCGCAGCCCAGCGCAGCACAAGCTCGGCGAGCGGCTCATCGAGCTTCCATCCCTCGCGCACCTGGCCCAGGAAGGTGACCGCCGTCGCCTCGACACGCCCGGCCTGGGCCGCATCCACGTGGAAACGCGCCTCGAGCGCGTGCACGCTACGCCAGCGCGCATCCTCGTCGGTGAGCCGACCAACGAGGTCGTAGAGCAGGCCTTCGCGCAGGGCGCCATCGGCGACGCGCATGTGCTCGATGCCAAGCATGCCGAAGACCTCCATGATGATCGCAAGGCCGCCGGGCATGATCTCCTGCCGTTCCGCCGCAAGGCCGGGCAACCGCAGACGGCTGACCTCCCCCGCGCGCAGGCATTCCCCGAGCAGCCACTCGACGCCCTCGCGGTCGATTCCGCCGCGAGACGCTCCTCGCGCAGCCAGCGTGTCCGCCACCGCCCGGAGGGTTCCAGAGGCACCGAAGGCCGTGTCCCACTCCGAGTGGCGGAAGCGCGCCATGACAGGCTCGATCTCGAGCTGCGCCGCGGTACGGGCGCGCTTCATGCGCTTTTCGGTGATGACCCCGTCGGCGAAGTACTGGGCGCTCAGGCTCACGCAACCCATGTACAGACTCTCGAGTCGCCGCGCCTCGAGACCTTCTCCGATGATGAACTCGGTGCTTCCGCCGCCGATGTCCACCACCAAGCGACGCCCGCCTTCGCTCGGCGTTGTGTGTGAGACGCCGAGATAGATCAGGCGGGCCTCCTCGACGCCCGAGATGATCTCGATCGGGTGCCCGAGCGCCTCGCGCGCACGGTCAAGGAACGCTCCTTTGCGCCGGGCTTTCCGCAGCGTGTTCGTGCCGACGACGCGGACTCGCTCCGCCTTCATGTCGCGCAGGCGCTGCCCGAAGCGCTCGAGGCACTGCATGGCCCGGTCCACCGCCTCCCGGGCCAGACGGCCCTGTGGATCGAGTCCGGAGGCCAGCCGCACCATCTCCCGCAGGCGATCGACGATCACGAGCTGACCGTGCGTGTACCGCGCGACCACCATGTGAAAGCTGTTCGACCCGAGGTCGACAGCAGCGAGGACGTCGGGGAGTGGCGCGGGCGGCTTGGCCAACAGGCGTCAGGCCGAGAACGAGGATCCGCAGCCGCAGGTAGTCGTCGCGTTGGGATTGCGGATGACGAACTGCGCGCCCTCGAGGTCTTCCTTGTAGTCGATTTCGGCGCCTGCCAGGTACTGGAAGCTCATCGGGTCCACCAGCAGCTTGACACCGCGGGTCTCGACGCAGGTGTCGCCATCTTCCTCGTTCTCGTCGAAGGTGAAGCCGTACTGGAACCCCGAGCAGCCGCCGCCGGAGACGAACACGCGAAGCTTCAGGTTCGGGTTGCCTTCCTCACGGATCAACTCGCCGACCTTGAGCGCCGCCGTATCGGTGAACACCAGTGCCATCGCGTCGGTTGTCGCAATGGCATCAGCGAGGTCTGTCATGGGTCACTGCTCCAGCAAGTCAAAATCCGGGACCAAATACTAACACCGACCGCACACGGTCAAAGCGCAGCCTGCGCGCCCACTTTCCACGCGAATGACTGCTGCAGCGGGAAGCGCAGCTTGCTCGAACGGACCTGCACCTCGGCCTCGAACGCCTCGAACCCCTCAGGCAGCGTGAAAGCCTGCTCAATCGTCTGGAAATACCGGAACGAGAATGGCAGCTGGGCTCGGGGCCGGCCGATCAGTTCGCCCACAGTGTGGCGCGTAGGCTTGTCACCCTGCATGCCGTGCAGCACGACCTGAGCGAGCCCGGACGCGACGCTCTCGTGGCGCATCGCCTGGATCAAAGTGAGCCTGACGACGAACTCGCGCGGCCCGCCCCCGGGCTTGATTTCGAAACGCTGGATGCGCAGCCCCTGGATGCCGTCCTCCGGGGAGACGATGCTGCGATAGAAAGCGAGATCGTCCCCCTGCCGCGACAATTGCGACTGGAGTTCGCCCAGCGTGCGTTCGACCTGCCCATAGGCCTCGCGGTCGAGCCGGCGCGCCATTTCGAGTTCGGCCACCTTGGCGCTGAGCCCGGCATTCTCCTGCTCCAGCCGCGCCACCTTGCCCGCCAGCTCGCGGCGCTCGATGGCGACCTCGGCGACGTCGAGGCCGGCGGAGACCCGGCCACGATGGTAAGCATAGGCAGCAGCCAGCACAGCAACGGCCGTGGCAGCCGCCGCCAGCCAGCGGACCCATGAGCGCCGGTCCGATTGCACGATTCCGGGCGAGTCCACTATTCGTCTGCCGCTTCGACCGTCGCAGGAGCCGGCACCGGCTGGCGGCGCGGACGCGCTGGCGGGCGCAGCACGGCCTCGGACCACCACTCAGGGCGCGGCGGCGGACCGTCGGGAAAGGCCTGCTGCCCGAGTTCCTCCAGGGCCCGCGCGTACACCGAGCGCTTGAAATAGATGACTTCGCGCACGGGCGACCAGTAGTCCACCCAGCGGCCGCTGTCGAACTCGGGCTGGCCGGTCACGTCGAACCGAAGCCGATCTTCGCTGCCGAGCATGCGCAGCAGGAACCAGCGCTGCTTCTGGCCGATACACAGCGGCCGGGAGCGCCGCCGGACATAGCGCCGCGGCAAGCGATAGCGCAGCCAGTTGCGTGTGGCCGCGAGAACCTCGACGTCGTCCGGCCCCAGCCCGACTTCCTCGCGCAGTTCGCGGAACAGGGCCTGCTCAGCGGACTCGTCCGGCTGCACACCGCCCTGCGGGAACTGCCAGCCACGCCCGTCGCTGCGCCCACCGAGGAACACGTCGCCGGCGTCTCGGAACAGGACGATCCCGACGTTGGCGCGAAATCCGTGGGCGTCGATCCAGTCGTTCATGATCCCGTAAGCTCTGGCGTGGCTTGATTTTTTCACATCGCAGCCGCCGGGTCCAAGACACCGCACGGCGGCGAGCCTTGTAGCGGGTGGGAGGCGCACCTTAGGCTTCGACCCGCCCGGAACCGAAAATGCACCGCCGCCTGCCACTTTCCCTCGCAACCGTCCTGCTCGCTGCCGCCGCGGTCGCCCTGCTCGGGCTGTCGCTGTCTTCGGGCAGCGTGCCGCTGACGGTTCGGGACGTCGTCGGGGCGCTCTTGTCGGACGCGCCGACGCTGGCACGCGACGTCGTGCTCGAGCTGCGCCTGCCGCGGGCGCTGTCAGCCTTCGCGGTAGGGGGGCTGCTGGCACTGTCCGGGGCGATCCTTCAGGTCCTGCTGCGCAATCCGCTCGCCGACCCCTACGTGCTCGGCGTGTCAGGCGGGGCGTCGGTCGCCGCCCTGGTTGCGATCATGCTCGGCCTGCCCGCGGCCGGCGTGGACGGCCTGGCGGCACTCGGGGCGCTGGCGGCGTGCCTGCTCGTCTATGGCCTCGCGCAGGGCCCAGGCGGCTGGACTCCAACACGACTGCTGCTGACCGGCGTGGTCGTCGCGGCCGGCGCCGGCTCCATCGTCAGTCTGTTGCTCGCGCTCGGCGACGAGACGCGGCTGCGGGGCATGGTGTTCTGGCTGCTCGGCGACTTGTCGCGCAGCCAACGTTGGCCCTGGCTGATGTCCCTGCTCGCGGCCGGCGCAGCCGCCGGCATGGTGCTCGGGCGCCATTTCAATGTGCTGGCTCGCGGCGCAGTACAGGCCGCGAGCGTCGGCATGGACGTGCGGCGTCTGCAGATCCTGCTGTTCGTCGGCAGTTCGGTGCTGACCGGCTCGGCCGTCAGCGCGGCCGGCAGCATCGGCTTCGTTGGGCTCGTCACGCCGCACCTCGTGCGGCTGGCGGTCGGCAGCGACAACCGGGTGGTGTTGCCGGCCTCGGCGCTGCTCGGGGGCGTGCTCCTGATGGCCGCGGACCTCGCGGCGCGCGTGCTGATCGCGCCGCGCCAGCTGCCGGTCGGTGCGCTCACCGCCCTGGTGGGGGTACCGCTGTTCCTGGCCCTGATGTACCGGCAGCGGACGTAACGGGCTCGAGCGGCGGAAACGTCACGACGTGGTCGGTGGCGAGGCGCACGCCGATGTTCTCGCCGATACGGTGGTCGTGGTGGCTCGGCACCAGCGACAGGACCCGCCGTCCGCTCGGCAGCTCGAGCGTGTAGAGGAACTCGGCCCCGCGGAAAACACGCTCGACGATGCACGCGCGCAGTGGCGCATCGTCATCGTGCACGACGTCGTCCGGGCGGAGCAGCACGTCCACGGCGCCGCCGCAGGCGGTCGTCTCGTGGCCCTCGCGCAGCGGGCCGAGCTCGGTCTGCAGCAGACCGCTGCCCTGGCAGCACGCCGGCACGAACGAAGCCTGCCCGATGAACTCGGCCGCGAATCGGGTGTGCGGCCGGTGATACAGATCATAGGGAGTGCCCCACTGCTCGAGGCGCCCGGCGCGCAGCAGGCCGACGCGGTCGGCGAGCGCGAATGCGTCCTGCTGGTCGTGCGTCACCACGAGGGCCGTCGCACCGAGCGATTTCAGCAGCGTTCGCAGCTCGCCCACCAGCCGCTCGCGCAGCGCCACGTCGAGGCTCGCAAACGGCTCGTCGAGCAGCACTGTGGATGGGCGCGGCGCGAGGGCCCGGGCGAGGGCCACCCGCTGCTGCTGCCCGCCGGACAGTTCGGCCGGATACGAGTCCATGCAGTCGGCGAGGCCGACGAGCTCGAGCAACTCGCCGGCCCGGGCACGACGCTCGCCGCGCACGAGTCGCTGCAGGCCGAACTCGACGTTGCCGCGCGCAGTCAGGTGCGGGAACAGCGCGTGGTCCTGGAAGACGAGACCGATGCCCCTCTCGTGCGGGGGAACGTGCACGCCCGGTCCGGCGAGCAGCCGGCCACGCGAGAGGATCTGGCCGGCATCGAGGGTCTCGAGCCCGGCGATGCAGCGGAGCGCCGTCGTCTTGCCGCAGCCGCTCGGGCCGAGCAGGCAGCCGACCTCCCCCTCCTCGAGTCCGAAACTCACGCCGCCGAGGGCGCCACGATCCCCGAAGCGGCGCACGGCGTCGCGCAGTTCAAGCCACATGGGTCATGCGCCTCGCAAGCAGGATCACGGGCATTACTCCCGCGGCCACGATCAGGGCCGACGGCAGCGCCGCACGCTCCCACTCGCCCTCGGCCGCCATCTCGAACACTCGCACCGCCAGCGTCTCGAAACCGAAGGGTCGCGTCATGAGAGTGATGGGCAGTTCCTTCATCAGGTCCACGAACACGAGCACCGCGGCTGCGAGCAGGCTGCCGCGAAGCAGGGGCAGGTGCACGCGACGCAGGCGCGCGATCCCGCGCGAGCCGAGCAGCGACGCGGCCTCGTCGAGGTTGCGATGGATCCGCTCGAGCCCGCTCTCGATCGGGCCGGCGCCGACCGCCAGGAACCGTGCCAGGTAGGCCACGAACATGGTGAGCAGCGTACCCTGCAGGAATAGCTGGGGCGACGCTGCACCGAGGGCTGCGTCGAAAATGCCCTGCAGCCAGTCGTTGAGCGCGCTGACCGGTGCGAACAGGCCGACCGCGAGCACCGTGCCCGGGATCGCGTAGCCCGCCGTGGCGAGGCGACCGATTCCACCGACCCAGCGGCGGCGCTCGCCCCGCAATGCATAGCCGTGCACGACGGCTGCGGCGACCACGACCAGCGCCCCGGACGACGCAATCGCGACGCTGCGCCCGGCGAAGGCCCAGTAGCGCGCGTCGAGATCGGTCGCCGCGTGCCGCAGCGCCCAGGCAAGCAACTGCACCATTGGCAGCACGAACGCGAGGCCGAGCACGGTGGCCGCCAGCGCAGTCGCCGCCAGCGCCTGCAGGCCGTGCAACCTCCGGCGCTGCAGCGCTCCCGCGGGACGCTGGCCGGCGTAGCTGCGTCGCCCGCGCAGGCGCCGTTCGAGCCACACGCCGGTCAGCGCCAATAGGCCGAGCAGCCCCGCCATCTGCAGCGCCGCGCTGAGCGAGAACATCCCGTACCAGGCCCGGTAGATTGCGGTGGTGAAGGTGTCGACATTGAGCGCCGCCACGACCCCGAAGTCGGCCAGCGTCTCCATGCACACGAGCGCCACGCCGGCGGCCACCGCGGGCCGGGCGAGCGGCAGCAGCAGGCGGCGGAAGGCCGCACCGCGGTCGAGCCCGAGCGACTGCGCAACCTCCAGCGAACGGCTTCCGGCCGACTCGAACGCGACGCGGGCCAGCATGTACACGTAGGGATACAGGCACAGCGTCAGAACCAGCGCCGCGCCGCCGAGCGAGCGGATCGGTGGCAGGCGAAACTCCGGGTGGACGGCCGCGCGCAGCCAGCCCTGCAGCGGGCCCGCATAGTCGAGCGCTCCCGCGAAGACCACGGCGAGCACGTAACCGGGGACCGCGAGCGGCAGCAGCAGAGACCACGCGAACATCGAGCGACCCGGGAATTCGTGGCCCGCGACCAGCCACGCCAGCATCGTGCCGAGGATCCCGGTTGCGGCGCCGACGATCAGCAGCAGCAGGGCCGTGTTGCCCGCGACTCTTGGCAGGACGTGCTGCAGTTGATGCGCCCAGACCTCACCCGCCGGGGCTGCCCATGCCAGGGCGGCCGAGAGCAGCGGCAACAGCGCCGGGGTGGCGAGGACGATGAGCGCCCCCACCGCCCACGGGCGTCGCGCGACGGGCGGCATGCCTCAGCGATAGCCGGCGCGGTCCATCAGGCGCACGGCGGCCGGCTGCAGGCGGCCCGCCTCCGCCACATTGATCAGGCTCGGCTCGAAGCTGCCCCAGGATTTCACCAGCGGATCCACGGCCGCGGCGGGATTCACCGGGAACTCCATGTTGACGGCGGCGAAATGCGCCTGGGCCACGTCGCCGGAAAGCCACTCCAGAAAGCGCGTGGCCGCGGCCGTCTGGCGCGAGTGCTTCGCGATGCCGGCCCCTGAAATGTTCACGTGCACGCCACCTGCGCCCTGGTTGGCCCAGAACAGCTCGACCGGGAAGTCGGGACGCTCCTTGACGATGCGCCCGTAGTAATAAGTGTTCACGATGCCAACGTCGCACTGGCCGGCGGCGATGGCCTCGAGCAGCTGGGTATCGTTGGCGAAGACGTCGGTCGCAAGGTTGGCGACCCAGCCTCGCACGATGCGCTCCGTGACGGCCTCGCCCTGCGCCGCGATCATGGTCGCGACCAGCGACTGGTTGTAGACCTTTTTCGAGGTGCGCAGGCACAGCCGCCCCTTCCACGCCGGGGCCGCGAGCGCCTCGTAGGTGCTGAGGGTGGCCGGGTCCACGCGCTTTGCGCTGTAGGCGATGGTCCGCGCACGCATCGACAGGCCGAACCAGCGGTCGCCCGGATCGCGCAGGTGCGCCGGGACGTTGCGCTGGAGGACCCCGGATCGCACCGGTTGAAGCAGGCCCCGCTCGGCGGCGTGCCACAACTCGCCGGCATCCACGGTCATGAGGACGTCGGCCGGGCTGTTGCGTCCCTCGGCCCCGAGCCGCTCGGTGAGCACCGCTGCATCACCGGTCGTGAACTTGACCTGCACACCCGTTTCCCGGGTGTAGGCATCGAAGACCGGCTTGATGAGCTGCTCATTACGCGCCGAATAGACAACCAGGGTGTCAGCAGCGCGTGCGGCCGGCAACACGCCGGGGAGAGCGAATGCGATCGTCAGGACGACGACCGCGCGCGAAAACAGGCAATGGGCCATGGCTTGATGGACTCTTTGGATGCGAATGATTCTCATTATATGAGGCGCCACGGCCCTCGTCATCTGCTGCGTCGCTCAGCCTGAGGGCTCCAGTGCCGCCTGCCGCACCCGCAGGTAGTCGCGCCCCTCGCGCATCATGTCGGTGAAGGCCGTCGGGTCGTGCTCGCGGACCGCGCGATGCAGGCGGTCCACCGCCTCAACCAGTGCCCGCAGCGACTCCTCTCCATAGGCGTTGAGGCTCTGGATCTCGTAATAGAGATCCGGGTTCTCGCCGGCGACGCGGGCGGCGACGTCGAGCTGCGCGTCGAAGGTCGTGCTCGACATGCGCGCGAGGCGGGGAGCCGCCTCGCCGCTCCTCGCCAGCGCCGTGAAGAACGCGATGTTGAGGGCATGCGACAGGCCGAGCACGTACGCGATCAGGCGGTCGTGCTCGTCGAGCCCCATGACCACGAGTTCCGCCATCGTCGAGGCGAACAGTCCGCGGGCTTCCTCCAGCGCTGCGGCGTCCCCGAGGTCCACGAAAATCACGTGCCGGCCGGACAGCAGCTCGGTGTCCGGGCCGAACATGGGGTGCACGGACGTCACGCGCACGCCGGCCGCGCGCAGCGCACCGAGGCCGGACCTGAGCGGCGTCTTGAGCGAGCCGACGTCGAACACCACGCCGCGCGGCCGGCGCGCGGCCAGCGTCTCGAGCACCGAGCCTGCGACCTTGAGCGGCGTGGCCACGACGATGAAATCCTCGTCGAGTTCACCCTCGCACCAGTCTGCACGCCACTCGTAACCCGCCACCTCGCCCGCGGGATCGGCGATCACGATGCGGAAGCCCTGCGAGGCGAGGAAGTCCGCCACCCATCGGCCCATCTTGCCGCGACCACCGATGACGAGCGCGCTGCGCCCGGAGCCGCGGCCCTGCGCCGACACGCGCGCCTGTTCCTGGGTCGTGAGCGAGCCCCGAATGAGCGACTGCAGCAGCGACTCGGCCAGCGCCGGCGAGACCCCGAGCGCCGAGGCGTCACGCCGGGCCTTGAGCAGCACCTCGCGCTCGCGCCGGAAGTCGCGGGTGGACTGGCCGGTGGCGCGCTTGACCGCGGCGATCTCCGCGCCGATCGACTGCCGCTCGGCGACGAGCTCGAGCAGCCGTCGGTCGATCTCGTCGAGGCGAGCGCGCAGTTCTTCCAGTGTCTTCATCGGGATTCGGCCGGCCTAGGGGACCGTCTTTCTACCGGCCCGGTGTACGGGCCGCAAGCACGCCGCGGCGGTGTCCCGCGCAGTGCTCCGGCATAATCCCGGATTCACGACGATCCGCAGGCATCGCGATGCTCAGCAAAGGTTTCCTTCCCGGCACCCTGCCCGACGACCCGATGCCGCTGTTCGCGGAGTGGTACGAGGGGGCGCGCTCGGCGAAGGCGCAACCCAACCCCGACTCCATGGCGCTCGCCACCACGACGACCGACGGCCGCCCCTCGGTGCGCATCGTGCTGTGCAAGAAGCTGGTGCCCGACCCGGGCTATGCGGTGTTCTTCACCAACTACGACAGCCGCAAGGGCGGCGAGCTGGGCGCGAACCCGCGCGCCGCCGCTGTCTTCCACTGGGACGCGTTCGGCCGCCAGGTGCGGCTCGAGGGTCGCGTGGTCCTCTCGCCCGCCGGGGAGAGCGACGAGTATTTCGCGAGCCGCGCCCTCGACAGCCGCATCGGCGCCTGGGCGAGCCTGCAGAGCCAGCCGCTCGACTCGCGCAAGACCCTGCTGAAGCGGGTCGCGCACGAGGCCGCGCGCTTCGGCACCCACGTGCCGCGACCGCCGCACTGGGGCGGCTACCGGCTGTGGCCAGAGACTGTCGAGCTTTGGATCGAAGGCCCGTTCCGCGTCCACGACCGGGCGCGCTGGGTGCGCACGCTCGATCCCTCGGGCGACGCGTTCGTGCCGGGCCCCTGGGCCCCGACCCGCCTCTTTCCTTGAGCGCGTGGCCGGGCGCACGTTCTTCGGCACCCTGCGCATCGCGCTGCTGCTCGCGCTGCTTGCGTTCGTCGCCATGGGCGCCTGGCTCGACCGCCGACGCAGCACCGACTGGGATGCACCGCTCCGTGTGACGGTCTACCCGATCGCAGCCGGCGCTGATTCCGTCGTGCGCAACCACGTCGCCGCGCTGGTGCGCGAGGATTTCGAGGAACTCGCGACGTTCTTCGCCTCGGAGTCCCGCGAGCATGGCGTCGCGATCGACGAGCCGGTGCGGGTGCGCGTGTCGCATGCTGCGACGGCCCTGCCGCCGCTGCCGGCCGACGGCGCCGGTGTCCTCGGCATCGCAGCGTGGAGCCTGCGCTTTCGCCACTGGGCGTGGCGGGTCGCGATGAACGACCCGCTGCCGACGCCGGATGTGCAGGTGTTCGCGCTCTACCACCCGGCGGACGGGGCACTGGCCGCGCCCGATTCCCTCGGCCTCAGCAAGGGGCTGGTCGCCATCGCGCAGCTGTACGCAGACGACGGCGCCCACGGCAGCAACCAGGTCGTGATAGCGCACGAGGTGCTGCACACGCTGGGCGCGACCGACAAGTACGACCGCGCCACCGGCCAGCCGATCGTCCCGCAGGGGCTCGGCGACCCGGGCCAGTCGCCGCGGTATCCGCAACGCTTCGGCGAGATCATGGCCGGACGGATCGCCACGAGCGCCGGCGCGGCGGTCATCCCGGAGTCGCTCGAGACCATGCGGGTCGGGCCGGTGACGGCGCGGGAAATCGGCTGGCAGCGATGAAACCGACGGATCACGCCGGGCTGCTCGAGTGCCGCGACCTCGGCGTGCGCGTGCCGGGGCGCGAACTGCTGCGAGGCCTCGAGGCCGTCATCCGGCCGGGCACGATGGTCGCCGTGCTCGGTCGCAACGGCGCCGGCAAGAGCTCGTTGCTGCACGTGCTGGCCGACCTTGCATCGCCGGCGTCAGGCGAGGTGTGGCTCGACGGGATGCCGCTGCCCGACTGGCCGCGCCGCGAGCTCGCCCGACGCGTCGGGCTGCTGACGCAGGCGAGCGAGGACCCGTTCCCGGGCACCGCGCTGCAGACGGCGCTGGTCGGGCGTCACCCCCACCTCGACTTCTGGCAGTGGGAAGGCGCGGCGGACCGCGCCGTGGCGCTCGACTGCCTCGCCGCGATGGACCTCGCGGGCCTCGAGGCGCGCGACGTGGCGACGCTGTCGGGCGGCGAGCGGCGGCGTCTCGCCATCGCGACCGTGCTGGCCCAGGATCCCGGTGCGTTCCTGCTCGACGAGCCGATCCAGCAGCTCGACCCCCAGCACCAGCTCGGCGTGCTCAGGCGCTTTCGCGGGCTGGCGGACGCCGGTCGCATCGTGGTGCTGAGCTTGCACGACGCCGGGCTCGCGGCGCGATTCGCCGACGAGGCGCTGCTGCTCCACGGCGACGGGCGCTGGTCGCAGGGGCCCGTGGAGCACGTGCTCGACGAGGCGTCCGTCGGCAGACTCTACGGGATCGACGTCAGGGAGTTGCGCTGGAAGGACGGCCGCACTTTCGTGCCCGCCTGAGCACCGGCACACGACCTGATCACCTGCACGCTATTTGAGCACTTGCGTGAACAACCGGAAGATCATGAATCCCGTCACCACTGCCGCCGCCAGCCAGTGGTACCAGCTCGCCCGAGACACGAGCAACGGCGCGACCATGACGATCAATGCCGCGCGCCTCGTATCCTGCGCCGTCCACGCCCAGGAGTCGGCCGCTACGTGGGCCTGGATCAGCACGATCGCGAAGTAGGCAAGCAGCAGCCCGAAAAAGAACCGTCGCTGGCGGAAATACACCTCGCCGAGGTCGAGTCCTCCGGCAGGCACAGTTTCGGGCAATGCGCTCGAGCAGATGAGGTACAGCACCATCGGCAGGGCCATCGATGCCAGGAAGGCGCCGGCGGTCTGCACTTCGTGGATCCCGGTGGCGCCGAGGTACAGCCCCCACCAGTAGTTCACGACCAGCACGAGGGCGACGAGCGCCCACGCGAGCGGCAGCCCGGCCCAATGCACGCGTTCGCGCGCGTGCACGAGTCGCCGGCAGCTGCCGAGCAGGTCGGTCAGGCCCAGGCCGACGATGATCGACACCAGGACGATAGCGTGCTCGGTGAACGACACGACAGATCCTCAGGCGGTGAGCTCGATGCGGTTGCCGTCCGGATCGAGCACCACGCTCTCGTAGTAGCCGTCGCCGGTGCGCCGCGGCTCGTCGAGCACGGGGTGTCCCGCCGCGGCGATCTCGCGCGTGAGCGCGTCCACGCGTGCCTCGGACCCGACCGCGATGGCGAGATGCGTGAGTCCGCGGCGCTGCGCCCCGGGCGCCGCCCCGGCGAGTTCGAGCCGGCCGGTCTGCATGATCTCGAGTCGCGCGCCGCCATCGAATTCGAGGAAGCAGGATTCGAAGGCGTGGGCCGGATTGCGATACGGGTCGCCGGCGCGTGCGCCGAAGAAACGTACGTAGAAATCCTGCAGTCGCGCGATGTCCCCGGTCCACAGTGCCACGTGCTCGATGCGCGCCATGCCGCTCCCTTCGGTGCCGGTGCAAGGCGGGAGCATACCCGCAACTCGCCCCCGCCCGGACTCGCGGCGATAATCGGGCACCGCGTCGGCATCGTGCCGCGCACACCGGTGAACGCCCGATGAACGACCAGGCTCTTCAGAAAGCCTCGATCCCGCTGGTGGAGGAGCTCGGGCGGATCCTCGGGCAAGGGCGGGTTCTGGTGTCGGACGACGACCGCCGCTTCTTCTCGCAGGACATCGCGGGGCCACGCGCCCACGTCGCGGCCTGCGTCGCGCAGCCCGGCTCCGTCGAACAGCTCGCCGCGGCGGTGGCCGCAATGGCTGCGGCCGGGCACGCGATCGTGCCGCGCGGCGGCGGGTCCTCGTACACCGGCGGCTACGTGCCGCAGCGGAACGACAGCGTACTCGTCGACACGCGCGGGCTCGACCGCGTCACGGAGATCAACGCCGCGGACATGTACGTCACCGTCGAGGCGGGCTGCACGTGGCAGTCGCTGCTCGCCGCACTCGAGCCGCACGGCGTGCGTACGCCGTTCTGGGGCCCGCTGTCGGGCGCCACCGCCACCGTCGGCGGCAGCCTGTCGCAGAACGCCGTCCTGTGGGGCTCGGCGCGCTACGGCGTATCCGCCGAGACCGTGCTCGGCCTCGACGTCGTGCTCGCCGATGGGTCGCTCCTGCGCACGGGCGCCGCGGCGGTCGCCACCGCGCGGCCGTTCTTCCGTTACTACGGACCGGATCTCACCGGGCTGTTCCTCGGCGACGCCGGCGCGCTGGGCGTAAAGGCGCGAGCCACTCTCAAGCTGATTCGCCGCCCGGCGTGGGTCGAGACCGCTTCCTTCGGGTTCACGACACATTTGCAGATGGCGGGCGCGATGACCGACGTCGCCCGCGAGGGTCTCGTCTCGGAGTGCTTCGCCATGGATCCGGTGCTCAGGGCCCAGCGCATGAAGCGCGCGGGCCTCGCGCAGGACCTCAGGGCGGTGAAAGGAGTCATCACCGCGGCGCGCGGTCTCGGCGCGGGGCTCAAGGAGGCGGCGAGACTCGCGCTGGCCGGGCGCGGTTTCCTCGACGAGTCGCCGTATTCCATGCACGTCGGCGCGGAGGGACGTACGGAGGCGACGGTGTCGGAGTCCCTCGACGCGGTGCGGCGGATCGTGGCGACGCACGGCGGCGCAGAGGTCGAGAACACCGTGCCGAAGGTGCTGCGCGGCATGCCGTTCGTGCCCATGTCGAGCGCCATCGGGCCGGCGGGCGAGCGCTGGCTGCCGGTGCATGCGCTGGTACCGCTGTCGGACGCGGCCGCGGCCTGGAGTGCAACCCGCGCGCTGCTCGACGCACGCCGCGCGGACCTCGAGCGCCTCGGCATCGAGATCGGCGTGCTGACTGCGATCGTGGGCTCGAACGCCTTCGTGCTCGAGCCGGTGTTCTACTGGCCGGCGCCGCGCACGGCCTACTACGAGCGCGTGCTGGACGAGGCAACGCGCGCGAGGTTCGAGGACTTCCCGCCCAACCCTGAGGCGGAGGCGCTGGTATTCGAGCTGCGCGGCCGGCTCACGCAGCTGTTCCTCGACCGCGGCGCGACGCACCTGCAGATCGGCCGCACCTACCGCTACCGCGAGGGCCTGCGTCCCGAGGCACTGCGGCTGCTCGAGGCCATCAAGCTGGCGGTGGACCCGCGTGGCGTCGTCAATCCAGGCGCGCTCGGGCTCGGCGAGCCGCGGCGTCAGTGAACCGTCGCCTTCGAGAACACGTTCATCGCCATGACGCCCGCGGCGATGAGGCCGATGCCGGTTCCGGCGGAGAGATCGAGCGTCTGCCCGTAGCGCAGCCAGCCGATCATCGAGACCTGCACGATGACGGCCGGCGCAGCGGGCTGCAGGACCTTCTGGTTCAGGCCAGCGGAATGCACGCCGCGTTCCGATCCAGCCACTGCGAGAAGCTCTGCAGCCGCGGATTGAGCGAGCGCGAGAACTCGACGCTGCGGGCAGCGCAGAACCGCTCGTTGAAATCGCGCTTCACCTGGAACATGTTGCCGAGGTCGTCGGCGCCCGGCGGAAGAAGGTCACTCAGCAGCCTCCCCAGGCACCGTCCATCGCCCGCGCCACTGCGGGGCAGCGTCGTTGCGATCAGCCGCGACGACCTCCGCGCCCGTCGCGCCGAATACCGTGATGATCTTCTTCGATCCCATGCTGCAACCCTCACTTGCGGATGGCATCGAGCACCGGCTCGTGCAGCCGCCCATTGGTGGCGAGCACCGAGGTGCTCGCGAGCGTGAGCGGCTGCCCCTCGAGGTCCGTGAACCGGCCGCCGGCCGCCTCGACGATCACCGCGCAGGCGGCAACGTCGAGGATGTTCACGTCCGACTCCACCACGGCGTCGATGCGCCCCGAGGCGAGCAGGTGGTAGTGCAGGAAATCGCCGTAGCCGCGGATGCGGCCGAGGCGACCCACGAGGCGGCCGAATGCCGGCCAGCGTGGTCCCGTTGCGAGGGTCTTGAGGTTGCCGGTGGACAACGCCGCAGCCTCGATGGCATCCACCTCGCTCACCCGGATCGGTCGGTCACCGAGCCACGCGCCGACCCCGGCCTCGCCGTAGGCGACCTCGCCGAACTCCGGTGCCGAAGAAACGCCGACCACCAGCCGGCCGCGATGCATCAGCGCGATCTGCGTGGAGAACATCGGGTACTCGCGCACGAAAGCCTTCGTACCGTCAATCGGGTCGACGAGCCAGAGGTACTCCGCGTCGAGCGCGCTCGAGCCCGTTTCCTCGCCGTGGAAGCCGTGGTCCGGGAAGCGCGCGGCGATGATGCCGCGGATGGTCCTCTCGGTCTCGACGTCGGCCTCGGTCACCGGCGACTTGTCGGCCTTGATGGTGACCGCAAGGTTCGAGCGATAGTAACGGCGCACGACCTCGGCCGCGGCGCGCGCGGCCTCGAGTGCGGTGGCGAGGTGGGGCGAGTGCATGTCGACAGACTAACGCTCGACCGCCCGTCCTTGACACCTCCGGCCTCGTTGCCTACCGTGCGCGCACCGTCAGGTGATGCCGCGCAATGCGCGGCAGAACGGGAAGCCGGTCGAATTCCGGCGCTGCCCCCGCAACGGTAGTCGAGTCGAGCCTGCATCGGCCGGATGATCTCCGGCACCCACTGCGGCCAGTGCCGCGGGAAGGGGATACAGGCGGGATTCCGGAAAGGATCCACTCGAGAGCCCGGAGACCGGCCTGTCGGACGAGACCAGCCTCGCGGAGGGCGAGCGGCCGGGTTCCGCGCGCCGTGCGCCCCCGCCGCCCCCGACCGAGACTCGACACAAGCAAACATGCGCCGTGGGGGCGCACGGGGTCTGCATCGATGCGCCGTCTGATCACGATCTTGTGCTGTGCCACGTCCGTGCCGGCCGTGGGTGCGACGGATGCCCCTGCAACGTCCAGGAACCATGTCGTCGTCACCGCCACGCGCGTCCCTACCCCGCTCGAGGAAGTGCTCGCGCCGGTGATCGTCATCGACCGCGACGCCATCGAGCGCAGCGCGGCCAACGACGTGACCGAACTGCTGCGCTTCCACGCGGGCCTCGACGTCGGCCGCAACGGCGGGCCCGGGCAGACCACGGCGATCTTCATCCGCGGCGCCGAGAGCAACCACACGCTCGTGATGGTGGACGGCGTGCGCATCAACCCGGGCACCATCGGTGTCGCTGCGCTGCAGAACATCC
Source organism: uncultured Gammaproteobacteria bacterium (assembly GCA_963712815.1). Taxonomy (GTDB): domain Bacteria; phylum Pseudomonadota; class Gammaproteobacteria; order Steroidobacterales; family Steroidobacteraceae; genus RPQJ01. Next base: position 21,300 of record CAVQJL010000001.1, read on the forward strand.
CGCCCTCGATGGTCGAGCGCATCGAGATCGTGAAGGGCCCGCGCTCGGCGCTCTACGGCACGGACGCGATCGGCGGCGTGATCAACGTGATCACGCGCCGCGGCGCGCGCGACGGCTGGGCGGCGGAGGTGGGATACGGCGACTACGACACGCGGCAGGCGAGCCTCAATGGCGGGCTCGCGACCGAGCGCGTCGAGCTCGACGTCGGCGTCTCGTGGCTCGACAGCGCGGGCTTCCCGACGCGCACGCTCGATGACACCGACCGCGGCTACGAGAACCTAAGCGCCTCGGCGCAGTTGCGGGCGGACCTGGGGCTGGCCGAGGTTGCGCTTCGCCACTGGCGCGCGGAGGGCACCTCGGAATACTCGGACTTCTTCCTCACGCCGGTGGACCAGGACTTCGAGAACTCCACGAGCGCGCTGTCGGTCGCGTGGCCGCTGGGCGCAGCGGCGCGGGCCGAGGTCGGCGCCACGCGGCTCGAGGACCGCACGCAGCAGAACCAGTCGGCCGACTACCTGCGCACCGTGCGGGACAGCGTGGACGCCCAGCTGGACTGGCAGGCCTCGACGGGCCATGGACTCGCGGCGGGCGCCATGTACTCGAACGAACGCGCCAGCAGCGAGTCGTTCGGCGACACGATGCGTGCCGACACCGACAGCTTCACGGTGTTTGCTCAGGACCGCATCGACGCCGGGCGCCACCGCGCGCTGCTCGCGATCGGTTACACGGACCACGAGACCGCCGGCGACGCGGTGACCTGGAACCTCGAGTACGGATACCTGCTCGGCGGCGCCACGCAGCTCTACGGGCTCGCGGGCACCGGCTTTCGCGCCCCCGACGCCACCGACCGCTACGGCTTCGGCGGCAATCCCGCACTCGAGCCGGAGCGATCGCGCAACCTCGAGGCCGGCGTACGCCATCGCCTGAACGAGCGGCACGCGCTGTCGCTCGCCGCGTTCCGCAACGACATCGACGACCTGATCGAGTTCGTGACGATCTCCTACGACCCCTTCGACGGCGTGAATCGCAACGTGGAGGAGGCGCGCATCGAGGGCGTCGAGGCCGCCTACGAGTACGATGCCGCACCGTGGCACGCGCGCATCGAGGCAATCCACCAGGACCCGCGCAACCTGGCCACGGGCGACGTGCTGCTGCGCCGCGCCCGCGACAGCCTCACCGTCTCGGTGCAGCGCGCATTCGGCCGCCTCGATCTCGGCCTCGACGTGCTGGCCGCGGGCGAGCGCAAGGACTTCGGCTGGCCTCGGCCGGTCACGCTCGACGCCTACGTGCTCGCCAACCTCACCGCCCGCTGGCAGTTGACGCAGGCGGTCTCACTGGTCGGCCGCATCGAGAACCTGCTCGACGAACAGTACGAGCTCGCGCACACATTCAATACGCCCGACCGCGGCTTGTATGTCTCGCTGCGTTATGCGCCCGGCGCCGCGACCGGGACCCCAGTCGCGCGGCGCGCCCCCCCCGCGCCCTATGCGGCCGGCGCATACTCGGCGGCAACGCAGACTGGACATCCGGAGCGGCCATGGGCCATCGATTGAGCAGGATCTACACGCGCACCGGCGACGATGGCAGCACGGGCCTCGGCGACGGCATGCGCGTGCCGAAGGAACACCTGCGCGTGGAGGCCTACGGCACCGTGGACGAGGCCAACAGCGCCGTCGGCGTCGTGCTCGCCCTGCCCGGCCTGCCTGCACCGGTCGTCGAGTGCCTGACCGGCGTCCAGCACGACCTCTTCGACCTCGGCGGGGAGCTGTGCATGCCCGGCCATCGCGTGATGACTCCGTCCGACGTCGAGCGGCTCGAAAAGGCGCTCGACGGCTTCAACGACGGTCTGCCACCCCTCAAGGACTTCATCCTGCCGGGCGGCAGCCCGGCCGCGGCCGCCTGCCACGTCGCGCGCACCGTGGTGCGTCGAGCCGAGCGGCGAGTCTGGGCACTGGCGCGGGTCGAGCAGGTCGCGGCGGAAGTGCCCCAGTACCTCAATCGCCTGTCGGACCTGCTGTTCGTGATCGCGCGGGTTCTTGCCCGCCACGGCGACGGCGCCGAGGTGCTCTGGCGCCACCGGCCGCGCTGAGGTGGCCTGCTGCCGTCAGGGCGCCGTGGCGCGGCGCCCGAGCCGGCGCCGTGCGTCGTCGAGCGCGGCACAGGTCGCGGCCACGCCCTCCACCAGCCGCGGCGTCGCCCGCGCGACGAGATCCGAAGGCAACGCATAGACCGCGCCGGCCCGCACAGCCGCGAGCTGCGGCCAGCGCTGCCACTCGGCCGCCGGATCGGCGACCGTATCGTCCGTGCTCAGGATCACCTGCGGGTCGCGGGCGAGCACGGCCTCGACGTCCACCTGGGGTGCGACCTGCGGCAGGTCCGCAAAGACGTTGCGCCCGCCGCAGAGCTCGACCACTTCGCTCAACACGTGCCGCCCACCGACCGTGAAGAGCGGCTGGTCGTCGATCTGGATGAACACCGTGAGCTCGGTTGCACCTGCGTGTCGCTCGCGCAGCCGGCGGACCTCGGCATCGAAGCGCGCTGCGGCGACCTCCGCGACCGGCAGCGTACCGGCCAGCTGACCGACGAGCCGCACCGCCGCAGCGACATCGATCAGCCGGAAGGTGGGCACCGGAACCACGCGCAGGCCTACCGCCTCGAGCCGCTCGATCGTCGCCTGAGGTGTACCGGAGGACCACGCGAGCACCACGTCCGGCCTCAGGGCTAGCACCTGTTCGACGTCCACGCGCCAGCCGTCGCCGACCCGCGGCAGGGAGCGTGCCGCCGCCGGATAGTCGCTGTACTCGACGGTGCCGACGAGCGTGGGCCCGGCGCCCGCCGCATAGGCGATCTCGGTCAGGCTCGGGGCCAGGCTCACGATGCGCAGGCGCCCTTCGGCGCCCGCCGGCGACGCCACCCCCGGCAGCATGAGCAGCGCGAGCAGCGCGAGCAGTCCGGACCTCACGCGGCCTCGCCGGCCAGCACCAGCAGGGCGATCACCGCGAGCCAGATCCACGCGGAGCGCGCGACGATGCGCCACGCGCCATGCGCGGTCGCCGCGTCGAGCGCATCGGGAGCGACCCCCGCGAGGCTTGGCTGCAGGGACCCCTTGCCGACGCGGGCCAGCAGGTCCTCGGTACGGTCGAGCAGCCCCCTGGACGCACGGTCTGCGGCGATCCGCCAGTTGCCGATCGCGTCCTCGAAGCTGCCGGCGAGCGCATAGCTGACCGCTGCCAACCGGGCGGGCAACCAGGCCAGCAGGCCGTGGACCAGCGCCGGCCCGCCGCCACCCGGCCCCGGCATGCCGGAACGCCGCGCCGATTCGAATGCGGCGCGGCGCCGCATGAGGTCGCTGACGCGGAACAGCCAGGCACCGGCGGGACCGAACGCCATGAACCACAGGATCACGCCGAAGATGCGGTTGTTCGCCTGCACGAAGATGGCCTCCTCGACCGCCTCGCGCAGGTCCGGCCCCCGGCTGGCCGCGTCGCCCTCGAGAAGCTCCTTGGCACGGCGGCCTGCTGACTCGCGATCACCGCGCCCGAGCGCGTCCACGTAGTCATCCACCTCGTCGCGCAGGTCGCGCGGACCGAACGACATGAGCAGCACCAGCACGGCGAGGGCGAGCTGAGGCAATCCGAAGAGGTGGGAGCCGAGCGCGCGGTCTGCTGCCGCCACGGGCAGCACCGGCAGCAGCAGCGCCGCCACCGCCCCGACGGCGGCCAGCCCGCGCGGCCACCCCGACAGCAGGCGCGCCGCCCAGTCGAAATAGCCGTCCAGCCAGCGCGGCTCTCGCAGGTGAAAGAGATGCGTCAGGCCGCGCTCGAGCGCCAGCGAGAGCAGCAGGGCGAGCACGCTCATCGCGGGTCCACCTCGAGGTCGAAGCGAACGAGCGTGCGCAGCAGCGGCCAGTCGAAGGCGATCCCGGGATCGGTCTTGCGGCCGGGGGCCACGTCGCTGTGGCCCACGACCCGCTCCGGCGACAGGGCGGGGTAGGCGCGACACAGCGCGGCGACGATCCGCGCGAGCGCCGCGTACTGCGCGCGCTCGTAGCCGCCCGCATCCGTGCCCTCGAGCTCGATGCCGATCGAGAAGTCGTTGCAGCGCTCGCGGCCGCGCCACTGCGAGGGCCCCGCGTGCCAGGCGCGTCGGCCGAACGGCACGTACTGCACGACCGACCCGTCGCGCCGCACGAGCAGGTGTGCCGACACACGCAAGCCGGCCAGGGTCTCGAAATACGGATGCGCATCGACGGACAGCTGGTTCGTGAACAGCGCGTCGATCCAGGGCCCGCCGAACTCGCCCGGCGGCAGGCTGATGCCGTGGACCACGACCAGTTCGGGCGCCTGGCCGGGCGGGCGCTCGTCGCAGTTGGGCGATTCGACCTGTTGCGCCCCGAGCAGCCGGCCGCTCGCGGTCTCGACGCGCAATCCGGTCGGATCGGTCGGATCGGTCGGGACGTGCGGAGGGCGCAGCATCCCGCCATCATGCCCGCAGCCCGTCCCGCCCGCCAAACGCGGCCACGCCCGAGACGGGCGCGCCGCGGGATTAGAATCGAAGTCCGCCGAAACGCCGCGCACCACCGAGAACCGATGTCCTCCTCGAACGACCTCGCCCGCCGTGACCTCGCCCGCGTCTGGCACCCGTGCACCCAGATGAAGGACCACGAGTGGCTGCCGATGATCCCGATCGCGCGCGGCGAGGGCGTGTGGCTGTACGACGCCGATGGCCGCCGCTATCTGGACGCGATCAGCTCCTGGTGGGTGAACCTGTTCGGCCATGCCAATCCGCGCATCGGCGCGGCGGTCGCGGAGCAGCTCGGTCGGCTCGAGCACGTCATGCTGGCCGGCTTCACGCACCAGCCGGCCGTCGAGCTCGCCGAGCGCCTGTGCGCACTCTCACCCCCGGGTCTCACGCGCTGCTTCTATGCTGACAACGGCTCGAGTTCGATCGAGGTGGCGCTCAAGATGAGCTTCCACTACTGGCGCAACGCCGGCCGGCCGGAGAAACGCAGGTTCATCACGCTCACGAACAGCTACCACGGCGAGACGCTGGGTGCCCTCGCCGTGGGCCACGTCGAGCTCTACCGCGAGATCTACCAGCCGCTGCTCATGGACGTGATCGCGGTGCCCACGCCCGACGGATACGTGCGCGAGGCCGGCGAGACCCTGGAGGCCCACAGCCGGCGGATGTTCGCGGCCATGGAGGCGGCGCTCGAGCGGCACGCGGCGGAGGCGTGCGCGGTAATCATCGAGCCGCTCGTGCAGTGCGCGGGCGGCATGCGCATGCACCACCCGGCATACCTGTCGCTGCTGCGCGATGCCTGTGATCGTCACGGCGTGCACCTGATCGCCGACGAGATCGCAGTCGGCTTCGGCCGCACCGGTACGATGTTCGCCTGCGAGCAGGCGGGCATCGCGCCGGACTTCCTGTGCCTGTCGAAGGGGCTCACAGGCGGCTACCTGCCGCTGTCCGTGGTGCTCACCGGCGAGCGCGTTTACGAGGCCTTCTACGACGAATACGCGAGCCTTCGGGCCTTCCTGCACTCGCACAGCTACACCGGCAACCCGCTCGCCTGCACCGCGGCGCTCGCCACGCTGGACATTTTCGCGTCCGACGACGTGATCGAGTGCAACCGTCCGCTCGCTGCCCACCTCGGCCGTCGCGCCCGGGAGCTCGCCGATCTGCGGCACGTCGCCGAGGTGCGCCAGCAGGGCATGATCGTGGCGGTGGAGCTGGCACAGGACGGCGACCGGCACAGTCCGTTCCCGTGGGCCGAGCGGCGCGGCCTGCGCGTGTACCGCCACGGGCTCGCGAACGAGGCGCTGCTGCGGCCGGTCGGCAACGTCGTGTACTTCATGCCGCCCTACGTCATCACGCCCGAGGAAATCGACCGGCTGGTCGTGACGGCCCGCGACGGCATCGAGGCGGCGACATGCGACTGACCCGTGTCCACCTCGCCGGGCCACTCGCCGCGGGGACCGAGGTGACTCTGCCGGAGGCGGCGGCGCGTCACGTCACGCGCGTGCTGCGCCTGCGCCCCGGGGCCGCGCTGCAGCTGTTCGACGGGTCGGGCGCGGACTTCAGCGCGCAGATCACCGAGGTCGCGGGCCCGCGGGTCCGCGCACGCATCCTCGAGCGCATCGACGGCCTGCCCGAGTCCCCGCTCGCGGTGACGCTGGTGCAGGCCGTGTCACGCGGCGAACGCATGGACTGGACGCTGCAGAAGGCCACCGAGCTCGGGGTGCGCAGGATCCAGCCGGTGCTGTCGGCACGCAGTGTCGTGCGACTCGACGGCCAGCAGGGCGAGCGTCGACTGAGGCATTGGCAGGCCGTGGTGGCGAGTGCGTGCGAGCAGTGCGGCCGCAGCGTGCTGCCCGTCGTCGAGGCGCCGCTGGACCTGCCGCGCTACCTCGAGGCGCCGCGCGGCGCGGGCCGGCGACTGGTGCTGGCGCCGGACGGCCCCGCCTCGATCGGCGGACTCGCCGCCGGCCTCGACAGAGTCGAGTTGCTGATCGGCCCGGAGGGCGGGCTCGATGCGGCGGAAGTCGCGGCCGCCGGGCGTGCAGGCTTCGAACGCGTGCGCCTCGGGCCGCGGGTGCTCAGGACCGAGACGGCCGGCATCGCGGCGCTGGCGGTGCTGCAGGCGCTGGCGGGCGACCTCGGCTAGGCGGCGCTCCGGGTTTCCTCGGCGATCTGCCGCTCGAGTCGATCGAAGTCCGGCACCAGCGGGTGCTCGTTGACCATGCGCACCTGGCAGATCACCGGGACGCGATCCGCGAAGCTGCGTGAATCGTCGGCGTGAACGACGTCCGGGCTCAGGCGAACGAGTTGCGGAAAGCCCTGGGTGAGGACGGCGAAGTGGCCGCCAATGGCCTCGGCGTGCTGCGTGATGCCCTGCATTATCACGATGCGGGTCCGGCCGGATGTGCGCGGCGCGTTACGCCCGCAGGCCGCCTCGAAGGACACGAGCGGCACACGGCGCCCGCCCCAGGCGACGGTGCCGAGGTACCACGGCGGCTGGCCCTCGAGCGGGGTAGGCGCCTGGTAGTTGATCACCTCGGTGACGCAGGAGCGCGGGACCAGCAGTCGCTCGTCGGCGAGCGGCACGAGCAGGCAATAGAGTTCGTCCACCGCGGTACGCATCGTCTTCCCCCTACAGCGGCTGTGCGCGTCGCGCCAGGACCAGCGCCTCGATTGCGTCGAGGAGTTCGCTTTCCTGGTACGGTTTGCCGAGGTAGTCGTCCACGCCGAGCTCGATGGCCCGCGCGCGGTGCTTCTCGCCGACCCGGGAGGTGATCATGATGATCGGCACGTCGGCCAGCCGCGCGTCGCTGCGCACGTGGGCGGCGACCTCGTAACCGTCCATGCGCGGCATCTCGATGTCGAGCAGGATGACGTCGGGCACGTGCTCCTGCAGCAGCGCCAGGGCCTCGAGCCCGTCGTTGGCGGTGAGCACGCGCATGCCGTTGCGCTCGAGCAGCCGCTGCGTCACGCGCCGCACGGTGATCGAGTCGTCCACGACCATCGCGAAGATGCGCTCGTCGCGCACCGGCCGCACGGAGGCCTCGGGAGCGCGACCGCGCCACTCCGAGCGCACCAGCGCGCCCACGTCGAGGATGATCACGATGCGGCCGTCGCCGAGGATGGTCGCGCCGGCGATGCCGCGGACCGAGGCGATCTGCGGGCCCACCGACTTGAGCACGACCTCGCGGCTGCCCACGAGCTCGTCGGTCACCAGCGCCGCCGACCGCTCGCCGGCGCGCACCAGGATCACGGGAAGGGCGGCGTCGGTCTCGGGCAGCGCGGTCGGCTCGCCGCCGAGGAACGAGGACAGGTGCTGGAAGCGGTGCAGCTGGCCCGCGTACTCGAAGGTCGGGTTTTCCTCGGCGAGGTGTCGCTCGACGTCGCTCCTGGGCAAGCGCGCGACGCCCTCCACGGTCGCCACGGGCAGCGCGTAGAACTCGTCGTGCACCCGCACGATGAGCGCCTGCGTGATGGCGAGGGTGAAGGGCAGGCGGATCGTGAAGCGCGTGCCACGCCCGGGGTCGGACTCGATGAACAACCCTCCGCCGAGCTTCTTGACCTCGGTGGCGACCACGTCCATGCCGACCCCGCGCCCGGCCTGCTGGGTGAGGCGGTCGGCCGTGCTGAAGCCCGGCTCGAGGATCAGCTGCAGCGCTTCCTCGTCGGTGATGTCCTGGTCGGGTCGCAGCAGACCGGTGTGCCGCGCCTTGGCCCGGATGGCCTCGATGTTGATGCCGCCACCGTCGTCCTCGACGAGGATAACCACGTCCGCGCCTTCGCGCTGCAGGCTCACCGTGATCCGGCCCGCCTCGGGCTTGCCGCGGGCGAGCCGCTCCTGCGCGGGCTCGATGCCGTGCACGACGGCATTGCGAAGCATGTGCTCGAAGGGCGGCAGCATTCGCTCCAGCACCTGGCGGTCGAGTTCGCCCGAGCCACCCTCGACGACGAGTTCGACCTGCTTGTCCGCCTCGTGCGCGGCCTGTCGCACCAGGCGTGTCAGCCGCTGGGAGTGCCTCTGGAACGGCACCATGCGCGTGCGCATCAGGCCGCCCTGAAGGTCGGCGACCACGCGCCCCTGCTGCTGCAGCAGGTTCTGCGCCTCGCGATTGAGGTTGCCGAGCAGGCCCTCGATGCTCGCGACGTCGCTCACCGACTCGGCGAGGGCGCGCGAGAGCTGCTGGATCGTCGAGTAGCGATCGAGCTCGAGCGGGTCGAAGTCCGCGCGGTGCTCGGCGTCCTCCTGGTGCTTGAAGAGGATCTGCGCCTCGGTCTCCATCTCGAGCTTGCGCAGCTGTTCTCGCAGCCGCGTGACCGTGCGGCCGAGTTCGGCGAGATTGAACTCGACCGAGGTCATCTGCTGCTCGATGCGAGCCCGGAAAATGCTCACCTCGCCGGCGTTGTTGAGCAAGTCGTCGAGCAGGTCGGCCGCCACGCGCGCGAGCTCGTGACGCTCGACGGGAGCGACCGGCTCGCGGCCGGGCAGGGTCGGGAGCGCTGCAGCCAGGTCGGCGGGCTCGGACGCCTGCGCCGCGGGCGCGGGCTGCGGCTCCGGCGCGAAGACCGTCGCGAACGAAGCTTCGGGCGCGGGCTGCGGCGCGGCCGCAAGGATCTCGAGCGTCGGCGCCTCGGGCTGCGGCGCTGACAAGTCGTCCGCCCAGGATTCCACCGGCAACGCGGGCCCCGATTCCGGCGCTCGTCCCGCCACCGGATCGTCGCCGGCCAGGACCGCTTCGGTCTCCGCGACCTCGCCGGCCTCGGGCGCCACTGATGCCGTCGGTGCGACCGAGGGCACCGTCGCCGCCGCCGGCGTCTGCGCCTGAGGGATCGGCGGCCGCCCTGAGGCCACACCCCGCGCCCGCTCGATCAGCTCCTGGGCCGGCGCGATGCGCTGGCCGGCCGAGGCCGCCTCGCGCATGCGGTGCAGTTCGTCGAGGGACGCCTGCAGCACCGCGATGGCGTCCGGCTCGGAGGCGACGCTGCCGCCCTCGACCTCGGCGAGCAGCGACTCCATCTGGTGACTAAGGTCGCCCATGGCACGGATGCCGGCCATGCGTGCGCCGCCCTTAAGCGTGTGCAGCAGGCGCTTCAGTTCGGTGACGTGGCTGCGGTCCGCCCGGTCGCGGCTCCACTGCAGGAGGGTGGCGTCAGAACGCTCCAGCAGCTCGCCCGCCTCCTCGCCGAAGATCGCCGCGATGTCGGCGTCGAATTCGATCTCGGCCGGTGGCTCCAACGCCGGCGCGATCGGCGATGTCGGCACCTCGTCGCGAAGCCCCTCGATTTCCACCCAGGCCGCAACCTCGGCGACGCCAGCAACCGCCGGCACACCGGCAACCGTCTCGTGCGCTGCCGAGGCGGCGGGCGCCTCGACCTGGGGCGCAGACCAGGCCGTGCCCACCGTCTGCTCGGCTGCTTCCGCCAGCCGCGCCAGCTCCGCCTCGAGGGCCCGCTCGAGGACGTGCCAGCCTGCGATCAGCCGGCCGTGGTCGGGGAAGAAGCCGGTGTCCTCATCGATGTGGCCGACCACGTTCTCGAGGCTGCGCACGGTGTCCCGCAGCAGCGACAGCCCCTCCTCGGGCAGGCCGTGCCCGCTCTCGTGGAGCTTTCGGATGTAGTGCTCCATCGGCTCGGACACCTTGATGCCCTGCCGCGCGCCGGCCGTTTTCGCAATCCCGCTCAGCGTGTGGCAGGCGCGATGCAGCGCCTCGGTCACCGCATACGGCACCGCGCCCTGCCTGCAGCGCTCGATGAAGTCGCGCACCACCTCCACGTGGCCCGCCGTTTCCTTGCGGAAAATGTCGCGCAGCACCGGGTCCATGCCGGAGGGCGCCTCGGTCTCCTCCGGCGCAGCTGCCGGTGGCGCGGCAGTAGCCGCGGCCTCGCGACCGCTCAGCTCGGCAGCACGCGCGAGGAGGCCCGCGTGATCGACGGCAGTTACGCCGTGCTCGAGCTCATCGACGAGCTGCGGCAGCCGCTCCACGGCATCGCCGACCAGGGCGACGATGTCGGGCGAACGGGCGAGGGTCTGGCTGATCACACGGTTCAGGACGTCCTCGACCGCCCAGGCGAGGTCGACCACGTGCCGCGCGCCGACCATGCGGCCACTGCCCTTGAGCGTGTGGAAGATCCGCCGCAGGTCGCGCAGCGCATCGACATCAAGTGCATCCTCGCGCCACTTGCCGAACAGCCCGCCGAGGCTCGCCACGAGCTCGCGGGCCTCCTCGACGAACAGCTGCAGGAACTCCGGCTCGACGCCGGCCGCCTCGACAGCCTGGGGCGTGCGTCCGGCGTCCGCGGGCGCAACGGCCGCGGCGACAGCCTCTGCCATGGCCTCGACGGACGCAGGTGCCGGCGGGGTCACTGCGGCAGCGGCCTCGGGCTCGGCCCGGGCAGGACGCAGCGCGACGACCTTGCCGACCGGCGGCTTGAGGGCCGCCACCGACTGCTCGGCGTTCTCGAGCATCCGGCCGGGATCGGGGCGCCCCGTCTGCAGCATCTCCATGTAGTACTCGAGCGCGACGATCGCGTCGGCGAGGTGATCGAGGCGCGGCCCAGCCAGCGCACCGAGGTCCGGCAGCGCCATGCTCGCGAGCACCCGGCCCAGCCGCTCCATGACCTCGACGGCACGCGGCTCCTCGAGGATCAACAGCCCGGCGGTGATGCCGCGCACGAGTTGCGGCACCTGGTCGAAGCCCTGCGCCTCGGCCGGGGCACCGGCCGCCTGCGCGATCGCGTCCTTGATGCGGGCCATGTTCACCGCGCACTCGCGCAGCACCGCCTCGCGGACGTGCCTGAATTCCTCGTCGACGGGCGCCGCCGCCGCACCGCCGCCCCGGCCGTCCGGCAGGATCAGCCGCACCAGCTGCGCGTCGAGGCTGTCCTCGACCGCGATCAGTGCCGCGGCGATGCCGAGCAGCGCCGCGTCGTCCGCGGCCTGCCGGCGCTCGACGATGGCCTCGAGGGATCCGATCTCGCCAAGCACGCGGTCGCGCAGTTCGCCGAGGCCCAGCACCCCGAGCGTGTCGCTGATCTTGCGCAGCATCTCGAGCTGGGGAACGAGGTCGTCCACCTGCGTGGCGCCCTTGCGCACGAAGATGTCGAGAACGTCCTTGACGCGGGTGAGGTCCTCGCGGATCGCAGCGGCGACCGTGTTCATCAGGCGCACGCTCGGCGCCGACAGCGTGTCGCTGGTGTCGTCCGCCTGGCCGCTGGCGGCCAGCACCTCCTCGAGCCGGAACGACCGGCGCACGCTCACGACGCGTGGACCGCCGGTGCGCGAGCGCGCCACGTAGTAAAGCAGGTTGTTGAGCAGCTCGACCGGAGGAGCGGCCGCGTAGGCGGGCTCGCCGAGCTCCTGCAGCCGCCGCAGTTCGCGATCGGCGTGGCCGAGCAGACGCTTCACGGAGACGCTGCCGTCGATCCCGCCCTGGCGCAACGCCTCGAGCACCGCTCCGGCCACCCACCACAGCTGGAAGAGCGGTTGCGTCGTCGCATGCACCTCGAGCTGGCCCGCGATCTCGTCGAGCTCTGCGAGGTTGCGCTCGAGGTTCTCGCCGCGAATCCAGCCGAGCAGGGCGACCTGGAAGCGTGGTCGCAGCTTGCGCGCGAGATCGGGCGCGCCGAAGCCGGCCTGGTCCGCGTGCGCCGGGCGCGCGGGCTCGTCCGACCGCAGGTTGAGGAGCAGCAGCGTGCCCTCCGACAGCAGCGCGCCGCCGCGCACCGCGCGCAGGTCGTTCAGCAGCGGCAGCAGCGCGAGCGGCACGTCCCGCCCGCCCGAGGCCACCCGGTCCACGTAGGCGGGTAGCTGCTCCATGGCGCGCAGCAGTGCGTCGAGGTCGTCGGACGGAGCCTGCCCGCTTCCGGCCTGCGATTCGAGGTAGCCGGCGACCTGCTCCATCTCCTCGGCGAGCAGCGCTCCGCCATAGACCTCGACCAGCCGCAGCGCGCCCTGCGCCAGGTGGACGTGGGTCACGAACCGCTGCAGCGGGGCACGGTCCTCGGGCCGCTCGAGGAACGCCTCGAGCGCCGCGTGTGCTTCTTGCAGCTCGGCGGCAATCTCCGCGGAGACCAGCTGCAGCGACGCGTGGCTCTCGTCGTGCGTCGCGACGGCGGCCTGCGCGGTCGTGGTGGCGGCGGCTGGCACGGGATCAGCCCGACAGGCCGCTCACGCGGAGCGGTGGTTCTTCGGCAGGCACCTCCGGCGCGACCTCCGGGCGCAGCGCCGTGTACTCGCCCGTGACGCTCGCCGCGCCTCCCGGGAGCCGGAAACCGGTGACCGACCGTCGCAGCTGGGCCGCCAGTTCCGCGAGCTTGCCGATCGAGGTCGACGTTGCCGTGGTGCTCTCGGAGGTCTGGGAGCTGATCTCGCGCAACACCTGCATGTTGCGCGAGATGCTCTGCGACGAGGTCGCCTGCTGGCGGGCGCTGGCCGAGATGTTCTGCACCAGGCTCGCGATCTGGTTCGAGACCTGCTCGATTTCCTCGAGCGCTGCGCCCGCGTTCTCCGCGAGCAGCGCCCCGCCCACGACGTCGGTGGTGGTGCGCTCCATCGAGACCACGGCCTCGTTGGTGTCGGCCTGGATCGTCCGCACCAGCACCTCGATCTGCTTGGTGGCGTTGGCGGCACGCTCCGCGAGGCGCTGCACCTCGTCGGCCACGACCGCGAAGCCGCGCCCCGCCTCGCCGGCCATCGAGGCCTGGATCGAGGCGTTCAGCGCCAGGATGTTGGTCTGCTCGGCGATGTCGTTGATCAGCTCGACGATGTTGCCGATCTCCTGCGAGCTCTCGCCGAGGCGCTTGATCCGCTTCGAGGTCTCCTGGATGTTCTCGCGGATCGCGTTCATGCCGTCGATGGTGCGACGCACGGCGTCGCCGCCCTTGTGCGCGATGTCCACCGAGTGACGGGCCACGTCGGAGGAGCGCTCCGCGTTCCCCGAGACCTCCTCGGTGGACGCCGCCATCGCCGCCACTGATTCGGAGGCCGCGGCGATCTGATTCGACTGCGCGGAGGAGGCCTTGGCGAGGTGGGTCGAGAGCGCCTGTGTCTGTCGAGTCGCCCCGTCGAGCTTGATGGCCGAGTTATTGATCGTCGTGACCAGCTCGCGCAGCGCCTCGATCGCGTAGTTGATCGAGTCGGCGATCGCGCCGGTGATGTCTTCGGTGACGGTCGCCTGCACTGTGAGGTCGCCGTCGGCCAGGCTCGACAGCTCGTCGAGCAGCCGGAGGATCGCCTGCTGGTTGCGTTCGTTCTGGCGGGCCTGCTGGTCGGCCGCCCGGCGCAGCGAGACGAGCGAGCGCTGCAGGAATACCGCTATCGCGAGCGCCAGCATGGCGACCAGGACGAACGCGAGCGGCAACCACGGGCTCGCGAGCCAGCCCGCGGCCCCCGTCGCGGCCTGCTGCTCGACGGAGCGCAGGCCCGCGTACAGGGCGGCCCCGCCCTCCGCCAGCGCATTGCGCGCGGCCTGCATTTGCTCGAGCTGGTCCCCGAGCGCAAGTGCACTGCGCAGCTGGTCCTGCTCGGCGCGGAACACCGCGGCGAGCAGGCGGGCCGGGTCCCCGGCCGACTCGGGCAAGGCGGCGATGCCGAGCGCATTCTCCTCGCCGTTGAGCGCGGAGACGAGCTGGCCCATGAATACGAGGCTGTCGGAGAGACGCCGCGCGGCGGTTTCGACCGGTGCGGTGCCATCCGCCAGCGCGGCGAGATCCTGCTCGATCGCCTGGGCACGGAGCTCGAAGCGCTCGAAGTGGGGCGCCAGCGACTCGGCGCGGGCCGGTCCGGCCGCCTTGGCGACGTTGGCCGCTGCCGCCAGCAGCTGGGGGGTGAGTTCGCGCACCGACGCCGCGGCGCGCTGAGCGTCTAGCGCGGCCTGGCGCCCGTCGAGGACCGCCAGCGTCTGCTCGAGCAGCGTGGACCAGCCGTCGCGGCCGCCCGCCAGTTGCACGCCCGGGTCGTCGAGCAGGCGCGCCAGGCTTGCCCGGGACTCGGCAAGCGCGTCGAACGCCGGAGCCGACCCGCGAACCGCGGCGCCGGCCTGCAGCGGGATGTTCTGCGAGAGCGAGGCGAGCGTGGCCTCGTGGCCACGAAGCTGGGACTGCTGGCGCGAGGCCTGGCCCGACAGCAACAGCGTCGCCGCCGCGATCACGGTCGCGACGAGCGCGACCACGATCAACGCGGGTTGCAGCCTGGGGGCATCGAGTCTGTTGGTCATGGTTCGTATCCGATTCGGTTGCACCGGCCTCGCCCGCCGGGCATCAGGAGGCTGCCGCCTGCTGGAAGGCGGGACTCTCGAGCAGGGTCCGCACGCTGAAAACCGGCCAGACCTCCGGCCCGCGCTTGAACGTACCCGCGACGTAGCGCTCGCAGCGCAGCAGCGTCGGCGGCAGGTCAGACGAGAATTCGCTGTCGTAGAAACGGCGGAAGCCCATCACTTCGTCCACGACCAGACCGGCGGGGACCTCGCGGTGGTTGGCGACCAGCACCCGCGTGGCGCGCGAGACGGTGGTCGGCCCCGCGCCGAGGAACCACCGCAGGTCGATCAGCGGCAGCAGCTGGCCGCGCAGGTTCGAAAGTCCGCGGACCCAGCCCTTCGCACCCGGCACGCGCGTGACGGAGGTCGGGTAGCCCATCACCTCGCGGGTCTCCTCGCGGGCCATCAGGAACGCCTCGCCGCCGAGGCGGAACGCGACGCCGACCCATTCGGTGCCGGACAGGGCCGTCTCCGCCCCGCCCTGGGCCGCGGCCCGGGCGCGACGGTCCACCTCCCGAAGCAGTTCGTAGGGACGGTCCCGCAGCGACCTGAGCTCGACTGTTCCTTCCATCTCAGAGCGCGAGCGCTGCATGGGCCTTGCGGACCAGCTGCTCGGCGGAAACGGGCTTGACGATGTAGTCCACGGCGCCCTGGCGCAGCCCCCACACCCGGTCCGACTCCTGCGCCTTCGACGTGACCATGATCACCGGGATGGAGCGCGTCTGGGGGTCGCTCAACAGCTCGCGCGTGGCCTGGAACCCGTTGAGTCCCGGCATCACGATGTCCATGAGGATGAGGTCGGGGCGCAGTTCGCGCGCCTTGCGGATGGCCTCGTCGCCGTCGCCGGCTGCGGCCGTGCTGAAGCCGCCCTTCTCGAGCGCCTGCTGCATCACGTGCACGTCCGTCGGTGAGTCGTCCACGATCAGTACGAGTGCCACGGTTGAGGTCCTCCGCGTCGGGCGCCGGTCAGCGGTGCACGTGGGATTCGATCGCGCTCAGGAGCTCTTCGCGCGTGAACGGCTTGGTGAGGTAGTGCTCGGAGCCCACGATGCGGCCGCGCGCACGGTCGAACAGGCCGTCCTTGCTCGAGAGCATGATCACCGGGATCGAGCGGAAGACCTTGTTGTGCTTGATGAGCGAGCAGGTCTGGTAGCCGTCGAGCCGCGGCATCATGATGTCCACGAAGACGATGTCAGGCTGGTGGTCCGCGACCTTGGAGAGCGCGTCGAAGCCGTCCACGGCGGTGAACACCTCGCAGCCCTCGCGCGCGAGCAGCGTCTCCGCCGTGCGGCGGATGGTCTTGCTGTCGTCGATGACCAGCACTTTCAGGCCCGCGAGCCGAGGCCGGCTGGTGCTGGCTGCAGAGTTTTCCATGCCGTCGAACCCCCGAAGCGATTGAGCGTTGCGGCGAGACGCTAATGCGCGAAATTCCGCAAGCGACGGCGTTTTAACATATCGAGTGTAGCCCCGCCATCGGCTGCTTTCGATACCATGACGCCCGTCACAGGCGCGGCCCTGCCCGCCGCGGACCCAGAGAGCCCACGATGCCCGCAAAGCAACTACACCTCGCCGTAGTCATGGACCCGATCGAGGACATCAAGCCCGCCAAGGACACCACGCTCGCCATGATGCTCGCGGCGCAGCGTCGCGGCTGGCGCCTGTCGTATCTGGAGCTTGGCGACATCTGGCTGCGCGACGGCGAGGCGTTCGGGCGAGCCCGTCCGGTCGAGGTCCGCGACGACCCGCGCGACTGGTTCAGCCGCGGCGAGGCCGCCACGATGCGCCTCGGCACCTTCGACGCCGTCCTGATGCGCAAGGATCCGCCGTTCGACACCGAGTACATCTACGCCACCTACATCCTCGAGCGGGCGGAAGCCGCCGGCGCACTTGTCGTCAACCGTCCGCAGGGCCTGCGCGACATGAACGAGAAGGTGTACACGGCATGGTTCCCGGAGTGCTGCGCACCGACGCTCATCACGCGCGACATGTCCGACATGCACGCCTTCCTGCGCGAGCACGGACGGGCCGTGTGCAAGCCGCTGCACGGCATGGGCGGGCGCTCCATCTTCGTGCTCGAGGCCGGCGACAAGAACGCGAGCGTCGTGTTCGAGACTCTGACCGAGTACGGCACGCGCTATGCCATCACGCAGCGCTACATCCCCGACATCGTCACGACCGGGGACGCCCGCGTGATCCTCGTGGACGGCGAGCCCGTGCCGTACGCGCTTGCACGCATTCCGTCGGCGGCCGACAACCGCGGCAACCTCGCCGCCGGCGCCGAGGGCGTGGGCCGGCCGCTCGATGATCGAGACCGCTGGCTCGCCGGGCGCATCGGACCCGCGCTGCGCGAGCGCGGCATGCTGTTCGTCGGGCTCGACGTGATCGGCGGATTCGTCACCGAGGTCAACGTGACGAGCCCGACCGGGGTCCGCGAGATCGACCGCCAGTTCGGCACCGATGTCGCCGGCCTGCTCATGGACGCAATCGCGCGGCGGCGCGGCTGACCCATGGCACCCGGCGTCGCGAGCGGCAGGCCGGAGGATCGCCTCGTCACGGCGATCTTCGTCGCCGCCCTGCTCCACGGGCTCGTGATCCTGGGCGTGCGATTCGGCGCGGCCCCACCCGACCGGCGCCCCCTGCCGACGCTCGAGGTGCTGCTGGTGCCAGAGGGTGCGACCGAGCAGGACAACGCGTCCGCCGCCTACCTGTCGAGTCGCGACCAGCGCGGGGCCGGCACCGCGCGCGACATGCAGCGAACGTCCCTGCCTGAGGCCTCGGCCAGCCTGCTCGAGCACTCCGGCGACCCGCAGGGCTCCGAGGCGTCGCCGGCCGCCTCCGAGTCGAGCCGGGGCGGCTCGCCCCTGCTCGCGGCAGACTCGCCGCGCTCGCGGCGCGCCGTGACCGGCGACGAACTCGAGCCCGCCGGGCGGGTGACCCTGCCGCTCGAGTCGCGGCCGCTCCCGCAGGTGGGCGTGAACGCGAGCGCGGCGTCGGAGTCCCTGCACTTGCGCGGCGACCCGTCCCCCGACGACCGCCTCCTTGCCGACACGCGCGGGTCGCAGATCGCTTCCTACATCGACGCATGGAAGCGGCGCGTCGAGCAGGTCGGCACGCTGCATTTTCCCGATGAGGCGCGCAGCCGCACGCTGTCCCGCAACCCAGTGCTCGAGGTCGCGATCCGGGCCGATGGCAACCTGCAGCAGGTGGTCGTCCGCCGCTCGAGCGGCCGGCGCGAGATCGACAATGCGGCGATCAGCACCGTGCGCCTCGCCGCGCCGTTCGACCCCTTTCCCCCGGCGATGCGGGAGCGCTACCCGGTCTTCAGGTTGTCCTACGAGTGGCAGTTCATGACGAGCCGCCCCGCCGCCGCCGCCGCGGGGCCGGGCGCGCCCTGAGCTGCGGCAGCCGTTGCGCGCAGTGCTTGTGATCGCGAGCGCACCGGCAGGATACTCGGGGCCATGTCCGGGGATTTCCTGACCAACCAGTTCCTCGTCGCCATGCCGGGCATGGGTGACCCGAATTTCGCGCAGACCGTGACCCTCGTCTGCGAGCACAGCAGCCAGGGTGCGCTCGGCATCATCATCAACCGCCCGCTATCGATGACCCTGGGCGAGGTGTTCGCGCAGCTCGGTCTCGATCCGTCGACCTCGAGGCACGCGGGGGATCCCGTGCTGCAGGGTGGCCCCGTGCAGACCGACCGGGGCTTCGTGCTCCACAGCCCGGGGCCGCGCTGGGACTCCACCCTGCCCGTTTCGGAGCGACTGCACCTGACGACTTCCCGCGACGTCCTCGACGCCCTCGCGCGCGGCGAAGGACCGGCGGAGGCCGTCGTCGCGCTCGGTTACGCGGGCTGGGACGCCGGCCAGCTGGAAGCCGAAATGGTCCAGAACGCGTGGCTCACGGTGCCGGCGGACGAGCGGTTGCTGTTCGAGACCCCGGCGGCCGAGCGCTGGCAGGCTGCCGGCCGGCTGCTCGGCGTGAACCTGCTGCACCTTAGCAGCGATGCGGGGCACGCCTGAGCGGGGCCGCGCCAGCGAACGCCGGGCTGCTGATGGCCTTCGACTACGGCGCGCGCCGCATCGGCATGGCGGTCGGGCAGGCCACCACCGGCTCGGCGAGCCCGGTCGGCGTGGTGGCGGTGCACGGTACACCCGACTGGGCGGCGCTCGCACGATGCGTGGCCGAGTGGTCTCCGTCCCGGCTGCTGGTGGGGCTGCCCTATAATATGGACGGCACCGAGACCGTCCTCACCGCAAGCTGCCGCGCCTTCGCCGCCGAGCTCGAGCGTCGTTTCGCACTTCCCGTGGAGTTCGTCGACGAGCGGCTGACCTCGGCGGCGGCCACGGCGGAACTGCGCGAGGCCCGCCGCAGCGGCGCCCGCGCCCGCCGCGTGCGGCGCGAGGACATCGATGCCCACGCCGCGCGGCTGATCCTCGAGACCTGGCTGCGCGGTTCCCACGACCGACCCGGGAGCCGTCCTTGACCAAAGATACCGGCCACGAGCTGCAGCGCGACCACGCGGGACGCCTGCGTCACCTCCTCACCCTCGACGGCCTCGCACGCGACGAGCTGAACCAGCTGCTCGACCTGGCTCAGTTCTACGTGCGCGTGCCCGGCGAATTGCCGGCCCGCGACCAGAGCCTGTGGGGCCGCACCGTGGCGAACCTGTTCTTCGAGCCGAGCACGCGCACCCGGGTCTCGTTCGAGCTGGCCGCCAGGCGGCTCGGCGCCGACGTCGTGAACCTCGACATGCACTCCTCGTCGCGGGTCAAGGGCGAGACGGTGCTCGACACGATCTACACGCTGCAGGCCATGCAGGTCGACGTGTTCGTGATGCGCGACGCCGAGCCCGGGCTGCCGGCGCACGTCGCCCGCCACGTCGCGCCGCACGTCAGCGTCCTGAACGCGGGCGAGGCCCACGTCTCCCACCCCACGCAGGGACTGCTCGACGTGCTGACCATCCGCCAGCGCAAGGGCGACCTCTCGGGCCTCGCCGTCGCCATCGTGGGCGACGTGAGCCACTCGCGCGTGGCGCGCTCCACCGGCCGAGCGCTGCTGACGCTTGGCGTCGGCGAACTGCGGCTCGTGAGCCCGGCGAACCTGATGCCGGCAGCGGCCGAGCTCGAGGGTGCAACCCGCCACACGTCGCTGGCCGAGGGCATTCGCGACACGGACGTGATCATGGCGCTGCGCATCCAGCACGAGCGCATGTCGGCCGCCGATGCGCTCGACAAGGACGCCTTCTACAGGGAATGGGGCATCAGCACGGAGAACCTCCGGCACGCGAGGCCCGATGCGATCGTGATGCATCCGGGCCCGATGAACCGCGGCGTCGAGATCACCGACGAAGTGGCCGACGGCCCGCGTTCGGTGATCCGCCAGCAGGTCACGAACGGCGTGGCGGTGCGCATGGCGGTGCTCGCAACCATCGTTCGCAACGTACAGGAACGCAACGTCGAGGCAGGCCGGAGGGCAGGATGAGCGGGCGCGAGCATCGCGGGACGATCTTCGTCGAGGACGCCGAGCTCCTCGCCCAGCAGGAATTCCCCGGGCAACAGTTCGTGATCCGCCTGCGCGCGCCGAAGTGCGCGGCGGCTGCCACGCCCGGCAGCTTCGCGCACCTCACCTGCGACGCGCTGCTGCCGATGCGCCGACCCCTGTCCATCATGCGGGTGGACCCGGCGGCGGGATGGATCGAGATCCTCTACAAGATCGTCGGGCCCGGCCTGGAGGCATTGTCCAGGCAGCCCGTCGGGACGGTGCTGAGCGTGATGGGACCGATCGGCCAGGGTTTCCGCCCTGCGCCCGCCCGGCCGCGCACGCTGCTCGTCGGTGGCGGCGTCGGTATCCCGCCGATGGTCTTCCTCGCCGAATCTCTCAAGGCGCGCCGCGATGCGCCGTGGCAGCCGCTGGTGCTGATGGGCTCGGAGATCCCCTTCCCGTTCCGCGCGCGGCCCTCGACCATTCTCGTGCCCGGCGTCCCCGACGGCACGATCGCCTGCATGCCGCTGCTCGACGACTGGGGCGTGCCGAGTCGGCTCGCGACGCTCGCGGGCTTCCCGGGCTGCTTCGACGGCTACGTCACCGACCTCGCGGCGGCGTGGCTCTCGTCCCTCGATGCGGCGGCGCTCGCCGAGGTCGAGATGTTCGCCTGCGGGCCGACGCCGATGTTGCAGGCCGCCGCGCGCGTGGCACGGCGCTTCGGCGTGCCGTGCCAGGTGTCGCTCGAGGAGTTCATGGCCTGCGCGGTGGGCGGCTGCGCCGGCTGCGCGGTGCCGGTGGTCACGGAGAGCGGGCTTGCGATGAAGCGCGTGTGCGTGGACGGGCCGGTGTTCGACGCGAACGCGGTGTTTCCGCCGGCGGCGTAGGCGTTCGCGCCCGCCGGACGACGGGCGCGAACACGGTCGGTTCAGATTGCCGGGCGCCGCCTCGCGAGCCGCAGTCCGGCGAGTCCGAAGGCCAGCAGCACCAGCGAGCCGGGCTCAGGAACCGGCGGCGGTGGCACGAAACCGCTCACGCGCAGGATCTCGTCCCCGCCGTCAGGAAGGAACGTGGAGAACAGGAAGTCGCCGGTCAACGGATCGACAAGGGCACCTTCGGCGCCCTCGAGCCCGAGCACGAAGTCGAGGCGCGAGGCGACGATCGGATTACCCGAACCATCCACCGCATACACGGCAACGTTCCCGACCGAATACTCCGAGATCAGCACGCTCGGGATCGCAAACAGCGGCGAACCGGGCGGGACGTAGGCAATGCCCTCCGGTCCGCCCGGGAGCGTGGGCCCGAGCACGGCGGCAAGGATGTCGTAGGTGCCGTCCGGCGCCGGCGCGAGTGATAGCGTGTACCACTCGCCGTTCTCCCAGGACACGAGCTTGAGCTGGCCCGAGCCGGGGAGCCCCGGCGGCACGAACATCAGGCCGCCCGGGCTCGGCGCGATTCCGAGCCCGGTGAGGTTCGTGATGCGCGTTTCATCGAGGTCGCCCGGCAGCGTCTGGCCCAACTCGTTCTCGGGCCAGCGCGCGGTGAACAGCACGCCGCCGGGGCCGAAGACGACGCCCCCGTCGTTGAACTCGCCAACCTCGCCGAACTGCGCCGCCGCGCCCGCGAAACCCGAGATGTGCCCGTCACCGTCGCGAAGCACGTCGATGGTGTACAGCCGGCCCGCCAGCTCGTTGGCCCGGCCGCCGATCAGCAACGTGTCGTTGTCGATGAAGGCGAGCCCACCGTAGGGCGACGGCAGCCCCGGCACGGGCCCGAGGGACTGAATCGAATAGACGCCGGAGAACGCAGGCGCGACCACAGGCACGGCCCAGACGGGCGCGGCCACCAGGGCGGCAAGCGCCAGGGCGCAGGCGAATGCGCCGCCTGCGGTTCGACGTTCAATCTTGTTCATGTCTTCCCCTCTCATTATTGGAATGCTGGCCGCGGCGGCACGTCGGCACCCTGCCGGCGGGTACTGGCGGGATCACCTCGCACCCGGGACCAGGGCGTTTTATTGGTAAAAGTGCAAGGCGCATGCCACCCGCACGAAAGCTCGCTGGATCAGTGGGTTACGCCTGCGCTGGCTTCAGGTCGATCGGGAACATGTCAAATTTCCCGACAACACGGCGCCTGCGCCGGCCCGGACCGAGCCACTGCGGGTGAGAGTGAAATGCGTGGACCGCTACATGCGCCGTGCGAGTTTTCGCCCCTGCGAAAAACTCGCTCAGGCGCCGCGCATCAGGCGTGGGTTGCGGGTCCGTCCAGCCGAGCATGTCGGCTTTCGCGAGGCAGGACGGACCCGCAACCCACGCCCTCCACGGCGGCCTGACTCCGCGAGCCCCTCAACCGAAGTTGATCTTGGCCTCGAGGTTCGAGCGCGAATCCGCGTTGATGAGCGCTTCCTCGAGCGTCACCTTGCCGTCGAGGTAGAGCTTGTGCAGCGCGCTGTCGAAGCTCTGCATGCCCTTCTCGGCACTGCGAACCAGCGACTCCTTCACGCCGACGACGTCGCCCTTCTTGATGAGCTCCTGGACGTGCGGCGTGTTGAGCAGCACCTCGATGGCGGCGCAGCGCCGGCCGTTCTTCGCCACCACCAGGCGCTGCGAGAGGATCGCCTTCAGGTACTGCGACAGGTCGAGGAAGATCTGCGAGTGCTGGTCGCGCGGGAACATGTTGATGATGCGGTCGAGCGTCTCGGCCGCGTTGTTGGCGTGCAGCGTCGCGAGGCACAGGTGCCCGGTGCCCGCGAAGGTGATCGCATACTCCATGGATTCCCGATCGCGGATCTCGCCGATCAGGATCACGTCGGGCGCGGCGCGCATCGCGCTCCTGAGGGCACGGTGGAACGACTTGGTGTCGAGCCCGACCTCGCGCTGGTTCACGATCGACTTCTTGTTGGCGTGCAGGAACTCGATCGGGTCCTCGACCGTCAGGATGTGGTCGGAGGAGATCTCGTTGCGGTGGTTGATCATCGCGGCGAGCGAGGTCGACTTGCCCGAGCCCGTCGCCCCGACCATCAGCACCAGCCCGCGCCGGATCATGGCCAGGTCCTTCATGATCTCCGGCAGGCCGAGGTCGTCGAGCCGGGGCATGTCCGCCGTGATGTAGCGCAGCACCATCGCCGGGTTGCCGCGCTGGTGGAACACGGCGATGCGGAAGCGGCCGAGCCCCGGCTCGGAGATCGCGAAGTCGATCTCGAGCTCCTGCTGGAAGTAGTCGATCTGCTCCTGGTTCATCAGGCCGTAGGCGGCCTGCCGGACCTGGTCGGGCGAGAGCACCTGCCGGTTCACCGGGATGATCTGGCCCTCGATCTTTATCTTGATGGGCGCGTGCGAGGTGAAGAAGAGGTCGGAGGCCTTCTTCTCGACCATCAGCTTGAAGAGCGGGCGGGTGTTGAGCACGAAGTTGCGGCTGGTGGCCGCCCCCGCCGTGGCGTCGCTCAGCACCGGCTCGGTCGTCGTGGTGGAGCCGTCCGCGTCCGTTTCTGTTGCTGACATGTGTCGGCTACCCCTCTTCCTCGAGGATCTTGAGGGCGCCGGTCTCCTCGAGGTGCGACTTGTCGGCGCGCTTGCTCTCGAGCTTGATGCGCAGCCGGATCTCGTTCTTCGAGTCGGCATTGCGGAGCGCTTCCTCGTAGGCGATCACCCCCGCCTCGTAGAGCTCGAACAGCGCCTGGTCGAAGGTCTTCATGCCGAGCCGGTTGGACTTGGCCATGATCTCCTTGATTGCGCTTACCTCGCCGCGGAAGATCAGGTCGGCGATCAGCGGCGTGTTGAGCATGACCTCCATCGCCGCGATGCGGCCCTTGCCGGCCTCGCGCGGGATCAGGCGCTGCGAGACCATCGCCCGGATGTTGAGCGACAGGTCCATCAGGAGCTGCTCGCGCCGGTCCTCCGGGAAGAAGTTGATGATTCGGTCGAGCGCCTGGTTGGCGCTGTTGGCGTGCAGCGTCGCGAGCACGAGGTGGCCGGTCTCGGCGAACTGGATGCCGTACTCCATGGTGTCGCGGTCGCGAATTTCGCCGATCAGGATGACGTCCGGCGCCTGGCGCAGCGTGTTCTTGAGCGCCATGTGCCAGCTGTCGGTGTCCACGCCCACCTCGCGCTGCGTGACGACGCAGTTCTTGTGCGCGTGAACGTACTCGATCGGGTCCTCGATCGTGATGATGTGGCCGCGCGTCTTGTCGTTGCGGTAGTCGAGCATCGCGGCGAGCGACGTGGACTTTCCCGAGCCCGTCGCGCCCACGAGGATCACGAGGCCGCGCTTGGAGAGCACGATCTCCTTTAGGATCGGCGGCAGGTCGAGCTCGTCGATCGTCGGTACCTTGACGTTGATGGTTCGCAGCACGGCGCCGGTGAGGCCCATCTGCACGAAGGCACTGACGCGGAATCGGCCGATGCCCGGCGGCGCGATCGCGAAGTTGCACTCCTTGGTCGCGTCGAACTCCTTGGTCTGGCGGTCGTTCATGATCGCGCGCACCAGCAGCTGCGCCTGCTCGGGCGTGAGCGGCTGGTTGGTCTGCGGCTTGATCTCGCCGTCCACCTTGATCGCCGGCGGGAAGCCGGCCGTGATGAACAGATCCGACCCGTTGCGCTCGACCATCCGGCGCAGCAGGTCCTGCATCAGCTTTATGCCCTGTTCGCGTTCCATGGTGCTTCCCTGCCGGACGGCCCGAGACCGCCGGCGGTCAGAAATCCTCCTTGTTCTGCGCCCTAAAGCGCGCTTCTTCCTTGGTGATCAGGCCCTTCTGGAGCAGCTCCTTGAGGCACTGGTCGAGCGTCTGCATGCCGGCCGCCTGGCCGGTCTGGATCGCGGAGTACATCTGCGCGATCTTGCCCTCGCGGATTAGGTTCCGGATCGCGGGCGTTCCAATCATGATCTCGTGGGCCGCGATGCGCCCGCCGCCGATGCGCTTGAGCAGCGTCTGCGAAATTACCGCGCGCAGCGACTCGGAGAGCATGGCGCGCACCATTTCCTTCTCCGCCGCCGGGAACACGTCCACGATGCGGTCGATGGTCTTGGCGGCCGAGCTCGTGTGCAGGGTGCCGAACACGAGGTGGCCGGTCTCGGCGCCCGTGAGCGCGAGACGGATCGTCTCGAGGTCGCGCATCTCGCCGACCAGGATTACGTCCGGGTCCTCGCGCAGGGCCGAACGCAGCGCCTCGCTGAAACCGAGCGTGTCGCGGTGCACCTCGCGCTGGTTGATCAGGCAGCGCTTCGACTCGTGCACGAACTCGATCGGGTCCTCGATCGTGATGATGTGGTCGGGGCGGTTGTCGTTGACGTAATTGACCATGCCGGCGAGCGTGGTCGACTTGCCCGACCCCGTCGGGCCGGTCACGAGCACCAGGCCGCGCGGCTGCATCGAGATGTCCTTGAAGATCTTCGGCGCATTCAGGTCGTCGAGCGACAGCACCACGGACGGGATGCTGCGGAAGACGGCCGAGGCGCCGCGGTTCTGATTGAACGCGTTGACACGGAAGCGGGCGAGCTTCGGGATCTCGAAGGAGAAGTCGGTTTCGTAGAACTCCTCGTAGGCCTTCCGTTGCTTGTCATTCATGATGTCGTACACCATGCTGTGCACTTCCTTGTGCGTCAGCGGCGGCATGTTGATCCGCTTCATGTCGCCGTCGACGCGGATCATGGGCGGAACGCCCGACGAAAGGTGCAGGTCGGAGGCCTTGTTCTTGACGGCGAACGCCAGCAGTTGGGCAATGTCGACGGCCATCGGAATTTCCTTGAGGCGGCGCGCCGGGTCCGCAGTCGGTCGGTTCGCGCAGGCCGCCGCAGTATAGATCAGCACCCCGCGTGCCAATATGTTAACCGCTCCGCAGTTCTTGCCCGCGCGACTCGCCGCCGTGCACGCGCGCATCGATGCGGCTGCGCGCCGTGCCGGTCGCGACGCGCATTCCGTACGGCTGCTGGCGGTGAGCAAGCAGCAGCCGGCAGAAGCGATCGCGGCCGCTGCCGAGGCGGGCCAGCTCGAGTTCGGCGAGAACTACACACAGGAAGGCGTCGCCAAGATCGCGGCGCTGCGCGGCCGCCGGCTGACCTGGCACTTCATCGGCCGGATCCAGAGCAACAAGACCCGCGAGGTCGCCGAGCACTTCCAGTGGGTGCACACGGTGGACCGCGAGCGCATCGCGACGCGTCTCGACGCACAGCGCCCGCATCTCGCCGGCCCGCTCGACGTGCTGCTCCAGGTGCGGCTCGGCGACGAGCCGGCCAAGGGCGGGGCAAGCCCGGAGGAGCTGCCGGGACTCGCGGATGCCGTGAGCCGGCTGCCGCGCCTGCGGTTGCGCGGCCTCATGTGCATCCCGCCGCCCGCTGCGGACGAAACCGCCCAGCGCGCGTCCTTCCGACGCCTGCGGGAACTGCTCGAGGAGCTTGGCCGGCGCGGTCACGCGCTCGATGTCCTGTCCATGGGAATGAGCGACGATCTCGAGGCGGCGGTGCTCGAGGGTGCGACCATCGTGCGGATCGGCACGGCGATATTCGGGCCACGGACCTGAGGCGGAGGCAGGCGGCATGCGCATCGCGTTCATTGGCGGCGGCAACATGAGCTCGGCCCTGATCGGCGGGCTGCTCGCCCGCGGGATCGCGGCCGCCGAGTTGACCGTCGCCGACCCGTTCGTCGCACAACTCGAGCGCCTGCGGCGGGATTTCGGCCTGGACACCACGACCGACAACGTCGCGGCGGCACGCGAGGCCGACGTCGTCGTGCTGGCCGTCAAGCCGCAGGACATGGCTGCCGCCGCGCACAGTCTCGCGATCGAGCTCGCTGCGCGGCGCCGCATCGTCGTATCGGTCGCGGCGGGCATCCGGCTCGAAAGCGTCGCGGGCTGGCTTGGGGGCAACGGGCCGCTCGTGCGCGCGATGCCGAACCGGCCAGCGCTGATCGGTGCCGGGGTCACGGCCGCGTACGCATCCCGCGAGGTGGAATTGGCCGACCGGTCGGTCGTCGAGCGCGTCCTGTCGGCCGTGGGCCCGCTGGTGTGGCTCGACGAGGAGTCACAGATGGACGCCGTGACGGCGGTCTCGGGCAGCGGGCCTGCCTACTTTTTCCTGCTCGTCGAGGCGCTCGAGGATGCCGGCGTTGCGCTCGGCCTGCCTCGCGCGACGGCGCGCCTGCTCGCCGTGCAGACGGCGCTCGGCGCCGGCCGCATGGCCGCCGAGAGCGCCGATCCACCCGCCTTGCTGCGCGAGCAGGTCACCTCGCGCGGCGGCACGACCGCGGCGGCCCTGTCGATCCTGGAGGCCGCGGACATCCGCGGGCTCATCAAGCAGGCGGTCTCAGCAGCCGAGCGGCGATCCGCCGAGATGGCTCGCGAGTTCGGGGCGGGCTGATCACATGGCCGCGCTGATCTTCGTCCTCGACGCCCTGGTGACGCTGGTCGTGATCGCCTTCCTGCTCCGGCTGCTGCTGCCGATGGTACGGGCGGACCTGCGCAATCCGATCGGCCAGGCCGTCCTGAAGGTGACCAATCCGGTGGTGATGCCGCTGCGCCGGCTGCTCGGGTCTGCGGGCCGTATCGACCTCGCCTCGCTCATGGCGCTGCTGCTCGTGCAGCTGGCCGGCACGGCGGCGCTGCGCCTCGCATCCGGCGGGGGACTCGCGCTGCTGCCCGTGCTCGTCCGTGCCCTGCACGACCTGACGCAAGCGGTGCTGCAGTTCTACTTCGTGGCAGTGCTGCTCTACGCGTTGTTGAGCTGGATCGGACCGGCCAGCCACGGCGCTGCCGCGCACCTGCTCGGTCGCCTGTGCGAACCGCTGCTCGCGCCCGTGCGCCGCGTCGTGCCGCCGATCGGCGGGCTCGACCTCTCGGCGTTGTTCGTGCTGATCGGTCTGCAGGCGCTGCAGATCCTGCTGCGCTGAGGCCGCGCGCATGCCCGCCGGCCGGCGCGACGGCGACGACCTGGTGATCGAGCTTCGCATCCAGCCGCGCGCACGGCGCAGCGAATTCGCCGGCCAGCACGGAGGACGCCTGCGAGTGCGACTTCAGGCACCACCGGTGGACGGGCGCGCCAACGCCGCGCTGCTTGCGTTCCTGGCGGAGGCGTTCGCGGTACCGCGGGCACGTGTGATCATCGAGCAGGGCCTCGCCTCGCGCGACAAGCGCGTGCGGATCCGGGCCGCGGCGCCGCTCGACCCCTCGCTCAGCGACTTGCTCGGCTGCGCGTGAGGCGGCACGGGGGGGTCGGCAATCACGCGGCGCTTGGATTATAGTGAGTCCGGCATCAGCTGCAGGACTACAGGGGGAATCGACGATGACGCGTCGCACCGCGCAGTTCTTCCAATGTCTTTTCGCGTGCGCTTTCCTCGCCCTCTCCGGCTGCGACGCAGGCGGCCCGGAACCGGGACAGGCGCGCACCGCCGTGCCCTCGGAACCGACGCACCAGGCCTTCGGTGACTTCGAAGTGCACTTCAACGCCGTCCGCACCGACGAACTCACGGTGGCGGTCGCGCGCGCCTACGGCATCGAACGCAGCGCCAATCGCGTGCTGCTCAACGTATCGCTGCTGCGCAAGGGCGCCAACGGGCGCGCCGTGCCGGTGGACGGCACGGTCAACGCGAGCGCCCACAACCTCAACGGCCAGCTCAAGAACCTCGAGATGCGGCGGATTACGGAAGGCTCGTCCGTGTACTTCATCGGCGAGGTCGGCATCAGCGGCACGGAGATCCTGGTCTTCGACATCGAAGTCTCGCCACTCGACAGCCCGGGCAAGTACTCGGTGCAGTTCAAGCGGGAGTTCGTCGCCGGGTGATCGCTCCCGACCTGAAAAAAAAGGCTTCGGAGCGCTTAAACACCCTTCGAACTTGTGTTATTTTCCGCGCGCGAATGATTTCTCGGGGCCAGCGGCCCGCGATCCATCCACAGGAGACCTAGATGGCCAAGAAGAGTTCAGCACCGACCAAGTCCGACATCCTTGCGACGATCTCCAAGGACACCGGGCTCCCGAAGAAGCAGGTGAGCGCCGTTTTCGACTCGCTCAACGTCATCATCAAGAAGAGCCTCAAGAGCCACGGCCTGTTCACGCTGCCGGGTCTTGCGAAGATGAAGGTCGTGAAGAAGCCCGCCACCAAGGCGCGCGAGGGCGTCAACCCGTTCACGGGCGACAAGATGGTCTTCAAGGCGAAGCCCGCCAGCAAGAAGGTCCGCGTCATGCCGCTGAAGAATCTCAAGGGCATGGTGAACTGATCCGGCGAGAGTTCCCCCCGGGGCGGCGCGATGCCGCCCCGGTCGTCTTCCTTTCGTGCGCGCGGCCCATCCGTCGCCGGCGCATCGATCCACCCTCCTAGACTCCCTTTCCCGCCGAGAGGAACGCGAGCACGGCGCCACGCAGCTCGCCGAGCCGTCCGTGGAAGAAATGTTCGGCCTCCGGCAGCTCGACAAGCCGTGGCGGCACGGCGAACTCCGCCACCCACCGACGCACGCTCACGACGTCCACCAGTTCGTCATGGTCGCCCTGCACCACGAGCCACGGGCAGGACGGGGGCGTAACCGGCGCGACAATGATCCGGCCGACGGGCGGCGCCACTGTGACTAGCGCAGCGGGCTTCGCGACCGCGGACGCCTCGAGCGCCACGGCCGCACCGAAAGAGAATCCCGCCAGCCACAGCGCGTCGCAGCGCCAGTGGGCCCGCGCCCAGGCGCAGGCTGCAAGCGCGTCCTCGAGCTCGCCCGCGCCGGCATCGTACTGCCCCGC
The DNA here is from genome assembly GCA_963712815.1 of uncultured Gammaproteobacteria bacterium. Taxonomy (GTDB): domain Bacteria; phylum Pseudomonadota; class Gammaproteobacteria; order Steroidobacterales; family Steroidobacteraceae; genus RPQJ01. The sequence continues at coordinate 51,260 of CAVQJL010000001.1, forward strand.
GCTGCCGCCGACGCCGCGGAAATTGAAGCGCACCGTGGGCGCGCCGGCTTCCTGCATCGCGCGCGCCAGGGTGTGCACGACCTTGTTCTGCATCGTCCCGCCATAGAGCGGGTGGGGATGGCAAACGACGCCGCAGACCGCCGGAACGCTCCCGGGCGACGGATCCTCGATGCGGGCCTCGAGTACGCCCGCCGGCCCGTCGAGGACCACCGGACGTGGTATCGGCGGACGGAAGCTCGGCTGCACGGTCACCTCCGGAGTGCGGCAGCGCAGTGTGCCAGAATCGCACCTGCATCCACCCGCGGCAGGAGACGCCCATGCAACTGATGTCCTCGAGCTTCGGTCACGAGCAGCGCATTCCCGCCGAGTTCGCCTTCGGCGTGCCCGACCCCGTCGAGCACCTGCGACTCGGTGCCAACCGCAATCCCCACCTGCGGTGGTCGGGCGCACCGTCGGGGACCCGTTCGTTCGTGCTCCTGTGCGTGGACACCGACGTTCCGACGCGCGCTGATGACGTGAACAAGGCGGGACGTGTCGTGCCCGCGAGCCTGCCGCGCACGGACTTCCACCACTGGGTGATGGTGGACATCACCCCGACGGTACATGAGATCGGTGCCGGCGCCTGCTCGGACGGCATCGTGGCGCGCGGCAAGCGCGCGCCGGCCGGACCAGCCGGCGCGCGTCAGGGACTCAACGACTATACGTCGTGGTTCGCCGGTGATGCCGGCATGGGCGGCGAGTACTTCGGGTACGACGGCCCCTGCCCGCCCTGGAACGACGAGCTGCTGCACCACTACCACTTCATTCTGTATGCGACCGACCTCGCCCGGTGCCCGGTCGACGGGACGTTCAGCGCTGCGCAGGTACTGGCAGCGATCGACGGCCACGTGCTCGCAGAGGCGAAATTGACCGGTACCTACAGCCTCAATCCGGCGGTCGGCTGAGGGACGAAGGCCCGCGCGGCACGCGGGCTCATGGAGCGGCGAGGAGGTCCGGGGGCCCGAGGACGAACACCCCCGCGACCACGGCGAGGAAGGCCGCGAGCAGCAATGCCGTCACGATCACGGGCCCTGCCTGCACCCGCACCAGGGCGTTCAGGTCGTCGAGGTCATCGAGCCACTTCAGGATTCGTTCCATGATTCGTTCGGCACGCTACTGGCGCCGGGGAAGAGAGCCTCAGCCTCGATTCAAATTCTACCGGTCCGTCGGCGCGCCATCCTATTTCGGCTTGTCGAAGGCGCCGCGCGCCTTGCCGGCCCACGTCTTGTAGCTCGAGACGCTGTAGAGCGCCTTGGCTATCACCGCCTGCCGTGAAACCGGGCCGGGCTGCTGGCGAACGCGATCGAGCCACGTGTTGTAGGCGTCCCAACCCTCTGACGCGACACCGAACTTCGTGCGCCGCAGGTCGTCGCCGTCGGTTCCGTCCATCTGGGACGGGCCGCGCGGCCTGGTGGGGTCTTTGTTGTCGCTCATGTGGATTACCGCTGGACTGTGCGCGGACCATACGGCAGCGACCGCCGTAAGGCCCGGTACTGGATCACAGATGGCAACGGTCAGGTGGCCAGGCGGTAGCAGGGACTGTACTCGCCCGAGAGCTTCATGCGCCGCTGGCGCACGAACGAGGCCAGCAGCGCGTCGAGTGGCGCGAGCAGATCGGGCTCGCCGTGGATCTCGAACGGGCCCCGCTGCTCGATGAGGCGGATGCCCGCCTCCTTGACGTTGCCGGCGACGATTCCGGAAAAGGCGCGGCGCAACTGCGCGGCCAGCCGATGCGGCTCCATCCCGCGGCGGATCTCCAGCGCGGCCATCGCCTCGTGCGTCGGCTCGAACGGCTGCTGCAGTTCGTGGGGAATTTCGAGCAGCCAGTTGTAGTTGTAGGCGTCGCTGCGGCGCCGGCGGAACTCCCGCACCGCATCCATGCCACGGAGCATCTCCCGGGCTACCTCGGCGGGGTCGTCGAGCACGACGCGGTAGCACTGGCGCGCCAGCGGTCCCAGCGTGGCAACGAGGAACTCGTCGATCCGGCGGAAATACTCCGCGCTGTCCGCCGGCCCGGTAAACACCACCGGGAAGGGCTGCTCGGCGTTGTCCGGATGCAGGAGTATGCCGAGCAGGTAAAGAATCTCTTCGGCGGTGCCGGCGCCGCCCGGGAACACCACGATGCCGTGGCCGGTGCGGACGAAGGCCTCGAGACGCTTCTCGATGTCCGGGAGAATCACGAGCTGGTTCACGATGGCGTTGGGCGGCTCGGCCGCCACGATGCCGGGCTCGGTGACGCCGATGTAGCGGCCATCGCGGATTCGCTGCTTCGAATGGCCGATAGTCGCGCCCTTCATGGGCCCTTTCATCGCGCCCGGACCGCAGCCGGTGCACACGTTGAGCCCGCGCAGGCCGAGCTCGTAACCGACCTTCTTCGTGTAGTCGTACTCGTCGCGGCTGATCGAATGGCCTCCCCAGCACACCACCACGTCGGGCCGCACCCGCGGCCGCAGCATTCCGGCGTTGCGCAGGATACGGTACACGGCGTCCGTGATGCCCTGCGACTCGGTGAGCTCGACGCTGCCGTGGTGGTACACCTCGCCGTGGATGTAGAGAATGTCGCGCAGCACCGCGAACAGGTGTTCCTGGATGCCCAGGATCATGCGCCCGTCCACGAAGGCGCCGGCCGGCGCGTTTCGCAGGTCGAGCTTCACGCCCCAGGCCTTGCGCTCGATGCGGATGTCGAAGTCGGCGTAGCGCTCGAAGATCGCCCGCGCGTCGTCGGTCTCGCCACCGCTGTTGAGCACGGCCAGCGAGCAGCGCCGATAGAGTTCGTAGAGCCCCCCCCGCGACGAATCGAGCAGTCGATCGACTTCCTGCTGCGAGAGGTTCTCGAGACTGCCGGTCGGCGTCACCCGGGCGTGGACGGAATCCTGCTCCTCCGCCGGCGGAACGGACGCCTCGACGTGGCGCATCACGGCCGGATTTCGATAGGCACGCCGAGCCGGGTGCGTTGCCAGATGTCCACCATGCCGGAGTTGCTCACGGCGATGCACCCGTCCGTCCAGTCGTTACTTGCGTAGTAGTCGGGCGTCTTTCGCGGCACGTTCGGCTGGCCGTGGATCATGATGAGCCCGCCCGGCCGGACGCCCGCCTGACGCGCGCGCGCGCGATCGGCCTCGTTGGGATAGGAAACCTCGACCGACAGGAAGAACTCGCTCCGCGGGTTGCGCCGCGACAGGTGGTAAGTGCCCTCGGGCGTTCGAAAATCACCTTCGCGCTGCTTGTGTCCGTAGGGATTCAGCCCGAGCTTCACGGGGTACTCGACGATCACGTCGTCGCCCTTCAGCAGGTACAGGCGCCGCGCGCCCTTCTCGATGACGATGCGGTCGGCAAACTCGAAGGTCGATCCCGACCCGTCAGGCACCGGCAGCATCGGACCGGCGCCGCCCGCGGTCGATCGGTTGGCGTTCGGCGATGAGACGGAACTGAACGCCAGGGCCATTGCAGCCGGCTGTGAGGAGTCCGGCCCGGGATCCATCGGGGCAACCACCGGTGCCGGACGCGAGGAGAACGGTGCCGGCACAATCGGGGCCGTCGGCGCAGTGACGGGCGTCGCTTCCGCCGCAGACGGCGCTGCCGTGGCCAGCGCAGCGGGTGGCTCGGCGACCGGTTCGGTGGCCGGCGCGCCTGCGGACGCACCTGCAGTTACGGGTGGCGCAGCGACCGTGGAGCCGTCGGGTGCGCCGACAGACTGGAAGGACAGTCCTTGGTCGGACTCGGCCGGCGCCTGGACTGCGGCGGGAGGTGGCCGGGCCGCACCGGACGCCGACTGGAATCCCTGGGCGTGCGGTCCGCCAGCAGGCAGGAAGGCGAGCGCGGCCGCCGCGAGCGGCCAGAAAGTCCGGGTGGGTCGTCTCATGCAGCGCGACTGTAGCGCCTCGCGGCGCCACCGACCAGAGTCCAGGGCCGTTACGCTCAGCTCAGCCGCATTTAGAGTCGCCGCAATTGAGGCAGGTCATGCAGCCGTCCATCATCACGACGGCCGCCGTGCTGCACTTGGTGCACAGCTGCGCGCCCTGCGGATAGTGGCTCTTGGCGAACGCGTCCTGCTGCTTCTGGCGCGCCTCGTACTCGGTGCGCTTGTCCTCGATGAGCTTCCTGCGGTGCTCGTCCATCTCCGGGTCGCGCAGCAGGCCGATCATCTGCAGGTGCTTCTCGATCACGTGGCCAAGCTCGGCAATGATCGAGGGCATGAACTTGCCGCCCGACTGCCAGTAACCGCCGCGCGGATCGAAAACCGCCTTGAGTTCCTCTACCAGGAACGTGACGTCGCCGCCCTTGCGGAACACCGCCGAGATGATGCGCGTGAGCGCCACGATCCACTGGAAGTGGTCGAGGTTCTTCGAGTTGATGAAGATCTCAAAGGGCCGGCGCTGCTCGTGCTCGGTGCCCTCGTTCAGCAGGATGTCGTTGATCGTCACGTACATCGCGTGGTCCGACACCGGCGTCTTGATCTTGTAGGTGGAGCCCACCAGCATCTCCGGACGCTCGAGCTTCTCGTGCATCCAGATGACCTTGGCGTCGTGCGACTCGGCCAGCGGCTCGTCCCGCTTGGCGTCGGCCTTCGCCTCGGTCTTGTCGCCCGGCTTCACCACCCGGTACTTGACGATCTTCCTCTCGATCTTCTGCGCGCTCATTGATTCTCTCTCTGCATCGCCTGGACGCCGTCGCGACGGTGCTTCAGAACTTGCCGTAGTAGCCTTCCTTCAACGCATCGAACAGGTTCGCGGCGGTGTGCATCTCGCCGTCGTACTCCACCTGCTCGTCGCCCTTGAGCGACACGTCGGTGCCGTCGTCCAGGGTGAACACGTATGTCGTGTTCTTGAGGTCCTCCTCCTTGACCAGCACGCCCTGGAACGCCTCGGGGTTGAAGCGGAAGGTGGTGCAGCCCTTGAGTCCCTGCTCGTGCGCGTAGAGGTAGATGTCCTTGAAGTCGTCGTAGCGGTAGTCCGTGGGGACGTTCGCGGTCTTCGAGATCGAGGAGTCCACCCACTTCTGGGCCGCGGCCTGGATGTCCACGTGCTCTCGCGGCGTGATGTCGTCGGCGGTCGTGAAGTAATCCGGGAGCTTCTCCGCCACGCTGGTACCGCCCGGCATCGCCGCGCGGTTCACGAGCTCACGGTAGGCCAGCAGCTCGAAGGAGAACACATCGATGCGCTCCTTGGTCTTGCGGCCCTCGCGGATCACATTGCGGAAGTAGTGGTGCGCGAACGACGGCTCGATGCCGTTCGAGGCGTTGTTGGCGAGCGACAGCGAGATCGTGCCCGTGGGTGCGATCGAGCTGTGGTGCGTGAAGCGCGCGCCGGTCTCGGCCAGCCTTTCCACCAGTTGCGGCGCGACCTCGGCGACGCGCTGCATGTAGCGGCTGTAGCGCGCATGCAGGATGCGCCCCGGCAGCTTCTGCCCGGCCTTGACGCCGTCGCGCCGCATCTCGGGGCGCTTGCGGAGCATCGCCGGCGTGACCTCGAATTCCTCGAGCATGATGGGGGCTGGCCCCTTCTCCTCGGCGAGCTCGAGGCCCGCCTGCCAGCCGGCGAGCGCGAGCTCCCTCGACACCCGCTCGGTGAAGGCGACCGCGTCGCGCGAGCCGTACTTCATGCGCAGCATGGTGATTGTGGAGCCCAGCCCCAGGAAGCCCATGCCGTGGCGGCGCTTGCGCATGATCTCGTTGCGCTGCTGCTCGAGCGGAAGGCCGTTCACCTCGACCACGTTGTCGAGCATGCGCGTGAAGATGCGCACCACTTCGCGGTATTCGTCCCAGTCGAAGTGGGCGTCCTCGGTGAACGGGTCGCGCACGAAGCTGGTGAGGTTCACCGAGCCGAGCAGGCAGGAGCCGTAGGGCGGGAGAGGCTGCTCACCGCAGGGATTGGTGGCACGGATGTTCTCGCACCACCAGTTGTTGTTCATCTCGTTGACGCGGTCGATTAGGACGAAGCCGGGCTCGGCGAAGTCGTACGTGGAGGACATGATGACGTCCCACATGCGCTTCGCAGGCACGGTCTTGTAGACCTTGCACAGCACCAGGCCGTCGTCGTTGGCGACGTAGCCGTTGGTGGCGGGCCACTCGCGCCAGACGTACTTCGCCGCATCGCCGGTGTCGTGCCCCTCGACCTCCGCAGCCGTCACCGGGAAAGCGAACTGCCAGTCGCCGTCCTCGCGCACGGCCTTGACGAACTCGTCGGTGACGAGCAGCGAGAGATTGAATTGCCGCAGGCGGCCAGCCTCGCGCTTGGCGCGGATGAACTCCATGACGTCCGGGTGACCGACATCAAAGGTGCCCATCTGCGCGCCGCGGCGACCGCCCGCCGAGGACACCGTGAAGCACATCTTGTCGTAGATATCCATGAACGACAGCGGGCCCGACGTGTAGGCCCCGGCGCCCGAGACATAGGCCCCGCGCGGGCGCAAAGTCGAGAACTCGTAGCCGATGCCACAGCCGGCCTTGAGCGTGAGCCCGGCCTCGTGGACCTTGCCGAGGATGTCGTCCATCGAGTCGCGGATCGTGCCGGACACCGTGCAGTTGATGGTGGACGTCGCCGGCTTGTGCTCCTGCGCACCGGCGTTCGAGGTCACCCGACCGGCCGGGATCGCGCCGCGGCGCAGCGCCCAGAGGAACCGCTCGTACCAGTGCTCGCGCACCTCGACCGCCTCGACGTCCGCCAGCGCCCGGGCGACACGCTTGTAGGTGTCGTCCATGCTGCGATCGATCGGGGTCCCGTCCTTGGCGGTCAGGCGGTATTTCTTGTCCCAGATGTCCAGGGACGCTTCCTGGTAAGGGATGCTTCGGGCATCCCGCGGCTCAATCTTCACGGCAGTGCTCATTGCGGCGACGCGGCTCCGGATTCATCTTGATTGGTTGTCAGCGGATCCCTTCGGGAGGGCCGCGCTCCCGAGCGGGAGGGTCGGCGGACGCCCGACTGGCCCCGGTGGGGCCCGGCTCGGATCGCTCCGGAATCCCCCTGGGAGCGCATCGTGCCGGACACAACATGTTGGGTCAGGCGGACAAGAGTAGGCAGGGTACCCGGACTCGTCAACCGCTTTGTTCGCGGCGCTGCAATATTTTATTAGCGTTTATAAACATGGAGTTATGCCTATGCCGGGCGCCGATCGGACCATGCCCGAATCGCCCGGCCCGTCAAGTCCGGGCGCGATGCGCCGACACAACATGTTGTGTTCACCGACTGGACACCGGAAATCCACAGCTTGTGCACTTGCGTTCGTCCGGCGCGGTCCGGACAGCGATTGGCCAAGCTCGCGGGAACTCGCCCCCGGCCGGCCGGTCTCAAGCCGCGTCGCGAGTCGGCTGCCGGGCATGAAGACGACCACTGCTAGACTCGCGGCCCGCCGCGACCCCACCCCCTTCGGTAATGCAGGATAGCCTCATGAAACTGCCCCTCGGCCTCGCCGCGACGCTGCTCTGTGCGTTCGCCCCGCTCGCCACCGCCCAGCTGCCGGCACGGGTCGGCGAGACCCCGGTTCCCACGCTGGCGCCGATGGTCAAGCAGGTCTCGCCGGGCGTGGTGAACATCGCCACAAAGGGCACGGTGCAGGAGCAGAACCCGCTGCTCAACGACCCGTTCTTCCGCCGATTCTTCGACGTGCCCAACACCCCGCGCCAGCGCCAGTTCCAGAGCGCGGGCTCGGGCGTGATAGTGGACGCGACGCAGGGCTACATCATCACCAACGCCCACGTCATCGAGAACGCCACCGAGATCACCGTGACGCTTCTCGACAACCGCGCGCTCACCGCCAAGGTAGTCGGCAAGGACACGGGCTCGGACGTCGCGTTGCTGCAGGTGCCGGCAGAGAATCTCTCGGCCATCCCGCTCGCCGATTCCGACCGGATCGAAGTGGGCGACTTCGTCGTCGCGATCGGCAACCCGTTCGGCCTCGGGCATACCGTGACCTCCGGCATCGTGAGTGCGCTCGGCCGCTCCGGGATCAACCCCGAGGGTTACGAGGACTTCATCCAGACCGACGCGTCGATCAACCCGGGCAACTCGGGCGGCGCACTCGTGAACCTCCAGGGCGAGCTCGTTGGCATCAACTCCGCGATCCTCTCGCGCACCGGAGGCAACATCGGCATCGGCTTCGCTATTCCGGTCAACATGATGAAGATAGTGATGGACCAACTCGTGAAGTTCGGCGAGGTGCGCCGCGGCGTTCTAGGCGTGAACATCCAGACGCTCACACCGGACATCGCGAAAAGCATGGATCTCGACAGCGTCCAGGGCGCGCTGATCTCCCAGGTGGTCGAGGGCTCGGCGGCCGAGAAAGCCGGCATCAAGGCCGGCGACATCGTCACGGCCGTGAACGGGAAGCCCGTCAAGGATGCGGCCGGACTGCGCAATGCCATCGGCATGCTCGCGGTCGGCGAACGCGTCGACATCGCGCTGCTGCGCGACGGCAAGCCGCGCCGCGTCACGGCCGCGATCGGCGATCGCGACACGGTTGAGGAATCGGCGGCCTCGAGCCTGCACAGTGGACTCGAGGGCGCCGACCTGACCGACGCGCAGGGCGGCGGCGTCCTGGTGCGCTCGGTCGCGGAAGGCAGCCCGGCGGCCCAGCGGGGACTGCGCGCCAACGACGTGATCCTGGCGGTGGGCCGCACGCGGGTCGCGAACCTCGCGGAGTTCCGTCGCGCCACCGAGGGTCAGCCGGCCTTCGTCGTGCAGATCCGCCGCGGCAACGCGATGCTGGTGATCCCGATCCGCTGACGGGTTCGGATTCTTCCCCGGCCACCGCGGCAGGTACTTGCCGCGGTGGCCGGTTTGCGTTTGGCGATGCAGTGGCCGCATCTCGTCTGGAGCTGCGGTGGCCGGCCTGGAATGCCGGTCGCGTTCCGAGTCGCTCCACGTTATTCGCTTGGTCGGAACGCGACCGGCATTCCAGGCTTTGGCACGCGCCTGAGCGACTTTGCGGCCAGGGCCGCCAAGTCGCACGGCGCAATCGGTCGACACGGATCTCGGCCCCGCCGTCGTGAGCAGCCAGACCCAGCCGCCGAATCAACGGACCGCAGTCACACCGCCCGCCGCGCCCACGGCGGAGACCGGTGGAGCCATCGTGCGCCGTGCGAGTAGCCGGCGCCGCGCCGGCAACGAGCTCAGGCGCCGCACGTCGGGCCGGAGGAGCGCGCCGGTTTCGACCAAGCGAATTACGTGGAGCGACTCGAAACCGGCGCGCTCCTCTGGCCTTGCACCGTCGCCGGATCGGACTCGCACACCGACGCACGCCGCTCCTTTCGCGGCAACGACGCCAACTCGTCGGCTCGCGCAAAGAAGTCCCGCAGCGACCCCGCCGCCTCGAGCTCGCGCTGCAATCCCGGCACACAGTCGTGGTAGGTCGCCACCGCCGCGAGGGACGCGTTGTTGAGCGGCCGCGCGAACCACGCGTCGTAGCCCGAGTACCCGCCCCAGCGCGCCCGCAGCTGCGAGTACTCGAACTTGAGCCGGCCGAACTCAGGCTGCTTGTCCGCCCAGAGCTGCGTCGATGGCGTGGCGGAGGCGTACAGGCTCCGCAGGCGTTCGCGCGTCGCTCGCAGCAGCGCCGCGAACTCGGCCTCGCGAGCCAGTGCCGCGCGATACGCTTCGAACTCCGCGTCGCGGCCGTGCGCAGAGAGCCAGTGCCGCACCCCCTCGTGCTCGACGACGCTCGCGAACGCCTCGTTGAACTCGCTGTCGCCCGGCACGTACAGCCGCTCGTGCGCGAGCTCGTGGAAGATCGTGCCGACGAGCCGCGTCTCGCGCCAGCCGAGCATGGTGTTGAACAGCGGGTCCGGAAGGTGGCCGAGCGTCGAGTAGGTGGCGACGCCGCCGACCGTCGTGTCGTCACCGCGCCCCGCGAGGCGGCGCGCCATCGCCTTGGCGCGATCCTCGTCGAAGTAGCCCCGATACACGACGCAGCCCGCCACCGGATAGCACCAGCGCCGCGGCATCACCGAAAATTCCGGCGTTGCCACGACGTTCCACACCGCGTACGTCGCGGCCGAGGTCGGCGTACTTCCGGAAGCTGCGGCCGTCCGGAAGCGCAAGCTCCCGCACGGCGAACTCGCGCGCCTCGATCACGAGCTCGAGCCGCGCGCGCAGCGCGTCGGGCGTCCGCGGGTCCTCGACCAGCTTCGCGATCGGTTCGCTGCGAACGAGGACGTCGGCCTGGCCGGAAGCGGCCTGCATCAGGTAGCAACCGGGGCAGGCACGCGGCGACCGCAAGCGCCGCGAGCACGCGGCAGCACCGCGCTTTCGGGCGCGATCGCAACAGGAGCGTTTCGCTAGGATTCCGCGCATGAAGATCTACCTCGTCGGCGGCGCGGTGCGGGACCAGCTGCTCGGCCGCCCGCACGTCGAGCGCGACTTCGTGGTGGTCGGGGCGACGCCGGACGACCTGCTCGCGCTCGGCTACCGGCCCGTCGGCAAGGACTTCCCCGTCTTCCTGCATCCGGCGACCGGGGAACAGTACGCGCTCGCCCGCACCGAGCGGAAGACCGGCCCCGGCTACTACGGATTCGCGACGCGATTCGCACCCGGACGTCACGCTCGAGGAGGACCTCGCCCGGCGCGACCTGACGATCAATGCGATGGCGCAGGCGGCCGCGGGCGGGCTCGTCGACCCTACGGAGGCCAGCGCGATCTCGAGGCGCGCGTGCTGCGCCACGTCTCGCCGGCATTCGTCGAGGATCCGCTGCGCGTGCTGCGGGTCGCACGGTTCGCGGCGCGCTTCGCGCCGCTCGGCTTCACGGTGGCGCCGGAGACGCTCGATCTGATGCGCGGCATCGTCACCCGCGGCGAAATGGCGGCGCTCGTGCCGGAGCGCGTCTGGGTCGAGACGGAGCGCGCGCTCGGCGAGGATCGCCCCACGGTCTACTTCGAGGTGCTGCGCGAGTTGCGGCGCGCTCGCGGCGGTGTTCCCGGAGATCGCCGCGCTCGACGGCGTGCCGCAGCCGGAAAAGTGGCATCCGGAGATCGACACCGGCGTGCACACGATGCAGGTGCTCGAGGTCGCCACCGAGCTGTCGCGCGACACGACCGTGCGCTTCGCCGCACTGGTGCACGACGTCGGCAAGGGCCTCACGCCTCGGGAGGACGTGGCCGAGCCACTTCGGTCACGAGGAGGCCGGGGCGCGACTGATCGAGAAGCTCGCCGAGCGGCTGCGCATGCCCGACCGAGCACCGCGAGCTGGCGATCCTGGTGGCGCGCCACCACGCCCGGGCGCATCGCGTGGCCGAGCAGCGGCCCGCCACGGTGCTCGAACTGCTCGAGCGGACCGACGCATTCCGCCGTCCCGAGCGCTTCGAGCGCTTCCTGCTCGCCTGCGAAGCCGATGCCCGCGGCCGCGGCCCCGAGCGGCGCGCCCGGCCCTATCCGCAGGCCGACCTGCTGCGACAGGCGCGCGCGGCCGCGGCGGCCGTCAAGCTCGACCCGCAGGTGCTGGCCCGTGAGCCGGGCCGATCATCGCGGAGCGCATGCGCGCGGCCCGCATCGAGGCGATCCGCAAGCTCGGTAACGACTGAAAGGCGGATCCCTCAGGCGAAATGCCAGACGATCACGCCGGCGAGGATCAGCCGGTACACGGTGAACGGCAGCAGGCCGATCCGCTCGATGAAGCGGATCAGGAAATGGATGCAGGCGATGCCCGACAGCGCAGCGAACGCGACGCCGACCAGCATCGGCAGCCACTGCACGGGCTCCGGCGACGTGACGAGCTTGAGCCCCTCGTAGGCGCCGGCGGCGCCGATGCCCGGGACGGCGAGCAGGAACGAGAAGCGCGCGGCGGCCGAGCGCGTGAGCCCGAGCGCGCGGCCCGCCGTCATCGTGACGCCCGAGCGCGACGTGCCCGGCATCAGCGCCAGCGCCTGCGCGCAACCGATCGCGATCGCCTGCGGCCAGGTCAGGCCGAACTCGTCCTTGGTGCCGCGACCGAACCGGTCGGCGACGTACATCAGGATGCCGAAGATCGTCAGCGTGCCGGCCACGAACAGCGGATTGCGGAAATTGGCCTCGATGAAGTCGGCGAACAGCAGGCCGGTGAGCCCGACCGGCACGGTCGCGACGAGGATCTGCCAGGCGAGCCGGCTGTCGCGCGTGTGCTGGCGGCGCAACACCGAGTCGAGCCACGCGGTGGCCATCGTGCCGAGCTGGCGGCGGAAGTAGACCAGCAGCGCGAGCAGCGTGCCGACGTGCACCGCGACGTCGAACGCGAGGCCCTGGTCGGACCAGCCGAGGAAATGCGGAATCAGGATCAGGTGTCCCGAGCTCGAAATCGGCAGGAATTCGGAGAGGCCCTGCACGATGGCGAGGACGATGGCCTGGACGAGATCCATGGTTACCTACAGGGTGTGTCGAAGATCGCGCACGGCGAAGCCGCGCAGGGGCGAATCGTAACCGCGGGCGAGCGCAATCGCCTTGAAACGCTCGCCCATCTCGCCCGGAAGTGTGAGCACCATCGCCTGCCGGGACAGGTTGACCCGCTGGACGACGTCGAGGTCGGCCACGTTGGCGACGAACTCGCCGATGCCGTTGCCGATCAGGAAATGCGCCTGCGTGGCGTAGCCCGCGAGCGCCAGGCCGGCCGCGGCGGCCGGCCTCGGCCACCGCGGTGAAATCCACCCAGGCCGTGATGTCCTGCAGCCCGAGCCGGACGAACGGGTCGTCGTGGAAGCGGTGACGGAAGTGGCAGAGCAGCGTGCCGTCGCTGCGCTCGGGCGCGTAGTACTCGCGCCGCGGCAGGCCGTAGTCCACGAACAGCATCACGCCGCGGTCGAGTACGGCGCCGAGCGCGGCCATCCAGTGGCTGAGGCCGAGGTTGATCTCGGACATGTAGCCCTCCGGCCAGCTCACGCCGGTCTCCGGCTCGAGGCAAACCACGGCCTCGCGCAGCGACTCGGGCGCCGGCGCCTCGGACCACGTCGATGCGCCGAGGTGCCAGGCGACGCCGAGCGCGTGGATCGTCCCGTCGCGCCGAACGAAGCGCTCGACCGGCATCGCGTCGAGCACTTCGTTGGCGACGATCACGCCGTCGAGCCCGCCCGGCAGCCGATCGAGCCATTCGACGCGATCGAGCAGCCGGGGCACGGCCGCGGCCAGGGTCTCCTGCTGGCGCTCGCGCAGGTCGGCACTGACGTCCAGGATCCGGTAGCGGCGCGGCAGCGCGTCGCGCCGCTCGAGTTCGTCCAGCATCGCCGCCGCCATGACGCCCGAGCCCGCGCCGAGTTCGAGCACGTCGCCGCCGCCGAGGGTCTGCAGGATCTCGGCGCACTGCACGGCGAGACAGCGGCTGAACACCGGCGCCACCTCGGGCGCGGTGACGAAGTCGCCGGCGGCGCCGAACTTGCGAGCGCCGGCGCTGTAGTAGCCGAGCCCCGGCTCGTACAGCGCGATCTGCATGAAGCGGGCGAAACTGATCCAGCCGCCGGCGCGCTCGATCTCCTCGCGCAGCCGCGCGCCGAGCCGCTCGCTGTGCGCAGCCTCCTCGGGCGTCAGGTCCGGCAGCTCCAGCGCGACGCTCAAGCGGCGAATCCCCGGGCCGCGACACCGCGAAACGACGTCCGGTATCGTCAACCCGTCCAGCCGCCGGCCGCACATCGACACGACACCATGGATTCCACCCTGCCTCTCGCCGACCGCTGCGTGCTGGTCACGGGCGGCGCCAAGCGCCTCGGCGCGGCGATCGGACGCCAGCTGCACGCCTCGGGCGCCAGCCTCGTGGTGCATTACCATCAGTCGCGTACGTCTGCGGACGCGCTGGTGGCCGAATTCGAGGCCCTGCGCCCGGGCTCCGCGCTGGCCGTGCGCGCGGATCTGCACGAGGTCGAGCGCCTGCCCGCGCTCGTGGCGGCAGCGGTCTCGCGCTTCGGCCGGCTCGACGTGCTGGTGAACAACGCCTCGACGTTCTACCCGACGCCGGTCGGGACGATCACGGACGCCCAGTTCGACGACCTCGTCGGCACCAACCTGCGCGCGCCGCTGTTCCTGTCGCAGGCCGCTGCGCCAGCGCTCGCGCCACGCAGGGCCTGATCATCAACATGGTGGACATCCACGGCCTGCGTCCGCTGCGCGCGCACCCGGTGTACTCGGCGGCGAAGGCCGGGCTCGTGATGCTGACCAAGTCGCTCGCGCGCGAGCTCGGTCCCGACGTGCGCGTCAACGGCATCGCACCGGGGCCGGTGCTGTGGCCCGAGCGCGACCTCGACGACGCGCTCAAGGCCGAGATCATCGCGAAGACCGCGCTGAGGCGCAGCGGCTCGCCCGACGACATCGCTCGCGCGGCGCACTTCTTCGCCGTCGATGCGCCCTACGTCACCGGGCAGGTGATCGCCGTGGACGGTGGCCGCAGCCTCTGAGCCGCAGTCGGGCTCGCCGGACCGCGATCGCAACGCGCCGGCGTCGCTCATTCCTCCGGGCTCCTCGCTGGCCAGCCGAGGTCCACCGCCTCGAGCGGGTGCTCGGCCCGGGCAAATCCGCGCCACAATCGGCGAGCGTGACGCCGAGCGTCGGGTGCACGAAGCCGGGCGCAATCTCGGCCGCCGGCCCGAGCATGTAGGCGCGACGCAGCAGATCAGGGCGCGGCAGCACGAGGCCCGGCTCGTCGCAGACCGTGTCGCCGAACAGCAGGATGTCGAGGTCCATCGAGCGCGGCGCCCACTTGGGCGCGTGGCGCTCGCGACCGCAAAGGCTCTCCGCCTCGTGCAGGTGGCCGATCACCGCGTGCACGTCGTCGCCGGTGTCGAAGCCGACGACGAGGTTGATGAAGTCCTCGCCTTCGAACCCGACGGCCTCGTTGCGGTAGGCCCGCGAGCAGCGCAGGTCCGGGTAGTGCGCCGCGAGGGCGTCGAGCGCGCGGCGCAGGTTCGCGACCGGCTCGATGTTACTGCCCGCCGCGACGAGGACCTTGGTCACGCCGCGCCCACGCCGCCTGCGTAGTCCTCGCGGCGGCGCTCGATCAGGATGCCGACGTCGCGCGAGCCGCGGATCGCGCCCTGCTTGTTGAGCCGCACCCGGACCCACGCCACGTCGAACTCGGTGACGACGATCTCGGCGATGCGGTCGGTGAGGGTCTCGACGAGCTGGAACTGCGACTCGCTGACGAACTGCAGCAGGCGCTTGGAGACGCGCTTGTAGTCGAGCGTGTCCTCGATCACGTCGGTCGCCGCCGCGCGGCGGATGTCGGCGCCCATCTCGAGGTCGATGACGACCTTCTGCTTGACGCGCCGCTCCCAGTCCCAGATGCCGATGATGCATTCGGTGGTGAGGCCGGTGAGGAAGATGACGTCCATGGAGGGGCAACTCGCGGGTTGGGGAGGACGGATAGTGACGGGAGCGCCGCCGATGCGCTAGAGCGGCGTGGCGCCGGCGGGCGGAACGAGATCGGCCATGGGCCAGCGGGCCCGGGCCTGGATCGCGAGGTCGTCGCGCTGTCCGGCGGCCAGGCGCAGGTGGCCGAGCAGCGCGATCATCGCGGCGTTGTCGGTGCAGAACTCGACGCGCGGATAGACGACCCGCACGCCCGCCTGCTCGCCCATGGCCCGCATCCGCGCGCGCAGGCGCCGGTTGGCGCCGACGCCGCCGGCCACGACCAGCGTGCGCGCACCGGTCGCCTCGAGCGCGCGCCGGCACTTGATGACCAGCGTGTCGACCACGGCCTCCTCGAAGGCGTGCGCAGCGTCGGCGCGCGTCTGGTCGTCGAGTTCGCGGTCGCGCAGGGCCACGACCACGGCCGTCTTGAGGCCGCTGAAGCTGAAATCGAGGCCCGGCCGCTCGGTCAGCGGCCGCGGGAAGCGGAACACGTCGGGGCGCCCGCGCTCGGCCAGGGCCGCAAGCTGCGGACCGCCCGGATAGCCGAGCCCGAGCAGCTTGGCGGTCTTGTCGAACGCCTCGCCGGCCGCATCGTCGAGCGACTGGCCGAGGATCTCGTATCGGCCGACGCCCTCCACCTGCGCAAGCAGCGTGTGGCCGCCCGAGACCAGCAGCGCCACGAACGGGAACCGCGGGCGGCTCGGGCTCGAGCAGCGGCGCGAGCAGATGGCCCTCCATGTGATGCACCCCAAGGCAGGGCACACGCCAGGCATACGCGAGGCTCCGGGCCACCGCCGCACCGACCAGCAGCGCACCCACGAGGCCCGGGCCGCTGGTGTAGGCGACGCCGTCGATGGCACCGGCACCGCCGGCTCCATCGAGCACTTTCCTGAGCAATGGCAACAACTTGCGAAGGTGATCCCGGGAGGCAAGCTCGGGCACGACGCCGCCGTAGGCCGCGTGCAGCTCGACCTGGCTGTACACCTCGTGCGCGAGCAGGCCGGCGTCGCCGCCTTCGTAGACGGCCACCGCGGTCTCGTCGCAGGAGGTTTCCAGGCCCAGCACGCGCATGTTTTGCAATTCTTTCCGCGATCTCTAAAATTCGCGGTCCTTTTAGCCGGCAGCGCGTCCCCAGGCCGTGGCCGGGAATCCAGACCAGACCCTCGACGAGGTTGCGATGCCCAGCGTCCGCGTTCGTGAGAACGAATACTTCGATGCCGCCCTGCGCCGTTTCAAGCGTGCCTGCGAGAAGGCCGGCGTGCTTACCGAACTGCGGCGCCGTGAATTCTACGAGAAGCCGACCCAGGAGCGGAAACGCAAGAAGGCGGCGGCCGTGAAGCGTCACCAGAAGCGCGGCATGCGCGACTTCTCGGCGCCGCGCGCCCGCAATTACTGAGTCCCGCTCGTCCCGTGACGCTCAAGGAGCGCATCACCGAGGACATGAAGGCCGCCATGCGGGCCTCCGACAAGGAGCGCCTCTCGACCATCCGCATGGTGCAGGCCGCGATCAAGCAGCGTGAAGTCGACGAGCGGATCACGCTCGACGACGCGCAGGTGATCGCGGTGCTCGAGAAGATGGTCAAGCAGCGCAGGGAATCGATCGTCCAGTTCGAGCAGGGCGGCCGCATCGATCTCGCCGACAAGGAAAAGCGCGAGATCGCTCTGCTGCAGGCCTACCTCCCCGCCCAGCTTTCCGACGCCGAAGTCGATGCCATCGTCCGGAGGCCATCGCCGCCACCGGCGCCGTCTCGGTCAAGGACATGGGCAAGGTCATGGCGGCCGTGAAGGCGAAGGCCGCCGGGCGGGCCGACATGGGCGCGGTGAGCGCCCGCATCAAGGCCGCTCTCTCCGCCTGACGTGCCGCTCGGTGTCGGGCCAGCGGCCCGGCTTCGGTTCTCAACCCTCCAGGATTTCCGCGGCACTTGCACACGTCGCCTAGTGTCGCTGTTGCGACGGTGGCCGGGGTGGGTTCGGGTCCTGTTCCTGCTCGCGCGGAAGATATGCTCGCTGGAACAGGACCCCGAACCCACCCCTTGAGTCGCGCCTGAGCGACTGGTCGGCGAGGGGCGATGGCGCGCAAGGGACCGGTGGCGAACGCTCGCCGATCAGTCGCACGGCGCATCCGGCGGAAGGATTGCGAAGAGCGGCCTGATGCGGTCGCAAGGGGGCCGCGATCGTGAAGCGGGGTCCGGTGCGTGCTTCGTGCGCCGTGCGAGTTTTCGCGCCCGGGCGAAAACTCGCCCAGGCGCCGCGTATCGGCGCTCGATCCGGGTCCGGCCGGGCGAGCATGTCGGTTTGGCGAGCCAGGCCGGACCCGGATCGAACGCCCGCCACCGCGGCCTGACTCGTGAGCATTCGCGCCGTCGACGATGAGAACCGCTCGCAACCGAGCGAGCCTTGCGACGCAAGCAGCGCGACCCCACTATCACCAGCCCCCCGCAACCCTCAATTACGCCCGTGGCCGGTCGCATCCCACAGCACTTCATCGACGAGCTGATCGCCCGCACCGACATCATCGAGGTGATCGGCAGCCGGGTGCAGTTGAAGCGCGCCGGGCGCGAGTACAAGGCCTGCTGCCCGTTTCACGACGAGAAGTCGCCCTCCTTCACGGTCAGCCCGGACAAGCAGTTCTATCACTGCTTCGGCTGCGGCGCGCACGGCACGGCACTCGGCTTCGTCATGGACTACGACCACGCGAGCTTCGTCGAGGCGGTCGAGGATCTCGCGGCCCGCGCCGGCCTCGAGGTGCCGCGCGAGGGTGGCGCGGCGGCGCCAGCCCAGCCGCACGACGAGTTGTATGTCGCGCTCGAGCGCGCCGGGCTTTTCTATCGCCAGTCGCTGAGCGGGGAGGCCCGGGCCCGGGATTACCTCGCCGGTCGCGGTCTCGGCGCCGACATCGTCCAGCGCTTCGGCATCGGCTATGCGCCGGCCCGCTGGGACGCGCTCATCGACCGCTACGGCACCACGGAGGACGAACGACAGGTGCTGCTGCGCGCCGGGCTCGTGATCGAGCGCCAGCCGGACGCTGAACGCGGCAAGACAGCGGGCTTCTACGACCGCTTCCGCGACCGCGTGATGTTCCCGATCCGCGACACGCGCGGCCGCAGCATCGGTTTGGGCGGTCGCGTGCTCGACGGCAGCGAACCCAAGTACCTCAACTCGCCCGAGACGGAGTTGTTCCACAAAGGCCGGGAACTCTATGGCCTGTTCGAGGCGAGGCAGGCAACGCGCAGCCTGCAGCGGCTGCTGGTGGTCGAGGGATACATGGACGTCGTGAGCCTGCACCAGGCTGGCATCACCTACGCCGTCGCCACGCTCGGCACCGCGACTACGCCCGAGCACCTGCAGCGCATCTTCCGCCTCGTGGGTGAGGTCGTTTTCTGCTTCGACGGCGACCGCGCCGGCCGGGCCGCGGCCTGGCGCGCGCTCGAGAACGCCGTAGGCGAGGTCAAGCAGGGTCGCCAGGTCCGCTTCCTGTTCCTGCCCGACGGCCAGGATCCGGACTCGCTGGTGCAGGCAGAAGGCGCCGAGGCGTTCGAGGCCCGCCTCGCTAATGCCCTGCCGTTGTCCGACTACCTGATCCGGGAGCTGTCCTCGCGCGCCGACATCGCCAGCGTGGATGGCCGCGCGAAGCTCGTGGAACTGGCCCGCCCGCTGCTGCGCCGCATCCCGTCGGACGTCTATCGCGAGCTGCTGGTGGCGCAGCTGGCCGACGTGATCCGCATGCCGGCCGGGCGGCTCGTCGAGCTGCTCGAGGCCGATACTGCGACGCCGACCTCGACGCGCAGCGACACCGCCTCGCAGCGCGCGGCGAGGCCTGCGCCCGCCGTGGCCGGACGGGGCAACCTCGTGCGCCAGGCGATCAGCCTGCTGGTGCACCACCCCGCCGCGGGCGCCGGGATTCCAGTCGCCGAGGCGCTGGAGGGACTGGGGCGCCCCGGCGTTCCGCTGCTCCTCGAACTGCTCGCACAACTGCGGGAAGATCCGGTAGCGAGCACCGGCGCGCTGCTCGAGCGCTGGCGAGGGCGGCCCGAGCACGCCCCTCTTTCTCGACTTGCCGCCGGTGAGTGTCTGGTCGCCGATGCCGAGGCAGCCGCCGCCGAGATCCGCTCGTCGCTGGAGCGACTCGTGACCGACCATGTGCTCGATCGGCTGCAGGCGCTGGAGGAAAAGTCCCGTGCCGAGCCCCTGACGGCGGAGGAGAAGACCGAGCTGCAGGGACTGTTGCGCTCCCGCGTCCAATCCGCCTCCGCGCCCGGCGCGAAGTAGTGCGGCAGGTGGCGGACCCGCTATGGTACTATTCCGCTCTTTTATTCACCCCCTCCCTTTCCTGAGGCGCCCATCTTGAGCAAGACGGTACGCAAGCAGGCCAAGAAGGCCCCCACTCGCAAGGCCCCGGCCACCAAAGTGGCCGCGAGGTCGGCCGCGAAGCCGGCCGCCAAGAAGGCGGTGAAGCGGGTCGCCACCGTGGCCACCCCGCAGAAGTCCCCACAGAAAGCCAAGACGCCGAAGGCGCAGAAGGCCGTGCACAAGGCGGCCCCCACGGCCACGGCGCACAAGCACGACGTCCGGCGGACCGGCAAGCCGGCCACCAAGGCCCCGGCGAAGCGCGTGGCAACGGCGAAGACCCGTGCGGTGACGGCGAAGCGCCCCGAGTCGCTCAAGAAGGCCGCGCCGTCGATCGCAGCCGAGAAACCCGCCGCCAAGGCGACCACTCAGCCGGCGCCTGCGGGCACTGCAGCACTCGCGCCCGGGCCCACGAAATCCGCGAGGACCGCGAAGCCCGCCAAGGGCGCCAAGCGCGTGAAGGGAGCCAAGGGCGCGAAGGGTGGCGCCGACCGAATCGAGATCGCGCTGCCGGTCAGCACGCCGGAGGATCGCCAGTCGCAGCTCAAGCTGCTGATCGGACGCGGCAAGGAACAGGGCTTCCTGACGTATGCCGAGGTCAACGACCACCTGCCCTCCGAGATCGTCGATCCGGAGCAGATCGAAGACATCGTGCAGATGATCAACGACATGGGCATACCGGTGTACGAGAAGGCACCGGATGCCGAGGCGCTGCTGCTGCGCGAGCCGGTTGTCGCCGACGAGGAGGCCGCGGAGGAAGCTGCGGCGGCGCTCGCCACGACGGTGGACGCGGAGTTCGGCCGGACGACGGACCCGGTGCGCATGTACATGCGTGAGATGGGCACCGTCGAGCTGCTCACGCGCGAGGGCGAGATCGCCATCGCCAAGCGCATCGAGGAAGGCCTCGACTCCGTGCGTCGCGCGCTCGCAGCCTATCCGCCGACCCACGATCTCATCCTTCGCATCTACGAGCCCGTCAGGGGCGGCCAGGGCCGCCTCGCCGACATCATCGTCGGCTTCGTCGACCCGAACGCGCCGGACGTGATCGCCGAGCCGATCAACCCGAAGCTCGCCGCCGCTGCCAAGGAAGCCTCCGAGGAAGAAGAAGAGAGCGACGGGACGGACGAAGAGGAAGTGGTCGATACCGGGCCCGACCCGGAGGAAGCCGCACGCCGCTTCGCTTCACTGGCCAAGCTGTACGGCCAGACCCTCAAGGCGCTCGACGACAAGGGCGGACGCGATCCCAAGACGGCCAAACTTCGGCGCAAGCTCGTCGATGAGTTCATGGAGCTCAAGCTCGCCCCGCGGATGTTCGAGCAGCTTATCGTGCAGCTCCGCGAGCACCTGAATGAGATCCGCGGCATCGAGAAGGCCGTGATGCAGATCTGCGTCCGCGACGCCGGTATGCCGCGCTCGGACTTCATCGAGACCTTCCCGCGCAACGAGACCAACCTGCACTGGCTCGACAAGCACGTCCGGGCCAAGCGCAAGCACTCGGCGGCCCTTGGGCGCCTTCGCGATTCGATCGAGAAGCACCAGCTGCGCCTGCGCGAGATCGAGAAGCGCACGCACCTGACGATCGTCGAGATCAAGGAGATCAACCGCGAGATCGCGGTCGGCGAGGCCCAGGCCCGCCGCGCCAAGAAGGAGATGGTCGAGGCCAATCTGCGCCTCGTGATCTCGATCGCCAAGAAGTACACGAACCGCGGCCTGCAGTTCCTCGACCTCATCCAGGAAGGGAACATCGGCCTCATGAAGGCGGTGGACAAGTTCGAGTACCGACGCGGCTACAAGTTCTCGACCTACGCCACGTGGTGGATCCGCCAGGCCATCACCCGGTCGATCGCCGACCAGGCGCGCACCATCCGCATCCCGGTACACATGATCGAGACCATCAACAAGCTGAACCGCATCTCGCGGCAGATGCTTCAGGAGATGGGTCGCGAGCCGACGCCCGAGGAACTCGCGGTGCGCATGGAGATGCCCGAGGACAAGGTGCGCAAGGTGCTCAAGATCGCCAAGGAGCCGATCTCCATGGAGACGCCCATTGGCGACGACGAGGACTCGCACCTCGGGGATTTCATCGAGGACACCTCGGTCGAGTCGCCGATAGAGTCTGCGACGACCGAATCGCTGCGCGAGACGACGCACTCGGTGCTCGCCGGGCTCACGCCGCGCGAAGCCAAGGTGTTGCGAATGCGCTTCGGCATCGACATGACGACCGACCACACGCTCGAGGAGGTCGGCAAGCAGTTCGACGTCACCCGCGAGCGGATCCGCCAGATCGAGGCGAAGGCGCTCCGCAAGCTGCGTCACCCCAGCCGTAGCGAGCAGCTCCGGAGCTTCCTCGAGGATTGAGCCAGCGCGGGCCCGGTCCCGCCCGCGAAAGGCCCGCGGGTTTGCCCCGCAGAGCAGAAAAGAGAACGCCCGCGACTTGACGTCGCGGGCGTTCTCTTTTGTTGCACCGGTCCGGCGCCGGCCCGGCCTCGCCGGACCGGCGAAGCCGTGAGCGGGGACCTTCGGTTCCGGTCCCGCCGCCCCCGGATCTGTAAAGTTTACCGACGTCGGCGGGCGGCACCGAGCATCGCGAGGCCGAGCCCCAGCAGCGCGAGCGAACCTGGCTCCGGCACACGGGTGGTGGACCAGAGGTAGATCGTCGCGCCGGTCTCGTCGTCCGTCTGCGACAGGTAGAACGGCACCCGCGGCTGCTCCAGGCTGCTGAAGAACGTCACCTGTATACCGCCGTAGACGACGTCGAAGCTGCGGCCAAGGGCCATGGCCACGTCTTCGAGCACGCCCTCGATGCCGTTCGAGTCGTCGAGGAAGCCACCCTGGAAGTTGTTGTAGATGTTGCCGAACACGAAGCCCGGCTCGTCGATCTCCCAGCTCTCGCCGGCGTCGGGCGCGCCGTTGGCGGCACCGAGCTCGTCGAAGAACAGGTCTCCGATCTCGTAGTCAAAATAGCCGAGCACGAAGTGCGAACCCTTGCCCTTCACGATGACGCTGACCGACCCGAGGCCGGAGGAATCGAGGGCGTACCTGACGTTCGCAGGCGCCGGCTGGTCGCCGTCCTTGTTGACGCCGACATCGAAGAGACTGATCGAGACCGCGTTGGCAGACGACGCGAAGAGCAGCGACGCAGCGGCGGCAAGAAGGGCTTTTTTCACGTTTGAACTCCCGCGTTCAGTTGTTCGGGTTGCAGCCCGGTTATGCAAGCAAGAGCCGTGCCAGCGCCGACGCAAAGTTTACATATTGGGAGCCAAGTCAATAACTTAACGCAACTTGCGCCCGCCCGGCAGCCACCGCCCCGCCAACAGGCTGTCAAATTCCCCGACAGTTCCCTCGCCTACTCAAGAGGTGCAACGACGACGCTGAATCGTGAAGAACGGCAACCGCCGCCCCTTCCAATCAATTGATGCGGCGATCAATACCAGTGCTCGCGCGACTTGGGGCGCTTTGCATGTCCCGCAACGGGCAGCGACGCCGCAAGGTCTCCGGCACATCCTGGCATTCAACAAAATTTGTCCTTGTCGCGGGCATAAGAAGCAATGTACGTTCCGCGTCACTGCACTGGTCGAAGGGCACACCCGCTGCGAAGCGGGGCCGCAAAACCACAGCTCTCGAGGGCCCACCGAGAGAGGGCTGGGTTACCCGCAAAGGTCGAACACCGACGGACGCCCGAACATTCGAGCGGACCTTTCGGAAACGGCGCCGGCGCACGTCGGCGGCGGGTTGAGATGACAGCAACACGCCGCGGCTCTAAGAAACCTTGGCATCCTGTGGGAGGAAACATGTCCATTAAGTCGATGAGCGTACTGCTGAGCGCAGCAGTCGTGACGACGCTTGGCGGGGCCGGCTATGTGCCGTCCGCGCAGGCGAGCGGCGACACGGTGTCGGTTGCGCAAAGTGAAAACGCGACGTCATGGTTCGTGCAGTTACGCGGCCGACCGCTCGCGGACGGTGGCAGGGCGAGCAGCCTCGCCAGCGAGCGCGTGAAATTCAAGGCGGCGCTCCAGGGCGCGGGCGTGCAGGCGAAGGAGCGCTTTGACTACCGCAACCTGTGGAACGGGTATTCGCTGCAGATGTCCGCAAGCGCGGCGTCGCGCGTCGCGCGCCTGCCGGGCGTCGCGGCCGTGTACCCGGTGGTCGACATCGAACGGCCACCGCAGCCGGACGATGCGGGCAGCGGCATCGACGTCATCAACGCCATTTCACAGAGCGGCGTCGACCAGGCCCGAGCCGAAGGCTGGGATGGCGCCGGCGTGAAGGTCGGCATCATCGACACGGGCATCGACTACGACCATCCCGACCTTGGCAGCTGCTTCGGGCCGGGATGCAAGGTCGAGTTCGGCTACGACTTCGTCGGCGACGACTACAACTCCGGCGGCGTCGGTACGGCCCCGATCCCGAACCCCGATCCGGATCCGGATGACTGCAACGGCCACGGCACCCACGTCGCGGGCATCACCGGCGCGAAGGCCGCCAGCCCCGGTGGCGTGACGGGCGTCGCGCCCGAAGTGACTCTGGGCGCCTATCGCGTGTTCGGCTGCGAGGGCAGTTCCAGCGCCGACGTGATCAACGCCGCACTCGAGCGCGCCTGGACCGACGGCATGCAGGTCGTGAACCTGAGCCTCGGCGCGGCGTTGCAGTGGCCGCAGTACCCGACGGTCTACATGAGCGGCCTGCTGGCGAAGAACGGCGTGTCCGTCGTCGCCTCCGCCGGCAACAATGGCGCGACCGGCTCGTTCTCGCTTGGCGCCCCGGGCGTTGGCGCGGGCGTGATCGGCGTGGCATCGTTCGACAACGCGAAAGTCCTCCTCAGCGTGCTGACGGCGAACGGGACCGACATCGGCTACCAGCCGATGACCTTCACCCCGCCGGTACCCACCGCAGGCTCGGAGGAGATCGTGTACGTCGGTCGTGGCTGCGTCGACAGCGACACGACGACGCCGGGCAACCAGACCGACCCCTACCTCGCCGACCCGGCAGGCAAGGCCGCGCTGATCGACCGCGGTGCGTGCAGCTTCAACGAAAAGTACCTGCGCGCGGTCGGCGCCGGCGCCACGGCGGTCCTGATTGCCAACAACGTTCCTGGCGTCGTGAACGGCACCCTGGGTGCGGCGCCACCCGCGGGGGTAACGGCCCCGGTAGTGGGCATCTCGCAGGCCGACGGCGCGTTCATCAAGGCGCAGGCGGCCCCGGCGGAGATTGTGTGGACCGACCGGCAGGGCGCCTTCCCCAACCCGACCGCCGGCCTGATTTCGAGCTTCAGTTCCTACGGCATGACGCCGACGCTCGACTTCAAGCCCGACGTGGGCGCCCCGGGCGGCGCGATCTTCTCGACCTACCCGCTCGAGAGCGGCGGCTACGCCACGCTCAGCGGCACGTCGATGTCGTCGCCGCACGTGGCAGGCTCGGTCGCGCTGATGCTGCAGGCCAATCCGGCGCTCAAGCCGCTCGAGATCCGCGACCGGCTGCAGAACCACGCCGATCCGAAGGTGTGGTCGGGTAACCCCGGGCTCGGGTTCCTGGACTTCGCGGCGCGACAGGGCGCAGGCATGATCGACGTGGCGGACACCATCAACGCCACTGTCGGCGTCACGCCGGCCAAGCTGCCGCTGGGAGAAGGCGCGGCCGGCCCGCACAAGCGCACGCTGACTGTCCGCAACTGGGGCACCGAGCCGGTGACCTACAACCTGTCGTCGGTCAACTCGCTGAGCTTCGGGCGGCTGATCGCACCGTCCGGCACGACGAACGCGCCTGCGGCCTTCTCGCAGCCTGCGTTCCTCGGAGCGGCGTCGGTGAAGTTCGCCACGCCCAGCGTGACTGTACCGGCGGGCGGAACGGCGGTCGTGAAGGCCACGATCACGCCGGACCCGAACACGTCCAGTTCAGGGGCGTTCACGGGCCGCGTCTACGGTGGGTATCTCGTGCTCACGCCGTCGGACGGCGGCGAGCCGTTGCGCGTGCCGTTCGGCGGCTTCACGGGCGACTACCAGGCGGTGCAGCCGCTCGACGGGTTCAACAACGTTCCCACGTTCCCGTGGCTGGCGAAGCTGGCGGCCGGGACGTTCACCAACCAGCCGGCCGGCGCGACCTACACGCTGGAGGCCGGCGACAACCCGTGGTTCCTCGTGCACTTCAACCACCATGTCCGGCGGGTCGAGTTCCAGATCGTGGACGCCGCAACCGGCACGCCGCTCGATCCGACCTTCTCCAACTTCGATCAGTCGGACTATGTGGGGCGCAACAGCACCCGCACGCAGTTCTTCTCGTTCGAGTGGACGGGCGAGCGCATCGCGGACGCGGGCGGAACGCTGGTGGACGTGCCGAACGGTGAATACCGTGTCAACGTCAGGGCGCTCAAGGCCAATGGCGTGGCGTCCAATCCTGCACACTGGCAGGTCTGGACGTCGCCGGTGGTGACGATCGCACGCCCGTAAGCGGGCGGCACGCGAAGGCGTGATCCGGGGCCCCTCGCGAGAGGGGCCCTTTTTTTCGCCGACGAATGCGCGGTGAGCCCTGCAGGATGCAGACGTTCCCGCGCGCCCCGGACAGATCAGCGATCGACGGGGGCGCCGCCTCGCTGGGCCGGCGGTCCACCGCGGCCCTCCGGGCACAGGCTGAAGTGGCCACGTCGGTCGCCGCGATACTCGAGAGTCCGGCCACCCACCTCTAGCACGACGCGGTAGCCAGGCGTCAGCACCTGCAGCGTGCTCTCGTCAGGCCCGCTGCAGCCGAGCCCGCTATCGGACCATGTGACCGCCTCGCTCTCGAGCACGCGCACCGAGTCGAGCGGCACGCCCGCAGCCCGAGCTGCCTCGCTCCGCAGGCGCTCGATCGCTGCCCCGGGGATCACCGCGGCCACGGGTGCCGGCGTCGTAGCCGGAGGCTGCGCGGGAATCGCCTGCACTGGGTCGCCCGGGGCCGGGCCGGCTTGATCGCCGGCACACGCTGACGTCGTGAGCGTCGACGCGATGAGCACCGCGAGCGGGTACGACAGGCGTTGAAGGAGACCGGCGCTTCGATCACGCATGTGGACCCTCCGTCGAGCCGTCGGCGCTCGTGCAGCGGAAGAAACGTGCCTGACCGGACGGAATACACCGCGGTGAGACTGGTGGGCCCGCTGGGATTCGAACCCAGGACCAAGGGATTATGAGTCCCCTGCACTAACCGCTGTGCTACAGGCCCGACAGGCCCGGGCGATTCTACTCACTCCGCCGGCTCGATGCGCAGAAGCCGTCCGTTCTTCTCGTCGGTGAGCAGATAGATGAGCCCGTCCGGACCTTGCTCCACGTCGCGCACGCGCTGGTTCACGACGCCCTCGAACAGGCGCTCCTCGCTCACGACGCGGTCGCCGTCCATCTCGAGCCGCGCGACCTGCTTGCTGGCGAGACCGCCGACGAAGGCGCTGCCGCGCCACTTCGGGAAGCGCTCGCCGGTGTAGAACAGCAGGCCACTCGTCGCGATGGACGGCACCCAGTGGTGCACGGGCGGCTCGATGCCGGGCGCCGTGGGCGAGTCGCTGATCTTGCCGCCCGAGTACTCGACGCCGTAGGTGACCGTGGGCCAGCCGTAGTTGCGGCCGGCGAGCGTGCGATTGAGTTCGTCGCCACCGCGTGGCCCGTGCTCGTTGGTCCACAGATCGCCGGTCGCCGGGTGCAGCGCCGCGCCCTGCACGTTGCGATGCCCGTAGGACCAGATCTCCGGCAGCGCTCCTGACTGCCCCGCGAACGGGTTGTCGGCAGGCACCTTGCCGTCGCGCTCGATGCGAACGACCTTGCCGAGGTGCGAGTCGAGCGTCTGGGCGCGCGCGCGCTCGGTGAAGCGATCACCGAGCGTCACGAACAGCCGCCCGTCGCGCGCGAACACCAGTCGCGACCCGAAGTGGTGGCCGCCCTTCACAGTCGGTTGCTGGCGGAAGATCACCTCGACATCGGCGAGCCCGCCGTCGGTCAACCGGCCGCGCGCCACGGCGGTGCCGTTGCCGCCGTCGCGAGGTTCGGTGTACGAGAGGTACACGAGACCGTTGGATGCGAAGCCGGGGTCGAGCGCCACGTCGAGCAGGCCGCCCTGGTTGATCACGTGCACCGCCGGCACGCCCTCGAGGGGCCTGCCCAGCTTGCCGTCCTTCGCGACGATACGCAGCCGACCGGGGCGCTCGGTGACCAGCGCCCGCCCGTCGGTCAGGAAGGCGATACCCCAGGGGTGTTCGAGCCCCTCGGCTACCGTGACGAGCCGGACCGGACCCGCGGCAGTCCGCGCGACGTCCGCGTCGGCCTGTGCGACCGACGCCGCTGTGAATACCAGCGCGGCAGCGCAAAGAAAGACGGCTCGGTGCATTTGCAGAGACTCCCGGGATCGATGCGTCGATCTTCGCACAGCCGCCCGGTCCGGAGTCAGTGCGGCCGGGAGCGTGGCGGATCTAGCCGCGGGCCAGCGCATCAGGTCGCGATCGAGTTCAGCTCCGCCCAGCCGGTCCAGATGATCTGGATGCCGATGCAGAGCAGGATGAAAGCCATCATCCGGATCATTACCAACGTGCCGATCTGGCCGAGCCGGGCGAGCACGGCGACCGAATTCTTGAAGATGAGATAGAGCGAAAGCGAGACCAATGCGGCGCCGCACGCCGCCACCGCCACGCCGAGCACGTACTTGACCGGATCAGCCGGGAATCTGCGCCCCGAGCGCGATCGAGGCGGCGATGGTGCCGGGCCCGGTCGTGAGCGGGAAGGTGATCGGGAAGAAGCTGCGCTGGACGATCTCGGCGTCCGACAGCGTCGCCGCGTTCTCGGCCGCCACGGCATGCACGTCGTCGTCCTCGGTATGGTGCAGCATGTGCCACGCGGTGGCGGCCACGAGCAGGCCGCCGCCGATGCGCACGACCGGCAGCGAGATACCGAACAGCGCCAGTACGTAGGTGCCGATCAGCATCGAGGCCACCAGCACGAACCAGGCGTTGACCGCGACCTGCCGCGCCAGCCGCTGGCGATGCTGCGGTTCGAGCCCACGGTCGCCGCGAACACCGGCGCGCTGCTGAGCGGGTTGATGATCGGCAGGAGCGTGACGGGGACCAGGACGAGCCCCTGCAGGAACCAGCTGACGTACGAACTCATCCGACCTCCGCCAGCGCGGTGCGCGTGCCGGGCGCGATTGTATGCGGTTCCAGGAAAAGGAAAGGCGGGGTTGCCCCCGCCTTCCAGTTGGTTGCCCCCCCCAAAGGGGGACAGATCGTTCCCGTTGTGGATGGTCAGTCGTCGAGGTACTCGCAGCGGCCGAACTTCGCTCCGGCGGCGATCTTCGCCCGCAAGCCGTTCGGGAAGCCGGCCTGGATCGAGTTGCCGCGCTCGCACACGAACACCTGGCTCATGTTCACGATCCAGGAGAACGACGCACCCGGGGTGCCGCCCACGACCTCGCGGCCGCTGCCGCTGATCGATATGGGATTCGAGAACGACACGTTGGCGGCCTCGACCACGCCCTGCTTGCGGAAGAACTCCTTCCACGTCATCAGCCGACGCGCTCGAACGGCGGCGTGCCGACGATCGCCTCGATCGCCTCGCCGGTCATGAACTCGCACTGGTCCCCGCCCAA
Source organism: uncultured Gammaproteobacteria bacterium (assembly GCA_963712815.1). Lineage (GTDB taxonomy): Bacteria > Pseudomonadota > Gammaproteobacteria > Steroidobacterales > Steroidobacteraceae > RPQJ01. Next base: position 80,531 of record CAVQJL010000001.1, read on the forward strand.
CCAACTCACGTAGGCACGTCCCTGCACCACTCGAGCAAGCCGATCGGCGTGAGGCCCTTGGCGTGATCCCAGAGGGCGACGCCCTTGCCCTGGTAGCGCGCCGTCAGTTCCCTTCGGGCGGCAGCAGCCCGTGGCGCATGGCGAAGCGCACGAGGCCCGGAACGTCGTGGATGTCGAGGCGCTGCATCAACTGGGCACGGTGCGTCTCGACGGTCTTGACGCTCAGGAACAGGCGCTCGGCGATCTGACGGGTGCTCAGGCCTCTCCGCGACCAGTCTGCAGGATCTGCCGTTGCCGCGGCGTGAGCGCGTCCAGTCCCGACGCCACCGTTGCCGGCGCGCTGCTCGTGCTGCTGCACGAGGTCGGCGTCGATCGCTCGGCACAGGTAGCGCCGACCCGCGCAGACCTCGTCGATCGCCTCGGACAGTTCGTCGAAGGCGGCATCCTTGTTCAGGTAACCCGAGTGCACCGGCCGCAAAGGCCCTCGCAGCGTAGTCGGGCGAGGCGTGCATCGAGATCATCAGCACGCGGGTCGGCACGCCGAGCTGGACGATGCGCGCGGCCGCCTCGAGTCCGTTCAGGCCGGGCAGCGTCACGTCGAGCAGGATGACGTCGGGCGGATTGCGCCGCACGAGTTCGACCGCCTCGAGCCCGTCACCGGTCTCGCCGACGACCTCGACGCCCGGCAGGCTCTCCAGCAGCGCGCGTATGCCCGCACGCACCAGTGCATGGTCGTCGGCCATCAGGACTGTGCGAAGAGTTGCCATCGAGGTCACCTCGAGCGGGGCGTCCGGATCGGACGCGGCGCTTCGGAAACGGGAATACGAACCGCGATGCGGCTGCCGGCACCGGGGCGTGAGTCGAGCTCGATCGTGCCGCCCACGCCGCGCACCCGCTCGGTCATGCCGAGCAGCCCAAGGTGCTCGCCGCGCCGGACGCGCCGACCGACGACCTCGGGATCGAAGCCGACGCCGTCGTCCTCGATCACGACGGACAATGCGTCGGGATCGTCGCGCAGCGCGACGCGGATGGTCGAGGCGTCGCGCGTGGCGCAGCGCGTTGCTGACGGCCTCCTGGATGACCCGGAACACGGTCGTGTTGAGCCCGGCGGCGCGTTCGCCACGCCCGGGTCGGCCTCGAAATCGATGCGTACGTCGGATCGCTTGGCCAGTGCCTTCAGGTGATCCTCGAGGGCCGGCACCAGGCCGGCCTCGTCCAGCAGCGGCGGACGCAGGCCCCTGGCGATGTCCCGGGCCTGGCGGATCATCCTGTCCACCATCCCCACCGAGTCATCCAGGCGCTGCACGACGAGCGGGATCCGTCGCCCTGCTGCGCAGCATCTGCAGGTTGATCTTCGCGGCGGTGAGCGTCTGGCCGAACTCGTCGTGCAGTTCGCGGGAAATCCGGCTGCGCGCCTCTTCCTCGGCCGACTCGAGACGGCCGGTCAGCTGCCGCAGTCCCGCCGACGCCTCCTCGAGTTCGCGCTGGCTGCGGTTCGCGCGCTCGAGCGCCTCCTCGCGCTGCCGCTGGAGCAGCACGAGCGCGGCGTTGCGCCGACGCAGGCTGCGCAGCCGCAGCAGGTGCAGCGCGGACAGCAGCAGCACGGTGGCTGCGAGCGCGATCGCGCGGAACCACGTGTTCTTCCACAGCGGCGGCACGACGTCGAAGACCAGCGGCGGGCAGGAGTTCCACTGGCCGAAGGCGTCGCGCCCGCGCACCTCGAGTCGGTAGCGTCCCGGCTCCAGTGCGCGCGACGGTCAGCCGGCGGCTGCTGGCCGAGCGACGTCCAGGCGCCCTCGTTGAGTCGGTAGGCATACTCGTGACGCGACTCGACGAAATCGAGGACCGCGAATTCCAGCGTGAGATTCTCGTCCGGGGCGGAGCTCGAAGCCCGTGGCCAGCTCGGCAGGCCCCAGCGCGACCCGCGAACTGCCCGCCCGACCGTTGCACGGCGGTGATCCGCACCGGCGCCGGCGGTCGGACGGGCATCGGGCTGCCCTTCCGGATGCTGACCAGTCCCTCGCTGGAGCCGAAATACAGGAATTCGGCATCCGCCGAGGAGGCTCCCGCATTGAACGTGCCCGCCGGCAGGCCGGCCGCCACGACGAGGTTCGCGACCTCGCCCGTGGCCGGATCGAGCCGCGAGAGTCCCTTGCGCGTTCCCAGCCAGAGCGATCCGTCCGAGTCCCGCTCGATGGACATGATGGCGTCGCTCGAGCAGTCCATGTTCCTCGCCCCAGCGCTCGAAGCGGACGCCCGCCGGACCATCGTCCCCGCGCTACCCGGAACAACCCGCCACCGTCCGTCGCTACCCAGAGCGCGCCAGCAGGGTCGAATCGCAACGCGGTGACGTGCTGGCGACCCATGCCGTCCCGGCCGCGGGCCGGCTCGGCGAACAGCTCGCAGGACCACGGCTCGATCCGGCAACGCCTCAGCCCCACGACCCGGGTGCCAATCCACAGCGAGTCGTCGGGAGCAAGCGCGAGCGCCGTGACGTAGTCGGCACCGCGCTGGCCGTTCGGACTTCGAATCGGTCGAGTAGCGCGGGTGAACCGCCCGGTGCCGGGGTCACGCAGCAGGAGTCCCCCACGGCTCGAGCCGACCCACAGGCCCGCCGGCCGGCAGGCAGCAGCGCACGGATGTAGCCCTGGCCGACGGTGTTGGCGTTGTCGCGGCCGGTCGGACGATCGTCGAGAGTGTCGCCGCCCGGGCCGAACCGATACAGGCCCGTGGCCGTGCCTGCGAAATGCTCACCGTCCTCGGTGATCGCCAGGCTGAGCACGTTGGTCCTGCGGATCGGGTCCGACGCGGAGCGATGCCGTGGCGATGACCGTTCCGGTGGTGACGTCGACGCGCTCGGGGCCCAGGGTGCCCACCCAGGGCTGGCCAGCCGTCGCCGTGCCCAGCACCGCGGAGACGCTCTTGTTGCGCAGGCCGCTGCCGTCGGCCTTGCGGGTGAGAAGGCGCACGTCGGGATCCGCGAGGGGTGCCCGCAGGACTCCCCCGCCCCAGGTGCCGACCATGATGCTGTCGTGGTTCGACGCGATGCTCAGCGGCTGCAGCGCAGACCAGCTGTCGTCCAGAGGGGCCGGATTGATCTGCGCGACGTCAGGCCAGTTGCCCGCGGGCTGCTCGGCGACCATCAGGCCTTGCGTCAGTGTCCCGATCCACAGCCTGCCGAGACGGTCCACGTGCAGTGCCGAGATGAACGGCTCCCGCCCCGCGTTGCGCGCGAGTATCACGCGTCGCGCCTCGCGGCGCAGTGGATCGAGCAGCAGCAGGCCCTCCCGCGTGCCGACCCACAACCGCCCGTCGCGCGCTTCCGCGATGGAGAAGACCGAATCGAGGCCGGGCGACCCGCCGGTGAGCTCGCGCCAGCGAGTAGGTTTCGAACTCCCTGCGATCCGGATCCCAGCGCTCGATCGCCCGCACCGTGGGTCGCGATCCACAGTTGCCCCTGTGAATTGCGATGCAACCGCGAGACACGGTGGCGTCCGAGGACGGGCACCGGCTCTGGTACATGGTGATAGCGCGTGAAGCCCTCGCGGTCGGCGTCGAGGCGGTTGAGGCCGTTCCTCGTGGTGACCCACACGTTGCCCTCGCCGTCCTGCGCAACGTCGAGGACGTTAGGATCGCTCAGCGAACGGGGATCGGCCGGATCGTGTCCGTACTGCCTGAAGCGACCGGTGAGCGGATCGCGACGGATGAGGCCGCCGCCGAGCGTGCCGACCCAGAGCGCACCATCATCGGCCTCGTAGATCGCGCGCACGTCGAGGTCGCTGGCACCGCCGGGGTCGGCGCGGTCGGAGAGGATTGCGGTTGCCTCGTAGCCGTCGTAGCGGAACAACCCCTCCCGCGAGCCGACCCACAGCAGCCCGTCGCGGTCGATGAGCACCGCATTGACGACGGAGGCAGTCAGGCCGCGTCCCGCGCCGAGTTCGACGAACCGCTGCTCGGCGCCTGCGGGCTGCAGCAGCTGCGAACAGCAGACCCGCGACCCGCCACCGCACAGCGCCCTCCACGTCTCAGTCCACGAACTCGAGCTTCAGTTCCATGTCGCGCAGCGACTGGTAGAGCCGCCGCTCGCGCTTGAGTGGCCAGTGCTGGTAGAGCAGCGCATCGAGCGGATACCACAGCGCGACCCACCCGGCGATGATCAGGCCCTCGTCGAGGAAGCGCGCCAGGATGCCGGGCAGGAACTTCGGCTCGCCGAGCATCTGCGACCCGAGCATGCACAGCGCGAGGAACAGGAGCCCGCGCCAGAGCGTGGCGAGGCCCTCCTGCCGGAGGCTCGCGATGTCGTTCGTGATCTGCCCGATGCGGTGATCGCAGTACCGCTGCAGGCCCGAGCGCATCCGCGCCTCGAGGTCGGGCGTCGCGCCGCGCGGGCAGCCGAGCGTCGCGCGCACCGGCCGGTCCGGCCGCGGCCGGATGCGGTTGAGGATGCGCTCGAGCCCGGGCTCCGCGTACGGCTGGCCGCCGATCGGATCGAGCTCGGCCGGGTGGAACAGCTCGCGCGGATCGGCGAGATCGAGGTGGATGTCGTGGATGCTCGTGTCGGTCATGGGTGACGAAGCTCAGGTCCAGGGGAAGATCAGGGCCGCGCCGAATGCGATCGCGGTGAGTAGCAATGCCAGCGTCGCCGCAGGCCACGCCCGGATGACGCCGTCGAAGCGGTCGTAGAGCGGGCCGCCGGCCAGCGCTGCGCGCGAGGCGTGGTCGATCGCCTCGGCGATGTCGCCCTGCGGGATCATCGGCAGTCGATCCGCCCAGCCCCGCAGCGCGAAGGCGAGGCCCGCGCCGAGCGCCACCGGCCACAGCGAGGCCCACAGGGCCTTCGGCGCGATCGCCGCGAGCGTTGGACCGAGCCCCGTCAGCGGATGCAGCAGCCACGGCAGCACGAGCGCCGCGGCCGCCATCGCGAGCCACGGCCAGCGCAGGCCCATCGAGGCCGTCGCCTGCGCGTCCTCGCTGCCGTACGCGGCGAGCCGGCGGAAGAAGTGCAGCATCAGCAGCGTCGTGCCGACCGCCGAGGCCGCGGCGAGCCAGCCGACCACGCCGACGTCGAGCTGGTCCTTGACCGCGTACTTGGCGATCGCGCCGCCCGTGAACGGCAGGCCGCCGAGCCCGAGGCACAGCAGCATCGCGGGCACCAGCACCACCGCGCGCCGCCCGGCGCCGCTCGCAGCGATCACGCCGACCGACAGGAACAGCGCGCCCTTCACCAGCACGTGGTGCGAGGCGTAGAACGCCGCGGCCATGCCCGCGTTCGCATCGCCGGCAGCGAGCCCCATGCCGAGCACCGCCGCGACGACGCCCATCTGGCTCACGCTCGAGTACGCCAGCACCGCCTTCGGGTGGCGCTGCGTGAGTCCGATCGCGACGGCGTAGAACGCCGTCACGAAGCCGGCGGCCGTGAGCACGAGCCCCCAGTCCGGCATCGCCTCCGACAGTGGCAGGAAGCGGATCAGGCCGATGATGCCGACCTTGACGACGGCGCCGCTCAGCACGGCCGAGGCCGGCACCGGCGCGGCCGCGTGCGCGAGCGGCATCCACACGTGCATCGGCACGAGCCCGGCCTTGGTGCCGAAGCCCGCGACCAGCAGCGCCAGGATCAGGTCGCGGTCGGGCGAATCGGCGAGCGCCGCGGCTGCATCGCGCAGGCGCAGGCTGTCGCCCGGGATCTCGCCCGCCAGCATCACGAGCCCCACGAGCAGCACGGACTCGGCGAGCAGCGCCAGCACGAGGTAGATCGAGCCCGAGCGCCAGGCCTGCGGCGTCTCGTCGTGGATCACGAGGCCGCTCGCACCCAGCGTCAGCATCGCGAGCATGGCGTAGAGGCTCACGAGGTCGCCCGCGACGAACACGCCGAGGCAGCCCGTGCACGCCATCAGCCAGCAGGCGACGAAGCGGCCGGGCTTCGGTGTGTCGCGCATGTAGGTCGCGGCGTAGGCGCCCGCGGCGCTCCACAGCAGCGCCGCGACGCCGAGCAGCAGCGCGCCCGGGCCGTCGAGTTCGAAGACGAGGCGCAGGCGGCCGGCGCCGATCGCGAGCGGCGACGCACCGAGCGCGAGCACCGCCGCCGCGAGCCCGGGCAACGGCGCAAGCCAGAGCAGCCGCGGCATCGCACGTCGCACGGCATTCGACATGCATGCGAGCAGCAGCGCGAATGGCACCGCCCAGGTCGCGCCGAGCAGCAGCGTGGCGAGCGGACCGTTCACTGCACGGTCTCCGCTGCGGCGGTGACGCTCGCGCTACCGAGTGCGGGCAGCTCCACCGGCCCGAGCGCCAGCAGGCCGAGCAGCACGGCGCAGAGCGACATCGCGAGCGCGACCGCTTCGCGCGAGCGAGCCACCGGCTTCATGGGCTGCGACCGACTCCGCGGCGCCGCCCATCGCGCGCACGAGCACCAGCATCACGTAGCCGCCGGTGAACAGGCCGCCCAGCACCAGCACGGCCGCCCACCACCACTGGCCGGTGTCGACTGCCGCCGACAGCAGCAGCCACTTGGCGGCGAACCCGCCGCTCGGCGGCAGGCCCACGAGCGACACGCCGGCGAGGCCGAACGCGATCAGGCTCATCGGCAGCGCGCGCCCGACGCCGGCGAGATCGGCGATGCGGTCGTGCCCGAGCGACTTGGCGATCAGGCCCGCGGCCATGAACATCCCGGCCTTGGCGAAGGCGTGCGACACGGTCTGCAGCACGCCGCCGGTGAGCGCCACGCCGCCCTGCAGCCGCGCCGATCGCCGGGTCATACGCCAGCGGGAACATCAGGAACAGGTAGCCGATCTGCGCCACGGTCGAGTAGGCGATCAGCAGCTTGAGCCGCTCCTGGCGCAGCGCCAGCACGCTGCCGTAGAGGATCGCCGCCGCGCCGAGCGCCGCGATCAGCTGCGTGGCCGCGACGCTCCACAGCGCCGGCATCACCTCGAACCACAGCCGGATGAGAAGCACGAACGAGCCCTTGACCACCAGCGCCGAGAGCACGGCGCTCGCGGCGGGCGGGGCGCCGGCGTGGGCCGGCGGCAGCCACAGGTGCAGCGGGAACAGCGCGGTCTTCGCGAGCAGGCCCGCCGTCATCAGCGCGGCGGCGACCCAGGCGACCGGCTCCGGCTGCACCCGCGCGGCGAGCAGCGAGATGTCGAGCGTGCCGTACGCGCCGTAGAGCAGCACGGCCCCGAGCAGGTACAGCACCGACCCGAGCAGCGCGAACATCAGGTAGCGCAGCGCGGCGGCGAGCGTCGCGGCGCGCCCGTCCAGGCTCACGAGCGGCACGGCCGCGAAGGTCAGCAGCTCGAGCGCGACGTAGAGGTTGAAGAGGTCGCGGCTCATCACCACGAGGTTCATCGCGCCCCACACCGCGATCAGCAGGGTCCAGAACACCAGCGAGCCGCGCGTCTCGGGCTCGCCCGGCTTCGGGGCGAAGTCGGCGTGCGCGAAGAGTCCCGCGCCGGTGATGACGATCGCGGTCGTGAGCATCATCGCGGCCGACAGTCCGTCGGCGCGCAGCGCGATGCCGAGCGGCGGCGCCCAGCCGCCCACGAGGTAGGTGATCGCTCCGCCCTCCCACACGCGCGTCGCGATCACCCACGCGACGGCGAGGCCGACCGGCATCGCGGCGAGTGTGATGCGGGCCGCGTGCCGCCCCCCGGCGACGATCGCAAGCAGCACCGCGACCACCGGCCACATCACGGCCGCCACCAGCCAGCCGCCGCCCGGCGTCGTCGCGGCGACGGCGGCCGCGCCCGTGTCGAGCATCATGTGTTGCGGCGCCCGGCGGAGGCGCCGGCCGGCGCCGGCGGATCGAGCGTGGCCTCGCCGCTCTCCTTGTGCAGGCGCAGCAGCAGTGCCACGGCCAGCGCCGTCGCCGCGAACGCGACCACGATGCCGGTGATCACGAGCGCCTGTGGCACCGGGTCGCCGCCCACTGCCTGCCAGGCGCCGCGCCGCGCGAACACGCCGAACAGCAGGAACACGCCGCTGCCGAGCAGGTTGAAGGCGATCAGCTTGCGCAGCGGCTGCGGATGCGTGAGCGCCCCGTACAGCCCGAGGCCCACGAGCGCCGCGGCGCACAGCCCGAACAGCGTCACCGTGCTCATGACGGGTCCGCCGTGCGCTCCGGCGGGCCGGTGACCAGCAACCCGAGCGCGAGCGCGATGGTGAGCAGCATCGGCACTTCGATCAGCAGGATCAGCGGCTTGGCGATCGCGACCGGATAGGCGAGGAAGGCCCCTGCGGCCAGCATGCCGGCGAGACCGACCGCGACGAACACCACCGGGCCCGACACCAGCGCGAGGCGCAGCCACTGCTCGCGGATCGCCGGCGCATCGCGCACGCCCGCCATCATCACCACGAGCCACATCGCGGCGAGGACCGTGCCGCCCTGGAAGGCGCCGCCGGGGTTGTCCGCGCCGGTCCACATCAGGTGGATGCCGAGCAGCACGCCGAGCGGCGGCAGCGTGCGCGCGAAGAACGGCAGCACGCCGTCGGCTGGCAGGCGGTGCTCGAGCCCGGGGTGGCCGCCCCAGTAGCGGTCGGGCGCCAGCGACCACACGCCGACCAGCGCGAGCACGAGCACGACCTTCTCGAGCAGCGTGTCGAACCCGCGGAATGCCATCAGCACGCCCGTGACGGGGTTGCCGACACCGGTCGCCGGCAGCGCGGCGATCGCCTGTGGCGCGAGCGTCGGCCCGGCCGCGGGCAGCGTGAGCACGACCGCGGCCAGCGCCACCGACACGAGCGCGCAGCAGGCGGCCGCGAGCACCCGCAGCGGCAACGCGGGACGCCGGTTGGTGCGCGCCTCGGTGCCGCGCAGCGTCGCCACGGCCCCCAGCAGCAGCACGCCCGTGAGCCCGCCGCCGATCGCCGCCTCGGTCAGCGCCACGTCCACCGCGGCGAGCTGCACCCACATCAGCGAGAGCAGCAGGCCGTAGCTGACGAAGCCCACGGCCGCGGCGAAGGCGCTGCGCGCCGCGATCGTCCACACCGCGGCACCGAGCACCAGCAGCGCGAGCATGGACTCGAGCACCTAGGTGAGGCTCATCGCGGCGGCCCCGCCCTGCGCGCCACGCGCGCCATCATCTGCCCGACGGTGGACGCGGCCAGCAGCACGAGCAGCCACACCAGCAGCAGCTTCAGGGCCGCGAACACGCTGCCGGCCTGCGGCAGCAGGCCGATCACGATCAGCCCGAGGCCGACGTTGTCCGCCTTGGTGAGCGCGTGCAGTCGCGACAGCGTGTCCGGGAACCGCAGCAGCCCGACCACGCCCGCCAGGAAGAACAGCGCCCCGAGCACCAGCGCGACGGCGGTGAACAGGTCGAGCAGCGCGCTCATCGACCGCCGCCCCGCCGGAGTCCTCGTCCTGCGCCGCCGTGACGCCCTTGACGAACGCGATCGAGGCGAACGCGGCCAGCATCGCCAGCGTGAGCGCCACGTCCACGGCCGCAGGCAGTTCGCGCGCCACGCTCACGAGCAGCAGGCTCGCGATGCCGCCGGTGCCGAGCAGCTGCGCCGCCATGACGCGGTCGGCATCGCCCGGGCCCCAGAGGATGCGCGCCAGCCCGATCACCACCGTGATCATCACGAAGCCCGCGACCGCGACGAGGAACTCAGGATTCACGTGTTCTTGCGCCCGCGCTCATCACTCGACCCCGGTCCTTCCGCCAACGCCCGGAGCGGCGCCCAGAGCCTCGACGAGCTGCGCTTCTTCCTGCGCGAGCTCCTGCAGCACCGGCTGATCGACGTCGAGGCAGTGGTAGATGAGGCGTCCCGAATCGTCGGTGCCCGCGGGCAGCGTGCCCGGCATCAGGCTGGTCACGGCCGTGAACAGGTTGCGCGACGTGCCGGGCGGCAGGCCGACCGGGTAGTTGAGGTAGCCGAGCTTCAGGGGCAACGACGGGCTGAAGGCACGCCTCGCGATGTCGAGCCCGGCGACGACCGACGTCCAGATGAACCGGACCGCCAGGCGCAGGACCGCGAGCGGCCGGATGTGCGCCATCGCGGGGTCCGGAGGCAGCAGCACGAGGCTGATCCACGTGGCAAGGACGGCGGCGCCGATGCCAGGCGCGATGTCAGCCGACTCGCCGCCCGCCATGATCATCCAGAGCAGGAAGTACCCGACGCCCCGGACGAGGATGGCGCGCCACGCACGCGGTCGAGAGGCCTGGCTCATGGATTCCATCGGTTTCGACCGGGCTTTTCAGCGGTGGATGCCGCGCGAAGCGAACGCCGTCGCGGATGGTAGCAGCAGCACCCGGCCTGGGCGTCAGGGATTCCCTGAGCGAGCTGCAGTGCCCGCCGTACGCTCGAAGAAGCGTCGCGCGCCCTCGTGCACCGGGATCGTGATGCCCGCCTGGGCACGCTCCTTCGAAAGACGCGCCGCCAGTACGCCGCCCCGCTCCGCCGCCGCGGCGTAGAGGTACTCGAGCACGGCCGCGACCGTGGCGTCCGCGACGTCGCCGTGCGCGACCAGCAGGGCCGTGGCAGCGACTGTCTGCACGGACGCCATCTGGCCCGCATAGGTGCGCGCCGGAATGGCGAGCGGCACCAGCCCGGGCAGGTCGGCACCGATGCGCTCCGCCTGCCCGGCGTCGAGCGCCACGAGCCGCAGCGGAGTCGTGCGAAGTTTCTCCTGCAGCTGCTGCCACGGTGCCGATGTCACCTCGATCACCGCATCGAGCTCACCGGCCGCGAGCCTCGCGAGCGCATCCGCGGCGCTGGCGTACTGGATGCGCACGAGCCCCGCGGGATCGATCCCGGCGTGCGCCAGCAGCCGCAGCGCGGTGTGACGCGAGCCCGACTGCGAACTGCCCAGGGCCACGCGGCGACCGGCGAGATCCGCGACGCGCTGGATGTCCGAGTCGGCGCGAACGACGATGTGCACCGGCTCCGGGAAGAGACTCGCCGCCGCCCGCAGGTGGCTCATCGGGCCGGTCTCGGCGAACACGCCCTGCCCGGTCACCGCGGCCGCGGCGACGTCGCTCTGCATGACGCCGATGCGTGCCCGCTGCGACTCGATGAGGAAGGCGTTCGCGACGCTGCCCTCGGTCGCCACGACCTGCACGGCGGCGGACTCGGGCAGGCCGCGCGTCACGGACGTGAGGAAGCGCCAGTACTCACCGTCCTTTGGACCGGCCGCGAGTGCCACGCCCTCGTGCTCGCGCTGCAGCCGCAGCGTGATGTTAAGCAGGGCACGATCGATCTCCTCGGTGATGATCTCGCGGTCCGCGCCGCGGGTCGCGGACGACTGCATCACCAGCTTGGAGAGGCGCTGCACGAGTTCGTCGGCACCGGGCGTGCGATTCGGGATCGTTGCAGGGTCGGCCGCCGCCGCCGACAGGCGATCGTCGCTCGGCACCCAGCCCTGGTCGGTCTTGCGGTAAACGAGCGAGCCGTGGCTGCGGAAATCAGTGCCCGGCGCGTGCGGGCCCGGTCCGAGCCCGAAGATGCCCTGGTCGGTCGCGCCCAGCGCGTCCGCGATCAGCGCGGGGTTCAACGATTCCCAGTCGGAAGGGTCGTACTCCGAGACGAAGCGCAGCACGGCGTTGAAGTACACGATGATCTGCCGCGAACCGTCCGGCGCGGCGCGATACGGCGCGCTGCCCTGCCGACGCAGCGTCGCCACCTCGATGAGCGGCTGACCGAAGACGGCGTCGAGGCGCGCCTGCACGTCGTCCGCGAGAGCGCGCTCATCGGGCCCGCGCGCGCAGCCTGTCACCAGCGCCAGGAACAGCAGCAGGGCGATGCGGATCGGGATGCCCACGCCTCAGAACCCCAGGATCGGCAGGGCGAAGAACACCTGCAGCACGAGCGCGTTGGCGATGTCGGCGAAGAACGCCCCGACGATCGGGACCAGCAGGAACGCCATCGGCGAGGGCCCGTGCCGCTCGGTGAGCGTCTGCATCACCGACATGCCGACGGCGGTGGTGGCAAGGCCCGCCGCGACCTGCCCGCCGCTGATCACGGCCGCGTCGTAGTCGCCGCCCATCACCCGCGACAGTGACGAAATACGCGAAGGCCGCCGTCGCCAAGGCGTTGACGACCACGATCAGCAGCAGCGGCCCGGCCAGCGTGGCGAGATCGAGCACCCGCATGGACATCAGTGCCATGATCAGGAACAGCGACAGCGAGACGCTGCCGACCGCCTGCACGGCGCTGTCGTTGACGCCCTTGAGCCCGAGCAGGCCGCCGACGTTGCGGACCAGCATGCCGATCAGCAGCGCCCACAGGAAGCTCGGCAGCAGCAGGCCCGTGTCGCGCATGAGCTCCTGGAGGAACCGCGCCCCGGCGATGCAGGCGAGGCAGACCAGCAGCACGAACAGCAGCTGCTCGGCTGTGATCGGCGCCAGCACGGCCTCCGGTTGCGGCGCCTCGCGGTCTGCATTGCCCTGCTCCGGCGCTGCCTCCGCCGGCACGGCGCATCACGCGCTCGGCGACCGGTCCGGCCAGCAGGCTGCCGAGGATGAGGCCCGCCGTGGCCGCTGCCATGCCGAGTTCGAGCGCACCCTGCAGATTGCGTGTCTCGGCGAAGCTGGTCGCGTAGGCCGCGGCCGTGCCGTGGCCACCGATCAGCGATATCGAGGCACCGAGCAGGCCCACGAGCGGGTGCAGGTCGAGCGCCCGCGCCATCGCGAGGCCGACCACGCCCTGCAGGATCATCACGGCGACGAACAGCCCGATCAGGATCACCAGCTTCCAGCCGCCGCGCGCCAGCGAGCGCACGTCGGCGCCTAGACCGAGCGTGGCGAAGAAGGCGAGCAGCAGCGGGTCGCGCGGCGAGTCGTCCATCCGGAACTCGACGTCCGCGACCAGGCTCGCGCACGGCCAGCACGAGCGCGAACAGCACGCCGCCGACCACGGGCACGGGGATGCTGTAGCGCTGCAGGAACGCCGAGCGCCGCACGATGAACTGGCCGAGGAAGAACAGCGCGGTGGCGAGCGCCAGCGTCCCGAGCAGGTTGAGTTCCACCGTCTTCACGCGACGACCGCCTCGCGTCGCCCGGGCCGACGGCGCCTGAGGCCGGCGGCACGGGCGTACTGCTGCTCGGCGGTGGCGAGGCACGTCGCCGCGAACCCGAGGTCGCGCAGCAACCCGTCGGTGAGCCGGTACACCCAGGCGTGCACGACCAGCCGTTGCCCGCGATCCCAGGCCTGCTGGACGACCGTCGAACGGCACAAGCCGCCGCGCCTGCACCAGCACGTTGAGTTCGCAGAGGCGATCGAGGCGTGCGCGCGTCGTCGGCCAGCCGCGCAGCGGATTCGCGATGAAGGTGCGCGACGTCGCGCACCGATTGCAGCCAGTTGTCGACGAGGCCGAGCTGCCGCTCCTCCCAGGCCGCCTGCACGCCACCGCAGCCGTAGTGACCGACGACCATGACGTGCTCGACCGCGAGCACGTCGATCGCGTACTGCAGCACCGACAGGCAGCTGAAGTCGGTGTGCAGGACGAGGTTCGCGACGTTGCGGTGGACGAACAGCTCGCCGGGCGCGAGGCCGACGATATCGTTCGCCGGCACGCGGCTGTCGGAGCAGCCGATCCACAGGTAGCGCGGCGCCTGCTGCGCGGCGAGCCCGGCGAAGAAGCCGGGCTGCCGCGACTCCATGTCGGCCGCCCAGCGGCGGTTGTTCGCGAAGAGCTCCGGCAGTTCGTTCATGTCGTACGCCGCCACCCTCGGCCGTGTTGCGGCCGACGCGGGGCAAATATTACAGGTCGCTGCCGGATTGCATACGGCCACCCGTGGCCCGGGTGGCCGATGCACCGGCCGACGGCACAGTCAGGCGGCCGGTGGCGACTCCTGGCCGCCGGCGGCGAGCTTGCGGCCCTCCACGACGTAGTAGATGAGGTAGGCCGCGCCCACGCCTATCGGGATCAGGCCGAACAGGCGTACGTCCGCGCCGGCGACCGCACCGAGCGCCAGGAACAGGCCGATGCCGACGAACAGCCAGATCAGCCCCGACAGCAGGTAGCCGGATCGCCGCGGCGGCTTGGCGGCGAGGTAGAACGACTCGGGCAGCGACGGCGGCTCGATGCCGCGCTCGATCGCCGCCATGCGCTCCTTGTGATTGGCATCGACGACGTCGCGCCGCCGCCGGTAGTCGACGATCGCGTACACGATCGGGATCAGCAGCGACATGAAGATCGCGATGATGGGAATGAACAGGGCGAGGACGTCTTCGTTCATGGCAGGACTCCGGTGCAGTTTCGGGAAGGGTTGCAGGTGATACGCACCGACGGGCGACAGGGTTGCAATGCGCCGGATGCAACCCGGGAGGCGCCCCGGGCGTATAAAGCGCCATGGACCCCGGGATCGAAGAACACCTGGCCGCGGGCCGCCATGCGCGCGCCTTCGATCTCGTGGTGCCGGCGTACCGCGACCGGGTGTTCCGCCTCGCCTACTCCATCCTCCGGGACCGGGCGGCGGCCGAGGATGCGGCGCAGGAGACCTTCGTGCGGGTCTGGAAGGCCCTGCCCGGCTTCGACGGCCGCGCCGCGCTCGGCACCTGGATCTACGCCATCACGCGCAACACCAGCCTGATGGAACTGCGACGGCGCCGGCCGACCGTGTCCCTCGACGACCCCGACTCGTCCGAAGCCCAGCACGCGGCGGAGAGCATCGCGACGGGACCGGCCGAGGACCCGGAGCGCGACAACCTGCTGCGGCTGGTCGAGACCCTGCCGCGCAACCAGCAGGAGGCCGTGCGACTCTTCTATCTCGAGGATCGCTCCTACGAGGCGGTGGCCGAGCAGCTCGGCATGCCGCTCGGCACCGTGAAGAACCTGCTGCACCGGGCGCGCAAGCGCCTGATGGAGCTCGTGCGCCCCGACGAGGTGATCGCCGCATGAACGACCCCACGCTGATCGGTCCCTGCACGGACTACGAGCACGACCTGGTGGACCTGCACGACGGCGCGCTGCCGCCGGAGCGGGCCGCGATCGTGCGACGGCACCTGGAGCGCTGCGCACGCTGCTCGGCCTGGGCCGCAGGGTTCGCGGCGATCGACGCGCGACTCGCGGCGGACATTGTCGCGCCCGCGCTGTCTCCCGACTTCGACGCACGCCTGCGCGAGCGGCTCGCAGCGCTGGCGCGGACCGGCCGACCGCGGCGACCTTCGGACCCGTCTCGAACGCGAGCACGCCGCGCTCGTGGACTCGCTGCGCTCGAGCGCCAGGCTGCGCGCGTGTTGCTCGGAGCGGCCGGCTCCGTTGCGACCACCCTCGGCGTGCTCCTGGCCTCGCGCCGGCTCGTCGAACAGGGCATCGGCCTGCTGCCGGCGCTCACCGAGGGGCCCGGGCACCTCATGGGACCGGCACGCTGGCTGCGTTGATCGCAGCCGCGGCACTGGCATGGTCGGCTGCTCGCGGCGGACTGCCGCTCCCCGGCTGCGCAACTGACCGGCGCCGCGGCGCCGGCGTCGTCACACCACGTGCGTCCAGCCGTGGCTGTCCGGCGCCTCGCCGTTCTGGATCGCCACCAGCGCCGCGCGCAGCCGCTGCGTGACGGGGCCGACGTCGCCGCTGCCGACGCGCACTTCGGTACCGTCGTGCAGCACGAGCGTGCCGACGCCGGCCAGCACCGCCGCCGTGCCCGACAGCGCGGCCTCGCCGGTCTTCACCCACTCGAGCATCTCGGCGACGTCGAACACGCGCTCCTCGACCTTGAAGCCCATGTCGCGGGCCATCGTGAGCAGCGAGTCGCGCGTGACGCCGTGCAGGAAGGTCGAGTCGAGGCTGCGGGTGAGGATGTGGCCCTCGCGGATCAGCAGGAAGTTGGCCGCGCCGGTCTCCTGCACCGAGCCGCCCGGGCAGAACAGCACCTGGTCCACCTTGTACTTGTCGCGCGCCTCGAGCGTCGGGCCCATCGCCGCGGCGTAGTTGCCGCCGGTCTTGACCATGCCGAGGTGGTCGGCCGTGCGGTGCTTCTGGTCCTCGACGTAGATGCGCAGCGGCTTCACGCCGCCCGAGAAGTAGTCCCACACCGGGCTCGCGAGCACGATCAGCGTCGCCTCGTTCGACGGCGCGGAGGCCGCGCCGATGTTGGGCATGGTCCCGTACAGCATCGGCCGCATGTAGAGCGCGCCCGGCGGCTCCGGCACCTGGTCGCGCACGCGGTCGATGACGGTGAGCACCATGGTCGCGAGTTGCCCGGCGTCGGGCTCGGGCAGCACCAGCAGCCGCGCGCTCTGGCGCATGCGCTCGATGTGCTTGTCCATGCGGAACACGTGGATGCTGCCGTCGGCCCAGCGGTAGGCCTTGAAGCCCTCGAAGCACTCGCTGGCGTAGTGCAGCACGTGCGCGGCGGGGTGGATCTCGATGGGGCCGGTGGGCCGGATCTCGTGCTCGCTCCAGCGGCCGCTGCCGAATTTCGCGATCGCCATCTGGTCGGCCAGCACGCGTGCCGAAGGCAGGCCGGGCCGTGAGTCGGGGTGCTCATGCGCTTGTCGTCCTGCAGTTCGAGGTCGGATTCGAGGGTGTGCATCGGGTTAGCCGGGGATGAAGATGGTGGCGGGGTGCTCGAGCAGGTCCTTGAGCGCCTGGATCATCGCCGCGGCGTCGTAGCCGTCCACGAAGCGGTGATCGAACGACGAGGACAGGTTCATGATCCGGCGCACCGTGATGGCGCCGTTCAGGACGACCGGCCGGTCGATGGCCTTGTTGACGCCGATGATGGCCATCTCGGGCGCGTTGATGATCGGGGTCGAGACGATGCCGCCGAGCTTGCCGAGGCTGGTGACGGTGATCGTCGAGCCCGACAGTTCTTCCTTGGTGGCCTTGCCGCTGCGCGCCGCATCGGAGACGCGCTTGATCTCCTCGGCCAGCTCCCACAGCGAGCGCGCCTCGGCGTGGCGCACGACGGGCACCTTGAGGCCGTCGGGCGTCTGCGTGGCGACGCCGGCGTGCAGCGGACGGTGCCGCACGACCACGTTGCGCTCGGCGTCGAACCACGCGTTGCACTGCGGGTAGTCCTCGAGCACGCGCGCCAGCGCCGCGATCAGGAACGGCAGGTAGGTGAGCGGCGCGGCGCCGGCCGGCAGCCGGCCGTTCAGGTGCTGGCGCAGCGACTCGAGTTCGGTGACGTCCACTTCCTCGACGTAGGCGAAGTGCGGGATGTTGCGCTTGGCGTCCGTCATGCGGTTGGCGATCACGCGCCGCACGCCGATCACGCGGATCTCGTCGGTGCCCGTGCGGCGCGCGAGGCCCGAGGCCGGGCGCGCTGCCGCCGGCGCGCCGGATGGAGCCGGAGGCGCGGCGCCGCTGAGTGCGGCATCGAGATCCTGCCGCGTGATGCGGCCGCCCGGACCGCTGCCATGCACCTCGGCGAGGTCGAGGCCCGCCTCGCGGGCGCGACGACGCGACGCCGGCGAGGCCATGATGCGGCCGCTCTTCACCCCCTCTCCCGCGCCAGCCGCAGAGGGTCGGGGTGAGTCCGTTGAATCAACTCTCGTGACGGGCTTCGGGCCTTCTCCCGCTTTCGCGGGCGGGGGCGTCGGTGCCGGCTCCGCGCCCGCTGATGGGGCCGCGACCTGAGGCGCCGCAGGCGCGGGCTCGCCCGCGTCCTCGTCGGCACCGCCCGCGGTGTCGAACACGACGAGCTCGGCGCCGACGCGCACCATGTCGCCCGGGCCGCCCGTGAGCGACACGACGCGCCCGGTGACCGGCGCCGGCACCTCGACCGCGGCCTTCTCGGTCATCACCTCGGCCATGACCTGGTCCTCGGTGACCTGGTCGCCGACCTTGACGTGCCAGGCGACGATCTCGGCCTCGACCGTGCCTTCGCCGAGGTCCGGCATCTTGAACACGTAGCGGGTCATGGCGTCTCCATCACGGCCTTGAGGCCGATGGCCACGCGGGCGGGACCCGGGAAGTACTCCCACTCGAACGCATGCGGGTACGGCGTGTCCCAGCCGGCGACGCGCTCGATCGGCGCCTCGAGGTTCCAGAAGCACTCCTCCTGGATGGTGGCGGAGAGTTCCGCGCCGAAGCCGGAGAAGCGCGTCGCCTCGTGCGCGATCAGGCAGCGGCCGGTCTTCTTGACCGACGTGCAGATCGTGTCCACGTCGAGCGGCACCATCGAGCGCACGTCGATGATCTCGGCGTCGAGCCCGAGCGCTTGCGCGGCCGCCTCGCAGACGTACACCATCGTGCCGTAGGTGACGATCGTCACCTGCGCTCCCTTGCGAACGATCTCGGCCTTGCCGATCGGCACCGTGTAGTAGCCGTCCGGCACGTCGCCCTTCGGGTGCGTGCCCCAGGGCACGGCGGGCTTGTTCGGGTCGCCGTCGAACGGGCCGTTGTAGAGGCGCTTGGGCTCGAAGAACACGACCGGGTCGTCGTCCTCGATGGACGCGATCAGCAGGCCCTTGGCGTCGTACGGGTTCGAGGGCATCACGACCTTGATGCCGCAGACGTGCGTGAAGATGCGCCTCGGGGCTCTGCGAGTGCGTCTGGCCGCCGCGGATGCCGCCGCCGCAGGGCGTGCGGATCGTGACCGGCGCGAAGAACTCGCCGGCGCTGCGGTAGCGCAGCCGCGCGAGCTCGCTGAAGATCTGGTCGCAGGCCGGGTAGATGTAGTCGGCGAACTGCACTTCCGTCACGGGCCTGAGGCCGTTCACGCCCATGCCGATCGCCGCGCCCACGATCGCGCCCTCGGCGATCGGCGTGTCGAGCACGCGGTGCTCGCCGTACTTGCGCTGCAGGCCGTCGGTGACGCGGAACACGCCGCCGAAGAAGCCCACGTCCTCGCCCATGATCACGACGTTCGGGTCGCGGGCCAGCATGATGTCCATCGCCGAGTTGAGCGCCTGGATCATGTTCATCTGTGGCATGGCTCAGCCTCCCAGCTCGGCGCGCAGCTGCTCGCGCTGCCGCTGGAGGTGCTCGGGGACCTCCTTGAAGACGTCGTCGAACATCAGGTCGCGGTCGAGCCGCGGGCCCTCGTTGAGGGCGCCGTACTGCACCGACTCCTTCCAGCTCTCGTTGACGTGCTGCTCGAGCTCCTTGGTGAGCGCGGCGTGACGCTCCTCGGACCACTCGCCGAGTGCGATCAGGTAACCCTTGAGGCGCTCGACCGGGTCGCCGAGCGGCCACTTGTCGTAATCGTCCTTGGGCCGGTAGCGCGAGGGATCGTCGCTGGTGGAGTGCGCCGCGCCGCGGTAGGTGACGTGCTCGATCAGCGTCGGACCCGCGCCCGTGCGCGCCCGCTCGGCCGCCCACTGCGTGACGGCATGGACGGCGAGGAAATCGTTGCCGTCCACGCGGATGCCCGCCATGCCGTAGCCCGGGCCGCGCGCCGCGAACGAGCGCTGCTCGCCGCCGGCGAAGCCCTGGAACGTCGAGATGGCCCACTGGTTGTTGACGACGTTGAGGATCACCGGCGCCTGGTACACGGAGGCGAACAGCATCGCGTGGTGGAAGTCGGCCTCGGCGCTCGAGCCCTCGCCGATCCAGCTCACGGCGATGTCGTCCTCGCCCTTGATCGCCGCCGCCATGGCCCAGCCCACGGCCTGCGGGAACTGCGTGGTGAGGTTGCCCGAGATCGAGAAGATGCGGCCCGACGCCCAGTGGTACATCACGGGCAGCTGGCGGCCCTTGCACATGTCGCGCGTGTTGGAGAGCAGCTGGCACATGAGCTCCACGAGCGGCTTGCCGCGGACCATGTACAGGCCCTGGTTGCGGTAGGAGGGGAACAGCATGTCGCCCGGGCGCAGCGCCATGCCCTGCGCGACCGAGACGGCCTCCTCCCCGATACGAGCGCATGTAGAAGGAAATCTTGCCGGCGCGCTGCGCCCGCTGCATGCGATCGTCGAAGATGCGCGTCAGCAGCATGTGGCGCAGTCCCACCTGCAGTTCCGGGGGATCGAGGTGCGGGTTCCAGGGACCGACGGGGCGATGCTCGTCGTCGAGCACCCGCACCATTTCGACCGAGAGGTGACTGATGTCGCGGACCCGCGCGTTGACGTCGGGACGGCGCACCGCGCCCGCCGGCGAGGTCTCGAGGTAGCTGAAGTCCGGCTCCTCGCCGGGCCGGGAATGGTGCTGCGGGATGTGCAGCCGGGAGCGACGAGGCATGACTTACCCTCTGCGGTGGAACGGCGCGGGGACGGCGCGGTAGATTACCCACAAGTCGCATTGATGGCAGTTTCCGTTGCGTTGCAATGCAACAATGCGGAACATATGTTTCGTATCGGGGCCTTTGGTGGAAGAAAACACGCGTCATGCACTGGATCGGTCGGATCGCCTCATTCTCGACCTGCTGCAGCGGGAGGGCGCCCTGCCGGTCGCCGAGGTGGCCGCTCGGACCGGGCTGTCGACCACGACCTGCTGGCGCCGCATCCAGCAGCTCGAGCAGGACGGCGTCATCCGCGGTCGGGTCGCCCTGCTCGACCGCTCGGCGCTCGGCCTCGACGTCACTATTTTCGCCCACGTTAAGCTCTCCACCCAGGGGCGCGACGCCATCGCCGCCTTTGCCGAGGCGATCCGCGAGCGGCCCGAGGTGCTCGACTGCTACACGACCATGGGCGAATGGGACTTCATGCTCCGCATCGTGACGAAGGACATCAAGGCCTACGAGGCCTTCTACCTCGACCACCTTTCGAAACTGCCGAACGTGCAGTCGATCAACTCCTCGGTGACTGTGACCGTCATCAAGGAGTCGACCGTGCTGCCGATCGAATGAGGCGCCGCGCGCAATGACCCTGGCGCTGCAGCTGCTGTGGCTCGCCCTGCCGATCGTCGCGGCCGGCCTCGTGCACCTGATCGTCCTCAAGCTCGACCTGCTGCCCGGCCTGCGCCGCCTGCCGATCGACGGCGGACTCACGTTCCGCGGCCGCCGGCTGTTCGGTGACAACAAGACCTGGCGCGGCGCTGTCGTGACGATAGGCACGACCACCGCCGCGGCCTGGCTGCTCGCGCATCTCCACGATTGTTGCTGGCCGCTGCCGACGCTCGTGCCCTTCGCCGAAACGCACCCGCTCGCCTGGGGACTGTTGCTCGGCACGGGCTACATCGCGGGCGAGCTGCCCAACAGCTTCGCCAAGCGCCAGCTCGGCATCGCGCCCGGCGCGTCCGGCCAGGGGATCGCGGGCCGCGCGTTCTGGGTCATCGACCAGGTCGACAGCCTCGCGGGCATGCTGCTGTTCATCGCGCCGGTGTGGCGCCCTTCGCTCGGGCTGCTGGGCCTGATCGTGGCGATCATGCTGGTGGCCCATCCGGTCAGCGCCTGGATCATGATGCTGTTCGGGCTGAAGGACCGTGTGGGTTGAGAGCGGCTACGACTGCAAGACGAGGGAGAATCGCGTGACCGAGCACCCCATCGCCACCTGGCATCGACTCGTTCAGGAGCGCAACCCGCGCGGGCTCGATACGCTGCTGGACCCCGACGCCGTGTTCGTTTCGCCCATCGTGCACGCACCGCAACGGGGGAAGGGCGTCGCGACGGCATACCTGACAGCGGCGTTCCAGGTGTTCTTCAATCCGACGTTCCGCTACGTCCGGCAGATCGTCGGGCCCACTGACGCGATGCTCGAGTTCGAAACCGAGATCGACGGCGTGCTCGTCAACGGAGTCGACATCATCAAGTGGAACGAGGCGGGCCGCATCGTCGAGTTCAAGGTAATGCTTCGTCCGCTCAAGGCGATCAATCTCATTCATCAACGCATGGCGGCCATGCTGCAGGCCGGCCATTGACCGCTTCGAGCGGACCGCACTTCGCGGTTCAGACTCCTGCCATGGTGACCTAGACTGTCACGACCGCCGACGCCCGGGAGGCAACCATGACATCCGACCGCATCGACCGTCGTACAGTCGTGAAACTGGTGGCCGTTGCCGCCGCCGCCGCGATCGCACCGCCCGCAATGACGGCCGTGACACCACGCACGATGGCCACTCGCAAGGTGCCGGGCTCGGGTGAGGAGATCCCTGTGATCGGCATGGGCTCATCGAACACGTTCGATGTCGGGAGCGCGACCGCGGAACGTGCGCCGCTAGGCGACGTGCTCCGCGGCCTCGTCGCGGGCGGCGGCACGGTGATCGACACCTCGCCGATGTACGGGCGCGCCGAGACCGTGCTCGGGGACCTCATCGATGAACTCGGGCTACGGCCGCGCCTGTGGCTCGCCACCAAGGTGTGGACCCGCGGTCGTACCGCGGGTGCGGCGCAGATCGAGCAGTCGTACGCGCGGCTGAGAACCGAGCGCCTCGATCTGCTGCAGATCCACAACCTGCTCGACTGGCGCGAGCACGTGCCGACGATCCGGGCGCTGCAGGAATCCGGCAAGCTGCGCTACTCCGGCATCACGCACTACCGCGCCGACGCACACGCCGAACTCGAGCGCGTGCTGGGCGCCGAGCGCTTCGACTGGCTGCAGGTAAACTACTCCCTCGCGGAGCCCGAGGCCGGGACGCGCCTGCTGCCCTTCTGCCGCGACAAGGGCATCGCCGTGATGGTGAATCGCCCGTTCGCAGACGGCGCGCTGTTCGCGCGCGTGCGCGGCAAGCCGCTGCCGGCGTGGGCAGCGGAGATTGGCTGCGCCAGCTGGGGACAGTTCTTTCTGCGCTGGGCGGCCTCCCACCCGGCAGTGACCTGCGTCATCCCAGCGACCTCGAAGCCTCGGCACATGGCCGACAACGTGGCGGCCGGACACGAGCCGCTGCCGGACGAGGCACAGCGGAAGCGGATGATGGAGTTCTGGACGACGCTGTAACCCTCCGCGCCCCCTCGGCACATTCGCAAACCCTGCCTGCCGGTCCCGGCCGCCGCCGCGTGGCCAGCGGCCAATCGGGATTCGCTTGCAAAGATATTCCATATATGAGACAAATAATCCCATATATGGAACACGAGCTCGAACGACCTGTCCTGACCGCCTGCCGACGGTGGCTCCGACCCGTCGCGCGGTGGCTGCTGCGGTCCGGGGTCACCTGGAAGGAGTTCGCGGAGTTGTCGCGAAGCGTGTTCGTCGTGACGGCCTCGGCGGAGTTCGGGATTCGCGGCCGCCCGACCAACGTGTCACGCGTTGCGCTGCTGACCGGACTTTCGCGCCGCGATGTGCGGCGCATCCAGGACGTCGCCAGTTCGTCGCTCCCGCAGGCCGCCGAGGAATCGCTGAACCATGCGAGCCGCGTGCTGACCGGCTGGCACCTCGATTCCGATTTCCTGGAACCGGACGGACGGCCGCGCGTCCTGCCCGCCGACGGTGCGACCGTCTCGTTCGCGCAGCTATTGCGTCGCTACGCCGGCGACATCCCGGCAACAGCACTGGTCAAGGAACTCGTCAAGTCGGGCTCCGTCGAGCGCCTGGACGACGGCTCATACCGGGCGCTGCGTCGCTACTACATGCCGCGGGCGATGGACGGTCGGGCCGTCGAGCGTTCCGGCAGCGTGCTCGCAGATCTCGCGACCACCCTTGAGCACAACCTCTCGCGCGAGCCAGGCGAGCCTTCGCGCTTCGAGGGCCGCGCCCAGAACAGCCGCATCGACCCGCGCCACCTGCCCGCCTTCCGCGCCTTCATGGAGCGCGAGGCGCAGTCGATGCTCGAACGCGTGGACGACTGGCTCAGCACTCACGAGGCGCCGGCCGGGGAAGCGGGTCTGCGCCTCGGCATCGGCGTGTACGCGATACACGACACGACTTCTGGAGAACCAAGATGATCACTCGACCCCTGACTCCCTGGTTGCCTGCCCTGCTCGCCTTGTCACTGTCGGGCTGCGGAGGCGGGAGCGGCGGCGGAGGCGAAAACCAGATCAGCGGCATCGATCGCGGGGGCGTCACGATCGCCCAGGGTCCGATCAACGGCTTCGGCAGCGTGATCGTCAACGGGGTGCGCTACTCGACCGCCGGCGCCACGATCACGATCGACGACCAGCCGGGCACCGAGAGCGACCTGCGCGTGGGCCAGGTCGTCAAGGTCGAAGGCCGGCTGGACGCGGGCGGTGGGACTGGCACTGCGACCCGGATCTCCTACGACGACGACGTCGAAGGCCCGATCGACTCGATCGACCTCGCCTCAGGTACGCTCGTCGTGCTCGGCCAGACGGTCAAGGTCGGACCGTCCACCTCGTTCGATGATCGAATCTCACCGCGGTCGCTGGCGGGCCTCGCGGTCGGCGATCGGATCGAGGTGAGCGGACTCGTCTCGGCCGGCGGCCGAATCGAAGCGACGCGCATCGAGCTCAAGTCCGCGTCGCCCGCGGTCGAATTGAAGGGCACGGCGGGTTCCGTGGACACGGTCACGCGCCGGCTGCGCATCAACGAGCAGCAGGTCGACTACTCCACCGCACAGCTCAGCAACTTCCCGAGCGGCCAGCCCGCCAACGGCGACCTCGTCGAGGTGAAGGGCAGCGTCAACGGCTCCGGCGTGCTCGTTGCCACCCGCATCGAACGACGCAGCGCCGCCCTGGCAGGCACGACCGACGACTCCGCGGAGATCGAGGGACTGGTGACGCGCTTCGTCTCCGCCGCCGACTTCGACGTCTCCGGCCAGCGCGTGACGACCACCGCGAGCACGGTTTACGAGGACGGCACGGCCGCGAACATCGCGCTCGACGCCAACGTCGAGGTCGAGGGCGGCTTCGACGCGACGGGCCGCGTGGTCGCGCGCAAGGTGCAGTTCCGGCAGCGCAGCGACGTCGAGCTGGCCGGCGCCGTCGAGTCCGTCAACGCGTCGGCCGGGACGCTCGTGGTGCTCGGCGTGACGGTACGCACCAATTCGCTCACCCGCTACGAGGACCAGAGCTCTGCAGACGTGGAGCGTTTCGGCCTCGCGGATCTTCGCGTCGGGGACTACGTCGAGGTGCGCGCCTACCGCGATGCGGGCGGACTCGTCGCCACGCTGCTCGAGCGCGACGACCTCGAATCGGGCGTCGAGGTGGAGGGACCGGCAACGTCGGTCGCGGCGCCGAACCTCGTCGTGGGCGGCGTCTCGGTGACCACCGATTCGCGGACCGAATTCAGGAACAACGACGGCGGGTCGATCACGGCTTCAGCCTTCTTCGCCGCGGCCCCGGGTCGCGAGGTGAAGGTGCGCGGCACGATGGTCGGCAACGTCGTCCTGGCCGAACGGGCCGAGCTCGAGGACTGACCGGGAATCCGGGGTATGGCGGGCGCGCTTCGCGTCCGAACCGATCAGTGCCGGGCTTCAACAGAGGTGTGAGATGAAATTGATCGAAAGCAGATACTTACTGGCGGCAGCAGTCTCGCTGCTCGTCGCCGCCTGTGGCGGCGGCAGTGGCGGGGACGGCGCCTCGGGCGGCGTTCCGCCGCCTGCCTCGCCGTCGACGGGGGGTGCGCAGAAGACCGTGTTCGTCACGGGCGCGATCACCGGCTTCGGCAGCGTGATCGTGAACGGCGTGCGCTACGACACGACCGGGACCGAGGTGCGTATCGACGACCGGCCGGGCACGACGGCGGAACTGCGCGTCGGGCAGGTGATCCGGCTCGAGGCCCGGGTGGACGACCGTGGCCAGGCGCGGGCGATCCGCATCGAGGAGCGGCATCTCCTGCAAGGCTCGGTGCAGTCCATCGATGCGGCGACCGGGACCGTGACGGTGGCGGGACAGATCGTTCGCGTCGACGACGAGACGTCGTTCGACGACTCGATCGCCGGCGGTTCGCTGGGCGGCATCGCCGTGGGAGAGCGCATCGAAGTGCACGGATTCTCGGGCTCTGACGGACGCGCACGCGCGACCCGCATCGACCGGGCCGAACCGGGCGAGGTCGAAGTGGAGGTCACGGGCCTCGTGACGAACCTCGATACGGTCGCGATGCGCTTCCGCGTCGGCAGCCTCGTCGTCGATCATTCGACCGCGACGCTCGAGGACTTCGGGTCCGCGGGCCTGCGCGACGGCGACCGCGTCGAGGTCAAGGGACGCGAGTTCCTCGCTGACGGCACGCTGCGCGCGACGCGCATCGAGAAGGAGGACGGCAGCACCGGCGGCAGTGCCGGCGCAGAGGCCGAGGTCGAGGGCCTCGTGACCCGCTTCGTCTCGGCGAGCGACTTCAGTGTCGCCGGGCAGGTCGTAACCACGACGGCGAGCACCGTCTACCTGAATGGCACCCCGGCCGACCTCGCGCTCGACCGCAAGGTCGAGGTCGAAGGCCGCCTGGATGCCGCTCGAGTGCTCGTCGCCGTCGAAGGTGGTCTTCAAGCGGGCCACGTCTGTCGCGCTGTCGGCGCCGGTCGAATCCGTCGACGTGGCGACGGGCACGGTACGCGCGCTCGGCATCGCCATCGCCGTGGACGCATCCACCCGTCGCGAGGACAAGGAGAGCGACGATCCGTTCTTCGCGCTGGACGACCTTCGGGTCGGCGACTGGATCGAGGTTAAGGGCTACCCGGACCCTGCCGCCACCGGACGGATGATCGCGACGCGTCTCGAGCGTGACGAGCCGGAGGACGAGGTCGAGCTGCGCGGCCTGGCGGACGGACTGCAGGCGCCCGGCTTCCGCATCCTCGGTGTCGCCATCGAGACCACGCCGGGCACGGAGTTCGAGGACGAGGATGCGCGGATCGATGCCGCGACGTTCTTCGCGCGCGCCGCGGGCCAGACGGTCGAGGTTGATGGTCGCTGGAACGGCACGACGCTGATCGCCGACGAGGCCGAGATCGAGCGACACGCGGGCACGGCGCCGCCGCCTGCCCCGCCGCCGCCCGTGACGCCGCCGCCGGTCACACCTCCTCCTCCCGTCACGCCTCCTCCGGTGACACCGCCGCCGCCGGTCACTCCGCCTCCGCCCGTGACGCCCCCGGCGCTCGACGGTGCGGCGTTGTACTCGGCGAACTGCTCGTCGTGCCACGGTGCGATCAATGCGATACGCAGCATGTCGGCCTCAAATCGCGAGGCGGCCGACTTCCGGCGCGCGATCAATGCCAATCGGGGCGGGATGGGCTTTCTCGCCTCCCTGACCGATGCGCAACTGCAGGCGATCGCAACCGCCATCGCGGCCGCGAATCCATAGGAATTCACGAACCCCGGACCTCCCCCGGTCCGACTCGGGCGGGTGGCGCAAGCCTCCCGCCCATTTTTTTCAGTCGCGCTTCAACGAAAGATCGCGTGAGGACAGCCGGCCCAGCGGGCTGGCCTCGACGCCGGTCACGGCAGGCTTCACGAGGCGCTTGGAGACGCGGAAGAAGAGCGGCACCACGGCGACGTCCTCGAGCAGCGTGGCCTCGGCCTCGGCGAGCAACGTCATCCGCTGCGCAGGCGTGGCGGCCGCCTGCGAATGCGCGAGCAGGCGGTCGTAGCGCTCGCTGCGATAGCCGAGCGTGTTCTGCGGGTTTCCGGTCCCGAACACGCCCGCGAAGGCTTCCGGATCCACGAAGTCGGCCGACCAGCCGAACCGGATCAGGTCGCACTCGCCAGGCGAGCGGCGCGTGTCGAGGTACACGCCCCACTCGAGTTCCACGATGCGGGTCTCGAGATCGAGTGCGGTGCGCCACAGGTCCGCCAGCGCGACGGCCGTGCGGTGGTGATTCACGCTTGCATCCGTACACAGCGTCAGAGTCGCCGGCGCGCCGCCGCGGGAACGGGCCGCGGACCAGAGCCGGCGGGCCGTATCGACGGCCTGGTCGTAGGGAAGACCCTGCCAGGCAAACCGGGCCGGCGCGTAACCGGCGATCCCCGGCGGAATCCAGCCGTAGGCTGGGATCTCGCCCGCACCCGTGACCTGGCGGGTGATGCGCCCGCGATCCACGGCCATCGCCAGGGCGGTGCGTGCGTCTCGGTCGGACAGTCGCTCCATGTTGACCGCGTAGGCGTAGACGCCGAGGTACGGTGCGACGTGCAACTCGTCGGGCAGCTCGTCCCGCAGCGAGGCGACGTGCGTGTTCGGCACCTCGCTGGTGATGTCGAGTTCGCCGGTGCGGTAGAGCTTCAGCTCGGTGCCGAGGTCCTGCAGCGTGAGGTAGGTTACCTGGTCGAGTGCGACGGCGGCCGCGCCCCAGTAGAAGGGGTTGCGCTCGAGGACCAGGCGCTCGCCGATCACGCGTTCGCGCAATCGGAACGGACCGCTGACGGGCGTCGCGACGTCGAACCGGTTGTGCGGGTATCGCGGGGCTGCCGCAGGCAGCGCGAGCAGGGCCGGAAGCTGGGGCAGCGGGCGCGCAAGGTTGAGGCGCAGGTGCCTCGCATCCAGGGTCTCGACGGTCCGCAACGACTCGAAAAGGCCCGCGTAGGGCGCCTGAGAATCCGGCTGACCGAGTGCGAGCAGCCCGGAGGCGAAGTGCTGCGCATCGAGCGACTCGCCATTGGACCACCTGAGCCCGTCACGCAGCCGAAACAGGTAGCTGAGTCCGTCCACGGACACTTCCCAGGACTCGGCGGCTCCGGGGCGGACCGAACCGTCGGATCCCGTCCTCGTCAGTCCCTCGTGAAGCTCAGCCGCGATCGCGAGCGCAGCGTTGTCCTCGGCGAGCCGAGGGTCGAGCGTGTCCGGCTCGGCGCCGAGTCCGCGACGCAGCTGCAACGGCTCCGGGGGATCCGCTTCGACGTGGGGTTGGTCGCGGCCGCTGCAGGCGGCCGTCGCCACACCGAAGGCGACGCAGGTGATCCCGGCTACGCGCAGTGAGGATCGGCGCCTGCACCGTTCAGCACCGGATGGATGCGTGAGCCTCATGCGCGCAGATCATACGTGCGCCGCATCTGGAACGCGCGCAGGCGACGGCGCCGGCGGACGGCGAACCTGTGGTCAGCCCGTCACCCGCCGCCACAGCGCGCGCCCCACCAGTCGCGCCTTGGTCGGCAGGTCGAAGCGCTCGAGATTGGTCTTGACGATGCCTTCGGTGAAGCGCGTGCGCTTCGAGTAGTCGATGCGCACATCCACGAGCACCGGGCGCTTCGCTGCGGCGATCTCGAACGCTTCCTCGAGCGCGCGCTCGATGCCGGCATCGTCGTCGATGCGCACGAAAGCCGCTCCCGTCGCCTGCGCCACGCCCGCCACATCGAGCGGACCGAGCACGGTGCAGGTCTTGCGGTTGTAGGGGATCTGCTGCGCCTGCGAGATCTGCGCGAGCTCGCCGTCGCTGAACACGAACACGATCACGCCGAGGCGCAGCGCCGTGGCGGTCGCGAGCTCGAGGCCGGTCATGCGGAAGGCGCCGTCGCCCACAATGCCCACCACCTGGGCATCGCGACGAGCGAGCTTGGCGCCGATGGTCGCGGGCACGCAGTAGCCCATGCAGTTGAAGTCGGTGGGCGAGATGAACCCGCGCGGGCGGTGGATCGGCATCAGTTCCGCCGCGAGAAAGGTGTGGTTGCCGTCGTCCACCACCACGGTCGCGTCGCTCTCGAGCTGCTCGCGCAGCGCCGCGAAAAAACGTGCCGGGTTCACTCGCCCCTTCGAGTCGTGGGCGTACCACTCGTCGCGGTAGGCCGCCTTGTCCTTCGTGATCTGTGCCGCGACCACCGTACGGCGCGTCGCGCTTTGCTCCACCGCGGGCAGCGCCTCGAGCAGCCGGGCGAGCACCACCGACGCATCGCCCTCGAGTGCGACGCGCGCCGGGTAGTTGGCGCTGAACACGGCCGGGTTGATGTCGACGTGAATCAGATCCGCCGGCGGCTCGTAGCCGTAGCTGCCCGTGGCGATTTCGCCGAAGCGATTCCCCACGGCCAGCAGGCAGTCGCAATCGCGCAACGCGTTCTCGGCGGCCGGCACGGCCGCGCGACCCACGCAGAAGCCCGCGTGCAGCGGGTGGTTGGCGGGGAATGCGCTCAGCCCCTGCAGGGTGGTGGCCACCGGCGCGCCGAGCCGGTCGGCCAGTGCCGCCACCTCGCGGGTCGCGTCCACGGCGCCCCAGCCGACGAACAGCGCCGGTCGCTTCGCGGCCGCGAGCAGGCGCGCGGCGTGCTCGACGTCCGACGCCGTACAGCGTGCCTCGCGCTCCACGGGCCCGCCGTAGCCCGGTGCGGAACCCTCCTCGCCCGCGATCAGCTGCAGGTTGACCGGAATCTCGACGAAAACGGGACCGGGCTCGCCGCTGGTGGCCACGCGCACCGCCTCGTAGATCGTGGGGATGACGTCGGCGTGCCGCTCGATGAGCCAAGTGCCCTTGGTGATGGGTTTCAACAGCGCGTGCTGGTCCACGTCGTGCAGCTGGTAGCGGCGGCCCGTGTCGCGGCGGATGCCGCCCGCGATCACCAGCATCGGGATGCCGTCGAGGAAGGCCTCGGCGATGCCGCTCGCAGCGTGCGTGACGCCCGCGGCCGGCACGATTACCAGCGTGCCGAGGCTCGTACCGGAGCGGCTCACTGCATCGGCCATGAACGCAGCGCCGCCCTCGTGCCCGACCAGCACCGGCGTGATGCTCGCGGAGGCGGCGAGCTCATCGTAGATCTCGGTGTTGTGCACGCCCGGGATGCCGAACGTATGGCGCACGCCGACGATCTCGAGCGCCTCGCGCAGCAGGGAGGCGGCGGTTCGGCTCATGGTGGGGCTCCGTGGCAGCGGTTCGCCCTCGATCGTAGCGCATTCTTGACCGCGTTCACGCCGCAGGCCGCGCGCCGGGCAACGACCGACTCCGTCCGCGTACACTCACGACAGTCGGAAAAAGGGGGCTGGCGGGATGGATGAGGTACGCATCGCGGTGATCGGCGCGGGCATCGCGGGTCTCGCTTGCGCCCGGGAGATCGCGCGCGCCGACGTCGCGGTCACGGTCTTCGAGAAGGCGCGCGGACTCGGCGGCCGCCTCGCCACCCGGCGCGACGGCGACCTCGTCTTCGATCACGGAGCGCAGTACCTCACCGCGCGCAGCCAGGCCTTCTCGCGCTTCGTGGAGACCGCGACCCACACCGGGGCAGTCGCCGCATGGAAGCCGCGCATCCGCGAGGATGCCCGCGAGTGGGACACGCCCATCGACGACTGGTACGTCGGCGTGCCCGGCATGAGCGCCGCGGTGCGCCCCATGGCACGCCACGTCGAGATCCTGACCGGCACCGGCGTGCACGAATTGCTCGTCGGACAACGCGGCTGGGAACTGGTGACCGACGCCGGCACTGCTCCGCGCGTTTTCGATGCGGTGGCGGTCGCGGTGCCGGCGCCACAGGCACTGACGCTGCTGTCGCCGCTCGGCCGGACTTTCCAGCGCATCAGCGAGGTGCGCATGGCGCCGACCTGGACCGCGATGATGAGCTTCGATGCGCCGCTGGACGCCGGCGCCGAGGTCCGCCGCTGGACCTCGGGTCCGCTGACGTGGGCGGCCTGCGACTCGAGCAAGCCCGGGCGCCCGGGCGGGTCGCAATGCTGGGTGGTGCACGCCTCGCCGGCATGGTCGCGCGAACACCTCGACGCCGATGCGGAGGATGTCGCGCAGTCGCTGTGGCGGGAATTCTCGGCGGCGGCGGGCCTCTCGATTCCGGCGCCCACGAGCCTGCGCGCGCATCGCTGGCGGCACGCGCTCGTCGAGCAGCCGCTCGGCTCACCGTGCATCGTGGACGAGGAAAGTGCGGTCGGCGCCTGCGGCGACTGGTGCGTGGCGCCGCGGGTCGAGGCGGCCTTCGACAGCGGCCGCGCGCTCGCCCACTCGCTACTCTCGATCGTCGGGCGCGCCACGCCCTCGCTGCTGCGCTGAGCGGTTCAGGGCGCCGGCGGCGGCGGTTCCGCGGGCGCCGGCCGCACGAGCCGCAGCCGCGCCCCGTCGGCGGCGGTGAGTTCGTACCCGCCCCACAGTCCGAGCGCGACCACGAACGGGATCACCTCGTAGATCACGCGGTAGATCAGCACTGCCGCGAGCAGCTGCTCGGGCGGCACGTGGGGCAGCAGCAGCAGCAGCATCGACTCGAGCACGCCGAGTCCGGCCGGGACGTGGCTCAGGACGCCGATCAGGATGCTGGCGAGGTACACCGCGAGGAACGGCAGGAAGGCGACCCCCGCGGATGCCGGGAGCAGCAGGTAAAGGATCGACGCCACGAGGCAGATGTCCACGATCCCCACGACGACCTGCAGCAGGGTCAGGCGCAGCGTCGGCAGGCGCACAGACCAGCCGCCGAGGCGGATCGGCGTCTCACGCTTGTAGACGAACACCAGGTAGGCCACATCCTTGGCGAGGCCTACGCAGCCCAGCACGAACAGCCATTGGGCCGGGATGCGGAACAGCGGTTCGAGCTGCGCGGAGGCGAAGACCAGGGCGAAGTCGATGAGCAGCCCGAACGCGAGCACGTAGGGCAGGCCGCAGAGCAACACCGTCGCACCCACATCCGTGGGGCTGAACCCGGCCGGCGCGTACATGCGGTAGCGGATGGCGCTTCCGCTCAGGACGGCCTGGCCGAGGCCGTGACCGAGCGGGAATGCGATCAGGGCCGTGATCACGGGCTTGGCCCGCCCGATGCAGTGCTTCACGTAGCGCACCACGACCACCTCGTAGGCAGCCAGGGTCGCGAAGGCGACCAGCGCGCATCCGGCGGCGAGCAACAGCCGTTCGCGCGGCACGGCACGGATGTTGGCCAGCACGTCCTCAACGCTGATCCGCTGGAACGTCCGGTACAGGACGTACAGCGCAACGACGGCGATCGCCAGGCTGGCCGCGATGCCGAGGAGGGTCTTCAGACGATGCCGGCGCGGGTCGGGCATGGGCTGATTCTAGGCGGCGGCGCGGCGATGCGCGCACGCACTGCAATCAAGAATGATTCTCATCGGAATCCTGATGACCGGCCTGGCGCGAAACCTCCGGGGCCAGACGATGTCGAAGCGCCATGCACCGCGTAGAATCCAACGTGTAGTCCCATCCCCAAACGGCATGCAGGAGATTGTCCATGTCCGAGCGAAAGATTCCCCGTCGTGACGTCCTGAAGGGCGCCCTGATCGGCGTCGCGGCCGTGCCCGCCACCGCGCTGCTCGGCCGTGCCGAAGCGGCGGCGACGGGCAAAGTGGACCCGAACGAGCCGCAGGCGAAGAGCCTGGGCTACGTCGAGGACGCCGCCAAGGTCGATGCCAAGGCCAACCCGAACTTCAAGCCCGGCCAGATGTGCTCGAACTGCCTGCAGGTTCCGGCGGGCAAGGAGAAGGGCGACTGGATCCCGTGCAACATCTTTGCCGGTCGCCAGGTCGCGGCCAAGGGCTGGTGCAAGGTCTACGTGAAGCGCCCGTAAGCGCGCGTCCATACAGCCTGAAGACGGCGCGACGGGGTCACCGCTCGCGCCGTTTTTTTTGCTCGTCCACGACGGGAGCCCGCCGCCATGTCGCCCGAGGGACCCAAGGACTTCCCGAGTCCGCTGCCGCCGGTGCTCGCACCGATCGGCCGGCTCGCGCTCAACCTGCGCTGGGTGTGGAACCACGCGTCCGACCGCGTGTGGGAGGCGCTGAACGCGGAGGTCTGGCACCAGACGCGCAACCCGATCCTGGTGCTGCAGAACACGCCGCGCAGCCGCCTCGACGAGCTCGCACACGATGCCGGGTTCGTGGAGCGCGTGCGGCGCCTCGACCGCAGCGAAGCGGAGTACCTCTCGCGCCCGAGCTGGTTCCAGGACGCCTGCGCGATGGATCCGCCGCCCGTGATCGCCTACCTCAGCATGGAGTACGGACTCAGCGACGCGCTGCCGCTCTACTCGGGAGGACTCGGCGTGCTCGCCGGCGACCACCTCAAGACGGCGAGCGACCTCGGCGTGCCGTTGGTCGCCGTCGGCCTTTTCTACCGGGAGGGCTACTTCCGGCAGATGCTCGATGGCGAGGGCACGCAGATCGAGATCTACGCAGTCAACTCGCGCGAGTCGCTACCGGTGCGCCAGGTGACGGACGCCGAGGGCATGCCGCTGCGCGTCAGCATTGCGCTGCCGGGCCGCGACCTGAGGGTGCGCATCTGGCGGGCCGACGTCGGTCGCGTGCCGCTCTACCTGCTGGACAGCGACGATGCGTTCAACTCGCCGTTCGACCGCGGCATCACCGCCAAGCTCTATGCCGGCGACGGCGAGGCCCGCCTCATGCAGGAGATCGTGCTCGGCGTGGGCGGCTGGCGCGCCCTCGAGGCCCTCGGGCACGAGGTGGACGTCTGCCACCTCAACGAGGGTCACGCGGCGCTCGCGACCATCGAGCGGGCCCGCAGCTTCGCGGAGGCGCAGGGCTGCGACTTCTTCACCGCGCTGTGGGCGACGCGCGGCGGCAACGTCTTCACGACGCACACGCCGGTGGCGGCCGCGTTCGACACCTTCCCGCTCGCGCTCGTGCAGAAGTACGGCATCGGTTACGCGCGCGGCTGCGGCATCCGGCCCGAGCAGCTGATCGGGCTGGGGCGCAGGAATCCGGGCGACGTCGACGAACCGTTCAACATGGCCTACCTCGCGGCGCGGACCTGCGCACGAATGAACGGCGTGAGCGAGCTGCACGGGCGCGTCAGCCGCAGCATCTTCGCGCCGCTGTTCCCGCGCTGGCCGGAGCCGGAGGTGCCCGTCACGCACGTCACCAACGCCGTGCACGTGTCCTCCTGGGACTCGCCCTGGGCTGACCGGCTGTGGACCGAGGCCTGCGGCAAGGAGCGCTGGCTCGGCACGCCGGAACGCCTGCACGAGGCAGTGTCGCAGCTCTCCGACGCACAGCTGTGGGACTTCCGCGGCATGGAGCGGCGCGACCTCGTGGACTACGCGCGCCGTCGCCTGCAGCGGCAGCTGAGCCAGCGCGGTGGGCACGAAGAGTCGGTGGCGCTGGCGCACGAAGCGCTCGACCCCAACGTGCTCACGCTCGGCTTCGCGCGGCGCTTCACCGAGTACAAGCGGCCGACCATGCTGCTCGCGCAGCCGGAGCGGCTGGCACGGCTGCTGTCCGACCCGGCGCGCCCCGTGCAGCTCATCATCGCGGGCAAGGCCCACCCACGCGACGAGCTCGGCCGCTCGTTCGTGCGCCAGTGGGCCGGGTTCGTGCGCCGGCCCGACGTCCGCTCGCGCGCCGTGTTCCTCGAGGACTACGACATGGCGCTCGCGGAGAACCTCGTGCAGGGCGTGGACGTGTGGATCAACACGCCGCGCCGGCCCTGGGAGGCGAGCGGCACCAGCGGCATGAAGGTGCTGGTGAACGGCGGACTCAACCTCTCCGAGCTCGACGGCTGGTGGGCCGAGGCCTATGCGCCGGACGTCGGCTGGGCGCTCGGCGACGGGCGCGAGCACTTTGAGCCTGGCTGGGACGAGGCCGAGATCGAGCAGCTCTTCGCGCTGCTCGAGCGCGATGTCGTGCCGGCGTTCTACGATCGCGACACCGACGGCATCCCGCGCGGCTGGGTGGCGCGAATCCGGGCGAGCCTCTCGCGCCTGACGCCGCGCTTCAGCAGCAACCGCATGCTGACCGAATACCTCGAGCGGCTGTACCTGCCGGCCGCAGGGAACTATCGCCGCCGCAGCGCCGACAACCTGCGACTCGCGCGCGAGCTGAAGCTGTGGCTCGCGGAATTGCGGCGCCACTGGGATGCGATCCACTGGGGCAACCTCGATGTCGAGACCGCCGGCGACCGGCACGTGATCCGCGTGCAGGTGTACCTGGGTGAAATCGCCCCGGACTCGGTCGCCGTCGAGCTGTATGCCGACCCGCGACCCGGCGCGCTGCCCGAGCGCCTCGCGATGCGTCGCGACCAGGCGCTGAGCGGTGCGGCCGGGGGCTACCGCTACGTGGCCGAGGTGCCCGCGGATCGCGCCG
The DNA here is from genome assembly GCA_963712815.1 of uncultured Gammaproteobacteria bacterium. Lineage (GTDB taxonomy): Bacteria > Pseudomonadota > Gammaproteobacteria > Steroidobacterales > Steroidobacteraceae > RPQJ01. Next base: position 116,129 of record CAVQJL010000001.1, read on the forward strand.
CCGGCGAGTACACGCCGCGGGTCGTGCCGGCGCACCCCGAAGCGATCGTCCCGACCGAGGCACACGGCATCCGCTGGTTCGCCCGCTGACGGCCTGCACGGCCGTTGACGCCCCCTTGAAACTCGTCCTGCCGCTCGCATCTAGGGCCACAGGTGGGCACCGCTGGGGCGGTCCCGTAAAGGAGGATCAAGCAAATGCGTGTCATCAAGTGGGAACCGTTCCGGGACGTTGACGACGTATTCGACCGTTTCATCGCCGAGTCCCTGCGCCGCTGGCCGCGGCCGCCGGCCGAGGGGCGCACCGCGACCGACTGGGCGCCGGCTGCGGACGTGAGCGAGACGGAGGGCGAGTACCTGATCAAGGCCGACCTGCCCGCGGTACGCAAGGAAGACGTGAGCATCACCGTGCAGGACGGCGTGCTGACGCTGTCGGGCGAGCGGCGGCAGGAAAAGCACACCGAGAACGAGAAGCTTCACCGGGTCGAGCGGACCTACGGCAGCTTCGCGCGGCGCTTCGCGCTGCCGGAGAACGTCGACGAGCAGGCCATCCGCGCGGAGAGTCGCGACGGCGTGATCCTGATCCACATCCCGAAGCACAAGGTGGAGCAACCGCAGCCGCGGCAGATCGAGATCCAGTGACCGGGGCGGCGTGACGGGCCGCGGCGCAGGCCGTGCCGCCCGTCACGCCGCTCACCTCACCGCGGTTGGGCGGGCGCCTACGAAAGCCACGCGGGCTTGGCGATGCCGAGTACCGCGGAGGCCACGAGCCCCGCCCAGATCGCGAGCACCCACGGCCGCATGCGCGCGAGGCTCGCCGCCATGGCGCGGTCCGACTCCGGCGTCTGGCGCCCGGCCGCGAGTGCGGCGTAGCCGGTAATGAACGGCGGCAGGCCGCGACGATCACGATCCAGCGCAGCGCAAGGTCGAGCCGCCGCACCGCCGGCGCTGCCGCGCTGCCCTCGCGCAGGTGCCCGAGCAGCACCAGCGCGAGCCACGCCGGACCGAGTAGCAGCACGACCGTCATCTGCCACGGCGGGTGCGGGATGCCAACTGCTTCGGCGAGCAGCGCGCTCACCGTAAGCATCAGGCTCATGCAGATCCGCGGCACGACGTCGAGGGCGAGCATGATGCGGCCGGCCATGAGCCGTGCCGCCCTCGGCTGCGAGGCGTCCACGACGCGGCCGCTCGAGTAGAAGACGCCGAGATCCCCGCCCAGCCACCAGGCGAACAGCAGCAGGTGCGCGGTGAGCGCAAGCGTGTGCACGGCGGACGACGGCTCCATGGGCCCCCTTTCGATCCCTGAGACCGCCTCGCGGCGCGACCACCTATAATTGCACGCACACTCCACCGGGAACCACGCCATGACCTCACCCAAGGGCACCGCCGACTTCTGCGACGAGCACGCCGACGAGCTGCAGATCTGCGAGCCGGTGTTCTGCGCCTACGGCGGCCGGCATGCCTACTCCGGGCCGATCAGCACCGTGCGCTGCTTCGAGGACAACTCGCGCGTGAAGGAGGCCGTCGAAGGCCCGGGCGAGGGGCGCGTGCTGGTCGTGGACGGCGGCGGTTCGCGGCGGCGCGCGCTGTTCGGCGACAAGCTCGGCAGCGCCGCGGTCCGCAACGGCTGGGCCGGCGTGATCATCCACGGCTGCATTCGCGATTCGGCCGAGCTCGGCCGCATGGACCTCGGCATCCGCGCGCTCGGCACCATGCCGCTGCGCAGCGAGAAGCGCGGCGAGGGCGAGCGCGACGTGCCGGTGCGCTTCGCCGGCGTGACCTTCCGCCCCGGCGAGCACGTCTATGCGGACGAGGACGGCGTGATCGTCGCCCGCGGCCCCCTGCCCTGACTGGAGCCTGCCATGCCCCGCACCGTCTTCTGCACCTTCCTGCAGCGCGAGGCCGAGGGCCTCGATCGCGTCCCCTATCCGGGCGAACTCGGCCAGCGCATCTACGCCAACATCTCGAAGGAGGCGTGGCAGCAGTGGGTGCGGCACCAGACCATGCTGCTGAACGAGTACCGCCTCTCGCCCATCGACCCGAAGGCGCGCAAGTTCCTGGTCGAGGAAATGGAGAAGTTCCTGTTCGGCGGCGGGGCCAGCAGGCCCGAGGGCTACGTGCCGCCCGAGGCCTGACGCGCACGGAACGCGTGCCAGGCGAGCAGCGCCCAGGCGGCCATGAACGACACGCCGCCGACCGGGGCCACCATGCCGAGCGAGCGCGGCGCACCGGCCGTCATCAGGTAGATCGAGCCGCTGAAGAACACGATGCCGGCGAGCATCAGCCGCGCCGACCAGCGCAGTGGGCCGCTGGCATCGGTGACGCTCGCGACGAGGCCCACGGCAAGCAGGCCGAGCGCGTGCAGCACGTGGTACTGCACGCCGGTCTGGAAGCTCGCGAAGCGCTGCGGGCTGATCTGCCCCTGCAGCCCGTGCGCGCCGAAGGCGCCGAGCAGCACGCCCACGGCCATCAGCACCGCGCCCGTCACGAGGCATCCCCGCGCGAGCGGCGTGAGGCCCCTCGAAGCTTCGTTCATCTCACTCGCTCTCTGTCGGGTGGGCGGCTCGCTGGACCAGGGTCGCGATCGGCTTCGGCAGGCCCACCCGCGCCGGCTGGCGCGTGTCGTACCAGCGGTAGCGGTCGTCGTCGCGCAGCGATTCGGACTTGCCGAGACAGTGCACCAACAGCGGCCTGAGGTGGTAGTCGAAGTGGCTGAATGCGTGGCGCAGCGCCTCGACGGGTCGCGGCTCGCCCGACTCCCGCGAGCTGCTCGCGGCACCACTGGTCGGCGTGGGCACGGGTCGGGAACTCGGGCAGGCCCCACAGCCCGCCCCAGATGCCGGCCGGCGGACGGCGCTCCAGCAGCACCTTGTGCCCGCCGCGCATCGCGATCACGAGCCACGCCTCGCGCTCGGGCCGCGCTGCGCGCGGCCGCGGCGCCGGCAGGCGGTCCTGCAGGTTGCCCGCCCGCGCCACGCAGTCCGCGCTGACCGGGCACAGCAGGCACGCGGGTCGCGTGCGCGTGCACACCGTGGCACCGAGGTCCATCACCGCCTGCGTGTAGGCGGCGACTCGCTCCTGCGGCGTGCAGGCCTCCGACAACGCCCACAGCCGGCGCTCGACCGCCGCCGCGCCCGGATAGCCCTCGACGCCGAAGCAGCGCGCGAGCACGCGCCGCACGTTGCCGTCGAGAATGGCGTGCCGCTCGCCGCGCGACAGCGCGAGGATCGCGCCGGCCGTCGAGCGGCCGATGCCCGGCAGCGCCGTCACCTCGTCGAACGCGGCGGGAAATTCGCCGCCGTGCCGCATGACGATGGCGTGCGCGGCGCGCTGCAGGTTGCGGGCGCGGGCGTAGTAGCCGAGCCCGGACCACAGGTGCAGGACCTCGTCGAGCGGCGCCGCGGCGAGCGAGCGCACCTCGGGGAAGCGCTGCATGAACGCCTCGTAGTACGGGGTCACCGTCGCCACCTGGGTCTGCTGCAGCATGATCTCGGAGACCCAGACGCGGTAGGGCGTGGGGTCGCGCTGCCACGGCAGGTCCTTGCGTCCCGCGGTGCCGAACCACTCGAGCAGGCGGGGTGCAAAGCGCGCCGCACGCGCGTCGGGCGTCGGATCGGCGCTCAAGGGTGGATCAGGAGCAGACGACCGGCGTGTCCTCGCCGGCGCGGCAGCCGTCGGGGAAGCCGTACTGCTTCCAGTAGTCCACGATGCCGATGCGGCGGGCGAGCTCGCCGAAGCGCGGATCCTGCCGGAACGCCTTGCCCTCCGGGACCCAGGCAAGGTCGAGCGCCCAGTGCTTGGACCAGGCCATCGGGTCCTCGTCGAGGGACTTGAACAGCATCTCGTAGACGAGGTCCAGTTGCCCGAGATGGATGTAGGGCTGGATCAGCTCTAGCTGAGGCACGGCGGCCGGGTCGATGGCCTGCAGTTCGGCGACCAGCTGCGGGACCAGCTTCGGGTCCGCGACGGCGTCCACGTAGCGGGCGGCCTGCGGGCGTATGGCCTCGGGGATCCCTTCCTGCTGGGCGATCAGCCTTCGCGCCTCGTCCCACTGCCCCCGCCGCATCGCGACCGTGGTCTCGATGCCCGTGTGCTTCTTGCTGATGCCGAGGTCGCCGGCCAGCTGGTTGAGCCGCAGCGCCTCGTCTTCCTCGCCTGCCATCAGGCTCATGTTGGCGAGGTTCAGCGCGATCACCGGGGAGGCCGGGTCGAGCTCATGGGCCCGTCGCGCCTGCTCGAGCGCGGCCCCGACCCGCCCCACCTGGCCGAGCAGCAACGAGTACCAGTGGTGCGGCGTCGGCTCGTTGGGCTCGAGCGAGATCGCGAAGAAGAACCCGGACTCCGCGTCGAGCAGGTTGCCGCGCTGGGCGTTGATCTGCGCGAGCACGGCGTGCGCCTCGCCGATGTTCGGGTCGATGGCCAGCGCCTGCCGCGCCGAGGCCACTGCCAGCGGCAGGAATTTCTCCTCGTCACCCTCCTCCTTGGTATAGCCCGGCATGACGACGTAGGCCGAGGCGAGCGCGGCGTGGGCGCGGGCAAATCCCGGGTCCAGGCTGAGCGCCTTCTGGTACAGGTCGATCGCGCGCAGCAGGTTCTCCTCGCCGCGGCGCTTCCACACGGCGCGGCCCTGCAGGTACAGCTCGTAGGCCTGCAGGTTCTGGGTCGGCGCCTTGTCGCGCACGGCCATCTGCTGCTCCTGCGGCGCAAGCTCGATGCGCAGCTTGCTCACGATCGCCGCGGCGATCTCGTCCTGTACCTGGAAGATGTCTGCGAGCTGCCGGTCGTAAGTCTCCGTCCACAGGTGGAAGCCGGTCTCGGCGTCGATCAGCTGGGCGGTGATCCGCACCTGCTCGCCCGACTGGCGGACGCTGCCCTCGAGCACGGTCTCGACCCCGAGCTCGCGGCCCACCTCGCGAATGTCCACGTTGCGGCCCTTGTAGGCGAACGACGAGGTGCGCGAGGCGACCTGGAGACCGGGCACGCGCGCCAGCAGGTTGAGGAGTTCCTCAGACATGCCGTCGCTGAAGTAGTCGCGCGCGGGGTCGCCGCTCAGGTTGGTGAACGGCAGCACGGCGACGGAGTTATGCGCCTGACCGGCGTGGGCGCGGCCGTAGCCTCGCTCGTACAGCAGGTAGCCGAGGCCCGCCATGAGCACCAGCACCACGGCCGCGTAGGCGATCCGCAGGCGCATGTGGGTGGACTTCGGCTCCCCCGCCAGCGGCTCGGTGCGCTCGATGCCCTCGGGCCCGACGTCGAAGATCCACGCCAGGACCATCGCCACCGGGAAGCCGACCAGCAGGAAGACGACGACGAAGGTCACCGACCAGTCGGGCACGCCGAGGGCGGGCAGAACGACCGAGGTGGCCTCGGTCACACCCCACGCAATGGCGCCATAGGCGATGGCGACCTTGCCGACCCGTCTGCGTTTCAGTTCAGCGAAGAAGGCCATCGGATCCCCGCGCTGCCCGGCGCCCCCCATTCTCCACGAATCTCCGGTATTGGACAGCGCGGACATGTCATTTGTTGCAGAGCGCGGACATGTCACTTATTGCAGAGGTTGATGTCTCCGTTCAGGGTCTTGAGGCGGACCCGTGCGCTGCCCTGGCCCTCGCGGAAGCGCAACTCGCTGCCCGGGGCGTACTCGCTTGTCCGGACGGCCTTCGGGCCGAAGCAGCTGCGGATGTCGCCGTTGAAGCTCGAAATGTCGAACTCGGCGCCGATGGGGCCTTCGAGGTCGAGGCGGATGTCGCCGCTGATGCTCTCGAAGTCGAGGCGCGCATCCGGAACCAGCCGGCCGCGGATGCCGAGATTGCCGCTGGTGGAGCGCAGGCGCGAGCGGGCCGTGTCGCCCATGGCAATGGCGAAGTCGCCGCTCACCGTGTTGCCGTTCACCTCGCCGGCCACGCGGCGCACATCGGCGTCGCCGCTGACCGTCGTGACCGTGAGCAGGCTGCGCTGGCCGCTGCCGGTCACCTTGACGTTGCCGCTCACCGTCTTGCACTCGACGTCCTCGGCGGCGGCCTCGGTCTCGACGTCGCCGCTGACCGACTGCAGCCGCTGCGCCCCCGCGACGCCCTGGACGCGCACGTCGGCGCTCACCGTGTTGACCGCGACGCTGCTGCCCGCCGGCACGTTCAGGATGAGGTCGGAGCTATCCATCCGGGAGGAGCGGTTCGGCATGATCACCTTGACGCGCGTGAGCTTGCCGGCGCGCGAGAACTCGAGGCGCTCCGCGCCCTTGCCGAGTTCGCCGGTCACCTCGACCTCGGCACGGGCCCAGCCCGTCACGACGACGGAACCGGAGATGTTCGAGATCTCGACGTGGCCGGCGGGATCCGCCGCCGCGCGCTCGTTGATGGGCGTGCCGGCGAGCGCTGCCGGCGCGACCGCCAGCAGTGCGAGCCACGGCAGCAAGGCTGCGGCTCGGGCAGGGACAGGGAGGCGGGTCCGGGTCGTCATAATTGCATCCTCGTCGGGTCGTTCGGTACGCCAGCGCCATTCGCGCCGGTCAGCTGGTTCACGCTCGCAAGCACTGCGAGTTCGTCCTGGTAGGCGTTGAGCAGGAGTTCCTCGAGCAACGGGTCGCCCGGGCTGAGCTCCAGCGCCGCGTTGATCTCGGCGCGCGCGCGGCGCAGCTCCGCCAGGTTCTTCTCGAGCTGCCGCCGCCCCGCGGGAGGCAGGCGCTCGATGCGGGCCTCGAGCGCGCGGGCGAGTTCCTGGCGGGCCGCGAGGTAGTCTGGCCCGAGCGCCTGCCCCGGGCCGAACGCGGCATTGGTCATCGCCACGGCGGCCGGCTCGGGCGCGAGCCCGGCCGTTGCCGGTGCCTCGCGGCGCAGCAGGCTCGCGGTGATCAGCGAGGAAGCGGCTACCAGCACCACGGCCGCCGCGGCCGCCGGCCACCACCGCCGACGCCCGGCCCCGCCCGCCTGCGACTCGAGCTGCGCCTCGATCGCCGGCCAGAGGTCCCGGGCCGGCTCGACGCTGCGCGGCAGCCGAGCGAGCGCGTCGTCGAGGCGGTCCGATGCGTCGCTGCGATCGGTGTTCATGGTGTTTCCTCCGGCAGGGCGAGTCGCTCCGTGAGGAGCTGGCGTGCGCGATGCAACTGCGACTTGCAGGTGCCGGCGGCCAGCCCGAGCATCGCCGCAGCTTCCTCGTGCGTGTGGCCATAGAGGCCGACCAGCACCAGCACCTGGCGTGCCCCGGCGGGCAGGCCGGCGATGGCCTGCTCGAGGTCCATCGCGGCGCCGGTGTCACCGACCGACGGGTCGGGCCGCGACTCGGCGAGCTCGTCCGCCGAAGCCGCCCGTCCCAGTTCCTCGCGGCGCCGTCGGCCCTGGGCCAGCACAGCGTTCACCGCGATGCGGTGCAGCCAGGTGCCGAAGGCGCTGCGGCGCTCGAAGGACGGCAGGCTGCGCCAGGCCTGGATGAAGGCCTCCTGGGTGCAGTCCTCGGCGGTGGCGGGGTGGGCGGTCATGCGCAGGCAGAGTCCGTAAATCTTTCCAGCGTGGTTGCGGTACAGCGCGGCGAAGGCGGCCGTCGAGCCGCGCTTCGCGGCATCGACGAGCGCACGCTCCTCGGCCGCGCGGCGCGCTCTCTCCAGTTCCGATCCGTCCTCCAGTTCCGTCAAGTCCCACCTCGGTGCTGTCACGACCCGCGGTACGGGTCATCCTACACAGCCCCTTGGGACCTCAGGCCCCGAGGATCGGCCATTCGAAAGCTAAGATGCGGCCCGGGCGGCAATGGTTCGAGCGGAGGCGCGCAATGACCGAATCGGTGCAGATCGAGCGTCAGGGGACAGTGGCGACGGTGATCCTCGAGCGGCCCGCGGCGCGCAACGCCGTGGACCCGGCGACCGCCGCCCGTCTCGCCGAGGCGTTCCTCGAAATCGAGCGCGACGAGTCGTTGCGCGTCTCGGTGCTGTGGGGTGCGGGCGGCACGTTCTGCGCCGGCGCCGACCTCAAGGCGGTGGCGGCGGGCTGGGATTCCGCCCGGCTGCGCGAGCCGACCGGCGAGGCGGGCGACGCTTTCGGCCCCATGGGTCCGACGCGCCTGCGCCTCGACAAGCCGGTGATCGCCGCGATCGCCGGCCATGCGGTCGCGGGCGGCCTCGAGCTCGCGCTGTGGTGCGACCTGCGGGTGATGGAGGACGACGCGGTGCTCGGCGTGTTCTGCCGGCGCTGGGGCGTGCCGCTGATCGACGGCGGCACCGTGCGGCTGCCGCGGCTCGTCGGCCACGGCCGCGCGATGGACCTGATCCTCACGGGCCGGCCGGTGGGCGCCGCCGAGGCGCTCGCGATGGGCCTCGTGAACCGCGTCGTGCCGAGGGGCGCGGCCCGGGCGGTGGCCGAGGCGCTCGCTGAGGAGATCGCCGCCTTCCCGCAAGCTTGCCTGCGCGCCGACCGGCGCTCGGCCTGCGAGCAGTGGGGCCTCACCGAGGGGGAGGCACTGCGCGGCGAGTACGCCCGCGGTCTCGGCGTGCTCGAGAGCGGCGAGAGCGCGGCGGGCGCCGCACGGTTCGCGGGCGGCGCAGGCCGCAGCGGGCGGCCCGCCTGAGGCCGCCTCAGCGCTTCGTGCCCTGCAGGTAATCCACGGCGACGCCGAGCATCGCGCGCAGGCCGACGTCGAGGCCGCTCTCGTCGAGGAAGAAAAGCGGCGAGTGGTTGCTCGGCGCCTTGACCGGGTCCTGGCCGGCCGGCGTGACGCCGACGAAGAAGAACATCGCCGGCACCTGCTGGCCGTAGAACGCGAAGTCCTCCGCACCGGTCACGTACGGCATCTCGACGACCCGGCCGGGTCCGGCGACGCGCTCGAGCGAGGGCCGCATGCGCCGGGTGAGCTCGACGTCGTTGACGACGACGGGATTGTTGTCCGCGGCGATCTCGACCGTGGCCGTCGCGCCGCCGGCTGGGCAATGTCCGCTGCGGTGCGGGTGATGCTCTCGATGATCTGCTCGCGCACGGCCGGGTCGAAGGTGCGAAAGGTGCCCACCATCTCGACCTGGTCCGGGATGATGTTGTTGCGGATGCCGCCCTTGATCGCGCCCACGGAGACCACCGCCGGATAGCGCGTGATGTCGACCTGGCGGCTGACGATGGTCTGCAGCCCGATCACGATCTGCGAGGACACGACGATCGGGTCCACGCCGCCCCACGGGCGCGCGCCGTGCGTCTGGCGACCCCGCACGTCGATGCGATAGCTGTCGGACGCCGCCATGAACGCGCCGCTGCGGTAGCCGATCGTGCCCGCATTGAGCACCGATCCGACGTGCAGGCCGAACACCGCCTCCGGCTTCACCGTCTCGAAGAGACCCTGCTCGAGCATCAGCGACGCGCCGCCGCGCTCGCCGTCGGGCGCACCCTCCTCCGCCGGCTGGAACACGAACAGCACCGTCCCGGGCAGGTCCTTGCGCAGCGCGACGAGCGCCTCGGCCACCCCCATCAGGATCGCCGTGTGCGCATCGTGGCCGCAGGCGTGCATCACGCCCACCTTCTCGCCGCGGTACTCGGCCGTGGCGACCGACTTGAACGGCAGGTCCACCTGCTCGGTGACGGGCAACGCGTCCATGTCGGCGCGCAGTGCGATCGTCGGGCCCGGCTTGCCGCCGCGCAGGATGCCGGTCACGCCGGTGTGCGCGATGCCGGTCCTGACCTCGAGGCCGAGCGACTCGAGGTGCGCGGCCACCTGCTTCGAGGTGCGGAACTCGCGGTTGCTGAGCTCGGGGTTCTGGTGGAAGTCGCGCCGCCAGGCGACCACGTCCGCGCTGACGGCCCGGGCCGCGGCATCGACCGCATCGTCGGAAATGCCTGCGGTCGCCTGCAGGGAAACGAGGGCGAGGGCCGGCAAGGTGAGGCCGAGGTATCGGGGCATGGCGCGGTCCGGTTGGCGGCAGGGGGCGCGCAGAATAGCGTGATCGCGGCGACGGCGCCGCGCTGCCCTCGCTGGCGGGCCTCGTGTAGGCTCGAACCGGTCGCCTCGCCGGGAATTGCCATGACGATCCACTGCCGCGCGCTCATCCTCTCCTGCACCCTCACCACGGCGCTGCTCATGACCCCAATCGAACCCGCCGTCGGCCAGGCCGAGAACCCGGCCGTCGCCCGCAGTTACGCCAAGACCCAGAAGCCGCCGCTGCACGGCCGGCACTGGATGGCGATCACCGGCAAGCCGCTCGGCGCCACCGCCGGCGCGATGATGTTCCAGCGCGGCGGCAACGCCGTGGACGCGGCCTGCGCGATGATCGCGGCCACCTCGACGATGTGGGACGTGCTGCACTGGGGCGGCGAGACCCAGGCGCTGATCTACGACCCGCGCACGAAGAAGGTGATCGGCATCAACGGGCTCGGCGTCGCGCCGACCGGGCGCGACGCCCGAGTTCTACCGCAAGCAGGGCTTCGAGTTCCCGCCGCGCCTACGGGCCGCTCGCGGCGGTCACGCCGGGCACGCCGGGCGCGATCCTGCTGATGCTCGCCGAGTACGGCACGCTGTCGCTCGCGCGAGGTGCTCGCGCCCTCGATCGAGCTGGCCGACGGTTACCCGATCGAGGCGGAGATGGCCGACCGCATCGAGAACTGGCGCGACAAGCTCAAGGAGTGGCCGTACTCGAAGCAGGTGATGCTGCCGCACCTCGGCGAGGCCCGCGAGGCGCCGCACCCCGGCGAGATCTTCCGCCAGCCCGACCTCGCGGCGACGCTGCGCAAGCTGGTCGAGGCCGAGGCCGAGGCGCTCAAGGCCGGCAAGTCGCGCAAGGAGGCGATCCAGGCCGCCTACGACCGCTTCTACCGCGGCGACATCGCCGAGGAGTTCGTGCGCAGCGTCAAGGAACAGGGCGGGCTCATCACGCTCGCCGACCTCGACCGGTGGCGTCCGCTCGATCGAGGAGCCGCTCACCACGAACTACCGCGGCGTGGACGTGTACAAGCTCGACACCTGGACGCAGGGCCCGGCGCTGCTGCAGTCGCTCAACCTGCTCGAGAACTTCGACCTCAAGTCGATGGGCTACAACAGCGCGAACTACGTGCACACCGTGTACCAGGCGATGAACCTCGCCTTCGCGGACCGCGACTTCTACTACGGCGACCCGTACTTCCCGCCTGCCGAGCCGCGCGCGGGCCTGCTGTCGAAGGAGTACGCCAAGGCGCGCGCCGCCACGATCCGCATGGATCGCAACGACGCCGCTGCGGGCCCGGGCGACCCCTACCCCTACCAGGGCGGGACGAACCCGTTCGCGGACCTGCTCGCGAAGCAGCGGCGCGCGGCGCTCGGGCCGGCGCCTGCGGAGCTGTCGGCGCAGGCGCTCGAGCAGTTCCGCGAGGGCTTCCACAGCGGCACGACCACGGTGGTGTCGGCCGACGCCGAGGGCTGGCTCGTCGCGGTGACTCCGAGCGGCGGCTGGGTCCCGGCCACCATCGCCGGCGCGCACCGGCATCGGCTTGAGCCAGCGGCTGCAGTCCTTCGTGCTCGATCCGGCGCTGAACCCGTACAACGTGCTCGAGCCCGGCAAGCGGCCGCGCGTGACGCTCACCCCGAGCCTCGCGCTCAAGGACGGCAAGCCCTGGCTCGCCTTCGCCGTGCAGGGCGGCGACTCGCAGGACCAGAACCTGCTGCAGTTCCTGCTGAACGTCGTGGAGTTCGGCATGACGCCGCAGGAGGCTGCGGAGGCCGCCAACTTCGAGAGCTTCCAGATGCGCAGCTCGTTCGACAAGCACGAATCGCAGCCGGGCCGGCTGGTGCTCAACGAGACCGTGCCGCAGTGGGTGCGCCGCGAGCTCGCGCTGCGCGGCTACAAGCTCGAGTTCAAGTCACGCACCTCGGGCCCGATCAACGCGATCCTGCTCGACCACGCCCACGGCACGATGTGGGGCGGCTCGAGCAACCACGGCGAGGACTACGGCATCGCGTGGTGACGCCCACTACTCCGCCGCGATCCTCGCCGCCAGCTCGCGTCCGTTGCGGGCGCAATCGTTCATCGCGATGCCGCGATACGCGTTGCAGTTGAGGTAGAGCCCCGGGATCGCATCGGCCCGGTCGAAGACCGCGTCCACGCGGGCGATATGCCCGGGCGCGTAGCTCGGGATGCCGCGGTCCCAGCGCTTGACGAAGGTCACGTCCGGATCCTGCGTGAGGCCCATGGCCTGCTCGAGGCCGGCGCGCGCGGTGCGAATGAGGCCGGCCTCGTCCTGGTCCACGAGCTCAGGGCGACGTTGCCCGCCGAGCAGCACGCGGATGCTCTTGCATCCGGGCGGCGCGCGGTCGGGAAAGATGCTGCTGTCCCAGAGCACGCCGAGGATGGGCAGGCCGGCCGACGAGGTGGTCAGCAGCCCGAAGCCGTCGAGCGGATGCGCGAGCGACCGGTAGCCGAAGCCGACCACCGCGATCGGCGAGTACTCGAGCGCCGCGAGCCGGCGCGCGAGCTCGGCGTCGAGCGGCTCCACCATGCCGGCGGCCGCGTACGAGGTGGCGCAGACCACCACGCTGTCGAAGTCGCTGGCGCCGCGGTGAGTCTCCACACGGAACAGGCTCGCCGTCCGCTCGATCGATTGCACGGGCTCGCCGAAGCGCCACTCGGCATCGATGGCGTTTTGCAGGTGCATCGCCAGAGCGCCCACGCCGCCGCGGGTGCTGGTGAGCACGCCGCCCGGGCCCGCGCTCTTCTTGCGGCGCGCGATCATGCCGCGGAACAGGCCGCCGTGCTCGCGCTCGAGGGCCACGACCAGCGGGAAGGCCGCCTGCACCGACAACCGGTCGGGCGTCGAGCCGTAGATGCCTGCCGACATCGCGTCGAGAAACACCCGCGTGAACGCCGGCCCGAGCCGCCGGTCGCCGAACTCGCGCAGGCTCTCGTCGGCCCCGTCGCGGCGCGCCGGCACGAAGACCTCGCCCGCCACGCGCAATTTCTGCGGCCACGTGAGCAGCCGCGACTTCGCGAACGCAGGCGGCGACTCCGGCAGTCGGTGCAGGCCGTCGGTGTACACGTAGCGCTTGCGTGCGAGGTCGGAGCTCGGCAGCAGCAGTGCGCCTGCGTCCGAGTCCTCGACGAGTTGCAGGCAGTCGGGCTTGTTGGTGAGAAAGCCGTTCGGCCCGGCCTCGAAGCGGAAGCCCTCGACGTCCACGGTCTGCATCGCACCGCCGGGGCCGGCGCTGGCCTCGAAGACGGTGAGCTCGAGCTCGGGGCGTGCCCGCTTGAGATAGAAGGCCGTTGCGAGGCCGCTCAGCCCTGCGCCGACGATGGCGATTCGCATCAGTTGTTCCCGTCCACCCCGGATCGGCCGCTGGCCGCGATGGCGGGCAGCTTACGGAATCCGCGTCGCCCCCGGCTATGCTTGCAAGCAACATGCCGACACCCCTGCTCCTCCCCATCGCACTCGCCCAGGGCCTCTGGGTGCGCCAGACCGTGCCGCGCCTGTCGCCCGCGCACGGTCGCCGCGGCCGCTACGGCACCGGGCCGCATGGCGCGTCGATCGTGGGCATCGGTGACTCGATCATCGCCGGCGTGGGCGTCGACCGGCAGGAGCAGGCGCTCGTCGGCCACCTCGGCCGGCGCCTGCACGAGCGCACGGGCGCGCCCGTGCGGTGGCGTGCCTGCGGCCTGAACGGCGCGGACTCGGCAACGATCCTCGAGCGCATCGTTCCGCACGCGCCGGCTGCGGACCTGTATGTCCTGTCGGCGGGAGTGAACGACGCGGTGCGCGGCGTATCGCCCGCGCGCTTCGCGCGCCACCTGACGGGGATTGTGGCCGCCCTGCGCGAGCGTTCGCCCGCTGCTTCGATCGTGTTCGCCGGCATCCCGCCGCTCGAGCGCTTTCCCGCGCTGCCCTGGCCGCTCGGCGCGGTGCTAGGTGAGCGGGCGGCGCGCCTGCAGGCCGCGGCGCGCGAACTCGCGCCGCAGCTCGACCTGGTGTGCTTCGATTTCCCGCCGGAGCTGCCCGCCGGCGGCTTCGCGCCGGACGGGTTCCATCCAGCGTCCGGGGCCTGCGACGTGTGGGCCGGCTGGCTGCTCGAGACGTGGCTCAGCCGCCCGACTCGTCCGCCGCTTCTGCTCGCGGATCAGCATCGCCACCAGCGTGACGATCGTGATCGGCAGCACGAAGCCCAGCATGATGGCGGAGTACTCGTCGAGCGCGTCGTGGTCCTGTGCGCCGAGGATCAGGTAGGCGACGTAGGCCGCGTAGTACGCGAGGAACATCAGTCCCCGGCGCCGGCCGATCTGGCGTCCGAACATGAACACCGGCAGGCAGGCAACGGCGACGGCGACCATCACCCACAGGTCGAAGTTGAGGACCGCGGGAGCGATGTCGAGCCCGACGCTGCTCACGACTCCCGACAGCCCGAGGCAGCCGAGGATGTTGAACGTGTTGCTGCCGATCACGTTTCCGACCGCGATGTCGCGCTGGCCGCGCACGGCCGCCATGACGGAGGTCGCGACCTCGGGCATCGACGTACCTGCCGCAATGATGGTGAGGCCGATGACGAGGTCGCTCACGCCGAGCGCGCGCGCGAACGCGACCGCCGAGTCCACCAGCCATCCGGAGCCGAGCACCAGCAGGCCGAGACCGGCCAGTATCAGCAGCAGCTGCACGGTCCAGTGACTGTCCCAGCCGGCGGGCGGACGCACGCGACCCTCGAACTCGCCGCGGACCTCGGCGGTCTCGGCGCGCGACTGCCGGACGAGGAACACGAGGTAGCCGGCCAGCAGCGACAACAGCAGCGCAGACTCCAGGCGACCGAGCCTGCCATCGATCGCCATCACCGCGAGCAGCACCGAGGCGCCGATCATGATCGGCACCTCCTGGCGGATGATCTGCGAGTGCACGATGAGCGGCGTGACCAGCGCGCTGATCCCGAGGATGAACAGGACGTTGAAGACGTTGCTGCCCACGACGTTGCCGACGGCGATGTCGGTGCTGCCGTTCATCACCGCGCCGACGGACACCGCGACTTCGGGCGAGCTGGTGCCGAGCGCGACGATGGTGAGCCCGACCACGAGCGGCGAAATGCCGAGCGACAGCGCGATCTTCGAGGCTCCACGCACCAGCGACTCGGCACCGGCCACGAGGGCGGCGAGCCCCAGGACGAAGAAAACGGCGTGCGTCAGCATACGCGCTGGCCGGGGGCGCGCCAGCCGCCTGCCCGATGCCGATGCACCGCGCGCTCAGCGCTCGACGCGGTCATCGTGCCCGTCCCGTTGCTTCTGCTCGCGGATCAACATCGCCACCAGCGTGACGATCGTGAGCGGCATCACGAAGCCGATCATGATGGCCGAGTACTCGTCGAGCGCGTCATGTTCCTGGGCGCCGAGGATCAGGTAGGCCACGTACGCGGCGTAGTAGGCGAGGAACAGGATGCCCTTGCCGCGCCCGATCTCGCGCCCGGCGATGAACACCGGCAGGCTGGCCGCTGCCACCGCCACCATCACCCACAGGTCGAAATTGAGCACCGCGGGGGCCACCGTCAGGCCCTCGCCGCTCACGAGGCCGGCGAGCCCGAGACAACCGAGGATGTTGAACGTGTTGCTGCCGATCACGTTGCCGACCGCCATGTCGCGCTCGCCTCGCACGGCGGCCATGATCGAGGCGGCGATCTCGGGCATCGAGGTGCCGACGGCAATCACGGTGAGGCCGATGACGAGGTCGCTGACGCCGAGGGCGCGCGCGAACACCACGGCCGAGTCCACCAGCCAGTTCGAGCCGATCACCAGCAGGCCGAGGCCGGCCGCGATCAGCAGCACCTGCACGGCCCAGTGGTCGTCCCATCGCCCGGAGCGTCCGACCGTGTCCTCGTAGGCTTTGCGCATCTCCGCGGTTTCCGCGCGCGACTGCAGCACCAGGAAGGTCACGTAGCCGATCAGCAGCGCGAACAGGAGCGCGCCGTCCATCGGGCCGAGCCGCCCGTCGACCAGCATCACCACGAGCAGCAGCGTCGCACCGATCATGATCGGCACTTCCTGGCGGATGAGCTGCGAGTGCACGACCAGCGGCGCGATCACCGCGCTCACGCCCAGCACCAGCAGGACGTTGAGGATGTTGCTGCCGACGACGTTGCCGATGGCGATGTCGGGTCTACCGTTGAACACGGCTCCCACGGACACGGCGACCTCGGGCGCGCTCGTGCCGAGCGCGACGATGGTGAGCCCGACCACGAGCGGCGAGATGCCGAGTGACAGCGCGATCTTCGAAGCGCCGCGCACCAGTGACTCCGCACCGGCGACGAGCGCTGCAAAGCCCAGCAGGAAAAAAACGACGTGAACGAACATGGCGCCGTCGAGCACCGGGACCGGGTGAGGAAAGGGCCGCGGATTATCGCACGACATCCGGCCGTGGATTCGTCGCCGGCTTCGCCAGGCTGGCGGCACGTCCACGCTGCGCACGGTCTGGCGGCTGCCCCGGGCCGGCTCGCTGGCCCGCCTGCAACGGCAGGACGAGGCCCTGCCCGCCCCGGGCCCGGGGCGACGGACGCCGGCCGGATGGTGGCCGGGCGGGGTCGGCCTGATGGCCCTCTAGATCCTCAGCGGCCTCGGCGCACGGCCGCTCGCCGTGATGGGCCCGCCGTTCCGACCCGCCTTCGGCCTGCTGGCCTTCAACCTGATCTGGCTGTGGCAGTGCGCCGAACGGCTGCCCGCCGCCTGGGCCGGGCTCGAGCGGCTCGCCCCGCAGCCGCCACACGTCGGCGCCGCGCTGCCGTTCGACCGCGCCCCGGAGGCGCTGCGGCTGCTGCAGGGCGGCGGCACGGTCGGCAAGGTGGTGCTGGAGGTGTGAGCCGCCCTACCCACTCGCCGCCAGCTGCTCGCGGTGATACAGGCGCGCGGCGAGCCACCACACCAGGCCGACCAGCACCAGCCCGGCGCCGATATTGATCGCCCACTCGAGCGCCGTGACCGGCTCGCCGCGCAGGATGCGCAGGATGAGCTGGTTCTGCCCGAGGAAGGGCACCGCGAGCATCCACGCCTGGGTCTTCACCGGCGCCACCATCAGGTACAGCGTCGGCAGCATCGGCAGGAAGATCAGCAGCGGCAGGTAACCCTGGGCCTCACGGTGGCTGCGCGCGAACGCCGCGAGCGCGGTGAGCACGGTCGCGCCGAGCAGCACGACGGGCAGCACCACGAGCAGCAGCCGCGCGAGCGCGTCGACGGGCACGGCGAGCGAGGTGTCGAGGCGATCGGCGGGCAGCAGCGCGAAAGCGGCGCGGTACATCAGCAGCGTCACGAGCACGGACAGCATCGCGAACGCCGCGGTGGCGAGGATCTTGCCGCCGATGATGGCCTCGCGCGAGGCGGGCGTGGCGAGCAGCGGTTCGAGCGACTGGCGCTCGCGCTCGCCCGCCGTGGCGTCGATGGCGAGTTGCATGCCGCCGACGAAGGCGAGCAGCAGCAGCAGGTAGGGCAGCATCTGCTGCGCGAGGTCGAAGCGCGCGCCGGGCATCGCCACGTCGCGCTCGCCCACCTGCAGCGGCTGCGCGACCGCCGGATGGATGCCGCGCGCGATGAGCCGCAACGTGCCCACCTGCCGATCATAGCCCGACAGCAGCGAGCGCAGCCGCGCCACCGTCGCGCCGGACTGCAGGGGTCGCGAGCTGTCGAAGACCAGCTCGAGCCGGGCCGGACGGCCGGCCCGCCAGTCCTCCGCGAAGCCGGCGTCGATGCGCAGGATCACGTCGTGCTCCTGGCGACGCACCGCGGCGTCGGCGTCCTCCGGCGCCGCGACCACGCGTACGTCGTGGGTGCCGAGCCAGGCGACGAGGTTCGGCGCGTGCTCCGCGCCGATCACCGGCAATTCGAGCGTGGACTCGAGCTTCTCGACCTGGCGCTGGGTGCCGAGCGCGCTCATGCCGGCGAGGATCAGCGGCACGGCGAGCGGCATCACGACCAGCGCCACGACCACCATGCGCCGGTCGCGGAACGCGTCGAGCAGCTCCTTGCGCAGCACCACCCACCACGCGCTCACGAGAACAGCCCCTCCTCCGAGCCGATCACCTGCACGAAAGCGTCCTCGAGGTTGGCGCGGCCGGTCCGGGCGCGCAGCTCGTCGGGCGTGCCGTCGGCCATCACGCGGCCGTGCGCGATCACGACGATGCGGTCGCAGAGTGCCGCCACTTCCTGCATGACGTGGCTCGAGAACAGCACGCAGCGTCCCTCGGCCCGCAGCTCCTGCAGGAAGCGCCGCAGCGAGCGCGTGGTCATCACGTCGAGGCCGTTGGTGGGCTCGTCGAGCAGCACGTTGCGCGGGTCGTGCACGAGCGCGCGGGCGATCGCCGTCTTGGTGCGCTGGCCCTGCGAGAACCCCTCGACGCGCCGGTCGATGAAGTCCTGCATGCCGAGCGCCGCGACCAGCCGGTCGATGCGTGCCGCCATCTCGGCCTCGGCGATGCCGTGCAGGCGCCCGAAGTACACGACGTTCTCGCGCGCCGTGAGCCGCTTGTAGAGGCCGCGCGCGTCGGGCAGCACGCCGAGCCGGCGGCGCACGTCGCCCGGCTGCACGGCCGGATCGACGCCGTCCACCAGCACGCGTCCGGCCTCGGGCTGCATGAGCGTGTAGAGCATGCGCAGCGTGGTGGTCTTGCCCGCCCCGTTCGGACCGAGCAGGCCCGTGATCTCGCCGTCGCGCGCCGCGAAGCTCACGTCGTCCACGGCACGGATGACGGCGCCGCGCACGGCGAACGACTTGCGCAGTCCCTGCACCTCGATCATGGCGCGCCCGCTCAGGGACCCCAGCCGTAGGCGCCGAGGAACGGCGGCGGCGGCGCGAGCTGCTCGAGGCAGGCGGCGTCGAGGCCACGCGCGTCCGCCGTCGCGACGAAGCGCCCCATGAGCCGCGGCAGGCAACCCGCCGCCATCACGTTGTGGCCCTGGCCGCGCGCCACCAGGTGCCGGCCGTTCGGCAGGTGCTTCACCACCGCCTCGCCGTAGCGCAGCGGCGTCACCGGGTCGAGCTCGCCCGACAGCAACAGCACCGGCCGGTCGCTCTGCACCGGCGCGTTGAAGTCGGCGGGCCGCCGGCCCCTCGGCCACACCTCGCACTGGGCGAGCACGGCGGCGACGAACTCGGTGCCCATGAGCGTGCCCGAGTCGGCCGGATCGACGCGCAGGCGGTCGGCGTCCTCGGCGCAGCTCACCGACAGCTGCGGACCGAGCGCGATCTGCTCGCCGATGAGGCTCTCGATCATGCGCGCCTGCGCCATGAGCACCTCGGGCCGTCCGGCCGAGGCCTCGGCGAGCGAGCGCGGCAGCATCGCGGCGAGCTGCGGCGCGTAGGCGTACAGTCGCACCACGCCCGCAACGGCCGCGGTCGTGAGCTCGTCCTCGCGCAGCCCGTCGGTGAGCGGATCGCGGTAGCGCACGTGCCGCGGCTCCGTGCGCAGACCGGCGAGCAGGGCCTCGAGCCGCGCGCGCGGCGAGCCGAACTGCCGGCGGCAATCCGCGTCCGCCTCGCACAGCGCGAAGTGTGCATCGAGCGCCGACTCGAGGTTGCGGGCATGCTCCGACCCGAGCGCGAGTTCCGGTGGCACCACGCCGTCGAGTACGACGCTGCGGACGCGCTCCGGGAAGCGCCGCAGGTACTCGAGCGCGACGCGCGTTCCGTAGGAGATTCCCACGAGATTGACCTGCCCGGCGCCGATCGCGGCGCGGACGGCCTCGAGGTCGAGCACGGCGTCGCTGGTCGTGTAGAAGCGCGGGTCCGCATCGAGGCCGTCGAGGCACTCGGCGGCGAAGCGGCGGGCGGCCTCGGGATCGGCGAGGGCCGGCGCATCCTTCGCCTCGGCGTCGCCGGGGGCACGGCAGTGGATCGGGTTCGAGCCGCCGGTACCGCGCTGGTCCACGAGCACCACGTCGCGCTCGCGCAGCAGTTCGCGAAACGCACCGGCGACGGAGGGGAAGGCTTCGCGCGCGGACTGCCCCGGTCCGCCTGCCAGCATGAACACCGGATCGGGCTGCGGCTGCTTGGAGCGCGACGGCACGAGCGCGACGGCGAGATCGAGGCTACGGCCCTGTGGCTGCGCGCGGTCCTCCGGCACCCCGAGCGCCCCGCACAGCGCGGAGACCGTCACGGGCAGGCCCGTCGCGGCGAGCGTGCAGGGCTCGAAGCCCATCGCACCGAGGCTGCGGGTTGCAGCGGAGTCGGCCGCAGCCGGCACGCCGATGAGCGGCAGTAGCGCAATCAGGATCGGACGGATCGTCATATGCGGTGAGCGCGGGACGCCGAGGCGCGCAACCCTAGCACGCCTCGAGCGCAAATCTGCAGCGCGTTTCGGCTAGGATGCCGGCACCATGCACCGCCTGCCTCCCGTAACTCGCGCCCTGCTGATCGCCAACGTGGGCGTCTTCCTCCTGCAGCTCGTCACCGGCAATCTGCTGATCGGGACGTTCGCGCTGTGGCCTTTCGGCTCGCCCCAGTTTCGCGGCGTCCCGGGCTTCGAGATCTGGCAGCTCGTGACCTATGGCTTCCTGCACGGCAGCCTGACGCACCTGCTGTTCAACATGCTGGCGCTGTACATGTTCGGCGGCGACATCGAGCGGCTGCTCGGTTCGAAGCGCTTCCTCTTCTTTTACCTCGCCTGCGTCGTGGGCGCGGCGGTCGCCCAGCTCGTCGTGCTCGGCGGCATGAACCGGCCGCCCGTGCCGACGGTCGGCGCCTCGGGTGGCGTGTTCGGACTGCTGCTCGCCTTCGGCATGGCCTTTCCCCATCGCAAGCTGATGCTGCTGTTCCCGCCGATCCCGATGCCGGCGTGGCTGTTCGTGACGCTGTACGGACTGCTCGAGCTGTACCTCGGCGTGACGGGCTCGGGCCAGGGCGTTGCACATTTCGCGCACCTCGGCGGCATGGTGACCGGCTATCTCCTGCTCACTTACTGGGCGCGACAGCGCGGCCGGCGGTAGCGAACTGGCCGCCTGAAACCGCCTGCCGCGTCGGCGCGAATGACAGGTTTCGCGATTGGCCGGACCGGCGCCGAGGACATCTACATGGCGAAGAAGCAGCCCTCCGTGAAGAAGCCGGCCGCCGTGACCCAGGCGATGGCCGAGGACGCCGTGCGCACCCTGCTCGCGTGGGCGGGGGAAGACCCGACGCGCGAGGGTCTCGGCAGCACGCCGAAGCGGGTCGCCGAGGCCTACCGCGACTGGTTCTCGGGCTACGCGGTCGATCCGCGGGAGTACCTGCAGCGCACCTTCAAGGAGATGGGCGGCTACGACGAGATGGTCGTGCTGCGCGACATCGAGTTCGAGTCGCACTGCGAGCACCACATGGCCCCGATCATCGGCAAGGCGCACGTGGGCTACCTGCCGAAGAACAAGGTGGTGGGGATCAGCAAGCTCGCCCGCGTGGTGGACGTGTTCGCCCGCCGCTTCCAGGTGCAGGAAAAAATGACCGCCGAGATCGCCCGCTGCATCCACGAGGTGCTTCAGCCACGCGGCGTCGGGGTCGTGATCGAGGCCACCCACGAGTGCATGACCACCCGCGGCATCCACAAGCGCGGCGTCTCGATGATCACCAGCAAGATGCTCGGGGCGTTCCGCGACGACGCGCGCACGCGCAGCGAGTTCCTCACGTTCATCGACATCCGCGAGCGCAAGTAGCGCCCGCCGGCGTCAGGGCACGCGCCGCCCCGCGGGTTCGGCGCCGAGGGCGGCCAGCCGCAGCAGCGGGCGGTCCGCGATCCCCCGCCCACAGGGCGAATTGCCTATCACCCATTGTGAATTCCTCCGGCGCCCTCACACATTGGTGAGTTGACCCGCAGCCCCGGGCGCGCAAAGGTAGCGCACTTTTTCGCCAGGAGATCATCCCGCATGGCCCGCAAGCGCCCCCTGCGCAACGCCGGCACGGTCGTGGTGCTGGAGCACCGCTCGTCCGTGCTCGCGGACAACCCGCTCGGCGACCCGCACGTGCGCAAGCTCGCCGTGTGGCTGCCGCCCGCCTACGACCGGCGCACGAGCGGCCCCGGGGAGCGGTTCCCGGTCCTCTACGACCTCGTCGGCTTCACCGGCGCCGGCATCGCCCACCTCAACTGGAAGCCCTTCAGCGACAACGTCGCCGAGCGCGCCGCGCGATTGATCCACGACGGCCACATGGGGCCGGCGATCCTGGTGTTCCCGGACTGCTACACCAGCCTCGGCGGCAACCAGTACGTGAACTCCACCGCGCTCGGCCGCTACGCCGACTACCTGCTCGAGGAGATCGTGCCGTACGTGGACCGCGAGTTCCGCACCCTGGCATCGCGCGAGCACCGCGGCTGCTTCGGAAAGTCCTCCGGGGGCTACGGCGCGATGATCCACGGCATGCGCTACGCCGGGCACTGGGGGGCGATCGCCAACCACAGCGGCGATGCATACTTCGATTTCGTCTACCGGCCCGACTGGCCGAACACGCTCGACGAGCTCGCCAGGCACCGGCGGCCGGCACGCAAGGCCGGACGAGTCGTGCCGCTGCGCGACACCGCCAAGGAGCGCGGCCTGGCGGAGGGGCTCGACGACGGCCGGGTACGCCGCTTCCTCGAATCCGTATGGAAGAAGCACAAGGTGAGCAGCGCGGAAGTGCACGCGATCATGAACTTGTGCATGGCGGCCACCTACGACCCCGACCCCGAGGCGCCGCTTGGCTTCCGCCTGCCCTTCCACCTCGAGACGGGCGAACTCATCGAGCAGCGCTGGCGCCAGTGGCTCGCGCACGACCCGGTGCGGCTGGTCGAGCGCCATGTGTCCGACCTCAAGCGACTGAAGGGCATCTACATCGACTGCGGCTGGCGCGACCAGTACCGCATCCATTACGGCTGCCGGCAGCTGTCGCGCCGCCTCGCGGCCGAGGGCATCGCACACCGCTACGAGGAGTTCGACGACGACCACTCCGACGTCGACTACCGCATGGACGTGAGCCTGCCCTTCCTGTATCGGGCCCTGCGCCCGTGACCCGCCCGTGACCCGACCACGCCTCGGCCTGGCGCTCGGCAGCGGCTCGGCCCGTGGCTGGTCGCACATCGGCATCCTGCAGGCGCTCGCCGAGCGCGGCCTGCGGCCGGACGTGATCACCGGGGCGTCCGTGGGCGCGCTGGTCGGCGCCGCCTGCGCCGCCGGCCGCCTCGCCGACCTCGAGCAGTGGGTCTGCACCCTCACGCAGCGCGACGTGTGGCGCCTCGTGGACACGACCTTCCGCGGCGGCGGCCTCATGACCGGCAACCGCCTCATGGAAGCGATCGCGGCGCACGTCGGCGACGAGCCGATCGAGTCGCTGCCGGTGGGCTTCGGCGCGGTGGCGACCGACCTCTACACCGGCGAGGAAGTCTGGCTGCGCGACGGACCGTTCATGTCCGCGGTGCGTGCCTCGAGCGGGCTGCCGGGACTGCTCGCGCCAACCTGGCACAGGGGACGCTGGCTCATCGACGGCGGCGTCGTGAACCCGCTGCCGGTGTCGCTGTGCCGCGCCCTGGGCGCCGACTTCGTGATCGCGGTGGACCTGAGCCGGTCCGTCACCAAGGTGGCGATGCGCGCGAGCGAGCGACTGAACGGGCCCGCCACGGCGACCGGGACGCAGCCCGACGAGCCTGCCGGGCAACACGCCACCGAGGGCAACGCGGAGATCACCGCGATCCTGAAGAAGTGGTCCGGTCTGGTGGACGGCCTGGTGGAGTCGTTCCGCAGCCGGCGCGCCGAGCCCGGATTGTTCGAGGTGATGTCGAGCGCGGTCAACATCATGCAGGACCGCATCACGCGCAGCCGGCTCGCCATCGATCCGGCGGACGTGGTGCTGCGGCCCGACCTGACGGATTTCCAGCTCATGGACTTCCACCGCGCCCGTGAGGCGATCGACGTCGGACGCGCCTACGTCGAGCGCGAGGCGGCGCTGCTAGAGACGAGCCTTGCGCGACTGTCCGCAAGTGCCTAGTCCGCGCGTCGATTGGACGGGGCCGCGGGCATGAACGCCTCGTCACCGGACGACGTCGCGGAGGTGTTCCGCTCGGCCTGGCGCAACGAGTGCGAGGAACGCGGGTTCGTCCTGCACGCAGTCGGCATTCCCTCGCAGATGATCTGGCTCGGACGCGCCTGGGCCCTCGTCGTCCCCGCCCCGACCCACGCAGCGGCCCTCTCGCATCTCGAGCGCTACGAGCGCGAGAACCCGCCGCGCCGCGCGCGCGCGGCACCGGAACCGCTGCACGGCGGCGCCTGGCTCGGGTCGCTCGCCTACGCCGCGGTGATGCTGCTGGTGGGCTACCTCGCAGGCTCCCTGGCGCTCGGCGCGGACTGGCTCGAGGCAGGCGCGCTGCGCGCGGGGCCGACGCGCGGCGGCGAGCTGTGGCGGGCGGTCACGGCGCTCACCCTGCACCTCGACGTCGGTCACCTGCTCGCCAACCTCGGCTTCGGCACGGTGTTCGGGCTGCTGGCGGGACAGCTCCTCGGCCCCGGCGTCGCGTGGGCCAGCGTGCTCGCCGCCGCCGGCGTCCGCCAACCTGCTGAACTCGTTCATCCAGCCCGCGACGCATTCGTCGGTCGGCGCCTCGACCGCGGTGTTCGCCACGCTCGGGCTGCTCGCGGCCTACGCCTGGAGGCGGCGCCGCGACGAGGGCGACCGCTGGGCCTATCGCTGGGCGCCGCTGATCGCGGGCGTGATCCTGCTCGGGTTCACCGGCGCCGGCGGCGAGCGCACCGACGTGCTCGCGCACCTGACGGGCTTCGCCATGGGGCTGCTGGCGGGCGTGGCGCACGCGGGCTGGCGGGTGCCGCGCGGCACGCTTGCGCAGGTCGTGGCGGGCGTGTCTGCGGCAACGGCGCTCGTGCTGGCCTGGACGCTGGCACTGACCGCGAGCTAGCGGCGCGTCCCAGGCGCCGGTCGCCGCGCCGGCTCAGCCCGCCTCGTCCGGCGTCATCGAGATGACGACCTTGCCGCGCGCGCGCCCCGATCTCGAGGTAGCGGATCGCATACGGCAGCTGCTCGAACCGGTAGCGCCGGTCGATGACCGGGGTGACCTTGCCGGCCGACATGAGTTCGCCCAGCAACTCGAGGTCCTTTCGCTCCATGCTCGACAGCAGCACGACGGTGGCTTCGCTCGAGAAGGCGGACACCAGCGGCGCCATCGCGAAGTTCGGCAGCGGCCCAAACCAGCGGTTGTGCTTGGGACCGCCCACCAGCACGTGGACACCGCCCGGGGCCAGCACGCGCCTCACCTGCCGCAGCGGGTGATTGCCGACGTTGTCGAGGATCAGGTCGTAGCGATGCGCGCCGCGCGTGAAGTCGTCCTGCGTGTAGTCGATCACGTGGTCGGCGCCCAGCGAGCGGACCAGCTCGACGTTGCGCGTGCTGCACACGCCGGTCACCTCGGCGCCGTAGGCCTTCGCGATCTGCACCGCGAAGGTCCCGACGCCGCCGGAGGCGCCGTTGACCAGGACCGCCTGGCCGACCTGGAGCTGCCCCTTGTCGCGCAGTCCCTGCAGGGCCGTGACCGCTGCCACGGGTACGGCCGCCGCCTGCTCGAAACTGAGGTTTTCGGGCTTGGGCACCAGGGCCCGGTCCTCGCGCACCACCACGTACTCGGCAAAGGCGCCCCACTTCGAGCCGAGCACCTCGTCGCCCGGCTTAAACCGCGTCACGCCCGTCCCGACCTCGGCCACGGTGCCGGCGAAATCGACTCCGAGGCGATCGCTCTTCGGTCGGCCGAGGCCCGACTCGAGGCGCATGAGGTAGGGCGTACCGGTGAGGTAGTGCCAGTCGAGCGGGTTGACCGCGGCGGCGTGCACGCGAACCAGCACCTCCCCGGCCGCCGGCACCGGCCGCGCGACCTCCGCAACTTCCAGCACGTCGGCCGAACCGTAGCAGGATCGGACATAGGCTCGCATTCGCGGCCCCTCGCCGGTGGCCCCAGCAGCCGGCACGCAGTCCGACTGGTGGCTGAGCGCGATCGCCAGCGCCACGAGCCCGAGCGCGAGCAGCACCGCGAGGCCGCCGAGGATTCTTCGCAACCAGCGCATCGCATACCCCCCTCAGACGCTGACGCGGACCTCGCCGTCGCGCACGCTCACCTTGTAGATCTTGAGCGCCTTCTCGCTGCGGACGAAGTTGAACACCTGGATCCCCGGCGGGAAGTTCGCCCAGTCGATCACTTCGCCCGTGCGGATGTCGAAACGCGCGCGGTGGAACGGGCACTGCACCCGGCAGCCGTCGACGATTTTGCCCTTCGCAAGCGGCGCGAACACGTGGGTGCAGCTCGCCTGCGTGGCGTAGAAGCCGTCCTTCAGGTGGTAGACGACGATCTTCTCGCCCGCCACGGTGAAGGCCTTCATGTACCCCTTCGCGATCTCGTCCGTGCGGCACACGGTGTGCTGCTTCATGTTCCGACCCCCGCGGCGAAGCTGTCCGGCCCGCAGTGTAGCCGCGGCCGAGCGGCCGGCGCGAGCGGCGTGACGCCCCGGGGTTTGCAGGTATGCTTGCCCGTCAGGAAGCGAACCCGGCGCAGCGATGGCACTCAAGCACCTCACCGAAGAACAGATCCGCACCTGGACCCGCGAGCAGAAGGACCGCTGGTGGCTCGAGAACGTGTGGCGCGGCGACATGCCGCAGCTCACGCTGCGCTCGGCGGTGACGGGCTTCTTCCTCGGCGGCGTGCTGAGCGTCACCAACCTGTACGTGGCGGCCAAGACCGGCTGGACGCTCGGCGTCGGCCTCACCTCGGTGATCCTCGCCTTCGCGCTCTACCGTACGTTCTCGCGGCTGGGCGCCCGCGACATGACCATCCTCGAGAACAACTGCGTGCAGTCCATCGCGACCGCCGCAGGCTACATGACGATGCCGCTCACCTCGGGGCTCGCGGCCTACATGTGGGCGACCAACAACGTGCTGCCCGCCTGGCAGATCATCTGCTTCACGATCGTGCTGTCGATCCTCGGCGTGCTCGTGGCCTTCCCGATGAAGCGGCGGTTCATCAACGACGAGCAGCACCCCTTCCCCGAGGGACGCGCCTGCGGCGTGGTGCTCGACGCGCTGTACGAGCGCGCCGAGGCCGCGAGCGGCATGTTCAAGGCCAAGGCGCTGACGGCCGCGGCCCTGCTCGCCGGCGGCATCAGCTTCATCTCCGGCGAGAGCTACATGAAGCTGATCCAGGAGAAGTGGCTCGGCCTGCAATCGTCCTGGCACCTGCCGCACAACCTCGACCTCTGGTACTACTCGCTGGTGGAGAAGGGCATTGCGCCGCTGCCGAAGCTCGCGGGCGTGGACATCCGCCAGCTCGCGCTCACCCCGACGCTCGACTTCGCGATGATCGGCGCCGGCGGGCTCATGGGCATCCGCACGGCGGTCAGCCTGCTGGTCGGCGCGGTGCTCAACTTCGTCGTCGTGGTGCCCGTCATGATCTCGCTCGGCGAACTCCAGCCGCGTGCCGGTGTCATCGCCGAGGGAACGGCGCTGTTCGGCCGGGCGTACATCCTCAACAACTGGGCGCTTTGGTGGGGAATCACCATGATGGTGGTCGCAGCCATGGTGGCGCTGTTTGCACGTCCCGAGGTGTTCGTCGAGGCGTTCCGCAGCCTCACCGGCCGCAAGCGCACCGCCCCGGCCGGCAGCGACGTGCTCAAGGACATCGAGCTGCCGCTGCCTGTCTCGTGGATCGGGATCCCGATCGTCGGAGCCTTCGGCGTATGGATGGCGCACGACTGGTTCGGCGTGCACTGGCTGCTCGGCGCGGCGTCGATCCCGCTGATCATGGTGCTGGCGCTGATCGCGGCGAGCAGCACGGCGCTCACCGGCATCACGCCGTCGAGCTCGCTGTCGAAGATCCCGCAGTTCGTGTTCGGCGCCATCGACCCGCGCACGCCCGCGCCCAACCTGATGACGGCGGTGATGAGCGCCGAAGTGGCGAGCAACGCCTCCAACCTGCTGATGGACATCAAGCCCGGCTACATGCTCGGTGCCAAGCCGCGCCAGCAGGCGATCGGCCACGTGATCGGCATCGTCGCCGGTGCGCTCGCCGCCACGCCGCTGTTCTTCATCCTGTTCGGACTGACCGGCTTCGACCCGGCGGCCGGCCGCTCGGTGATGGACACCATGGTCACCGACAAGTTCTCGTTCCCGGGTGCGCTGCAGTGGAAGGGGGTGTCGGACCTGGTCACCGCGGTGTTCGGCGGCGACGGTGGCGCGCTGCTCACCCGCTCGATCGTCTGGTCGATGGTCATCGCGGCCTTCGCGGCGCTGGTGATGGAGGTGCTGCGCATCCGCACGAAGAACCGCTTCCCGCTGTCGCCGCTCGCCATCGGCCTTGGTGTGGTGGTGCCGCCCGACTCCTCGCTGATGATGTTCGTGGGCGCGGCGTTCTTCTGGTTCATGAGCCGCCGGTACGGCAAGCAGCCGCAGTCCCGGGGCCACGCGCTTTGGGTGGACTCCCAGGAGCCGATCTGCGCCGGCCTGATCGCGGGCGCGGCGCTCGTCGGCATCGGCGACATCCTGGTCAAGGTATTCGTGTTCGGCTGAGGCGATCGGGGGGCGTGAAGTCCGCAAGGCGTCGTCCGTGGCATCCGACGATTGGCGCGCCGACCTCATGCGGTGCACGGGAAGTGGCCGGCACCTCGATCACGCTACTCGGTGCGATCCTGGGACGTCCGCTTCGCGCTATCGGAAAGGACTCCGATCGACCCGGAGCGGGCATTCAGAATTCGGGCCGTGCCGCAGCACTCACGTCCTCGGCGGGACCGCCTCGACGCTCAGCCTCGACCAATGACGAAGCTCCACTGAAAGATGTCCAGCAGCAGGAGCAGCAGGAAAGACGGCACGAGGATGGCGTGAATGATCGGGCGTCGCGATATCGCCAGCGCGGCGAACCCGACTAAGAATATGAACGACGTGGCATTGTCGAGTGACAGTAGATTTGAACCGATGATCAGCGGCCGGAACAGCGTTGCCAGAACCACCGTTAGAGCAGCCAGCCACCAGACTGGTCGCATCTCTCCATCGTAGTAGCGTCGGAAGTCCGCACCATGCATCGGCTCGGGAAACAACAGGTGGGCGATGAGAAAGAGGCCCACCGGACCGCTCAACATCATGACAAGCCCGATGAAACTCCACTCGGGTACAACACGCAGTCCCCAGATTTCCCACCACTGCTGGAGCAGCGCGACGAAGATCGTTCCAACGAGCAGTGAGTGGACCCAGTAGCCACGAGTCGATCCACGGCAGCGGACTTGCCGGGCGACACCCGTCAGAATTTCGGCAATTCCGAGACCGATAATGATGGAGACAAGAACCATCAAGAACTCGAACAGGCTCATTCCTGCACCCTGCGGCTGAGTGGTCCACACGTTCGGAGTGTGGACAGACTACATGCGCCTTCTAGCAGTTGCCATGATCCGCCGCGCTTGCATGTTGCAGCAATCGACGACCGCTCCTGGCCGACTCCGGCCGGGCTCGGCCAAACGGCTCGCGCTGCTGCGCCGCCGCTGGACCCGCCGCGGCCACTACGCTCCAGCCCGTCGCTTCACCGCTTATTGCGTCGTCCTGCTTCCAGACGGACCGGTCATGGCGTGCACGCCAGGGGGTCGTCGGGATGTGACGCTCCCGTGTCTCGCTATGGACCCTCCGACACGGTCCGCTCCTTCAGCGTGTTCCGCCGCCGCGCGCCCGGTAGTAGGGGAACAGCATGTCGTCCTCGGCGATGCGCTCGAAGACGACATCTGTGCGGTCGCGCAGTACTTCGAAGGCGCACTGCGTGACGAGAGTTTCTCCGCCGCGCGCGATGTCCTCGCCCAGCTTCGACGCGCGGTTCATTTCGTCGCCCATCGCGCGGTTGGGGCCGAAGGCGTAGACGTCGCCGTACCCGATGCCGACGCAGCACTCGATTGGCTCGGCGCCGACGAGGCACTGCTCGCTGAACAGCGCGACGCGGCGGTGCAGTTCGAGCGCCGCGTCGAGTGCCTGGCTCGCTTCCTCGAACAACGCCACGAGGTCGTCGGCGAACGCGCGCACCAGCGTGGGACGCTTCTCGCGCAGCGCCGGTATGCAGACCTTGTGCGCGTCCATGATGCGCTGGAAGGCCGCGGTCTCGCCGTGCTCGAAGCAGCTGACCGTGAACCCGGTCAGGTCCAGCGTGAGGATTGCCGTGCGGTAGCGGTACTTCGCGTCGAACGCCGACCGCGACACGCGACCTGCCTGCAGCGCGAGGAGATCCGCGTACACCTCTCGAGTCCAGCCGCCGCAGGTCGACAGCTCGTCCGGCAGCTCGAGCAGCGGGAATGGGGGTGGAGTCTCCGTCTCTATGCTCCTCGCGCCATCATCACGGTCGGTGAAGGCCGCACCGCGGTCCGCCGGCGGGTCGCGGTGCGGCCTGCACGAGACGGGCATGTGCGGCTTTCGCTTGCATTTCTACCATACCGCGAGGACTTGTTTCGAACCGCCCCGGCTCGTGGATCCGGCGCCACGCCTCCTGCAGCTGTTGCCGTCGGCTTGAAGCTCGTTGCGGCCGCCGGGTCGCGCTGTCCGCGAGGCCCGCCATGCGAACCGGCTGGGCAGCCAGGCTGGTTCGAAAGTACCATTCCCCGGGGACGGCACCGGCGCAACCGCGGGATACAGCCTGGCGTGCATGGTGTTCAGGCTCGGATCGGCAGCTTTAGCTGGCAAAGCGGCACGGGAGCCGACTTCGTGGGACCAAGCTCGCTCGAACAGCCGCTGATCGCGCTACGAACGGTGCTCGCCTCAGGCTCGCTGCGGCGCTCGTTGCTGGCCTACCTGTTGTTCAACACCGCGGAGTGGGCCGTCTGGATCGCGGTCCTGGTCTACGCGTACGAGTACGGTGGAACCACCGGGGCCGCGGTCGCGTCGGTCGTCCAGCTCGTGCCGGCGGCCATGTGCGCGCCATTCGCCGCCTCGCTCGGCGACCGCTTTTCGCGCGAACGGTTGCTGGCGTGGACCTACGCCGGGCAGGCTGCGACGATGGTTCTGACCTGCGCGCTGCTGGCCACCGACGCGTCAGCACCGGCAGTACTGGCGGGGGCAGCGCTCGTTTCAGTGAGCATCAGCCTGACCCGACCCTTGTACCTCGCTTCCCTGCCTGCATTCGCCACGACCGCGGGGCAATTGACTGCGTCGAACAGCGTGTCGGCCATGGTGGAGAGCCTTGCGGTTCTCGCGGGTCCCGCACTCGCAGCGGGCATCCTGGAGACGGCGGGACCCTCGCAGGTATTTGCAACATTTGCGGTCGGCCAGGTGGTCGCAGCCTTCCTCGTGCAGCGATCGGCTGCGGACGCCCGCGGAGCCGTCGATCCACCGGCCGGCGGGAGCAGTGTCGCCGAAGCGATCGTCGCCCTTGGCGAGCTGCGCGGGCAGTCGCGCGCGTGGCTGCTGCTGGGCTACCTCTGTTGTACCTACCTCCTGGTCGGAAGCGCCGACGTCATGTCGACCGTGCTCGCGTTCGACGTGCTCTCGCTCGGTCCTTCCGGCCCCGGGGTGCTGATTGCGGCCATGGGTTTCGGCGGCATGATCGGCGCGGCGTTCTCGATCCTCCTCGCCGGCCGTCAACGGCTGGGGCTGGCGCTGATGGGTGCCCTGTTCACGGCCGGCCTTCCGTTCGCGCTCGCCGGCCTCAGCACGAGCGTCATTGCCGCGGCACTGATGTTCGCCCTGACCGGTGCGGGCAAGAGCCTCCTGGAAGTCGCCGCCCGGACCTTGCTGCAGCGAAACGTGGATCCTGGACTGCTGTCGCGGGTGTTCGGCGTGCAGGAGGCTCTGATGCTCCTGGCGCTGGCCACCGGCGCGGCGATCGTGCCCACGCTGGTTGCCTCGCTCGGGCCGCGCGCGGCCTTCGTCGGCGCGGGGCTGCTGCTGCCGTTGTTCGGCATCCTGACCTGGCAGCGCCTGCGGACGATCGACGCCGAAGCACTGCCATTGCCGGACGCGTTCGAGCTGATCCGGCACGTCGAGATGTTCCAACATCTGCCGGCCGCTGCGCTCGAGGGACTCGTGCGCCGCATGCAGCCGAGCGATCACGCCGCGGGCGACGTCGTCATCCGGCAGGGCGACCATGGAACACGGTTCTACGTCGTCGAATCCGGCGAGCTGGCCGTGAGCGTCGACGGCCTGCAACGGCCGCCGCTGTCGAGCGGTGACTCGTTCGGCGAGATCGCCCTCGTGCGCGACGTGCCTCGTACGGCGACCGTGGTTGCCACGACTCCGGTCCGTCTCTGGTCGCTCGACCGGGAGAGCTTCCTGGAGGCGATCACGGGGCACGCGGTCGCGGCAACCGCCGCCTCCAGAGTCGCCGATGCACGTCTTGCGGCCACGGAGGAAACGTCGGCCGACACCCCCGGCTACCGCCGCGAGCGCCGCTGATCGCGGGTGCTCGCGGGCGACGTCCGGACTGCCCGGGTCAGCGACTCGCTCGGCACGGTCCCGCCGGCGGCACCGGCACTAGAGATCATGGCCCGCCTCCCCATGGCGGGCCATGATGTCTAGCCCGCCGGCCACCGCAGTAGATCGGGGGAGACCTGACGCGGTAGAGGACGCGGGAGCACGATCGTGCCCAGTCCATCCCCGCCGCCGACCCCGCAGCCGCGCCCGCTCACCACGTGATAGCCGTGCGCCTCGATGTGCCGGTGGACCAGCGGCAGCAGACGATCGGGGTCGCTCTCGTAGACGAGCCGGACATCCAGCTCTGCGACGGCGTCGGAACGCCGTTGGTGTACGGCGGAGCGTCGAGGGTCACCACGAAATCGGCCGCGAGCCGGTCACGGTGTGAAGCAACGGCGGCCGGCGGATAGGACGTACAAGCGGCCCTATGTTGGCAGCGGAACCGGTCGAGGCGAGTTGCAATCGGGGGGCTGATGGCAGGTCGCGGGCCACGCTGCGGGCTGAGCGGCTGCCGGCCGCCGTCGTTCGGCCGGTGAATCTTTGCATTTGTTCGTGACATGCCCGTGGAGTCGGCCGCCGCTCCACACGCGCCCGTCCCGGCCCTGGGCCGGGCGCCGCCGGGCGCATCAGATCAGCCGCGAGCGCCCGGGTGGCGCGCGGCTCGGTGCCCCGGATCGACGGCGCCGGCCGCCGCATTGCCGGCAGGTCTCGAGGTCGATGCCGAACACGCGCTTGAGGCGCTGCGCCCAGGTGAGGTTCGGCGAGCCGTCGGCGGCCGAGGCCGCCCCGTGCGGGCTGGCCGGGTTGGCCGCGGCGGCGCGGGTGGCGGGCACGATCCGGGGCCGCTCGGGGCTCGCCGGCGCGAACACGCCGTGGTATCTCGTCAGGTGGGCGCGGGGCTTGGGCACCCGTGCCGCAAGACGGGCCATGAAGTCCTCCGGCTCGAAGATCAGTGCGTGGTGCCGTCGCGATACGGCGTCTTCAGCGTGTAGCGCACCTGCCCGCTCCCGGTCAGCGCCAGCCGCTCGGTGGCGACCGGGGGCCGTGCGACGTAGCGTGCCAGGTGCTCGAGCGTGTCACGTGCGACCGTCGCGGCGATGCCGGCGTGCAGGGAGAAGCCGGAGCTCGCGGCGACCTGCGGCCGCGGCGCGTCCGGCTCGGCCGGCAGCGTCTGCAGCGTGAACACCTTCTGACCCTCGCGCGGCCCCGTTGCAATCCGGTAGGTGATCGACGACCCGAGCAGGGCGTGGATCGACGGCTCCTCGCCGGGATCGAAGGCGAGATACGTATTGTCGATGTCGTGCGTGACGAGCCCGGCGCGCTCGAGCGCGCGGCCGACCCGCTCGGCGATCCGCTGCACCAGTTGCTTGAGCGTATCCGTGCTCGGGGCCGGGACCGGGACGAACACGAGACGTCCCTCACTGTCACGACGATAAACGCCGTCCAGCACCAGCAGGTGAAAGTGCACATTGAGATTGAGCGCACTGCCGAAGGCCTGATGAGCCACGACGGCGCCGAGTTCTTTTTCCAACCCACCCGGCCGCATGGCGCCGCCAGCGAGTTCGACCTGCGCGGCATCGAATCGCTGCCCGACGTGGACCTGCTGTTCTCCCATCCGGGCGGCAGCGGTCCGCGCCATGACCAGAAGCTGGCCGGCATCGTGGTCGCAAACACCGGCTTCAACTGCGAGGAAAGCCTGGCCTACCTCAAGCTCGCGCGGGCCGGCACCATCGTCGTCTCAGCCTTCCCCACCGGCGACAACGTCGCGCGCAACTGGCCTCCCGAAGACCGCGTCCCCAACCACGTCATCGAGCCTTGTGGGCACATCGACCCCAGCCAGTGGGAAGGCCGGTGGATCCCGCCCATCAATGCCGAGCACCTGACGCCGCAGAAGGCGCGGATCCTGCTCATGCTGGCGCTCACGCGCACCCGCGACGACCTCGAGATCCGCCGCATCTTCAGCCGCTACTGACGCAGCGGCTCGTCAGCCCGCGGCCCTCGGTGCGCGTCAGGATAGTTGTCGTCTTGGCTCCGGGCGCAATTGTCCACGGCGTCAGGCACATCAATGGGACTCTTTCCCTACCCGATCAGAGGGCGTCCACTCGGCTCCGGAACGCCTCGTACTCGTCCACCACCCGGTCGTGCACCTCGAGCTGCGGATAGTGGCCAACGCCCTCGAGCACCACCACGTCCGGATCCGGCACGAGCTCGCGATAGCGCTCCGCGAGGTGGCGCCCCGACACGGGATCGACGGCTCCACAGATGAGGCGCCGCGGCACTGTCGAGTCGACCAACGTGCCGACCCAGCGCTCGCGATTGCGACGGCGCTGCTCCATGTAGTTGATGAGTCGCGCCAGGGCCTGCCGCCCGCCGTCGCGCTCGAGAAGCACCCACAGGTCCTGCAGTTCCTCGCGCGTCGGCGGCGCGGACCCGGAGATCGAGCGCATGGTCGCCTCGAACTTCCCGTAGCTCATCGCGCGCGCGAGCAGCGGCCCGAGCGCCGGTGTCGCGAGCAGCTTCTGGACGGGCCGCGCGCGGTGGGTCTCGGGGAAGAGGCCGCCGTTCAGGAACACCATGCTGGCGATACGCAGCCGGCCTTCCCGCTCGCGGGCGAGGAGTTCCTGCGCGACGGTGTCGCCGTAGTCGTGCGCGAGCACGTGCACGCCGCTCACGCCGAATTCGTCGAGCAACGCCATGCACAGGTCCGCCTGCAGCGCGATGGGATAGTCGCAGTCGCGCGGCTTTTCCGACGACCCGAAGCCGAGCAGGTCGGGTGCGTACAGCGAGTATCGCGCTGCGAGCCGTGGCCAGATGCGTACCCAGTCGTAGCTCGCGGTGGGGTAGCCGTGAATCAGAAGCAACGGCGGACGACCTTCGGCGACGGCCGTGCGCACGAAGATGCGACGGCCGGCGAGCCGGCGCATCTCACCGCCGCTGATCCAATCCTGCAGGCGCTGCGAACCTTGCACGTGGCCCCCCCTCCCGATCCGGACCGACCGGCAACACAGTATGCTGAGTTCCTTCCCCGACGACAGCCGTGCTCTGGTGACCGGCGCCAGCCGCGGCATCGGCCTCGAGTTCGTGCGCCAGCTGCTCGCCGCGCCGAACTTCGTGCGGGTGTTCGCCACCTGCCGGCGGCCGGCGCTCGCGCCGCAGCTCGCCGCCCTGGCCTCGCAGGAGCCGCGGCTTCGGGTCGTGGCGCTCGATGTCGCCGACGAGACACAGGTCGAGGCCGCCGCGCGCGAGGTCGCGACCGACACCGACCGCCTGCACCTCGTCGTGAACGCTGCCGGCGTCCTGCACGAGGCAGCAGCCGGCATGGCGCCCGAGAAGCGTCTCGCCGACGTGCGAGCGGACGCGCTGGCGGCGAGCTTCGCCGTCAACGCCTTCGGCCCGCTGCTCGTCGCGAAGCAATTCGAGCGCCTGCT
Source organism: uncultured Gammaproteobacteria bacterium (assembly GCA_963712815.1). Taxonomy (GTDB): domain Bacteria; phylum Pseudomonadota; class Gammaproteobacteria; order Steroidobacterales; family Steroidobacteraceae; genus RPQJ01. The sequence continues at coordinate 151,844 of CAVQJL010000001.1, forward strand.
CGCGCACCGCGATCGAGCGGTGTTCGCGAGCATCTCGGCGCGGGTCGGCAGCATCGGCGACAATCGCCTCGGCGGCTGGTATGCCTACCGGGGCGCGAAGGCGGCGCAGAACATGTTCACGAAGTCGCTGTCGGTGGAGTGGGCGCGCTCGCGGCGCAACGTCGTCTGCGTGGCGCTGCATCCGGGCACCACCGACACGGACCTGTCGCGGCCCTTCCAGGCCAACGTCCGGCCGGAGAAGCTCTTCACCGTCGAGCGCACCGTGCGCCAGCTGCTCGGCGTGATCGACGGGCTCGCCCCCGGCGACACGGGACGCTTCCTCGCCTGGGACGGCAGCGAAGTCCAGTGGTGAGCGACCCGCCGGACGGACCGTCGGACGAGCCGCGCGAGCGCCTGCCGATCCTCCACGCCGACGAGCACCTCGTGGTCGTCAACAAGCCCTCGGGCCTGCTGGTGCACCGCTCGCCCATCGACCGGCACGAGCGGCGCTTCGCCGTGCAGCTGCTGCGCGACCAGCTCGGCCGCCGCGTGTACCCGGTGCACCGGCTCGACAAGGGCACCTCGGGCGCGCTCGTCTTCGCGCTCGACCGGGAGACGGCGGCCAAGCTCGCGGCCAACTTCGCGAACCAGCGGGTGACCAAGACCTATCTCGCGGTCGTGCGTGGCTGGCCGGCGGAGTCGGGCGAGATCGACCACCCGCTCGAGGCCGTGCCGGATGCGTACTCGCCGGCCGGAGGGAGCGGGCCGAAGCCGGCCCGCACGCGGTTCCGCCGCCTCGGCACCGTCGAGCTGCCGCATCGCGTCGATCGCTACCCGACCTCGCGCTATGCACTCGTCGAGCTCGAGCCCGACACCGGCCGCCGCCACCAGCTGCGCCGCCACCTCGCCCACGCGTCGCACCCGATCGTCGGCGACTCGACCTACGGCAAGGGCCGGCACAACCGGCTGTTCGCGGAGCTCTTTGGCGTGCAGCGCCTGCTGCTCGCGTGTGTGCGCCTCGAGTTCGCGCACCCGGAGACCGGCCGGCGGCTCGACGTCGCGGCTGATCCGGGTCCGGAGTTTGCGCGGCTGGCGTCAGAGTTCGGTTGGGCGGGAGGGTCGGGCAGTGCTTCGAGCCCAGCCGCTGGCGCGTCGCAGGAGAACCGCAGCGTCAGCCC
>CAVQJL010000002.1:0-60760 GCA_963712815.1 uncultured Gammaproteobacteria bacterium
TGCGCTCGAGCTTGGCTGTCGCGGCCGGGTCCACGTCGTAGAGGCGCAGCTCGCGGATGCCGATGAGGTGATGGAAACCGATCGCCTGGAACTCGCTCTGTGCGCCGTTGCCGATCAGCGCCATCACGCGGCTGTCCTTGCGGGCCATCCAGCGCGCGGCCAGCGCCGACATCGCGGCGGTGCGCAGCGCGGTGGTGAGCGTGAGCTCGGAGAGCAGCAGCGGGTAGCCGGTGTCCACGGCCGCGAGCACGCCGAACGCGGTGACGGTGAGCAGCCCATCGGCGGTGTTCTTCGGGTGGCCGTTGACGTACTTGAACGAGTACAGCGTGCCGTCGGTGATCGGCATCAGCTCGATCACGCCCACCTTCGAGTGCGCGGCGTGGCGCGGCGACTTGTCGAATTCGTTCCAGCGGCGGTAGTCCGCCTCGATCTCGCCCGCCAGCGCTTCGATGAAGGCTGCGGTGCCGTTGCGGTTCACCAGTTCCTGGACGCGCTCGATGCCCGTGTAATCGACCATTTTTCTCTCCCTGCCATTGCGACGGGCGGTGGTGCCCGTCCCGGTGCGGGCCCGTCGGGCCCGCGAGTCCATAGTGTTCCGCAGGGAGTCGGCCAATTAAAAGACAGAACTCTGTACAATCTGTTGACTTTACAGTTCAAATCGCCAGCGTAACTGGCGTTCTGATCAAATCACCGCGCCTCGCGGAGGCTCCCGCCCATGGACGACCTCGACCAGCGCCTGATCGCCCTGCTGCGCCACGACGCCCGCGCCACGGTCGCCTCGCTCGCCGAGGCGCTCGGCGTGGCGCGCGGCACGGTGCAGAACCGCATGGCCCGCCTCGAGTCGGACGGCACGATCGTCGGCTACACGGTGCGGCTGCGGCCGGACGTCGAGGAGCAACGCATCCGCGCGCTGATGAACATTGCCGTGGAGGGCAACCGCAACGAGGCTGTCCTCGCCAAGCTGCGCGGCGACCCGGCCGTGGCTGCGCTGCACACGACCAACGGCCGCTGGGACATCGTGGCCGAACTGCGCACCGACAGCCTCGCCACGTTCGACCAGGTGCTGCGCCGGATCGGCCAGGTCGACGGCGTCGCGCGTACGGAGACCAGCCTGCTGCTGTCGACGCTCAAGCTGTGAGACCGGCCGGCGACCGGCCACCACCTGGTGTGTATACTTTTCACGAGTACTACACATCGCCGAGGCCCGCAGGACATGCGCACCAACATCGTCATCGACGACGAACTGATCGCGGAGGCGATGAAGCTCTCCGGTGCCCGGACCAAGCGCGAGGCCGTCGAGGACAGCCTGCGGCTGATGGTCCAGCTGAAGCGCCAGGAGCGGATCCGGCGCGCGCGCGGCAAGTTGAAGTGGGTCGGCGACCTGGACGCCATGCGGCGCGACTGACGGGGACGACCGGTGATCGTCGTCGACACCTCGGTCTGGATCGACTACTTCAACGGCGTAACAACTCCGCAGGTCGACCTGCTGGACGAACTCCTCGGCAGGCGAGTGCTCGCCGTCGGAGACCTGATCCTCGCCGAATTGCTGCAGGGCTTCGCCACCGAGCAGGACGCCAATCGAGCGCTCCGTCTGCTTGAGCCGCTCGAATTCGTGGAGATGGCCGGCCGCGACGTCGCGATTCAGTCCGCCGCCAATTACCGACGCCTGCGGCGCCGCGGCGTGACCGTGCGCAAGACCATGGACATGCTCATCGGCACCTGCTGCCTGATGCACGATCACGAGATCCTGCACAACGACCGCGATTTCGATTTGCTGGCCAGATACCTCGGGTTGAAGACAACACGGCCATGACGGAGACGAGCCTGCTGCTGTCGACGTTCAAGCTTTGAGCGCGGCGGCGCTAACGACTGCGACGCTGCGCGGTGGCTGCACGGTATGCAGCCGCTGCCGCCCTCATGAGCGACGGATGCAGCGTGCCTAGCCGAGGATTCTGCCCGTGCGGCGCGTGCGGCGGCACGGAGAACCACTGCGTCGTGCAGGGCAACTCGACGAGCTGCCGTAGTAGGTTATTGCGCCTTCCCGTTTCTAGGTTATTGCGCTTTTCACGTTTCGTGTCCGATTGGCGGCGCGACCCTCGGGACCAGGAGCCTGCCCTGCGACGGACGCTTCAACGCATTGGAGACTTCCAGCGCCGCCTCGAGCTGCGGCACGCTCGAGCAGTCGAGCCAGTGACTGAACGCAGCCGCGCGGTTCAGTGCGGCGACGTACGGCTCGATCCGAGGATACGGCGGTTCGTCCACCTCGCTGTGCGAGAGCGCGTGCAGCGCGCTGAAGTAATCATCGCGGTACACGGTCGGCACGATGATGCGCGTGAGCCCGGCGGCCGAGAGCGCGAGGTTCAGCGCCAGGCGGGCCGTGCGGCCGTTGCCGTCGTTGAACGGGTGGACTTCCGCGACGACGAACATCGCGAGCGCGGCACGGACCACGGGATCGTTGGTCGCTGCGATCAGCTCGAACCCTTTCTCGAGCGTGCCCGGCACCCGCTCCGGATCGACGAAGAACGTGTCGCCGAAACGGTTGCGTCGCTCCTTCCACTCGCCGGGGCGCTTGTCGGCGCGCGCGAAGATCACCTGCCGGTTCCACGCCGCGAGCTGTCCCTTGAAGGCCTCGGCAGTCGTCGGAAACGGCCGGCCGCGCGACTCCAGGATGGCGGCGAACGTGCCGCGGATGTCGTGCGAGTCGTCTTCGCGGTAGGCGATCTCGCGGTCCTCGAGCACGACCTCGCGGGCCTCGCCGAGCTCGAACTCGGTGCCCTCGATGTAGTTCGAGAAGTAGCTCTCGATGAACGCGGCGAGCCGCGGGTCCTGGCCGGTGCGCTCCGGCAACACGACGGGCGGCGTGAGCGCGAGCCTCTGCGCCAGCGCCTGGAACAGGTCGACTCGCACGGGATCGTAGGGGTGGCCCTGCACGCGCGCCCTTGCCGCAGGATCGGACAGCGCCGCCTCGCGGGTGCCGAGGAGCGCGCCGACGATGGCATCGAGCCGTGCGGCCTCGGTCGCGAGGCCGAGGGTGGACCCAAGCGTTTTCGCGCGGTCGCGGATCGCGTTCAGCGCCGGTGGGCCATCCCTCGCAAGTATTTGCTCGAGTCGCGCCTCGACCGCAGCCGCTCCCAAGGTGCGACGCGACGCCGCGGCGCCGCGCGACGATGCCAGGTTCTCGAGGAACGCCCGGCATTCCGAAGCCCTCCACGCCGTTCCGAACGGCGTCGGCAGCGCGATGTCGTCCGACTGCGGGCCGGGGCCCTTCTGGATGTCGAGCGTCACGCCGGGCAGCACCAGCTGCCGGCGGTACGGCCCGGTCAGAAAGAGCTTTCCGGTGCCGGTCGGCCCGCCCTCGAGCGCCGAGCGGTGGCTCACGACGCCGTCGGGCACGAGCAATGCGACCAGGGCGAGGAGTTCGCGCCGCACGATCGCTTCCGTCGGGGACGCGAGGTCGTCCGTGTAGACGCCCGCGTGAAGCCGGCGCAGCTTCCCGGCCTTGGCCTGGCGTGCCAGCCGAGCGCGCGTCGCTGGATCGGTCGCGTGGGTGCTGAACAATGCCATGTCACTACCTTGCACGGATCTCGGCCCTAAATGGGCCAGAACGTTTTTATTTTAGTCACTAAAGCGGCGTGATGTCACTGAAATATTCCTAAAGCACACTGACCCCAACGATGTGATTGACCCGCCTTTTCGTATCTTTCATTGATACGATTAGCCCGATGAACGACGACCTCTGGATCTGGCAGGCGCCCGACTGGCCACGGCTGACGTTCGACTCGAACGGTCTCGCCGGACTGCTGGCCGCGGCGCGCCACGAGTCGGGGCGTCTGCTCGGCAAGGCCGAGGCGATCGGGCTGGACGAGAGAACGTCCGTCGAGCGCGAAGTCTGGTCGCACGAGGCCGTGGCCACGGCTGCGATCGAGGGCGAGACGCTGGACCTTCGGGCCGTGCGCTCCTCTGTCGCCCGACGACTGGGCCTCGCTCACCCGGGCCGGGCCGCGCCGCGAAACGTCGAGGGACTCCTGGACGTGATGGAGAACGCCGCCGATGCCTGGCAGTCACCGCTGACCCATGAACGGCTGTGCGCGTGGCACGCGGCGCTCTTCCCCGGAGGCTCGCTCATCCGCCGGCTCACGGTCGGCGCGTACCGCAACGAGGCCGCCGATCCGATGCAGATCGTAAGCGGACCGATCGGCCGCGAGACGGTGCACTACCTCGCCGTTCCCGGCGCGACGGTGCAGGCCGAGATGCACGCCTTCCTCGAGTGGTTCAACGTCACTCGCGAAGGGAGGATGGACGGCTTGCTGCGCGCAGGGTTGGCGCACGTCTGGTTCGAGTCGATCCATCCCTTCGAGGACGGCAACGGGCGCATTGGCCGCGCGATCATCGATCTTGCGCTGGCGCAGGACGCGCGCCGCGCCACGCGCCTGCACGGCGTGGCCGCCGCCATGCAGCGCGAGCAGGACGGGTACTACGACGCGCTCAACGAAGCGCAGCGAAGTGGCGGCGACGTCACGCCCTGGCTGGAGTGGTTCCTGTGCACCTACGCCGACGCCTGCGGTGCGTCGATCGCGCGGGTGGACGAAGCGCTCGTTCGCGCGCGCTTCTGGTCGGATCACCGCGACACGCCGCTCAACGCGGAGCAGCGCAAGGTACTGAACCGGATGCTCGAGGCGGGTCCGGGCCGCTTCGATGGCGGACTGACGCCGCGCAAGTACCAGGCGCTGACCGGCATCCCCAGGATCACCGCCTCGCGCCACATCGCGGATCTCGTCGCGAAGGGCGTGATCGCGCGGGCCGAAGGGGCGGCGGGTCGCTCGACACACTACAACCTGGCGATCCCGGGCTGGGAGTGGCCAGTCACGCCCCGATCAGGTCGAGATCCCCCTCGTACACCGGCCCCGCATCGTCGAGCGTGACGTGCCGGCCGGCGCGCAGCCCGGCCTCGTGCAGCACGCGCGCGGCGGCCTCCGCGCCGTGCCCCGGCATGCCGAGCGCGGCCTGCGCCTCGGCGGTCAGGAACGACACCAGCAGCGGCTCGTGCGGCAGCAGCGCGGCGACATGCGTCTTCCACGCCGGGCCGAAGCGCTCGGCGGCGAGCAGCGGATCGCCGTCGTAGAAGTGCCGGCCGAGGCTCTGCCAGAACGGCGACTGCCCCGTTGCGTCGCGCAGCCCCGGCAGCTCGCAGATCACCGTGGGCCCGCCCGCCGCCGACGTGCCCGTCGCGCGCTGGCGCACGATCAGCCCCAGCGCCGCGCGCAGCAGGCGTCGCAGCAGCGTCACCTCCGCCTCGGCACCGAGCGTGGCGCCGTCGCAGGCGAGGTCGGCGATCTCCCACGCGCCGGTGAGGTCGTTGCCGAGCAGCAGCGTGCGCTGGCGGTGGAACAGCTCGAGCTCGGGTGCGGCGTGCACCGCGCAGCCGACGTGGTACCAGAACCGCGGCCGGTCGAGGCCGATGGCGCGGCGCACCCGCACGCAGCCCGCGACGGCGTCGCCGGGCCCGCGCACCGCGACCAGCAGCCACTCGCGCCCGCTGTGGCCGGCGCCGGGCGGCAGCAGCGACACGCCCTGTCCCGGCGCGGGCAGCAGCGGGATGAGCCCGCCCACGTCGCCGGCGGCGGCGTGACGGATCGGCCAGTCGCGCACTGAGTCACTCATGGCGGCCTCCATCGTGCCGGGCGCTGACTGCGTCGTTCGCGCCCGCGCCCATGCCCTCGCCTCCGCTGCCACCGGCAGGGTCGAGCGGCGCGACGCGCAGCGTGTCGCCCGCGTACACGCCGAGCGCGATCGCGGCCTCGGGCGTGACGCTCAAGCCGCGCTCGCCGCCCGCCGCCGCCGGCAGCAGCACGGCACGGAACTCGTCGCGCTGCGTGTTCGACGCCAGCTGCCAGCCGCGCCGCGCGGACGGCGCCGTGGCAGCCGCGCTGGTGTCCGCGACCCGTTGCTCGCGCGACGCCGCGACGGTCTTGAGCAACGCGACCCGCGCGTGCGTGGTCGGCCCACCGTCGAAGATGTCCACGTAGGTGTCGGGGTCGAAGCCCTCGTCCACGAGGATCGAGAACGGCAGCTCGCCCACCGGGTGCAGCTGGCCGATCGCCCACTGCGCTTCCTCGGGCAGCAGCGGCACGTAGATCGGCGAGTGCGGCATCAGCTCGGCGATGAACGACTTGCTGCGCCCGACCGCGAGCCGCTCGACCGCCGGGTAGTCCATGTCGAAGAAGCGCCGGCCGACGGCGTCCCAGAACGGGCAACGACCGCTGTCGTCGGCGAGCCCGGGGCTCTCGGCCGCGATGCGGTCGGAGAAGCGCTCGGCGAACTCGGCGATGTAGAGCAGCCGCGCGCGCGACAGCAGCTGCGGCGCCAGCGTGCGCTCGTAGGCGGGCTCGACGTAGAACGAGGTGAGCAGCGTGACGCCCGTGAGGTCGTGGCACAGGTGCAGCGTGTGCGTGCGGTTGCTGGCGCCGAGCGCCGGGCTCGCGTGCACCACGTACTCGCTGCGGTAGCTGTAGAAGCGCTCGCGAAAGCCCGCACTCGCGGCGATGCCGCTGGTGCCCACCGGTTCGCCGCGGGCGAGGTCCTCAACGACGAAGAGGTAGATCTCCTCGCCGCTCGCCGCATCGCCGCTCTGGAAGGCGCTCGCCGAGCGGCGCAGGCGATCGGCGAGCAGCGCGCGGTCGGGCGGCAGCGTGGTGATGCCGAACGCGCTCGCGGCGGCGAAGCGCTCGAGCGCGGGCAGGTCCTCGGCGCGCGCGGGTCGCAGCAGGAAGCGCCCCGGGTCGGCGCCGGGCTCGATCGTCGGCTCGCTCATGGCGGATCCCTCTCGTCGTCTGCGGCGGCAGGGGCGTCGACGGCAGGCGCAGTCGGCGCCGGCGTCGCTACCCGGGGCCCGCCGCGCCACGCCGCGGCCCGCTCGCGGCGCTCGTCGCGCGGCGTGCGGCCGAAGCGGCTGCGGTAGGCGTTGGAAAAGTGTGGCGCGGAGGAGAACCCGCAGGACAGCCCGATCTGCAGGATGGACTGCGCGCTCTCCTGCAGCAGTCGCCGTGCACGCTCGAGCCGCAGCTCGAGGTACCAGCGCGAGGGCAGCGCGTCGAGGTGCTGGCGGAACAGCCTCTCGAGCTGCCGGCGCGACACGCCCACCAGCCGCGCGATGTCCTCGGTGGTGAGCGGCTCGCCGATGTTGGCTTCCATCAGCGCCACCGCCTCGACGAGCTTCGGCGAGGAGCCGAGCCGCGCCGCGCTCGCCACCCGTTGCCCCTCGTCGCGGGCACGCAGGCGCTCGAGCCCGAAGTGCGCCACCAGCCGCTGCGCGAAGCGCTCGCCGTGCAGCAGGCCGAGCCAGGCAATGGTCATGTCGAGGCTGGCCGTGCCGCCGCCGCAAGTGAGGCGTGAGCGGTCGATCTCGTAGAGACTGCTCGAGACGATCGAGTCGGGGTGACGCCCGGCGAACTCGGCGACGTGCGCGCGAGCGAGCGTCCAGCGGTGGCCGCGCAGCAGCCCGGACGGCGCGATCCACGCCGCGCCCGTGCCGATGCCGCCGACGAGTCCACCGCGCCCGGCAACGGCGCGGCAGGCGCCGCCCACGTCCGCGAGGCGCGGGTCGCCGTCCGCGGGCAGGCTGTCGCTCGCGACGACGAGCCCGGCGAGCGGCGGCGTGGCCTCGAGCGCGTGCGCGACCGGCATGAGTTCCCCCGCCTCGCCGGCCACGGGCCGGCCGTCCACGGACAGCAGCGCGACTTCAAACGCCGGCGACTCGAGCAGCGCATTGGCGGCGAGCAGCGCGTCCACCGCGCCCGCGAGCGGGAGGAGCCCCACCCGCGGCAGCAGCAGGAACCCGATGCGTTGCGTCATGCGTCCGCGTTGGTCACGGCGTCAGTCCGACAGCAACTTACCACTGCGCACGGCCTCGCGGCCCGCGACCTTGGCGACGCGCGTGCCGGCGGGCACGAAGCGACGGCTCTCGCGGGCATAGAACACGCCGTCCGTCGGGCTCGCGAGCACGGTGGCGACACCGTCGAGCGGGTTCACCACCTCCACGAGCGGCTCGCCGCGACGCACGGTGTCGCCGAGCTCGCGCAGGAACACCACGACGCCGCCGTGCGGCGCCACGACCGGGATCGAGCCCGCGAGCGGCGTGGGCTCGCAGGCGAGTGCGGGCAGGCGCGCGGGCGCACCGTCCAGGAGGCCGCGCCAGGCGAGGTAGGCGAGCAAGGCGTCGGCATCGGCAGCCGCGAGCGCGTGGTCCACGTCGTGCTCGCCGCGCAGCTCGACCGTGACCGCGACGCAGGCGTGGGGCAGCGTGACCGGACGGCCGAGTCGTTTCGTGAGTTCCTCGGCGAGGCGCGGCCAGGTCATCGAGCAGGCCTCGTCGAAGGGATCGTCGCCGGAGCGGTCGGCCACCAGCACCGTACGGCTGCCCATCAGGCGCGCCAGCGGCTCGATGTCGCCCCACAGGTCCGTCGCCGTGTACAGGTGCAGCACGGCCTCGTTGTCGCTGTGCAGGTCGAGCACCACCTCGGCGTCGGTGGCGAGCGTGAGCAGCACGCGCCGCAGGCTCTCGAGCTCGGTGGTCACGGGCAGCGCGGCGCAGGCCTCGCGCAGCGCCTCGCGTACCGTCGCGACGCTGGCCTCGGCCCCGGCCCGCAGCCGCGGCTCGAGGAGATCGGCCGCCGCCGGCACGAGGTCGGCGTAGTGACGGTTGAAGTTCTCGCCGCTCGTGAGTTCGAAGCGTCCCTCGAAAGCCTGCAGCACGCGCTGCGACAGCCCGATCGGGTTCGCGAACGGCACCAGCACCACCTCGCCGCGCAGCGCGCCTTCGGCCTCGAGCCCGGCGAGGCGGCGACGCAGGTGGTGCGCGACCAGCAGCCCCGGCACCTCGTCGGCGTGCAAGGAGGCCTGGATCACGGCCTTGCGGCCGGTGCCGGCGGGGCCGTAGTGCAGGCTCAGGAGTTCGCGTTGCGTGCCGGGTGACGGCGGGATGAGCGCGTGACGACGTTCGATCATGGGCGGTCCTTGCAGTTGGAAGCGGCGGCACAGCGCGGCCACGGCTGGTAGAGGGGCTGCGCGACGCGCACGGGCGTGACGTCGAGGCGCACGCCGGCGATGGTGTAGGCCTCGCCGCCAGGTGCCGAGGTGAACCAGCCGGCGGTGTCCGGGCCACGGTGGAAACGGAACTCGAAGCCGAGCTCGCGCGGCGGCGCGGCATCCGGGCGCGCGTCGAAGGCGAGCCCGCGCACCTCGGCGCGCGGCCCGTCGAGCGTGAGCGTCATGGCGCGCAGGATCGCGCCGTCGGCGAGGATGTCGAGCAGGAACGGCGTGTCCTCGAAGTAGGGCTCGAAGCCCTCGGCGCGCGGGTCGATGCGCTGCCCCTGCGCCTTGTCCGCCGCGGGCGTCACGACGCCGCTGTTGATGTCGAGACGATCGCCGTCGCCAAGGAACGTGAGCGTGGCGCCGGCGAGGTTGAACGCGCCGAGCTTCGGGTCGCTGGTCGCCCCGGCGAGATCCACGAACAGCGCGCCGCCCGCGCCCACGACCTCGACCGTGCCGTCGCGCAGGATCGCGGCGCTGTCTTCCTCGACGCCGAGACCCCTGGTGTAACCCTGGGCCTGCATCGCCGGCAGCAGGCGGCCGAGCCGGCCGCGCCGCAGGAAGTGCTGGTCCACGAAGATCCCGGGGCCGGCGAAGCCGAGGCCGCGGTCGAGCTCCTGGCCGAAGCGCAGCGAACCCTTCATTACCGCGATCACGTCGGTGGCGTCGCGGAACATGGTGGCGCTCATGATCGCCGCGCCGGCGGAGGTGCCGGCGACCACGCCGCCGCGCGCCAGCACGTCGCGGATCGCCTCGAGCAGCGGCGAGGCGCGGCCGCCGGGCTGCAGCGCGTCCACGATGCGCTCCTGCGCGCCGCCGGTGAAGAAGACGCCGCGGGCGGCGCGCACCTTCGCGACCAGCTCGGGATCGCGCACGGCCGCCGCGACGTCGGTGCCCTCGAGCCGCGGCGAGACGGGCAGCGCCTCGGCAACCGCGCCGTGGGCCTCGAGCGCGGCCACGCTGCGCGCCGCGGAGCGCTCGGGATTCCCGGCGGCGGTGGCAAGCACGACGAAGCGCGCGCCGGGACCGCCGGCCAGCTCGACGAGGCGCGACCACACCGCGGCGTTGTCGTAGCGCAGCGCGCCGCCGATCGCGACGGCGGCACCGGTCGCGTCGGACGCGGGCGTCGCGGGAACGACGGCGAGCGCTGCGGCGCGTCCGGACGGCGGCATCGCGTCGGCGCGCACGGCCTGGAACGGCGCGGCCAGTGCGAGTGCCACGACCAGCGGAGCCAGCATGCCTTGCCAGCCGCCGCTGCAGTCCACGCCGGGTCGCCCGGCGGCGGAACGGTGTTCTGTCTTTGGTGTCGTCATCGGTCGCGAGGGTTGCTGCGGAATCGGGGCGACATGATGGCACCGCGTTCGCGCGCTGCCTCGCCCATGCGCCGCCGACGGCGCAGAACTCGCAAGTGCATGTCGCTTTGCCGCAACCGCGGACCGCGTCGGCCGGCCCACATTGCGCAATTGCGACAGCTAGTTGCGACGGAGCGACGGCGGGGCCTGCCGCCGGTTCTACGGGCCTCGCAGCCTCCGTACAGTCCGCCCCGCACAGTACGAACACCCGAGGACCGCCCGAATGCCCACCCGCTCCCCGCTCGCCGGCCGCACTGCCCCGGCAGCCTGCCGCTCCGCCGTGGCGATCGCCGTGTCGCTCGCCTGCCTCGCCGCCCAGGCGCAGGAGGCCGGCGACCTCGAGACCGTCACCGTCACGGGCTCTCGCATCAAGCGGCTCGACGACGCACCCGCGCTGCCGGTGCAGACCATCAGCCGCGAGGACATCCTCGACTCGGGCGTCTCCACCGCGGCCGAGCTGCTCAAGAGCGTGAGCGCGATGACCGCCCCGCTGACCGACGGCGCAAGCATCACCGACAGCACCTCGGGCCAGCGCGGCTTCAACGGCGCCAACCTGCGCGGCATCGGCGTGTCCGGCACGCTGGTGCTGCTCAACGGCCGGCGCATGGCGAACTTCGCCTCGCCCGGCGATAACGCCGGCGTGGACTTGAACAACATCCCCGCCGGGGCGATCGAGCGCGTCGAAGTGCTCAAGGACGGCGCCTCGGCCATCTACGGCACCGACGCCATCGGCGGCGTGATCAACTTCATCACGCGCACCGACTACGAGGGCCTCGACGCGGGCGTGTACTTCTCGACCACCGACCAGGGCGGCGCCGGCAAGCAGACCGCGACGCTTAGCGCGGGCTACGGCAACCTCGCCGAGAACCGCTTCAACGTGTTCGGCGTGCTCGACTACCAGCAGCTCGACTCGCTGCGCTCGGGCCAGCGCGACTTCATCCGCGAGCGCCCGCTCGCCGAGCGCCTGCCGGCGCTGATGTCGAGCAACACCTACCCGGCCAACGTGGACCTGCTCAACAACGCGCAGCGCGACGCCCTGGTCGCCGCCGGGCTGCTGCCGGCCGGCACGACGAGCCGCCGGTTCAACCCGGCCGAGCCCACCGGCTGCAACCCGCCCGCCACGATCGACGTCGATCTCGGCCCTGGCGGCGCCAACGGCTGCAGCTTCGATTACATGCGCGACACCGAGATCTACCCGGAGTCCACGCGCCTGAGCTTCCTCGGCCGCGCCACCGTGCAGGTCGCCGAGGACCACCGCGCCTACTTCGAGGGCCTGTACGCCGAGACCGTCAGCGACTACGTGCTGAGCCCGGTGCCGCAGCGCATCCGCAACCTGCCGGTGAGCATCCTGCCCGAACCCTATCGCACGGCGCTCAGCGACCCCGCGCTGCCGCAGACGCTGAACGGCATCCGCCTGCGCATGGTCGAGGCCGGCAACCGCACCAGCGAGGTGACGAGCGAGGCGACGCGCCTGGTGCTCGGCCTCGAGGGCCGCGTCGGCGAGTGGGACTACGACACCGCCGTGGTCCGCGCCGAGAACAAGGCCGTGGACAAGTACATCAATGGCTACACGCTGTACGACGAGTTCGTCGACGGCATCGAGAGCGGCGTCATCAACCCGTTCGGCGAGTCCTCGCAGGCCGGCCAGGACCTGATCCGCAGCCTGCGGGTCCGCGACGAGGCCCGCCAGTCCGAGGGCACCACCACCTCGATCGACGCGAGCGTCACGCGCTCGCTGATGCGGATCGGCGGCGGCGACCTCGGCCTCGCGCTCGGCGCCGAGTACCGCAAGGAGGAACAGGAGTTCAAGCCGTCGGCGCTGCTCCTCTCGAACAACATCGCCGGCGACCGCAGCAGCTCGGGCGTCAACGACATCGAGGCCTTCGACGCCGACCGCGACGTGTTCTCGGCCTACGCCGAGCTCAACGCGCCGATCACCCGCGAGCTCGAGCTGCAGTTCGCGCTGCGCTACGACGACTACAGCGACGCGGGCGACACGCTGAACCCGAAGTTCGGCGCGCGCTGGCAGCCCACCGAGTGGCTGATGCTGCGCGGCTCGGCGGGCACGGGCTTTCGCGCGCCGTCGCTGTCGGACCTCTACCGCCCGACCATCTTCGGCGTGACCTCGAGCCTGATCACCGACCCGCAGTGCGTCGAGGTCGAGGGCAGCATCGACTTCTGCACGGACCAGTGGCCGGTCGAGCGGCGCAGCAACCCCGACCTCGAGCCCGAGGAATCGACGCAGTACTCGTTCGGCGTGGTGGTCGAGCCGAGCCGCTTCGTGACGGCGTCGGTCGATTACTGGAACATCTCGATCGAGGAAATCATCAGCACGCTCGGCGAGCAGATCATCATCGAGAGCCCGGACAAGTACAACGACCTCTACATCGAGCGCAACGCGTTCGGCGACATCACGAACGTGCTGCTGTTCAAGGACAACCAGGGCGAGCTCAACACCTCAGGCCTGGACATCGGCGTCGAGCTGCGCTCGAGCGAGTACGCCTTCGGCGCGTTCAGCGTCTCGCTCACCGGCACCTACGTGCTGGAGTACGAGCGCCAGTTCGGCCCGCTCGAGCCGTTCCGCAGCAACCTCGGCCGGTTCCTCAACGACCAGACCGTGCAGCGCTGGCGGCACCGGCTGTCGTTCGGCTGGGACTACTCCGACTTCGCGGTGCAGCTCGCCAACAACTACAGCTCGGGCTACCGCGACCATAACGTGACCTACGACCCGGTGACCGACTCGCCGCTGCCGGATCGCGACGTGAGCGACTACTCGCTGTGGGACCTCACCGGCAGCTGGCAGGCGATGGACGAGCTCACCGTGCGCGCCGGCGTGCTCAACCTCGCCGACGAGATGCCGCCGTTCTCGAACCAGGCCTACTACTTCCTGGCGGGCTACGACCCCTCGCACACCGACCCGCGCGGCCGCACGTACTTCCTCAGCCTCAACTACGCGTTCCGCTGAACCGGACCCCTCCTTCCGGCCGCCGTCGCGCTGCGCCCACCGCAGTGCGCCGGCGGCCGGCTTCTTTCCGGCACCCCGCTGAGTCATGATCCGCGCCATGCAGACCGCCCCCGGCGAGGTCGCCGAATTCACCCTCAAGGCGATCGCCGTCGGCATCGTGCTCGGTATCGTGTTCGGCGCGGCCAACGCCTACCTCGGCCTGCGCGTCGGCATGACGGTCTCGGCCTCGATCCCCGCGGCCGTGATGACCGTGGCGGTGTTCGGCCTGATGCGCACGCGCGGCACGCTGCTCGAGGCGAACATGTCGCAGACGGTCGCCTCCGCCTCGACCTCGCTCGCCACCGGCACCATCTTCACGATTCCCGCGCTGTTCCTGTGGGGCGCGGTGCCGCCGTACCTGCAGGTGGTGGCGCTCGCGTTCCTCGGCGCGGTGCTCGGCATCGCCGCGATGGTGCCGCTGCGGCGGCTGCTGATCGTCAAGGCGCACGACGAGCTGCCCTATCCCGAAGGCACGGCCTGCGCCGAGGTGCTGCGCGCGACGGTGCGCGAGGACGGCCGCGCCACCAGCGCGAGCGCCTGGATCTTCCGCGGCATGGCGGTGGGCGCGGCGGTGAAGCTCTCGATCTCGCTCGCCTACCTGATCCCCGGTGAACTGAGCGCAGCGCTGCCGGTGCTGCCCAAGGCGGAGCTTGCGCTCGAGGTGGCGCCCGCGCTGATCGGCGTGGGCTACATCCTCGGCTACCGCCAGTCCGCGGTGTGCGTCGCCGGCGCGATCATCTCGGCGCTCGCCATTACGCCGCTGATCGCGTGGCTGGGCGCCTCGATGACGGCGCCGCTGTACCCGGAGACCACGCGGCTGGTCTCGGAGATGTCGGCGGGCGACATCTGGTCGAAGTACGTGCGCTACATCGGCGCGGGCGCCGTCGCCACGGCGGGCATCCTCACCGTGCTGCGCGGCCTGCCGACCATGGCGGGCGCGTTCGTGTCGGTGGCGCGCGGCGTGCGCGGCAGCGGCTCGGTGGGCGCGACGCCGCTCGGGCGCACCGACCGCGACCTGCCGGGCGGTTTCGTGTTCGGCGGCGTCGCGTTCGTCGTGCTCACCGCGGCGCTGGTGCCCGGCGTGTTCGCGGGCGAGATGGGCGCCATGCAGCGCGCCGTGCTCGCCGCGGGCGTGGGCGTGTTCGGCGTGCTGTTCGTGACGGTGGCGGCGCGCATCGTCGGCATCGTCGGCGTGTCCTCGCAGCCCACCTCGGGCATCGCGCTCGTCACGCTGCTCGCCACCGCCTCGGTGTTCGCGGCCGCCGGCTGGGTGGGCCCAGGTGCGCAGGCCGGCGTACTCACCGTCGGCACCATCGTCGCGGTCGCCGCCAGCAAGGCGGGCGACATCTCGCAGGACCTCAAGACCGGCTGGCTGGTAGGCGCGACGCCCGCGCGGCAGCAGCTCGGGCAGCTCATCGGCGCGGCTTTCGCCTGCTGGGCGGTGGCGGCCACGGTGATGCTGCTCGGCCACGCCTACGAGTTCGGCTCGCGCGAGATCCCGGCGCCGCAGGCGACGCTCATGAAGACCATCATCGAGGGCGTGCTCGCCGGCGCGCTGCCCTGGGACCTCGTGCTCACCGGCGCGGGGCTGTCGATCGGCGCGATGCTGTGCGGCGTGTCGGGGCTCGCCTTTGCGATCGGCGTGTACCTGCCGCTCGCGGCGATGGCGCCGCTGTTCGTGGGCGGCTGCGTGCGTGCGCTCGTCGAGCACAACCGCGCGCCGCGCGCCGAAGGCGAGAGCGATACGGGAATCCTCGCCGCCTCGGGCCTCGTGGCCGGCGAGGGCCTCGCCGGCGTCGCGGTGGCAGGACTCGTCGCGGCGGGTCTCGCGCCGAAGGCGATGGACCCGCGGCTCGGCGGGCTCACCGGCGAGCTCGTGGCGCTCGCGGTCGCAGTGGCCGTGTGCGCGTTCCTGCTGCGCGGGGGGCGGAGCGCGGCGCGCTGATCGTCGATCGGCGGTTTGCGCCGCCCCGCCGCGAGCGGCACTATCCCGGCCACCGCGACCCTTGGGAGCCCGCCCGCAATGCAGCCCGCCGACGAGATCGAGGAAGCGCCGTCACACCTGTCGCCGGAGGCCGCGCGCGCTTACGTCGATGCGCGCACGCAGGGACTGTGCCACGACGGCGCCATCGAGGTGGCGCTCGGCCTGGGACGGTTGCGGGCGGTGAGCGCCGGGAGCGAGCGCCTCGACGCCGTCGAGTTCAAGCTCGCACACCTCGAGCGCGCGGTGCAGGAGCTGAGCGACGTGGTGTATCGCCAGCAGCAGCAGCTCGACGCCGCCCTCGCGATGAACCAGCACCTGCGCCGGCAGCTGCACGAGATCGAGGGGCGGGCCTCCGACACCTCGGCCGTCGAGATCCCGCCGCACTACTGAGCGCCGCGAGGAACCGCAACGTGATCAGGAAGGGCTGGACCGCCTACGCCGCGGTACTCACCGCGTTGATCGTGCTCGGGGAGGCCGCGAACCTCGCCCAGGGCGCGTTCGACCTGCGCACGCCCGCGAACTGGGTGCTGAGCGCGGTGCTGCTCATCGCCACCTGGGGCTACGCGCTGCGCCGTCCGATCGGTGCGCACCGCTACTGGGGCCCGGCCTTCTGGGTCGTGCTGGTCGCCACGCTGGTCTCGCTGTGGCCGGTGCTGGTGGCCGGCCCCGCGGCCATCGTCGTGGCCGGGTTCCTGCTGCCACTGGTGGCGCCTGCCTTCTACGCTGCCTACCGTTACGCCTATCGCTCGCCGGAGCTCTGGCCGGCCGCGGAGGAGACGCCATGACGACGAACCCGAAGTCGGCGCCGGCGGCGTGAGCGGACGGGTGGTCCGCGCGGGGCTGCTCTACTTCGCGCTCACCTTCGGCGCGGGCTTCGTGCTCGGGCCGCTGCGCATCCTGTTTCTCGTGCCGCGCATCGGGACGCGTGCTGCGGAGCTAGTGGAACTGCCGGTGATGGTCGGCATCAGCTGGCTCGCGGCACGCTGGGTCACGCGCCGGCTCGCCGTGCCGTCACGGCCTGCCCCCCGCCTCGCCATGGGCGCGATCGCCGGGGCGCTGCTGCTCGCGGCGGAGTTCACGCTGGTGCTGCGGCTGCGCGGCCTCACGCTGGAGGAGTACTTCGCGACGCGCGATCCGGTGGCGGGCGCGGCGTACTACGCGGCCGTGCTGCTGCTGGTGGCGATGCCGGTGCTGGTCCGCGGCGCGCCGAAAGGCGACCGCAGCGCACTGGTGCAACGTTGAGCGACGGGCACCGTCAGGACCAGTCCTCAGGCGGGATCGCGTTCCAGGGCAACAGCCGGCAGTCGCTGCGGCCCTGCAGGGCATCCCCACCGTACACGACCTGCGGCACGCTGCTGGCGCGATCGGCGAGCACCTCGGCGATGCGCCTCGCCGGCGAGAGCAGGTCAGAGGTCACCGTCACGCCGGCCTTGGCCTCTACGATGATGAGACCGTTCCCGGTCTCGACCAGCAGGTCCGCCTCGACGCCATTGTGGTCCCGGTAGTAGTGCATCCCCGCGCGTTCACCGGCGTTGGCGCGGTGCTTGGCGATCTCCGCGACCACCCAGCTCTCGAAGATGGCGCCGCGCAGCGGATGGCTGCGCAATTGCCCGGCATTGCGGATGCCGAGCAGCCAACACGCGAGGCCGCTGTCGTAGAAGTGCAGCTTCGGCATCTTGACCAGACGCTTGCGCAAGTTGCCGCTCCACGCCGGCAGCCTGAATGCGATGAAGCTCGCCTCGAGGATCGACAGCCAGGCCTTGGCCGTTGGCTGCGAGATGCCCGCATCGGCAGCGAGGCTCGAGTAATTGAGCATCTGCGCGGTACGGCCCGCGCAGAGGGCGACGAAGCGCTGGAAGGCGATGAGGTCGCCCACGTTCGCGATCTGCCGCACGTCGCGCTCGACGTAGGTTGCGACGTAGGCCGCGAGCCACTCGGCGGGATCGAGCTGCCGGTCGAAGATGCGCGGATAGCCACCTTGCACCAACGCCTCGTCGAGCGTGGGGGGAGGCGCGTCGAAGCGGCAGACCTCCTGCCAGCACAAGGGCAGCAGATGGAAGACCGCAGAGCGACCCGCGAGGGACTGGCTAACGGACTCCAGCAGCGCGAAGTGCTGCGAGCCGGTAAGGACCCAGCGCCCGGGAGCCGGATCCGCGTCGATGATCGGCTGCAGGTAGGACGTAAGTTCGGGGGCACGCTGGATCTCGTCCAGCACCGCCCCATCCGGGAACTGTTCCAGGAACGCGCGGGGATCTTCGTGCGCGAAGCGCCGCACGTCGGGCGCCTCGAGGTTGACGTAGGGGTGCCGAGGGAAAAGCTGACGACAGAGCGTCGACTTGCCGCTTTGGCGCGGCCCGGTGAGCGTCAGCGCGGGGAAGGACCGGGCGGCCGCTGCAAGTCGCGGCGCGAGATCTCGATCAATCATGCCCGCATCGTAGCGCGAGATTCAGGCTATTTCAAAATATCATTTTGAATCAGCCTAGCCTGCGGCCGGCGACTCGTGCAGTTGCATCCCTACCCTTAACCATTCGCCCGCCCCCGCCACCACGAACATGTTCTGCCCGAACATCACGCCCTTGAGCGCCCGGTCCCAGCGGTAGGTCTTCAGCGTGCGCAGCGGCTCCTCGCCCTCCACCTCGCCGGTCGCCTGGTTGGTGGTCGTGATGCGGCAGCGGGCACAGGGCTTGCCGCGGCGCAGCCGCACGGCGCCGGCCACGAGATCCTCGAGCCGGTCCTCGCCGTAGGGCGGCAGGCCGTCGAGCACGAGATTGGGACGGAAGCGGTCCATGGGCAGCGGCACCGCGAGCCGGGCGTTCAGGTCGGCGAGCGAGGCCCGCGAGATCGCAAGCAGCGCGAAGCCGTCGGCGAAGCGGTTGAGCGCCGTGAGCCCGCCCGTCCAGGCCGGATCGCTGGCGCGGCGGTGGGCGGGGTCGAAGCGCACGAGGCGCAGGTCGCGGCCGTCGAACCCGCCGAGCCACCGGGCCGCCGCCTCGCCCTGGTCGAAGGCGCGGCAGCGATCGCGCCACACCGTGACCTCGACGGGCTCGCCGGCGTGGTCGAACGGCACGCTGACCGAGCCGTGGCCCGCAGCCGACAGCACCAGCGCGTCCGCGGTGAGCCGGGTCTCCACCAGCGCCAGCCGCGGCCACTCGCGCTGCGTGACGAAGCGACCTTCCGGCGTGACGATCATCCACTCGCGGTCGTGCTCGAGGCCCGCCTCGGTGAGCCGCGCCTCAGTCGAGCGCGATGCCGCGGCAGGACTTGACGGGATAGACGTGCAGCGCGGCGAGCGTGATCACGCGCCAACCATAGCCGATCGGTGCGCGGCCCGCCTCAGCTCGCGAGCGGCAGCGGCTGCGGGCGGCCGGTCTGGTAGCCCTGCACGAAGTCCACGCCCATGCGGCGCGCCGAATCCGCGGCGGCCAGGTCCTCGACGTGCTCGGCGATCACCTGGAAGTTGAGCGAGCGGGCGAGCTTGATCATCGCGGTGACCATCGCCTGGTTGACGCTGTCGGAGCCGAGGTTGCGGATGAAGTAGCCGTCGATCTTCAGGTAGTCGAGCTGACAGGTTCTTGAGGTTGGCGAACGAGCTCAGGCCGCGGCCGAAGTCGTCGAGCGCGAACTGGCAGCCCATGCCGTGCAGCACGCCGATGAAGCGGCGCGCGTGCTCGATGTTGGTGATCACCGAGTTCTCGGTGACCTCGAAGCAGACGCGGTCGGGCGACACGCCGGTGCGGTCGAGGCACTCGACCACGAACTCGAGGAACGACCCGTCGCCGAGCGTCTGGCCGGAGAGGTTGATGCACAGGCTGCGGCCGGGCGACGAGCTTGACCACGCCGCGGCCGAACGCCGCGAGCGCGGTCTGCACCACCCAGCGGTCGACGTGCGGCATCAGCCGGTAGCGTTCGGCGGCCCGCATGAAGTCGGCCGGCGTCACGACCACACGCCGTCGTCGTCGCGCATCCGCAGCAGCACCTCGAGGCCGGGCCCGCCGCGTCGCTCCGCGTCGACGGCGACGATCGGCTGCGCGTACAGCTCGAAGCGGCCGTCGCGCAGCGCCGTCTGCAGCCGCTGCAGCCAGTGGATCTCGCCGCGGCTGCGGGCCACCGCCTCGTCGCGCGCCGAGTAGACGTGCACGTGGCCGCCCTGCTTCTTGGCCACGTAGCAGGCGGAATCGGCCGCGCCGATCAGGTCCTCGAGCGAGCCGCTCTCGCGCGAGATCTCGACCAGGCCGATGCTGACGCCGATGTTGAAGATCTTGTCCTTCCAGACGAAGCGGTACTCGCCGACGGCGCGCACGACGTCGTCGGCGATCTGCCGCGCCTTCTCGAGCGGGCAGCCGGCGAGCAGGATGCCGAATTCGTCGCCGCCGAGGCGGCCGACGGTGTCGGAGTCGCGCACCGCGTCCTTGATCAGCCCGGCCACCTCGCGCAGCATGCCGTCGCCCGCGCTGTGGCCGCACTCGTCGTTGACGGCCTTGAAGCGGTCGAGGTCGAGGTAGCACAGCACGTGGCGCGCTGGCCGCCGTCGTGCGCCTACTCGAGCGCTTCCTGCAGCCGGCGCTCGAACTCGCGGCGGTTGACGAGGCCCGGTCAGCGCGTCGTGGCTCGCCTGGTAGGACATCTGGCGCGTGAGGCCGCGCAGGTCGGTGACGTCGCGCAGGCCGATCACGGTGCCGGCGAGCTCGCCGGGCGTCGCGCAGCGGCGAGACACGCTGAGCTCGATCGAGCGTTCGCCCTCGCCGTCGCCGGACACGACCATGCCGCGCCGGCCGAGGTGCACGCGGCCGCCGGTCGTCAGGCACTGCCGGACCGGATCGCCGAGGGTCTTGCGCTCGCCCTCGTCGACGAGGTCGATGACCTCGAGCAGCGTGCGGCCGTGCGCGTCCGCCGCCGGCTGGCCGAGCAGGGTCTCACCGGCCTTGTTGACGTAGACGATGTGGCCCTGCAAGGTCCGTCGTGATGACGCCCTCGCCCAGCGCGTCGAGCGCTTCCCAGGCCGCGCCGTGCGCCGCGCGACGCATCGCGCGGCGCCGGGCTCATCTCGACGGCCGACACCAGCAGCGCCGGCTGGCCCTCGTAGGAGATCCTGGAGAACGTGAACTCGAGTCGCACCGGGTCGGCCGTCCGGGCGCGTGGGCAACTCCACTTCGAGGCGCTCGGGCGCCGGCGTCCCGGCAAGGTGGCGGTTCAGGTGCTCGGCCAGCAGCTCGGAGAAATCGGGATGCACCAGCTCCGGCAGCGACCGGCCGACGAGCTGCACGGGCGACGCCGACGCCGCACAGCTCGGCGAACCGGGCGTTGGCGATCTGGATGCCGTTGCGCTCGACGGCCACGGCCTCGTGCATCGCTTCGGTGAGACGACGGTAGAGCGCGCTCGCGCTCGGCGCGGATCGTCTTCGTCCTGCTGCAGGCGCGCGATGAGGCGATCGGCGCTCTGCGCCAGCTCGCCGGCGCTGCCCTCGGCGGCATGCGGCGGCGAGCCGCTCGGCGAGGTCGCCGGCTGCGGCGACGGCATCGAACCGTTCGCCGATCTCGCGGACGCTGCGCACTCCCGCGTACGCGTCCGGCCAGCAGCACCGCGAGGCACACGGCCAGCAGTCCGACGGCAACCAGGGCGGCGATCAGCATGTCATTGTCCGGACTGGCCATGTCCCCGGGGCACCGGCACCCGCCGGACCGTTCCCTCTGATGTTGTTGTTCTAATCAAGCGTGCCGCAGCATAACGGAACCACTCGCCGTCACCTCCAGATTCACCATAATCACCGCAGGCCGTTTCACGCTTGTCGCTCGATGACGGAGCGCTTAACCTTCCGGGCCTCCCGCGGGGCGCTGGTCGCGCGGGATCCGGACACTCCTGGTACCCGAACCCATGATCGACTTCAATTTCGCTCGCCGCCAGATGATCGAGCAGCAGGTCCGCGCGTGGGACGTGCTCGACCTCGCGGTGCTCGAGACCATGGAGCGCGTCCCGCGCGAGGAGTTCGCTGCCTCGCCGCCTATCCGCGATCTCGCCTTCGCCGACATGAACGTGCCGCTCGGCCACGGGCAGCACATGCTCTCGCCCAAGCTCGAGGGCCGGATCCTGCAGGCGCTCGAGATCCAGCCCGACGATCGAGTGCTCGAGATCGGCACCGGCAGCGGTTACTTCGCCGCGTGCCTCGGCGCGCTCGCCCAGCTCCGGTCCTTCGGTCGAGATCTTCGCGGACCTCGCCGACGCCGCCCGCGCCAGCCTGCTGCGCACGCGCGCGCTGAACGTCACCGTCGAGAACGGCGGATGCGTTCGGCGCGAGCGATACCGCGGCTTACGACGTCATCGTGCTGACGGGCGCGCTGCCGGTGTACGACCCCCGCTTCGAGACGCATGCTGGCCGAGGGTGGCCGGTTGTTCGTGGTCGTGGGTGAGGGGCACGTCATGGAGGCGCGCCGGATCACGCGCACCGGCCCGGACGACTGGCTGCGGGAGGCCTGTTCGAGACGGCGATCGAGTCCGCTGGTCCATGCCGCGGAACCGCCGAGGTTCGTCTTCTGACGCTGGCCCATCGCCATGTACGGGGACTAGGCAGTGCCCCGCCGAGTGATATAGTGTGCTACAACACCAGTTGACCTCAGTGGCGACTCGCTCGCCAGACGGTGAATTCATGCGCAACAAGTCCTTCCTGCTCGCCGGCTGCGTCGCGCTCGCCCTCGGCACGTCCGCTCGCCCAGGCCGAGAACCTGCTCGAGGTGTACCAGGCCGCGGTCAAGAGCGACCCGATCGTGCGCGAGGCCGAGGCCAACCGGCTCGCGGCGCTCGAGGCCAAGCCGCAGGCGCGCGCGCTGCTGCTGCCGCAGGTCTGTCGCTGGGCGGGCAGGCTCTACACCAGCGATTCCGAGGGCGAGTCGTACTTCCCGCAGGTCAACACGACGACCGGCGAGGTCATCTCGGTCGGCAATCGCAACGAGACCGACACCGACACCGTACTGGGACTACACGGCGCAGGTGACGCAGACGATCTTCCGCTGGGACCAGTGGCAGACGCTGAAGCGCGCCGACTCCGAGGTCGCGCTGGCCGAGGCCAATTACCGCGCCGCGCAGCAGGACCTGATGGTGCGGGTCTCGCAGCGCTACTTCGACGTGCTCGCGGCCGAGGACACGCTCTCCGCGGCCGAGGCGACCCTGCAGGCGTTCAGCCGCCAGCTCGAGCAGTCCGAGAAGCGCTTCGAGGTCGGCCTGATCGCGATCACCGACGTGCAGGAATCGCAGGCCGCATACGACAGCGCGACGGCCGGCGTGATCGCGGCGAAGCGCGCGCTCGCGAGCCGCCCAGGAACTGCTGCGCGAGCTGACCGGCGAGGTGTACGCGACGCTCGCCAAGCCCGCGGAGGACATGCCGCTCAACCAGCCGCAGCCGGCCGACGAGGACACCTGGGTCACCCAGGCGCTGGAGCAGAACCTCAACGTGATCGCGGCTCGCCTCGGCGTCGAGATCGCCAAGGCCGACGTCAAGATCGCGCAGTCGGGCCACCTGCCGACCGTCGACCTGTTCGCGCAGCGCTTCGAGAACGACCGCTCGGCCGACCAGGTCAACACGCGCATCCAGCGCATCGACGATCCGAGCATTCCGCCGCCGGTGCCGGTGGCCGGCATCGCCGACTCGAACCGCACCGACGACGTGATCGGCCTGCGGGTCAACATTCCGATCTTCGCTGGCGGCGGCACGCAGTCACGCGTGCGACAGCAGGTGTACCGGCATCGCGCCTCGCGCGAGAGGCTCGACGGTGCGCTGCGCGGCGCCGAGCGCGAGACGCGCGACGCCTACCTCGGCGTGATCGCGGAGACGCGCGCGGGTCAACGCGCTGCAGCAGTCGGTGACGTCGAACCAGACGGCGCTCGAGGCGACCGAGGCGGGCTTCGAGGTCGGCACGCGCACGACCGTGGACGTGCTCGATGCGCGCCGGCGCCTGTTCGAGGCGCAGCGCGACTACGCGCGCAGCCGCTACGACTACCTGATCAACCTCGTGCGCCTGAAGTCTGCCGCCGGCGTGCTCGCGCCGCAGGACCTCTCGTCGATCAACGACGTTCCTGACGCGCCCCACGCCGCTGCAGGTCACGCCGCCCGGCGAGCTGAGCAGCGGCACGATCATCGCGACGAGGCGGTCCACCGCGCCGCGGCTCTGCGCCACCGTCTGCAGGCCGCGCTCGCCGTCGGCCCGCGCGGCCTGCGGGTCGTCGAACCAGTCGTCGACGCGCTGCGCGAGATCGTCCTGACTGCGCACGATGCGCAGCGCGCCGCGAGCGCTGCAGCAGCTCGGCGACGTCCGCGCGTTCTGCGTGTGCGGCCCCGACAGCATCGGCAGCCCGAGCACCGCGGGCTCGAGCAGGTTGTGGCCGCCGACCGGCACCAGGCTGCCGCCGACGAACGCGACGTCGGCGGCCGCGTAGAAGATCTGCAGCTCGCCGAGCGTATCGACGAGGTACACCGCGTCGCCGGCGCCCGGACCGCGCGCCAGCACTGCGCTGCGCGAACGCGAGACCGCGGCGCGCGCAACAGCGCGCGCACCGACGTCGAAGCGCTGCGGGTGGCGCGGCACCAGGATCAGCAGCGCGTCCCGGTGGCGTTCGACGGACGAGCGCGTGCGCGTCGAGCGCCGCCTCCTCCTCGCCTTCGTGCGTGCTGCCCGCGATCCACACCGGCCGCCCGCAGCCCAGCGTGATCGCGAAACGCCCGCCTTCCGCCACGATCGCGGCCGGGATCTCGAGGTCGAACTTGACGTTGCCGGTCACCTGGACGCGGCCGGCCGCTGCGCCGATCGCCCGGAATCGCTCGGCGTCGGCGGCCGTCTGCGCGCCGATCACGATGCCGTGGGACAGCGTCTGCCTTGAACAGCGACGCCATGCGCCGGTAACGATCCACCGAACGCGTCGAGAGGCGCGCGCTCGCGAGCACGAGCGGGATGCCGCGTCCGCCGAGCTCGTTGTAGAGGGTCGGCCAGATCTCGGTCTCGAGGATGATGGCGACGCGCGGCTGCACGCGGTCGAGGAAGCGCCGCACCGAGCCCGGCAGGTCGTAGGGCAGGTAGCAGTGCCGCACCGACTCGCCGAACAGCGCGCGTACGCGCTGCGCGCCGGTCGGCGTGACCGTGGTGACCACGACCGGGATCCTCCGGGAAGCGCCGGCCGCAACGACCGGATCAGGCCGACCGCCGCCTGCACCTCGCCGACCGAGACCGCGTGCATCCACAGGCCCCCCGGGGACGGGCGGCGGCTCGATGAAGCCGAGCCGCTGGCCGAGCCGACCGCGGTACTCGGGGTTCCACAACGACTTCCAGCCCTCCATGGCGATCACGAGCGGCGCGAGCAGGTAGGTGAGCAGCGACGTAGAGCGGCGCGCATCAGCCTGCCTCGCAGCCGGCGCGCAGCTCGGCCCACGCCGGATCGTCGAAGCGGCCCGCCGGCAGCGGCGCGCTCACCTTGTCGAGCGAGCGACGCAGGCGCTCGAGCACCGCCTGCTCCCACGCGCCGCGCGCACGCCCGCGGCCGCGGTCGAAGTCGAGCACGTACACCGCGCCGTCCTCGCCGAGCAGCAGGTTGTGTGCGTTGAGGTCGGCGTGGTGCACGCCGCGCGCGTGCAGCCGGCCGATGCAGGTGCCGACCGCCCGCCAGGTCGCCGCGTCAGCGGCGCGGCGGCGAGCGCCTGGGCGAGCGTGCGCCGCGTGGGCAGTTCCTCGGTGACGAGGTCCGCCCGGTACAGCGCGCCGCGGCGGACGTAGCGCGCCGCCACCGGGCTCGGCACCGGCAGGCGCCAGTCGCGCAGCTGACGCAGCAGCCGGAACTCGCGGAACGAGCGCGTGCGCCCCGCGCCGGTATAGAGGTAGGTGTCGTCGAGCAGGCGCGCGACGAGACCGCCGCGGCGGTAGTGGCGCAGCACCCAGCGGCGCTCGCCGTCGCGCAGGAACGCGACGGTGCCGCGGCCGCCGGCGGTCTCCTCGAGGCCGCCGCGCGCGCGCCAGTGGTCGCGATCGAAGATCCGCGGGATCCGGCTGGCTGCTGCGCGAGGCATCGTATAGCATCGCGCCGCCCGCGGTCGGCGCGACTATTTCCGGGCCTGCGCTCACGCCGTTCGACCTTCCTCGCGGGATCCTGGGCCTGATTGTTCACCATCGGACACCCGCTGCCTACCGCCCCGACCGCGATGCACCCAACCGCCACCGATCCGCCCCGACGCCTGTGCGTGCTGCGCCTCTCGGCGCTGGGGGACGTGTGCCACGTGCTGCCGGTGGTGCGCACGCTGCAGGACGCCTGGCCCGGCATCGAGGTCACCTGGATCATCGGCCGCCTCGAGCACAAGCTGCTCGGGCACCTGCCCGACGTCGATTTCGTGGTGTTCGACAAGAAGGCGGGCGCGGCGGCCTACCGCGATCTGCGCCGGCGCCTCGCCGGCCGCCGCTACGACGCGCTGCTGCACATGCAGCTCGCGATCCGCGCCAGCCTCGCCGCGGCACAGGTGCCGGCACGACGACGCATCGGCTTCGATCGCGCCCGTGCGCGCGAGCTGCAGTGGCTGTTCACGAACGAGCGCATCGCGCCGCGCAGCCGCGAGCACGTGCTCGACAGCCTGTTCGGCTTCGCCGACGCGCTCGGCGTGCGGAGCCGCTCGATGCGCTGGGACATCCCGTTGCCCGACTCCGCGCTCGAGCACGCGCGCCGGGCGATCCCGGACGGCGAGCCGACGCTCGTGGTCAGCCCCTGCTCGAGCCACGCGCTGCGCAACTGGACGCCCGAGGGCTACGCGGCGGTGGCGGACCACGCTGCGGAGCGCCACGGCCTGCGGGTCCTGATCTGCGGCGGACCGAGCCCGCTCGAGTTCGACTACGGGACGCGGATCGCCTCGCTCATGCGCCGCCCCTGCGTGAACTTCGTCGGCAAGGACACCCTGCCCCAGCTGCTCGCGACCCTCGCCCGCGCCACCGCGGTCCTGACGCCCGACTCGGGGCCCGCGCACATGGCGACGACGGTCGGCACGCCGGTGATCGGCCTCTATGCCGCCACCAACCCGGCGCGCAGCGGTCCCTACTACAGCCGCCAGCGCTGCGTGGACCGCTACGACGCCGCGGCGCGCCGCTTCCGCGGCCGGCCCGGCGGCCGAGCTGCCGTGGACCACGAAGATCGAGGAGCCGGGCGTGATGGACCTCATCACCGTCGCGGACGTCGTCGAACGGCTCGACGCGCTGCTCGCCGCCGGCGCGCCGCGCACGCCGGTTGGCTGACGACGGGCCCGGCGGCGGGCGATAATGCGGCTCGAACACGCGCCAGGAGCAGCAACGTGGGTGCCCGAGCCAGCGAGACCTTGATCCAGCCGAACGCCCAGCACCGCTACGAGGTGACGGCGGACGACCTGCCGCTGTCCTGCCCGATGCCCGGCATGCAGCTGTGGAACAGCCACCCGCGCGTGTACCTGCCGATCGAGCAGACCGGCTGGGCGAAGTGCCCCTACTGCTCCGCTGAATTCACACTGAAGGGCTGACGCTCACCCCTTGCGGGTGTAGTCGGCGTAGCTCTTCTCCTCCACCAGGGTCGAGCCGAGCTTCGTATTGATCTTCTTCTTGAGGGCGGCGCGCTCGTCGTTGGTCACGTAGACCGCGCGGGCGAGGCCGATGAACGCCTCGTCGAAGTTACCGTCCCGCTCCTCGTCGCGGATGCGGTCCTCGATGTCCCATAGCTCGCCGTTGACCTTGCGCAAGCGCGTCCCACTCGGCGCGGATGTCGGTGGCGGCGAACGGCGAGGCGCGCCAGGTGTCGGTGAGCAGCGCGAGCTCGGTGCGCACGTTGTGCAGCTTGGTCGCGTCGGTCATGCGCTGCGACTTGATCTCCAGGATCGTGATCTTGTCGATCAGCTCGCCCGGGGAAATCGGCACCATCAGTTCGGCCATGGGGAGCCTCGGTTCGCGGGGTGAACCCGGGATTATAGGGAAACCGGCCCTACTCGAGCACAGCGTTCCAGATCGCGCTCACGGCGGCGCGCTCGGCTGCGAACTCGGTGTCGGCGACACGGCTCTCCTCGGCCTCGAGCGACAGGTGGTGCAGCCGCTGGCGATAGGCGCGATAGGCGGCGGTGAGCACGTCCACCGTGGCCTGGGGCACCAGGTCGGCCGAGGCGAGGCTCTCGAGCTGGCGGATGTTGTCCGAGTAGGTGACGAGGTCCGGGTAGCGGTCGGCCCACAGCAGCGTCCAGTACTGCGCCAGGAACTCGATGTCGGTGATGCCGCCGGCGTCGCGCTTGAGGTCGAACTCGCCAGGACGTGGCTTCGACAGTTCCGCCCGCATGCGCTCGCGCATCGCGCGGACGTCCTCGCGCAGCGTGTCGCGGCGCACGGCGTAGCGCAGCAGGTCGCGTCGCAGCGACTCGAAGCGCTCGCGCAGCGCCGGGCTGCCCGCCACCACCCGCGCCCGCAGCAGCGCCTGGTGCTCCCACGTCCAGGCCTCGGTGCGCTGGTACTCGCCGAAGCCCGCCAGGCCCTGCACCAGCAGCCCGCCCTTGCCGCTCGGCCGCAGGCGCGTGTCCACCTCGTACAGGCGCCCGGAGGCGCTGTGCACCGTGAGCAGGTGCACGAGGCGTTGCACCAGCCGCATGAAGAACACGCCGTTGTCCACCACCTTGGGCCCCGCCGTGCGCTGCACCTCGCCGGCCGAGTCGTGCAGGAACACGAGGTCGAGGTCGGAGCCGTAGCCGAGCTCGATGCCGCCGAACTTGCCGTAGGCGACGACGATCAGGCCCGCCTCGGCGAGCGCCGATTCGTCCGGCCCGCAGCGCGGCACGCCGTGGCGGACGACGATCTGCTCCCACGCGAGCGCCAGCGCCTCGGCGCAGATCAGCTCCGCGATGTCGGTGAGCCGGTCGCTCACCTTCATCAGCGGCAGGCGGCCGGTGAGGTCCGGGACCGCGACGCGGAACACCGCGGCCCGCTGGAACTCGCGCAGCAGGTCCACCTGCCGCTCCGGGTCGTCGGCCCCGGCTCCCGCCATGCGCGCGCGCAGGTCCTGCTCGAATTCCGCCCGCGACGGGACGGAGTCGAACAGCCGCTCGTCGAGCAGCTCGTCGAGCAGCAGCGGGAAGGCCGCGATGCGATCGGTGAGGAACTGCGACTGCGCGCACAGCTCCACGAGCCGCCGCCGCGCCACCGGGTTCTCGTTCAGCAGCGCGAGGTACACCGTGCGTCCACCGATCCGCTCGATGACGTGCAGCACGCGGCCGAGTGCGACCGCCTCGTCCGCCCCGCCCGCGAGCGCGCGCAGCAGCTCGGGCAGCAGGGTCTGCAGCCGCCGCCGGCCGGTCTCGTCGAGCCGCTGCCAGTAGACGCTCTCCCGCAGCAGCTCGAGCCGCGCGAGCACCTCGTCCGCTTCCCTCATGCCGACGCCTCGCAGCAACTCGCGACGACCGGTGCCCTCGAGGCCACGCTCGAGCAGGGTCGCCAGTGCGCGATCCGTAGCCGCCGTGGAACCCGGCTCCGCGGGCGCGAAGATCAGCGCCTGGAAGTGCGCGCTCACGCGCCGGCGATGCCGCTCGATCTCCGCGGACAACGCTGGCCCAGTCCGGTGCGTCCATTGAAAATGCGAGGCGCGACCGGCTCGCCTCGTCCTGCGGCAGGTCGTGCGTCTGCTCGTCGTTGCGCTCCTGCAGCCGGTTCTCGACCCGCCGCAGGAAGCGATAGGAGTCGCCGAGCTCCTCGACCGCATGCGACGGGAGCAGCTTCTGGCCCGCGAGCAGCGGCAGCGCCTCGAGCAGGCGGCGCGTCTGCAGCGCCGGCTTGCCGCCGCCTCGGATCAGCTGGAACGCCTGCACGACGAACTCGATCTCGCGGATGCCGCCCGGGCCGAGCTTGACGTTGTCGCGCAGGTCGCGACGCTCGACCTCGCGCGCGATCAGCTCCTTCATGTCGCGCAGCGACTCGAACACGCTGAAGTCGAGGTAGCGGCGGAACACGAACGGCCGCAGCACGTTGCGGTACAGCTCGTCGAACGCCGCGGCGCCGTGCACCGGGCGCGCCTTGACGTAGGCGTAGCGCTCCCAGTCGCGACCGTGCTGCTGCAGGTAGTCCTCGAAGGCGTCGAAGCTGACGACCTCGGGGCCGGATTCGCCGAACGGCCGCAGCCGCAGGTCCACGCGATACACGAAGCCGTCGGCCGTCACGGTGCCGAGCAGCTGCGCGACGCGCCGGCCGAGCCGCGCGAAGTACTCCTCGTGCTCCATCGGGCGCGGACCCACGGTCTCGCCGTGCGAGGGGAACAGGAACACGAGGTCGATGTCGGAGGAGAAGTTGAGCTCGCCGCCGCCGAGCTTGCCCATGCCGAGCACCATGAGCTCGAGCGGCTCGCCGTCCTCGCCCCGCGGCACGCCGTGGCGAACCTCGAGCGTCGCGGCCGCCCGCCGGCAGGCGGCGTTGATGCAAACGTCGGCCAGCAGCGAGAGCTCGCCGAGCACCGTCTCGATGTCCGCGAGGCCGGCGAGGTCGCGCCACGCGATGCGCACCAGGTGGCGGCGGCGGAAGCGGCGCAGGACCTCCATGAAGCGGGCGTCGTCGTCGGCCGGCCCGAGGCCGTCGTCGAGGTCGCGCGCGAGGCCGTCCGCGGTCACCGGCCCGGCCAGCCGGCCGGCCTCGCACAACCACGGCAGCAGCGCCTCGTCGCGCAGGCAGGCCTCGGCCGCAAAGTCGCTGCAGGTCCACACCAGGGCGAGGCTGCGCGCGACCTCAGCCGCGCCCTGCCCCGGCGGCAGGCCGCCGCGCGCGTCGAGCTGCGCAAGCCGCTGCTCGAGGGCCGGGCGCAGCAGCACGGGGATGGCGGAGAGGTCGCGTTCCATGGGCGCGGTCAACGCACTTCCTCCACGGCCGTCACGCGTGCCGCCAGTGCCGCGGCGGCCGCGAGCAGCAGCGCCGCCAGCAGGTAGGCCGCGCCCGGCAGGTGCAGGGGTGCGCCTGCGCTGATGAAGTACGCGAACGTCGCCGCGAACAGCGCCGGGCCGATCATCGTCGCGACCCCCATCACGGCGCCCGCCGCGCCCTGCAGCTCGCCGTACTGCGAGGCGTCGACCTGCCGCGACATGATTCCCTGCACCGTCGGCGAGGCGAGTCCCCACAGTGCGACGACCGGGACCGCGGCAATGAACAGCAGGCCCGTCGGCGCGAGGCCGTAGGCGCAGAAGCCGACGGTGCCGCACAGCAGGCCGGCGAGCAGCACGGGCCGCTCGCCGAAGCGCCGCACCAACGGACCGACCACGACGCCCTGCACCAGCGCCGAGGACGCGCCGACCCCCGCGAGAACGAAGCCGACGTCGCGGGCGTTCCAGCCGAAGCGATAGCCCGCGTAAAGCACGAACGTGGCGGGCAACGCGGCGTGCGCGATGTTGGCCAGGAACATCACGCCGCCGAGTCCCGTCAGCACGCGGCTCGAACGCAGCAGCGCGAGCGAACCGAGCGGATTGGCGCGGCGCCACTCGAACGCCCGGCGCCGCTCGGGCGGCAGCGACTCGGGCAGCACGAA
The DNA here is from genome assembly GCA_963712815.1 of uncultured Gammaproteobacteria bacterium. GTDB lineage: Bacteria > Pseudomonadota > Gammaproteobacteria > Steroidobacterales > Steroidobacteraceae > RPQJ01. The sequence continues at coordinate 30,948 of CAVQJL010000002.1, forward strand.
GACGCCGTAGGCCGCGTTGAGGATGCTGAGCGCGGCAGCGACCCAGAAGGGCAGCCGCGGATCGACGCTGCCGAGCAGCCCGCCGAGCGCCGGACCGAGCACGAAGCCGAGTCCGATGGCGATGCCGGTGCGGCCGAAGGCAGCCGCACGTCCCGGGGCCGGCGTGACGTCGGCCACGTAGGCCATCGCCGTGCTGACGTTCGCGGCGGTGATTCCCGAGATCACGCGCGCGACGAACAGCCACGCGAGCCCCGGGGCGAGCGCCATGAGCACGTAGGACAGGCCGAGGCCGAGGTTCGAGAGCAGGATCACGCGGCGGCGCCCGTGGCGATCGGAGAGCGCGCCCATCACGGGCATGAACAGGAACTGCATCACCGCCCAGACCGTGGCGAACAGCCCGTAGATGCGGGCGGCACCCGCGGTGTCGCCGCCCATGAAGTCCTCGATGAGGCGCGGCAGCACCGGGATCACCAGCCCCAGCGCGAACATGTCGAGCAGGATGGTGACGAAGATGAAGGCGAGCGCCGCGCGGCGCCCGCCCACCGGTGCTGCGACGCTCATGCAGCGCTCAGCCGTACTGCAGCACCGTGCGGGGCTCGAGCTCGCCGCAGCGGAATCCGGGGGCGATGCCGATGTCGAGCAGCACGCCGACGCCGCGCAGCGTGTAACCGGCCTGGCGGCCGAGCGCCACCGACGCGGCGAGCGTGCCGCCGGTGGCGAGCACGTCGTCGATGAGCAGCAGCCCGCCGCTGCCGGTCTGCATCTCGAGGACGCCCGAGCCGTACTCGAGGTCGTAGCTCACGTCCACCACGGGTGGCGGCAGCTTGCCCTTCTTGCGGATCGCGACGAAGCCCTTGTGCCGTCGCTCGGCGAGCGCCGCGGCGAGGATGAAGCCGCGCGACTCGACGCCCGCGACCGCGTCCACCGCTGCCCACTCCGCCTCGGTGAACAACTCCTCGAGCGCATCGATCGTGGCGTCGAAGCGCTTGCGCAGCAGCGGGGTGATGTCGCGGAACAGGATGCCCGGCTTCGGGAAGTCCGGGATGTCGTTGACCAGCGCCTTGAGTTCTTGCATGCGGTCCTCTTTTCCCGAGCCTAGCGAAATTCGCCGGCGGCGGCGAGGGTCACGCCGCCTGCCACACCGGCTGCAGGCGTTCCGGTCCGCGCCGGCGGTCGAGGCTGCGCACGAGCACGATGCAGCCTGCGCCCGACAGCACGAAGCCGGCCACGAAGGCGGGGACGTAGCCGAAGGCGTCCGCGATCGAGGCACCGGTGAAGTTGGCGAGGCCCATGGCGAACACGACGGCGCAGGCGAGCAGCGTGTAGTCGGTGCCGGCGTGCCCGGGATCGGAAGCGTCCATCATCAGCGTGAACAGCGCCACCGTCGCCATGCCGCCGAACAGGTGCTCGGCGACGTTGCCGGCCCACAGCATCGCGATCCCGCCGTGGCCGAGCGCGGCCGCGACGTAGAACAGCAGGCTCGCGGTCTGCATCAGCCCGCAGGCGAGCAGCGCGCGGCGGCGGCCGGCGCGGAACGCGTACCAGCCGCCGAGCGCGGCACCCACGAGGCTCGCGATCGATCCGACCGTGCCCTTCATCAGCGCGATCATTTCCTTGGAGACGCCCTGGTCGCGCATGAACGGACCGACGAGCGTGGCCACCATCGAGTCGCCGAACTTGTAGAAGCAGATCAGCACGACGAACGCGCCCATGCCCGGAACGCGCAGGCGCCGGGTCCACTCGAGCGCCACGTCGGCCGCGCCGCGCGGATCGGCCGGCGCCGTGCGCGGCGGCTCGCGCAGCGTCAGCACCGGAAGCACCGTGAGCGCGAGCAGCCCGGCCATGCACAGGAACATCGTCGCCCAGTCGGTGCGGGCGAACACCCACAGCAGCAGGCCGCCGCCGAGGATCATGCCGATGCGGTAGGCGCCGACCTGGATGCCGTTGGCGAGGCCGCGCTCGCGGGTATCGAGGATGCGCACCGCGAGCCCGTCGGTGGCCACGTCCTGGCAGGCGGCGACGAGGTTGAAGAGGAAGGCGGCCGCGAGCACCGCGAGGTAGCCGCGCGAGAGGTCCACCTGCGTGAGCAGCAGCGCGCCGATCACCGCGGCCGCCTGCAGCGGAAGCAGCCACTGGCGGCGCGTGCCGTAGTGGTCCACGAACGGCGCCCACAGGAACTTGAGAGCCCAGGGCAGGAACAGCAGGCTCGTGGCGCTGATGGCCTTGAGCGACAGCCCCGCGTCGCGCAGCAGCACCGGCAGCGCCTGCGTGAAGAAGCCGAAGGGCAGGCCCTGCGCGACGTACAGGCCCGTGAGCAGCAGGATCTTGTGACGGCGGGTCATGCAGGCTGCGAGAATCGCGGTTCACGCCGGAGGATTGCAAGTGAACGTGACCGAGGCCCTCGCGACTCGCATGAGCTGCCGCGCCTTCCTGCCGACGGCCGTGCCGGAGGCGACGGTGCGCGCGATCCTCGATGCGGCCCGGCAGGCGCCCTCCGGCGGCAACCTGCAACCGTGGCGGGTGTACGCGCTCACCGGCGCACCGCTCGCCGAGCTCGTTGCGCTGGTGCGCTCGCAAATGCCGACGCACCCGCGCGGCGAGGAGCCCGAGTACGAGATCTACCCGCCCGGGCTGTGGGAGCCGTACCGCTCGCGGCGCTTCAAGTGCGGCGAGGACCTCTATGCAACCATCGACGTGAGCCGCGAGGACAAGCTCGCGCGGCTGCTGCAGTTCGCGCGCAACTACGAGTTCTTCGGCGCGCCGGTGGGCCTGTTCTTCTGCCTGGACCGCCGCCTGGGGCCACCGCAGTGGTCGGACGTCGGCATGTACATGCAGAGCGTCATGCTGCTCGCGCGCGAGCACGGGCTCGACACCTGCGCACAGGAAGCGTGGTCGGTATGGCATCGCACGGTGGGCGGGTTCCTCGGCCTGCCGCCCGAGTTGATGCTGTTTTCCGGGATGGCGCTCGGCTACCGCGACGAATCCGCTCCGATCAACCGCCTGCGCACCGAGCGCGCGCCGCTCGAGGACGTGGCGAGCCTGCGCGGGTTCTGACGCACCGCCCACTCCCCGCCGCCCAACCGCCCGCGGGGTGTCGGGAAACTTGACGTTGCTCGCACGCCACAGCCACCGGCTTATGTCGTGGCGGCTCGCGGCTGCGCGCGCTCAACGAGAACGCCGTCACGCTTTGCGGCCGTTCCTGGGAGGTGCGTCACGCGAGCGCACTGTCGCCCCGGTTGACATGCGGGTCGCCCAACCGGGGCGGCGATCCCCGAAAACCCAGCAGCTGCGCCGTTGAATCCAGTTGGCACGCATCCTGCAACAGTCCGGTTGCAGGATTGCGTCACGAGCCAAATGAGGACGAGCCATGAGCCTGAGCTGGATCAGCAACCGGAGCCTTCGAATCTCACCCCGCGCCCGACTGGTGGACGACGGGGAAGCCGACGCGCTGCGCCGCAAGCTCGAACAGATCGAGTGGCGGCCGCAGAACGGCTTCCTCAAGGACCAGGTCGTGGAGCGCTCATCGAGCGTCGTGCGGGCGGCGCGCGCTGCCTGAGGCGGCACGCCGTCAGGAGCGTCCGCGCCGGCGGGCCTCCATCGGGTGCTCGACGCGGCGCAGCTTGTCGAGCAGGTGCGCGACACTGAGCCAGGGATGGCGCAAGGTCATGCGCGGCCCGGCGTAGCGCATCACCACCTTCGCGTGCTCGCGCTGCGCGGGCTTGTAGCAGTGGATCGGGCACTTCGCGCAGGTGGGCTTGGCCTCCCCGTACGGACACTTCTCCAGGCGTCGCTCCGCATAGGCCAGGAATTGCCGGCACTCGGCGCAGGGAACGTCCGTTCCGGGCGCGTGATGGTCGCGGCAATAGACCTCGACCATGCATTCCATGGTGCGGTGCTCGCGCTTCAGGCGGGGCGTCTGGAGGGTCATGGCCGGGACCGGGCTGCGGTTTGCCGCTAGCTTGCCAAAGCGCGGCCGCGTGCCGCGCCTGTGGCTTTCCGCAGGCCGTGTATCTGCCACAATGCGCGCCCCCATGCGCAGCCCAGACCCACTCACGCAGGCTGCGCCACGGCCGTCCACCGGCTCGGGGCTCGCCGCCGCGCTCGGCGCCTTCCTGATCTGGGGGCTGTTCCCGCTCTACCTCAAGCCGCTGTCCAGCGTGCCGGCGACCCAGATCCTGGCGCACCGCATCGCGTGGTGCTGCCTGCTGGTATTCGCGTGGCTCGCCTGGCGCGGCGAGCTCGGCGCGGTGCGACGCGCGCTGGCCGACCCCGGCACGCGGCTGCGACTCGTGGCCTCGGCATCGCTCATCAGCGTGAACTGGCTGGTGTACGTGTGGGCCGTGACCCACGGCCAGGTCGTGGAGGCGAGCCTCGGCTACTTCATCAACCCGCTGCTCAACGTCGTGCTCGGGGTGCTGGTGCTCAAGGAGCGCCTCAACCGCGCGCAGTGGATCGCGGTGACGCTGGCCGCGCTCGGCGTCGCCTACCTCACGGCCTTCGCAGGCCGGCCGCCGTGGATCGCCCTCGTGCTCGCCGTGTCCTTCGGCACCTACGGGCTGATCCGCAAGGTTGCGGCCGTCGAGTCGGTGCCCGGGCTGGCGGCCGAGACGCTGATGCTCGCGCCGATCGCCGTCGGCTGGCTGCTGTGGTGCGAAGCGATGGGGAGCGGCGCACTCGGCCACGCGAGCGTCGGCATCAACGCGCTGCTCGTCGGCAGCGGGCTCGCCACCGCGCTGCCGCTCGCGCTGTTCGCCTACGGCGCGCGGCTGATCAAGTACTCGACCATCGGCATCCTGCAGTACGTGGGGCCCACGCTGCAGTTCCTGATCGGCGTGCTGGTGTTCGGCGAGCCGTTCCCGCGGGCCCGCGCGATCGGCTTCGTGCTCATCTGGGCCGCGCTCGCCGTGTACGCGGCCGACAGCCTCTGGCGCAGCCGAAAATAGCGGCGTTTCGCCGACTTTCGCAGGTTGCGGGCACGCACCCGCTGGATATACTGCCTGTGACAAGTATATCCAGGAGGATCGAACGTGCAGGTATCGAAATGGGGCAACAGTCTCGCCGTCCGGTTGCCGGCAGCCGTCGTGGAAGCCTTGCAGCTCAAGGAGGGGGAGGAAATCGAGTTGCGCGTGGCTGGCGCCCGCTCGCTCGAGGTCGCCCGAAAGCCATTGCCCCGCGAGCTGCTCGCGCGCCTGAGGAAGTATCGCGGGCGGCTGCCAGCCGACTTCAGGTTCGACCGGCTCGAAGCGAACGAGCGTGGCTGAGGCTTTCTTCGACACCAACGTCCTGCTCTACCTGGTCGGCGCCGATGCGGCGAAGGCCGACATCGCCGAAGCAGCCCTTGCCGGAGGGGGTCACGTGTCGGTCCAGGTGTTGAACGAGTTCGCCAGCGTGGCGCGCCGCAAGGCGGGGATGACGTGGGCCGAGATTGGAGAGGTGCTCGACCACGTCCGGCAGGTCTGCACCGTGCATCCCCTTCTCGTCGAGACGCACGACCGCGGGCGGGCGCTGGCCGAGCGCTACGGGCTTTCCCTCTACGACGCGCTGATCGTCGCCTCCGCAGCGCTCGCCCGCTGTCCGCTGCTGTACTCGGAAGACCTTCAGCCGGGACAGCGATTCGACGGCAGCGTGGTGGTGCGAAACCCGTTCGCGTGATGGACAGAGCTCCGCCGCATTCACTGCACGTGCGGCTGCACGGCGCGGCCCGATAACGGTAACCTGTCGCCGCCAACCCTCATCCCCGCCAGCGACACGCGTGTCATGACCTCATGGAAGCCTTCCGGCCGCGCCAGCCAGGTGCTCGAGCATCACCGGCTGCGCGGCCGTTCCTATCCGACGACGACCTACTGGGAGCGGCTCTACCAGATGCTGGAAGAAGAAGCAGAAAGGCGCGGCAAGACGCCGCCGCCAGCGCCGCTCTCGTACGCGCTGGATCACGTGCCGACGGAGCAGGACAAGATCGATCGCCTGCGCGAGCAGGTGGCGTGGGCCGACCGCAACAACCTGCTGCACCGGGTCCAGATGTTCTTCGACACGATGCCGTCGTCGGCCTGGAACCACCTCGAACGCTAGCCGGCGCCCGCGACCCCGTCTCCCAGCAATCAGCGCCGGTTCACCAGCCACAGTCCGGCGAGGCAGAGCACGAGCCCGACCGCGTTGGCGGCGGAGAGCTTCTCCTTGAAGGCGGCGACGCCGATCACAAGCAGCAGCAGCGCCGCCGCAGACTGCGTGACGAGCGCACCGAGGCTCACCGCAAAGCCGCTGCGGTACATCAGCAGGAACGCGAGATCGAGCCCGACGATCACCACGGCGAGGGCGGGGGCCGTCCAGTTGACTTGCCGGATCTCCTGCCGCCACTCGAACCCGCCGGGCGAGACGAGCAGGAGCGCGCCGAAAAGCAGCGTCACCAGCGCATAGGTGACGAACAGCGACAGCCAGGGGTTCGCGCCGGCGGGCGTCACCTTGAGGACGAGGTGATATCCAACGGTACAGACGATCGCGAGCGGTAGCCAGCCGAGTTGCATCAAGACCGCCGGGCAGATCGGCCCTGCGGTACCCGGGCCGGCGGGCGGAGCATAGCCGACATCCCTTCGATCGCGTATACAGGGCACGCAGGAGGCCTGCCGGATGCGTCGCCCGGCGGCCGCCACGCTGAAATTCGAGTCAGCCGACGCGCTCGAACAACCATGAAGGGGGGCTGCCCATGTTCCTGAACCGTCCTATGCTGCTGGGCTTGGCCTGCTGCCTCGGGCTCGCAACGATGCTGCCCGCAGGCGCCGATGCCTGCGAGCGCACCGATCGCCGGCCGATCGTCGTGTCGGTCGGGGCCGACGGGATGCCCGCCGTGGACACCGACTCCGTGACGGTCTGCGAGGGCGACACCGTCCGCTGGGTCTTCAAGGGAACGGCCCGGGACTTCGCGATCCTCTTCATGAGTGCCGAGGAGTCGCCATTCACGTGGGACCGCCAGACCGGTGCGACGGTGACCGGGACCGTCAGGTCGGGCGCAGCGAAGGGCGGGCAGCAGACGCCCTACAAGTACGACGTGCAGGTGGACGGGAAGACGCTCGACCCCCGGATCATCGTCGATCCCTGACCACACCGCTCGATCGCGCCTGCCTGTGCCGGCCATGGTGAACAACCGCGAGGACGCACCTTCGGCAGTTCGCGTGGCGACCGGCAGCGCGCTCGCCATCGTCTGCGGCGCCCTGCTCGCGTGGTCCGGTGCCGCGCGGGCCAGCGCCGCCGCGCCCGACGACATGGCCGCACTCTACAAGGCGACCTGCGCGATCTGTCACGACGTGCCGGAGACCAAGGCGCCGCCCACGGCCACGCTGCGCCAGTTGCCGGCGGCGCGGATCCTGATGGCGATGGAACTCGGCAAGATGCAGCCGCAGGCGGCCGCGCTGAAGCCCGAGCAGCGGGTGCGCCTGTCGAAGTGGCTCGCGGCCGAGGAAGACGCGAAGCGCGACGCCTGGATCGCCGACCCGCGCCTGTTCGCGCGAGACGCCCGTGCCGGTGACCGGCCGCGCAGAACTGGGGCCTCGGGCCGCAGCAATCGCGGCAGGCCGACGGCGTCGTCATCGACCGCAGCAACGTCGGCATCAACTCGAGTTGCAGTGGTCGGTCGCGCTGCCGGCGTCAACGACCATGCGCTCGCAGCCGGTCGTCGCGGGCGACACCGTGTTCCTGGGCAGCAAGGGCACGCACCTGCTCGCGCTCGATCGCGGCAGCGGCTGCGTGCGCTGGTCGTTCGCAGCGGAGGCGCCGATCCACTCCGCGCTCACGCTCGACAGGACCTCCGACGGCGTCACCACGCTGTTCTTCGCGGACGAGATGGCCACGGTCTACGCGGTGGACGCGACCACCGGCAGGCTGCGCTGGCGCGAGCGCGTGAAGTGGTTTCCGACCTCGATCGTGAGCGGCCCGATCACGTTTCACGACGACCGCCTGTACGTGCCGCTGTCGTCGTTCGAGGTGGCCGCCGCCGGATTGCCGACGCACGAGTGCTGCCGCTCGCACGGCGGCATCGCGGCGCTCGACGCGATCACCGGCGCGGCCGTCTGGCGCTTCGACACGACGCCGCATGCCGCAAGACCACGTCAATCGCGACGGCGTGCAGATGTGGGGCCCGAGCGGCGCGGTGGTCTGGAACGCACCGACCATCGACGAAAAGCGCGGCGCGCTCTACTTCGGCACGGGACAGAACTCGTCGTCGCCGGCCACCGGAACCAGCGACGCCATCGTCGCGCTCGACCTCAAGACCGGCGCGCAGCGCTGGGTGTTCCAGGCGCTCGCCGACGATGCCTGGAACGCGGCCTGCCTCGGCGGCGGCGCGAGCTGCCCGGTCGAGAACGGTCCCGACTTCGACTTCGGTGCGCCGGTGATCCTGCTCGAGCGCAAGCAGGGCGACCTGCTCGTCGCGGGGCAGAAGTCGGGCGAGGTGTTCGCGCTCGACCCGGACCGCAACGGCGCCGTCGTCTGGCGCAATCGGGTCGGCTCGGGCAGCTCGAACGGCGGCGTGCATCACGGTCTCGCGAGCGACGGCCAGCGCGTGTACGTGCCCATTGCCGACCCCGAGCGCAAGGTGGCCGGCTACGTGCCGAAGCCTGGCGTGTACGCGCTGTCGGTCGACGACGGCCGGATGCTCTGGTCGCACCCGGTCGAGCGCGGCTGCACGTTCGACCCGGCGGACGCGCCGCTGGTCGGCCTCGCGGAGATGGCCAGGGGAAAGTCCGACCGGTCGCCGTGGCCCGAGTGCAGCTACTACTACGGGCAGTCCGCCGCCGCCGTGGTCGCGAACGGCGTCGTCTATGCGGGTGCGCTCGACGGCAGGCTGCGCATCCTCGACGCCGACAGCGGCAAGCTGCTGCGCATCATCGAGACGAAGCGCCCCTACGCGGCGAGCAACGGCGTCGAGGGCCACGGCGGCGCGATCGACGTGGGCGGCGCAATCGTGGACGGCGACCAGCTGTTCATCGTCTCGGGCTACGGCATGTTCGGGCAGATGCCCGGCAACGTGCTGCTGGTCTACGGGCTCAGGTCCCCAAAGTAGGAACCCCGCCGAAGCGGGGTTCCTCAGGAGGCGGCGACCCGTCGTCAGGCTCGTCCGCGACGACCCCGGATGATTCCGAGTCCCGCCAGTCCCGAGAGCAGCAGCCAGGCGGCGGCGGGCAGCGGCACGGGCGAAGGCGCAGCCGCCACTTCGAAGGCAATTCCTGTTGCACGGAAGGTCAGGGAATTGATGAGGGTGCCGCCAGTGCCGGAAATCGTGAACAGCCTGGTGTTGGCATTACTGCCGTTTGCGGTGAAGCCCCCAAGGAGGCCGAGCATCGTGCCGTTGTACGTCGTCGGGCCGAGGTTGTTCGTGGCGATATCGACGAAATTGTAGGTATCCGGTGAACCCCAGAGGAACGAGAAGGTCGAGACGCCCGCCCCGAAGTTGATCGTCGCCGAGCCGCCCGTGGAGATGACCGAATAAAAGCCGCTGCCCACGGTCGAAGGGGCGAGGCGAACATTCAATACGCTTCCTGAAATCGGCGTGAGCACGGATCCGCTTGCCGATGAGAACGTGAGCGCCCCGAGCGACCCGCTCGGCGCCTGTACGCCATAGACCAACGCCGCTTGAGCCGTCACTGACCCGAGCAGGGCTACCGCTGCCAGCGAGGACCGCAGGTACTTCATCACCGGGCACTTCCTGAGCATTGCGATCGGAACATGTCGCATGCCTATAGCATGAATCGGTGGTCCTTGCGGGTTACGCCTTCAGGCAGCGACCGATAAACCGCATACATGTGTATGACACTCAATGCTGAGCCAACCTGCGCTGCTCGGGACTCCGTCGATCCGCAGGTTTGATTCGGAGGTCTCAAGGCCGCTGCACCCGGATCAGCGTGGACTGCCCGTCCTCGACGTGCCAGCCGGGGAAGTGCGCGATCGCGGTGTAGGCGGTGCCGTCGGGCTCGAACTCGACGTCGCGCGTGAAGGTGACGCGGCGCGGCATCGGGATCTGCTGCCAGGTCTCGCTCGCGATATCGAAGGTGTAGAGCGAGTCGCTCTGGTTGCCGTTGACCCACACGATGCCGCGCTCGCGATCGACGTTGAGCGCGTACGGCGTGTCGGCCCCCTTCGGTTCGAGCGGCAGGTCGAAGCGTGTGAACTTCGAGGTCGCCGGGTCGAACCGCGCAATGGCCGACTCGGGGAAGGCCGTGATCCACAGCCGGCCCCCGGCGTCGGTGCGCAGCCGCCGCGGCCCCTTGAACGGCGTGGCGATCATCGTGATCTCGCCCGTGTCCGGGTCGATCGAGCCGATCTCGTCGGTGTGCAGGCGCGCGAACCACACCTTGCCGTCGGGCGTGATGTCGATGCCGTAGGGCAGCGGCGTGCCCGTCGCCGCGCGATCCACGGGCAGCCAGTTGGCGAGCGGCACGCCCCAGCTCATCAGCTTGAAGATCGCGCCGATGAAGCGCACGTTGAGCCACTCGCGCAAGCCGCGGGTCGGCAGGTCGTACATCGTGAAGCGCTTCGTGCCCCGGTCGAACATCGCGACCTGGTTCGACAACGCGACCGTGAACCACACGCGGTCCTTCTGGTCGACCCGGATCGTGTGCGGGTAGAAGCCCTCGTCCATCTCGTGCAGCGTGAACGCCTTGGTCTCGGGGTCGAACTCGACCAGGCGACGCTGCGCCGACGGCGTGATGAAGATGTGCCCGTCCACGCGCGACTCGGCCAGCGAGTGGGCGTTCGAGGTGCTGTCGTGCTTCGGGAAATCCCGCAGGCGCGCGGCCAGCAGGCCGCCGTTGCGCTCGCCCTCGCGGTGCGGGATCCGGTAGACGGTGACGGCGTTGCTGCGCGGGTCAACCTCGTACAGCCGGTCCTGGATGTTGTCGGCCACGTACACCAGCCCGTTGGCGGCGACCAGCATGTCGTGCACCTGGCTGAAGATGTCGCCGAGCGGCCACTCGGTGATGGTCACGCCGCTGAGCTCCGCGCTCCAGGGCAGTGGGTCGGCGAGAAGGTCGGGGTTCTCGCGGAGCTTGCGGTAGCCGGCGGACAGGCGCTCGGGCAGCGCCCGCTGGTCCTTGCTCGACAGCCGCGCGCCGTAGCGCTGCATGCGCGCGATGATCGCGCTCCACTCCTCGGGCGTGCGCTCCATGCGGATGAACGCATTGCCCTGCTGGTGGCAGAACGTGCACTGCGTCTGGAAGTGCAGCTTGGTGTCGCGGTCGCCGAGGTCGAGCGCGCCCAGCCACGAGCTGGCGGGCTTCGCTTCGGCCCGCTTCACCGGGTCTGTCTCGGGCTGCAGGATCACGGTCGCTTCGGCCGCGCCGACCGGCAGCGGTATCGCGAGATCCTGGTAGCCCGGCTTTCGCACCAGGTACTCCATCGGCTCGCTGCGGCCGACGAACTCGACGCGACCGGCGGCATCGCCGAAGCGCGTGATCTCCGGGTGGACCGTACTCGACACGCCGGGCTCGGGGTAGCCGTCGTCGGAGGTGTCGAGGTTCGGCCCGCCGACCGGACGCTCGCGCACCATCGCCGTGGCGAGCGGCTGGCCGGCCGGGTCGGTCACGACCAGCGTGGTCGCGAACGCGAACGCGGGCGCGGCGATTGCGAGCGTGGCCGTGGCCGTGGCCAGGATCCGCTTCAGGTTCGATGCAGTCCGTCTCATGACGTGTCCCCGCAGGTGGTTGTTCATGGCCCGGGGCGTGCTCAGGGCGGCGGCAAGCGATACAGGTTACGGTCGTTTCGCTGCGCGTAAAGCTCCGGCAGGAAGTGCGGCAACAGGCCGACCTCCTCGACCTGGTGGCGCTTCCACTCGCGCAGCATGTCCTCGCTGAAGGTCGTGCGGCGCAGCAGCGCGTTGACGAGCGGACCGATCACCGGCCAGTCGACGCCGATGATCGTGTCCACGGCATACGTCGCGCCCAGCGGCGAGCTGCCCCACTCGTGGCGGATCTCGCCGAAGCGCAGTCCGGCGACCTGCGGACGGCTGACGAAGCGGCGCGGCGACAACTCGACGACGCGCGCCGCGCCCTCGCTGTCGTGCGGGCCGAACCACTCGAAGCGCGCCACGATGCCGCCTGCGCCGACGCCGGGACTGCCGTCCGCCGCGGGCGCCTCGATCCAGATGCGACCGTGCTCCGTCGGGTGGAAGAGATGGTAGAGGGGCCGCAGCGCGCCGTCGAACTCCACCTGGCTGATCGGCAGCACGCGGTACCACCATGCCAGCATCTCGGGCGTCACGCCTCGCAGCGGTCGATGCCGGATGGTGAGGTGGATGCGACCGTCGGGCAGGATCTCGTGCGCGGTCACCGCCTGGGTGGCATCGGGCAGCGGCCAGGGAATGATGCGGGGCGCGTCGTGCTTCGGGTTCGCGGGCAGCGCGAAGGCGATCAGGTAGTCGCCCGTGCCGCGCCGGTACATCGCGTGCCCGCCGGCGTTGATGAGCACGTACTGCCGCCCCCGGTACAGGTAGCTCATCGGCGTGGCCGTGGCATCGACCGGCAGCTTGTACGTCCAGAGCTGGCGCCCGTCGCGTACGTCGAACGCGCGGAACTGCCGGTCCATGGTCGCGGCGATGAAGAACAGCCCGCCGTCGGTCACGAGCCCGCCGCCGAGGTTGGGCGTACCCCAGTTGATGTGCCAGGGCAGCGGCACCGGCCCCATCTCGTGCACCGACCCGAGCGGGACCTGCCACGCGATGCGGCCCTGCCCGAGATCCACCGCCACCAGCCTGCCCCACGGCGGCGCCGTGCAGGGAATGCCGAGCGGCGACAGCAGCGGACCCTGCGCCAGCGTGTAGGGCGTGCCCTGCATGGTCACGAGCATCGTCTTCTGGCCGCGCTCGGGATGATCCTGCTTCGTCCCGGTCGTGCTGCCGCGGATCAGCTGCACTACGAAGGGCGCGGCGTTGATGTTGACGATCAGCATCTGCCGCTGCGGCGAGTACGCGCCGCCGCCCCAGTTCGCGCCGCCGAGGCTGCCGGGGAAGTGCAGCGTCGGCTGCTCGGACACCGGCGTGAAGATGCCTTCGTTGCGCAGGGCGGCGAGCGCGTCCCGGCAGCGACCTCGGTCCCAGAACGTTAGGCCCCACGCATCGTCCGGCGTCACGCGCGTGGGCAGCAACGGCGCCGGACGCGTCGGGAAGGGCTGCGTCGGCCAGGCCCGCTCACCGTCCACGATGCTGGCCGGCACGGCGCGCTCGTCCACCGGAAACAGCGGCCGGCCGTCGCGGCGGTCGAGCACGAACACGAAGCCCTGCTTGCTCACCTGTGCGAGCGCCGGCACGCGGCGCCCGTCGGCGGCCCGCCAATCGAACAGCACCGGCTGCGCCGGCGTGTCGTAGTCCCAGAGGTCGTGGTGCACGAGCTGGAACGCCCACTCGACCTCGCCGGTGGACAGCCGCAGCGCGACCACCGAGTTGGCGTGCTCGTTGTGTCCCGGTCGGTTCGCGCCGTAGAAGTCCGGCGAGGGCGCGCCGGTGGGCACGAACACGAGGTCGCGCCCGGCGTCCACCGCGAGCGGCGCCCAGGCGTTGGCGGCACCCGTGCCCGTGGCGCCCTGCAACGGGTCGAAGGTCCAGCGCGGCTCACCGGTGACGGCATCGAATGCGGCAACGAGCCCGCGCGGCGCTTCGGCCAGCGCGAAGTCGATCACCGACGAGCCCACGACCACCACGCCGTTCGCCACCGCCGGGGGCGAGCTCGCGCCCACTTCCTCGAGCCCGTAGCGCGCGTGCTCGGCGAGTCTCACGATCCCGCGCTCGCCGAAGCCGTCGCAGCGCCGGCCGTCGCGCGCATCGAGCGCGACCAGGCGGCGATCGCCCGTGACCGTGTAGATGCGATGCTGGCACGCACCAGCCTCGTCGGCTTGCGGCATTTTCGCGTAGGCCACGCCGCGGCAACGGTAGGGACGCTCGCTGGTGCGCCGCACCTCCGGATCGTGAACCCAGCGCTCGCGGCCGTTCCCGGGATCGAGCGCGATGACGCGGTTGAACGGCGTGCAGTACACGAGGTGCTCGCCGGCTTCGCGGGGCAGCAGGATCGGCGTCGACTGCGCCGAGACGCTCGACGGCGCGCCCTGCGCTGCCGCCATGTCCCCGTTGCGGTGCGTCCACGCCGGCTCGAGCTGCGTCACGTTCCCGGGCGTGACCTGTGTGGCCGGACTGTGGTGCCAGCCGAGCGGATCGCCCGCGGCGCCTGCCGCTGTTGCGGCCAATATCAGGGCGGGCAGCACCAGGAGGCGACGGTGTCCGGTATTCGGGTATTCCGGTATTCGCATCTTCAATTTCGGCGCCTGTGACCGCAGCCGCCCATGGAACCACCGGAATACCGAACACCGGCACCAAAAGAAAGGCCATGGTGTTGCCTCCCGGGCCTCTGCATCATCGCATGGTCAGGTCGCGAGACCTTACGTGTCCACGCCGAGCATGCCCCCGGTACTCGCCCGAAGCGGCGGCACGCATCGCTTGCAGCGCGGCCTCGATGCGGGCCTACGCCTCCAGCATCTCGATCTCGGTGGCCGCGCCGACCTTGACCTCCGCAACACCACCGGCGTGACGGGCAGGATGCTGGCGGCGACCTTCATCGCGACCCCGTTCGTGCCGGTGTTCTTCAGGTGAACTGCTGGGTTGGGGCATCGGCCGGGGAGCGCGGCACATTCCGTCAACTCGGGCCTGTCCGGCGGCGGATGCAGGGAGCCATGGGACCGGCTTGCCGTCGTCGGGATTTCTTACATGGACGTGGATCGGGCCCGCCTTGACGGCGTCAAGCATCGCGAAACTGGCTCATCCGGGCTCACCGTCGCTTCATGGCGCAGTTCTTGCTTGTACTTGCTTTGCAGACCGCGTCAGGTCGAAACGGTGGCGTCGTTATGTCAGGCGGTCGGACCTGACGTGTCGGCCACGGTCGCGCGACCTCTCGTTGGCCGGCGCACCAACAGGGAGCAAGCAATGATCGAGACGACTTCCGGAACACAAATTCGGCCCTCAATCCGGCGGGCCGTGCTGGTCGCGCTCTCGGCGGCAATCGGCGGCGGGGTTGCCGCCTCGGCAACGGCACAGGAATGGGTCAACCCGGGAACCGGCGACTGGTTCGAGCCTTCCAACTGGAGTCCCGCGGCCGTGCCCGCTGCGGGCACCAGCCCGCTGGTGAGTAATGGAGGCACGGCCACGCTCTCGGGTGCGGTCGAGACTCCGCTTCTCAACTCCCTGAACGTAGGCCGGGGCGGCTCTGGAACCGGTACGGGCACGGTGGAGAGCAACGGCGTGAAAATACGTGCCGGCACCTTCAACGTCGGCACGGTGATCTCGAGCGGCGACGCCGCCACCGGAGACCTGTCGATCGTCGGCGCCGGGGCCGAGGGCAGCTCGCTCAACGTCGGTGTCATCCTCACGCCGGCCGGCACGGCCACCGCCGTCGGCAGCTTTTCCGTGGCGGGTGCGCTGCCGCTGACCTTCGGGTCGCTGCAGGCGGGGCAGATGTTCCAGGCGGGGCGCGGGTCGGTGGCGGACGGGACGGTGGAGATCGGGGGTGACGCCGGCACGGTGGGCGCGTTCCTGATCGTGGGCAACGTGACCGGCCAGGCGGGACAGGCGGGCAGCACCGCGACGGGTGCGCTGCGGGTGACCAACGGCGGCGGGCTGGCGCTCGGGGGCACGTCGGTGTTCGTGGGCACGACAGTGGGCACGGACCGGGAGGTCGAGGGACCGGACGTGTTCGCGAGCCACGGCACCGGGACGGTGACGGTCGACGGGACGCTGCAGTTCCTTGGCTCGCCGGGGTTCTTCGGGATCGGCTACACCAACGGCGGCGTCGCTGACGGCGCACTGAGCGTGGGTGCGCTCGACATGGGGGTGAACCGGCTCGGACTGAACGTCGGGGTCGCCGGCGCCGATGGCCGGGCGACCGGCAGCCTGACGGCGGGCAGCGGCGAACTGCTGACCACGGGCCTCGCCCGGGTTGGCCAGGCAGGCGCGGGCAGTGCCGAGGGCACGGTGGAGCTCGGCGGCCGGCTGATCGGCAACAGCAGCGGTGGGCTGCTGGTCGGGTACTCGTCCACGGCCAGCAATACGGTGCTGCGCAGCGCGATGGGCACGGTGAACGCGTCGGGCGTGGCGGGCTATACGAGCTACGACGTCGGCGTGCTGGCGGGCGAGGCGGTAGCCGGCTCGGTGGCCGAGGGGCGCGTCACCGGGGTCGGCGCCGGTGCGTCCTCGGGCAGCGCCAGCAGCATCAACGCGGGCCTGCTGGTCAACACGCGCAACCAGTCGACGGCACGCGGCACGCTGGTTCTGGACGGGTCGCTGCCGCTGACCTTCGGGTCGCTGCAGGCGGGGCAGATGTTCCAGGCGGGGCGCGGGTCGGTGGCGGACGGGACGGTGGAGATCGGGGGTGACGCCGGCACGGTGGGCGCGTTCCTGATCGTGGGCAACGTGACCGGCCAGGCGGGACAGGCGGGCAGCACCGCGACGGGTGCGCTGCGGGTGACCAACGGCGGCGGGCTGGCGCTCGGGGGCACGTCGGTGTTCGTGGGCACGACAGTGGGCACGGACCGGGAGGTCGAGGGACCGGACGTGTTCGCGAGCCACGGCACCGGGACGGTGACGGTCGACGGGACGCTGCAGTTCCTTGGCTCGCCGGGGTTCTTCGGGATCGGCTACACCAACGGCGGCGTCGCTGACGGCGCACTGAGCGTGGGTGCGCTCGAAATGGGCGCGAGCTCGATCGGGGGCCTTAACATCGGGATCTCGTCGGCCGGCGAGGCCACCGGCAGCATGACGGTCGGCGGCGGTACGCTGCGCGCCGGCAACGTATTCATTGGCGCGACCGGCACTGGCAGCGCGCAGGGCTCACTGGCGCTCACCAACACCTTGCTGGAGGCGGGCAGCGTGCTGGCCGGGTTCAACGGTGGCATCGCGCACCTCGCCTTCACCGACAGCGACGGCGCGGTCGAGGAGGACTTCCGGCTGCTCGGCGGCAGCCTGTCGCTCACGCGCAGCCTGCTCGACGTGGGCGACGAGTTTGTCCTGGGCGATGCGGCGTCGCTGCAGATCGCGATCGAAGGAACGACCCGCGGCGACTTCTACGGCGCCATCAACGCGGCCGTGGCGACCCTCGCGGGCAACCTGCACGTGGATTTCTCCGGACTGGTGCCGACCGGCGGCATGACCTTCGACCTGCTGCGATCGGGCGGCATCGACGCCATCAGCGGCGACTTCTCGGACTTCTCCTACACCGGCTTGCTGGCGGGCTACGGCGTGCTGGCCGGGGTCGTGGTGGACGGCGTCGAGGTGTACCGGTTGCAGCTGGTGCGCCAGGCAGTGCCCGAGCCGGGCAGCCTCGTGTTGCTGCTGATGTCTCTCGGCGCACTTGGCCTCGCCGGGCGCGGCGGCGTTTCCTTAGGGCGTCCCGGACGATAGATTGACGCCTCCACTGCCGTTCCGAGGGCGCGGATCAGCTTGGCCTGCGGGGGCCTCCCCGCCCCCGGCGACGCAATTCGGCCCCCTGCAATCTCCGGCCCCTGGAAGCTCTTCGCTTCGAACCGGACGGTGATAATCTTCGTGTTGCTCCAACGGCGCGATATCGAATGGGTGTTATCGCTGACGCGAGGCCTTATGGCTCGAACATGGACGATCCCGCGTCCATGCTGGCATCGGGCGGCGTCACGATCCTCGCTGGCGCCGGTCTCTCCGCTCCGGCGCCTACTTGCCTTCCGGGCTGGTGGACGCTCAACGACGCCGTGCTCACGGCGCTCGGAAAGGCGCTCGCGGCGAAGACGAATCGCAACCTGTTACCCGCCGAGTTCGCCGGTGCGATAAGGGCCAGGCGAGATGCAACGCCCTTCCTGAAGCCGGACCTCCAGGCGCAGCTGATCGAAGACGAGATCGGCGCGGCTTACTTCAGGGCGCTCGCGGCCGTGAACTCCGACAGCGCGAATTCGGCGCACGGCTTGCTGGCCGAACTCGCCCGCATGGGCCGCGTGGGCGCAATCGTGACGACGAATTTCGACTGCGTGATCGAGCGAGCGCTCGAGGTGGCCGGAATTCCTTACGCGTTGTTCGAGTCACCGGAGGACTTCGAAGGACTGGTCGGGTCATCCGCGCCACTCAAGGTGATCAAGGTGCACGGCTCCGCCACGCGGCCCGAGACGATGGTCGACACGCTTCGCCAGCGCCTATCCGGCCGCCCGGCCGCGCTCGAGCGCTGGATGCACGAACGGTTCGTCGACCACCCCACCATCGCCGTGGGCTTCTCGTGCGAGGACCTCGAGTATCACCCGGACTACCTCATGATCCGTCCGGCCTCCAGGGACGGCGCCCGGTTCGTGTTCCTGGTACGCGCGGGCTCGGAGCCCTCGAAGCCCCTCGCGAGCCTCGCCTCGGATTTTCCGGGCTCCGCGGTGGTCAGCTACGGGAACCTGCCGGAGTGGCTCTTCGACGTGGCGAGCGCGGCTCGTATCCGGCACGACATCGACGCTCCAGGCTCGTTCGACGAGCCGGAGATCGCGACTCTGCGGCGGGCTGCGCTCGAGAGGCTCGAGACGGCGCTCGCGGCATGGGCAGACTCCCTGACACGCATGGAGGTCGTCAACGCCGCGACCTCGTTGCTCGCCTCGGCCGGGCATCGGACCTACGCCGATTACATGCTCGAGCGCATGTGGAACTTCGACCGCGAGCCAGCAGACTGCGCCGGGCGGGCCTATGCGCGCTACCTGTACAACTACGGCGAAACGCTTTTTCGCAGGGCCCAGTTCCTGAATCCCCACGATCGCGAAACCGACTTCGCATCGTGGAAGCGCGCCGCCGATGTCGATCCGAGACAGTTCTTCTTCCGCGCGGTACACATCGATCACTCCGACGACGCGTTTGCCCGCGTGCTGCTCTGCAGGTTCCTCGCCGGGGAAACGGTGTCGACGCTGGCTGGCGAAGCCGCCGATCTCCTGGACCGTCTCATGCAGCCCGTTCGCCGCGGCGAGCCCATGTCGACGGCACAAATAGACGCGGCCTTTTCCCTGACGGAGCTGATGGAACTTCTCGGCATGGCGCAGGGCACGCCGCCACTGCACGAGGCCGCCCACCGCTCGGCGGTGCAACTGGGCGACGAATTCCGTCGCGCCGAGGCCGCGTGGAGGTGGGCACGGGCGCTCGCGTACGCGCCGGCCGACTCCCCCGGCGTGCCGGCGAAGATCGTCGAGCTCGCCACCGAGAGCATCGGGATAGCCGGGCGCCTCGACATCCGCGAGTCCGACGCCGGAGCGGCACTCGCACGCTCGATAGCGGCTGCGGCACGAATGCAGTGGGACGAAGCTCGCGAGGGAGCGCGGGACGCGGAGACGATTTTCGAGCGCCTGGAGGACGAGTGGGGAAAGTTCCTCGCGCGACGGGAGCGCCTTCGCGCGCTGATCGGCGCAGGCATCACGTCCGGAACCGTCAGCGCTGCCGACTTCGACGAGCTCAACGAGGGTCTCCAGCGATTCTCCTTGGAGAAAGCGCCCGGAGTGCGCCCGCTCGTCAAGTATGAGATTGCGCTGGTCGCGTCCTACTTCGACGACGAGCTGGCGATCGCCTGCGCCACCGACGCGCGCGACGAGGCGCGGGTGCAGCAGCATCCGATCATCGGGGGAATGGCGGAGCGGTTGCTCGGCAGTTTGCGCCACGGCTGACCACGCAACTCGGCTCCCTCCGAGCAGTAATCCCCGTCACACCGGCCAGGAAAATTGTCGTTCTTGGCCAGCATGGTTAGCGCCGTGACCGGCAACACCGTGGGCGATCCGTTCAAGCGCACCGCATTCGCCCGCCGAGGTGGTGCCCCGTGCCGTAGCGGCCCCGCCGTAGGGAAATCCTGCGTCGCCCCGGGTGGCGTCGGCTGGCGGATCTCTGGCGCCGGCTACCGGTCGCAGTGCGCAGCCAAAAAAAGAGCGGCGACCCGAAAGTCGCCGCTCGTCGTTCATCAATTCTGCCCGGCGCCCGTTGCGCTCAGCGCGTGCGTCCGCGGGCTCGTATGCCGACACCCAGCAGGCCGATGCCCAGCAGGGCAAGCGTCGCCGGCTCCGGAACCGGGCTGAAGGCCAGCTGGCCCGAGTACGCGCTCGGAGGCCTCCCGGGTGTCCGGCCATCGATGCGGAGCACGTAACGGCCCGGCAGGAGCTCCGACACCAGGATTTCCCAGTTATTACCGGACTGGGTCGTGCCGATCTGGCTGCCGAGGACAACCGCCGTGCAGCCTGAGGGAGCCGATGGAGCCGAGCCGCATGTCGAGCCGGTTCCGACGAAAAGGCCGCCCTGGAAGTTCAGGACCGATGCGGCGGACGTGAAGTTGGCCGAGATCGAACCGCGAGCACGGTCGGGACCCAGGTCGAACACCCAGTAGTTTGTGAAGTCGGTATTGACCCCTTCCTCGAGGGCGATGTTCGTATTGTTGAAGGTACCGACATCCCGCGAATCCGGGTCGTACAGCCCGATGAACGTTCCGGCATCGCTGGTCAGGTGCTCACAGCCAACACAAATCACGCCGGCGGTCGCATTCTGGGCTCCAATCCCAAGCCCGGCGATCACCAGCAGTCGGATTCCGATCCTTGTAATCACGTTCATTGTCCCCTCTATGGATCCCGGCAAGAGAATCATCGCCCGAATTGCTGCCACTACCAAAAACTCGCAAGCACCCGGATGCCTTAACATAAAGCAAGATCCGTGCCAGCATTTCAAGAACTCGCTCACGCGGCGAATTTGCCGGGCTTTTCGGCACCTTGGCGACCGTACGGCGCTGCCGCCCAGGCCCCATCTCCCAGGGACTGTAAAGGAATCCGACATTCGGCGAGCCGCCGATCCGCACGCACCTCATTCCAGTTGGAGACCTGACGCGCGAACAGTCGCGGCGTCAGGCCTTACGGCGCCTTACCGAGATACGGCTACGGCGAGGACGCCGCCACATCCACCTCGATGCTGGCCTCCCATTCATCCAGTTTCTGGCGCAATTCCCGCGCCACGGCCTGACCCTGCGGCGACCAGGCGATGTCGTTGCGCTCGCCGATGTCGAGGCTGAGGTCGAATACGAAGTTGCGTTCGCTGCGGCCGGGGTATTGAGTGATGTACTTCCACTTTCCGCTGCGCACGGCCTTCTGTTCGCCCCGGGTCCGCCAGAACAGGGTGCGCGGCACTTCGGTCGCCGCGCCCGTGATGATGGGCATGAGGTCCACGCCCTCGAGCACGAGGTCGCGCGGCACGTCGGCGCCCGTCGCGGCGAGGATGGTCGCCGTCAGGTCCATTGTGATGCCGACCTGGGAAGTCACCTTGCCCGCGGGAATCGTGGCAGGCCAGCGCAGAATGGCCGGCACGCGGATCCCGCCTTCGTAGACGCTCGACTTGTTCTCGAACAGCGGATCGTTGCGCGACAGCCATTCGCCGCCGTTGTCGTTGGTGTAAATGATCAGTGTCGTGTCGGCCAGTCCTGCCGCATCGATCGCGGCGACGATCGCGCCGACGCCCTGGTCGACACGCTCGACCATCGCCGCGTAGATCTCGCGCGTGCCGGGGTTGTCGTCGTAAGGCTGCAGATGATCCGCGTTGTCCCGGGCAACGGACGGGCTGTCGGGCGGCTGATACGGCCAGTGCGGTGCGTTGTACTGCACCGAGAGAAAGAACGGACTTCCGGCGTTGTCCTCGATGAAATCGACAGCCCGCCCCGTGATCATGTCGGTCATGTAGCCGTCTTCGGTAATCGGCTTGCGGTTCTCCCAGAGGTCTGGATTACCGTCGCTATCGGTGTGCCGATAGAAGTCCGTGTAGCCCGAGTGGAAGCCGAAGAAGTAGTCGAAGCCGTGGGCGTTCGGTGCCTGATCGTCCTCGTAGCCCAGGTGCCACTTGCCGACCAGGGCCGTGGCATAGCCCGCGTTCTTCAACAGCTGCGGCAGCGTGCGCCCGTCGGCGTCGAGCCCAAGCCCCTCGACCTTGGAACGCGAAACCAGCGGGCTCTCGATGCCGTAGCGCTGTTGATAGCGTCCCGTCAGGAAGCCCGTGCGTGTCGGCGAGCAGTTCGGGCCATTGGCATAGAAGTCGGTGAAGCGGACGCCTTCACGCGCCAGGCGATCGAGGCTCGGCGTCGCGATGTCGGAGCCGCCATAGACCCCAATGTCGCCGTAGCCGAGGTCGTCGGTCATGATGAAGACGACGTTCGGCCGCTGCTGCGCGGACACGGGCACGGCCGCGAGTGCGACGATGGAGCCGAGCAGGAGCGCCGCCAGCGGGGGTTGGACGGGTTGCACGATGTTGTCCACCCTGAAGATGTTGATCACCCTGAATGGGATTATTGCGCATTGGGGGAGGATCGCCCGACCGACGGCGCGTCTAGCCTGGCTAGCGGCGGACTCGGCGCTTGTGGACGGGAACCAGGTTGATGCTGGTCGCAAGGTGCGTGCGGGCAGCCATGATGTCGTGCTCGGTTTCGGATGGGCGAGCGAGCGCGGACTCGATGCGCGCCAGGCTCATGGCCGGGCGACCGAGGTGACAGACGGGTTCGCCCGGCTTTACGGTCGGGAGGGTGGTCATGCCGAGAACGATGCCATCCGTCGGGGCTTTGAGGATGTTCTGGTGCCGACCGAGCAGGCTGTAGTTCGATGCGATGGCCTGCCCGACATGCACGACCTGGCCGGGGACAACGTGAAAGCGCAGGATGCCGCCGACCTGGGCACGAACCCAGGAAGTGCTCGTGATGAGGGTTTGGTAAGGCGGGGCGACCCGCTCGCCTGCGATGAGACCGAGGTCAACGAGGACGTTGCGGACGCCGCGGACGCCAAACTCGACCATCGCGGGTTCCATCTTCCAGGGTTCTCCGGCTTCGACGCAGATGGTGGGGCAACCTACGCGCGTGGCCTCGCTGCGGAAGGAACCGTCGGGACCGGCGCCGCCCAGAATCAGTTCGGCGCCGAACGCTTCAGCGATTCGGCGCACGCCGGGATCGCTGAGACGTCCGCGCACGTTCGGGTAGTTGGTACGCTGGAGCGCGGCCGTGTGCAGGTCGATGCCGAAGTCACTTTGGCGCACGACCTCGCTGAATAGGGTGTGGGCAATGCGGCTGGCGAGACTGCCGTGTGCATTGCCGGGAAATGAACGATTGAGGTCGCGGCGATCGGGCAAGTAGCGCTCGCGGGTCTCGAAGCCGAAAACGTTGACGACCGGCACCAGGATGAGGGTGCCGCAACGCAGCGTGAGTTTGTCGTCGAAGAGCAGATCGTGTATGACGCCGACACCATTGAGTTCGTCGCCATGCATGGCAGCCGTGACGAAGACCGTCGGACCCGGGAGCCGGGCCCGGGTGACCCGCATGTGAATTGCGACGTCGTCACCAAGGTAGGTTTCGGAGACTTTGAGACGGACGTCGGTGCTGCGACCGAGCGGGATGCGTTGCCCGCCGATGATGAGGGGCGGGCGACGCTTGGCGGAGCGGGAGCGGGCGCTCATTTAGTCTTCTTCTTGGCTTTCCTCCCGGCCGGTTTCCGCGGCTTGGCGGTGGCCGCAGCAACGCCGGTCACGCCTGGCGGTAGTCGCTTGCCTTCAACAGCCTGCTTTGCCCTGCGAGCCTTGCGGCCAGGCCGGGTGCGGGCGTCGAGGGCAGGCAGCAGGTTGCGCAAGGCCGCGGCGAGGCCGTAACAGAGCAGGACGTCGCCCGCGAGTACCGAGCGGTCTTCGCGGGGGTTTGGGATGACCAGTCCGCCGCGGTGGATGCTGAGGACGACGATGTCCTTCTGGCGCAGTCCGGTGTCGCGCACGGTCTTGCCGATGAATTCGGA
The DNA here is from genome assembly GCA_963712815.1 of uncultured Gammaproteobacteria bacterium. GTDB lineage: Bacteria > Pseudomonadota > Gammaproteobacteria > Steroidobacterales > Steroidobacteraceae > RPQJ01. Next base: position 54,732 of record CAVQJL010000002.1, read on the forward strand.
GTTGGGGCCCACCGGGAGCTCGGCGACCTGGTAGCCGCGAGCGAGGGTGAGGCGCTGGCGAATGTCGAAGTCCTCGAAGAGCACACGCTCCTCGAGGTGCTGGATGATCTGGTCGGCGATATCAATGCCGCTGGCTCCCTCGATGCCTTCCAGGCCGGGCGAGGAATTGACCTCCATGATCTGCGGGCCGTCCTTGCCTTCGAGCATGTCCACGCCGGCGACCCGCAGGCCGAGGATCTGGGCAGCGCGCACCGCCGTGGCCTCGTATTCGGGAGGAAGAGTGATGGCTTCGGTGGAGCCGCCGCGGTGCACGTTGCTGCGGAACTCGGTGCCGACGGCACTGCGGCGCATGGCGGCAACGACCCGGTCGCCAATGACGAAGGCGCGCACGTCCTTGCCCTTAGATTCGGCGACAAATTTCTGGATGATGACGTTCTGCTTGGTGCTCTGGAGCGTCTCGACGATGGCTTCCGCGATCTTCGTCGTGTCGGCGAGGATGACCCCGATGCCCTGGGTACCTTCGAGCATCTTGATGATAACGGGAGCGCCACCGACGCGGTTGATGGCGTCGAGAATGCTCTTGCGGTCGCGCACGAAGGCGGTGGACGGCATGCCGAGCTTGTAGCGGCTGAGGATCTGCAGGGAACGGAGCTTGTCGCGTGAGATGGCGATGGCGTGCGAGCCGTTGAGCGTGAAGACGCCCATCTGCTCGAACTGACGCACGACTGCAGTGCCGTAGAACGTAACCGAAGAGCCGATACGCGGTATGACAGCGTCATAGCTGCTCAGAGGCCGGCCCTTGATGACGATCGACGGGCCGGTGTCGTCGAGCTGGAGACCCATCTTCATGACATTGAGGCCGACCATCTTGTGGCCGCGGGCCGTGGCCGCCTCCTTGAGGCGGCGGGAGGAGTAGTTGTTCGGTTCACGGGTGAGGAGCGCGATTTTCATGGGGCTTGCCTGTCTCCCTTGCTGGTCCGGGCGGAGCGGGTGAGGTAGGTGCGTGCGACGTCGACGACGTAGTCGGGAGCCAGGGCCGAGCGGCCGATCAACAGGCGACAAAGCATGTTGGCGCGACGCACCAGCGTGAACTCGGCCGGGCGCGTGAGTCCCCCGAGGCAAAGAGACGTGGAGACGACATAGCGGGTTTCGCGACTGCCGTTGCTGGAGCGCACGATGGTTTCGCGAACGATGGGTGCGGTGATCCAGCGCTTGCGACGCCGGTGCTTGTTGCTGAGCACGACGTCGAAACGCACCTGGCCGTCGGGGAGCAGCTTGATCTGGTCGACATCGAGGGCGGAGGTCTTGGCGCCCGTGTCGATCTTGGCACGTATCGCAGGAATGTCCCAATCCGGCAAGGCGATGTATTCGCGCCAGCCAACGACGATTTTGGAAGAGAGGGGCATGGAGATTGCGATCATTACGTGCGGTTCACACTGCGAATCAGCTGGAGTTAAGCGGAAAAGGCACAGCACGGCAAGGTTGGGCAGTCTGGCATTCAGCTGCATGAGACGCGGGTTCTGCTTGTCGCGCGGCGCGCGACGGATGGCCGAGATCGATCACGCTGCAGACGATTCCGCGGCGGCGGCACCGGCGACGCGGGCGGAGACGGAACAGGCAATGCGGCGAGGCGCCGCGGCTAGCCATGCAATTCGTGTCCCTTCGAGCAGCAATCCCAGCGGGTCTGTCAGGTTTTTCGTGTGAAGAGCCATACACTGCCCGCGAGGGCGAGGAAGAGGTACGGCCAAGAACGACACGAAGGGTTTTTCCACAGAGCTGCTCGACCAGTTGCTGGCCGGGCGTGATCCGAAGAGCGTGCTGGACTCCGGTGGCCTGATCGGGGATCTGAAGAAGGCGCTGGCCGAGCGCATGCTCAACGCCGAGATGGACGATCATCTGGCGAACGAGGTGCAGACCGGCGTCGCCAACCACCGCAACGGCTCGAGCCCGAAGACGGTGCTGACGCCGGAGGGGCCGATGGAGCTGTCGATCCCGCGCGATCGGCACGGTCGCTTCGACCCGGCGCTGATCGCCAAGTACCGGCGGCGGTTTCCCGGCTTCGACGACAAGATCATCGCGCTGTACGCCCGCGGCATGAGCACCCGCGACATCCAGGGCCACGTCCGCGAGCTTTACGGCATCGAGGTCTCCCCGGACCTCGTCTCCGCCGTCACCGACCAGGTGATCGACGAGGTGGCCGCCTGGCAGGCGCGCCCGCTCGAGCCGTCCTACGCGATCGTGTTCTTCGATGCGCTGCGGGTGAAGATCCGCGACGAAGGCCTCGTTCGCAACAAGGCGGTGTACCTGGCGATCGGCATGGACGCGAGCGGCTGCAAGCAGGTGCTCGGAAAGTGGATCGAGCAGACCGAGGGCGCCAAGTTCTGGCTGCGCGTGATGAACGAGCTCAGGAGCCGCGGCACCCAGGACATCCTGATCGCCGTCGTCGATGGCCTCAAGCCCATTTATCGGGCCGAGAACGCCCAGGCCGCCGAGCGTGAACTGCAGGACTTCGACGAGGGAACCTGGGGTCGCAAGTACCCGGCGATCGCCCAGAGCTGGCGGCGCAACTGGGCGGCCGTGATCCCGTTCTTTGCCTTCCCATCGGAGGTGTGCAAGATCATCTATACGACCAACGCCATCGAGAGCCTGAACGCCTCGGTCCGCAAGGTCGTGCGCAACAAAGGGCATTTCCCGAGCGATCAGGCCGCCACCAAGCTGATCTGGCTCGCCCTGCAACACATCACCGAGAACTGGAAACGACCGCCCATCGCATGGCAAGCTGCCAAGGCCCAACTGGCGATCCAGTTCGGTGAGCGGTTCGTCTTTAGCGACTGATCAATGCAACCGGCTCTCACACAAGATTTCTGATGCTCCCCGGACGGCTGCTATTCAGCGCGATGGAACGCCACCGCAGCGACACCGACGGCCAGCGCAAGACACAGGGGCGAATAGAGCAGCGTGTCCATCCTGGCGAATCGCGTCCCGCGGACACGCTTGAAGAACCCGACGTAAGCGACTCCTGAGCACAGCATAGCCCATCAGGATCACGACCAACCTGAACGTCCGCGCGGCTCGGCGCGGAGCTGGTCTGTTTGTCAGGATCCGAGTAATTGAGCGGGTCGCCATTTGTACTTATCCTGCCCACGAATACACCTCACACGTCTGAAGAACAGCGGAGACCGCGAATGCGAACACAGCACCTGGCCCTGCTACTGGGTCTTGGGATCCTTGTCGTCGGGCGAGCGCAGGCGGACATTCCGTTCCATGTCGAGCCCGTGACGTCGTTCGACGAGCCTTGGGCGATGGTCTTGCTGCCCGATGGCCGGATGCTGGTCACAGAGAAAAAGGGCAACTTGCTCATCGTCAGCCGCGACGGCACCAAGAGCCGGCCGGTCCGCGGTGTACCCGACGTGGACTACGGCGGCCAGGGAGGACTGGGCGACGTCGCGCTGCACCCGGATTTCGCGACGAACAGGATCATCTATCTCAGCTATGCCGAGGGCGGGGTCGGAGGTACACGCGGCGCGGCCGTCGCGCGTGCCGTGCTGACCGAGGCCGAGGGCAACGCCAGCCTGAGCCGATTCGAAGTCGTCTGGCGCCAGTACCCGAAGGTCGTCGGCTTTGGGCACTACGGCCACCGGATTGCGTTCGACGACAAGGGCTTCCTGTACATCTCCTCGGGCGATCGCCAGAAGTTCACGCCGGCGCAGGACATGCAGTCGACGATGGGCAAGATCGTGCGACTTCGCGAGGACGGTTCGATCCCGGACGACAACCCGTTCGTCGATTACTTCAGCAAGGATCCACTGGTCGACGACGAAGGCGTCTACGGACAGATCTGGTCGCTGGGCCACCGCAATCCACTCGGTCTCGCGTTCGATCTCGACGGGCGGCTCCTGGTGATGGAAATGGGGCCCGCCGGCGGTGACGAACTGAACCTCATCAAGCAGGGCGCCAATTACGGGTATCCGCTGGTGTCCAACGGCGACCATTACGATGGCCGGGTGATTCCCGACCACGACACCCGCCCTGGATTCGAGAAGCCCCTGCTGTGGTGGACGCCGGTCGTCTCGCCCGGCAACCTGATGTTCTACCGCGGCTCCCTGTTCCCAGGCTGGCGCGGAAACGCGCTGATCGCGGGGCTGTCGTCACAGGCCATCGTCCGCGTCGCGCTCGATAGCGAGGGTGCGCGCGAGGTCGAGCGCTATCCGATGGGCGCCCGTATCCGCAGCGTTGTCGAAGGGCCGGGCGGAGAACTCTGGGTACTTGAAGACGAGCGGGGTGACAGTGCCGGGCGCCTGCTCAGGCTCACCCCGAAGCGCTGACCGCAGCGCCAGGATTCTGCCGGACAGGCGGCCGGAACGTCGCCACGCCGCCGGTGCGGAGGCGTGGCGCAGCCCGGGTCACGGTCCAGCCGGGGACCGGCGGGGAGTCGCTGCAGCCACACGCCTCGCCGAGGTTGCTGGAGTCGTAGATCTTCACGAAGCCGGGCTCGTCGCGATCGTCGGAATGGGCATGGACGATGCCGCAGTAGTCTTTCTCGTCCTCTTCGCGCAGCACTCTCGTGCCAGCGCGGTACGGCGTCTTGAGGGCATGACCAAATTGACCCGAGGCGCCGAGGGTCACGACCGCCCTCCTTCCTTGCCCTTGGCACGGATCGCTTCGATCTGGTCCATGATCTGGTTCATGCGCCTGATTAGCGCCTGGTACGGCTCCGGCGTGGCCAGATCGACACCGGCCTCCTTGACCAGCTCGTAAGGGTAACGCGAGCCGCCGGCCTTCAGCATGCCGAGGTACTGCTCGCGCGCGCCCGGCTCGCCCTTCAGGATGCGCTCGGCGAAAGCCGTGCCTGCCGTGATCGAGGTGGCGTACTGGAACACGTAGAAGTGGTTGTAGAAGTGCGGGATGTAGGCCCACTCGATCCCGTACAGGTCGTCGATCTTCAGCACGCCCTCGGCGTCGCCGTGATAGCGCTTGAGGATGTCGGTATAGAGCCGGGTCAGGGCCTCCCCCGTCATCGAGCCGCCTTTGTCGACCTGTGCGTGCACTTCGCGCTCGAAGTCAGCGAACATCGCCTGGCGGAAGAACGTGCTGCGCAGGTTCTCCAGCGCCGAGCCGAGATACAGCAGGCGTTCGTCGTCGTCCTTCGCGACCGCGAGCATCTGCTCGAGCAAAAAGACCTCGTTGGTCGTCGAGGCGATCTCGGCCGTGAAAATGGGGTAGTCCGCGGTGATGAACGGCTGCGACGAGTTTGCAAGGTAGGAGTGCATCGCGTGGCCGAACTCGTGGGCCATGGTCGACAGCGACTCGTAGTCATCGTTGTGGTTCAGCAGCACGAAGGGGTGCACGTCGTAGACGGAACCGTTCATGTACGCGCCGGAACGCTTGCGCGGGCGTGGATACGCGTCCATCCAGCCGGACCTCAGACCCTTGCTGAGGGCAGCGACATACTCTTCGCCGAGCGGTGCCGCTCCGGCGATCGTGGCCTCGATCGACTCTTCGACACCGAACTTCCGCTTGCTCTGGACCAGCGGCACATAGATGTCGTAGTAGCGCAGATCCTTGACTCCCAGAATGTCGGCACGCAGCTTGAAGTACCGATGCAGGGTCGGGAGATTCGCTCGCGCCTGCTCGATGAGCTGGTCGTACACCGCCCGCGGTACCTTGTTGCGGTCCAGCGCGGCCGAAATCGAATCCAGGTACTTGCGCACCTTGGCGTCGACCGAGTCGCGCTTGAGCATTTCGTAGAATGTCGCGCCGAAGGTACGCTCGTATTCCTTCCACTTGCCCCAGAACGTGTCGAAGACCTGCTTGCGCTCGTCGCGATCGGGCACGGCGCGGTATTTCGTATACGCCGCCTGGTCGATCGCCACTTCGGTATCGCCGATCCTGACTTTCGGCCAGGGCATGTCGGCACTCGCGAGCGCGCCGTAAATGTTGCTCGCTGCGTCGCCCGTCAGGCCGTATGCCGCAATCATTTCCTCGCCTTCCCGGTCGAGGGTGTGGGGCGCCATGCGCACGATGTTGTC
>CAVQJL010000003.1:0-108543 GCA_963712815.1 uncultured Gammaproteobacteria bacterium
GCCGCGCTTGTCGGTGCTGAAATACACCTGAACGAAGGTGAGCTCCGCAGGCGCGAGGAATTTCTCGGGATGGGCGGCAAGGTACGCCCGCAGCTCGGTGTCGGTCGGCTCGGCCGCTGTCGCGGCGTCCTCGGAGATGAACTCCATCTTCTGGCGCAGCCGCCGGCGGATGACGGTGTCGTCCTGGTCGAGCCCCATCGCGGTCGCCTCGCGGTAGTAGATCTCCTCCGCGATGTAGTCTTCGATCAGCCCCTTGATCTCCTCGGACGTCGGCGGGCGCATCCAGACCGTCGCGAAGCTCGCGGCGAGCGCCTCGACGCGGGTCTCCGAGATCACGATGTCGCGGGGCGCATCGGATCGACCGCGGTTCAACGCGCCGTAGAGCACGAACAGCGCGGTGCCAATCAGCAGGAAATGCAGCAGTGGTTCGCGGAGCAGGCGTCGGATCACTGGGGGGTTTCCTTCGGGCTGGCCATTTACGAGATCGGCCCGCATGCCACTGCATGCCGGCCGCAGCGCGGGATTGTCTCGTACCGCGTCCTGGATGTTCCACCGTGGCGGGAGCCTGCCCTCGCCACCGCACCTCGGCTACCCCTTCAACTTGAACTCGAAAGGCAGTCGCCGCGCGTTGAGAAAAGCCTGCTCGCCGATGCGCGTCCACGGGATGATTTCCTTCCGGAACGCGAGGAAGTCCTCGATGATCCGCTGCACGATGCGGTCGGGCGAGCGGTCCGCCGCGTGGATTTCGTTCAGCACCTCGTTCGATTTCTCGCCGCAGGCGAGCAGCGCGTCCTCGGGGAAGGGCCGCACGATCACGCCGTGGTCCTCGACGAGAGTGCGCAGCGCCGGACCCGAGCGCGCGTTGTACTCGGCGAGCATGTCCTTGGTCGCGGCGTCCGCCGCAGTGCGGACGATGGCTTGCAGCTCGGGAGTGAGCGAGCGCCACGCCCGCTCGTTGATCATGAGCTGCAGGTTGGGGCCCGGCTCGTGGTAACCGGGCGCGTAGTAGTACTTGCACACCTGGTAGAAGCCGAGAGCGAGGTCGTTGTACGGGCCGATCCACTCGGCCGCATCGATGGCACCCGACTGCAGCGCCGGGAAGATCTCTCCGCCCGGCAGGGTCACGGGCGTGACGCCGAGCTTCGCGAGCACGCGGCCCTGGTTGCCCGGTGCACGGAACTTGAGGCCCTTGAGGTCCTCGAGGGAGCGGATCTCCTTGCGGAACCAGCCGAGCATCTGCGTGCCAGAGCTGCCGGCATGGAAGGCGCGGATGCCGAAAGGGGCGTAGAGCTCGTCCCACAGCTTCTGCCCGTTGCCGTACTTGACCCAGGCATCGAGCTCGGCCGTCGTGAAGCCGAAAGGGAACGCGGTGAAGAACGGCGCGCCCTCGGTCTTGCCCGTGTGGTAGTAGGAGGCGTCGTGCCCAAGCTGGGCCGTGCCGTTGGCGACCGCGCCGAAGCACTCGAGCGCCGGAACGAGCTCACCGGCCGCATAGACCTTGATGGTGAGGCGGCCGCCGCTCATGGCGGTGATGTTGGCCGCGAGTCGCTCCGCGCCCGCCCCGAGGCCCGGCAGGCCCTTGGGCCAGCTCGTCACCATGCGCCACTCCATCAGGCCCTTTGAGATGGCCGGCGCGGCGACGGTGGCGGCGCTGCCGAGGACGGCGGCCTTGAGAAGTGTCCTGCGTTTCACGCGCAATTTCCTCGGCGGGTAGGGGCTCTGCGGGGCGCACCGATAGGATAGCTGCTGTAGCGGCAAGGCGTGACCGTGCGGCAACAGCGCCCGCCGCCGCGCCCCGCCGCCGATGCTAGACTCCACCGCCCCCGCGGCAACGCTGGCGGCGACGCCGGGAACCAAGAACCAAAGTCCGCAGGAGACCTCGCGTATGAAAAGACTCGTGGTCCACTCTCGCATTGCCACCGCCGTGTCGGCAGCCCTCGCCGCTGCCGCACCCTCCGCCGGCGTTCACGCCCAGGAGACACCCGCCAACGCCCCGCTCGAGGTCATCATCGTGACCGCGACGCGGCGCGAGGCGAACGTCCAGGACATCCCGTTCAACATCTCGGCCCTCGGGCCCGAGGCGCTCGAACGGCAGCGCCTGACCCAGCTCGCGGAGTTCACCCGCGTCGTGCCGGGCCTGTACATGGCGGACCAGGGCCCCCGCGGGGCCAACCTGATGACGGTGCGCGGCCTCAACGTGAGTTCGCTCACCGCCAGCGAGGCCCTCGGCAACACGACGGGCGGCACGGTCGCGACCTACATGGGCGACGTGCCGCTGTATATCGACCTCAAGATGGTGGACATGGAGCGCATCGAGGCGCTGCTCGGCCCGCAGGGCACGCTGTACGGTGCCGGCACGCTGGGCGGCGCGATCCGCTACCTGCCGAACCGCCCCGATCCCGTGCGCACCGAGGCCGAGTTCGCCGGGCGCTTCTACTCGCTTGCCCACAGCGACGGCCTCGGCGCCGACGTGCACGGCATGGTGAACGTGCCGCTGGTCGAGGACCGGCTGGCGCTGCGCGCCGTACTCGGCTACACGGACGACCCGGGATTCATCGACTACGGCTACTTGGTGCGCGAGCCCGGCGTCTCGAACCCGCAGCCCGACTTCGACGACCCCGCCGACGTCCAGGCGAACCTCCGGCGACGCAAGGATGCCGACACCGAGCAGACGCTGTACGGCCGGCTCGGCCTGTTCTGGCAGGTCTCCGATAGCGCTCGAGGCCAACCTGACCTACTACTACCAGGACCAGGAGGTCGGCGCCCGCACGGTCAACCACGACAAGGCCTTCGCCACCGGCACCTACGTCTCGGGGCATCGCTTCCTCGAGCCCAGCGAGCAGACGAACCAGTTGTGGGCGCTCGAGCTCGGCTGGGACGTCGGCTTCGCGCGGCTGGTCTCGGCCACGGGCTACTCGAAGTACGAGTCGAACGGCCAGCGCGACCAGACCGACCTGCTGCTCGATTTCGAGTACGGCTACGAGGACTTCCCCTCGTTCGTCGCCTACACCCGCGAGGACCGCGAGGAGGACTCCTTCAACCAGGAGCTGCGCCTCGTCTCGCAGGGCGACGGCCGCTGGAACTGGATCGCCGGGGCGTTCTACAACCGCTTCACGCTCGACTCGAGCAGCGCGGAGTTCGTGCCGGGCTTCCCGGAGTTCATCGGCCTGCCTCCGGACACGTCGACACTCGAGTACCTCGAGCTCAACGACGAGACCCTCGAGGAGACGGCGCTGTTCGGCGAGCTCGGCTACCTCCTCACCGATCGCTGGCAGGTGACGGTCGGCGCGCGCTGGTTTGAGTTTTCCGACGACCTCGAGACGCTGTTCGCGCTGCCGCTGCTCGAGCCGGTGCCGGGCGAGGTCAACCTCTCGGGCAACCGCAACAAGACCGAGGACGACGACGTCATCTTCAAATTCAACACCTCGTACCGGTTCACGGACGACCTCATGACCTACCTGACGATCAGCGAGGGCTATCGCCAGGGCGGCGTCAACTCGGGGCCGGCCTGCCAGAACCCGCTGGCGCCGGGGCAGAACGTCTGCCTGCTGCCGAGCGAGGTGCTGATCAGCCCAGACACCACGGTCAACTACGAGCTCGGCCTGCGCAGCACCTGGCTCGACGGCGCGCTGCTGGTGAACGCCTCGGTGTACTACATCGACTGGGAGGACATCCAGGTGGCGGGCACCTCGGTCAACGGCAGCGTCGCCATCACCGTCAACGGCAGCTCGGCCGAGAGCAAGGGCCTCGAGCTCACCTCGCAGTGGCAGGTGACGGACTCGTTCCGGCTGGCGGCCAGCTACTCGTACAACGACGCGCAGCTCACGAGCTTCGCCCCCGGGCTCGTGGACGGATACGACGCCTTCGACGGGGACCGGCTGTCCGGCACGCCCGAGCACCAGGGCAACCTCGCACTGATCTACGACCGTCCGCTGAACGACCGCTGGAACCTCGAGGCAGATTACTCGATGAGCGCGGTCAGCGACGTGTACACGAAGGTCGGCCTGCGCAACAACGGCGAGGCGCTCGGCGGCTTTGCCCTTCACAACCTCGCCGTCGGCGTCTCGAGCGATCGCTGGATGGCGCGGCTGTATGCCGACAACCTGTTCGACAAGTACGCCGTCACCTCGGTCCGGACGGATCGCTCGTACATCCGCGCGGTCGGCGACTTCGACCTGCGGCGCTACTTCCAGGGCATGGTGCGGCCCCGCAGCGTCGGCCTCGAGCTGAGATACAAGTTCGACCTGTGAGAGCGCGGTGACGACCCGCTCCGGCGAGCTGCTGCGGCAGGGTGTCGCGGCCGCCGAGCGCGGCCGGATCGGCGAAGGACTCGAGCTCATCCGCAGCGCCCTCGAGGCCGATCCCGCTGACGCGGAAGCACACGCACAGCACGGCCGCTTCCTGTCGCGGCTGAACCGCGACGGCGAGGCGATTACAGCAGCCGAACGGGCCCTCGCGCTCGCACCGACCGCGGCGGTGACGCTCGATACCATCGGCGTCATTCTCAGTCGCGCCGGGCTGCACGAGCGCGCGGTTGCCTGCTTCGAGCAGGCCGTCGCCGCCGAGCCGTCGCGCGCCAGCCTGCATTTCAATCTCGCCTCGTCGCTCAAGTTCCTCGGCCGGTTCGACCAGGCCGAGACTGCATACGAGTCCTGCCTCGGGCGCGAGCCGCGGTACTGGCGGGCCCACTCCGCGCTGGCGCAGCTGCGCCAACAGACGGCCGAGCGCAACCACCTCGAGCGGCTCGAGGCGCTGCTGGCGAACGGCGATCTGGACGCGGATGCCGAACTGCACCTGCGCCACGCGCTCGCGAAGGAGCTCGAGGACCTCGGGCGCCACGCCGAGTCGTTCGTGCAGCTCGCGACCGGCAAGGCGCGCCGGCGTGCAACGCTCGGCTATGACTTCGAACGCGATCGCGGGCTGTTCGACGCCCTCGCAGGCCTGTTCCCCGAGCCCGTTGCGCCGCCCTCCCCCGGCGCACCCGCCGACCCCCCGATCTTCGTCGTCGGCATGCCGCGCACCGGAACCACGCTGGTCGAGCGCATCCTCGCCAGTCATTCGCAGGTGGCCTCCGCCGGCGAGTCGCAGAACTTTGGCGTCCTGCTCAAGCGCGCCGTCGGCACGCCCTCGCCGCGCGTGCTGGACGTCGAGACGATCGCGCGGTCGTCGTCCATCGACCTGCCGGCCGTGGGCCGGGCCTACGTCGAGCGGACGCGGCCCGGCGGCGACCGGCCCCGGTTCGTGGACAAGATGCCGCTCAACTTCTTCTACCTCGGGCACATCGCGCGCGCGCTGCCGGGCGCGCGCGTGGTGGTCGTCCGTCGCCACCCGCTCGACACCTGCCTGAGCAATTTCCGGCAGCTGTTCGCACTGCGGCTCTCTTACTACGACTACGCCTACGACCTGCTGGACACGGGCCGCTATTACCTCGCGTTCGACCGGCTCGTGGCCCACTGGCGCCGCTTGCTGCCGGGCCGGATTCACGAACTCGCCTACGAGCAGCTCGTCGCGGACCCGCATGGCGAGACCAGGCGCCTGCTGCGGCACTGCGGCCTCGACTGGGAGGACGGCTGCCTCGCGTTCGAGCGCAATCCCGCGGCCGTCGCCACCGCCAGCGCCGTGCAGGTGCGCGAGCCCATCTACGCGCGCGCGGTGGGACGCTGGCGCCGCTACGAGCGCGAGCTGCAGCCGCTGATCCGGCTGCTGGCGGAGGAAGGCTGCGCCGCGGCCGATGCATAGCGGGCGGGTACGGCGGCCCGCGGCTTGACTCGCCGCGGACGCGCCCAGCAACATGCCCGACCCCAGGCCCGGCGCGCCCCCGCGAAATCGCGGCCACGACTGCCCGGCCACAGCCACATCCGGAGCCATTCCATGGACAGACGCGACTTCCTGACGATCGGCGGCCTCGGGCTCGCCGGGCTCGTCCTGCCGATCCAGGGCCGCGCGGTGGCGGCCGAGGAGCTGCTCAGCACGCTCGACGTGAGCCTCAAGAAGGCAATCGCAGACGCGGCGCTCGAGGCGGCAACCAAGGCGGGAGCCAGCTACTGCGACGTGCGCATCGGCCGCTACCTGCACCAGTTCGTGATCACCCGCGAGGACAAGGTCCAGAACGTCGTCAACACCGAGTCTTCCGGCGTCGGCGTGCGCGTGATCGTCAACGGCACCTGGGGCTTCGCCGCCACCAGCGACCTCACCAAGGACGGCGCCGCGGGCGCGGCGGCGCAGGCCGTCGCGATCGCCAAGGCCAACTCGCGCGCCGCAGACCGAACCGGTGCAGCTGCGCCAAGGTGAAGGGCGTCGGCGAGGTCGCCTGGAGCACGCCGATCCGCAGGAACGCCATGGCCGTGCCGCTCAAGGACAAGGTCGAGCTGCTGCTGGCGGTCAACGCCGCGGCCATGAAGGCCGGCGCCGAACTTCGTCAACTCGAACATGTTCGCCGTCAACGAGCAGAAGTACTTCGCCTCGACCGACGGCTCCTACATCGACCAGGACATCCACCGCATCTGGGCGCCGCTTCACCGTGACGGCGATCGACCAGGCGAGCGGCAAGTTCCGCACGCGGGACGGGCTGTCGGCGCCGATGGGCATGGGCTACGAGTACCTCGACGGCGACGCGTCGGGCAAGTTCATGATGCCGAACGGCGTCGTCAACTACGGCAACTCCTACGACATGGTCGAGGACGCGATCGCGGCGCGCAGCAGGCCCGCGAGAAGCTCAAGGCCCCGTCGGTGAAGCCCGGCAAGTACGACCTCGTGCTCGACCCCTCGCACCTGTGGCTGACCATCCACGAGTCGGTCGGTCACCCGCTCGAACTCGACCGGGTGCTCGGCTACGAGGCCAACTACGCCGGCACCAGCTTCGCGACGCTGGACAAGCTGCAAGTCGCGAGCTTCCAGCTACGGCAGCGACAAGGTCACCCTGTTCGCCGACAAGACCCAGCCGGCACAGCCTCGGCGCCGTCGGCTACGACGACGAGGGCGTCAGGACGCAGCGCTGGGACCTCGTCAAGGACGGCATCCTGGTCAACTACCAGGCGATCCGCGACCAGGCGCACATCATCGGCGCGGAAGGCGTCGCACGGCTGCTGCTACGCCGACTCGCTGGTCGAGCGTGCAGTTCCAGCGCATGCCGAACGTCTCGCTCGCGCCGGGCGCAGGCCAGCTCGGCGTGGCGGACATGATCAAGGACGTCGAGAACGGCATCTACATCGTCGGCGACGGCTCCTTCTCGATCGACCAGCAGCGCTACAACTCCCAGTTCGGCGGCCAGCTGTTCTACGAGATCAAGGACGGCAAGATCACCGGCATGCTCGAGGACGTGGCCTACCAGATCCGCACCCCGGAGTTCTGGAACTCCTGCGCCGCCATCTGCGACGCGCGCGACTACCGCTTCGGCGGCTCGTTCTTCGACGGCAAGGGACAACCCTCGCAGTCCTCGCCGTCTCGCACGGCTCGAGCACCGCGCGCTTCAACGGCGTGAACGTCATCAACACCGCGCGCAAGCTGGGCTGAGCGGCCCCGCCGCAGGAGACACACCATGAGCATGTACAACGAAGCGGACGCGCGCGCGATCCTCGACAAGGTCGTCAAGCTTTCGAAGGCCGACGAATGCACGGCGACGCTCGAGGGCTCGGTCAGGGGCAACATGCGCTTCGCCCTCAACAACATCTCGACCAGCGGCATCGTGAGCGACACGGTGCTGGTCGTGCGCTCGGCCTTCGGCAAGCGCGTCGGCACCGCGACCATCAACGAGTTCGACGACGCCTCGCTCGAACGCGTGGTGCGTCGCGCCGAGGAACTCGCCGAGCTGGCGCCCGAGAACCCGGAGTTCATGCCGGCGCTCGAAAAGCAGACCTACAAGCCGAGTGCGACCTTCAATGCCTCGGTGGCGGGCATCACGCCGGAATACCGGGCCAAGGTGGCGACCGACTCCATCACGCCCTGCCGCGCCGGCAAGATGGTGGCCGCGGGCTACCTCGCCGACGGCCAGAGCTTCGTCGCGATCGCCAACAGCAAGGGCAACTTCGGCTACCAGCAGGCGACCAGCCTCGACTACACCTGCACCGTGCGCACCGACGACGGCGCGGCTCGGGCTGGGTCGGCCGCAACGTCAACGACGCCGGCCAGCTCGACGCCACCGCGGAGGTCCGCACCGCGATCGACAAGGCCGGCCGCTCCGTGGACGCCAGGGCGCTCGAGCCCGGCAAGTACACCGTGATCCTCGAGCCCGAGGCGGCCGCGGGGCTCATCTCGTTCATGATGCGGTTCTTCGACGCGCGGCAGGCCGACGAGGGCCGCAGCTTCCTGTCGAAGAAGGGCGGCGGCAACAAGCTCGGCGAGCAGGTGTTCGACCCGCGGGTCAGCATCCACGCCGATCCCTGGGACCCGATCGTGCCCGTGTTGCCCTGGGACGGCGAGGGCCTGGCGCGCGAGAAGATGGCGCTCGTGGACAAGGGCAAGGTCGCCAACCTCGAGTACTCGCGCTACTGGGCGAAGCTCAAGGAGCGGCGCGCCATGGGCTCGCCCGGCAACATCATCATGGCCGGCGGCACCAAGTCCACCGACGAGCTCGTCCGCGGCACGAAGAAGGGCATCCTGGTGACGCGCACCTGGTACATCCGCATGGTCGATCCGCAGACGGTGCTGCTCACCGGCCTTACCCGCGACGGCACGTTCTACGTCGAGGACGGCGAGATCCGCTACCCGGTGAAGAACTTCCGCTTCAACGAGTCGCCGGTGATCATGCTCAACAACATCGAGGAACTCGGCAAGCCGGTGCGACTCGGCAGCAGCGGCGGCGGTGGACAGCCCTCGCGGCTGCTGATCGATCCCGCCGATGAAGCTGCGCGACTTCACCTTCACCTCGCTCTCGGACGCGGTCTGAGCGCTGCGGCGCCCGCGAGGCCGCGATGACCCGCGCCGAGTTCCTGCGGCTCCTGTGCGGCGGCCTGGCGGCGTCGGCCGTGGCGCAGGCCCTGCCGCGCGCCGCGCTGGCGGCCGCCGCCGAGCCGGACTACGACTTCTGGTTCACGCGGCTGATGTACGACTCGGGCGACTGGGACGTCGACCAGCGCATGCCGGCCAACCTGCTGATCTCGCTGATCGAGTACACGAGCCTCAGGGTGGACCCGAAGGAGCACGTGCTCGCGCTCGCGGACCCGCGCATGCTCACCGCGCCGTTCTGCTACCTCGCCGGCCACAAGCTGGTCGAGTTCAACGCCGACGAGCGGCGCAACTTCGAGCACTACGTGCGCAACGGCGGCTTCGTGTTCGTCGACGACTGCAACCACGACATCGACGGCCTGTTCGCGCGCTCGTTCGAGGCCGAGATGGCCTCGATCTTCGGCGCCAAGGCGCTGCGCCAGCTCCGCAACGACCACCCGCTGTACTCGAGCTTCTTCAGTTTCGACGGGCCGCCGACCACCGGGTTCGAGCTCAACGGCTGGGGCGACGACCTGGTGCACGACTACCTGCAAGGCATCGAGATCGACGGCCGCCTCGGCGTGCTCTACAGCAACAAGGACTACGGTTGCGAGTGGGACTACGACTGGCGCAACAAGCGCTGGCTGGCCGAGGACAACACCAGGTTCGCGGTCAACATCGTGATCTATGCCCTGACGGGCTGACGGCCTAACGCCCGCGAACCTGCGGCAGGAGCCGGAATGAACCGAGAACCCGACAGAAGCGCGACGTCCAGTCGCAGATCGCCCGGCTCGCCACGCTGCGCGACGCGATCGCGCAGGCGATCGTCGGCCAGGAGGCGGTGGTCGAGCAGCTGCTGATCGGGCTGCTGGCCGGCGGCCACTGCCTGCTCGAGGGCGTGCCGGGCCTCGGCAAGACGCTGCTGGTCCGCACGCTGGGCCGGGCGCTCGATCTGGAGTTCCAGCGCATCCAGTTCACGCCGGACCTGATGCCGAGCGACATCCTCGGCACCGAGATCCTCGAGGAGGACCACGGCACCGGCCGCCGCCACTTCAAGTTCCAGCCCGGCCCGGTGTTCACCAACCTGCTGCTCGCCGACGAGATCAACCGCACGCCGCCCAAGACGCAGGCCGCGCTGCTCGAGGCCATGCAGGAACACACCATCAGCTACGCCGGCGTCACGCGGCCGCTGCCCGAGCCGTTCTTCGTGCTGGCGACGCAGAATCCGATCGAGCAGGCCGGCACCTATCCGCTGCCCGAGGCGCAGCTCGACCGCTTCCTGCTGCACGTGCGCGTCGAGTACCCGACCGAGTCCGAGGAACGCGCGATCCTGCTGCACACCACCGGCGTGCCGGGCGCGCCGGTGCCGCAGGTGATGACGGCGCGCGCAGGTGCTCGAGCTGCAGCGGCTGGCCCGCGAGGTGCACGTCGGCGACGACGTGCTCGACTGGATCAACCGCCTGGTGCGCGCCAGCCGGCCCGGCGCGGACTCCTCGCCCGAGGTGCGCCAGTGGGTGCGCTGGGGCGCCGGCCCGCGCGCAGGCCAGTCGCTGGTGCTGGCCGCGAAGGCGCGCGCCCTGCTGCACGGGCGCTTCGCCGCGACCCGCGATGACGTGCGCGCGCTCGCCGCGCCGGTGATGCGACACCGCCTGCTGCTCACCTTCGTCGCGGAAGCCGAGCACAAGAGCGCCGACGACGTGGTCGCGCTGCTGCTCGACAGCGTGCCGTTCCCCGGCGCCTGATCGAGCCGTGACCGCGGGCATTCCCGAGCTCGTCCCGGCGGCAGTCCGGGCCCGGCTGCGCGACCTGCGCCTGCTGGCCCGCCGACCGTTCGGCAGCCCGGGCTTCGGCGCGCACCACAGTCGCAGCCGCGGCGCCGGCCTCGAGTTCGCGCAGTACCGCGCCTACCAGCAGGGCGACGATCCCCGCCAGGTCGACTGGAAGCTGCATGCCCGTTCCGACCGTTACTACGTGCGGGAGGCCGAGCGCGACAGTCCCCTCGAGGCGTGGCTGCTCATCGATGCGACTGCGTCGATGGCGCAGGGCGACGCTGCGCGACCCGGCTGGTCGCGGCTCGACGCCGCGCGCGGCATCGCCGCCTGCGTGATCGAGCTGGCGCTGCGGCAGGGCGATCGCTTCGGTCTCGTGACGATCGGCGGCGACGGCGTGGCGATGGTTCCGGCCGCGAGTGGCCCGCGCCAGCGCAACCGCTGCCTGCTGCACCTGTACCGTCTGCGGGCCGCAGGCACCTGGCCCGAGCCGGCCAGCCTGCGCACCGTGGGCGAGCGCGTCGGTGCCGGCAGCCTCGCGCTGGTGCTCAGCGATTGCTTCGACGAGGCCTGCGTGGCGCTGGCCGGGCAGCTGTCCGCGGCACGACGCGAAGTCCTGACCGTGCAGATCCTCACCGCCGAGGAGCGCGACTTCCCCTTCCGCGGCGGATATCGCTTCACGGATCCGGAAACGGGCGAGGAACTGCTGGGCGACGGCGTCTCCGCACGCGAGGAGTTCCTCGAGCGCTTCGCGGCCGCACGCCGGGCCCTCGCCGCGCAGCTGGCGGCACAGGGCATCCGGCATGCCGAGTACTTCCTCGACCAGCCGCTCGATGCGCCACTGCAGCGGCTGTTCGGCCGGGCTGCCGGCGACGCCGGTCCGGAGCGGACGTGAGCTTCGGCCTGCTGCTGCCGGCCGGACTCGCGGCGCTGTTCGCGCTGCTGCTGCCGCTGGTGCTGCACCTCACGCGCCGCACCGAGCAGCAGACGGCGATGTTCGCGGCGCTGCGCTGGCTCAGGGTCCGGCAGCGGCCGAGGCAACGGATTCGGCTCGAGGAGAGGCTGCTGCTCGCACTGCGGCTGCTGCTGCTGGCCGCACTGGCCTTGCTGATCGCGCAGCCCGTGCTGTACGGCGCACCCGGCGATCGGGCCTGGGTCGTGGTGGCCCCGGGCGTCGATCGTGTCGATGCCCGCGCGGCCGTCAGCGCGCCGCAGGCCGAGTGGCGGTGGCTCGCGAGCGGCTTTCCCGCGCTCGAGCGCGAGCCGCCATCCGGCCGCCAGCCGCTCGGCAGCCTGCTGCGCGAGCTCGACGTCACGCTGCCCGGCGACGCCGCGCTGACCGTCGTGGTGCCGGCCCGGATCAGCGGTCTCGACGGCGAGCGCGTCGTGCTGCGCCGCAAGGTCGAGTGGCAGGTGCTCGAGTCCGGGGCGTCGCCGACGCCCGTCGCGCCGCCGTCCCCCGAGGTGCTCGCCGTGCGTCACGCGCGTCCCGACGACCCCGCGCTGCGCTACCTGCGCGCGGCCGGGGCCGCGTGGACCCGTGCAAGCGCGGGCGCGGATGAGCGTCGCGTGCGCGTCCAGATCGCAGCCGCCTCCGAGCCGCTCGATCCGGACGTGCGCTGGCTAGTGTGGCTGGTGCCGGGCGAACTGCCGCCTGGCATTCGTGCGTGGATCGAGGCCGGCGGCACGGCGCTGCTGGACGCCGGCACCGAGGCGCCCGGGTCCGGCGCGGGAATGGTCGTCTGGCGCAATGCAGGCGGAGAGCCGCTGGTGACCGGGCGCGCGCTGGGCAACGGCCGCGTACTGCAGCTGACGCGCGAACTCGTGCCCGGCACCCTTCCCGAGATGCTCGACCCCGGCTTTCCGGACCGCCTGCGCACGCTGTTCGACCCGCCGCCGCTACCGAACAGCGCGTTCGCGGTTACGCAGGCGCCGCGGGAGGGCGGACCCGAGCTGGCGCCCGCGCCGCGCCCGCTGCATCCTTGGCTCGCCGTGCTCGTCGCGACGCTGTTCATGCTCGAGCGCTGGCTCGCCACCTCGCGCCGCCGCGAGCGCGCCGCATGAGCGGGATCGGCGTGCTGGAGGGTCTGGCGAGCGCGGCGCGTCGACGCCGCCTCGCGATCCTCGTCGCACTCGCGCTGCCGCTGACCCTCGCGGCCGCTGCCGTCGCATGGCGCGTGGCCGGCACCGGTGGACTCGCGGCCGCGCTGCTCGTCGCCACGGCCCTGATGCTGGCAGTGATCCGCCGCTCGACGCGGCATCTCGACGAGGCCTGGGCGGCGCGACAGCTCGACGCCCGACGTGCAGATCTCGAGGACAGCACGAACCTGCTGCTGCGCGATCCGGAGCAACTCAACGGCCTGCAGCGCCTGCAGCGTTCACGCCTCGAGCAACGACTCGCCGCAGCGCCGGCGCCTGACCTGCGGCCCGCGTGGCCGGGGCGCGCCGTGGCGCTCGGCTGGGCCCTCGGTGCGGCGATCACGGCCGCCGCGCTGCTGGTGCCACATCCGCACGACGCCGCCGCGCCCTTCGAGCCACCCGGCCCCGCCGCCGCGCCGGCCGCAGCGAGTGAACCGCAGATCGTCGAGCGCCATCTCGACATCGAGCCGCCCGCATACACGGGACTGCCGGCGCGCAGCGAGGACACGCTGGACGCGAAGCTGCCCGCGGGCTCGCGCCTGCGCTGGCGCCTCGTGTTCGAACCGAAGCCCGCCTCGGTCGAACTCGCCTTTCACGACGGCAGCCGCATCGCGCTCGCGGAGGCCGGCGGCGTGTGGACGGCGGAGCGCAGCCTCGACCGCTCGGCGCTGTACCGGGTCGCCGTCGATGGTGAGGCCACCGGCATCGCCCAGCCGCTGCATCGCCTCGAGGTGATCGCGGACCGGGCGCCCGCGATCCGCGTCCTCGCACCGACCCAGGCAGTGACCCTCATCGAGGCGCGCCAGCGGCAGTGGCCGCTCGAGTTCGAGGCGAGCGACGACCATGGTCTCGGCCCGGCCCGGCTGCAGGTGACGCTCGCGCAGGGCGGCGGCGAGAATGTCACCGTCACCGAGCGCACGATTGCGCTGCGCGGCCAGGGCGACGCGCGGCAGCAACGCTACTCGCACCGCCTCGACCTCGCCGCGCTCGGACTGGCGGCGGGCGACGACGTGATCGTCCGCCTCCGCCTCGACGACAACCGCCGCCCGACCCCGAACACTGCACGCAGCGCCAGCCTGATCCTGCGCTGGCCGATGGCGGGCGGCGAGGAAACGACGGGCATGGAAGGCATCGTGCGGCAGACGCTGCCCGCGTATTTCCGCAGCCAACGCCAGGTCATCATCGACACCGAGGCGCTGGTCGCGGAACGGGGCAAACTCGCCGCCGAGCGATTCGAATCGCGATCGGATGCCATCGGCGTGGACCAGCGGCTGCTGCGACTGCGCTACGGGCAGTTCCTCGGCGAGGAAGTCGAGGACGGCCCGGAGGCCGCCGGCGAGGAGCACGATCACGAGGACGCGGAGCCGGCGCCGGAACGCGGCACGACGGACTCGGTGCTGAAACAGTTCGGGCACACACACGACATCCCCGAGGCCGCCACGCTGCTCGATCGCGAAACACGCGAGCTGTTGCGGGCCGCGCTCGGCGAGATGTGGCAGGCGGAGCTGCACCTGCGCCAGGGCCAGCCCGAGCGCGCCCTGCCCTACGAGTACCGCGCCCTCGAGCGCATCAAGCAGGTGCAGCAGGCGAGCCGCATCTACCTCGCCCGCGTGGGGCTCGAGCTGCCGCCGATCGACGCGACGCGCCGGCTCGCGGGCGAGACGACCGGGGTTCGCAGTCGCGCCGACCCGCTGGCTCGGGCCACGCCCGCGGATGCGCCGGTGGCGGCCCTGTGGCAGAAGCTCGACGCATCCGCGCCGACCGGCGACGACGCGGCAGCGGCGGCGCTGCGATCGGACCTGCAGGCGCTTGCAGGCTGGGTCGGTGAGCGCGAGTCCGAGCTGCCCGAGGCCATCGAGCTGCTGGCCGCGATCGACGCGCTCGGCAACGATCCGGCCTGCGCGGCGTGCAGGCAGGAACTGCGGGCCCTGCTGTGGCCCCTGCTGCCCTCGCCTGCCACCGCGAGCGGCTCGCGTGCCCTCGCAGGCGCGTCCGGCGCGGCCTACCTCGAGGCGCTCGAGGCGCTCGAACCCGGGGTGGCACCGTGAACGCCGCCGTGGTGAGCGCCGTGGTGCTGGCCTCGAGCGTGCTGCTTGGGGCCGCGCGGTTGCTGTGGCCGTCCCGCTTCGCGGCGTCGCGGGCGCGACCCTGGCCTACGGCGTTGCTGCTGATCGGGCCGGCCGTCGCGGCGCTGTTCCTGTACCTCGCGATGTTTCCGCCGCCCGGTCGCACAGCACCCGGCACGCTCACCGTGATCACGGCCGGCGTCACGGCAGCGCAGCTCAGGACGATCGGGCGGCATGACAAGGTCGTCGCGCTGCCCGAGGCCCCGGAGGGCGCCGCGCCCGAGCGCGTTACGGACCTCGCGACGGCCTTGCGCCGCGATCCGTCGGTCGAGCGGTTGATCGTCGTCGGCGCCGGACTGCCGCCGCGCGACCGCGAGGCTGCTCGAGACCTGAGCCTCGAGTTCGACCCTGCGCCGCTGCCGCGCGGCGTGATCGAGCTGTGGTCGCCGCGACACGTGTGGAGCGGATCCTCGTGGCGAATCACCGGGGTCGTCCACGACGTGCCCGGTGGCACCGTCGAGCTGCTCGATCCGTCGCAGCAACGGGTCGCGAGCGCCTCGCCCGGAGACGACGGCCGCTTCACGCTGAGGGCGGCGGCGCGCACGCCCGGGCGGGTGCAGTTCCGCCTGCGCGTCCGCGACGCGTCGCAGGGCGTGGTCGAGGACGTCGAAGTGCCGCTGAACGTGGTGGCGGGCGCTCCCCTGCGCGTGCGGGTGCTGTCGGGCGCGCCGAGCCCCGAGCTCAAGTACCTTCGCCGCTGGGCGCTCGATGCCGGCGTGGACCTGCAGAGCGAGATCCTGCTCCGCCCGGGCGTGCGCGTGCTGCGATCCGCTGCGCCGCTCCGGCCCGATGCACTGCGCGAACTCGACGTCGTGATCCTGGACGAGCGCGCCTGGCAGTCGCTCGGTGCCGCCGGCCGGCTCGTGCTGGCCGAGGCGCTGCGCGAGGGTCTCGGCGTCGTGATTCGCATCAGCGGCACGCTGACGGACCGCGACCGCACAGAACTGCAGGCGCTGGGCTTCGAGGTGCAAGACGCGGACGGGCCGCGCGCCGCGAGAATCGCCGGCGTCGGGACCGCGCTGTCGCGACGCCCGCTGCGGGTCGAATCCCGCGACGGCGTGCCGCTGCTGCGCGACAGCCGCGGCGAGCCCCTGGCACTGTGGCGCGCCGAGGGCCAGGGCCGCGTCGCGCTCTGGTGGCTGGGCGACAGCTTCCGGCTCGCGCTCGATGGGTCGCCGGCCGTTTACGGCACGCTCTGGAGCGATGCACTCGCGACCGTGTCCCGCGCTCGCGCGACGCGCGAACCCGACCTGCCGGACCTCGATCCGCGCGTCGACGCACGGCAGGCGATCTGCGGCCTCGCTGCGGACGCCGAGGCGAGCGTGCAGTCACCCGACGGCCAGCGCGTGCCGCTGCTGCGCGAGTCGTCCGGCTGTGCGGCCTATTGGCCGGAGGTCGCCGGCTGGCACGTGCTCGACACCGGCACCGGCGACTGGGCGTTCCGCGTCCGTGCGGCCGCCGAAGCCCCGGGCCTGCTGGCGCAGGAGTCGCGCTCCGCAACTGCGGCGATGGTGGCCACACGGAGCCAACGACCGGACTCGAAGCCGCCGGCGGGCACGCCGGGCTCACCGTGGCCGTACCTGCTCGCCTGCCTCGTCGCGCTCGGCGGAACGTGGTGGCTGGAACGGTCGCGCGTCGGGCGGCAGCAGCCGCGCCCCCTCAACCCGGAAGCACGGTGATACGCATGAAGTACACGACTCTCGAGACGAAGCACGAGGTCACGCTCACGCCCGCGCAGCCGCCCGTGGCCTCCGTGGTGCTGCTGCACGGTCTCGGCGCCGACGGCTGGGACTTCGTGCCGATCGTCCAGGAGCTCGGCCTGCCGGACGCGCTACCGGTGCGCTTCGTGTTCCCGCACGCACCCGTCCGGCCCGTGACCGTGAACAACGGCTACGAGATGCGCGCCTGGTACGACATCAAGGCGTTCACGCCCGAGGGCCGCGCGGATGCGGCGGGGCTCGCCGAATCGGTGCGGCGCATCGATGCAATTCTCCGGGCGGAGATCGCCGGCGGCGTCGAGGCGTCCCGCATCGTGCTCGCCGGCTTCTCGCAGGGCGGGGCCGTGGCGTTGAGCGCCGGGCTGCGCTTCGACGAGCGGCTGGCCGGCCTGCTCGCGCTCTCCACCTATCTTCCTTTTCCGGAGACGTTCGCCGCGACCAGGTCAGCGGCGAACCTCGACGTGCCGATCCTGATGTGCCACGGCCGCATGGACCCGGTGGTGCCGGTCGGCATGGGCACCGAGGCGCGCGACCTGCTGAGGGCGCAAGGCTACGCGGTCGAGTGGCACGAGTATCCGATGCAGCACGAGGTGTGCGCGGCCGAGCTCGCGGAGATTGCGCGCTGGCTTCGGCCGCGGATCGCGGGCGAGGCTGGCTGACCGGGGCTAGTCCATGGTAGCGGGCATTCGCTCCGCGTCGCTCGCAGCTCGCACCGCGCCGTACTCGCTGCCCGCGTTCCAACTCGGCCAACCGCCGTCATTGGCAAGCGTGCGACCGAGTGCGAAGGCGACGTGCGCCTCCTGCGCCGTGCCGGCGAACGTCCAGGCGGGATCGAACTCGTCGGTGGTCTGGTGGTAGTGGCGCGCGTTGTAGTCCTCGACCCAGGCGTTGCCCGCTGCCGTGCCGCCGTCGACGAGGTCGCGGCCGGCGCGAAAAGCGAGCGCTGGCACGCCCTTCTTCGCAAACGGGAAGTGATCCGAGCGGAAGTACCAGCCCGCCTCCGGATTCGGCTCGGGCGTGATTCGCAGGCCGAGGCCGGCCGCCGCTTCCGCCAGCCGTGACTCGAGGTCGGTGCGGCCACCGCCGACCAGCTCGATGTCGCGGGCCGCCGGCAGCACGACGTGCGGGTCGAGGTTGATCACGGCGGCCGTCCTGGCCAGCGGATAGACCGGATTCGCGACGTAGTACTCGGCACCGAGGAGACCCTTCTCCTCCGCCGTCCACGCCGCGAACACGACCGTGCGCGCGGGGCGCGGTCCCGCTGCGAAGGCACGCGCGATTTCGAGCACCTCGGCCGTGCCGGTGGCGTTGTCCACCGCGCCGTTGCGAAAGCCGTCGCCGCGGCCGTCCGGCCCGTTGCGGCCGTTGGCGTCCCAGTGAGCGCCGTAGAGCACGTACTCGCCGGGACGCGAGGCGCCCGTCAGCCGGGCGATGACGTTGTGGCTCACGACGTCGGTCGCGCGGACCTCGCCGCTCGCGCTCAGCGTGGCGCCCTTGATCGGGAATGCACGGAACGACGGCTCGCGCGCCTGGCGCTTGAGCGACTCGAGCTCGAGCCCGACGCGCGCGAGCAGGTCGGTGGCGACGTCGCGGCGCAGCCAGCCGCTCAACTGCATCGGCGAGGGCTTCAGCGGCGCCAGCACGAAGCCCGGCAGCGCATCGCCGCTCGCGACCTGAAGGAACGGGTAGCTCGCCGCCGCATCCTCGTGGATCACGAGCACGCCGAGCGCGCCCGCCTGCGCCGCCGCCTGGAACTTGCTGCCGACGCGACCGGCCAGCACCATGCGCCGACCCTCGAAGCCGAGGTCCGCTCCCGCCTCGAAGTCCGGGTCGTTGGCCAGCACCACCACGATGCGGCCGCGCAGGTCGATGCCGGCGTATGCGTCCCACCCGCGTGCGGGATAGACGACGCCGTAGCCGCCGAACACGAGCGGCGCAGCCTCGACCTGGGTCCGGCCCACGTTGCGCAGCGCCAGCGTGGCCTGCTCGCCGACCGCGAGCGGCATCGCTTCGTCGCGGACGTCGATGGAGAGAGTCGCACCCGGCGCGCGGTCGAGCCGCACCAGCGGCACCTGCTGGACCCAGCTGCCGTCCGCGCCACCCGGCTCGAGGCCCGCGGCAGCAAAGGCGCGCGTCAGGTATTCGACGGTCCTCTGCTCGCCGGTCTCACCCGGCCCGCGCCCCTCGAAGGCGTCGGAGGCCAGGACTCGCACATCCTCGCGGATGCGTTCGGCGGAAATGACGGGGGCCTGTGCGGTGGCCGCGGCGAATACGAGCGGGAGGATGATCATGGACCATCATGGCGAGCGGACGGCCGACCGTGCAAGGGGGCGCCTCAAGCGGCGCGGCTATTGCTTGATGTCGTCCAGCTGCAGCCGCGGCAGCCGCACGCCGGTCGTGACGCTCGGATCCCAGCTGATCGCACGATTGCCACCGGCCGTCTTTGCCAGCAGCAGCGCCTGGTCGACGCGCTCCACGGATTCCTCGGCGCCAACCTCCGGATCGAGCGACGCGAGGCCGAACGACGCCGTCACTCGCAGCTCGACGCCGCTGGCCGTGATCACCAGCGGCGAGCTCGCGAAGCCCTCGCGGACCTGCTTGATCACCGACTGGGTCATCGCCAGGTCCGCCCCCGGCAGGGCAATCAGGAACTCGTCCGCCCCGTAGCGGAACACCTTGTCGAAGGGCCGCAGGAGCCGCACGAGGCGCCGCGCGACGGCGGCGAGCAGCTCGTCGCCGACCTGTCGGCCGTGGGCGTCGTTGACTGCGTGGAAGTGGTCGAGGTCCATCAGCACGATGCTGCAGTTCTGGACGCCCCGCTTCGCGAGGTCGCGCCAGGCCCGCAGGTCGGACAGCATCCCGGCGCGATCGGCGATGCCGGTCGCGGCGTCGAGGTTCCGCAACGCCTCGCCGATGTCATGGCTCAGGACGGCGAGCGTTGCACGCAGCCGCTCGCCACCCGCGATCAGCTCGTCGAACTCCTCGACGTCGATGGGCGCATCGCTGGCGAGCTTGTGCAGCAACCGGTTGGCGAGCCGGTGCAGGCGCCAGTGCTCCACGCCCATCGCCGCATACGCGGGATTGCCCCACAGCTCGGCGGGCGCCCGATCGAAGTACCAGCGGCTGAAGCGACAGCCGACGTGCGCGCCGTCGCTGATCGCATCTGGATCGATCGGCGTGCCGTGCACGGCCGCCTCGATGAGTTTTTCCTGCCAGGCGGTGTGCGCGTGCACTGCCTGGGCCAGTTGCTCCAGCGCCTCGGCCAGCCGCAGGGGATTCATTTTGCGCATCGGCGTACTCCTCCGTACTCCTCACGCCAGCACTTGCCGCAGGGTCTGGTCGCCTTGACCAGTGGCCGCTGCACGCGCGCGACCGGAAGGTGCGAGCGCACCGCGCCCGGCTCGTTCAGTCGCACCGCCAGCTTCCCGGTTGGTCGGCGTCTTCACAAGTGCAGCGGCGACGAATCGCCGCGGAATCACGTTAAGTGCGTCACATATCCGGCAAGAAGCCCGCGATGCACGTGGTTACCTCGGTCCGTCACGCTGCGGCGAGCCCTGTTGCCGCCGCATATGTGAAGTGCACCCCGTTCGGCCCGTCGGGGCCTGCGGTAGCTTCGCGGCTCCACTATCGCCAGCAGGGAAATCATCCATGGCCTCTTCCAGCGACATTGCCTCCGACCGCGCCTCGATCCTCGGTCCGACCGTGCGAATCAAGGGCGAACTGTCCGCCTCCGAGGACCTGGTGATCCACGGCCAGATCGAGGGCAGCGTGGGGCCGGCGCCCAGGGTGACGATCGGACCCGAGGCCCACGTGAAGGCGGGCGTGACCGCGGACGTGATCGTCGTCGAGGGCCGGGTCGAGGGCGACCTCAAGGCCCAGGTGTCGATCGCAGTGCGGCCGAAGGCCAATGTTCGTGGCAACCTCGAAGCTCCGGTCGTCAACATCGCCGAAGGCGCGACGTTCAACGGCGGCATCAAGATGGAGCCTGCGTCGGCGGCTTCGGGTTCGGCTTCGGCGCGCGACTACGACGTCGGCGCGTTCCGCACGGGCACGGCCAACTGAGCGCGAGGGGATCGTCGCCATGTGGAAGCGCAAGCAGCCCGAGCCGGTCGATCTCGAGCACGTCATGACCGAGACGCCGCCCGTGTGGCCGGTGAGGACGCCACCGCCCGCACCGAAACCCGAAGCCACTCCGGAGGTTGCGGCGGAGCGCGTCGCGCCCGGCCGGGCCTCGACCCTCGGTGCGACCCTGCGCATCAAGGGCGATCTGGTCGCCGACGAGGATCTCGTCATCCAGGGCCAGGTCGACGGATCCATCCTGCACACCCGCAGCCTGACGATCGGGGCGCAGGGCCAGGTACGCGGCGACATCCGCGCCCGGCGCATCGTCGTGGAGGGCTCGGTCGAGGGCAATCTCTATGCGCTCGAGACCGTGAGCCTGCGGCCCGGCGCCACGGTACGGGGCGACATCTTCGCCGCCGGGGTCGCGATGGAGGACGGCGCACGCCTGATCGGCCGCATCGACATGGACAACGCGCCGGCCGTGCCGACGGTCAAGGTCGCGTTGCCCGACCCGATCGAGACTGCCGATGGGGAACTGGACGATGCGCAGGCCGATACGCTGCTGACCGGATCCTGAGCCGCGGGTGACGGGCCGGCCACGGCTCCACGTGAGCGCTCGACGAGCGTCGTGTGGTCAGGCCTCCTCGGTGAGCGATACGAACCGCGGGTCGCTGCGGATCGGCTCGAGATCGGGGTCCAGGCGCGCCCAGCGCAGGTTGCTGTAGCCCGCCTCGACGGCCTGGGCGAAAGTCTCGACAGCCTTGCGGCTCTCGCCGAGCAGACTGAAGGTGCAGCACAGGTTGTACAGCATGATCCCGTCGTGGCCGCCCAGTGCGAGCGCGGTATCCGCCTCGAGCATCGCCTGCTCGCGCTCGCCCACCTCGGCGAGATAGCTGGCGAACAGGATGTGGGCACGGGCGTCGTCGGGTGCACGAGCGAGGTACCCGGGGAAGTAGGCGACGAGGCGGCGGGTCATTTCCATGGCCGCCGCGGCGTCTCCCATGCCGGCGAGCGCCGCCTGCAGTCCTTGCAGCCCCGGGTAGAAGTCGGGATTGACCTCGACCAGCTTCTCGCAGACTTCGCGGGCCTCGGCGAACTGGCCGGTGGTCAGGAACACCCGGCCGAGTGCATACAGGCCGGTGACGCTGCCCTCGTCGAGCTGGATTGCCTTGCGACTCGCCTCCAGGGCCGCCTCCATGTCGCCGCGGACGAGGTACGCGATGCCGAGCGCCGCGTACGCGTCGGCGATCGACTCGTCGTACATCAACGCCTTCAGGCTCGATTCGATCGCCTTGTCCAGCAGCGCGTCGTCGCGCTGGAAGTAGAAGCAGCGCGCGGCATACGCCTCTGCCAGTCCCGCATGGGCCTGGGCATAGCGTCCGTCGAGGCGGATCGCCTGCTGGAAGAGCTGCGTTGCGATCTCGATGTTCGTCCGGGTCTGACGGAAAAGGGCCTCGCGACCGCGCAGGTACAGGTCGAAGGCGTCCGGGTTGCTGGTGGAGCGCCGGGTCAGCGCCACCTTCTCGACCGGCGTGAGCGTGATCGCGAGTGCGTCCACGATCTCCTTCGACACGGTCTCCTGGATGTCGAAGACGTCGGCCATCTTGCCCTTGTAGCGGTCCGACCAGAGTTGCGTGCTCGAGGCGACGTCGATCAGGTTGGCGGTGATGCGCAGGTCGTCCTGGTGACGACGCACCGTGCCCTCGATCAGGTAGCGCGCCCCGAGCTCGTGGCCGATGTCCTCGATGTCGAGCTTCGAACCCTTGTAGCGAATGGAGTTGGTTCGCGACACGACCGACATGCCCTTGAGCCGTGACAGGTTCGAGATCAGGTCCTCGGTCAGGCCGTCGCTGAAGTAGTCGCTCTCCTTGTCCGGGCTGATGTTCACGAACGGCAGCACCGCGATGACCTTGTCGTTGAGCGGCTTGCGCTGCGACTTCGATTCGACGGGCACCGGGACCGGCGCCCGGCTCGTCTGCACGCCCAGCCTCGCGAGTGCTCGTACGACGGTCGCGAAGTTCTCGGCCGCCCGGGCGCCGAACAGGTCCACGTGCTGGATGCCGGCGAGCGGATAGCGCAGCGCCACCGGCACTTCGACGGGCTCCAGGTTCACGGGCAGGATGTGCTTCTTGCGGTCCAGCGCCAGGGAGACTTCCTTGACCACGTTGGCCGATTCGGCCGCCGCCGCCGAGAGTGCCAGCAGCAGTACCTTGCACCCGTCGATCGCCTTGACGATCTCGGTGCTCCACATCGCCGCGGCGTCGATGCCGCCCTGGTCGATCCAGACGGACACACCCTCGCCGCGCAATTGCTCGGCGATTGCGAGGATGCGGTCGCGGTCCCGGGAGGAATAGCTTATGCAGACGTCGTACGGCATGGGAACTCGGGTCTCCAACGGGAATCCGCCATCGGGATGCGCGGGGCGGTCGGATCATGCCCGTTCGTGCAGCGCCGGGCAAAACGAGGCCACTTCCGCGGGACGGCCTGACGGTGTCGGCCAACTTCAGCCCGTGCCGGCTCCACGCAGGGGTTGACCGCGACGTACGGCCCGTGGTGTACATTTCCCATGGCCGTGCGAGCAAGAGACTCCAGATTCCTGCCAAGGCTGGCGCTGCACGCGGCGACGGTGGCGCTGCTGGTGCCGGCTGCGGCCCGCGCCGAGCCAGATGCTTCCCCGCCGCCACCGGTCGAGGAAGTGGTCGTCTCCGCACCCGAGCCGCGCTACGTCGCGCCCACCACCCGTGACCGCATCGGTCGCATCTGGGCCCCCGTGCTGATCAACGGGATGGGCCCGTACCGGCTGGTGCTCGACACCGGGGCCAGTCGCTCGGCCATCTCCGGCAAGGTCGCCGCCGAGCTCGGCCTGCCGATCCAGGTCGACTCCGTGCGGCTGCAGGGCGTCACCGGTTCGACGATCGTCTCGACCGTGGACGTGGACACGCTCGAGTTCGGCGAGCTGCTGGTCGCGAACACGAGGATGCCCATCCTCGCGGACGCTTTCGGCGGGGCGGAGGGAGTGCTCGGCGGCGAGGGCCTCGAGGACAAGCGCATCGTGATCGAGTTCCGCAAGGACCGGATCAGCATCATGCGTTCTCGCCGGGCGCCGGCGCCGGACGGCTACTCGGTCGTGCCGTTCAAATACGATCCGCAGCGCGGCATGCGCGTCAACGTCACGATCGGCAACGTCAAGGCGGTCGCCATGGTCGACACCGGGGCGCAGCGGACCATCGGCAACCTGGCGCTGCACCAGTCGCTGTCGCGTCGCGCCGGCAAAGCGGACGCCTTCGACGTGGAGGTCATCGGCGTCACCGAGGACGTGCAGAAGGCGGCGCCGGTTCGAATCCCCCGCTTCGCCGCCGGAGACATGGTGGTGCGCAACGCCGAAATCATCTTCAGCGACGTCTACATCTTCGAGCACTGGCAGGTCCGCGACCAGCCGGCGCTGCTGATCGGGATGGACCTGCTCGGGCTGCTCGACACCCTGATTATCGATTACCGGCGCAGCGAACTGCAGCTCAAGACGATGCGCTGACCAGGCGGGGGCGGCACGCAGGGCCTGCCGCCGACAGCCGGCCGCCTCACTCGCGCGACAGGCGATCGATCTCGGCGAAGAAGCTGCGACGCCCGCTCGTCAACCCGAGCGCCCGCCAGGTCGGTGCGAGCCGCACGACGCGCTCCTTGAACGCGTCGTCGTAGTACTCCTGGTCGAGGTAGCCCTGCTGGTACTGGTAGTGCATGTTGTCCCAGTGCGTCTGCTGGGCGATCTGCCACATCCGGAACCGGCGGCGCTCCGCGTCGCTGAGCTGCTCCAGTGCCCCGACATCCTCCGGATAGCCGAGCCCGGTGAGCTTGATGATGATCGGTCCGATGTATTCGGAGTCGGCCGCCTGCACGAGCATGGCCTGCAACGCGTCGGAGCGCATCTGGTAGGTCTGCGCGAGCGCGAGGCGGCGCCCCTCCTCCATCGCGTGGGTGTTCTGGCGGATCTGCTTGGCGAGGTAGATGAGCGTGACGACCACGGCCAGCGCGCCGACGACCTCGCCGATCGCCCCCCAGTCCTGCAACGTCATTTGCGTCCTCCCGTCAGTGGCCTTGCTGGATTTTCGCGACGTCGGTCGCCGCCTGTCCGGGGCGGCGCAGTGTCAGCGCAGCTGGCTGTCCTTGCTGCCGCGCCGGTTGTAGCCACTTGCCGCCTGCGCATGGCTGTCCGCCTCGGCCTGGCAGCCGACGCAGAGCCGCACGCCCGGCACGGCCTGCCGGCGCGCCTCCGGGATCGCCTCGCCGCACTCCTCGCAGTCGGGCAGGCCGGGCCCGCTCGGCAGCTGCGCACGGGCGCGCTCGATCGCCTCTGCGATGCTGTCGTCGATCTGTTGCTGCACTGCGCCGTCGCCGGCCCAACCCGTCGCCATGGCACCCGCCTCCGTTTGCCATCAATACCTTACCCGGATAGGGTTACCGAGTCTCCTGCCACAGGGGACCGATCGGAGGGGGCCGTTGAATCAGCACAGACTGATCGTCGACTACGTTCTCGAGCACGCCGCCAGACAGCCCGAGCGCGTCTTTCTCACGCAGCCGGTCGGCAGCGGCAAGGTCGTGGACCTCACCTGGGGCAAGACGCTCGATGAGGCTCGTCGCATGGCCGCGCACCTGCGCTCGCTCGGGTATCCGCGGGGCACGTGCATCGCGATCCTTTCGAAGAACTGCGCGCACTTCATCGTCGCGGAGCTTGCGATCTGGCTCGCGGGCTACACCACGGTCGCAATCTTCCCGACCGAGACCGCGGGCACCGTGCGCTTCGTGCTGGAGCACAGCGAGGCCGCACTCCTGTTCGTGGGCAAGCTCGACACCTGGCAACAGCAGCGCATGGGCGTGCCGGCCGGGCTGCCGTGCATCGCCCTGCCGCTCGCACCGCCGACGGACTTCGAGACCTGGGACGCAATCGTCTCGCGCACCCCGCCGCTCGCCGAGCCGGCCGAGCGGACCGCCGACGAGCTCGCCATGCTGCTCTACACCTCCGGGTCTACCGGGCAGCCCAAGGGCGTGATGACCTCGTTCGGAGCGTTCACGCGCGCCGCCGAGGGCATTCGCGACTATGTGCGGGATCACCTACCGCCGGGCGTCGAGGGGCGCATGCTCTCCTACCTGCCGCTCGCGCACGCACTCGAGCGCGCCTGGGTCGAGGGTGCGTCGCTCGTGGATGGCGGCAATCGCATCTACTTCGCCGAGTCGCTCGATACGTTCGTGGACGACCTGCGGCGGGCGCGGCCCACGCTCTTCCTGTCGGTGCCGCGGCTGTGGCTCAAGTTCCAGCAGGGCGTATTCGCGCGGCTGCCGCCCCCGCGGCTCGACTTCCTGCTCGGCATCCCGCTGCTCGGTCGCACGGTCGCGCGCAAGGTGCTCGCGGGACTGGGCCTCGACCAGGTGAGGCTGGCCGGCAGCGGCTCGGCGCCGATCCCGCCGGAACTCATCCTCTGGTATCGCCGCCTCGGCCTGAATCTGCACGAGGGCTACGCGATGACCGAGGACACGGGCTACTCGCACACCTCGTCGGAGCATCGCAATGCCCCGGGCCACGTCGGTGCGCCGCTGCCCGGCGTCGAGGTGCGACTCAGCCCCGAGGGCGAGATCCTGATCCGGTCGCCCGGGCAGTTCAGCGGCTATTACAGGCAGCCCGAGCTGACCGCGGCCTCCTTCACCGAGGACGGATTCTTCCGCACCGGCGATCTCGGCGAGCTTCGTCCAGACGGGCTGCTGAAGATCACGGGGCGTGCCAAGGAACTGTTCAAGACTGATAAGGGCAAGTACGTGGCGCCCGCACCCATCGAGAACCGGCTCAACGTGCATCCGATCGTGGAGCTGTCGCTGGTCTCGGGCGTCGGGCGACCGGCCGCGTACGGGCTCGTCGTGCTCGCCGAGGACGTTCGGGCGCGGGTGACCGACGCGGCGTTCCGGGATGCGGTCGAGACCGACCTCGCTGCGTTGCTGCGCCAGGTCAACGCCGAGCTGCCGGACTACGAGCGACTGCGCATGCTGGTGGTCGTCCCCGAACCGTGGACGATCGAAAGCGGCTGCCTCACCCCGACCATGAAGGTGCGTCGTGCCGCGATCGAGTTGCGCGTCGCGCCGTTGCTCGACGAGTGGTTCGCGAACGAGCGCACGGTGCTGTGGATGTAGAGCGCACGCGATGGCGCATTCGCCCTACCCCAGCTTCGCGCCCCGCTCCGAGAGCTGGTCCCGCAGCACGGAGCGGTGGCAACGGGCTTCATCGGCGCAATAGCAACCCACCGAGAAATTGGCAGTGTGCGACAGCGCTGCGAGGGTCTCGAGCAACGCCCGGTTGACCGGCTGCTTCATCTCCGCGCGATACCGCCGGACGAAGGCCTTCCAGCCACGCTCGTCCCCGGCTGCCACCGACGCCCGCGCAGCCTTCAGCAGTGCCTCGCTAGGCGCGAGGTTTGGCAACCAGACGTCGTAAAGATCGCGCTTCGAGTATTCGCCCTTCGGCACGCCGCGCGGCGGCCGCCGCACGGTGCCGATGCGAAGTCCCTCGCCCGGCGCGCGCGTGCTGCCGAGGCGAACGATCCTGATGGTCACCTCATTCCCCCCTCACTCGATGGACTTGAGCACGTCGGCGTCGAATACGAGCACGCGCTTCGCGCTGTAGGATTCGTAGGTCCACCGCTGCACGGTCGTCTTGCCCACGACCCGGTTGCCGCTGTGCACGTCCTGCTCCTCCACGGATCGTGACGTCGGTTCGCCGCAAAGCGCGAGCACCTCCGCCGTCGAGACACCCGGTTCGACCAACCGGGCTCCGCACCGGAAGTTTCCATCGGCCATCACCGGCACGGCAGCCGAAATGGCCATCGACGCGAAGATCGCAATCGCTTGTAGACGCTGCATACACCCCTCCCGTTGGTCATCACAGTCGATTCAATGTCCGCCGCAGGACCCCCGGACGAGCGTCCCGGGCGCGATACGCCCGAAGCTCGGCGATGAGTCTACCGAGCGAACGGCGGACCCGGCTTCGCATCCGCCGCAGAACTTCGGGATCCTCGTAGTCGTCTCGATAGCGGGCCGTCTCGATCGGTCGGCCGACCGAGAAATACAACTTCTCCGGCCTCGGTATCGGCGTGAGCCCGAGGCCGCGCACCACCGGCGGGAACTCCTCGCCGCCCCGCAGGTAGCGGTCGGCGATTCCCGAACGCTCGAGATACCGGCCCAACGGCGTTTCCAGGTAGTCGCTCGAATCGATGAGCACGTCGAAAGCTTCCTCGGCACCGACCGTCGCATAGGGCGTGATCGAATAGCCGTGCTCGACGGCGAGCCGCACGAACCCATAGCGTTCCTTCCAGATCAGCCGGTACGCCTCGCCCTTGTGCTTGAACACTTCGCGCGCGCCGCCGGGGAAGACCAGGATGTGCTCGCCGCGGCGCATCAGCGCGGCGCAGTTCGCCCGCGTGCCGAGCACCGCGCCCGTCTGCTCGACGAAGTCGCGCCACAGCGGCAGCTTGAAGTGATTGCGATCCGCGAGCATGCGCAGCGTAATGCTGCGGTCGCGGTACAGGCCGTCCGCGAACAGCAGCACGTCGAGCACGCCGAACACCGAGTGGTTGCCGACGAACAGCGTCGGCCGCCGCGGGTCCGCGCGCTCCATGTGCAGGTACTCGGGCGCGAAATACCAGCGCAGGGCGCGGTTGCCCCACGCCAGTCGCACGGCGGGGGGCTTCGACAGGCTCGGAAGACCTCGGCTCACGATGCCAACGTACGCCGCCGTCGATGGAATTAACAGCCTCTCCTGCGGAACATCCCCTGATATTCAGGGCTCGCATTTCCGCTGCCTATCGTTCTTATAGAAAACTACGACTTCCCAGATCTGCGCTGCCGGAACACAGTGCTCGTTGCGCGCTGAATCCCTTGCACACCAGGAGTTCCAAGAATGCCTGACAAGACAACACGTCTGACGATCGCGGCGGCGGTCCTCGCCGCACTGGGGGCCATGTCGCCGCTCACCGCCCCGACCGCCTCGGCGGCCGCCGGCACCGGGATGTCCAACCAGGACTGGTGGCCCGAGCGGCTGGACCTGAGCCCGCTGCGCCAGCACTCGCCCAGCCTCCAACCCGCTGGGCGACGACTTCGACTACGCGGAGGAGTTCAAGAAGCTCGACCTCGAGGCCGTGAAGGCCGACCTCAAGGCGCTGATGACCACCTCGCAGCCGTGGTGGCCCGCCGACTACGGCCACTACGGTCCGTTCTTCATCCGCATGGCCTGGCACAGCGCCGGCACCTACCGCGCGTCTCGACGGCCGCGGCGGCGCCGACGGCGGCCAGATCCGCTTCGAGCCGCTCAACAGCTGGCCCGACAACGTGAACCTCGACAAGGCGAAGCGCCTGCTGTGGCCGATCAAGCAGAAGTACGGCCAGCAGATCTCCTGGGCCGACCTCATGGTGCTCACCGGCAACGTGGCGCTCGAGTCCATGGGCTTCAAGACCTTCGGCTTTGCCGGCGGGCGCGTCGACGACTGGGAAGCCGACGTCACCTACTGGGGTCCCGAAGGCAAGTTCCTGGCGGACGAGCGCCACAGCGGCAATCGCGACCTGCAGCGTCCCCTGGCCGCGGTGCAGATGGGCCTGATCTACGTGAACCCGGAGGGCCCGAACGGCAAGCCCGACCCGCTCGCCGCGGCGCGTGACATCCGCGAGTCGTTCGGCCGCATGGCGATGAACGACGAGGAGACCGTCGCGCTGATCGCGGGCGGCCACACCTTCGGCAAGGCGCACGGCGCCCGCAAGCCCGACGACTGCGTGGGCCGCGAGCCGGCCGCGGCCGGCGTCGAGCAGCAGGGCCTCGGCTGGATGAACAAGTGCGGCACCGGCAAGGGCGCGGACACGATCACCAGCGGCCTCGAGGGCGCGTGGACGGCGAACCCGATCGCCTGGACGACGATGTACCTCGATTTCCTGCTGGGCTTCGACTGGGTGCAGACGAAGAGCCCCGCGGGCGCGATCCAGTGGATTCCGTCCGACGGCTCGGCCGCCAACCTGGTGCCGGATGCGCACGATCCGACCAAGCGGCACGCGCCGATCATGTTCACCACCGACCTCGCGCTGAAGTTCGACCCGGAGTACCGCAAGATCATCGAGCGCTTCCGCAAGGACCCGCAGCAGTACGCGGATGCGTTCGCGCGCGCCTGGTTCAAGCTGACCCACCGCGACCTCGGCCCGAGCTCGCGCTACCTCGGGCCCGACGCGCCCAAGGTGGAGCTGCTGTGGCAGGACCCGGTCCCGGCCGTCGATCACCCGCTGGTCAACGCGCAGGACGTCGCGCAGCTCAAGGCGAAGATCCTGGCCTCCGGCCTCACCGACCCCGAGCTGGTGCGGACGGCCTGGGCCTCGGCCGTCGAGCTTCCGCGGCAGCGACATGCGCGGCGGCGCCAACGGCGCGCGCGTCCGCCTCGAGCCGCAGCGCAACTGGGAAGTGAACAACCCGGCCGAGCTCGCGAAGGTGCTGAAGACCCTCGAGGGCATCCAGGAGGAGTTCAACCGCGCGCAGACCGGCGGCAAGAAGGTCTCGCTCGCCGACCTGATCGTCCTCGGCGGCGCGGCCGCGATCGAGCGGGCCGCGAAGCAGGCCGGCCATGACGTGCAGGTGCCGTTCACGCCGGGCCGTACGGACGCGACCCAGGCGCAGACGGACGTGGCAGTCGTTCGCGGCGCTCGAGCCGGCGGCCGACGGCTTCCGCAACTACTTCGGCAAGGCCAGCTGGGCCTCGCCGGCGGAGATGCTGGTCGACCGGGCGAACCTGCTGACGCTGACGGTGCCCGAGATGACCGCGCTGGTCGGCGGCCTGCGCGCCCTGAACGCCAACTCCGGACAGGCCGCCCACGGCGTGTTCACCGACCGGCCCGGCACGCTGAGCAACGACTTCTTCGTGAACCTGCTCGACATGTCCACGCAGTGGTCGAAGTCGGCCCAGGCCGAGGGCCTCTACGAGGGCCGTGACCGCGCCACGGGCAAGCTCAAGTGGACGGCCACCCCGGTCGACCTGGTGTTCGGATCGAACTCCGAGCTGCGCGCGGTGGCGGAGGTCTATGCCGCCAACGACGGGCGCGAGAAGTTCGTGAAGGACTTCGTCGCGGCCTGGGACAAGGTGATGAACCTCGACCGCTTCTAGGCTTCGATACGCGCCGGAACGGCGCTCGGACGGCGGCGCACGAAAATGCGCCGCCGTTTTTTTTTCGCCCAACGCCGAGTTCGTGCCCGTCGTGACATGCGGGTGTATCGTTCTACCTGGACGCCGTGGCCGGACGATTGGCGCAACCGCAAGCCATGAACGACTCAAGGCTCAGACGATTCGTCGGCGAACTCAGGAAGCGCAAGGTCACGCGCGCCGCGATCGTATATGTCGTCGTCGCGTGGGCCATCATGGAAGGCGGCGAGCTGATCTTCACGGCATTGAAGCTACCGGAGTGGACCGTGACCCTCCTGGTCGCGCTGGCCATTCTCGGGTTCCCGCTGGCACTGGTGCTCGCGTGGGCCTACGACCTGACCCCGGACGGCCTGCAGCGCGACGTCCGCACGAGCGCCGGTACGCCGGTCGCGCAGGCGTCCCCGCCTGAAACGGACCCGTCGACGACCGCTCAAGGACTGTCGATCGCGGTGCTGCCGTTCGACGACATGAGCGAGAAGAAGGACCAGGGGTACTTCTGCGAGGGGATCGCCGAGGAGATCCTCAACACCCTGAGCAAGTTGGACAACGTTCGCGTCGCCTCGCGCACCTCCTCCTTCCATGCCGGGACCGGCTGCAGCGACGTCCAGGAGGTGGGCCGCAAGCTCAACGTCATGGCCGTGCTCGAGGGCAGCGTGCGCAAGTCCGGCGAGCACATGCGCATCACGGCGCAGCTCGTGAAGACCACCGACGGCTACCACCTCTGGTCGCGCCGCTACGACTTCGACCTCGAGGACGTGTTCCGGATCCAGGACGAGATCGCCACATCGATCGCCGAGACTTTGAGCCTGGGCATGAGCCGCGCTCCGGCCGACCCCGGCGCCAGGGTCTCGCCGAAGGCCTACGACTTCTACCTGCGGGGACTCAGCTATTTCGCGAAACACAGCGGGCAGGACACGATCTACGCGAGGCAGATGTTCCAGCGGGCGATCGACGTCGAGCCGGGCTTCGGGAAGGCCTGGGCAGGGCTCGCCTATACGTACGGGTTCGAGTACATGTACTTCAACGCCACCGGCCAGAACCGCCAGGAGGCCATCCGCAGCAGCACCCGCGCGCTGGAACTGGCTCCGGACCTTCCCGAGTCGCACGTCTCGAGCGGCATCGCGCACTGCATGAACTCGGACTACGGCCAGGCCGACCGCGAGTTCCAGAGGGCCCTGCAGCTCGATCGCGGCAACTTCGAGGCGTGGTACTTCTACGGTCGCAGCAAGGTGCACGAGGGCGACATCCGCCGCGCCATCGAGCTGTTCGAGGGCGCCGCCACGGTCCGGCCCGAGGACTACCAGAGCAAGCTGCTGCAGGCCCAGCTGTACGTCAGCATCGGCGAGCCCGACAAGGCCATCGAGGTCACTCGCGAGGGCCTCGAGCGGGCGCGCCGGATCCTGGAACTGAATCCCGACGACGTGCGCGCATGGAACCTGGGAGCCTTCGGACTCCTGCGCCTGGGTGAGAAGGCGGAGGCGAGGCGCTGGATCCAGAGGTCCCTGGAGTCCGCGCCGCGGGACTCGATCGTGCACTACAACGCCGCCTGCTTCTTTGCGCTGGCCGGGGAAAAGGACAAGGCGCTGGACTGCCTCGAGCGCTGCCTGATCAAGGTCGGCAACATCAGCCGCGAGTGGCTGGAGCACGATTCCGACCTCGACTCCATTCGCTCGGAACCGCGCTTCCGGGAAGTCGTCGAGATGCTGGTCGGGCGCCACTGAGTCCGATCCCGGCCGACAGCCGAAAAGGCGGCACCGGCCGTGCGCTAGACTCCACGCGCGAATTCAGGATTCAGGAGACGACGTGAGAAGCCCGACATTGGATGCCGACCTGGTCGCGGCGGCGCTCGAGTATCACCGTCATCCGGCGCCCGGCAAGGTCTCGGTCGTTCCGACCAAGGCGCTGATCAACCAGCGCGACCTCGCCCTCGCCTACTCGCCCGGCGTGGCCGCCGCCTGCGAGGCCATCGTCGCCGATCCTGCCGAAGCGGCCTCGCTGACGTCGCGAGCCAACCTCGTTGGCGTCGTCACCAACGGCACGGCGGTGCTCGGACTCGGCAACATCGGCCCGCTCGCCGCCAAGCCGGTCATGGAGGGCAAGGGCTGCCTGTTCAAGAAATTCGCCGGCATCGATGTGTTCGACATCGAGCTCGCCGAGGGCGATCCGGACCGGCTGGTGGACATCATCGCCGCGCTGGAGCCGACGCTCGGCGGCGTGAACCTCGAGGACATCAAGGCGCCCGAGTGCTTCTACGTCGAGCGCAAGCTGCGCGAGCGCATGAAGATCCCGGTCTTCCACGACGACCAGCACGGCACGGCGATCATCTCGGCCGCGGCACTCCTCAACGGCCTCGCGGTCGTCGGCAAGGACATCGGCCGGATCAAGGTCGTGTGCTCGGGCGCCGGCGCCGCAGCAATCGCCTGCCTCGACCTGATGGTCCAGCTCGGCGTCAGGCGCGAGAGCGTCTACGTCTGCGACAGCAAGGGGGTCGTCTTCGTCGGCCGCGAGCCGGACATGGAGCCGAACAAGGCGCGCTATGCGCAGGAAACGCAGGCGAGGAAGCTGGCGGACGTCATCGACGGTGCAGACGTCTTTCTCGGCTGCTCGACCGCCGGCGTCCTGACGGCGGAGATGGTCGGGACGATGGCGCCCGCACCGCTGATCCTCGCGCTCGCCAACCCGGTGCCGGAGATCATGCCCGACGTCGCCAAGGCGGCGCGACCCGACTGCGTCGTCGCGACGGGGCGTTCCGACTTCCCCAACCAGGTGAACAACGTCCTGTGCTTTCCGTTCCTCTTCCGCGGCGCGCTCGACGTCGGCGCCACGCGCATCACCGAGGAGATGAAGCTCGCCTGCGTCTATGCGATCGCGGATCTCGCCCGCGCGGAGCCCTCGGACCTGCTGGCCAACGCCTACGGCAGCGCCGATCTCGCCTTCGGGGCCGAGAACATCATCCCGAAGCCGTTCGATCCCCGCCTGATCGTCAGGATCGCCCCGGCGGTCGCGCGCGCGGCCATGGAGTCCGGCGTGGCGACGCGCCCCATCGCCGACTTCGACGCGTACGTCCGCGAGCTCACGAACTTCGTCTATCACTCCGGCACGATCATGCGGCCGGTGTTCGCCACCGCGCGTGACTCGGGTCGCCGCGTGCTCTACGCCGAAGGCGAGGACGAGCGCGTGCTGCGGGCCGCGCGCGTGGTGATCGACGAGCGCCTCGCGCGCCCGATCCTGATCGGCCGGCCCTCGGTCATCGAGATGCGCATCCGCAAGGCCGGCCTCGACCTCCAGGCCGAGCGCGACTTCGAGATCGTCAATCCGGAGTCCGACCCGCGCTACCGGGAGATCTGGAACGAGTACTACCGGATCATGTCGCGCAAGGGCGTGACGCCGGCGATCGCCCAGGCCGAGATCCGGCAGAACACGACGCTCATCGGCGCGATGCTGCTGCGCCGGAACGAGGCGGATGCCCTGATCGCGGGACCGTCGGGCCTGTACGCGCAGCAGCTCAAGCCCATCGCGGACGTGATCGGCCTCTCGCCGCACGCGCGCCTGTTCGCCGCACTGACGGTGCTGATGCTGCCGAAGCGCACGCTGTTCATCACGGACCCGTACGTGAACGACAATCCGGACGCCGAGGACATAGCCGCGATGACGGTGCTTGCGTCCGCCGAGGTGCGCCGCTTCGGCCTGACGCCCCGCGTCGCGTTGCTGTCGCACTCGAGCTTCGGCAGCACGCCATGCGCGTCGTCGACGAAGATGAGCCGCGCGCGCGAGATCCTGGCCGGGCTGGCGCCGGATCTCGAGGCGGACGGCGAGATGAAGGCCGACCAGGCGCTCGTGGACGACATCCGCGTGCGAGTGCACCCGGACTCGCGACTCACCGGCCCGGCCAACCTGCTCGTGATGCCGAACATGGATGCCGCCAACATCTCGCTCAACCTGCTCAAGGCCGCGCAGGGAGAGGGCATCACGGTGGGTCCGATCCTGCTCGGCGCCGCGAAGCCCGTGCACATCCTCACGCCGAGCGCGACGGTGCGCCGGTTCGTGAACATCACGGCGCTGGCCGTGGCGCAGGCCGCAGGCCGGGCGGAGACCGTGGCCGCGACGCCGGGGGCCTGAGGCCGCAACCGACGTGCACGCGCCCTCGCGATTCGAGCAGTGGCGACGGGCCACGCTCGCCCCGTTCGAACACCGGGCCTTTGCGCTGTTCTGGTGGGCCACGCTGGCATCGTCGTTCGGCAGCATGATCCAGACGGTGGGCGCGTCGTGGCTCATGGCCACGATCGCACCGTCGGCCGACATGGTGGCGCTCGTGCAGACGGCGAGCGCGCTGCCGTTCTTCTTCCTGTCGCTGCTGGCCGGCGCCTTCGCCGACACGCGCGATCGCCGCTCGATCATGCTGGTCTCGCAGGTCCTGTCGCTGCTCGCCTCGGCAGCGCTCGCGGCGGTCGCGCTCGCGGGCGCCATCACCCCGTCGCTGCTGCTCGGGCTCACGTTCCTGATCGGCTGCGGCGCCGCGGCGTTCGCGCCGGCGTGGCAGGCGTCGATCGGCGACCAGGTGCCGCGCGCTGCAGATCGCGCCCGCGGTGATGGCGAACGCGGTCGGCTTCAACCTGGCGCGGAGTCTCGGGCCGGCCATCGGCGGCGTCATCGTGGCCGCCGTCGGTGCGGCGGCGGCGTTCGTCGTCAACGCAGTGTCGTACCTCGGCATCATTGCCACCCTCTTCTGGTGGCGGCCGAAGCGGGTACGCAGCGAGCTGCCGCCCGAGCCGCTCGGGACGGCGATCGCGGCCGGCCTGCGCTACGTGAGCCTCTCGCCGCACCTGCTCGCGATCCTGCTGCGCTGCGCCCTGTACACGATCCCGATCGTCGCGGTCCCGGCGCTCATGCCGATCGTGGCGCGCGACCTGCTGGGCGGCGGCGCGACGACCTTCGGCATCCTGCTGGGCGCGTTCGGCGTCGGCGCGATGCTGGGCGCGCTCTCGAGCGCCACGCTGCGCCACCGCTTCACCAGCGACACGCTGTTGCGGCTGCTGTCCGCGCTGGCCTGCGTCGCGATGATCGGAATCGGCCAGAGCCGCTGGCACGCGCTGACGATGCTCGCGCACGTGCTCGCCGGGTCCGTGTGGACGCTGGCGTTCGCGAACTACAACATCGCCGTGCAGCTCTCCTCGCCCCGCTGGGTGACCGGCCGGATGCTGGCGACCTACCAGACCGTCGCGTTCGCCAGCATGGCGCTCGGCAGCTGGTGGTGGGGCGAGTTCGCGAGCGCGCTCGGCCTGCGCGAGGCGCTGACGGTCGCCGGGGTCGCTTCGCTGGTGTCGCTCGCGGCCGCGCGCTGGCTGCCGATCTCGGTCGAGCGAGCTCGGTTCGCTCGACCCGCGCGCCCGGGTCGAGCTCAACCCGCCGAGCGTCGAGATCCACTCCGCGTCCGGCCCGATCGTCGTCGGCGATCGAGTACCGCGTGCGACCCGGGAATGCGGTCGGGTTCGCGGCCGTGATCAACGAGGTCGGCCGCATCCGCCGACGCGACGGCGCCCGCGCCTGGTCGATCAGCCAGGACGTCGACGCCGTGCGACCTGTGGGTCGAGCGCTTCGAGTTCCCGACCTGGCTCGACTACCTGCGCTGGCGCACCCGACCGACCGAGTCGGACCAGGCCGTGCGCGCACGCCTGCTGCGATCGGTCGACGACGAGCAGTTCCGGGTGCGCCGCCTCGTGGCGCGGCCGCCGGGCGCGCATCCGCTCGGCACACCCCCGGCCGCGGGGCCGCAGGACGCGGACGCCGGGCACGGCGATCACGGGCAATGGTGACGATCGCTCCATCGGGACGCGGATTCCCGGCTCAGCGGCGGTGCGACAGCTTCCGGCTGGCCCGCTCCGCGCCCTGCGACAGCGCCGCAAGCTTCGCCCACAGCACGTCCGGATCAACCCCGGCCGTGCCGACGTGGATGCTGAATCCGCAGTCGGTCCCGGCCATGACGTTGTCGCGCCCGACCCGGTCCGCGCAGCGCGGGATGCGCTGGGCGACGAGGTCGGGGTGCTCGATGTAGTTCGACTGCACCTCGATCACGCCGGGGATCAGCATTTTCCCTGCGCGCAGTTTCACCTGCTCGAACACCGACCACTCGTGCGCGTGACGGGGGTTCGCCGCCTCGAACTTGACCGCGTGCGGCTTCGCCTTCCAGACCTCGTCGACGATGTCCTCGAACGGCACGTCGCAGTGGTGCGGTCCGGGGTAATTGCCCCAGCACAGGTGCATGCGCACCCGCTCGGCCGGGATGTTGACGAAGGCGCGATTCAGGGCCTCGACGTGCAGTTCCATGCGTTCCCGGAATTCGGCCAGGGACAGCTCCCGGTACTGCGTGTGCCGACCCATCGCGAGGTCCGGGCAATCGACCTGCAACATGATGCCGGCAACCACGATCGCCTCGTACTCGTGCCGCATCGCCTCGGCGAGCGGGAAGACGTAGCTCGTGCCGGTACCGCCGAGCCCGCTCAGGCGATCCTTGATGTACGTGGCATAGCTCGGCTTCGGCCACTCGCCGTCGTTGACGATGTCC
This sequence comes from uncultured Gammaproteobacteria bacterium, assembly GCA_963712815.1. Lineage (GTDB taxonomy): Bacteria > Pseudomonadota > Gammaproteobacteria > Steroidobacterales > Steroidobacteraceae > RPQJ01. The sequence continues at coordinate 37,507 of CAVQJL010000003.1, forward strand.
ACGCCGGCCGCGACCTGGCGTGCGACGGCTTCGCCCACCGCCCGCTCCACCCGCTCCTGCAGCGCCGACTCGTCGATCGGGATGCCGTCCTCGCGGGCGAACATGATTTCCACGAGGTCGTCGGGTCGCGGCAGGCTGCCGACGTGGGTCGTCAGGATGCGTCCGTTCGAGTTCATCGGTAGCCGATCTCCGTTGCGGGTGATGCCCGCGCCGGGGCGTCGGGCATTCAATGCCCGCGATCGCGGGCGCGGGTCTGCCGGTCTTCGACGGCGCCGAGACTTCAGCGGGGCTTCCCGCGCCGGCTGCGCGTACGATGATCGCCGGCCATGACACGACGCATCCATTCCGCGCGGGGCCCCGATCGCGATGCCGCCCTCGAGCAGTACCGGCGGCGCGCTAGCGTCTATGACCGGGAGCTGGCGTTCTTCGAGCCCATACGGCGGCTCGCCATCTCGAGGCTCGAGCTGCGCCCCGGTGACGTCGTGTTCGACGTGGGATGCGGCACCGGCCTGAGCCTGGCGATGCTGAGGCAGGGGGTCGGTCCGAAGGGTCGCATCGTCGGCATCGAGCAGTCTCCCGAGATGGTCGAGCAGGCGCGCCGTCGCGTGGCACGGGCGCGCTGGGCACGCGTGACGCTGATTTGCTCACCGGTGGAGGACGCCAGGCTGCGCGTCCGCGCGGATGCCGCACTGTTCCACTTCACGCACGACATCCTCCAGCGGCCCGAGGCGATCGCCAATGTCCTCGGTCGGCTGAAGCCGGGCGCGCGCGTGGTGGCGTCGGGCTTGAAGTGGGCCGCTCCATGGCTGGCGCGGCCCGTCAACCTGCTGGTCCTTCCGGCCGCGCTGCGCTCGGTCACGTCGCTCGACGGCATGGACCGGCCGTGGCAGCTGCTGCAGGAGCAGCTCGGCCGAATGAAGGTGGAGTCCAGGCTGCTCGGCGCTGCGTACGTCGCCAGCGGTGTCCATGCCTGATCGTCGGCGCATGTCGCCTGGCGTGGAGGGCCGGACGGGCCGGAATGTGCGCCCCGTCACGCGTTGGCGTCGATCCTCGCAGCCATCCTGGCCGGCGCAGCCGCCCGGGGCTCGACCGACCCGGCCGCGCGACGCACCTGGTGGCTGCTCGCGGCTGCGCTCGGGTGCTACAGCGCCGGCGACCTGCTGACTGTTCGACGTCGATCCCTGAGTGGCCGCATGCCGGCGACGAGGTTGCATTACCGGACTCGATCTTTCATAACGTCCCTTGGGCAGGCTGAACGGAACGCCACGCCATGGGCCACGAAACCGTAGTCGCGCGGGACGTGACGCGCTGGGACCACGCCACCGGCGCCCGCAGGTACCGGCAGGTCCGGGCCGGATCGATGCACCTCGCCGAACCGCTGACGGCCGAGGACTGCGCCGCGCAGAGCATGCCCGACGCGAGCCCGGCCAAGTGGCACCTGGCGCACACGACGTGGTTCTTCGAGCAGTTCGTGCTGCGGCCGCACGCGCCGGGCTATCCCGTCTTCGACCCGGACTTCGAGTACCTGTTCAATTCGTACTACGACTCCGTCGGAGCGCGCCACCCTCGCCCCGAGCGCGGGCTGCTGACACGGCCACCGCTGGCCCGGATCATCGACTATCGCGCGCACGTGGACGAGCACATGCAGCGACTGCTCGCGGACGGCGACGCTCCGGCCGCCCTCGCCGAGCTCGGGCTCAATCACGAGCAGCAGCACCAGGAATTGATGCTCACGGACGTGAAGCACCTGTTCTCGCGCAACGCACTCGAGCCCGCCTACCGTCGCGATCTCGCGACCGAGGCCGGCGCCGTGCGCGAGCGCGTGCCGACCGGATGGTCGCGCCACGAGGGCGGTCTGCGCGAGACAGGGGCCGACCCGGGTTCGGGCTTTTGCTTCGACAACGAGACGCCGCGCCACCGGGTCTGGGTCGATCCGTACCGGCTCGCCCTCCGGCCGGTCACCAACGGCGAATTCCGCGAGTTCGTCCGCGACGGCGGCTACGACCAGGCGCTGCTGTGGTTGTCCGACGGCTGGTCCACGGCCCGGCGCGAGGGGTGGCGCCGGCCGCTGTACTGGTCCGAGGCCCTCGACTCCGAGTTCACGCTCGGCGGTCGACGTGAGCTCGATCGCGACGCCCCGGTCTGTCACGTGAGCTACTACGAGGCCGACGCTTTTGCCCGCTGGGCCGGCGCACGCCTGCCGACCGAGGCCGAATGGGAACTGGCCGCCGCGGACCAGCCGGTGGTGGGCAACCTGCTCGGTTCCGGGTCGCTGCATCCGCGACCGGCCCGCGAGCGCGGCACGCTCGCGCAGCTGTTCGGCGACGTCTGGGAGTGGACCGCCTCGCCGTACGTGCCCTACCCCGGTTTCGTGGCCGCGCAAGGCGCGCTCGGCGAGTACAACGGCAAGTTCATGTGCAACCAGATGGTGCTGCGCGGCGGTTCCTGCGCCACCCCCGCCGGTCACGTCCGTGCAAGCTACCGCAACTTCTTTCCACCCCAGGCCCGCTGGCAGTTCTCAGGCCTGCGGCTCGCCGGGCCGGCCGAACCATGAGCTCGGGCGCGCACGCCAGGGAGCGTGACCGGGGCGATCGCCTCCCGGACGCCCGCGTGGAACGCGTGCTGGCCGGCCTGCGCGAGTCGCCGAAGCGCATCGAGCCGATCTGGTTCTACGATCCGCGCGGCTCGGCCCTGTTCGAGCGCATCTGCGCGACGCCCGAGTATTACCTGACGCGGACCGAGCTCGGCATCATGCGGGCGAGTGCGCCTGCGATGGCCGCGGCGCTCGGTCCGCGCGTCGTGCTGATCGAGCCCGGCAGCGGCGCCAGCCTCAAGACCCGCCTGCTGCTCGAGGCGCTGCGGGCACCGCGCGCCTACGTCCCGGTCGACATTTCGCGCGAGCACCTGCTCGAGACGGCACGCCGCCTGAGGGAGGATTTCCCGTCGCTGCCGGTTCATCCCGTGTGTGGGGACTTCACCACGGCACTCGCATTGCCCACCGCCGTGATGAACGTCGAGGCGCGCCGCGTCGTGTACTTCCCGGGCTCGACCCTCGGCAATTTCGCACGTCCGGCCGCCATCGACCTGCTGCGACGGATGCGCAACATGGCGGGAACGAGCGGCGCGGTGCTGCTCGGCATCGACCGCGTCAAGCCCGCGGCGACAGTGGAACGCGCCTACAACGACGCGGCCGGCCTGACCGCCGAGTTCAACCTGAACGTGCTGCGGCACCTCAATCGTGAGATCGGCGCCGGCTTCGACCCCGGGGCATTCGCACATCGCGCACCGTGGGTGCCTGAGCACAGTCGAATCGAAATGCACCTGGTCGCGAATCGCGAGACGAGCTTCGTCGTCGGCGACGAACGGTTCGAAATGGCGCGCGGCGAGTACCTGCTCACCGAGTATTCCCACAAGTACACCCTGGACGACGTGGCCGCCCTCGCCTCCAGCGCCGGCCTCGCCGTGCGCCGCACGTGGTCCGACCCGCAGGACTGGTTCAGCGTGCTGCTGCTCGAGCCCGCCTGACCCCCCCGGGCCCTCGACGACTCGTGTTCCGGCTCGATGCGGTCTCGAAGTCCTACGGCGGCGTGGTCGCCGTCGACAGGGTATCCCTCGAGATCGAGTCGGGTCGCACTACGGCGCTGATCGGCCCATCGGGTTGCGGCAAGTCGACGCTGCTGCGACTGCTGCTCGGACTCGTCACGCCGGACTCCGGCACGGTGTGCTTCGACGGCTCGGTCCTCGACGGTGCGGTCGTCACCTCCGTACGGCAGCGGGCCGGTTACGTCGTACAGCAGGGCGGGCTGTTCCCGCACCTGACGGCTCGCCAAAACGTGTGCCTGATGGCGGATCACCTGCGCTGGCCTCAGCAGCGGATCGCGGCCCGCGTCGATGAGCTCGCCGCGCTGACGCATCTCCCCGCGGATCGGCTCGACCGCTATCCGGCCGAGCTCTCCGGCGGGCAGAACCAGCGCGTCGGGCTGATGCGCGCGCTGATGCTGGACCCGCAGGTGCTGCTGCTCGACGAGCCGCTCGGCGCACTGGACCCGATGATTCGCTTCGACCTGCAGGCAGAGCTGCGCGAACTGTTCGCGGCGCTCGGCCGGACGGTGGTGATCGTCACCCACGACCTCGCCGAAGCGGCCTACCTGGCCGATACCATCGTGCTCATGCGGCAGGGGCAGGTCGTTCAGAGCGGTACGCTCGGCACGATGCTCGAGGCGCCCGCCGACGAGTTCGTCACCCGCTTCGTTCGAGCACAACGCAGCCACCTCGACGGCCTGCAGTCGCGATGATGCGCGCACGCATGCTGCTGCTGTCGGCGCTGGCGACCGTCGCGGCCTGCGGGCAACGCGAGACAGCGGTTGAAATCGGCAGCAAGGCCTTCACCGAAAGCGTAGTCCTCGGCGAGATGCTGCGCGCGTCGACGCTGGAGGCCGGGCTGCCGGCGCGCCACCACCGCGCGCTGGGTGGCACGCGACTGGTGTTCAACGCGCTCGCGAGCGGGGAGATCGATGCCTACGTGGAATACACGGGCACGCTGAACCGCGAGGTGTTCGCGGGCGAGCAGCCCCGGGACCGGCAGGACCTCGAGCGGCTGCTCGCCGCCCGCGGCATCGTGCTCGCCGGCTCGATCGGCTTCCAGAACAACTACGCCCTCGGCCTGCGTGCGGACGTGGCCGACCGCCTGGGCCTCGTCAACCTCTCCGACCTCGCGGATCACCCCGGGTTGCGCTTGCGCTTCAGCAACGAGTTCATGGACCGGGCCGACGGCTGGCCGGGACTGCGCGCGGCCTACGGGCTGCCGCAGCACGACGTGCTCGGCGTCGAGCACGACCTCGCCTACCGCGCCATCGAGTCGGGCGCTGCCGACGTCACCGAGCTGTACACCACGGACGCGGAGATCGCGTACTACGGCCTGCGCGTGCTCGAGGACGATCGCGGATTCTTCCCGCGCTACGAGGCCGTCCTGTTGTACCGCGCCGACCTCGAGCAGCGGGTACCGGGCGCCGTCGCGGCGCTGCGACGCGTGCTCGGCGCCGTCGACGAGGCGGACATGATCCGGCTCAATGCCGCGGTGAAACTCGAGGGTCGCAGCGAGTCCGAGGTCGCCGCGGCTTTCGTCGCCGACTCGCTGGGGATGAAGCCGTCGCTGCAGGACGAGGGTCGCCTGCAGCGACTGCTTCGACACACGCGCGAGCACCTGCTGCTGGTCGCGCTCTCGCTCGCGGTCGCGATCATCGTCGCCGTGCCGCTCGGCGTCGTCGCGGCACGCCGCCCGCGCCTCGGCCAGTTGCTGCTCGGGCTGGTCGGAATCGGGCAGACGATCCCGGCACTTGCGCTGCTCGTGTTCATGGTGCCGCTGCTCGGCATCGGCGCCGGACCGGCGCTGGCGGCCCTGTTCGTCTATGGACTGCTGCCGATCGTGCGCAACACGCACGCCGGCCTCACCGGCATTCCGGCGGCCCTGCTGGAGTCGGCGGACGCGCTCGGCCTGCCGCGCGCCGCGCGGCTGCGGCGCATCGAGTTGCCGCTCGCGGCGCCGACGATCATCGCGGGCATCAAGACCGCCGCCGTGATAAACGTCGGCGGGGCCACGCTCGGGGCGCTGGTCGGTGCCGGTGGTTACGGCCAGCCGATCCTCTCGGGGATTCGCCTCGACGACACCGCGCTGATCCTCGAGGGCGCGGTTCCGGCCGCCGCGATGGCGCTCGCCGCCCAGGGCCTGTTCGAGCTGGCGGAGCGTTACCTCGTGCCGGGCGGGCTGCGCCGCGGGCGGGTTCATTGACCTGTCCACTGTCCGGGCGTAGCGTTTCTGACCACCCGATGCCGGCCAATCGCCAGAACGCTGGGCATCGGCACGGGCATGGCCCCGCCATGCGTCCGACACAGGAGACCCCATGTCCATAAGACTCGACTTCTCGCAGCTCAACCTGATGGACGCCCTCGACCTCGCCTCACTGATCGAGCTCGAAGCGAGGCGGCGGTACACGGAGTTCGCCGAGTCGCTTGGAACCCGCGGCGTCGGCGATGCCGGCTCGGTCTTCCGATCGATGGCCGTCAACGAGAACAAGCACTGCGAGGAGATTGCCGAGCGCCGGCTCGCGCTGTTCGGCGACCAGCCCGCGAAGGTTACGCTCGACGACATCTTCGACGTCGAGGCGCCCTCGATGGGCGACGTGCGATGGAACATGTCGGCGCTCAAGGCGTACCAGCTGGCGCTCTACTCCGAGCAGAAGGCCTTCGCGTTCTACGACGAGGCCCTGGAGTACGTGACCCAGCCGGACGTCAAGGCGCTGTTCGAGGAGCTGCGGGAGGAAGAGGCCGAGCACGTCGGGATGCTCGTGAAGATCATCGCGAACCTGCCGCCGTCGGCCGAGGTCGAGCTCGAGGACGAGGACTACGATCCGAACCGGCCGGCACGCGACAGCTTCGAGGTCTAGCCTCCGTTCGAACGGGCGCGCGCGGGCATGACGGAAAGCCTCCACCTCGAGACCCTCGCGAACCTGGGCGAATTCGTGGGCGCGATCGCAGTCGTGGTCTCGCTCGCCTACCTTGCGTACCAGGTCCGGCAGAGCACGAACTCACTCAAGACCGAGAATTACGCGCGCGCCCTCGAGCGCGTCTCGGCCCTGCAGGCGAGATTGAGCTCGGACGCCGGCTTCGCGTCGATCGTCACCCGCGGCACGATCGATCCTTCGCGCCTCACCGCGGCAGAACGCGTGCAGTTCACCTGGACCTTCTACGAGATGTTCGGTGCGTTCGAGTTCATGTTTCACCAGTCCGAGTCCGGTGCGCTGCCCCGCGAGGTCTGGCAGCGCTGGTCCGACACCCTGGCCTGGTGGATCTCGCTGCCCGGCGTCCAGGCCTGGTGGGTCGCGCAACCGGCTCCCTTCAGTGCGAGCTTCACCAGCCACGTGAACGGGCGGCTGAAGTCGGGACCACCGGATCCCGCTGCCGCGAAGCGGTGGAGCGCCTTCGTGCGCGGCAGCACCGGCACGCCACCGAATTCGCGCCCCGACAGCGACGAGTGACGGGACGCGAGCCCGAGACACAATCGAACCAGCGTTTCATGGAGTTGGCCCGCGCGACGGCGTCGACGCCTCGTCCTTCACGAGCCCGAGCCGGTGTGCCGCGATCACCGCCTCGGCCCGGTTGGTCGCGCCGAGCTTCTCGAAGATCGCGGCCACGTGGTGGTCGATCGTGCGCACCGAGCGATGCAGCCGTTGGGCGATGTCCTTGTTTCGTAGTCCCTCGCCCAGCAGCATCAGGACGTCCAATTCCTTGCCGGTCAGGCCGGCCGGATGGCGGCGCGTGGAATCGCGCGGCCCGCGCTTGAGTCCGCGCACGCCCGCGGCACGCAGGTCGCGGCGCACGCGCTCCGCAAGCGGCGCGGCGCCCAGCGACTCGAGTATCCCGAGCGCCTCGCGCTTCTGCGGCGTGTCACCCTGGCTGAGCGCCCGCGCCTGCTCGTACGGGCAGCCGAGTTCGTGCCAGGCGGCGGCCGCTTCGCGCGAACGACCGGTCGCCTCGAGTGCAAAAGGATTCCCGGCACAGAAATCGGGGACGTCCTCCGTCGGTGACTCCCGGGCCCTCGACCGCCAGTAGAGCAGCTCGGCCGCGAACCACGCGTGGCGCTTGCGCAGCGCGAGCGCGAGCCCGTCGTCGAGCGGAGCGGCGGCTTCGCCGGCCCGTCCCTCGAGCCACAGTGCCTCGGTACGCGCCGCCAGCGTCGGCGCCACGCGCTGCAGCGTGCCGGACTGGCCGGCGAGATCACCGGCTTCGTCGAGCGCCTCCCAGACGCCCGGGTCACCGCGGCGCGCGCGGACGCGACCGAGTGCGATCAATGCCATCATCCTCGCGGTCGCCGAGGTTGCACGCGCATCCAGCACGGCGTGCGCCGACGCGGAAGCCGCGTCCCAGCGCCCCCGATACATCTGGACCAGCGCCAGCCAGGCCGTCTGGTAGTACCGCCAGCGGTCGAGATCGCGCTCGACGCAATAGCGGATTCCGCGCTCGAGGTACGACTCGGCGAGATCGAGGCAGTAAACCTCGCCGCAGCCCGACCCGAGGTTGCCGAGTGCGCTGGCGACGCCCGTGTCAAGCGAGCATCGCTCCGCCAGCGCGAGGCCGGACTCGAGGTGACGCCGACCCTCTTCGATTCGTCCCGAGACGATCATGGAGGAACCGATCGCGTTCCGGCAGAACACGACGGTTTCCTGGTCGCCCAGCCGCTCGGCGATCGGGATCGCGAGGCTGGCCTCGCGGATGGCGGCCTCCGCGTCGCGGTCGAGCATCCGCAGGTATGCGGAACAGCGGTGCGCAATGGCGACGGTCGCGGTCTCCCCGCCGGGCTCGAGCAGCGCCAGCGCCTCGCGCATCGCCGCCTCGCCTTCCGGATTGCGGCCCGCCACGATGAGGTCGACCGCCAGCAACGACAGTGCGACGGCCTCGTGGTCGCGGTCGCCGACCTCCCGCCACAGGCGCACGGCCTTGCAGCGCGCGTCGATGGAGTCGTCCATCCAGCCGGTCAGCTGTGCTTCCCACGCGTACGCCTCGAGCAGCGCCGCGTGCCTACCCGCGTCCGCGACGGGCTGGCGCAGGGCGCGCGCCCACTGCTCGGCGGCCTGTCGATGGGCCCCATTGGCCGCAGCGTCCCGGGCCGCGGCCGGCGCGAACTCGTGGACGGCCGCTTCGTCACCCGCCGATTCCGCATGGTGCGCGAGCCGCGCAAGGTCGCGCGTCGGCATTGGGCGTGACCGGAGCGCCTGCAGCACCAGCCGGTGCAGGCTCATCCGACGCGTCGGCGTCATCGCCTCGAGCACGGCCTGGCGCGCGAGCTCGTGACGAAACACGAACGCGTCGTCCTCCGCGCGCAGCACGCCGCTGGCAAGGCACTGCTCGACTGCGACGCTCTCCGCCGCGACCGCCTCCTGCAGCAGCCACGGCTCGACGCTAGGCCCGGCCACCGCCACCGCGTCGAGGATCGCGCGCGCCGACGGTCGCAGCCGCGCTGCGCGCGCCAGCACGGCGTCGCGCACGGTGACCGGGACGCCGCCGCCCTCCGCCGCGAGGACCTCGGTCACGAAGAACGGGTTGCCGCCCGTCGTGCGATGCAGCGCTTCGGCTTCCGGGCCGCGCTCCCCGGCCAGCTCGCGCACGGCACCGAGCGACAGCGGTTGCGGTGCCAGCCGCTGCAAACCGCTCGTGGCCAGGTCGCCGAGCACCAGCCGCAGCGGATGCGTGGACCCGAGTTCGTCGCTGCGGCAGGTCGCCAGCACCAGGGACTTCGTCGCGCCGATGCGACGGCCGACGTAGCGCAGCAGGTCGAGCGTGGCCTCGTCGGCCCAGTGCAAGTCCTCGATGAGGACGAGGACGTGACGCGCCGACAGCATCTGCAGGAATGCGCCGAACACCCGCAGGCGCCCCGCATCGCTCCCGAGCAGCGGCAGCAGTTCACCGCGCGCCTGCTCCGCAATGTCGTGCAGCGGCGCGAGCGGTCGCGGCGTCTGAAGCGCGTCGCAGGCGCCCCAGTAGACCGCGACCCCGTCCCGCTGCGATGCCGCGAAGGCCCGCAGCAGCGACGTCTTGCCGATGCCCGCCTCGCCTTCGACGAGCACGATGCGGCCGGTTCCACCCGCGGCCAGCCGCTGCTGCGCGGCGAGCGCCGCCAGCAACTCGTCGCGCTCCAACAGCTTCATGGACCCGACTCCGTTGGGACCGTGCGCATCCGCCACCTTGCCGACACCGGAGCCGCCGATGATAGCAGCGGCCCCGCCGGCGCCAGCCCCTGGTCGCCGGCGGACCGTTCCGCCACGTCGCTCCCGTCACGGGACGCGCGGATTCTCGCCTGCAAAGACACCGTCGGGGTTGTACTCGAACACCCACGCGTGCAGCGTCCAGAGCCCGAAATCCGTGTTGGCGCTCCAGGCGTCCGCAGGCCCGGTGAATCCGGCAGGTGCCTTCTTCGACAGTGCGAGCGGAACCGCGTACTCGACGGCGACGAGGCGGCGCTGGCCACCGCAAGGGTCGTCCGCGTAGACCAGGAACTCGGGCGCCGCAGCATCGAAGCTGGCGTCGAGCAGGTCGCCCTTCAGGTAGTGCCATCCCATGTTGGGGAAGAAGACGCCGACGTCCACGTAGCCGTCGGCGACAGCCTGGTCGACGTCGAGGTAGCGTGCGGTCGCCTGCCGGACCGCTTCGAGCTCGAGCACTGCGGAGGCAGGCGGTGCGGCGTGCGTGGCTTTCAGGGCCGCATCGCCATCGTGCGCGAGCGCGGCCGGGATCGTGGCCAGGGCGGCGATGGCGCCGAGGACGGCGCGGCCAGGGTCAACTTTGCCGCTGCTGTTCATGGTCGTTTCCTCCTTTGAGGTCGTGGATCGGGTTGGTCAGTAAAGGAAGTACGGGTCGAGCACCCGGACCTCGGTGATGCGGTCCACCGGCAGCCCATTGGCGGCGGCCACGGCCCGGATCGACTCGGGCGAGGGTCCGTCGTAGATGCAGAACGACCGCTTCCGGTCGGGCGTGAAGTAGGAGTGGATCCAGGTCACGCCGTCGCGGGCGTTGTTGGCGACGACACCCTTGGCTGCCTCGGCACCCTGCGCGTTGGTGGGAAGCTGCAAGCCGTCGGGGAAGGTGCGTTCGATCAGGTAGCGAGCCATCGAAGTCTCCTGTGTCTGTTGGGGTTGACCGACGGGCACAGGTTAGGGACGCCGCCGCACGCGCAATACGGCGGTATTGCCCAGATTGCGGATGGCGGTTGCCGGGGTCGTCAGCAACCACCTACACCGACTGTCTCCCCGCACCTACACCCTGGCTGCGCCACAGATGATGCAATCGACATGCGCCCCCGCGGGTGCCATGCGCCCCTCGCGGGGTGCCCCGGACATATCGAATTCCGAGTTGAGGAGAGCCGCAGAGATGAACAGCAACGCCAACGTAATGGACACAGTCGAGAACGCCATGGAGCCGGTGCAGGATTCGGCCCGGACAGCCGCGCGCACCGGGTCGCCGGAGTTCCGCAACCTGATCGCCGACGTCGAAGAACTGATCAAGCGAGTCGCGCATGTCGATGACGCCGACCTGGCGCGAGCGCGCGAGAAACTCCAGGGCACCTTGACCGCCGCCAAGACGGCGGTGCACGACGGCACGGAGCGCGTGAAGACCACCGCCCGGCTGGCGCCCGGCTGGCGGCCGAGGAACTGGACAGCCTCGGCGATCGGCTGCGCAGGCGCCTGGTCGCGACGATCGCATGCACCGTTGCTGCGAGCGTCGCGGTACTGCTGCTCTGCCTGCTGGTGATCACGATGGCCTGGGACACGCCGTACCGCACCATCGTCGTTGCGGGGCTGGCGCTCGCCTTCGCCGTCGCCGCAATCGTCACCGGCGGGCTGGCGTTGCGCGAGCGGGAGGAATCCGCCGCTGCCTTTCCACGCCTGAGCACCGCTTTGGACCAGGATCGGGAACTGCTGCGGGAGGTTCTGGCCGCACGGGAGAACCGCTCATGAACCAAGCGACGGTGACGGACAAGCCCGATGCGCTCGACAAGCTGGCCGAGACGCGCAGTGAATTCCGCGAAATCCTGCGGCCCGCCGAGAAGCACGGGTCGAACGGGCGTTTCCCACGGAGCGCGACGATGCGTGCGTTGACGAGCGGAGGCGCAGTGTCGGCCGCGGCGCTCGTCGGAGTCGCAATCCTGGCGACGCGGCCGAGCGTCACGGGTCGCCTCGCGCGGGCCGTGCCATTGGTCGGCATGCTCAGGGAACTCGGCCGGGGCGCGCGCTGACCCAAGGTTGCGCCGTCAGCGCAAGGCATCGACAGAAAGCGTCGTTCGAGCACGCACCACCGGAGGAGCCAGTCATGATCACCAATCGAATCACCACGCGGATGACCACGCTCGCCGTGGTGATCTCATCAGCGCTGCTGGGCACCGTCGCTGCCCAGGCGAACCATCACGTAGCCGCGGATGCGAAGCGCACCGAAGTCGGCTCGCCGAAGAGCATCGTGGACGAGGCCACGCCGGCCCTGTCTGCGAGCTTCGACGCGATGGATGTCAACGACGACGACAAGCTCACTCGCCGCGAGTTCAGGACGTGGCACGAGTCGCGCAAGGCCAGGATGGACGCGGACCCGGCCGCGCGGTCCACTGCCGACGACAAGGCGCCGAGCAGCCCCACCCCTCCCGGGGACACCGGTGAGTGAACTTCGGCGCAGGCACGACCGCGCGCGACACATTTGACTTGTGGGCTCATTCCTACAAGGCATTCGGCGTTGTACCGATTTGGCCACTCGGCCCTTGCGCGCACCATTCGTACGCACAGACGACGAACCGGTAACTGACGAGGCTCCAGCACGAACGTTCGCCCAACCAACTTCCACCGATGGAGTATCGACAGATGACAGACATCAGAAGCTACCTTGCCGCACTGGCGGCAACTCTTTTGCTGGTAACCGGGTGCAACCGCGCCGAATCGCCCCAGGAGACCGCTCAGGACGTGGCCGAGGCGCAGCAGGAGGGGGCGGAGGAAGTCGCGGAGGCGCGGGCCGATGCGGCACGGGATCGCATGGATGCGGACAACATGATCAACGAGTCGGCGGCTGAGAACGACTACGCGACCATGATCGCCCAGGCCGAGGCAGACCACAAAGTAGCCATCGACAGCTGTGAGGTCCTGGCGGGTGACGCGCAGCAGGCCTGCAAGGATGAGGCCGATGCACGGCTAGAGGCCAGCAAGGCCGAGGCGGAACGACTGCGACTGCTTGGAAGCTGAGCGGTCATTGACGACGAGATTCAGCTCTCAGGAAGCGGGTGGGTCATGGCCGCTGAGTCGCGTCGAGTCTCCGCTCGTCGTGCCATCGGCCCGCTGACCCTCGACCGCGAGCCCGGTGGGTTCATTCCGTAACCAGGAGAGTGTCATGCCCCGGATGAGCCTGTTCGGGGAACAATCACTGACTCTGGTCGCCGCGACCTTCTCGGATCAAGCGACCGCCGCCGAAGCCGCGACGGAACTGCGGGCCGACATGCGGCAAGTCGAGGTCGACCTGGTTCGCCCGAGGGAAGGTGGAACCGGAATCGGCGGGGATCTGGCGCACGGCCATTCGCTCGCATCTGGCGCTGGGTCCGGCCGGTCTCGTGCTGGGCGTCGTGACAGCCGTGGTGCTCGTGGCGCTCGGATGGCCTGCAGAGGCGAGTTCACCCGTGTTCACGATGCTGTTCCTGGCGACGCTCGGCCTGTTCGCCGGCCTGATGCTGGCCAGGTTCCTCACGCTGCGCCCCGACAGGAGCAGGGTCACGCTGTCGATCCGGAGCCGCAATCGTGCGGGCCAATGGGCAGTCGTCGCTCACCCGAGGAGCCCGGCGCAGTCGGAGTTGGTGGTCGATCGCCTGGAGAAGGCGGGCGGCACGGTGATCCGGTCACTCTAGGCTGCCGATCGATGGCACAGGGGGCACACGCGACAACCTAGGACGCACCGAGCGAATGTTGTCGCTCGAGATGGGCGGCACGTTCAAGGATCCGCACCTGAGCCCCCAGCCCGGGCCGCTCGTCGCACGTGCGGCGGTAGCGGTGGCGCTCTACGCGATTGCGCCGCCTGCAGCCCTGCTCGCCCTGATCGAGACCGGTCCGGGCAAGGACGTCGGTTGTCATCCCTCGGCGGCCTGAGCGTCCATACTGGGCCGGCTCCCACAGGCAGCACTGGTTCCCGCCCATGAACTCGAAACGTGACGGCCTCCTGGCTCGACTGCGACGCGTCGCACCCTGGTCGCGTCCGCGCGGCCTGGCGCTGGACGCTTCGCTGGCGGAACCGCCGCTGAGGTCGGAGCTGTTCAGCGCCGACCAGATGGAGCAACACGGCCGGTATCTCGCGGAATCGCACGTGCTGGCGACGGGGCCTGCGCCGGACCAGCTGCTCCCCCGCCTGGCGGCCAACGAGCAGATTCTCCTCCGGGTCTTCGAGCAGCTCACCGACGCGGTCACGGCGGGCCGCCGCGTGACGCCAGCCAGCGACTGGCTGCTCGACAACTTCTACCTGATCGAGGAGCAGATCCGTACCGCCAGGCGCCACCTGCCGCGAAACTACAGTCGTGAGCTCCCCCGCCTCGCCAATGGAGCGTCGGCCGGCTTCCCCAGGGTCTGGGACATTGCGCTCGAGACGATCGCGCACGGCGACGGACGTGTCGACCTGGAGGGCCTGACCCGCTTCATTGCCGCGTACGAAGGCGTTTCGCCACTGAACCTCGGGGAGCTGTGGGCGATCCCGATCATGCTGCGGCTCGCGCTGATCGAGAACCTCCGCCGCGTGGCGTTGCGAATTGCGGCGGGGCGCCTCGACCGGGACCTCGCGGGCGAATGGGCACGCGCGATGATCACCACCATCGACCAGGATCCCAAGAGCCTGATCCTGGTCGTCGCGGACATGGCCCGCTCGAAACCCCCGATGTCCGCACCGTTCGTTTCCGAGTTCGTGCGGGGACTGCAGGGCCAGAGCCCGGCCCTTGCCCTGGCGCTGACCTGGGTCGAGCAACGACTGGCAGAGGACGGCCTGTCTACCGAGCAGCTGGTGCAGTCGGGCAACCAGATCCAGGCCGCCGACCAGGTCACCATCGGCAACACGATCGGCAGCCTGCGTTTTCTCGCGTCCGTCGACTGGCGCAGCTTCGTCGAGTTCATGAGCGTGGTGGACCAGGCACTGCGCGGGGCCCCTGACGACTGCTATGCCCGGATGGACTTCGAGACCCGCAACTGCTACCGCCGGGTGATCGAACGGATCGCGCGGCGCAGCGAGCATTCGGAACGGGAGGTTGCGGAAGCCGCGCTGCGGCTGGCGCGCGACGCGGCCGAACGCATGGATGCGGATGACGGGGATCGCGCGCGGCGCGCGCACGTGGGTTACTACCTCGTCGGACACGGGCTCGAGGAACTCGAGCGAGTCGTGCGGTATCGCCGTACCCAGGCGGATGTCCTGCGGGATACCGTCGGGCGGATGCCGCGGCTGGCGTACCTCGGCTCGATCACGCTGGTCACGGCGTCGATCACAGGATTGCTGTGGTCGATCGCGCACGCCGATGGCGTCGCGGGATGGCGCCTGACCCTCGTAGTCGTGGTGGCGGCGATCGCGTCCAGCCAACTCGCAGTCGCGCTCGTCAACTGGCTCGCGACCCTGCTCGTCACGCCGCGCGCGTTGCCGCGCATGGATTTCTCGGGCGGCATCCCGGCGTCGTCGAGCGCCCTGGTGGTCATTCCAACAATGATCTCCAGCACCAGCGACATCGACGAGCTCGTCGAGGCCCTCGAGGTACGCTTTCTCGCCAATCGCGACGCGAACCTGCGATTCGGCCTTTTGACGGACTTCAAGGATGCCCCCGCCGAATCGATGCCGGAGGACGGACCGCTGCTCGAGCACGCGGCCAGGCGGATCGACGCGTTGAACGCGATCTACTGCTGCGATGCGTTCTTCCTCTTCCACCGCCCTCGCCGGTGGAATCCGGCCGAGCGCGCCTGGATGGGGTTCGAGCGCAAGCGCGGCAAGCTCGCGGACCTCAACTGGCTGTTGCGGGACGCCGGCCCCACCGATGCGTCCGGGCGGTTCTCGCTCGTCGTGGGCAACACGAAGCTGCTCGCCGGCATCCGGTACGTGATCACGCTCGACACCGACACGCAACTGCCTCGCGATGCCGCGCGACAGTTCGTCGGCACGATGGTACATCCGCTGAACCGGCCCGTGTTCGACGACCGGCTGGGGCGGGTGACCGCCGGCCACGGGATCCTGCAGCCGCGCGTCAGCCCGAGCCTCCCCGGTACGAACCGCTCCAGGTACGCACGCATGCACAGCGGCGAGCCCGGGATCGATCCGTATACGCGCACCGTCTCCGACGTCTACCAGGACCTGTTCGACGAAGGCTCCTTCATCGGCAAGGGGATCTACGACGTCGACGCATTCGAGCGAGTACTGAGTGGCCGGTTTCCCGACAACAGGATACTGAGTCACGATCTCCTCGAAGGGTGTTACGCGCGCTCGGGACTGGTGAGCGATCTCGAACTCTTCGAGGACTATCCCGCGACGTATGCATCGGACACCGCGCGCCGGCACCGCTGGATCCGCGGCGACTGGCAGATCGCGAGCTGGCTCCTGCCGCGGGTGCCGGGGCACGCCGGGCAGCCGTACCGCAATCCCCTGTCTGCGCTGTCGCGCTGGAAAATCGCCGATAACCTGCGGCGCAGCCTCGTGCCGATTGCACTGCTGCTGCTGCTGCTGGCGGCATGGACCGAGTTGCCGTCCATGCTTGCATGGACACTCGTGGTGGTGGGAATCGTCCTGGTCCCTCCGCTGCTCGACTCGGTGCGGCAGTTGTTCCGCAAGCCACCGGAGGCGACGCTGCGCCAGCACCTGGATGCGACCTTGCGCACGGCCGCCGCCCGATGCGCGCACGCAGGCCTGACGCTGGCATGCCTCCCGTACGAGGCCTACGTCAGCGCGGATGCCGTGGTGCGCACCACCTGGCGCACGCTGGTCTCGCGCAGGCGACTGCTCGAATGGAGTCCGTTCAGCGCGCATGCCGGCACCGACGGACCTGGCCTGCTGTCGTCCATTCGGTCGATGTGGATGGCGCCGGCGGTCGCGCTTGCGACCATCGCCTTCCTGGCGACCGCTCGGCCAATGGTGCTGGGCCTCGCGGCGCCGATCCTGCTCCTGTGGCTCGTCGCACCGGGCATCACCTGGTGGCTGAGCCGGCCGCTGGTCCGCCCGGAGTCCAGGCTCACCCACCCGCAGCAGGAGTTTCTCCAATTGCTCGCCCGGCGGACCTGGGCGTTCTTCGAGACCTTCGTCGGCCCCGACGACAATTGGCTCCCGCCGGACAACGTCCAGCAGCAGCCGGGCCCGGTGGTGGCGCACCGTACGTCCCCGACCAACATGGGCCTTGCGTTGCTGGCCAACCTGGTCGCCCACGACTTTGGCTACCTTCCAACCGGACGGCTCGTCGAACGTACCGCCCGGTCACTGCGGAGCATGGCGTCCCTGGAACGTCACCGGGGCCACCTCTACAACTGGTACGACACCCGGAGCCTGCAGCCGCTCCTGCCGATGTATGTGTCGACCGTCGACAGCGGAAATCTTGCCGCCCACCTGCTGACGCTTCGCGTGGGACTGCTGGCCTTGCCGGACGAACCGATCGTGCCGCCACGGGTGTTCGCAGGCCTCGGCGACACGCTCGGTGTCCTCACGCAATTGCAGGCAGGCGACGCCACGAAACACCAGGTCGAACTGCGTCGCGAACTCGACCTGGCCATCGCAGCCGGCGTGACCACGCCCGAAGACGCCCGGCGACGCCTCGACCGGTTGGTCGTGCTCGCGGGCCAGCTTGCAGCGACCGGTGGCAGCGCCGCGGACGCGACGCCGGCCGACGAGATTCCGCAGTCGGACTGGACCCGCGTGCTGCTCGACCAGTGCCAGGCCGCCCGCGACGACCTTGCTGCACGTGCGCGGTGGACGTCGCTGGCCAGTCCGCCGGCCGGGCTCGAGACCGTGCTGCCGCATGCCCGGGTACCGACGCTGCGCGAACTCGCACTGCTCGAGGACCGCGTGCTGCCGATCGTAGAGCGGGAACTCGGCGCGGAGCACGATGCGTCGACGCACGCGTGGCTGCGCGACTTCCAGGCCGAGATTGCCGCAAGCAGCGCGCTCGCGCGGCACGACATCGCCACCATCGAGGAACTGGCCCGGCAGACCGACGCGCTCGCGACCCCGGACTTCGACTTCCTGTACGACACGAGTCGCCGCCTCCTGACGATCGGCTACAACGTGACCGAACGACGCCGCGACCCGAGCTACTACGACCTGCTGGCGTCGGAGGCGAGGCTCTGCAGCTTCCTCGCGATCGCACAGGGGCAGCTGCCGCAGGAGAACTGGTTCGCGCTGGGACGATTGCTGACGGTCGCCGGAGGCGAACCGGTCCTGGTCTCCTGGAGCGGCTCGATGTTCGAGTACCTGATGCCGCTGCTGGTGATGCCCGAATTCCCGAACACCCTGCTCGAGCAGACCGGCCGGTCGGCGGTGCGACGACAGATCGAGTACGGCAACCAGCGCGGGGTTCCCTGGGGAATGTCCGAATCCGGCTACAACATGGTCGACGCGAACCTCAATTACCAGTACCGCGCGTTCGGTGTGCCGGGACTCGGGCTGCAGCGTGGCCTTGCCGACGACCTGGTGGTGGCCCCGTACGCGTCGGCCCTCGCGTTGATGATCGAGCCCGAGGCCGCGTGCGAGAACCTGTGGCGACTCGCCGCCGAAGGAATGCTGGGCCAGTTCGGCATGTACGAAGCCGTCGACTACACCCCGTCGCGGATACCGCGGGGCCAGTCGATGGCAGTCGTGCGGTCCTACATGGCCCATCACCAGGGAATGAGCCTGCTGTCGATCGCAGACCTGCTGCTCGACCACCCGCTGCAGCGGAGGTTCGCGTCGGACCCGCAGTGCCAGGCCACCCTGATGCTGCTGCACGAGCGCATCCCGAAGGCGGCGCCATTCCGTGCGCATCGTGTCGAGTCGCCGCTGACGCATGCGCCGACCGAGACGGCGGCGCCGCAGGTCCGGGTCATCAACCACCCCGACACGCCCGTGCCCGAAGTGCAACTGCTGTCGAACGGCCGGTATCACGTGCTCGTGACGGCGGCCGGTGGCGGCTACAGCCGCTGGAACGACGTGGCGGTCACCCGCTGGCAGGAAGACCCGACCCGCGACCACTGGGGCAGCTTCTGCTACATCCGCGACACGGCGACCGGCACGTTCTGGTCGAACACGGCGCAACCGGTGGCGAAACGGCCCGAGCACTATGAGGCGGTGTTCACCGAGGGACGGGCGGAGTTCCATCGGCAGGACCGCGTGGACAACTCGCTCATCGAGACCCGCACGGAAATCGTGGTCTCGCCCGAGGATGACATCGAGCTGCGCCGCATCCGGCTCATCAACCGCTCCGGCCGGCGGCGCACGGTGGAGGTCACGAGCTACGCCGAGGTCGTCCTGGCCGCGCCGATGGCCGACGCGCTGCACCCGGCGTTCGGCAAGCTGTTCGTGCAGACAGAAATCGTCCGGTCGAAGCGAGCCGTGCTGTGCACGCGCCGGTCGCGGGCGGACGGCGAACAGTCGGGCTGGCTGTTCCACCTGATGACGGTGACGGGGGTCGCGACCGGAGAGATGTCCTTCGAAACCGATCGTGCGCGGTTCGTCGGCCGCGGCCGGAGCCTCGCCGACCCGCGCGCGCTCGCCGAACACGGCCGGCTCTCCGGCATTCAGGGCTCCGTGCTGGACCCTGTCGCAGCCATCCGCCAGGTGATCGAGCTCGAGCCGGACGCGACGGCCACGATCGACCTGTTCACCGGCGCGGCCGCCGCCCGCGAGACGGCGGAGCACCTGATCGACCGGTACCAGGACCGCCACCTGGCCGACCGGGTCTTCGATCTCGCGTGGACGCACAACCAGGTCGTGCTGCAGCAGTTCGGCATCTCCGAGGCCCAGGCGCAGGAATACGAGCGACTTGCAGGCTCGGTGATCTTCGCCAACGCCGCGATGCGAGCCGACGCCGGCGTCATATTGAGGAATCGCCGGGGCCAGGCGGGACTCTGGGGGTATTCGATTTCCGGCGACCTTCCGATCGTGCTGCTGCAGATCGCGGATCTCGCCAACATCGGCCTCGTCCGGCAGCTCGTTCAGGCCCGCGCCTACTGGCGGCTGAAAGGGCTCGTCGTGGACCTCGTGATCTGGACCGAGGATCAGTCCGGCTATCGACAGCAGCTCCACGATGCGATCATGGGCCTGATCGCGGCCGGCGTCGAAGCGAACGTGCTCGACCGTCCCGGCGGCATCTTCGTGCGGCACTCCGACCACATATCCCTGGAAGACCGGCTGCTGCTGCAGTCGGTCGCGCGAATCATCATCGTCGACAGCCGCGGCAGCCTCTCGGAGCATCTCAAGCGTCGGCGCGCGCCCGAGGCGGATATTCCCGACCTGCAGACCGTCACGACGCGCGCGTCCGTGGCGCCGGCGGCCACGATTTCACCGCGCGCCGACCTGATTCTGACTAACGACATCGGCGGCTTCACGCGGGACGGGCGCGAATACGTCGTCACGCTCACGCCCGGGCGCACCACGCCGGCACCGTGGGTCAACGTGCTCGCCAACCCGCAATTCGGGACGGTGGTGTCCGAGAACGGCGGCGGCTACACGTGGAGCGAAAACGCACACGAGTATCGCGTGACTCCGTGGCACAACGATCCCGTCACGGACGCAAGTGGCGAGGCGCTCTACCTGCGCGACGAGGAGACCGGGCGGTTCTGGTCGCCGACGCCATTGCCGGCACCCGGCGCAGGCACGTACGTCAGCCGGCACGGCTTCGGATACAGCGTCTTCGAGCATGACACCGCCGGCATCCATTCAGCGATGACGGTCCACGTCGCCACGGACGCCCCGGTCAAGTTCTCGGTGCTGAAAGTCCGCAACGACTCGGGGCAGGCCCGTCGACTGTCAGCGACCGGCTACGTCGAATGGGTCCTCGGCGATTTGCGACCGAAGTGCGCGATGCACGTGACGACCGAGATCGATGCGGCGACTGGAGCGCTCTTCGCGCGCAACCCGTACAACTCCGAGTTCCCCGATCGAGTCGCCTTCTTCGATGTCGACGAGACCAGCCGGACGCTCACCGGTGATCGAGGAGAGTTCTTGGGCCGCAACGGGTCGCTGCGGAAGCCCGCGGCGATGACGCGCGCACGCCTGTCGGGCAAGGTGGGTGCCGCCCTCGATCCCTGCGCTGCGATACAGGTCGGCTTCGATCTCGCGCCCGGGCAGGAGCGGCAGATCGTTTTTCGCATGGGCGTCGGCGGGAGCATCGACGAAGCCCGCGCGCACGTGGCCCGGTTCCGCGGCACGGCAGCCACGCGAGCTGCGCTCGAATCGGTCTGGAATTACTGGAAGCGGACGCTCGGCGCCGTGCAGGTGGAGACGCCCGACGAATCGATCAACGTGCTGGCCAACGGCTGGCTCGTCTACCAGACGCTGGCCTGCCGCCTCTGGGCACGCAGTGGGTACTACCAGTCAGGCGGCGCGTTCGGATTCCGCGACCAGCTGCAGGACGTCATGGCGCTCGTGCACACGGAGCCCGGCCTGGTCCGCGCACACCTGCTGCTGTGCGCCAGCCGGCAGTTCATCGAGGGCGACGTCCAGCACTGGTGGCATCCGCCACTCGGTCGCGGCGTACGCACGCACTGCTCGGACGATTACCTCTGGCTGCCGCTTGCGACCTGTCGCTACGTATTCGCGACCGGGGATACGGGGGTCCTCGACGAGACCGTGCCGTTTCTCGAAGGACGCGGGGTCAACCCCGGGGACGAGTCCTACTACGACCTGCCCGGCCGGTCGCGCGAGTCCGCCTCGCTGTACGAGCATTGCGTCCGTGCAGTTCGCCACGGGTTCAGGTTCGGGGAGCACGGCCTGCCGCTGATCGGCTCCGGGGACTGGAACGACGGCATGAACAGGGTCGGCATCCACGGCAAGGGTGAGAGCGTCTGGCTCGCCTTCTTCCTCTGCGAGGTGCTGCGACAGTTCGCACGTCTCGCCCGACAGCGCGACGATGCCGCGTTCGCGGAAGAATGCGATGCCGTCTCGCAGCAGCTGCGCGAGAGCATCGATCGGCACGCGTGGGACGGCGCGTGGTACCGCCGCGCGTACTTCGACGACGGGACGCCGCTCGGCTCGGCATCGAATCCCGAGTGCCGGATCGATTCCATCGCCCAGAGCTGGTCGGTGCTTTCCGGAGCGGGCGACGCCGATCGTTCGCGCCAGGCCATGGACGCGGTGGACGAGCACCTCGTCAGGCGACGCGACGGACTGGTGCAGCTGCTCGATCCACCCTTCGACGAGTCGAGCCTCGACCCCGGCTACATCCGCGGCTACGTGCCCGGCGTGCGGGAGAACGGCGGGCAGTACACCCATGCGGCGATCTGGGCCTCGATGGCGTTCGCTGCGCTGGGTGACCGTGCGCGCGCCTGGGAACTGCTGACGATCATCAATCCCGTGAACCACTCGCTGTCGGAGGACGCGGCGGAGCGGTACAAGGTCGAGCCGTACGTCGTCGCCGCCGACGTCTACGCGTCATCGTCGCACGTGGGGCGTGGCGGATGGACCTGGTACACGGGCTCGGCGGGCTGGATGTACCGCCTGATCCTCGAGTCGCTGCTCGGCCTGCGCCTCGAAGTCGACAGGCTTCGTTTCGAGCCGTGCCTGCCACCGCACTGGCCGTCCTTCACCATCCACTACCGCTATCGGGAGACTCATTACCGGATCGTCGTCACCCAGTCGACGGGGACCGACGGGACGGCGTCCGACGCGATCACGGTCGTAGTCGACGGCACGGTTCAACCCGACGCCACGGTGCCGCTAGTCGATGACGGACGGGTGCACGCTGTCGAAGTCAGGCTCGATGGCGATACTCCCGCCCTGGCCGAGTCGACCGGCCCGTTCACGCCGACGTGAGGTGCAGCGATTCGACGGTGACGTGCTTGCCCCCTGGTCGACGGCAGGACAGACCCGTCGGGATCGTCAGCGTCGAAGAGCGCGGACGACGAGAGGCGTATACAGCAGCGCAAGCGGCCTCGCCGGCAGGCTCCCGGCAGGGCGAACGCTGCGTACGGGAGCCACGGCGGCACGCCTGACTGGATCCGCGGGCACGCGGATCCCCGGCGGATGACCACGTACCGCGTTACGGACGCCGACGCAACAACGGGTCACCAGGGTCCAGTCAATCACGTCGAAAGTCCTCGATCACCTGGGCCATGAACAGGAACCCCGTGGCAAACAGCGTTGCGATACCAAAGCCGACGCCGATAGAAATAAACATGAAATCTCCAGGAAGCCAATGATGCCGGCGACCCGCGTGCGAGCCGACGGCGGAGGGTCCCGCCAGGCTGCGCAGGACAGACATGATCGAATACGGTCCAATCGCGTGCATCTCACACGTAATGAGGTACGAACACGGCCGAGCTTCAGGGAAGCGGGTACTTGGACCCGATTTCGCGACGGCGCAGAGAACCTGCCAAGCCGTCATTGCTGAACAGCGGAGCGCAGTATACGTGATCGCAACCACCAATGCTGCACTGCCGCATCGCCTTCGCAACGCCGCAACAAGAACCCCGGCACGCGGCCGGGGTCGTTGTCGCACAGGGCGCGGTCGCTGCGCCCGTGGTGGTGTCGATCGTCGCCCACTGGCCGACTCCACCGCCACTGTAGAGAGCCGCGTACAGGGTGCCGGTCGAGAAATCGAAGTCCATGCCATGCGCAAAATTGAGGTTGATTCCGAGCGCGCCGATGAACGTGCTGGCGCCCGTCAAGCGCGGCAAGCGCACGGGACGCGCCTGCGAGGTGGCCATGTGTTCGTGAGATGGGCATGTCGAGTCCTCAGGTTGTTTGCGTAGCACCTGGTGTCTGATCAAGCGCAGCGGGCCTCAAGACCTAGCTGCAAGGGACGTGCCACCAAGAGCGGCGCGCGGTCATTGGCAAGGGACTTGACTCTGGACTAGGGTCCAGAGTGCAGACTGGCCTCCCACAGGAGATCGGGCATGCCCACGTTCAGCATCGGCCAACTCGCGAACCGCGCAGGCGTCGCCATCGACACCGTCCGCTACTACGAACGCAACCAGCTGCTGGCGCCCGCCGACCGGCTCGAGTCGGGGTACCGTCGTTACGGCGACACCGAGCTCAAGCGGCTGCGGTTCATCCGGCGCGCGAAGGCGCTGGGCTTCACGCTGGCGGACATTCGCGGACTGCTGGACTTGGGCAACGAACGCAGCGTTGCCAAGGTCAAGCGCGCCGCCGAGGCGAAGCTCGCCGTCGTCGAGCGGCGACTCGCCGAGCTCGAGCGCATCCGCAATGGCCTCAAGTCGCTCGTTGCCGCGTGCCCTGGCCACGGTCGCGCCGAGGCTTGCCCGATCCTCAATGCACTCAACGAGGAGGAAGCGCCATGAAGGCTCACCACGATCGCCCTGCACACGAGTGCAGCCACGGACACGGCGGGACTGCGCCCAAGCCGACGCCGACCGCCGTCGAGTCGCGGAAGTCGCCTTCCGGAACAACCTACACGTGCCCCATGCACCCGGAGATCGTCCGCGACGAGCCGGGCAATTGCCCGATCTGCGGCATGGCGCTCGAGCCGGTCATGCCGGGCCTCGACGACGGCGACAACCCCGAGCTGGCCGACTTCAGGCGCCGCTTCTGGTGGACGCTGCCGCTGTCGATCCTGGTGCTGGTCGTGGCGATGTTCGGGCACGGCGTGAGCGCCGTGTCACCCACGGCTCGCACCTGGATCGAGTTCGCACTGACGGCACCGGTGGTGCTGTGGGCGGGCTGGCCGTTCTTCCAGCGCTGGGCACAGTCGATCGCGAACCGCAGTCCCAACATGTGGACGCTGATCGGGACCGGCGTGGGCGCCGCCTTCGGCTACAGCGTCGTCGCCACCCTGGCGCCCGACCTGTTTCCCGCCTCGTTCCGGGACCACGGGCGTGTCGCGGTCTACTTCGAGGCGGCCGCGATCATCGTGTCACTGACGCTGCTCGGGCAGATCCTCGAACTCAGGGCGCGCTCGAGCACGTCCGCCGCACTCAAGGCGTTGCTCGGCCTCGCGCCGAAGACGGCGCGGCGGCTGCAGGACGATGGAACGGAAGAGGACATTCCCCTCACCCACGTCCACGTGGGCGATCGGCTGCGCGTGCGACCGGGCGAGAAGGTGCCCGTGGACGGCGAGGTGGTCGAGGGCCGCTCCAGTGTCGACGAGTCGATGCTCACGGGCGAACCGATTCCCGTCGAGAAGACGCGCGGCGCGAAGGTGATCGGCGCCACGATTAACGGCGTGGGCGCGCTCGTGATCCGCGCCGAAAAGGTCGGATCGGACACGGTCCTCGCGCAGATCGTGCAGCTGGTCGCCCAGGCACAGCGGTCCCGCGCGCCGATGCAGCGCCTGGCCGACAAGGTGAGTTTCTGGTTCGTTCTGGCAGTGCTGGCGATCGCGCTCGCGACGTTCGTGGCCTGGGGCGTCTTCGGACCGGAGCCGTCATGGACCTTCGCCGTGGTCAACGCGGTGGCGGTGCTGATCATCGCCTGTCCCTGCGCGCTCGGGCTTGCGACACCCATGTCGATCATGGTGGCCACGGGCCGTGCGGCGCAGGCCGGCGTCCTGTTCCGCGATGCGGAAGCCATCGAGCGGCTGCGCACCATCGACACGCTGATCGTCGACAAGACGGGCACGCTGACGCAGGGACGGCCGGCCTTCCGCCAGGTGGTGGGTCATGGGGACTACTCCGCCGACGAGGTGCTGCGACTCGCGGCCAGCCTCGACCAGGGCAGTGAGCATCCGCTCGCCGACGCCATCGTGGCCGAGGGCCGGCGACGCAACCTGCCGCTGACGGCTGCGGAGGACTTCGAGTCGGTCACGGGTCTCGGCGTACGCGGGCGGGTCGACGGCAGGTCACTGGCCCTGGGCAGCGTCGAGCTGATGACGGAGGCCGGTGCGGATTTCGGCGCGCTCGCCGCCGAGGCCGAGCAGCTGCGGCTCGAGGGCGCCACCGCCATGTTCCTCGCGGTGGACGGTCACGCGGCGGGAGTCATCGCCGTCGCCGATCCGATCAAGGACAGCACGCCGGCAGCCGTGAAGGCCCTGCACGCGGACGGCATGCGCATCGTGATGGCGACGGGTGACAGCCGGACGACGGCGGACGCCGTCGCGCGCGAGCTGGGCCTCGACGAGGTGCATGGCGGCGTGCGTCCGCAGGACAAGGCCGAGCTGGTGGCGCGGCTGAAGTCGGAGGGCCGGCACGTCGCGATGGCCGGAGACGGCATCAACGACGCCCCTGCGCTGGCTGCCGCCGACGTCGGCATCGCCATGGGCACCGGCACGGACGTGGCCATGTCGAGCGCGCAGGTCACCCTCGTGAAGGGCGACCTGCGCGGCATCGAACGGGCCCGGGAGATCTCGCGGGCCACGGTCACGAACATGAAGCAGAACCTGGGATTCGCATTCCTCTACAACGCGCTCGGGGTACCGGTCGCCGCTGGCCTGCTGTATCCGGTCTTCGGGTTGCTGCTGAGCCCGATGATTGCAGCACTCGCGATGAGCCTGTCCTCGGTGTCCGTGGTGGGGAATGCGCTGCGATTGCGGTCGAGACGATCGCCCGCATGACGCGGTGCCTGGCGGGCAATCCACCGGCGACTAGGCGGGACGGTCCGCGGCGGACGCACGCCTCCCCTCCCGCCACTGCAGCAGCTCCACGAGAGCCGCGGGCAGAAACGTGAGCGTCACGATCGTCGAGCACACGAGACCCGACAGCACCACCACGCCGAGTCCGCGGTAGAGCTCGGTGCCGGCGCCTGGAATCAGCACCAGCGGCGCAAGGCCGAACACCGTCGTCAGCGTGGTCATCAGGATCGGCCGCAGGCGCGAGGCCACCGCCTGTTGCACCGCTTCGGACGCGGACAGCCCGGCGTCGCGCAGCAACTCGCGCGCCCGGTCGACCACGAGGATCGGATTGTTCACGACGGTGCCGAGCAGGATCAGGAAGCCGAGCATCGTGATCATGTCGAAGGGCAGCCGCAGGCCGAGGCCATTCAGCAGCGCGAGGCCCACGACGCCTCCCGCCATGCCGAGCGGCACGGTGAGCAGGATCATCAGCGGCCAGCCCCAGTGCGTGAAGATCGCCACCAGGAGCAGGTAGCTCAGGACCGTCGCAATCGCGAAATTCGCCCCGAGCGACTGGCGCGTCGCCTCGAGCTGATCGGCGGCACCGGACACGTCGAGCGACATCTCCTGCGGCACGAGCCCATCGGCCCGCAAGGCCGGCAACAGCTCGTCGCGTACGCGCCCGACCGCCGTCTCGAGCGCCACCTCGCGCGGCGGCACGATGCTCAGCGTGACCGTGCGCCGGCCGTCCACCCGGCGGATCACATCGGTGTCCACGGTATCGCGCAACTCGGCCAGCGACTCGAGCGGCAGCACGGCCCCGCTCGGCGTCGCGAGCGGCATCCGGCGCAGCGCGTCCACGTCCTGTGCCGAGCCCGCGCTGCTGTAGAGGCGCATGTCGATCTTGTCGTCGCCGAGGATGAACTCGTCCACGAACGCGCCGTCGCTGAGCGCGGCGACCGCGAAGCCGAAGCCCTGCGCCGTGAAACCGAGCTCGGCGAGCCGCTCCCAGTCAGGGCGGATCTCGAGCAGCGGCTGGTCGAGCGACAGCGACGACGGCTCGGAGTTGACCTGCGGCCGGTCGAACATCTCCTCCGCCTTGCGGTAGGCGGCATCGGCGGCGGCATAGAGCGCCCCGAGGTCCGGTCCGGACAGGTCGACATTGACGCTGCGCGTGCCGCCGTCGTTGCTCGAGATGATCGAGCCGCGGGCGGAGAACGCGCGCATCCCGGGAACCTCGCGGAAGCGGGCATTGAAGGCCGCCATCAGCGCCTCGATGTCCCCCGGGCGCCTCGGCTCGGCGATGACGCGGATGCCGCGCGAGCTGACGTTGAGGTTCAGCGTGGCGAGCGCCGGGAAGTCCGTCTCGCCGCGCTCGAAGCGACCCGGATCGTCCTCCACCAGCGGCGCGAACTCCGCGTTCAGGGTCGCCGCGATGCGCTGCATCTCCGCGAGGTTGTAGCCAGGCGGGGCGATCATGCTCGCGAATACCTTGGGCTCTTCGCCCTCCGGGAGGTACTCCGCGGGCGGCAGCAGCAGCACCACCAGCGCGACGAGCACGGCCGGAATGCCGAGCGCCACGGCGCGCCGCTGCAGCGGCGCCTCCAGCATGCGGCCGATCCACGCCAGCAGGCCCTCGTGGATGCGGCCGTCGCGACGCTCCTGGGCCCGGCCCGAGAACCCGAGCCGCGCGATGGCGGAGGGAACCACCAGGATCGCGACGGCCATCGAGGCGAGGATCGCCGCCGAGATGGCGATCGCGATGTCGGAGAACAGCTGGCCCGCCTCCTCCTCGACGAACAGGATCGGCGCGAACACCAGCACCGTCGTGAGCGTCGAGGCCAGCACCGCGGGCCACACCTCGCGCACGCCGGCGACCGTCGCCTGCAGGCGCTCCATCCCGCCGCGGCGCAGTCGCTCGATGTTCTCCAGCACGACGATCGTGTTGTCCACCGTCATGCCGATCGCGAAGGCGATGCCGGCCAGCGAGATCACGTTGATCGTGCGCCCGAAGACCAGCAGTCCGAGGAAGGCGGCGAGCGTGCAGATCGGGATGCCGAGCACGCCGACGAAGGTGGCCTGGCGCGAGCGCAGGAACAGGTACATCACCAAGGTCGCCAGCGCCGCGCCGAGCAGCAGGTTCTGGAAGACGTTGCGGACGGAGTCCTCGACGTACTTGACGTCGTCGCTGACGAGACGCAGCTCGAGGCCGTTGCGCTCCAGCACGGACCGGTTGAGGTCCTCGACGACGGGCGTCAGGGCGCGCTTGATGGCGATGACGTTAGAGCCCGGTTCGCGCCGCACCGACAGGTTGAGCGTGCGCTGGCCTGCCGAGTACGAGAGCGAGCGCAGCTCCGCGTGGCCGAGCCGGACCGTCGCGACGTCGGCGAGTCGCACGATCGAGTCGCCGCGACGGGCCAGGATCAGGTTCTCAACGTCCGCAATCGTCTCGAAGCGGCCGAGGGTGCGCGCCAGGTAGCGGCGCTTGCCGCTGTCGATGTCGCCGGCCGAAGCGTCGCGGTTGCGCGCGCGCAGGACATCGCGCACCTCGACGAGCGTGATGCCGCGCTCGGCGAGCCGCGCGGCGTCCACCTCGATGCGAACCTCGCGCGCGGCGCCGCCGCCGACGTCCACCCTCGCAACCCCCGGCACCCGCTCCATGCGCGGGCGGATGTTGTCCTCGGCGAAGTCCTGCATCAGGTTCAGGTCGAGGCCGAGCGGATTGCCGTCGCGCGCGACCAGCCGGAAGAACATGAACGCGTTCTCGGAGAACGAGCTCGTCGAGAGGCGTGGCTCGTCCACGTTCTCGGGATAGGCCGGCACCTGGCTCAGCGCGTTGTTGACCCGGATGAGCGCGTCGTTGATGTCCACGCCGAACGGGAACTCGAGGCGGACGGTCGCGCGCCCGGTCTCGGCCGAGGAAACCATGCGCCTGAGGTTCGGCACGATGCGCAGGTAGCGCTCCTGCTCGATCAGGATCTCCTTCTCGACGTCCTGCGGGGTGGCGCCCGGCCAGATCGTCTCGATCGAGATCGTGCGTACCTCGAGGTCGGGGATCATCTGCACCGGCATGCGGATCGCGGCCGCGACCGCCAGCACGCAGAAGATCAGCACGGCGACCGTCAGCAGGGTGCCCCGTCGGCTGATGCTGTCGAGCACGCTCAGCCCCCTTCCGCGATGCGTACCGCCTGGCCGCTGCGCAATCGCTCGTTGCCCCGCACGACGACGCGATCGGTGCGCTCGATGCCCTCGAGGACCTCGACCTGCCCCCCGCCGCCGCCGAGCCTGACCGGCCGCTCGAGGGCCGTCGGGCCGTTCGGCCCGTCGCGCAGCACGAACACCGTGTAGCTGCCGTCCGGATATCGCAGCAGTGCATCGCGCGGGATCACCAGCGCCTGCTTCGTGCCGGGCAGCGCGATCACGGCCGTGGCCGAAGTACCCGGCAGCAGCCGGCCTTTCGCCTCGTCGACGACCACCCGCACCAGGAACGTGCGTGCCGACGGATCGCTGACCGGCACCCGCGCCACGATGCGGCCCGGCAGCGACTTGCCGCCGAGCGCGTCGGCGAACACCTGCACGACGGCGTCCTCGCGGATGGCCTCGAAGCGCTCCTGCGGCGCCTGCACGTCGAGGCGGACGCGATCGGTCGCGACCAGCTCGATCACCGGGGTGCCTCGCGACACCCACTCGCCCACGTCCGTGAGCCGGCGTGCCACCACGCCCGCGAATGGCGCCGGCACCACGTGGCGCCGCAACAGCTCGGCCTGCTCGCGCTCGGAGGCCTCGCTCGCGGCCAGCGCGGCAGCCGCGAGCTTGGCCTCCGCCTCGCGCCGTGCGAGCTCCGTCTGGGGCAGGTGCTTCTCCGCGACCAGCCGCCGCGCCTCGACGGCCAGCCGCGTCGCTTCGTCGGAGCGCGCGCGCGCCTCGGCGGTCCCGGCCCGGGCCCGTTCGAGCGCGAGCGATGCGACCGTGGAATCGAGCTCGAGCAGGGGCGCACCGGTGCGCACCCGGTCGCCCGCGTCCACGCGCACCCGCGCCACGAGGCCGTCCACCCTGGGGGAAAGGCGTGCGCTGCGTTCCGCGGTGAGCGTCCCGGTGAGGCGGAGCTCGTCAGTGACCTGCGCCGAACGCGGCGCCACGACGCTCACCGGAGCTGCGTCCTGCGCAGATGCGAGCGAGGCGGACAGGCAGGCGATCAGCGTCGCTGCCGCGACGCGACAAGTCTCTGGACGCATTCCCTGGAATCCTCGAAAAGGCGCTACGGCGGCTCGAGCACTGTAGAGGACCGGTTCCGCCGTTTAAAGTTTCGGCCGTCGACGTGATCTGCGGCCGGCACCCGCAGCGCAGTCGGTGACTGCACCAGGGTCGGTCGCCGGCCGGTCACGTCCGGGTCATTCGAGTGCAGAGTCCCGGAGGATTCGCGACGGTACGACACACAATCCGCTGGCACCGTTACGAATCCAGATCGCGACCCTCGGCGGCATGCAACTTGCGATGGTTCCGGGCAAGCAGTGACTCGAGCGAGGCGCGCAATGGTGTCGGGTTCGTTGCGCTCGTCAACCAGTCGGCCTGACGGCCAGCAGCTCGGTCTCGCAGAGCAGGTCTGCCCGGCAGATCGGCGCCGTGACCAGCGCATGGGGAAACCCCTCGAAGCCGGCAGCGCGGAGCTTCGCCCGGAGGCGCCCCACGTCCGCGGGATGCTTCAGGTACGTGATCGCGGAGGCCACGTCGCCGAAGTGGGCGCCCTGCCGCTCGAGCAGGGCGGCGATGTTCACGAGCATGCGGTCCGCCTGGGCCTCGAAGTCGCCGGCGTGCGCCGTCCGGCCGTACTCGTCGATGCTCGCAGTCCCGGAGACGTGGAGCGCGATCTTGTTCGTCTCGGTCAACTTCATGCCGCGGACGAAGTCGGCGCCGTACTCGACGGCCTCGTTGAGCGTGGGCGACGTCATCACGGTCCGCTCGGGGCCGCGTCCCGATTTCACGGCGTACACGGCGAGGCACAGATCGTGCGCGCCGGAGACCGGCCCGCCGCCGATGCCGGTGCTGGCCGGGACCGGGTCGATGCCCCGCGTCGCGAAGAACGCGCGCCGCGCCCGATTCAGGTCCCCGTAGTCGCGGTCGATGTCGCGCATGTGGATCCAGGTGCGCACCACGTCGCGAAACTCCATGCCGGCCTGCCGCAGGAGGTCCTCGGCCAGCGCGAACATGCCGAGCGTCTGTTCGTAGGCGTTCCCGCCGGGTCCGCACAGCCCGGCGGCATGGAAGCGGGTCTCATCGCGCAGCTGGATTCGCAATCCATGCGCGCTTGCGCACTCGGCACAGCCACACGCGGGCTTCGCCACGATCGGCTCGAATCGCACCCGGGAATCGTTCGGCAGGACGGCCTGCACCGAGACCTCGAGGCAGGCCCGCTCGCTCAACGGCGGTTGCTCGATCTCGGTCGTGGCCGGCCTGTGAGTCGTCCCGCCGTGAGCGGCGAGAGCACGATGGCGCGCCTCGCGGACGGACTCGATGCTGGCCCGCAGGTCCCGCAGGAAGACCGTCTCGGATACGACCGACCCGAAGCTTCCTCCCTCGGCTTCGAGGACGTGGAGGATCGCGCGATAGATCGCATCGGCCTGCGGGCCGGGATCCGCGGCGTCTGCGGGAGGTCGGCAGTGAAGGTAGAGTTCCCTGGCCTCGGGACCTTCGACCCGACGCAGTTCGATCGCGCAGCCGTGCGCCTCGATGGTCTCGGCAACTGGAAGGGACGGGACTTCGATCCCCGGAGCGGCGACGGGAGCTGGCTTCATGCTCGCACAGTACCCGGGGTCAGCTCAGCCTGCCGTGAACCAGTCGCCGCCCGACGTCTGGGGGACGTCGGGCGGCTGGGATCAAACGCTGGTGGCCGGAGTCAGGGCTACTTGCAGCCGTCGGTGGGCAGCGGCCCGGTACCGAACGGCGGCGGGCCGAACGGGAATGGCGGCTCGGTGGAGAAGTACGTGTAGCCGGCCGGCTTGTTCTTCTCGAAACAGTTGCCGCTCGCGCCCGGCTCCAACTGCGCGTAGAGCAGGTCCGCCGGTGGGAACGGCGCACCCGGAGGAGGACTGGTTCCGTTGCCGCTCACCTTGTTCTGGGCGATGAGGTTGTTGTTCGCCCTGGGATCTGTAATCGGCGCCTCGGCTTCGCAACTGTTGGGGCCGCCTGCGTTAGCCGTGCACCAACCGAGGACTGCGATGCCGACGAAACCGTTCCCTTCCACCCTGTTCTTCGAGATCACGTGGTCGGAGACACCGGCCACCAGGATCCCGATGCCGGGCGGCAAGGCGCTCTGGAAACTTCCGTCGGGCGCGTCGTTTGGCCGGTTGTTCCCGTAGACGTCGTTGTGCTCGATGATCCAGTTGGCCATGACGGGCTTCGGCGGGTTGCCGGCCCCGTTGGGATGGAACAGGCCAATGCCCACTGTGTTGTCGTAGATCTTGTTCTGCGTCACCCAGACGTTGTCTGAAACCGTGATCTCGAAGCCGATCACGCTGCCGAACATCGTGTTGCCGATGACGCGAACGTTCTCGGAACCGGCCACCCACATCGCGGTGTCGAGCGAACCGTAGGAAACGTTGTCGCGGACCAGGCCGTTCGCCGAGAGGGTCGGGTAGATGCCGTTGTTGAGGTTATTGACGGATTCGTTCGAGACGAACTCGAAGCCGTCCACCCAGCGTGTCTGGATGCCGTTGACCGGGAACCCCTCCACCGTGAAGCCACGGATGTAGAAGCCCTGGACGTCAGGCGCTGCGCACGAACCCTCGTCGTCCTGGAATTCGCAACCGGCGGGAGCCGCGTAGACGCCGGTCCGCTGACTGCCCGTGTGCAGCAGTCGAACCTTGCCCGCCTCGCCCTTGCCCTTGTTCACCTTGCCGATCAGGCGCAGGTTGTCCGTGGTGATTCGCAGGCCGTACGTGCTGTCGGTTCCGTAATACGTGCCCGGCTCGACGAGGATCGTGTCGCCTGGAGCGGCGACGTCGATGGCACCTTGGATGGACTCGCCCGGAAACACGCGGTGCACCGTGGCGTTGGCACCCGTCGCGACCGCAAAAATTGCGATTCCGAGCACGGCGCAGACGGGACGCAAACTCACCCTGGCTTTCATTCTTGAACTCTCCCCATGTTATTCCGGGCTCGTCCCTTGATTCGCGGCGGGCCCGGTATTCGCGTGGCACAACAGCCACACTGTTCCAGCCCGATTCTTGTACCGCACGCCTGATCTGTCAATTTTTCGAACTTATGGTAAATCGCCATGGCTCGGCTCGCGCCACTGCTCAACGCTCTGCTCTCCGGCACCTCGTTTGACGCCGTCTGAAAAGGTCACCCACAATCACCCGCGAATGAAGACGATGAACCCACTCTGTAAAGCGCGAGCACGCGCACAGGCCCGAGGCAAGGGTTTCCACGCCGGGACCGGTCTCCTGCTCGCCGTGGTACTGGCCCTCGGCGCCTGCGCAAAGGGGCCCGAGCCAGCGCCGCTCGCGTTCCCGAGCGAGCCGACCGGTAGCATCGAGATCAAGTATCCCCTCGACGAGACGCTCTTCCCGCCCGAGATCGTCGCCCCGACCTTCGTCTGGAGCGACGAGACCGCGGGCGTCGAGAAATGGACGGTCCTGCTCCGGTTCGACGGCACGGACGAGTTGCTGCGGTTCCCGATCACCGAACCCGGCTGGCGCCCGTCGGAGGCCGACTGGGCCGTGATCAAGCAACGCAGCGTGGAGGTAGACGCCGAGGTGGCGATCGTCGGCATCGGCGCGGACTCGAAGGCCGTCTCGTCGGCGAGCGTCCGCATCCGCACGTCGAAGGACCCGGTGGGAGACTCGATCTTCTATCGCGAGGTCCCGCTGCCGTTCATCACGGCCGTGCAGGATCCCTCGCGCATCCGCTGGCGTTTCGGGCCGATCGACTCCGAGGGACAGCCTCCCGTCGTCCTCGAGGACCTGCCGGTTTGCGGCAATTGCCACTCCTTCTCGGGAGACGGCAGCGTCCTCGGTCTCGACGTGGACTACGGCAACGACAAGGGAGCGTATGCAATCCTCCCCGTGTCCGAGCAGATGGTGCTGGACGACGAGAAGATCATCACCTGGAGCGACTACAGGAAAGGCGACGGCGAGACGACCTTCGGGCTGCTCTCCCAGGTCTCGCCCGACGGTCGCTACGTGATCAGCACGGTCAAGGACCGCGCGGTGTTCGTGGCGACGCCCGACATCTGGTACTCGCAGCTCTTCTTCCCGATCAAGGGCATTCTCGTCGTCTACGACACCGAGACCGGTTCCTTCAAGCCGCTGCCAGGCGCCGACGACCCCGAGTATGTGCAGAGCAACCCGACCTGGAGCCCGGACGGGAAATCGATCGTCTTCGCGCGGACGAAGGCGTACCGGAAGGACTCGATCGCAAACGCGACGAGCGTCCTGCTGAGCGAGAAGGACGTCCCCGAGTTCGTCGACGACAAGGAGCCCTTCAAGTTCGACCTGTACCGGGTTCCGTTCAACGACGGGCGCGGCGGAAAGGCCGAGCCGATCGAGGGCGCCTCGCACAACGGCAAGAGCAACTACTTCGCCAAGTTCTCGCCGGACGGCAAGTGGATCGTCTTCTGCAAGGCCGAGAACTACATGCTGCTGATGCCGGACAGCGAGCTCTTCATCATCCCGGCCGAAGGGGGCGAGGCCCGGCGACTGCGCGCGAACACGCCGCGCATGAACTCATGGCACAGCTGGTCGTCGAACGGTCGCTGGCTCGTGTTCTCCTCCAAGGCCAACACCGCCTACACGCAGCTTTTCCTTACGCACATCGACGAGAACGGCGAGTCCACGCCGCCGGTGGTGCTGGAGCGCTTCACCGGGGCCGACCGCGCCGCCAACATCCCCGAGTTCGTACCGCTGCCCGCCGAGGCGATCGCGAAGATCAAGGAGCAGTTCCTCGACGCCTACTCGTTCCTTCGCGCGGGCATGGCCAACGAACGAACCGGCAACTACCCCGCTGCGGTCAAGGCCTATGAGCGGGGGCTCGCCGTCGAACCCGAAAACGTGGAACTCCTGAACGCCCTTGGCTTCTCGCTGTTCCAGCAGGGCAAGAGCCAGGAGGCGGTGGTCGCGCTGGAGAAGGCGATCGCGGTGGACCCGAAGCACTGGAAGTCGCACAACAACCTCGCCCTCGCCGCCATCGACCTCGGCGAGATCGAGGTGGCCGAAGCCCACTATCGGGAATCGCTCGCGATCGAGCCGCAGCCCGCGATCTACAACGACCTCGGTTTCGTGCTGGAACGCCAGGGTTTGCCCGAAGAAGCGATTCGGGCGTACCGCAAGGCAATCGAGCTGGACCCGAAGTCGGCCACCGCTCAGTACAACCTCGGGTCTTCGCTCGCCCGCAGCGGAAATCTTGCCGAGGCCGAGCACCACCTGCGCAGTGCCCTCAAGATGAGCCCGGACGCCAAGACGTACACAGGGCTCGGCATCGTCCTGTGGCAACAGGGGCGCACGGACGACGCCGTTGCCAGCCTGCGCGCCGCGATCGAGGCGGACCCGACGGATGCGACCGCCCGACAGAAGCTCGCCGAGATCCTCGAGAGCGCGGGACGCACCGACGAGGCGCGCCGGGAGATCGAAGCAGTGGGCGCAGCTCAGTGACTCGTCTGCGCAAAGGCGACTCGGAGGCGAGCTGCCAAGGTCTCGAGATTCCGGTCGACGGTCCAGAACCGCGTATCTGGCGTCAACAGAGCGGACGCAAGCAACATGACGTCGACTGCCCCGCAACCAGCGTCGTAAAGTTTCATCGTTTCGACGAGTGACAGCGTTTCTTCGGTAGTCGCCACTTTCGTTTGCCGCAGCAGCTTGAGGTCACTCAGCGTTCTCTCGCGGGGGGCCGGCGGCGTACCGCACGCCAGTTCCAGCACGATCAGCGGATGACACAGGACGCGATCGCTCTCGAGCAACGATTTCAGCACGGTATTAGGCCGGCGGAAGTGACCGACCCAGATCGACGTGTCGACCAGTACGGAGCTCATCGCGCGGGGCGGCCCGCCAACCGACGACGCGGGATGTCCGGCATCTCCGGCGCAGCACCGCCCAGTGCGGCCAATCGCTTTCCTGACTGTACCCGCACGAAGACGCGCATCGCCTCGCGGACGATCTCGGCTTTATCCATACCAGGATCCGCGACTTCCACCGCCTGACGGAACAGTTCATCGTCGATCGTGATCGTCGTTCTCATGCCTGCACCTCTACATCAAAAGTGATGCAGTCTAGCACCATCTGACGCATCCAAGCATGGTCGAATGCGGACCGCGCCTCGGTCAGGCACTGATCGGGTTCACTCGCAGAGGCCGAAATAGCGCTCCGCCGAGCACGCCCGGCAAGCCGCGGCCGGGTCGTCCTGGTGCTCGATCACGCACTGCACGAAGCTGTGCGCCTCCGGGCGGTCCATCCGGTAGTAAGGATCCTTCGATCCCTGGCACCAGTTGGTGGCGCCGGACAACACGGCCGAGATCACCGGCTCGACGATGCCGTCACGCACCAGGAACAGCGGCGAGCCCGAGTCGCCGAAACACACGGTGTTGTCGCCCTTGCGCACGTCCTGCCGCGGCAGGAGGGCGTTGTCGAACAGGTGCGTGATCGGCCCGACCTCGGCGATTCGCTTCACGCCGTTGCCGCCGCCGAGATCGGTCATCGGACCGAGCTCCGCGGTCGGCCGCGCGCCGAAGGTCTTGGCCCAGTTGAGCCCATAGCCCACGCTCACCGCAGGGGTGCCGATCAGGCCGTCGATGCGGTTGAGCTCGCCGACCGGCTGCAGCGGCAGCGGGGCGATGTGCGTGACGGGCTGCTCGAGCAGCAGCGCGCCAACGTCCGGTGCAAGCTGCAGGTTCGGCACCGCGCGTGTCGCCCGACCGTCGCGCCGCAGCGTCGGCCGCAGGTAATCGGGGTGTGTCAGGCCGTGCGCGATCGCCACGCCGTCGTTGCGGCCGGTGACCGCTGCCGCGATGAACGTCGGCGATGGCGACGATCGCGACTCGGTGTCGCAGGCGTACTCGTCAACGAGGTACTCCGCATACTCGACCCCCTGCTCGGCGAGGAAGCAGCGAAAGTCGTTGGCCGTGGCGGTGACGTCGAAGCTCACCCAGACGCGGCTGCTGTAGCCGGCGACCCCGATGTCTTCGGTGTAGTTGAATGCCGTGCAGTGAGAGGCCGTGAGAATCACCCTCTCGGCGACCAGCGTGCCGGAGCAGGACAACTCGGCATAGGCCACCTCCGGCACGTCGCCTTCGGGCAGGTAGACGAAGAACTCGTAGTAGCCGGCCACCGCCGGGTACAGGCCCTGGTTGTCCGGAAGGCCGTCGCTGGCGAGCGCCGGCCCATGGGCCAGCAGGGCGGCAAGACAGGCCCCGAGAAACGCTGACTGCTGCATGACTGGCATCCCCGTTGGCGAGCGCGCAAGTACCCGCCGCGAGTCTAGCGAATCTCCACGTATGACGTAGCGGTCTGAGGGCGCCAGGCGGACGGCGGCCTAAAGCAGGCCCGCGATCGCCAGCGCGTTGACGAGCGCCACCGCGATAACGTTGAACACCACGACGTAACCGACGACCAGGAGCAACGCCCGGCCGAGGGCCATGCCCCAGCCGATGCCTCGGAATCCGCGCTGGCACCACCCGAGGTACGCGGTCTGCAGACCCAGCACGACGCCGAGCCCTGCGGGGCTCCCTGGCGCAATCACGGCTCCGGCCATGACGCCGATCAGGCTGCCGTGCCCGATGCAGTACGCGTCGAAGACCAGTAACTCGGCGTAGTTGAAGCGCGCGCTGCGGCCCGCCAGTCGCTGCAGTGCGGCGAGCAGCATGATGGCCGGGAAGAACAGGTAGGCCGTCAGGCTGACGATGAGTTGAATCGCTGCCCGGTCGCGTTCGGTCTCGGTTGGCACGCCGGGCGCCGTAACGTCGATGTCGAGCAGATGGATGGCAATGACGCACGCCGTCGTGATCACGAACGCGTAGCGGAAAGGGCTCGTATACGCCAGGCGGCGGCCGGCGATGTAGTCGAGCACGACCTGCCCCGGCCGTTTGCACAGGCCCGCAAACGTCCGGGCGAGGGCGAAGTCGAACTCGACGAGCCGCCCCCAACCGTCGCCGAGTGCGCGGTGCAGCGACAGACGCTCAGCCCTGCGCTGACCGCAGGCGCTGCAGTACTCGCCCGGCAACGCGACACCGCAGTTGCCGCAGCAGTCGGCAGGCTCGCGGGTCACGTCGCCGCCCGACCCGGGTGTCGGCGGACGGCCCGGCCGCACGGCAGGAACCGCAGTTCCATCCACACGAAGCAGGGGTTCTTCTCGTTCATCGCGGTCTCGACGCGGGGTCGGAGGCGTGGATGGTACCCTCCCGAAGCGGCCTTCCCGAACTCCCCTGCCCTGTCAGTCGGCGAAAAGCAGGATCGCAACTCGATCCATGATCCTTCGCCGAGTCATCGCGCATTTCAGGAAGCAGGAATGGACCGCCTGTCGCTTGATCTGTACGAAGACGCAGACGAACTCGACCGAGCGGTCGCACCGGCGCAGGGCTGGGCGCGTGCCGCCCGCACCGTGCGGGCCGGGCCGGGATTTCGCGCCGGTTTACAGTGCCGATCGATTCTGTCATGGTCAATTTCGCCATGAGTGGCCAATGGTGGCCAATAGCGATTCGAAAAATGCTCGTGGTTCCGATGAGCCAGTCGCGACTTCATTTTCCATAATGCAGTGTGAAAAGCCGCAGGCAGTTGCTTCGGAGCGGACACGGCCACAACGGTTGCTGGTCGCGGGCGGCTCAACACAAGACACGCTTGAGGAAGGGGAGAGAAACATGAAAACACGCATCTACGGATCATTCTTTTCGGAGCGATGGACAGCCACGCTGGCCGCGTTGCTGCTGGTCGGCGGAACCGCCGCCGCCGACGTTCCGGGCCTCAATGCCAAGGCACTCGGCGAATTGCGACAGGCGGGTGTCGACAAGTATCTCGGAACGTCAGAGTCGACCCGGAGCGAGTATGGCGTCTGGATCAGGCACGCTTTCAATCCCCGGTACGCGCCCGACGCGGGTTACGGAACGGGTGTCCGCGCGGACGGTCCGGTGTGCATCGCCGGCACGCCGTACTCGGTGTTCACGCGGGAGGGCGACCCGAAGAAGCTGCTGATCTTCCTGCAGGGCGGCGGCGCCTGCTGGCAGGGTTTCTACAACTGCAACATCTGGGCGAAGCCCAGGCACCCCCGCAGCAAGGGCCGTTACCCAGGCGTATTCGATCCGACCTCGCCGCAGAATCCGTTCGCCGACTACTCGGTCGTCTACATGCCGTATTGCGACGGCTCCACGTTCGGCGGCGACAACGACGTGAACGATCCGGGCTTCCTCGTTCGGAGGGGTCCGCTACCACCGCGGCCTACGCAACGTCAGTGCGGGCATGGATGTCGCGAAGGCAATGTTCCCGGACGCCAAGCAGATCACGGTCATGGGCCACAGCGCGGGCGGTGTCGGCGCCGCGGCCTTCGCGCCGTTCCTGGCCCGTTTCGCGTTCGGCAACAACACCAAGCTCACGGTCTACAACGACGCCGGCCCGATCGCGGTCAACCTGGGCACGCCTCCCACCTCGGCGGGCGGTCCCGACACTCCGTGGCTGTCGGTCTGGGCCCGCCAGAACGACTGGAAATTCCAGAAGTTCTACCCGCAGAGCTGCGTCGCCGACGGCCGTTGCAATGCCTTCGGCCAGCAGACGGGCATCATCAGCTGGCGGCTCGAGAACGACTCGACCATCCGTGAGGGGTTCTACGAGACGGACTCGGACAGGACCAACCGCTTCTTCGCGCAGGGCGACGGCACTCGAATGGATCCAGCGGTCTACCGCCAGCTGATCCTCACCGAGCACGGCGCGCTCAATGCGGCGTACCCGAAGCGTTACAAGCGCTTCATCGTCAGCGGCGACGACACGCATGGCGGCGTCCAGGTCACCGCCGCGACGCCCAACTCGCCCTACCCGCAGCCGTTCCCGTTCTATACGCAGCAGGCGAACGGCACGCTGCTGACCTACTGGGCCACGGAGTTCGTGCGCATCGGCGCGCGCCAGTCGCAATTCGGCTGGAAGGACATCGTCGAGGATTACGTTCCGGTCCCAATGCCGTAGAACCACGGGTCGGAGCGAGAAGAACCCGGCCACGTCGGTGACCGTGGTCAGGATGATCGAGGACGACGGGCGGGATCCTGGCCCAGGGGGGTCAGCACGAACGGGCAACGGGTGTCCGCGGTCCGACAAACAAGCCATCGTGTCTTGAAGTTGGACGTCCCGTAGTAGAGCCACTCGGGTGCCGCACTATCCGCCGCGCACAGTCCCGCAG
This sequence comes from uncultured Gammaproteobacteria bacterium, assembly GCA_963712815.1. Classification (GTDB taxonomy): domain Bacteria; phylum Pseudomonadota; class Gammaproteobacteria; order Steroidobacterales; family Steroidobacteraceae; genus RPQJ01. The sequence goes on from CAVQJL010000003.1 coordinate 78,083, forward strand.
GCTTGCACCGGACTGCTGCTTTACGAACACGGTGTCCCACGGACAGAAGATTGTCTCCATGTCCTTGGACGAGTTGTGAGCGAAGAGCGTGCCGTCCGGATTGATCCGGTTGAAGCCATTCACGCCTGTGCCTACATCCTCCCAGACCAGGATGCCCTCGACGACATCACTCTCGCCGGGGGGGTTGCAGCCGATGAACACTTCTCCGACCACGGCATCGTAGAAGCAAGCACCGGGCTTCATCAGGTCGGCGATACATTCCGGCCGGCTCTGGGCAAGAGCGTTGCCGCTCAACAGGCGGCCACCGCGACCAGGCCAAAGCACACGTGCATCCAATTCATCTTGCGTACAGTGATCTCGGCGGCGGGGGAGCGAATGACTTCGACGTGCTCGTGAGATCGTCCAGTGACGGCGGACTCACCTGGAGCGCGCCGGGCGTGGTTCACGACGACGGAGGCGCCAACAGCCAGTTTCTTCCCTGGGTGGACGTCGATCAGCAGACCGGCCAGGTCGTCGCGGTCTGGTACGACGCGCGCAACGACGCCAACAACAAGAAAGTGGAGGTCTTCCTCGCCGTCAGTGACGACGGTGGCGCGACCTGGAAGCCCAACGTGCTGGTCTCGGACAGCCCCTCCGACATGTCGGTCGACAATGGGAGCAGGTACCTCGGCAACTTCCTCGAGTACATCGGCGTCGCGAGCCTCGGCGGCATGGCCTTCCCGGTCTGGGCCGACAACAGCGAGAGCCCGGGCGACCTCGACTACTTCACCGACCAGATCCCGATCGGCACGGCGCCGGAATGCGACGCGAACGGTCCCTACACCGCGGAATGCGGGGTGCAGACCCAGCTCGACGGCTCGGGTTCGACAGATCCAAACGGCGGCGCGCTCACCTTCGCGTGGACCGGGCCGTTCCAGCCCTCGCCGAGCGCCAGGCGCGACGCCCACCGTCTCCTTCGGTCGCACCCACTGGCGACAAGGTCGTGAAGCTGACCGTGACGGATCCCGACGGCGAGACCGATTCGTGCCAGGCGATGGCGACGGTGCAGGACACCATGGCGCCGTCCGTCTCGGCGCCTGACGACGTCAGGGCCGAGTGCACTTCGCCCGACGGCACGCCCGTGAACCTCGGCAGTCCGATCGTAGGCGACGAGTGCGACGAAAACCCGTCGATCTCGAACGACGCGCCGCCGCTGTTCCCGCTCGGCACGACGACGGTGAACTGGCTCGCGACCGATGCGGACGGCAACCAGGGACAGGACACCCAGTCCGTGCTGGTCGAGGACACGACGCCTCCGCAGGCCTTCTGCAACTCGCCGGCGACGATCACGCCGCCGGATGCGCCGATCAGCTTCACCGCGACGGCGACGGATACCTGCGGTACGGCGGACGCGCGGATCGTCTCCTACGACTGCTACGCCTACACGAAGAAGGGCAAGCGGATCGACAAGACCTACTCGTGCCAGGTCGCCTTCAGCGGCGATACGGTCACGGTTCTCGACTCGGGTGGGGTAGGCGACTTCATCGCCTGGACCGTCGAGGCGGCCGACGAGAACGGCAACTCGACCTCGACCTCCTGTGAACTGCAGGTGGTGAATCCCGCGAAGTAGGTCCTGCGGGGCCGTACGGTGAAGGGAGCGGGCTGAACCCGCTCCCTTCCGGGGAGACCGATCCGCTGGATGACCTGGAAGCCATGCGTCGTCCGAAAATCGTCCCGATCACCGGGCGAAGATGGCCTTTACCTGCTCCTCGGGCAGTTCCGCCACGCGAAAGCCCGATGCGCCGACGACGGTCTTGCGCCGACCATCGAGTTGACGATCGCCTCCTCGGTCGCCTGCACGGTGGCCGTGAATACCGTCGTCAACGAGTAGTTCGGGTACAGCGTGACGTCCGAGTGCTCGTACTCGGTCATCCGGCCGGCGTTCGCCGTGGAGAACGCGACGAAGATGTCGCCGGACCCGTCGGTGCTGACCGCGCCAAGCCGCCCCAGTGCAAGGGAAGGACGCTTTGCGACCCGCTCGAGCTGGTGCGGCAGCAGCGGCGCATCGGTCGCGACGACGATGATGATCGATCCGTCGCGCGTGCGCGGCGAGATCGTGCTGGCAACGGTCTCATCACAATACGGGTACCAGTCGACGTGCCGTTCGACGGCCGGGTCCGTGAAGCAGTGCTTGCCCACGGGCAGCAGGTGGCTGACGGGCCTGCCGCCGAGGCGGAGGTCGTCGCCGTCCCAGTTGTAATTGCACTGCACGAGGACGCCGACCGTGTAGGTCTTGCCCTGTACGTCGAATTGCCGCGAGGCCGTGCCGATGCCGCCCTTGAAGCCGTTGCACACCATGCCGGTGCCGCCGCCGACGGCGCCTTCCTCGACGGGACCCGTCGTGGCGATACGCATCGCCTGCAGCGCATGCTCGCGGGTCACGTGGAAGCCGTTGATGTCGTTCAGCGCGCCGTCGTAGGTTTCCGCGGTGACCGGCGCGTGCCAGTCGGCCTTCCAGCCGCGCTGCACCATCCAGCCGACCGCGGCGTCCCGCACCACGCCCACGCTGTGGGTGTTCGTGATGCCGATCGGCCCCTCGATCAGGCCGCGCTCCTCGAGCCAGGTCGTGCCGGTCATCTCGCCGGCGGCATTCAGCGTGAACCAGCCCGCAAACACGGGCTCCGTCGACGCCTTGCCGCGCGGGTGTATCGCTGTGACGCCGGTGCGCACCGGGCCCTTGCCGACCTCGAGCGCTCCGCTGCCCTCGATGAGCGTCACCTGGCCGACCTCGACGCCCGCGACGTCGGTGATTGCATTCAGCGGGCCCGGCTGGCCTTCGAACGGAATGCCGAGGTCGCGCGCGCGCGGATTGTCTGCGGCGAGCCCGGACACGAGCAGGGGCCATGACGGCGATGGTGCCTACGAGGATGGCATGGAAAATTTGTCGTTTCATCCTGGAACTCCGACGAGCTCGTCGCTTCAGGCGTCCAGCAGTCCCGACAGCAGCGTCGCGATGCCCAGGAACGAGAAGAACCCGGCCACGTCGGTGACCGTGGTCAGGATGATCGAGGACGACTGGGCCGGGTCCTGGCCCAGTCGCTTCAGCACCATCGGAACGATGGCGCCGGCGAGGCCGGCAATCACCATGGCCAGCACCATCGAGATCATGATCACCAGCACCAGGCCCGTCGAGCGGCTCCAGAGATAGACGCCGATGCCGCAGGTGATGGCGATTGCAACTCCGTTCACCAGGCCGACGCCGGCTTCCTTGATCGTCACGCCGAGCCACTGGCGCGGCGTGATCTCCCGCAGCACGAGTCCGCGCATCGTCACCGCGAGCGCCTGTGCGCCGGAATTGCCCGACTGCCCCGCCACCACCGGCAGCAGCACAGCGAGCGCGGTGTACGTCGCGATCATCGACTCGAAGAGGCCGACTACGGCGGCCGCGAGGAACGCCGTCAGCAGGTTGATCTGCAACCACGGCAGGCGCTTGCGGACGGCGAACAAGGCCGGAGAAAGGGCACGCTCGTCAGGGCTTGCGCCGCTCATCATCTGGATGTCGGCTGACAGGTCCTCCTGCATGGTCTGGATCAGGCTCGAGTGGTAGATGACGCCGACCAGGCGACCGTCGAGATCCGTGACCGGCAGGTCCGCGAGCCGGCGGGACTCGACGATCTCGACGACGTCCTCGAGCGGGGTCAGCGGATGCACCGAAGCGGAGACCGGCCGGGCCAGGCGCTCCAGTCGCTCGTCCGCGTCGGCCACGGCGACATCCTGGATGCCGACCTTGGCCGCCAGTCGATTCTGGTCGTCGACCAGGAAAAGGCTTCGCGACGTGCGGCTCCGCGAGCGGCGCAATGCGTCGAGCGCCTGGCGCGCGGTCATGGAAGTGCGGAACAACTCGATCCGCGTATCCATGAGGCGGCCGGCCGAGTCCGGCGGATAGCTCATCAGGTCGCGAATCTCCCCACCGATGGCGGGATCGAGCGCTTCGATCAGCGAATTCCGCGAGTCCTCCTCCAACGTACCGAGGATCAGCACCGCTTCCGTAGGGAGCAGTTCCGCGAGCACGCTCAACACCAGCGTCCGCGGCAGGGCCTCCAGGACACGACCCGCAGTGGCCGGAGCGAGTCGTCGAAACACCGGCAAGAGCGCCGGCGCGGGCTGGCTTGCGAGTTCCTCGGCGACGACCCCGGGATCGAGCACCTCGACGTTCTGCGCGGCCTCCCAGGGGTGATCGAGCAGGAATCGCCGGTCGAGGGTGCGGATCGCCGCTGCAAGATCGCCGCTCATGGCTGCCTCCCGGAATCGCCGCCACCCTTCGTGAACGCACCCTGCAGCAGCAGTCGCAGCAGGCCTTCGCCCGATCGCAGGTAGGCCTTCAGCATCTCCGCGGGCAGCGACGCGCGAGACACCTGCGACGCGGGTCCTGCAATGCCGATGGCCTTCTGCAGGGTCCGTCGGTTCAGGCCGCCGAGCAACTGCCCGCGGTGGCTGACCACGGGCAGGATGGTCGCCAGCTCCCAGCCGGGGTTGTCGGCCACCGAGGCGAGCGAGGCATTGTCGAGCAGCGGCTGCAGGTCGCTCCGTGCGAGCGCCGCGAGCGGCGTCGTCGGCGCAGAGGTCAGGAGCGCGGCCAGCGGGACGGCGCCGCTGCAACGTTGCGCTGAGTCGGTCAAGAAAAGGTGGCTGCCGGAATGAACCGGCAGCTGGGCCAGCAACTGCACGGCTTCGCCCACATCGCGGTCATCCAGGACCGCCGGAAGGTCGAGCTCGATCCATGCGCCGACGACGTCGTCACCGTATTCGAGCGAGCGGCGGAGTCGCCGGACCATCTTCGCGGGCAGTTCGGCAAGCACTGCCTCGCGCGCGCGCTCCTCGAGCCGACGCAGCAACGCCGCCGCGTCCGGCCAGGACAGCACCGCGCAAAGCGCCGCTGCGGCGTCGGCGGGCAGTTCGGCGGCGCATCGCGCGGCGCTGACCGCGCTCATCGCCGCGACGACGGGCGCGGAGAGTCTCGCCGGCACGCGTCGGAGTACTTCCGCCGCATCGGCCGCGGTCATTCCTTCCAGCGCCCGCGCCGCCGATTCGGGGCGCTGCTGCAGGTACGCGAGCGTCAGGTCGGGCAGTTCAGTCACGGTCGGGGCCGGGCATCACGATGACGGTGGTTGCTTCGGCGAAACGGCTCGCCGGCACGATCGCTCGACCCTCGGCCGTGGAAATCACCACGCTGGTCGAGGTGAGTTCGAGGATCTCGCCCTCCAGACCGTCGATCCTGGCGCGATGCCCGACCCGGAACTGTCGCTGCACCGAGTCCGCGGCGATCAGGTTGGACACCAGCTGGCGCGCGCCGAGACCGAAGGCGAGGGAGAAGCCGGCCATCACCACCCCGAGCACGACCGCGATCATCGTCGTGACGAAGCTGACGTCGATTCCGATCTGTTCGATTCCGATCACGATCGCCGCGAGGAAGGTCGCGACCTGCGCCAGACGGCCGATCAGCGCACGCTGTTCCACGCCGGCGGAATCCAGCGCATCGAGCACCAGGTCCCGGACGATCGCAGCGATCAGGTAGCCGGTGGCGATGATCAGCACGCCGAGCAGCAGGTGGGGGATCCAGCCGATCACACGCTCGAGCCAGCCGCTCAGCAGATCGAAGTCGGCGATCGCGGTGGCTGCGGTGGCGAACCCCAGCAGCACGATCCAGAACACGAGATTGGAGAGCAGCCTGACCAATGCGGGCGAGACGCGAACGCGCTGGGTCCGGTCGGGACGCAGGACGCGGTCCAGCTCGCGGTTCAGCCGCGCGCCCAGGGACCTCGTGAGCCGCCGCAGCCAGCCCGCGACGAGCCAGCCGACCAGGATCAGGACCGCGCCGCCGAGAAGCTCCGGCAGGCGCAGCACCAGGCTCCGGCCCAGTTCGTCGATTGCCAGTTGCAGTCGCTCGAGCACAGCGACGATACCGTCCATTCGACGTCCTCCTCGAATACGAGCCGTGGCATGAACACCCGGGACCCAGTCTAGCAGAGGGTCGGACCGTGCCCTTTCGCCGGGGCCGGCCCGAGTGCGGCGTCAGTTGAGCCGCAACGGCATACACCGGGGTATCGACGTGCCTGATGAGCAGCGCCACGTCGATCGAGCCCCAACTTGCGACGCGGAACCTGCCGAACGTGTGCCGCCAATGTCCAGCGTGACGCGAGCCCGACCGGGCGTCTGCGACCGGGTCGAGTCCTTCGTCCGTGCATCTGGCCCAGCTCCATTCGCCTGTCGTCAGGGCCGGCCAGCCCGGTCCTTCGGGCGCAGCGATCATGTGGACGGCAGCGCCATCCCGTGCCGAGTAGTAAATCAACCGATCCAGGTTCGGTGCGTATTCAAGTGCCGAGTATTCCGCGATGCGTGGTCGCGGTCCGCCCGAACGCAGCGGGGCAGCGGGTGCGGCCGGATCCGAAGGATTGAGTGCAAACAGGCCGTCGCGAGCATGTACCGACACCACGATGATGTCGCGCACCGGATCGATCTGCATCGCATTGTGGTTGGCAGCGCCGGGAAACTTGCTTGAATGCAGGACGCCCCAGCGACCGTACGTGCCATCCCCGTTCGCACCGTCCGGGCAGTAGCCGATGAACGCATTGCCGCCCCCGTCGTCGCCGGAATGGCCCCACAGCACGCGCCTGGTCACGTCCCAGGTCGTGCAGCCGCCCGAATTCAACACGGCCTCGGCATGCCGCGGGCCGCGCCGCCACTGGCGACGTGCGAGGTTGAACAGGTGTGGGATGGCAACCGCCTTGACGTTGGGACCCAGCTCGCTGTTGCCCTTCAGGATCAGGTAGTCGTTGCCGACCGGGTCGTACTGCACGTAGTCATAGGTGTGCGCGGGCAGCGGGGAGCCGTCCGGATACTCCGCGTTCGGATAGAACGCACCCTCGCCATAGTGCTCGGGAGCGCCGTGCACGTAGCCGTCCGAGATCCGGCTCCACTCCCTCGTCGCGAGATCGAACGCGTGCACGTCGGAGCCGAAGTAGTTGTTGTGCCCTCCGCCGAAGACGATCAATGAGCCCGAGTCGCCGAAGCGCGTGGCGAGCACGGCACCGTTCCACGCCTCGGTGATCGCCGGGAAGCCGACCCTCCCGCTCCACGGCGCGTTCAAGTACCGGCCGGTCAGCCGCCGGAGGACCGCGTACGGCCGGCGTGCAGGATTCAGCGCTGGATCGCGGGCGGGATCGCCATCACGCAGGTAGCGAGTGCCCACTCTCGTGGCGGGCAACCCGAGGTCTGGACGATCACCCGACAGGCGATACCAGCGACCGACCGGCATGGCCTCGAGCCATTCCGGCGCTGCCGGCACGGGCAATGACGCGCTGCCCGTCAATGGGGTCGCCCCACGATTGACCAGCGCTCGAGCTTGCGCTCGAACGACATCCCCGCATGCGCCGGACTCGTCGACGGCAACGTCTCGTAGCGCAGCCCCGACAGGTTCTGCGCCAATCCCGGCAACACGCGCCGCCGATAGAGTTCCGCAGCCACCCGCCCGTTGAAGCAGACCAGCCGCAGCTCGCGATGCGCAGCGAAGAACGCCGCGAAGTCATTCAGCACGACAGACGCCCGCCGGATCGACGCATCGAGCGCCCCGGGACGATGCGCCGATGCACACACGTCCCACAGCGCCACGTGGTGTCGCCGCAGGAGCTCGAGCCGCTGCTCGTAGGAAATGTCCGGCGACGCGCCGAACAGCGTGCCCATGATTCGCCAAAACGCATTGCGCGGCTGCGCGTAGTACTGTCGCTCGCGCAGCGACGCCGGCCCCGGCAGCGAACCGAGCACCAGCACCCGTGCCCCGGCACCGGCCACCGGTGGAAATCCTACTGAGTGCATGCCCGCACTATCACGTTCCGCGAACGACCTGCACCTCGATTGCGAGGTGCGCGCGGTACCGGCCCTCGATCGCGCTGCACAATGCCGCAAGCGCTTCGGCGGCCAGGTGCTTGGGCGTGATTCGCAACTGCCACGATTGACGCGTTGCCCCTGGTTCGGACGCAGGCACCTGAACGTTCATCACGGAATTCTGGTGAACCCAGTCCAGCGCCGCGCCGAGCACGAGCTCGGTGTCGAACTCCCGCGCCGGGGTCGCCTCGATCAGGTAGTCGAGTTCGACGCCCGGCTTGTCGGGCGCTGGCATCCCCCGCTCGGGCGCCCGAACCGGAAGGTTTCTGCGCAGCTCAGCCAGCAGACCGATTCGATAGAGGTACAGATGGGCGGTCACTTCGCCATTGCTTGCGCGGGTCGTCGACGGTTCCGGCGGCAGCGCAGAAATCGAGACCGGACGCCTCGCGACATCGCCCGGACTCGCGTTCAACCAACCCGACAACGAGTCCCTCAGCGTCCTCGTGACGGTCGCCACGACGAGTCCCGTGCCCATGCAGGTCTACGCCCGGCCGAACCGCGTTGCCGACCGGGCCTGCGCCTTTGCCGCTTCGGCCGCCCGATCCCGCGGCACCGAAGTCGTCGTCAGCGAGCGGATCAGCACGGTCGCCGACGCCGCGACCTCCTCCACTGCGCGCTGAAACGCCGCTTCGTTGGCTTTCGATGGCGACGTGAACCCGCTCAGCTTGCGCACGAACTGAAGCGATGCCTCACGAATCTCCTGCTCCGTCGCCGGCGGCTCGAAGTTGAACAGCGTCTTGATGTTTCGGCACATGGCGACCCCCAGCTCAATGGCCGCTCGTGGCTTTATCCAGCGCCGCGAGAATGCGATCGTGGATGGACGCGCCCCGGTTCTGCGCGGCCGTCAGGGCGGCGGTATGGGCCGCGCACAGATTCCCGGCATCCCGCCAGCCTTCGGCGAGTTCGAGTGCCCAGTCCCGGAAGTCCTGACCCGCACCCTTCCGCTTCTCCAGCGCCTGGCGCAGCGTGGGGTGGAAAAGCACGATGTCGTGGAATCCGAGCATCCGCGCGGGCAGCGGCAGCCGGACGTACATCAACGTGTCGTCGACATGGATCGTCCGCGAGGCGCGATGGAACGCCAGCACCGAGGAAAAATGCACGTTCTCGTTTGCCGAAACGAAGTCGACGCCACGCGGTACCGAGAACTCGAAATCGTCCTCGAACATCGTGTGCAGCCGGGTTTGCTCGGTGCGCGTCTTCTGCCACGGAAGCTCGGGAAATCGCGACAGGTGCCGGGCCGTGCCGTAGAGCCTGGCCTTGGGATACCGTTGGTGCATCGCGCGCACATGAACGGTGTGAAACGGATGGAGGTTGAGTATCGCCTCCACGTCCTTGCCGCCGCCGGTCAGTGCATCGACTTCGCGTTGCACGCTGGCGCTCAGCGTGCAGGAATCGAGAAACACGAACCGGCCATTGGCACGCCGCACCAGCGAGCACTGGGTGCCGATATCGATCAGGCCGGCGACCTTGAACGACCCGCGGATGTTCAGGAAGTCTTCTGCGACTCGAATGCAGGTCTGCAACTACAACTCCCTCGTGCCGCCGGCAACGGTCGCGGGCTTGGCATCGCGCCTAGAAGAGGCAGACCCCGGGGCTATCGGCGGTGCCACCGGAAACCGGCTTGGGAAACAGGGGATCGTAGCCCGCTACCGGCCCCTGTCCCATCACCTGCATCACCTGGCGCGCAGCAATCCACGCCTCGAAGTAGACCGCGAGTTCGCGCGCGAGCGCCTCGCGGCGGTCACGAGTGCTGCGATCGAGCTCGGCCGGAAGGCGGGAGCGGATCAGGCTGTCGAGCAACGAGCGACGGGTCAGTAACGCGGTACCCGAAGACGGCAGCGTCGCGAGCGAAGACGGGACGTTGGGCGTGGGCGGTGCAACGGGCGCGGGCCAGATCGTGAACGCCGGATACCACGGAAGGCCCGGCACCATGACCCCGTCGCACCAGCCGGCGAAGGCCTCTGCAACGGTCTTGGCCACGGCCTTGGCGAAGTCGCGATCATCGCCCTGGAGGCCGGGAATGCCGGCCTCGGCAGCGATCAGCGGCTCGATATCCGGCCCCCCGAGGCAGCCCGGCTGGCCGAGCGCCATTGCGCCCTCGACGCGAACTCCGCGCATCCGCGCGAGCGGCCGCCAGGTCTCGACCGCAGCGGCGATGGCCTTGGCGAGCGGGTCGACCAGCACCGGTTCGGGGATCGGCTCGGGCGGAGGCTCTTGGGCGGGCCACTGCGGCGGGTGCGTGCCAAACGAGGGGAACGGGATCGCGACCGGGAAGGACTCGGGAAACGGCCGCGGGAATGGCAGCGGTATGGAAAAAGTCTCTGCCGCGATCCGCGGAATCTGCACCGGGATATCGAACGGCTGGAAAACAAAACGGGGAATCGGGATCGGAATGTCGAACGGCATCGCGCCAATGCCCGGAAGCGAGGGAACGGAAGGCGGATCGCCTCCCGCACCGGGGAACCAGGGCAAGGATTCGGCCGGATTGCGGGGTGGGGTGATCTCGACCTTGCCGTCCTTGCCTATCTCGACGCCGGCACCGTTGGGCTGCCTGACCCCGACCCCGTCCTTCCCGACATGGATGCCGCCGCCGCCGCTCTCGACCGCGATCCCGTCCTCGTCGATCGAAACGCCGCCCACCGGCGTCGAGATCGAGACACCGCTCTCGTCGGCATCGATCTCGAAGAGACCGGGGATGCCGATCGAGAGCGCCCTCGCCCCGACCTTGAGGCTGCGCTCCGCACCGAGGTCGATCGTCTGCGGCGTGCCGCCGCCGAGCGTGAAATCCGGGACCCGCTTGCGCGGCGGTGCCACGAGCCGGGTGCCGGTCGACGGCTGCACGACGTCAGCCTGGGTGGCAAGCGTCTTCAGCCGAGTGGCAAGTTCCTTGCGCTCCGCGGCCGTCCCGCCGCTGCGCGCAAGCTCGTCAGCGAGCGTGGCGATTTCCTGACCAAGGGTCTTGGCGGCAGACTCGGTCGCGGATGGCCGGGGCGTTCGCACCATTTCGTGTCCTCCTTCCCGAAGCGGACCGAGATTGACGGGAACCGCAGTGGCCGTCAAATCACGGCCCGCGCCGGAGTGTCGGGGTTGATTTGCTGCGGCGCAGTCTGATTGCATCGCGGCACGCTCCGGCGAGGAGCCCGAGGAACCAGCGGGGAGCAATGGCATGGAACAGGGAATCACGGCGATCGCACTGGTGGCGATCATGCTGGGCTACTCGACGACCGCGGACGCGGTGGCGTGGAAGGCCAGATCAACGTCCGTCCTGGACGATCAATCCCTGGCCTAACCGCTTTTTGGCTGAGTCCTGCTGCTCGGCTGGCCGCAGTGGTGGATCGGTCCGGTATTGCCACCCAGCCAACCCGCAGACCGATAGTTCGGCAGTCGATTCAACAGCGGCTCAACCGGCGTACGAAGCAACTTCGGCATGCAACGTGGCCGCCGCAACTGGATCAACCGCCGCGCGACGGATGAGCGCCATGGCGCCGGCCTGCTGCTCGCCGGTGGCTGACGCCTGCCCGTGCACTGCCACCGCGTACTCGCTCAGGTCCTGCACGAACACGCCGAACATCCGGTCGACATGGTTCTCGTCGAGACCGGCGCAGGCGGCGGTGGTTCCGGCGCGTGTCCCGCCCGGCGCACCGTCGATCGCGAGCGCGGCGGCTTCCGCCGCCAGTTGCGCGTAGACGATCTGGGTGAAGATCTGCCCGATGTTGAGCAGGAAGTCGAGGTCCCTGGCCTGCTCCCCGCGCGGCGCAGCCGTGGCCATCAGCTGTCCGAATGCCTGCACCTGGCCGATGAAGGTCGCGACATTCGGCAGGTGCGCGAATCGCGCAAAGGCCCCTCGCCAGTCCGGGAAGCCGATGCGCGACAGGCCGCTCGCCGGCCCCTGTGCGAACAGGAAAGCGTCGTCGGCTGGGTCGAGCCGCACCGGCACCGGTGCGTACTTCACGCCCTGTCCGGCCCCTGCCGCAGCAAAGGCCGGCAGGAACTTCAGCACCAGCGCGAGATTGACGTGGACCGTGCCCTCCAGTTTAGGCAGCGTGCGGATGTGGCGTGTCGCCTGCTCGAAGTACGTGTCCTTCTCGAATCCTTTCGCCGCGATCACTTCCCAGAGCAGATCGACCACCCGCTCACCCTCGCTGGTGACCTTCATCTTGGCGATCGGGTTGTAGAGCAGGAAGCGGCGGTCGTCGGCCGAGGCGCTGCGCTCGTAATCCGAGCAACGCGCGCTGTAGAGCTTCATCGCGACCAGTCGGATGTAGGCGTCCGCCAGCAGTCGCCGCACGTGCGGAAAATCGGTGACGCGCGTGCCGTAGAGCACCCTGCGGTGGGCGTGCCCGATCGCCTCGACGAACGCGTGCTCGGCGATGCCGATGCTGGCCCAGGCGAGCTGCACCTTGCCCACATTCACGGTGGCGAGCGCCGCATCCCATGCGGCCTTGCCCGTGTGCAGCACGTCGGCCGGGGTCACGGGGTAGTCCGAGAGCCGGAACTCCGAAACGTACATCTGACCGTGCACGACATTCTGCACGAGCGTGTATCCCGGATGCTTCGGGTCGGCCAGGAAGAACAGGTAATCGTCGGCTGGACTGGCGGACGGTCCTTCCGGGCGCTGCACGCGACCAAACACCGACACGCGGGCGGCGCAGTTCCCGTTGCCGATGTAGTACTTCTCGCCGCTGGCACGCCAGCCGCTGCCGTCCTGGGTCAGCACCATGTCGGTGGAGTAGATGTCGGCCCCGTGTTCGCGCTCCGAGAGTCCGAACGCGAACACCCCGCCCTGCGCGAGCAACTGGCCGACCAGGCGCCTGGCCTCGGCATTCCCGCTCGTCCAGACCGGCCCCAGGCCCAGCACGGTGACCTGCCACGCGTACCAGTGCTCGAGCGAGTACCAGGCAAGCAACTGGCTCAGGTCGTTGTTGCGTGCGGTGTCCCAGCGGGCAGACGTCGCGCCGGTTCCGCCGTTCGGCGCTCCGACTGCGGCCGGCGTGCCGAACCGGGCGAATATGCCTTCGCGGGCGATCATCGCCAGGAAATCGTCGTACCAGGTGGCGTCGTGGCTTTCCGCCTTCAGGGCTGCGTGGCCCTTGGCCTCGAAAAAGCGGCGCACCGCCAGCAGTGCATCGCGAGTCGGCTCGTCGTAATGTGCGGCGTCGTAGGCGGACGGATTGAAAAGCAGCATGATTCGGTGGCTCCGGGCGGCCGCAGGGGCGGTTGCGCCTGCTTTGACTACGCCGAGTCTACGCCGCACACGCCTGTGCGAGTGATCGCGTGACGGCGCTGCCCGTGCCGCTTTGGATGTAGATTCCGGGCAAGAGGAGAAGCCATGCTGCTGCGGCGCCTGACCAGGCACCTTGAAAACCAGAACTGGACCGCGGTCTGGATCGATCTGCTGATCGTGATCGTCGGTGTGTTCATCGGCATCCAGGTGACCGGCTGGAACGATGCCCGCCTGTCGCGGGAGCGCGAGAGGACGGTTCTCTCGGCCCTCAAGCAGGAATTTCTCGCGTACGAGCGCGACATCACGAAACTGATCACGTTCCAGGTACGCCAGGCCTACAACTTCTCCGTGGTCACGGAAACACTGGACGCGGACGGGCCGCCGCAGGACCCGGAGGCTTTCGAGTTCGCGCTGGTCAGCATTCCCTACGGCCGGCCGCCGCCGAGCACCTCGGGCGTGCTGCAGGAGCTCGTGGTCTCCGGCCGGCTCTCGGAGCTGTCGGACCCCGAGTTGCGCCGCGAGTTCGCGGCCTACATCGCCAAGCGCGACCGGGTCTACGACAACATCCTGCGCGTGAACGCGACGCTGTCCAATCTGAACATCCAGACGCCCGTTCCGTTCGTGGCCGAGCTCGTTCCGTCGCAGCGACTTGCGGCCCTCCTCGAGGCCGGGAACGCCGCGTCCACGGAGCACGCCAGCACGCTGGTCTTTCCAAGCGGCAGCGTGGTGGGGGTACGCTCCTACGACCTCGAAGCCATGCGTGCCGATCCGAGGATACGCCGCGCTTTCGTCACGGCGTACGACTCGAAGCTGGCGTCATCGAGCTGGCTGCGTTCGCTCGCCGCCGATACCCGCCGGCTGAGCGACCGGCTGGAAGCAGAAGGTTACTAGGCGGCACGTTCCGTCGAGCGGGAGAGACACATTGATTCGTGAACGGTTTTCCCGTCACCTCAGGAGCGGCAACTGGCGCGCCATCCTCATCGAGCTATTCGTCGTGTTCCTGGGTGTCTACGGCGCCTTCCAGCTGGAACGCTGGGGAGAGCAGCGGCGTGAAGCCGACAACGAGAGGGTCCTGCTCGAGCAGCTGCAGAATGAGATAGAGCTTGCAGAGCCGCTGATGGAAAAGCAGTTCCAGGAACACAAGAAGAGAATCAGCGACATCCTGGAAGTCGCTTCCCTGCTGGCGCAGCCGGCGGGCTCCGGCGACCTGGACGGCGATCATTGTGACGCCGTCCTGCGGGTGAGCATCCTTCCGTGGAATCCCCTGACGCTGACGGCCCTGGACGAGATGGTCAGCAGCGACGTCCACTCGAAGCTCGCCGACAGGGAACTGCGGGCACTGTTGTTTTCCCTGCAGGCCGAGATAAGGCAGATGAACGCGGAGATGCAGCTAGTGAGGTCCTTCCAGAAGCACCTTCCGGATGAATATCCGGATCTGCTCCAGAGGGGGTTCGGCAGCGACGGCAAGCGATTCCTGAAGTGCGATACGGATGGAATGCGGACCAGCCAGCGCTTCATGAACCACCTGGTGAGCAACCATGTGCGCATGCGGGGCGTGACGTTCGGCCTGGAAGACGAACTCGAAGCCATGAAGTCGGTGCGTCGCAGGCTGGACCAGGTGCTCGGAACTCCCGAGGGCTAGTCAAGCAAGCCCGGGCCGCTGCTGCCGCAGCGGCGCCGGGCGGCCGCTGGCCAGGCGTCAGCGCCCGCTCGACTTCCCCGCCGCCCGGGCCACCTCGTAGAGATAGTCGGCGACCATCACGGCCTGCCGCTCGAAGCCCGCGACGCGCGGATCGCTGCTCTCGATCAGCAGCCACTCGTCCGGCGCGTGCGCGCCGCCGCCGCGGCCGACGCCGAAGTGGCCAGCGGCCATGTTGAGCGGCGGCCCGGTGAAGACCACGCCCGGCCAGCTTCCGGCCCGGCGCGGGAACAGGTCGTACTCGATCCCGGCCTTCTCGAAGGTCGCAGCGCCGGCCCGGATGATCACGCTGTCCTCGGACGACTGGGTCGGGCTGTAGCCGCCGCTCACGATCACCTCGATGTCGTCGAAGCCGCGCTTGGCGAGATGCGACTTGAGCTTCGCGACCGCTTCGTCCTTCGTCATGTCCGGCACCAGGCGGAAGTCGAGCTTGGCCTCGGCGCGGCCCGGCAGCACGGTCTTGCCGCCCGGCCCGGTGTAGCCGCCGACGAGTCCCTGGATGTTGACGGTCGGTTGCGACGCGAGACGATAGGCGCTGGCGAGAAAATCCTCGTCGTTGATCCAGCGGCGCACTCCGAGCAGCTTCTTCACGCCCTCCTCGTCCTTGGGCAGGCCGGCCGCGATCAATTCCTGCTGCCGCGGCGTGAGCGGACGCACGTTCTCGAACCAGCCGTCGATCGCCGGCGTGAAGCCGTCGTCGGCGACCAGCGTGTCGAGCGCCTTCACGAGGCGCCAGGCAGGATTGTCCACGCGGGCCATCTGGCTCGAGTGAACGTCCTTCGCTGGTCCCCGGCCCCAGCGCTCGCCGCTCGAGACCAGCTGCACCTCGATCACGCCCTTGGCGCCGAGGTCGAGCGAGGCGGAGCCGTCCCGCGCCTGGCCCGCCGAGGGCATCACGACGCCGACCGAGCGCCGCAGCGCCGCCTCGACCTCCGGGTCGGCGAGCATCCTCGGGAAGTTGGTGGAGCCGATCTCTTCCTCGCCTTCGGCGACCAGCACCAGGTTCACCGGCAGCTTGACGCCGGCTTTCCTGAAGCGCGTGCAGCGCGGTGAGGAAGGCCATCTGCGGACCCTTCTGGTTCACGGCGCCGCGACCGACCAGCGCCGTGCCCTCGCCGGGGCGCTCGACGATCCTTCCCTCGAGCGGCGGCGACGACCACTCGGCCGGGTCGTAGTGCTTGACGTCGTACATGAAGTAGAAGGCGAGCGTGTGCTTGGCGCCCGCGTCGAGCGTGGCGAACACGCCGGGCACGCCGCCGGTCTCGACGATGCGCGCCTGCTGGAATCCCGCGTCCAGCGCGAGCTGGCGCATGTACTCGGCTCCCTGCGGCGTGTTCACGCCCATGTTGGCGATGGTGGGGAGCGCGATCCAGGCGCGCAGCCGCTCGATCGCCGCGTCACTGTCGGCCTCGATCGCAGCGACGACCTTGGCGCGGCCCGGATCGTCCCGCGCTTCCGCCGCAGGCGCAAACGCGCCGAGGACCAGGGCGAGCGCCGCCGCGCCGCCAAGCAACATCTGTCTGCAGGAATGCATTGCGCCCCTCGCCTCGCTGGTGACCGTTCGGCCGGCAGACTGGCTGGGAATCGCCGCGCTGTCCAGAGCCGCGCCAGGCCTGCTAGCTTTCGCCACCTGTGGCCGCCTGCGAATCCCATCCGGAAATCCTGTTGAACCAGGCCATGTACTCGCGGTACCAGTCGCTGGAGCGCCAGGTACTCGATGGCTCGATCGGCGGTTCGAGCGGCTGCGCGGAACGGGCGACACCCAGAAGCGAAGACGGGGGTAATCCGAAGCGCTTTCGAAAGCGGCGCGAGAAATCGCTGGAATCGGAATAGACCCAGGATGCCGCTATCTCTCTTACGTGGTCACGCTCGGGATCCGCGCGGCGAAGCTCGGCTCGTTCGATTAACCGGGATGACCCCGCGACGACGACTTTCCGCAGACTGTGCCGACGATGGTGTGGCCACGATGCCGGCTGGGCGGGTGGCAGGGCTGGGCGTGAAAAGTGCGCGGACAAGCCTGTCGCAGCGGCGTCAGCTACGATTTCAGGCGACACGGCGAACGAAACGGAACTCGCCGCGCGCCCGCTGGCGCAGTCGACGGGAACCGCCGCGTGCGGAACAGCGCGTTCGGTGGTTTGGGAGCCGGTGGGCGTCGGTTCACCGGCCTATCGAAGAGGGGCGATCAAACTGGCTCATCCGCCGACGAACGACGGGTCGTCGTCGATCGCCAGGCCATGACTGCATCCCGAGATGACCTGCAACGTGCCGGCGCGGTAAGCCTCCCAGTCGGGCACTCCAACGAGTCGCGAAAGAAACGGCGAGTAATAGACGAACGACGCAAGTCTCGTCATTTCGCACCCCGACCCGAGATCAATACGCCCCAGCCAATCAAGTGCAGCGGCATTCTCTCCGCGGTACGCGTGGACCTCGGCGGCGTAGAGGGCGCCCCAGGACGTGCTGTCCGCGGAAATGAGCTGCGAAAGCGCGGCGTCGGACTCTGCACGCAAGCCCAGTGCATATTGATTGAGCGCAAGCATCTGGAATCGCTCCACGCCCTCCGGCATGGACTCGATCGAGGTCGCTGCGGCCCGGAAGTCGCCGAGCAGGATCTGCAGGAGCGGGACAAACTCCTTGAGCACGCTGGTTTGAAGCATTGGCGAAGGAATGAGCTCGAGAGCCTCCGTAAGCTCAGCCTGTGCGGCTTCGGGTTGTTGCGCCTGAATCAGGAAGTGCACCAGGTTATTCCGCAGGACGAGGTTGAGCGGATCGCGCTGGATCTCGCGGCGGACCAGGGGAATCGACTCTTCGATTCGGCCCGCACTGCGCATCTCGTTCACCAGCGTCATCCGCACCAACCAGTGATCGGAATCGAGCGATCGGGCGATCTTGACGTGCTCCAGTGAGCGCGCCTTCTCGCCGTTCAGGAGGTAGTACTGCGCCGCCCGGATGTGCACTTCCGGCAGCCCCGGCCCGAACCTCAAGGCCTGCTGCACGGCGTGTCGCTGGAGTTCGTCGAGCGCCTTCCGTTCAGCCAGTTCGGCCTTGAGAAATCCAGGTTCGAAATGGCGCGCGGTGGCAATCGCCGCCAGGCCCGCCCAGGCACGCGCGAATCGGGGGCTGATCGCCACCGCCTCCTCGTAGCACTCCCGTGCCTTTGCCAGGTCGTCCTCGGCACGGCGGAGGTAGAAGTGACGCCCTTCGAGGTACCGCATATGGGCGCGCGGGTCGATATCCGGCTCGGTCTGCGGATCGGCAAGGCTCGCCTCGAGCGAAATCGCCACCGAGCGGGCGATCTCTTCCTGCGTGGCGAGCATGTCGACGAGTTCGCGGTCATAGGTCCTCGACCAGACGTGCAGGCCTGTCGCCGCATCGACGAGCTGGGCGGTGACGCGAACGGCGTCGCCGTGCCTGCGCAGGCTTCCCTCCAGGACGTGCGAAACACCGAGTTGCTGCGCGATCGTCGCGACCGGCTGTCCCTCGACCGCGAACGAGGAGGCACGCGCGATCACCCGCAGCGACGGGCTCTGCGCAACCCGGTGCATGATTTCCTCGCTCAGGCCGTCCGCGAGCCAGGCCTGATCGCCCGCCGGACTCAGGTCGGTGAAGCGCAGCACTGCAACGGAGCGGGTCGCGGGTACCGTGACCACCGCCTTGCCCAAGGTATCGAAGGGCCGCTGGACCGCCACCCACCAGATCAACGCGGTCGCGACGGCGGCGACAGCGGTGGCCGGCATCCAGTAGTACCGCGCCCACCAAGGCACCTGGCGCGGTGGTGGCGCCGCCGCTCCCTCCAGGCGAACCGGGGTGTCGAAAATCAGGCCGCGGCGCGGCACCGTCCGGATCATCGTGCGCGTGTCGTCGCCCAGCGCCCGGCGCAGTTCGATCAGGCACTGGGCGATGGAATCGTCGGTGACCACCAGCCCGGGCCAGACCGCGGCCAGCATTTCCTCCCGGGGCACCAGCCGGCCGGCATGCTGAAGCAGGTAGAGGAGCACGCCGTAGGATTTTGGCCGCAGTGCGATTTCCTCGCCACGGCGCGCCAGAGAGCCCCGTTGCGGATCGACCTCGAATTCTCCGAAGACGAATCGCTGATTGCGCGAAGGTTGCATTCCCGTTTCGGCGTCGTCGATGGCCAATGGCGGGCTGCCGCGCCCGATTTCAGTGATTCATAGTGCGACTTTAGTCGTTCTTGCAAGTCTTTTCCGCGGCCCACCCCTAACGTGAAGCCGGGCAACTGGTCGGTCAACCGGGCGCCTGCTCAATCCCGAGCACAAAAGCTGACCGAATCTCACGGGAGAGTCTCATGAACGTCAGATTACTGATTGCATCGGTGGCCATGCCGCTCCTGCTGGCCGTGCCTTGCGATGGGTTTGCCGGCAACGGCATCGAGGAGATTCAGTTTCCATACCCTGAAGTCCACGACTACGTGGAGTGCCTGGGCGAGGGGATTCGACATGACATTACAGTCACCCAGCGCACGCATACGATCGAGACCCCGAGCGGTGGTGTGCACCAGGTCCTGAACTGGTTCATCGAAGGGGTCTCCATTGGCCTGGTCACTGGCCGGACCTGGTACACGCGGCACGGGCCCTCGCCCTGGGTCGCGAACACCAGTGGAGCCCAGTCGAACGAGGGCTTCAATGTCCAGATTCCATGGCAGCCGCTCGACGGGGGCAGGCAATTCCGCGAGACGTGGCGGTTTCGCATAAGCACCGATGCGAACGGCGTGCCCCGCGTGGACTACGACGGGGGCGTGCAATTTCGATGTGTTGGCCGATGAGCCGGCAAGCCGAGGGCGGCATGGGTGACATGGGCAGGTAAAGCCCATCCGCCTTTGGAGTTCGATGCACAGGGCCCGGTAGGCGACTGCCGGGCCCTTCACGCTTTGGTTGAAAGCTGGCGGCGTTACGGTTGCGGTAACCGGCGACTCAGCGCTGACCGAGGCGCCGACCGCTCAGCGTCGACAGCGTGCGGTCCAGGTAGCGGGCGACCCGCGCCAGCTTCGCGGCGCCTTCGAGCAGCGCCCGTTGCGCGATCTCCGTGCGCGCCCGTACCAGTGCGGGGGGGGTCGGCGCTTCGCCGACACCTAGCCGGGTCTTTCGGTGCGTCCTGCTGCGTCCAGATCCTTCAGCCTCTTCGTCAGCTCTTCGATCCGCCGATCACGCTCCTCGAGCGCCGCCGCGACATCGGCAGCCTCGAAGCGCTGCGGTATGTGCTGCGGGCAGTTCGAGTCCCATGCGGAAACGGTGAGGATGAATGCCTGTTCAGGGCGTGCCTTGTAGCCCTCGGGCATCAGCGACTGCACGAGCTGCGGGTCGTCCTCGACGACCCGGGCCTCGCCCCAGATCTTGATGCGCTGGCGGTGCGCGTAGTCGATCAGGAACAGGAAGGCCTTCGGGTTGTCGGCTAGATTGCCCTGCGAGATGTACTGCCGGTTGCCGCGGTAGTCCGCGAAAGCCACCGTCTGCTCGTCGAGCACGCGCAGGAACCCGGGTGGCCCGCCACGATGCTGGATGTACGGCTGCCCGTCCGGGCTCGCGGTACCGAAGAACACGCTGGTCTGCGCCGCGATGAAATCGGCGAGGTCGGGGGTGATCGTCGTCGACCACCCCTGCCCCGCCTCCATGCGCTCGTACGACGAGCGCGAGCCCTTGCGCTGCTGGATCGCCTTCACCGTGGGCGTGAAGGCGATGTCGCTCGGGTGCCGGCGATCCGCGCTCATGCTGCGTCGCGCGCCGTCACGGCCGGGAAGTCGATCGCGGTCTCGGCAACCTCGTTGACGTAGTTGGTCAACGTGTTGAGCGCGACGTGCAGCACGATCTCGATCACCTCGGCGTCCGAGTAGCCGGCGACCCGGATCGCAGCGACGTCGGCGTCGGAGACCTGGCCGCGCGTCTCGACGACCTTGACCGCGAACCTGACGGCCGCGGCGGCCCGATCGTCGGTGGAGCTGCCGTTGCGATTGGCGGCAATCTCGGCATCGCTCAGGCCCGCCAGGTTCTTGCCGATGTACGCGTGCGCCGACGTGCAGTAGCCGCAGCCGTTGAACTCGGCGACGGCCAGCGCGATGCGTTCGCGGGTGCGGGCATCGAGCGTGCCCTTGCCGAGTGCACCGCTGAGGCCGAGGTAGCCCTCGAGCGCCGCCGGGCTCACGGCCAGCAGGCGGAACAGGTTCGGGACGCTGCCGAGCTTCGCCTTGACACCGTTCAACGACGGCTGGGCAGCGGTGGGGGCGGCATCGACGGTGGCGGGGATATTGATGCGTGACATGTGGGCTCTCCTGGATCGGTTGCGGGACATCTGCAGGCGGCGGCAGTGCTCGCCTCGGAGAGAAGTGTGTATTAAGACTCCTTCTGCGATAATCCATCTATCCCGGAATTCTTTCTTGCTGTTTCCGCAATAATTGAATGGACCGCTTCGCTGCAATGCAGGCCTTCGTGGCGGTGGCGGATGCGCACGGGTTCGCGCCGGCGGCGCAGCGACTGGGCGTTTCGCCCTCGGTCGTCACGCGGCTCGTCGCCCGACTCGAGAATAAGTTGGGCATCCGGCTGCTCCAGCGCACGACACGCTCGGTCACGCTGACCGACGCCGGCACGCGTTACCTCGAACGGGCTCGCCGCATACTCTCGGATCTCGAGGAGGCGGAGGAAACCGCATCCGCGGAACGGGCACGACCGACCGGGCGGCTGGTCGTCTCGGCGCCGGCAATGTTCGGTCGCCTGCACGTGAGCCCGCTGATGTGCCGCTACCTGAACCAGAACCCGGATGTCGTCGGCGAGCTGACGCTGTCCGACCGCGTGGTGAACCTCATCGACGATGGCATCGACCTCGCCGTGCGGATCGGGCACCTCGCGGATTCCTCGCTGATCGCGCGCCCGGCGGGCTCCACCCGTCGCGTGCTGGTCGCGTCGCCGTCATATCTCGAGCGGCGCGGCGTACCGGCGACGCCACTGGATCTCGCGCGGCACCAGACGATCCAGTTCAGGCCGCTTGCGTCCGTAGCGGAATGGTCGTTCAGCGAGGGGGGACGTGAGTTGCGCGTGGCGCTCGCATCGCACTACTCGACCAACAGCGCGGATGCAGCGCTCTGGCACGCCGAGCACGATGGAGGGCTTACGTTTGCACTGTCGTACCAGGTCGTGGAAGCAGTGCAGGCCGGACGCCTGCGCATCGTGCTGGAGGCCTTCGAGCCGGCCCCGCTGCCGATTCACTTCGTGTATCCGTCCTCGCGCCTGCTCTCCGCCAAGGTACGGACGTTCGTAGAACTCGGAGCCGCCACGTGCGACTGGAGGTTCTGACACACTTCCCGATGGTCCGCGGGTCAGCCATCAATGGCCCCAACTGATCCTCGGGCGAATGGAGAAGACGATGCGATCATCACGATGTCCACCCATCGCCGTGCTGGCGCTGGCGCTATTGCCACTGTCTGCGGTGGCCCAGGGCAGCGGGCCGCCCGTCAATCAGAACGTCACGATCGCCGAACGCCTGACTGCCGCAGCGCTGCAGCACCGACTGCCACTGCACCATGATGGCCGCCAATTTTCCGGCCCGGCATGGGAACGGCTGTTGCAGGAGGCGCGCGCCGCGCACGTGTTCGGCATCGGCGAAGAGCACGGCATTGCGGAGAACCCGAAGCTGGCTGGCGCTTTGTTCACTGCCCTGGCGTCGGCGGGCTACGCACGGCTCGTGATCGAGGTCTCGCCACCTATGGCGTTGGCGCTCGACCGCTCGGCACGAGATGGCATCGACGCTCTGCGCCGACAGTTCGCGCAGCCGGGAGGCGAACCGGCATTCTTCGGCATGCGCGAGGAAGCCGAGCTTCTGGCCACCGTGCGCGCCACCGTACCGGGCGATGCGCCGGTGCTGTGGGGCGTGGACTACGAAGTCGGCGGCGACCGTCTGCTGCTGGCGCGGCTAGCCGAACTCGCCCCGCCTGCCGCTGCCGCTCCCTCGTTTGCAAGGCTGCAGGAAGCGTCCCGAGCCGCCTGGGCCGCCTACAGCGACAGCGGCGACATCTCCAAGGCATTCAGCTTCTCCGGCGACCCGGAGTTGGTGGCCGCGGTGCAGGAAGCCTGGGCCGACCCAGGCGCGGAAGCAGCCGCAATCCTGGACACGCTGCACGGTACGCTGGAAATCAACCGGCTGTGGGTCGCGGGCCGAGCCTTCGATTCCAACCAGCGCCGGGCCGAGCGACTGCGGAGCGCCTACCTGACCCACTGGCAGGCCGCACAGCGCGAGCCACGACCGCCAAGGGTGATGATCAAGCTCGGCGCATCGCACGTGACCCGCGGGCTCAACTCCAACGCAGCATTCGACATCGGCACTTTGGCACCCGAACTGGCTGCCGCGACGGGCGGCCGAGCGTTCACACTGATGGTCTTGCCAGGGCGTGGGTCGCCGGTGGCTGTGCTCAACCCGGCGCGCTGGGTCTACGAGAGCGCGGCGCCCAAGGACGGGTACATGCGTGGGCTAGATCCTTTGCTGGCCGCCGTACAGTCGGATGCGATGACGCTGATCGACCTGCGCCCCCTGCGCCCCATCCTTGGCCGTTGGCGCCAGACGGTGGACCCCGACCTGATGTCGGTCGTGCACGGCTTCGACATGCTGCTGGTGATGTCGGGCTCGACGGCGTCGAGCAACTTGCGCGCACCGTAATGGCCAACACAGACTGTCGGAGCTGCAGGTTCGGGATGGATCTGCGGCGGTGAGCCGCGAACTTCAAGTTCTACGACCTCAACCTCGACCTCGATTCACGCTCGCCCCGACACGCCCCGCCCCTGGAGGGCGGCGGCGTGCCTTGCTGACATTATCCCGTCTCAGTCTTCCTCGTCTTCGGCCTCCCCTACTGGGCAGCATCGGTACTGCTGCGACTTGTCGAGGAGCTCGATCTGCCGCTCGAGCAGCTTGTTCTCGAGGGCCTTGCGCTCGAGCTCGAGCTTGATGGAACGCTGCCGGCTCTCGTCGCAGGTGTTGCAGCGGTCGAGGCAGGCTTTCACGACGATCGCCTGGGTCGGGAGGCAGGTGGTGCGTTCGAAGCTCAGCTCGGCGGCGAATTTCGGCGACAGTTCGCCGCCGACGCGGTCGAGAATGCCCGCCTTGACGAGGCTCGTGTCGACCGCCTTGAGGGCGGCGGCCCGCGCGTCGGGGGTCACCGGCTTCGCGGCGGTTCGCTCGAGCGTCCGGAACTGTGCCGAGGCGAAGTTCACCGTCGACAGGCTTGCCAGTGCCGCGCCCCCGGCGCCGAGGCCGCTGATCACGTTGGCCTTGTCGGAGGCGGCGGCGGTCCGTGCCGAGGTCTCGACTTCCACGCGCTTCAGGTCGGTGGAGAGGACGCCGCTCGGAATCACAGCCACGTTGCTGTTGGGCTTGAGGGGCCGTGTCGAGACGCCGGCGTCACCCGCCGGGTCCCGGACCCGCCGCAGAATGGACTTGATGCGGAACCTGACCGTCTGCTTCTTGACCAGCTGGTAGAAGAGATACGTCACGGCGCTGCAGTCGTTCCGGTTCTCCAGGATCCGGGTCGAAGCCTCGAACGCACTCTCGGTCTCGCCCTCGGCGTGATTGCGGGTCTGCACCTCGCCCACGGCGACCGAGCTCGCGGCGCGCGTGCCCTGCACGGTCCGCTCGTGCGAGGACTCGGCGTGGCGGCGTAGTTCGCGCATGAAGTCGTAGCTGCTCTCGGCCGAGAAGTTGCCTTCGACGCGCGCGTCCGGTCGGCCGAAGATCGCATCGGTCCAGTTCGACACGCTGCCCTCGGTCTTGAATTCGCTGGAGCTCTCGGAGCTGCCGCCGCCGGAATCGTTGACCGTCAGGTCGGACATGAACCGGTCCATGGCGGTCATGTAATACGACTCCTCCGACACCTGCTCGTGCCGGTAGGTCACGTGCGACTCGCTGTCGAACGTGAAGCGCGTGTTGCGGCTCGAGGTGTGCAGGCGCACCTTCTCACCCGGCAGCAGGGTCGTCGAATAGACGACGTCACCGAGCGACAGCGGTCCGGGGCAGCGCTCCAGCTCCGCCGTGATGACGATTTCCACCGGCAGATTGGTGGTGCGGTTTTCCAGCCGGTAGGTGAACTGCAGGCGGTCGCAGCACGGATCGCGGGTGATCTCGGGACAGCACGGCAGGTCGCTGAAGCTGATGAGCTGATCGTTTGGCATGGGGTGCCCTCCTCCGGATTGGAGTCTCCGGGGCCGGTGGGGAGCGGCAGGCCCGCCGCCGACCCGGGAGACCGTCACGAACTCAGCAAGGAACCGGAGGGGAATGAACGCTCGCAGCCCCGATTCCTCGGGGGGTACTCGGCCGATGTGGCGGCGAAATGCGGCGCTTGCGGCGCACGGTTTACCGTACACCGGCGAGAGTGCTTCCGACCCGCATTGTACGGATGAGAACCGCGGCGCGAACATCACCCGAACAGATGATTTTGGGTACTGCCAAGTTAGGCAGAAACGCGCGGCCACTCAATACAGGCGCCACCGATTTCCGCCTGAGATCGTCCAACATGCCGCCTGGCCCTATTGCCGCTTCAATCCAAGCCACCGGGACATCGAGGATCTGCTGGCCCGGCGGAGCATCCTATTCACCCACGAGTCGATCCGCTTCTGGGCGAACGGGAAGATTGCCTAGTCACCCACGAGTCGATTCGCTACTGGTGCGACAAGATCGGACCCGTTACGCGCATCGGCTGTGCCGCAGGCACCGCAGCTACGGCGACACCTTCTTCGTCGATGAAGTCTCCGTCCGGATCCAGGGTCGGCAGAGGTATCTATGGCACGCCGTCGACCACGGCGGTGAGGTCGTCTACGCACAGCGACGTCAGCCACCCCGGCTGAATGCACTCGACCTGAGTTGGATCGGTCCTCAGGCCTGCGCCGGCGTCTCGCCCTGCAGGTAGAGCGTCTGCGTGGGGAAAGCGATCTCGGCTCCATGCTTCGCGATGATCTCGCCGATCTTCAGCAGCACGTCCTGCTTGACCTCGTGGTACTCGATCCAAACCGTCGTCCTGGTGAACGTGTAGACCAGCATGTCGAGCGACGAGGCGCCGAACTGGTTGAAATTGACGATCAGCGTCTGTGTCTGGTCAATGCCCGGATGCTGCCTCAGCATCGCCTTGATGTCCGCCACCACCGGTCCTACGACCGCGAAGTCGTCGTAGCGCAGGCCGATGACTTCCTTGATGCGCCGGTGGCTCATTCGGGAAGGGTTCTCCACCACGATGGTCGTGAACACCGAGTTCGGCACGTAAATCGGATTCTTGTTGAACGCGCGGATGCGCGTGTGCCGCCAGCTGATGTACTCGACCGTGCCCTCGATGCTCTTGTCCGGCGACCGTATCCACTCGCCGACGCCGAAGGGACGGTCCAGGTAGATGGTCAGTCCGCCGAAGAAGTTGGCCAGCAGGTCCTTGGCCGCAAAGCCGACGGCCAGTCCGCCGACGCCGCCGAGGGCCAGCAGGCCGGTAACCTCGAATCCCAGAGTCTGCGCCGCGATCAGCAGAGCGATCACGACCGTGACGAGCCGCGCCAGCTTGCCAAGCGCATCTACCGTCGTCAGGTCGAAGTCCTTGCCGTGCGCCTTGCGCAGTTCGACGATGTTCCTGGTGACACGGCTGATGAATCGCAGCAGGAACCAGGCGACGCAGGCGATCAGCAGCACATCACGAACCGCCAGTGCTTCGTCGAGCACGGTGAAATCGAATTGCGCCGCGAGGACCGGCAGCATGAAGCTGGCGCCGATGATCCACATGGCCGCGAGGACCGGCCGGTTGGCGGAACGCAGCAGCGCTTCATCCCAGACCGTCGAGGTCTTCGCCGCCGCCTTGAGCGCCTGGCGTAGCAGCAGCTGCGCGACATAGTTGGCTGCGACGGTTGCAAGCGCAATCGCCGCGATCATCGCGACCCAGGGCTCGATGCCGATTTTCTCGCTGATGAACTCGCTCAGTCTTTCCATGGGGTAGAGCGTAACGGCAAGCAGGGGTTCATGCGAAGCGTCGGAGCCGTATTTGCTCGTTCATGCCGCCGGCGGGGTCCGTCCAGCCGGCCCTTGCTCCAATGCCGATGGCGAACGGGCCTCGACAGAGCGGAACTGACCTTGTCCCCGATCTTCGGTCGGTTTGGAAGTGGACTAAATTGGCTTCTGACGTCCTCCGAGATCGGGAGCGAGGACCATGCAGGGCAAGCGATTCACCGACGAGCAGACCACCTACGCGCTGCGTCAGGCCGAATGCGGCCGCCGGTCGGCGACGTCTGTCGGCAGATGGGCGACTGCGCGACGATCGCCCGAACGGCATGGAGTTCCTGTCGATCGACGATTCGCGGGCCAAATCGAGGCGTGGCGGATCGATTACAATGCGCACCGACCCCGTAGCTCACTCGGCAACCTGACACCGAGTGAATTTGCCAGGAAGCGTCAGGGCAACCGGACGTCAGAAGTGACCGGTCTCTTGCGGCGATCGGTTGGCACGATCATCGCTGTCATGCGCATGCGGAAGCCGATTCTCATCCTGCAGCTGCGGCCTGAAGACGACACCTCGGACGGGGAGTTCGCGGCGATCCTCAAGTACGGCGGGCTCGACCCGCGGGACGCGCGGCGGCTGCGCATCGAGCACACCGGCATCCCGGAGGATCTCAGCCTCGACGATTACTGCGCGGTAATCGTCGGCGGCAGCCCCTTCGACATCAGCACACCGCAGGAGCGGAAATCCGCGATCCAGAGAAAGATCGAGCGCGGCTTCAACACGCTGTTCGACGAACTCGTGCCGCGCGACTTTCCGTTCCTCGGGGCGTGCTCGGGCAACGGCCTGCTCGGCGCGTACCTGGGAACCCCGATCTCCGATCGCTATCGCGAGCCGGTGGGGCTCGCGGAACTCGGCCTCACCGACGCCGGCCGGCGGGATCCGCTGCTCGCCGGGTTCCCGGCTCGGATCGCCGTGCTGCTCGGACACAAGGAAGCCTGCGACGCGACTCCCGCGGGTGCGACGCTGCTCGTGACCGGCGCGGACTGCCCGGTGCAGATGTTCCGCGTCGGGGAGAACGTGTACGCGACGCAGTTTCACCCGGAGGGCGACCCCGAAGGGTTCGCGGTGCGCATCCGCGCCTACCGCCACCACGGCTACTTCGAGCCCGACGAGGCCGAGCGCCTGATCGAGGCAGTCGCCGCGCAGCCGACGCCGTATGCCCAGGAGATCCTGAGGCGATTCGTCGCGCGGTATCGCGACCGATAGCACGAAGAACCCGCGGCCCGCTCGGGTTGCGTGAGCGTGCGGGCGGCGTCTGCCCGATTTCTCGCCGCGTTGCCTGGCCGGATCTTGAGGGTCATTGTCTATAGTCAGCCGACCCTGTGGCGCGTCTTGAACGCCCTACGCGCCGAAGGGCGCATCACGGTCGAAGGACGCGCGCGCGCCACGCGCTATCACGCCGCGGATCGCATCGACCGGCGGTCGCTACCACGACCGGTGGGCGGCGCTGCTCGACGGGCCGCTGCCTGTGCTGCTGCGCACGCTGACCGAGGCATCTGTGCAGTCCGACGACCTGCGCAGGGAATCGCCGTTCACCACGCTGGTCGATGCACCGATGCGTGAGCGCATCTTCCGCTCGATTCGGGCTGCGTGAATTGTCATGCAGTGACACCAGCTGCAGCACGTGATCCTCGAGATCGGCCAACGATTCGATCTCCGCAACTTCTACGTCGTTGGCTGCACCGACACCCATCGCCGGCAGATCACTGCCCGAATACACGCGCTGTTTCGCTGACCAACACCCGGCGAATCGACAGAGCTCGACCGATCGCCGTGCCCGACGTTTCCCCGACGGCGCAGCCGTCGAGCTCGCCCTGCGGGCGCCCCCCCTCCTCCCCGTCCTCTTGATTTCCCTACCCCCACAAACAGAAACCCCCGCTCGAGCGGGGGTCCCTGCACTCGAACGCCAGGTGCGCGGAGCTACTTCGAGTTCCGATACGCCGAAAACATCGCGTCCATCCGCGCATCCTGCACCGGCGTGAATTCGTCACATGCAGATAGTCGTCCGTGTAGTCCATGAAGTTGTCGATCGGATCGACACCGCCACTCGCGCAGCAGTCCCGTCCGACCGGGCACCCGTAGGCGGCCGAGCGCTCCGCTGGCGTGTCCGCCACGGTAGTCCCGCCCGTCTCTGGCGAGCACAGCCGCCCTGGAACGTGTGATAGAGCCCCATCCAGTGACCGACTTCGTGGGTCGCCGTGTCACCGTCGTTATACGGGTCGCGCACTGCCGCCTGGCAGTGAGCTGTAGAGCACCACCACGCCGTCCTGGCTCGGGCTCGATGCGTAGATCGACGGGAACGTTGCCCAGCCAAGGTACCCGCCAGCCGATTTCGCGGTGTAGATGTTGAGGTCGTCCGCCGACCCCTGCCGCAGAGCCGCCTTCGCCTGCGTCTCAGCCGTCGTGCCCGGTTTCATCGCGAACCAGGTGTCGTTGTTCGTGTAGTCGGTGCTCACCAGGTTGAAGCTCCAGCCGGTGGCCGCGTATGCCGCATTGAGCACGTTCATCTGTGGCATTGATGTCGCTCCGACGCCCGCCGCCGGATGACGGAGTGAATCACGTGGAAGTACACGTTGATCACGCCGCCGGTCACGGGGGTACCGCCACCACCGCCACCGCCGCCCCGCCGCCGGGCTTGCCCTTGTTCGCGTTCGCACCCTTCATGAGCTGTGCCCGCGCTGCGATAAAGGGTCCGATCTTCTCCTCGATCGTCGCCCGATCGAGGTCCGACAGCGGCTTGGTCGCGCAGCGCGCACCGCTGTCGACGAACGCCTGCTGACTCGGCCACGTGTGCTCGCCCACCCAGAACGGCCGCCCATTGGCCTTGTCCTGCGCCAGGGCCGCACCGCTCAACCCCATCAACACCGCGCCGAGCACGGCGCCTGCCACGATCTTCATTTGCGTTCCTCCCGTCGCGCCTGTTTCTGTGGTCTCGAGCCGTGGCGCGGTGAACGGAACATACACCGGTCTCTGTAGCGGATGCCAGTCACCACATTATGTGAACGATCTCCCGAAAGGGCGTGGAGCCACCGTCCTCGCCCACGCCATGTGAGTTGCCGCCCGAACCCCGCCCCCGACAGAGAACGCCGGGACAGTGACGTCCCGGCCGGTCCTAAGCGAAGCATGATCGCGCAGCGTAACGATGCCGGCCGGCCGCAGCGACGCAGGACAGCAAAGCGTCGCGGGCTACATGATCCGCTTGCTCCGCCAGTGGATCTTGCCGGTGCCCCCGTGCATCTTCGGCTTGCCGCTGCAGAGCCCGGCATCCGGCGGCTCGTCCGGCACCGTGCCGAGGAACTGCGGCGGCCGCTGGGCATTCAGCTCCTGCTCGAGGTCGTAGTTTAACGCCAGCAGCTTCTGCTCCTGCCACGCGCTGCCCACCATGCAGAAGCCGATCGGGCTGCCGTCGTCGTAGAACCCCACGGGGAGCGACGTGCTCGGGTAACCGGCCACGGCGGCGAACGAATAGAGCCAGGCCCAGGTGGGCGCGATCAGCGCGTCGAGCGGCGGGTCAGTGGAGTTGAGGGCGGCATCGATGCCGTTGATGCGCGCCCCCAGGATGCAGCGCGCCCGTGCCTGCGTGTACTCGGGATCGGTGAGAT
>CAVQJL010000004.1:0-10848 GCA_963712815.1 uncultured Gammaproteobacteria bacterium
CTGTAGCGGGCCGTGACCTCCAGGTAGCGCGCGGTATGGCGGAAATTGAAGAAGTAGCTGTTGCCCCAGAAGCGCTCGCCGATACGCGCCTCGAGGCTGTTGCGCTCGTCGGGCTCGTACACGAAGCCGGCCATCCAGTACGACGAATCGAGGCCGCCATCGGTCGCGGTCTCGGTGAGGTCGGTCTCGAGGCCGTACTCACCGACCAGCCGAAGGTCGCTGTTGATGGCGTAGCCGAGATCCGCACCCGCCTGGTCGTAACGGTATGGCAGGAAGTTCTCGTACTCGGTACGGTGGGACAGGTAGAACACGCGCCAAGTGAACTGCTCGCGAGGGTCAGACGTCGCCAGCGAGGCATACGCCGACTTGGTGGTTGAATCCTGCCCACTGAAGTCGTTCGATTCCTCGAAATTGACTTCGCCGTACGTGTAGCGTGCCAGTAGGGTGACGTAGCCGAAATCGCGGTCCAGCGTCGGCGTGACGCTCCAGCCCCAGGAATCCTGGATGTTGCCGGGCTGGAAGTAGTCGCCGAAGCTCGGGGACCCGGCCGGATCGACGAGGGCCTGCCGGTAGAACGCGTCGCCCTGCACGTAGAAAAGGTTCTGCCACCGCGACGACCGCCCGTTGAGGCCGAGGTTGTGGTAGCTCGAGTCGCACTGGTCTTCGTTGAGGTAGTTGACGCCCGCGCCAGCTGTAATTGAGCGCGCCCGGCCAGCCGCTGGCTGCGGTAGCTCGAGCGGAATCCCGCCTCGGCCTCGGCGACGAAGTCGTCGGAGTGGCGCTGATTGGGCGGTTGAGTTCGATGTTGTGGATGTAGCCGACCGCCGCGCCCACCCAGGGATCGAACTCCAGGCTGGCGGCTGGACCGTGGATGCCGCTGCCAGCGCCAGCACGGTGTGCACCGAAGCCGCAAGCACGCGGCGCCGGACGCCCGATCCGCTCATGTCAGCGGGTCCCGCCGGCTCGCGGTGTACCGTAGCGCTTACGGGATCCGTAGCCGTAGCCATAGCCATAGCTCATCGGATCGTCGCCGATGCCCGTGCGCTGCACGTTGTTCAGGACCGAGCTGATCAGCTTGGTGCGGTCCAGCAGCCCGATCGCTTCCCGGACCAGCCGCTGCTCTGTGACGTCGGCGCGTACGACCAGCAGCACCTGGCCCACCAGTCGCGAAAGCACCTGGGATTCGTTGCTTAGCAGCAGGGGCGAGGAATCGAACAGCACGCACGCCGTCGTGCACGTACTCGGACAACTCGGCGCAGACCTGGACCATGCGCCGGCTTGCCAGCAGCTCCGGTCCACTCTCCCCGCCCGTGCCGGCCGGTACGAACAGCAGGCCCTCGATGTCGGTCGTGTAAATGATGTCGGTGAGGGCGAGCGACTCGTCCGCCAGCAGGTCATGGATGCCCTTGCGATCCTCGAGTCCCAGGGCCTGGCTGAGCTTGGGACTGCGAAGATCGGCGTCCACAAGGATGCAGCGGCAGTCCCGCTCACGGCCGATCGCGCCTGCGAGGTTGAGCGCCGTGAAGCTCTTGCCCTCCTCAGCCATCGCGCTGGTGATGAGGATGAGATTGTTCTCGGCCGCCACCGAGCCGCCGGCGGCGCGACCGAGCGCCGACTCGAGCAGCGGCCACTTGATGCGACGGAACTCGTCGATGGCCTCCGGCAGCAGGTCCTCGGCCGGCAGCAAGCCGAACTGGCGCAGCCGTGCGGGATCGACGACGACCGTCTGCCTGGACGGATGGACCGCCGATGCAGCCGGCGCCGACGTTTGCGGTCGCGGCCCGCCTCGCGGAGTCTGGCCGTCCGCCTTCGGTGGCTCGACGCTCGGCGCGGCCTTGGCTTCATCCGGGGCTGCGTCCTGCTTGGCCTTTTCGGCAGCCGAGGTCTGCTGCGCCTTCTGCAATGCTTTTTCGACGATGCTCATGGATGCGCCTCAGCCGAGCAGCCCGGCCGCGGCATCGCGGACCAGGCCACCGAGCAGCAGGTTCAGGACATACCCGATCAGGAGTGCGCCGACCGCCCCGGCGACCAGCGCAGCCTGCGTCCGGTACCAGGGCAGGAATCGGTCCGCGGTGAGCTTGGTGATCGCCCCCAGGACGGGCAGGCCCGAGATGCGACCGAGGGCATCCCGCGACGTGAACACCGGACGCATCTGCGCAAGCAGGAGCGCGGTTGCCAGCCCCGCCGCAAGGCTCGCGACCAGCACGAGCGAGGACAGCAGGAACCTGTTCGGCCCGATGGGAGCAAGCGGCACCACCGGCGGCTCGACGACGCGGAACTTGACGCTGTCGGCGGTCTGCTCGGCCTCATTGGAGAGGTTGGCGGACTCGAGCCGCTGCACCAGCGAATCGTACTGCCGCTTGTTGACGTCGTAGTTGCGGTCCAGGCGCTTCAGTTCCGCCTCGACCTGCGGAATCCGGTCGATCGCGCCGCGCAGCTGCTCGACCTGCGCCTGCTGGTTGCCGATCTGGCTGCGGACCTCGGCCATCTCCGCCTCGGTGGCACCGATGGCGATCTTGGTGTTCTGGTAGATGGGGTTCATGGCTGCCGCGGCGTCGGGGCCCGCTCCCGCCGAGGGCGATGTCCCACCGCTGGTCTTGAGCTCCTCGAGCTGCTCGATCCGGCTGCGCAGGGACTGGATGTTCGGGTGCTTCTCGGTGTACTGCAGCAGCAACTGGTCGATCTGCGACTGGATGGCGGCGATCTCCGTGTCGATCGGGTCGCCCATGCCGTACGCGGACGACCCGTCGGACGGATCCTCCCCCTCGAGCTGGCGACGCAGTTCGTCACGCCGGTTGGCGAGCTGGTCGTAGCGCGCCTGCAGCAGCCGGACATTGGCCATGGCGTTCTGCAGGCTGCCGAAGAAGTCGCCGCCGTCGCCGGGCAGCATCGGCGAGGTTCTCGCGCTTGAAGTCCGCGAGCCGGTTCTCCGACTCGGTCAGCCGGCGCTCGTACTCGCGAATCTGCGCTTCGAGGAAGCGCCGCGCATTGGTGACGTCGGTGCGCTTCATCCCCAGCGTGTCTTCCACGAAGGTGTCGAGCAGCGACTGCACGACGGCCTGGGCACGCCGCGGATCAGAGTCGTTGTAGCGGATCGCGAACGTGTTCGAGCGCCTCGCCTGCTCGAGCGTGATCTTGCTCTGCAGGTTGTTGATGACCGTCACCTGCTGCTCGGGGGTCCGCGGCGTCGAGGAACAGGTCCGTCTCGCGCGCGACACGCTCCAGGTTGGGCCGACTGAGCATGAGGGTCTGCATCATCTGGACCTGGCCCATGACGTTCGGCTGCACTGCGAGGCCCTTCAGCAGCGGCGCCAGCACCGACTCGGCGTCCACGTACACCTGGGTGCGCGACTCGTAGATGTCCTTCAGCATGTACACGCTGGCCCAGCCGAGCAGGGCCACGGCCCAGGCGATGGCGACGGCCGGCCAGCGGAACCGCCACGCGCCCTTCACGTGGCTCAGCAGTTGGTCGAGTAATTCCTTCATGGTCTACCTCTGAGCCGCATGGCCGCCCGGACTCTAGAAACGGCTCTCGGGAATGATGATCACGTCGCCCGGCTTCACGGGCACGTCGGCGGTGATGTCGCCGCGATTGAGCAGGTCGTTCAGCTTGACCGGCACCCGGACCTGCTTGTCGCCCTCGCGCCGCGCGATCACCGCACGGTTGCCGGCTGCGAATTCGCTCAAGCCGCCGACCGCGACCATGACGTCCACTAGGGTCATGCCCGCCCGGTAGGGCAGCGCCTGCGGCTTCGTGGCCGCACCGACGACGCGGATGCGGTCCTCGAGCGACCCCTGGAAGCCCGTGACGATGACGTTGACCTTCGGTCCGCGAACGTACTCGCCCATCGCGGCCTCGAGGTCCTTGCCGAGCTGGCTCGGGGTCTTGCCCTCGGCCTTCACGTTTTCGACGAGCGGCGTGGACAGGAGCCCGTCCGGGCGGACCGGCACGCTGAGCGACAACTCCGGGTGGTTCCACACGAAGATGTTGAGCTGGTCGCCGGGACCGATGCGGTACTCGGTCTGGACCGCCTCGGGCGCCGGCGGCATGGGCACCACGGACGGCTCCGGCGTGGCGCAGCCGGCCAGGACGGACAGGACCGCGGCCAGTGCCGAGCGCGGTGCGGCGAAACGCGTTTCCTTCGAGATTCATACCCGGCGCCTTCGGTTTGCTGAGGTGGAAATTCATTGGCCCATTTTCTCCAGGAGTTCAGTGGCCCTTGCCGCGATCGGCGGCGGGACCTTCGAGCCCTGCAGCGCCTTCAGGACGCGTTGGGCTTCGGGAATCTGTCGGGCCGCGATCAGCGCTTCGCCGAGGTGCAGCTGGACCTCGGGATTACCCGGCAGTGCGCTCGCCGCAGTGCGCAGCAGCCCCAGGGCCTTGTCGGTCTGGCCCGCGCGAAGCAGCGCCCACCCGTAGGTATCCTGGACCGCCGGCGTATCCGGCATCTTGCGGTAGGCACGCTCCGCGGTCTCGAGCGCCCGCGAATCTCCTTTCTCAATATACAGATACGCGAGATTGTTGAGAATCGCCCCATTGTCCGGGGACTTGGCAAGCGCGGTCTCGTACTCCTGCAGGGCGCCGGCGAGGTCGCCCTTGGCCTGCTTGTATTCGCCCAGCGTGAGCCGGCCGATGACGTCGTCCGGATTCGCCCGAAGCCAGTCGAGCAGCGGCTTTTCGGGCGTCGCCAAGCCTGCCCGCTGGCCCGCGATGAACTGGCTGATGGCGAGCACGCCCGACGGCGCCTTGGCCGCGGCTCGCTCATAGTAGGTGAGCGCCTTGGCGAACTCCTCGGACCGCATGGCGAGGTCGCCGCGCATCGCCAGCGTCACGGGCGACTCCGGTTGCAGCTTCTCCATCCGGTCCACGTAAATCTGGCCGGCGTCGAACTTGCCGGCCGCAAGCGCCGTCGTTGCGGCCCGGGTCAACGCCACGAAGTTGTCGGGCTCGATGCCGAGGGCCTCGTCCAGCGTCTTGAGAGCCTTGTCGGGGTCGCGTGCCGCGGAATACGCCCGGGCCAGGTTGAGCCGGTACGCGACCGAGCGAGGCGCCACCTCGACGGCACGCTGGAAGCTGGCAATGGCGGCGGCGGTGTCCCGGGCCGTCAGCGCGGCGAGGCCCTGCGTGGTCGCGACGACCGCGTTCTCGGGTGCGAGCTTGGCGGCCGCGTCGGCCTCGACCCGCGCCCTGGCGGTGTCGCCGGTGCGAAGATAGAACTGCGCAAGCGCGAGCTTGGCCGTCGCCGACTCCGGGTGCTCGGCGCTGGCCTTGTCGAGCCAGCGCTGGGTTTCCTTGACGTCGCCCCGCGCCTGCGCAATTCCACTCAGCCCGAGCATGGCGGCGAGGTTCTTCGGATCCTTCTCCAGTGCCTTCTGGAAGTTCGCCGCAGCCGCTTCGGGCTTGTCCTGCGCGGCGTCGAGCCTCGCGAGATTGAGGTACGTGGCCACGTGGTTCGGGTCGGTCTGCAGCGCAGCCTCGAGCTCCGCACGCGCCTCGTCGCCCTTGCCGAGCGCCGCATACAGGCCGGCCACGAGGTTTCGGATCGTCGGGTCGTAGCCGCGCGTTCGCGACAGTTCGCGGGCCCGATCGATCGCGGCCTCGTTCTGGCCCTTGCCGACCAGCGCCAGCATCAGCAGGTACTCGCGCTGGTAGCCGCCCGGCGTGTCGGACTCCGGCAGCGACTCGATGAGCTCGATCGCGCGGTCCACTTCGCCCGCCACGAGGTAGCCCGAGGCGAGTTCCATGATGACCTGCGGGTCGCTCGCATTGGCGGACGACGCCTGCTCGAGCAGCGCCAGGCCCTGCTCGCGATTGCCGCTGCCGAGGCTGAGCCGGCCGGCCATGGTCAGGAGCGCCGGGTTGGCCTCGTCGCCAACCTGACCCTGCAGCAGTTTGAGGGCCGCCTCCGGTTCCTTTTGCGCGATGCGCGTCTCCGCCAGCAGGCGCCGCGCGTACCAGTTGGAAGGGTCGCTGGAGACGACCTGGCTCAGGTGCAGTTCGGCCTGGCCGAGGTTGCCCTGGCGCAGGTTCACCAGGCCCAGCATGGTCCGCGCCTGCGTGTTGGCCGGCACCGCGCTCACGACCTCCTCGAGCAGCGAACGCGCCATGGGCAGGTCGTCGGAAATGAGCGCTGCCTGGGCACGCATGAACTTGGCCAGCGGGTTTTTCGGCGCCCGCTTCATGAGCTCTTCCGCCGTGGCGGTGGCCTCCTTGGCCTTGTTCTGCTGGACCTGCGCCTGCACCAGCCCGGACAGCGTCGCCAGCTCGTCGCCGGCGCCGGCATCCTTCTTCAGCCGGCTGCGCGCTTCGTTGAAGGCGGCCTCCGCGGCCGGGAAGTCGCCCCAGCGCGACTCGAGCCGCCGCGGGCCAGCCAGTAGCGGGTCCGTTCCTTCATGGCGGGCGTGGCCGACTCGAGCACCGCGCGGGCCGCCGGCACACCCTCCGCCGCATGGACGGCCGAGGCAAGGCCGAGCAGCGCCGCAAGGTCGTCGGGCCGGGCCGCACGCGCAGCTGGAAGGCCGCCTCGGACTCGCCCACCCGGTTGAGCCCGAGGTAGGCACCGCCGAGCGCCACGTTCATGGCCGGTCGGGAGGGCTCGGGCACCGCGTCCGGCCGGCAGTCCTTCAGCACCTGCTCGAACTCGCCCTGCGCAACCTGGACGCGGCAGGATGCGAGCAGCCACACGGCCGGCTCGGCGCCCGAGGCCTTGGCCTTGGCGGCCTCGGCGGCGGCGCCGTCCACGTCGCCTTCCTCCAGCAGCGCGATGGCGAGCGCAGCGCGCGCCTTCGGGTTGTCCGGCTCGGCCTGCACCAGGTTCTTCAGGTCGATCACCGCGGCCCGGTAGCGGCCGTCGTTCATCGCCTCCTCGGCGCGGGCGTACAGGGCCTCGCCCTTGGGCGAGCACGCCGCGAGCAGCGCCGCTGCGGCGAGTGCGACACCGCGGGCACTGGTCCTCGCGGGCTGGCCCCGGCGGCGAATCTCGAAACGTTCACGCTTCATTGATCATCCTTCCGCGGCCCGATCCGGGACCGCAATCTGGTTTTTCTCGAGCAGGTCGTACAGGGTCGGGCGGGTGATCGCCGAGCAACTCTGCGGTTCGGGACAGGTTGCCGCCCGCGACGGCGAGGGCCTGGCGGATCGCGTCGCTCTCGGCGCGCTGGCGAACCTCGCGCAGGCGTCAGCCAGGTGACGTCGTCGCCCCGCGTCGGCAGGCCGAGGTCCTCGACGGTGATTTGCTTGCCCTCGGCCATGATCACCGCGCCGCTGATGCGGTTCTCGAGCTCGCGGATGTTGCCCGGCCAGGGGTAGGTCTGGATCGACTTGAGCGCGTCCGGCGAGAAGCCGCGCAGCGAACGGCCGTGCTCGCGCGCACGCCGCTCCATCAGCACCTGCGCGATCACCACGGCGTCGCCTGCCCGTTCGCGCAGCGGCGGGATGTTCACCGTGACCTCGCTGATGCGGTAGAAGAGGTCCTCGCGGAACTCGCCGCGGCTGATGAGCTGCGCGCAGATCCTGGTTGGTGGCGCAGACCACGCGCACGTCCACCGGGATGTCGCTCGCGGCCGCCGACGCGCTCGACGGCGCGCTCCTGCAGGACGCGCAGCAGCTTGGCCTGCAGCGAGCAGCGGCATGTCGCCGATCTCGTCGAGGAACAGCGTGCCGCCGTCGGCGAGCTCGAACTTGCCCGGGGTCTGCTTGACCGCGCCGGTGAAGGCGCCCTTCTCGTGGCCGAACAGCTCGCTCTCGAGCAGCGTGTCCGGGATGGCCGCGCAGTTGATGGCGACGAAGCGCCTTGCCCGCGCGCGGGCTGAGCGCGTGCACGGCGCGCGCCAGCACTTCCTTGCCGGTGCCGCTCTCGCCGAGCAGCAGCACCGTGGCCATCGGTGGGCGCCACCTTCTCGACGATGCGGCATATGCGCATCATGGAGTCGCTGATCGCGATGATGCCGGCGAGCGGCATGTTGCCCGGCTGGCGGGCCAGTGCCCGCGTCTGGGCTTCCAGTGAGTGGATGTAGAAGGCGCGCTCGACGATCAGCCGCAGGACGTCGTTGTCCACGGGCTTCTGGTAGAAGTCGTAGGCGCCCATTCCGACGGCCTTGACCGCATTCTCGCGGTCGCAGCTGCCCCGTCACCACGATCACCTTGGTGTGCGGGGAGGCCTTCAGGGTCTCGACGAGCGTCAGGAGGCCCTCCGAGACGCCCTCGGGGTCGGGCGGCAGCCCCAGGTCTTGCAGCACCACGGCGGGCTCGTACCTGCGCAACGCCGAGATCGCCTCGGTGCGGGTCCCGGCTGCGAGCACCTCGTAATCGTCGAAGCACCACTTGAGCTGCTTCTGCAGCCCCGGGTCGTCCTCGACGATCAGCAGCTTGGGCTTGCCTTCCGGCATCTTCTCTCCGCTCGCCCGGGCGATTCCCGGGGTCCGTGGGTCACAATGAACCCGGATAATACAAGGAGTTCGGGGCCAAATTTGTGAAACGGGTCCAAGGCGCGGGAATGGCCGGACGATAATTGGACGGTGCACGGCCCGGTGGCCAGCGCGCGGGAGCGGCGCGCTCGTCGCTAGAGGATCGTCTTCTGCGCGACGTTCGAGTACTCGCTCTCGACGCCACCGGCGTTGTAGGCGCTCACCGTGAAGTACCAGGTGCCGCTCGCCAGATTCTCGACGACCGCACTGGTGATGCCGGGATTCGGGATGCTCTGCAGCTCGGTGAGCTCGCCGGCGAGGCGACCGTAGCGGATCCGGTAACCGGCGAGGTCGTCGATCGGCGAGCCGTCGGTGTTCTCGGTGGGCGGCAGCCAGGTCAGGGTGGCTGCGCCGAGCTGGGTGTCGGACACCGTGATCGTGAACGGTGCCAGCGCTGCCGTTACGGTGCCGTCGAACGCCGCGATGACGATGTTGAGGTAGGTTCCGACGTCCGCGCTGGATGGCGTACCGCTCAGGCGACCGGTCCGTGGGTCGAACGTCGCCCACGAAGGCTTGTTGGCGACCCGAAACTCGATCGGGTCGCCGTCGGGATCATAGGCACTGGCCTGGAATGTGTAGGTCGAGCCTGCCGTCGCGGCCGTCTCCGCAGACCCCGACATGACCGGTGCGCTGTTCCGGGGCGTGGGCACGGCGCTGGCGGTCTGGCCCGTTGC
The DNA here is from genome assembly GCA_963712815.1 of uncultured Gammaproteobacteria bacterium. Lineage (GTDB taxonomy): Bacteria > Pseudomonadota > Gammaproteobacteria > Steroidobacterales > Steroidobacteraceae > RPQJ01. Next base: position 9,141 of record CAVQJL010000004.1, read on the forward strand.
GGGAACGGCCGCTGTGCTCGCCGCACCGCCACCTCCCCCACCACCCCCGCAGGCTGAAATGACCAGGGCCGTCGCAATGAGCCCGCCGAGCCGCGCCGCGTGCCTGAAACCGTACATGATCGACCTCCGTGACCCGAATCGCTCAAGGCGTGGGTAGCGGCTTGTCGAGGTGTCCCGGGAACGGGATCGGCTCGTACGACATCAGCAACTCGTCGTAGTAGATGTCGAGCGGCGGGCGATAGCCCTCTTCCGACCACGTCTGCACCTGCAGGTAATCACCGACGGTGTCGAAGCCCACGGCGCCGCCCACGCCGCCGACCGGCGGCACGGCCATCGGCTCGACGGTCAGCCGGGTCTTGTGCTTCATGATGGGCGTGCCGTCCGAGTCCACGCCGTCCTGCACCAGTCCCATGTAGTGCGAATCGACGATGGTCATGAGCTGGCCCGCGTGCGGCCCGGTGTTCCAGCCGATGCGGTTGCCCATGAACTCGTGATCCTTGCCCTCGGTCTTGTCGGGTGGGTTCTCGATCGCGGTGAACGGCAGGTCGCGGTTGCTGCGGGCGTCGGCCGCCGTCTCGTAGACGATCTCGAACTGCGTTCGGTCGGCTGGAATGTGCGCGCGTCCACCTTGGCGCCGAAGCCGCCGCCCTCGACGATGTTCGTGTCGTAGAGCAGCAATTCGAACCACTGGTAGTAAGTGGAGTTGTAGTTGAGTTCGCAACGCGCGGACTCGGAGTCGATCACCAGCCGCGGCGCGTCGCCGTACGGGGCAGCCCAGATGCGGAAGGTCGACGGCCCGTACATCGGGCTTGCCGTCGTCGCGGTAGCCGATCGGCGTGGTGTCCTGCTTGACGTAGATTTCGACGACCGTCCAGCCGTCCATCACCCAGGGCGTGTGGCCGGCAGGCTTCTTGAGTTCGGGCCAGCCCCAGCCGCCGTACGGGTGACCGCGATCGGGATGGTCGATGAGGTTCCTGGTCCAGTCGCCGCCGGTTTCCCAGCGACCCTTGTAGCTCCAGTCCGTCTTCGGGCTGACGTAGCCCCAGAGTGAATCGTCACGGACCGACGACGTGAGACCGTACTTCGCGATGTAGTCCTCGAGACGGCTTTCGTCGGTCAGGGTCACTTCAGGGTCGTCGAGGGCGCTCTGGATAGAACGTACGCTCGCCGCCGCGCGATGTCTTGACTGCCCTAGCGCAACCGTTCTGACCATTGACCGAGGTCGCGCACCACGGGAATGCGCCGGCTCATGCCGGGCATCACCTGGCCGTTACCGTAGCCTTCGAGCAGCAACGTCTTGAACGACTCGCCCGATCTGGGCGTCTCGGTGCGTCCGGGTCAGTGCCTGGCGCGTCCAGTAGATCGCGTATTGCATGGTAGAACTTCCGCGAACGCTGTCGCCGTCCTTCTGCGGGCCCAGGAGGTGCGTGCTGATGGAAGAGCACGCGGAATTTACCGGCCTTGCGGCTCGTGGGGGTGATCGTGAGTTTGAAGCTCTTGCCGCCGCTCAGCGCGAGGCCAGGCTCGCCGTTGAGTCCCGTCGCCCTCCATGGTCGGGTCAACGCCGGTGCTCGACTCGTTGTCCCGCAGTGCGTCCTCGAGCGTCTCGAAGTTGCCGAAATTGTTCACATACCACGCCTTCGAGTAGGCGACTCGCGCCTGGAAGTCGGCATCTCTGTCGAAGCCGGGATCCGTGTAGCCCTTTGCC
>CAVQJL010000005.1:0-190138 GCA_963712815.1 uncultured Gammaproteobacteria bacterium
CGTTGTATTGCTACCTCGTTGGAAAGTATGTGGGCACGTTGCTCACTTTGATGGTGTTCGTCGGCCAACGCCGGCGCGTTGCTGCTCGCGCTCGCTCCGCTATCCGGCGCGCTGACCGCGGCCGTCTCGGCGTGGGGTCGGCAGCGTGGGCGTCTTCGCGCTGCTCGCCTGGAAGCCGCCGCGCCAGGACGTATGTTCCGATTCCATGGGCGGCGGTGCTGTTGCTCGGGGTTTCTCCCGAGTCGGTAGCGCTCGAGGACCTGCAAGGGTGATTTTCGGCTCCGCGGCGTTGACGGTGTTTGAGGTGGTGATCGTCGCGGCGGTCGCGACGCTGTTTTCGTCGTTCTCGTCGCCCTTCCTCACGGCCGTGTTCACCTTCGGCGTCTTCATCGTCGGTCGCTCGGCGGATACGTTGGCGCGGCTGCCTCACCGAGTGTTCGGTCGCACGATTCAGGCATGGTCGGGCGTTGAGTAAGGTCGTGCCGATCTTGATGCTCTACGCGCCTCCTCGACCGCTGCTGACGGGCGAGACGGCGGACGTCGCTCTCGGGCATGATGTGGCGCTGGCGGCGTGTCCGCCATCGCGTGGGCGGTCGGGCTGCTGGCGGTCGCCAGTCTGTCTTTCGGCGGCGCGACTTCTTATGAACCGGCGCGCGGGCTCCGGGCGCTTTCGCTTGGTCTGATGCTCGCGGTGCTCGCGATGGCCGCCGTGACCGCGCGGGCGGTCAACGACGGCGAAGGGCAGATGCGTCGCAGCGACGCGGCGTTCAACCGCGGGGATTTGCTGGAATCGATGTTGCACGCACGCGGGGCTGCGGTGATGTACGCGCCGGGTGCGCCGCACGTGGCCCGCGCCTATGCCCGCTGGTCGCCATCGCGGTGGGAGCGGAGGCGGCGGGGCAACGTCGCACCGCGCAAGCTGCCTGGCGGGGTGTGCGCGAGGAGCTGCGCTCGAGACCCGACACGTCTGGCAGCCCCATCCGGCAGAGTTGGCCCGCGCCAACGACAACCTCGCGCGCCTGGCTCGAGCGAGCGCGGAATCCGAACGACGAAGGAGATCCGAAGCAAGCACTCGATCGCGCTCGGCAAGAGCTTCTCCGTGACGATGTCCCCGGCACATCCTGGTCATTGCTCTGGTCGCGGGCTTCTTCGCTACCCTGACCGGCTTGGTCACCGTCGGGATCCGAGGTGTCACGCCCAAGGGCGAGCTCTCGCTCGGGCGCGCGAAGCTCGGCATCGTGATGACCGTGTTGGGGGCCGCTTGCTGGACGGCGGCGGTGTGGAGGGCCTGACCGTGACCCGCTCCGGAGAGGATCCCTTCGGGCACAGCATTTCCGGCCTTCGTTGCCCACCTCGCGGGGGAGCGCCGCGCATCGACCACACGGTCGCTGCCTATCGCCGCGACCTGGAGCAACTCGCTGGCTATTTGCGAGAGCGGTCGAGCGGGGGCGCTCGCGTGCAGGACGTGGACAAGCTCGTGTTGCGGGGTTGGCTGGGTGAGCTTTCCCGCCTCATCTCTCCCACGAGCATCGCGCGGAAGCTGGCCGCTGTGCGCACCTTCTTCCGCTACTTGGAGCGAGAAGGGGTCGTTCGCTCCAATCCGGCCGGCGCCATGGCGAGCCCCAAAGTCCGGCGCAAGCTCCCGACATTTCCTCGGTGGAGACGCCGCCGCCAACGTGATGCAAGCGCCCAGCGAGTCGACGCGACTGAGCGAAGGCGAACGACTACGGGATGCCCTGCTGTTGGAGCTCCTCTACGGCTCGGGACTGCGGGTCAGTGAGCTCGCCGGGCTCGATCTCGACGCCATTTCCCTGGAGCGCGCCGAGCTTCGAGTCCTGGGCAAGGGTCGCAAGGAGCGCCTGGTTCCGCTCGGGCGTCAGGCGCTTGCAGCGCTAGCGGCCTACGCTTCGGTTCGGGCGGAGCTGCGCCACCGAAGAGCGGCGCCCAGGATGCGCGCGCTCTGCTGCTCAGCCGCCGCGGAAAGCGTCTCGGCGTTCGCCGCATCCAAACCCTGGTCCAGCAGTACGGAGCGTTGGGGGCAGCGGCGCGCCGACTTGCATCCGCACGCTCTGAGGCACACCTGCGCCACGCACATGCTAGAGGGTGGCGCCGACCTCCGAGCGATCCAGGAGATGCTCGGTCACCAGAGCCTTGTCCACCACCCAGCGCTACACCCATCTGTCACTCGACCAGTTGCTCGGCGTCTACGACCGGGCCCATCCTCTCGCCAAGCGAGCGCGCTCTGGAAACGATCGATGAGTGAAGCACTCGGCACCGATGCCGAAGGAAAAGCCAGCCCTCTGTCGCGCGGGTGGTCGCGATGCTTCGCGTCGCGTCCTGGGATCCGTCTTCGGGGCGGTCGCCGCCGGGGGCGTCGCCGCCGTGTTGGATGCACGCTGGGCCATCGCCGCCGAAGCGGAGCCGCCGGGATTCAGCTCGCTCTTCCTGGCGGGCGCCGGGCTGCTCTGGCCCGTCGCCGTAGCCATTGGAGCCATCGTTGCGGTCGGATCCCCTCGTTCTGCACCCACAGGTTGCGCCGTCGCCGGCGCGACTCGCGCGGGCGCTTGCACGCGAGCCCCGGGGAGGAACGTGGCCGGATTGCTGCGCTGTGCCTGATCGCGCCGGTGGCGCTGGCGGCGTGGACCGTTGCGGCCTCGCGCATTGCGCTGCGCTTCCTCTCTTCGGAGCTGCCGCCCAAGAGCGCCGCCGCCGCCGGCGTCCTGGCAGCGCTGCTCTCGTTTTTCGCACTCTACGTGCTGGCGCTGGGCGTCGCGTCGCTCTTGGCGCGGCCGCTGAGGGCTCAGCGGCCCCTGGTGCTGGGCGCCATTGGCGTGGCGATCGCCGGCGGTTTGCTTGGCTAGGCGGTCGCCACCGGCACCACGAGCGGAGCCGGCGGGACGTTGGCAATCTTCGGGGTGCTCAAGCGCGCCGAGCTGCGAGTTCGAGGGCGCCAGGCCTCCTGCTTTGATCGGCGCGCTGGCGTACGCGGCGCCCGCCGTCGTGCGCCGTGCTCCCGTGTGGATTGTCGTGTGCGCTTGCCTGGCTCCGGGAGCGGCGTTTTGGCGGGCCGCCGGGTCCGGACTGGCGGAGCGACGGGTCGCCCTGGCGGAAGAGCGGTCGGCGCCGCTGGGCAAGCTGGCGCTGGCGCGCTTCCGCAAGCTCACCGACCGAGACGGCGACGGAGCCAGCGGCGGCTTTGGCGGTGGGGACTGCAACGACCACGATTCCGCAGTCGGTCAGGGGCCGAGGACATTCCTGGCAACGGCATCGACGAGGACTGCTCCGGGCGGGACTCGGAGGTGGTTCAGCTCGAAAAGACAGAGCCGGAGCCGCCCAAGGATGCTCGCGAGCACGCGCTCAGCATGATCCCAGAGAAGCTCAACGTGGTGCTGCTCACCATCGATACGCTGCGCTGGGACCTGGGTTTCGCGGGATACCCGCGGCCCATCTCGCCGAATCTGGACGCGCTGGCCAAGAAGAGTGTTCTGTTCGAAAAGGGCTACGCGCTGGCTTCGTACACCAGCAAGAGCCTGGCGCCCGCGCTGATCGGCAAGTTCCCGAACGAAACGCACCGGGGATGGGCGCACTTCAATCGATTCGAAAAGTCCGACATCTTCGTGGCGGAGCGCCTGCAGAAGGCCGGAGTGCGCACCATCAGCGTCCAGGGCTATTGGTATTTCTTCCAGCCGGGAGTCGGGTTCGAGCGGGGCTTCGACGTGATCGACGTCAGCTCCGCGCCCAAGGCGATACAGGTCGAAGGGGACCGCAGCTCCAACTCCGACAAGATCACGGATGCCGCCATCGCTCAGCTGGGCAAGCCCGAAAACACGGACAAGCCGTTCTTCTTGTGGGTCCACTACGTGGACCCGCACGCGGAGTACGCGAAGCACGAGGGCTTCGATTTCGGCCCGAAATCTCGTGATCTGTACGACGGCGAGGTCGCGTTCGTCGATCACCACGTCGGCCGGCTCCTCGATCACATCGGCAAGAGCAAGCTGGGCGAGCGCACCGCCATCATCGTGACCAGCGATCACGGCGAAGCGTTCGGCGAGCACGGGTTGATTCGTCACGGGTTCGAGGTGTGGGAGGAGCTGATCCGAGTGCCGTTGATGATCGCCGTGCCCGGACTCCCGCCGCGGAAAGTCCCGGTGCGTCGCAGCGGCATCGACCTGGTTCCCACGATCATGGATCTCTATCGACTGCCGCTGCCGAAAGGCGAGGGCACCGATTTCTTGAGCGGCACCAGCCTGCTGCTCGACTTGACGCAGCCCGCCGGGTACGAGCCAAAGCAGCGAATCGTCCTGTCCCACATGACGGCGGGGCCGAACAACGCGGACCGAGTCGCGTTCATCGACGGGAACTTGAAGCTCATTGCGAGCGACATGCGTCCCATCGGGCTCTACGACCTCGAGAAGATCCGCCGAGAAACACGACCTGCTCGATGACGCGGAGCTCAAGGAGAAGACGACGGGACGATTCCGCGCGTTCATGAAGGAGCTTCGCGAGGTGAAAGTGAAGCGCTGACGTGCGCGTCCACGCGGCCGCGGCAGATGCGTCGAGCTAGGTCGACGGTTCGGGGGGGCCGAGGGCGGTGTCGGTCGCGTCCCTCCCTCGCGGATGTCGGCGAGCACACCTTTGAGGAAGGGCAGGCCGCGGACGATGAGCGCCAGCGCCGAAATGGCCTGCCACACCACGGAAAACGCCAGGATGCGCTCGCCGGGAGCCCACGGCTCGAGCAGCAGCCAGAGCGCCCTGAACTGCGCAAATCCCGCCACGTTGATCGGCAGTGAGCCCACCACCAGGATCACCGGCATGTACGACAGCATCACGGCCAGGGGGATATCCAAACCGAAGTAGCGAGCGGCGAGCCAGGTGCCGGTGCTGGTGGTGGTGTGCTGGAACAGTCGAATGCCGAGCTGCGCCAGACCGCGCTTGCGCCCCACTTTCGACCACGTCTCGAGCAGCGCGAAGCGCTCCAGGCGGGTGCTGGGCGACATCACCACGAGCGCCATCAGGGTAGCGGCAATGCCGAGCACGGTCGGTAGCACCGCCGGGGGCACGGCTGGGCGGAAGATGGAGATGACGAGGCCGGCGTACAGGCACACCGAGCACAGCTCCGAGGCGATGATGTAGACGAGCAGGCCGCCGGCTCGTCCCAGGTTGAGCCCAGCTCTTGCCAGCGATCCAGGTGCCGTAGGCTCCCTGTCCCAACGCGTAGTGCACGATGTGCATGAGCACGCTGGCGGCTTTTCCGCGAGCGATGGCAAAGTATCCGGGGACTGCATCGCCCAGCTGGCCGGCGAGCACCACCCGGTCCGCGGCGGCCACGAACAAGAGCGACATCACGTACGTGACGAGGGCGATGGGAACCAGCGGCAGTGCGTTGCCCTTGGCCATCTCGTGCTGAATGGCCGGATGGAGTATGACGCTGAAGAATGAAGGTGATGACGAGCGCAGCGACGACGTAGGGCGCGACCCAAGACAGGACACGGCGAGCGTTTCGCTTCGGGGGGCGTTGCCCGTCCGAAGGCCGGTCCTCGACCTTCCGCTCATCAGGGTGCGTCAACCACCAGCTCCGAGTCCGAGACCTTTCCTTCCAAGAGACGGATGGCACGCTGGCGGCGCTGTTCGCGGCTGAGCTCCAGCTGCGGCGCCGCCAAGTCGCCTTCGGCGATGGTTGCCGGCGCGGGCGCCGGCGCTGCCTGTCTGAGCCTCGCTCGGTGGCGGCGGTGGTGGTGGCGGGGGCGGGGGAGGCGGCGGGGGAGCGGCGGCGCAGCCTGCCAGCAACACGAGCAGCACGGCGGGCGCCTTCACGGTGCACCTCCTTGCTCTGTGCTCGGGGGTGCCGGTGTGCCGGGTCGAGGACGGGCAGCAGGTGAGCCCGTTTGCGGATCTCTTCCGGGCTGAGGTCGACCGGCCGGGTGGGCGCCGAGCACAACGTCGCCCAGGCCTCGTCGGGTCGTTCTCGTGTCGCGGAACGTCTGGACCCACAGCTGGCCATCGTCCTTGGGCAGCAGCTTGCCCGATGCGCAAGGGACCGCGCCGGGGACTGCTTTCTTGTTGGCCCGGTGAGCCAGGCCCGCGCGCCAGGGCTGGGTGTGGCTCAGCCGGCCTTCAGCTCCCTGGCGGCAACGGGGCGCATCGGCTCGTCCGTGACGAGCCACACCTGCAGCAGCCGCCGCGGCATGCTCCGCGAGCCCGCAGGCTCCAAGTACGGGTAGTAAGGGTGGGGCGTGGAGAACGAGATGCGGACCGTCTCGCTGCCAGTAGCGCGGCGCTGCGGCGCCCTTCTTCTTGGGCGGGTCGTAGCGAAACGCGACGTAGAAGAAGCCGAGCTGGACGTAGTGGTCGAGCCATGCCTGGCTGTCGGCGGGGACCCGAAACTCGTTGTCCGCCAGCCATTTCGAGAGCGCCTTGGACTCCGTGGCGGCCAGGACGAAGGCGGTGAATTTTCCGACGCTGCACGCTGACACCGAAACCGCGGGCGCGGCGCCGCCCGGCGCGCCTTCACCGATGCCCCGACGGAGCGTCCGCCGGAGAAGGCGCGGCGCCGCTCGAACGGATAGTCCTTCGTCAGGTTCGGAAAAGGAGATTTGGCGCGTGCACCCGGTGGGCTTCGTGGGTGTCGGAACCACGAAGCCAAACGTGCTGTCGCCAGCATCGAAATGCACCTCGCGGATGAAGTGCTGAAGCTCCCGGTCGCGAAATCGAAGAGAATCATCACGACCTGCTCCTGAGCGATGGCGGGCACCGTGTCTTCCAGCCGCTGCGGCACGAACATGCCGCAGGCGGACGATTCGAAGGTCCGGGTAGGCAGCGAGGCCCCACGAGCAGGCCGGCGATGGGAAGCAGGCGCGAGAACATGGCGCGAATCTAGCGAAATCCGTCCAGAGTGGGCGCTTCAACTCAGCTGTTTTCGAAAGCGTCGCCCTGGGCGGGACCCTTGGCAGCACCCACCGGTGTGGAGGAACAGCACCCGCGCGGCTTTTCTTCCAGTGGAACCGAACAGCGCCTTGCCCGTGTACACCGGGTCGAAGAAGTAGCCCGTCTTGCGCGCAACTTGAACGATGAATCGGCGCTGCTCGTCGCTCGCCACCGCGTAGGCAGGCCCCTTGTATCGGTCGTGGATGCAGAGCTCCGCCATCTCGCTCACCGCGGCGAGCTCCTTGGCGCCATCTGAAGTTCGTGCACGACGCCATCGAAGTACGCGGCGTCGTCGCACACGGCGATGGCGTGGACCATCGGAGCCACGTCGAAATGGGCTGCGCCGAGCACGCAGCCGGCCGCCGTGCCGCCGGAGCCACACGCATGCACGATGGCGTCGAAGCCGTCGGGGCCGCCCCCGACCCGAGGTCCAGCTGCCCGCGATCTCTCGCATTGCGTCGAAGTAGCCCAGGGCGCCCAGGGCACTGGAGCCCCCCTCATCGATCACGTAGGGGCGCTCGCCGGCTGCGCTCAGCTCATCTGCTGCCCGCGCCATGAGCTCCGCGCGGACTTCGTATCCACGGCGGAATGAACTCAATATCCGCACCCGCCAGACGGTCGAGCAGCACGTTCCCGGCGAGCGGTAGTGGGGCGTTCGGAGTCGCCGTGCGCAGCAGCAGCACCGACCTCATGCCCAGCGAGGTCGCCAGCAATGCGGTCGCGCGCGCGTGATTCGACTGAATGCCGCCGCCAGTTGTGATCGCGACGTTCGCGCGCCACCGAGTCCGGCGTCGGCCAGCAGGTATTCCAGCTTGCGGATCTTGTCCGCCTCCGGACCACCGGTCATGTCGTCTCGCTTGACCCACACGCGGGTGGAAGCCGAGCGTCGAGCGTCCGAGCACAAAGTGGCGTAGGGGCGGTGGGGCCAGCGCGAGCTTGGGCGGCATCACCCGACCGTCCGGCTTCGCGCCGCCTTCGACGGTGTCTCCGGGCTGCACATACACTTCTGCACAACACCAGCTTCTCGGTCGACCAGCTCGGTTTCCATCATGGCCTCCACCACGACGACCGGCGTGCCGGCCTCGATGGAGTCGCCTTCGGCGACCAGCACTTTGACGACCTTGCCCGGCATCGGCGACTTGAGCGCTCGTCGCTGCCGACGGCGCCAGGTCGCTTCACTTCGGCTGCCGCTCGCATGCGGGCGCTTTCCGCCTTGACGTGGCGCGACGACCGGCTCGACAGCGCCTCGATGTCGGGGGACTCGCCGTCGAGCACGATGTCGTACACTTCCCCTGCGAGGCGGACGGTCAGGGCGCCGGCGCTGTGCGAAATCTCTGCGGCAATGCTGGCACTGCCGAAGCATCGGCGCCGGCCGATTCCAGCAGTCGGACCTCGAGCTGTCCGCCAGGCGGCTCGGCGAGCTGCCGCAACGTGTTCCTCGCCGTCGATGTTGACGAAGTAGCGCATTGAGGCCGGCGAGACCTGCCGCCCAAAGGCCCCGCGATGGCGAGGGCTTTGCAAGCAACCTCCAGCGCCAGCTTCCGGTGGCCCGAACGTTGCATCGTCGCTGTGGGAGATGGCTAGCGCGAACGTGCGAGTGGATGTGATTTCCGGGCCGCTGCCCGGAGACGTGGAGATCGTCGAGCGCAAGGGTATCGGGCACCCGGACACGATCTCGACGCCTTGGCCGAACGTCTGTCGTGCTCGCTGAGCGAGTTTTATCTCGCGCGCTTCGGCGTCATCCTGCATCACAACGTCGACAAGGCGCTGCTCGTGGGCGGCGCTGCGACTCCCGAATTCGGTGGGGGGCGTGTCGACGGGCCCGTCGAGATTCATCTCGCGGGACGCGCCGTCACACGCGCGGGTGGTGGACATCCCCAGTTCAATCGCTCGCGATCGAAGGCGCGAGGGAGTGGCTGCGTGGGAACCTAAAGGCGCTCGACGTCGACCACGACGTCCGGCTCGTCGCCCACATCCGTCCGGGGTCCGTCGACTTGGGGAATATTCTCCGAAGGGGCGCTTCCAGCGCGGTGCTTTGAACGACGTCCTACGGTGTCGGCTTCGCACCGCTTTCGGACTTGGAGCAATTGGTCTTGGACGTGGAGCGAGAGCTCAACTCCGAGCAGTTCCGCGCGCGCCATCCCGCCGGGGGCGAGGACGTGAAGGTGATGGGCGCGCGGGACGGGGCCGCCGCTGCGCTCACCGTCGCTCGGGCGTTCATCGGCCGTCACCTGGTGGACCTCGACGCCTACTTCGCGGCGAAAGAGCAGCTTCGGCAAGCCGTGGCAGAGCGTGCGCGCCGAAGTTTTTCGGAGGTCGACGTCGTAGTGAACGCAAGCGACGGAGAGCAACCAGGCTGCCGTCTACCTCACCGTGACCGGCACCAGCGCCGAGGCGGGCGACGACGGCGAGGTGGGGCGCGGTAATCGCGTCAACAGTCTGATCGCTTCCCTATCGACCAGGTCGGCCTCGAGGCTGCGGCCGGAAAGAACGCCGTCAGCCACGTCGCCTGTCAACCTGGTGGCGCTGGAGGCCGCCCACGCCATCGTGCGCGGGCTACAGGCGGAGCGTTCGACACGCGAGGTGTTCCTCCAGAGCCGCATCGGCCACCCCGTCGTCAAACCGTACTTGTCGCACGTGCGGCTGGTGCTGGTGGACCCCGAGCGGCTCGAGGATGGACCGAAGGTACATCGATCTGGTTCGAGTCGTTCGCTCGAATCGAGCAACTGTCGGCGGCGCGTCGTTCACGGCGAGCTCGCGGTGTATTGAGCCATGCCCATCCTCTCAGCTCTCGGTCCCGATGACCTGTGCCGCGCGGGTGTGACCCCAACATGTTCTCGTTCGAGAGCACGGCCGACCTCGACCCACTGGAGCAGCCCCTCGGTCAGGAGCGCGCCGTGGAGGCCGCGGAGTTCGCCGTGGCCCTCGACCGGCCGGGCTACGATCTGTTCGTGTTCGGGCCGAGCGGTTTCGGCAAGCACGCATTCGTGAAGCAGATCCTGGACCGCGCGGCGGCGGCGGGTGAGCTGCCGATGGACCACTGCTACGTCCACGACTTCGAGCGGGGACACGCCCCACAGGGCGCTGGCGCTGCCGCGGGACGCGGCCGCGCGCTGGTGCGCGACATGCAGAAGCTGATGGATGACCTCAGGGCCACCATCCGGCTGCCTTCGAGAGTGAGGGCTACCGCGCCAAGCTCCAGCAGATCGAAGAGGAGCTGCGGGCGCGTCCCGAGACGGTGATCCGCGAGGTAGAAGAGGCCGCCAAGAAGGCCGGAATCGCCATGGTGCGATTGCCGAGCGGCGTGGGCTTCGCTCCGATGAAGAGCGGTGAGGTGCTCTCACCGGACGAGTCCAGGAGCTGCCCGAAGCGGAACGAGAGCGGCTGGAGAAGCAGGTGGACGGCTGCAGGAGCAGCTGGCCAAAGGGCTCTCCGAGCTACCTCGTTGGGGAAGAAGGCGCGCGACCGCGTGCGCACGTTGAACCGCGAGGTGACGAGCATTGCCATGGACCAGGCCATCGACGAGCTGGTCAATGGCTCTTCCGACTGGAGAAGGTCGTGGAGTACTTGCAGGGGCTGCGTGTGGATCTGGTGGAGGAGCACGCCGACGCGTTTCGGAGCGAAGAAGAAGGGCGGCGCTGGCGGAGCTCGGGGCCAAGCACTTGCTCAGCCGCTACGCGGTGAATCTCATCGTGGACCAGTCGGAGGCGACGGGTGCTGCCGTCATGCCGATCGACCCCAGCGTCGACAGTCTGGTGGGCCGAATCGAGCATCGCTCCGAGCTCGGAACGCTGGTAGGCGTTTCACGCTTGATCAAGGCTGGCTGGCTCCGCCGAGCCAACGGCGGCTGCTTGATCTTGGACCTCAGGCAGCTGCTCACCCACCCGCACGCCTGGGAAGCGCTCAAGCGTGCCTTGTTCTCACGGGAGGTGATCGAGTCCCTGGGTCAGATGCTCGGTTTGTCGAGCACAGCCACGCTGGAGCCCGAGCCGATTCCCCTGAAGGTGAAGGTCGTGGTCATCGGTAATCGCTCCTCTTTCATCTGCTTTTCCGAGTTCGATTCGGACGTTGGAGAGTTGTTCAAGGTCGTCGCGGACTTCGATGACCGCATCGAGCGCACCCGCGAGAATGCCCTGGCCTATGCGCGTCTGATTGCGACCGTGGTGCGCCGCGACGGACTCAGACCTTCACCGAGAGATGCGGTCGCCCGGGTCATCGAGGCTGTGGCGCGAGCGACGGGGGATTCCCGCAAGCTCGTCGCCTCCGGGACCTGGCCAACTTGCTCCACGAGGCGGACTGGTGCGCCGGGGAGCGGGCGGCGGAGAAGGTGTGCGACGTGGACGTGCAACACGCCATCGATGCCCGCGTGCGACGCGATATGGCTCCGGGAGCGCCTTGAGCGAATCCTGCCGGGACGCGTTGTTGATGAACAGACCAGGAGGAGGCCGGCCCAGGTCAATGGCTTGGCGGTGCTGGAGTTTGGCGGGTTTGCCTTCGGGATGCCGACGCGCATCACGGCGACAGCGCCGGTTGTCATCGACGGTCCTGGACAGTCGAGCGGGAGGTGGGATGGAGCTCGGCGGTCCTGCCACTCCAAGGGCGTGCTGATGTCTCCAGCTACTTGCCGCTCGCTACACCGGCACATTCCTCTGTCGCTCTCCGCGAGCCTGGTGTTCGAGCAGTCCTATTCCGGCGTCGAGGGAGACAGCGCTTCGTTGGCAGAGCTGGTGGCATCATTCGGCCCTGGCGGACGTGCCGGTTGGTAAGGCAGGACGTTGCCGTCGCCGGGCTCGGTCAACCAACACGGCGTGGTCGAAGCCATCGGCGGTGTGAACGAGAAGGTCGAAGGTTTCTTCGACATCTGCCAGGCCCGGGGGCTGACGGGCGAGCAGGGCGGCAATCATTGCCGCCTCGAACGTGCCCCACCTCATGCTTCGAGAGGAGGTCGTGGCGGCGTGTCGCGAAGGTACGTTTGCCGTGCGCCCGGTGCGCACGGTGGACGAGGCGTTTGGAGCTGTTGACCGGCATCGAAGCGAGGCCAACGAGGCTGGGGACTTCCAGAAAGGAGACGGTGAACACCCGGTCCTCAATCAGCTCGTACAGTTCGCGGTCATCGCCGAGAGCTTCGCGAAGCTGGTGAGGATCAGGACGCTCAGGGTGACGCAGACGCTGGCCGGGATTTCAATCCCTTCCAGAGGTGACGGAAAGGCTGACTAGCGATGGCTCGCAAACGTGTCGTGGTCAGTGGCTCGACGCCGCAACAAGCCGTCGTGCTCACCGCTTTCGCCGTGGCGCGGGCCCTCGAAGCCGACGTCCTTGGAGTGTCGAAGAGACGATAGCGGTGCGGCTGGCCGAGTTTCCGTTCGCCGTGGTGGTGGAGCGATCCGGGAGAGCCAGTCGGCTGGAATCCCAAGGCGCTGGGCATTTTGCTGAGAAACGCGGCCGAGCGAGCCGAGCGCGAGCTCAAGCTGGTGGCGACACGAGAACGAGTGCCGGCGTCCTTTGGCGTGAGGCGCGGGCGTTTCCTGGGCGCACTTCAAGCCGAGGCCAACGAACGCAATCTGGTCGTGGTGGACGACACTATCGCGGTTTCGCGCAGCGAGCTCCGCACCCCGGGCCCGTTGCGGTGGTACTGGACAGTCCGGAAGCCGCAACGGTGTTGCTGCTGGACCTCGCTGCGGCGCTGGTCGGGGATGCGGAACTACATCATCGCGGTGGTTCCGGCGGTGGGCGGAGTGAGGGAGCGAGCGATGGCCTGGGCCAACGACCGGGGCCGAGCGCTGCTGATGGTGAGCGTCGAGCGGCTCGACCCGCAGGCTGCGGCCCGGGCGGTCAGCTCGCTGCCCCGACGGCTGATGATCGTCCGTGGTCTACGGAGTCTGGCTGAACGAGCAGGGGCTGCAATCGCTCCGTCGAGAGCTGGACTGTCCCCTGCTCATCGTGAGCTGAAGGCCCCGACGTCGCCCATCGACCTCAGTCGCTCAGCGCTGCCGCAAAGTCGACCACCTGCCCGTCCGCCCCCGTCGACAGCGCCTCGCGATGCCGGTCCGGGATCGCCGGCTTGGCGCCCGTCGCCGGGTCCACGACGACGTACACGGTCTCGGACCTAACCAATACCGCGTTGTCGGGGTGCCGGCGAACGCCGGCACCAAGGCCGGCAACAAGGGCGCCGACGCCGCGCTGTGCGCGCTCGAACTCGCCAACCTGCTGCGGCGCCTGGACGTCTGAGCATGTCACGCCGCCCCGACCGCGCCGGCCGGGCCCGCAGCCTGTCGCGCAAGCTCGCGATGCAGGCGCTGTACCAGTGGCAGCTCACCGGGCAGGCGGCCGCGGAGCTTCGCAACCAGTTCGCGGACGAGGAGGGTTTCGGCGACGCCGATGCCGATTACTTCCGCGAACTGCTCGACGGCGTCACGGAAGGCGCCGCGGCGCTCGACGCCGAACTCGGCAGCCTGATCGATCGTCCCGTCGGACAGCTCGACCCGGTGGAGCGCGCCGTGCTCATGATCGGGCTCTACGAGCTCGCGCAGCGGCTCGACGTGCCGTATCGGGTCGTCATCAACGAGGGCGTGGAACTCGCCAAGCGATTCGGCGCCACCGACGGCCACAAGTTCGTCAATGCCGTGCTCGACCGGGCGGCGCGCTCGCACCGCGCGGCGGAGCAGGCGGCCGCGGGTCGCGCGCGCGGTTGAGCGAGCCACCCGTGCCGCTCGGCGAGTTCGACCTGATCGAGCGGTTCTTCACGCGACCCGCCGCGCGCAGCGACGTGCTGCTCGGCGTGGGCGACGACGCGGCGCTGCTTGTCCCGCCACCGGGCCTGGTGCTCGTGGCCGCGACCGACACGCTGGTCGAGGGCCGGCACTTCCTGCCGGACGCGCCAGCCGACTCCGTCGGGCACCAGGCGCTCGCGGTCAACCTCAGCGACCTTGCCGCCATGGGTGCGGAACCGGCCTGGGCGCTGCTGTCGCTGTCTCTGCCGGACGCTGCCGTCGAGTGGCTCGAGGCCTTCGCCTCGGGCCTTGATGCACTCGCCAGGCAGCACGGGGTGGCGCTGGTCGGCGGCGACACCGTGCGTGGTCCGCGCGTGGTCACGATCACCGCGCTCGGGTTCGTCGAGCCCGGGCTCGCGCTGCGGCGCGGCGGTGCCCGTCCCGGGGATCTGCTGTACGTCTCCGGGTGGCCGGGCGAGGCCGCGGCCGGGCTCGAGGCACTGCTGCGCGGCGCCGGTTCGCCCGACGACCCGCTGGTCAGGCGCTGCCGCTATGCCGAACCGCGCCTGGCGCTGGGCCGTGCCCTTCGCGGCCTGGCCAGCGCGGCGATGGACGTCTCCGACGGCTTGCTCGGCGACCTCGCCAAGCTCTGCGCGGCAAGCGGCGTCGGCGCGGTGCTCGACCTCGAGCGATTGCCGGTGTCCGCGGAGTTGGCACGGCGCCACCCTGCCGCCGGTTGCGAGCGCCTCGTGCTGTCGGGCGGTGACGATTACGAGCTGCTGTTCACGCTGCCGGAGGCCGTCGCGGCGGAGGTTGCGTCGATATCGTCGGCGGCGCTTCCGCTGCATCGCATCGGCCGGATCGAGGCAGGTCACGGCGTGCAGTGCCGACGCGAAGGCCGGCCGGTGACGGTCACCGAACGCAGCTATGACCACTTCGCCTGAACACGGGTCAGGCGGCACGCAGCCGACCTGGCGCCACCTGCGCGACCCGGTGCACCTGCTGGCGCTCGGCTTCGGCACGGGGCTCGCGCCGTTCGCACCGGGCACCTTCGGCTCGCTGGTCGGGCTCGGCTTTTCGCTCGCGCTCGCACCGCTGGGGTGGGGCTGGAACCTAGCGGCCATCGTGCTCGCCGTCACGGCGGGCATGTGGATCTGCGGCGAGAGCGCGCGGCGCCTCGGCGTGCACGACCACCCTGCGATCGTCTGGGACGAGGTGGCCGGCATGATGATCGCGATGCTCGCCGCGCCCGCCGCGTGGTGGGGCGCTCCGCTTGCGTTCGCGCTGTTCCGGCTGTTCGACATCGCCAAGCCGTGGCCGATCCGCGAGATCGATCACGGAATGCCTGGAGGCGCCGGAATTATGCTCGACGACGTGCTGGCCGGCTTGTTTGCCGCGCTGGTCCTCATGATCGTCGGCTACCTCACGTGATCACGAACAACGCGCCCGCACAAGTTCGCACCCAGCCCATGCTGTATACGCCGGCCGCCGCCCCGGAGCGCATCGGCAAGTACTACGTGGTGCACGAGGTCGGTCGCGGCAGCTCCGGCGCCGTCTACCTCTCCCACGACCCGTTCTACGGGCGCGACGTCGCCATCAAGCTCTATCACTCCAGCGGGGTCGACGATGCCGATTCCCGCAACGCCCGCCGCATGTTCCTCGGCGAGGCGAACATGATAGGCAAGCTTCATCACCCGAACATCGTGCCGATCTACGACGCGGGCGAGGAGGACGGGCGGCGGTACGTCGTGACCGAGCACGTCCACGGCGCGCGCACGCTGTCGGCCTACTGCCGGCCGGGCAGCCTGCTGCCCGAGGACCAGGTGGTGCAGATCATCTACAAATGCGCCAAGGCGCTGCACTACGCGCATTCGCGCGGCGTCGTGCACCGCGACATCAAGCCGTCGAACATCCTGCTCACGCAGGACGGCGACGTGCGCATCGTGGACTTCGGCATCGCGCTGGTCGCCGACTCGGACATCTCGCGACTGGAGGGCGTGGCGGGCAGCCCGGCCTACATGTCGCCGGAGCAGGTGCAAGGCCACCCGCTCGACGCGCGCTCCGACCTCTACTCCGTGGGCGCCGTCATGTACGAGATGCTGTGCGGGCAACGACCGTTCCGGGCCGGCGCGCTCGGCAAGCTGCTGCGCCAGGTCGTGCAGAGCACGCCGGAGCCCCTCGGCCAGATGCGTCCCGGGATCCCGCCCGAGCTCGAGGCGATCGTCATGCGCGCGCTGCAGAAGGATCCCGGGCTGCGCTACCGCAGTGGCGCGGAACTCGCCGCCGACCTGACGCGCGCGCACCAGTCGCTGCGCTCGGCCCAGTCCGCGATCGACGACGAGGAGCGCTTCGCGGTGCTGCGCCGACTGCGCTTCTTCCACGACTTTTCGCACGCAGAGATCCGCGAGGTGATGCACGCAGGTTGCTGGGTCGATTGCCAGCCCGGCGAGCGCGTGCTGAGCGCGGACGATGCGGACGACCGCTTCTACGTGGTGGTCTCGGGCGCCGTGAAGGTGAGCCGCAACGGCGAGGCGGTCGGCCGGATCGAGACGGGCGGCTGCTTCGGCGAGGCGACCTACGCGGAGGGCGTCCGCCGCGACTCGGTCATCGAGGCGGAGGGCGAGGTGACACTGCTCAAGGTCGCTGCCTCGTTGCTCGAGAATTCATCGATCGCCTGCCAGCTTCGATTCAACAAGGTGTTCCTGCGGGAGCTGATCGAGCGCCTGCAGCGGGGCCAGCCCCGCGCCTAGCCGGCCCCGGACCGGCGCGGATGCAGCGGGGCGAAGGCCCGCCTACGGAGCGCGCTCCGCCGCCTGCTTGTCCCTCTCGATGAGCGCGTAGGCCGAGTGGTTGTGGATGGACTCGAAGTTCTCCGCCTCCACCACGTAGGCCAGCACCCTTTCCTCGGCGTTCAGCCGCACGGCGACGTCGCGAACGATGTCCTCCACGAACTTCGGGTTGTCGTAGGCGCGCTCGGTTACGTGCTTCTCGTCGGGGCGCTTGAGGATCGCGAACAACTCGCTCGAGGCTTCCTGCTCGGCGATGTCGATGAGCTCCTCGATCCACATGTGTCCGCTCACCCGGGCCCGGATGGTGATGTGCGAGCGCTGGTTGTGGGCGCCGCGCTCCGCGATGCGCTTGGAGCATGGACACAGGCTCGTGACCGGCACGACCACGCGGATCCAGCGTTTCCTCGCGGCCATCGTGGATCTCGCCGACCAGGGTCGCCTCGTAGTTCATCAGGCTCGTCACGCCCGAGACCGGCGCGGTCTTCATCACGAAGTAGGGGAAGCTCATCTCGACGTGTCCCGAGGTCGCGTCGAGGCGACGCGTCATCTCGACCAGCATCTGCCGGAAGGACTCGACGGAAATCTCGCGCTCATGCTGGTGGAGCACCTCCACGAAGCGCGACATGTGCGTGCCCTTGAAGTCGTGCGGCAGCGCCACGTACATGTTGAAGTTCGCGACGGTGTGCTGTTCGCCCGCCGTGCGGTCCTTGACCCGCACGGGATGGTAGATGTCCTTGATCCCGACCTTGTTGATGGGGATGCGGCGCGAGTCGGTGCGGCCCTGGACGTCGTCCATGACCGTGGGCACCGGCGCGGCCGGTGCAGAGCTTGAACGGTCCACGGTCAGGCGACCCCCGGACGGCCACCCGCGACCACGAGGGCGGCCGGCTGTGCCGGCCAGAAACGGTCCAGCGTCCGCTCGAGGCCCGCGGCGTCGAGTCCCGCCATTGCGAGGCAGTCCTCTCGCGAGCCGTGCTCGATGAACCGGTCGGGGATGCCGACGTGGCGCACGTCGCGCTCGATGCCGTGCGCGGCGAGGCACTCGCTCACGGCACTGCCGCCGCCACCCGCGACGGCATTTTCCTCGACCGTCACGATGCGGTCGTGCGTCCGCGCCAGCCGGCAGACGAGTTCAGCGTCCAGCGGCTTCACGAACCGCATGTTGACGAGCGTCGCGTCGAGCCGCTCGGCGAGCGGCTCGCAGGCTGCCACCATCGAGCCGAACGCGAGCAGCAGCAATCCGCTGCGGCCCTCGCGGCGCAGCTCGGCCTTGCCCACCGGAAGTGCCGACATCTCCGGCTGGAGCCGCGTTCCCGGGCCCTGGCCGCGCGGGTAGCGGACCGCTGCCGGGGCGTCGAGGGTCACCGCCGTGTACAGCATCTGGCGGCACTCGTTCTCGTCGGCCGGCGCCATCACCACCATGTTCGGGATGCAGCGCAGGTAGCTCAGGTCGAAGGCTCCCTGGTGCGTCGCGCCGTCGCCACCCACGAGGCCACCGCGGTCGATGGCGAAGGTCACGGGCAGGTTCTGCAGCGCCACATCGTGGATCAGCTGGTCGTAGGCCCGCTGCAGGAAGGTCGAGTAGATCGCCACCACCGGCCGCATGCCTTCGCAGGCGAGCCCGGCGGCCAGCGTCACCGCGTGCTGCTCGGCGATTGCCACGTCGAAATAGCGCTTCGGGAAGCGCTTCGAGAACTCTACCAGGCCCGATCCCTCCCGCATCGCGGGCGTGATGGCAACGACACGCGGGTCACGCTCGGCCATGTCGCAGAGCCACTGGCCGAACACCTGCGAGTAGGCGGGGCCCGTGCTCTTCTCCTTGAAGATCGTTCCGCTGGTCGGATCGAAGGGGCCCGGGCCGTGCCACTTGATCGGGTCGGCCTCGGCGGGCGCGTAGCCTTTGCCCTTGCGCGTGACGACGTGCAGCATCTGCGGGCCCTGCAGCTCGCGCTGATTGAGCAGCGTGCCCACCAGGGCGCCGAGGTCGTGGCCGTCGATGGGGCCGATGTAGTTGAAGCCCATCTCCTCGAACATCGTGCCGGGCAGCACCATGCCCTTCATGTGCTCCTCGGAGCGCCGGGCCAGCTCCCAGACCGTGGGCATGCGCTTGAGGATCTTCTTGCTGCCCTCGCGGAGCGTCGCGTAGGTCTTGCCCGCGAGCATGCGGGCGAAGTAGTTCGACAGCGCACCGACGTTTTCGGAAATCGACATGTCGTTGTCGTTCAGCACCACCAGCATGTCGGTGTCGAGCGCGCCGGCATGGTTAAGTGCCTCGAACGCCTGGCCGGCGCTCATCGCGCCATCGCCTATCACGGCCACGACTCGTCGCCGCTCGCCGGAATGCGCCGCTGCCAGTGCCATGCCGAGTGCCGCGCTGATCGATGTGCTCGAGTGGCCTACGCCGAAGGTGTCGTACTCGCTCTCGCGCCGGCTGGGGAACGGCGCGAGGCCGTCCTTCAGCTTGATGGTCTGCAGGCGGTCACGACGGCCCGTGAGCACTTTGTGAGGGTAGGCCTGGTGGCCCACGTCCCACACCAGCCGGTCGTGCGGAGTGTCGAATACGTAGTGCAGCGCTACCGTGAGCTCAACCGTGCCGAGTCCGGCGGCGAAGTGCCCCCCCATCTGGCTCACGGCCTGGATCAGGTATTGGCGGAGCTCCGACGCGACCTGCACGAGCTGCGTCGCCGGCAGGCGCCGCAGGTCTGCCGGGGAGTCGATCGTCGACAGCAGCGGGAAGGGGTGGTCGGTCGGCATGGGCGCGCAGTTTACTCCAGCGGGGTATGGACCACCGGTTTCAGCTAACGCCGCCGCGCGAGCAGCCAGTCGGCCAGCGCCGCTAGGGGCCCGCCGGCCCAGCCGTGCGCTTCGAGCTGCCGGGCGGCCTGCCGATGTAGTTCGGCAACCCGCGCGCGGGCGGATTCGAGCCCTGCGACCGCGGGGTAGGTCGGCATGGCGCGCGCCTGGTCGCTGCCGGCCGGACGCCCTGTCAGCGCAGCGTCCCCCTCGACGTCGAGAATGTCGTCCTGCACCTGGAAGGCGAGTCCAACGGCCGCGCCGAACTCCGCGAGCGACGCATGCCGCGCGGGATCCAGCCGGGGCGCGCAGTGTGCCGCCATCAGCACGCTGGCGCGGATGAGCGCGCCGGTCTTGAGCGCGTGGATGCGCTCGACTTCACCGATCGCGAGCGAACGGCCTTCCGCCGCCAGGTCCAGCGCCTGCCCGCCCGCCATTCCCGCCGTGCCGCTCGCGTCGGCGAGCGTCTCGATCAGGCGGACCCGCGCGGCGGAGTCCGGCGGGGCGCCCGGGTGACTCGCCAGGATCTTGAACGCAAGGACCTGCAGCGAATCGCCCGCCAGGATCGCGGTCGCCTCGTCGAAGGCGCGGTGGCAGGTCGGTCGGCCCCGCCGCAGGTCGTCGTCGTCCATGGCTGGGAGGTCGTCGTGGACGAGTGAGTACGCGTGGATCAGCTCGACGGCGCAGGCCGCCGCATCCACGCTCTCGAGCGGGACCCCGAGGGTCTCGGCCGTGGCGTACACCAGGGCCGGCCGGATGCGCTTGCCCGGGCCGAACACGCTGTATCGCTGAGCGGCGTGCAGCCGTTCGGGAAGCTCGGATTCCGGCGGCAGCCAGCGGTCGAGTTCGGTCTCGACACGGCGTTGCCAGGCGCCGAGGCGCTCGGTCAGTGGTTCAATCATGTGCTGGCCCGGACCGCCTGGCGCCGGTCACTCTTCGGTCGCGAAGGTTTCCGGGGCCGCCTCGGTGTTCTTCTGCAGGAGGATTTCGACCCGCTGCTCGGCCTGCTTCAGCGACGACTGGCAGGCACGCGCCAGCTCGATGCCGCGTTCGAACTGCTTGAGTGCCTCCTCGAGCGGCAGTTCGCCGTGCTCGAGCCGCTCCACGACCGACTCGAGCTCGCCGAGCGCGTGCTCGAAGTCCGGTGCCTTGCTCTTCCTGCTGGTCAAGATTTCCTCCACGAACACGCGAGCCTTGCACAGCGATCCCGGGGGGGTCAACGGCGTCGAAACCGCAATACCGGACTGCGCGGATCGCGCAGCCTCCCTAGCCCTGCTAGCGTTGACTGGCTTCTCGATCGCCTCTACATTGAGGCGCGGTTAGACATAGTCTAAACAACCCTCGCCCTGGCGGCGAGCGACCAGACCCCGGAGGTACCCATGAAGAACTTGAAGGGCACGAAGACCGAGCAGAACCTCAAGGACGCGTTTGCCGGCGAGTCGCAGGCGAACCGCCGCTATCTTTACTTCGCGCAGAAGGCCGATGTCGAAGGATTCAACGACGTCGCGGCCGTGTTCCGCTCGACCGCAGAAGGCGAGACCGGCCACGCGCACGGACACCTCGAGTACCTCGAGGCCGTGGGCGACCCGGCGACGGGGCTGCCGATTGGCCCGACCGCGAGCAACCTCAAGGCCTCGATCGCCGGCGAGACCCACGAGTACACCGACATGTACCCGGGCATGGCCAAGTCGGCGCGCGACGAGGGATTCGAGGAAATCGCAGACTGGTTCGAGACGCTCGCCAAGGCCGAGCGCTCGCACGCCAACCGCTTCCAGAAGGCGCTCGACGCCCTCTGATCGACCGAGGTTGACGGTTGCCAAGAGGGCGGGCCCCGGCGGGTCCGCCCTTTTTTTCGGGTCCGGCGCCCGCCGGGCGCAGTCGAGGAGATGATCATGGCTGAACACACCCAGGGACCCGCCGGACGGGAGGGCAGCCTCGCCGCCCCCACGCGCCACCCGATCGCCTGGCGGGAGGCCGACTTCTTCGACGAGGAGTCACTGTTCAAGGAACTCGAGCGCGTCTACGACCTCTGCCACGGGTGTCGCCGCTGCTTCAGCCTGTGCAATGCATTCCCGCTGCTGTTCGATGCCATCGACGAGTCGCCGACCGCCGAACTCGACGGTGTAGACAGGAAGGTTTACTGGGAGGTGGTTGATCATTGCTACCTCTGCGACATGTGCTACATGACCAAGTGCCCGTACGTGCCGCCGCACCCGTGGAACATCGACTTCCCGCACCTGATGCTGCGCGCCAAGGCCGTCAAGTTCCGCAAAGGCGAGACCCGCATGCGTGACAAGGTGCTGTCGTCGACCGATCTCGTCGGTTCGATCGCGGGCATCCCGGTCGTCTCCCAGGTCGTGAACGCGCTCAACCGCAGCGGCTTCGGCCGCAACATGCTCGACAAGGCGCTCGGCGTGCACCCGCAGGCGCCGATCCCCGACTACCACGCCGACTCCGGCCGCAAGCGCGTGGCTCGCGGCGACAGGCCCGGCCTCGAGGTCAGGTCCACGGCCGAAACCAGGGGCAAGGTGGCGCTGTTCGCCACCTGCTACTGCAACCGCAACGAACCGGCCATTGACGAGGACCTCGCGGCCGTTTTCCGCCACAACGGCATCCCCGTCGCGGTGATCCCTCAGGAGCGTTGCTGCGGCATGCCGAAGCTCGAACTCGGCGACCTCGAGTCCATCGAGAAGGCGAAGAGCGTCAACATCCCGGCGATGGCCGCAATGGTGGACCAGGGCTACGACATCGTGGCACCCATCCCGTCGTGCGTGCTGATGTTCAAGCAGGAGTTGCCGCTGCTGTACCCGGAAGACTTGCAGGTGCAGAAGGTCAAGGCGGCGATGTTCGACCCGTTCGAGTACCTCATGCTCAGGCACAAGGCGGGCCTGCTGCGCACCGACTTCGCGCGACAACTCGGCAAGGTGAGTTACCACGTTCCCTGCCACCTGCGCGTGCAGAACCTCGGGCTCAAGACCCGGGACGTGCTGAAGCTCGTACCCGGCACAGAGGTCGAGGCAATCGAGCGCTGCTCCGGTCACAACGGCACCTATGGCGTGAAGCGCGAATACCGCGACACCTCGATGAAGATCGGCAAGCCGGTGATCAACAGGGTGCAGCAGGCGGAGCCGGACTTCTACTCGAGCGACTGCCCGATGGCCGGCCACCAGATCGAGTCGGGCCTGGCGCCGGCCAGGGAACCCACGCATCCGCTCAGGTTGCTGCGGCTCGCCTACGGAATCTAGTACGCCCCAAGTCGCGAAGCATCAAGCCTGTCCGGACCGAACCAGAGGACTTGCGAACCATGACGGAAAGCGCCACCGCGACACCTGCCGGCAAGCTCCGGCCCGAAGATCTCTTCAGTCTCGAGCAGTATTCGAAGCAGCGAGCCGAGTTCCGACCCCGGGTGATCGCCCACAAGCGTGATCGCACAGTGCAGTGCGGGCCGAACGCCACCTGGTTGTTCGAGGACCGGCTCACGGTGCAGTACCAGGTGCAGGAAATGCTGCGCATCGAGCGGATCTTCGAGGCGGAGGGCATCGCCGACGAACTCGGCGCCTACAATCCGCTCATCCCCGACGGGTCGAACTGGAAGGTCACGCTGCTCATCGAGTTCCCAGACGCAGATCAACGCCGCATTGCGCTCGCGAGGCTCAAGGGCGTGGAGGATCGCTGCTGGGTGCAGGTCGGGGAACACGCGCGCGTGTTCGCGATCGCCGACGAGGACCTCGAGCGGGAGAACGACGAAAAGACCTCCTCGGTGCATTTCCTGCGCTTCGAGCTGACGCCCGCGATGGTGGCGGCCGCAAAGGACGGAGCGGCGGTTTCGCTCGGCATGGATCACGACGCTTACCGGCACGCGATCGATCCGCTGCCGCAGGCCTCGCGCGAGGCGTTGGTGCGGGATCTGGCTTAGGTCCGGGTATCCGGCTGCAATCGACCGCCGCGGCAGCGGGCGTCCGGCTCGCATACGGCGGGACGCCGTGAAGCCATCCCTGGCGGCTCCGGGCGCGACGTCCCTGTCGCGCACGGCCCGCCATATGCGAACCGGACGCCCACTGCCACGGCTGCGATGTGGGTGCTTCCGGGGATTGCGCGTGGCGAGTCCGTTCGCGAAACCGTGCGCGAAATGGATGTCGCGCCCGGAGCCCCCACGGACGGGTTGACGGCGTTTTCGCGAGCGGACTCGCCACGCGCAATCCCTCCTGGGTCCACGCCGTAGCGCAGTCGAGTCAAGTGTGTCACCGCGTGAGTGCGCTGCTATCATCCGCGCGCCTTTTCGACGCGGGAACGCGGAACGATTAACCATGACACAGACCTACACCGCTCAAGACATCGAGGTCCTGAGCGGACTCGAGCCCGTCCGGCGCCGCCCGGGCATGTACACCGATACCAGCCGGCCGAATCACCTCGCGCACGAGGTGGTGGACAACAGCGTCGACGAGGCGCTGGCCGGGCACTGCAGCCGCATCTCGGTCACCGTCTACCAGGACGGCTCGATTGAAGTCAGCGACGACGGCCGCGGCATGCCGGTCGACACGCACCCCAAGGAGAAGGTGAGCGGCGTCGAGCTGATCCTCACGCGCCTGCACGCGGGCGGCAAGTTCGGTGACAAGACCTACAAGTTCTCGGGCGGCCTGCACGGCGTGGGCGTGTCGGTCGTGAACGCGCTCTCGAAGCATCTCGAGTGCTGGGTGCGGCGCGGCGGCAAGGAATACAACATCTCGTTCAAGAGCGGCAGGGTCCACTCGAAGCTCGAGGTCGTGGGCGAGGTCGGCAGGGCCAACACCGGTACCACGGTGCGCTTCTGGCCGGACCCCTCGTACTTCGACACTCCCGAGATCTCTCTGCCGAAGCTCAGGCACGTGCTGAAGGCGAAGGCCGTGCTGTGCCCAGGCCTCGAGATGCGGCTCACTGTCGAGAAGACCGGCGAGAAGGAGTCCTGGCAGTACACGGGCGGGCTCGAGCAGTACCTGCGCGAGTCGCTCGAGTCGGGCGAATGGCTGCCCGACGAGCCCTTCACCGGCAGCATCGAGGGCGAGCAGGAAGGCGTGGACTGGGCGGTGGTGTGGCGCATGGACGCCGGCGCGCGGATCGAGGAGAGCTACGTCAACCTGATCCCCACGCTGCAGGGCGGCACCCACGTCAACGGCTTCCGGCTCGGCCTGACCGAGGCCGTGCGCGAGTTCTGCGAATTCCGCAACCTGCTGCCGCGCGGCCTCAAGCTTTCGCCCGAGGATGTCTGGGACGACACGAGCTACGTGCTCTCGATGAAGATGCGCGACCCGCAGTTCGCCGGGCAGACCAAGGAACGGCTGAGCTCGCGGGAGCCAGCGGCCTTCGTGAGCGGCATCGTCAAGGACCAGTTCGGTCTGTGGCTCAACCAGCACCCGGAGGCGGGCGAGCGCATCGCGCAGCTCGCGATCTCGAACGCCGCGGATCGCGTCAAGGCGAGCCAGAAGGTTGCCCGCAAGCGCATCACGAGCGGTCCGGCGCTGCCGGGCAAACTCGCGGACTGCTCGAGCCAGGATCCGAAGCGCACCGAGCTCTTTCTCGTCGAGGGCGACTCCGCCGGCGGCTCCGCCAAGCAGGCGCGTGACCGCCAATTCCAGGCGGTGATGCCGCTGCGCGGCAAGATCCTGAACACGTGGGAGGTCGCCTCGGGCGAGATCCTGGCCTCGCAGGAAGTGCACGATATCGCGGTCGCGATCGGCGTCGATCCCGCCTCCGACGAGATCGGGGCGCTGCGCTACCACCGAATCTGCATCCTGGCGGACGCGGATTCCGATGGGCTGCACATCGCGACGCTGCTCTGCGCGCTCTTCCTGCGGCACTTCCGCCCGCTGGTGCTCGCGGGGCACGTGTTCGTCGCGATGCCGCCGCTGTTCCGGATCGACTACGGCAAGCAGGTCGAGTACGCGCTCGATGAGGCCGAGCGCAACGGCATCCTCGAGCGGATCCGCGCCGAGAACCCACGCGCGAAACCGGTGGTCACACGGTTCAAGGGCCTGGGCGAGATGAGCGCGCTGCAACTGCGCGAGACCACCATGGCGCCGGAGACCCGGCGTCTCGTACAACTCACCGTGGAGGCTGCCGACCAGGCCGACCAGGTCATGGACATGATGCTCGCGAAGAAGCGCGCGGCGGACCGCCGCGAATGGCTCGAGACCAAGGGCAACCTCGCCTCGGTGCAGCCGTGAGCGCGGAGAACGCAGCATGAGCGGCCAGGACGAGCTCAACTTCGAAGGCATCGAGCGGCTGCCGCTTCGGACCTTCACGGAAAAGGCGTACCTCGAGTACTCGATGTACGTGATCCTCGATCGTGCGCTGCCGCACGTCGGTGACGGTCTGAAGCCCGTGCAGCGCCGCATCGTCTACGCGATGAGCGAACTCGGGCTCGCCGCGACGGCCAAGCACAAGAAGTCCGCGCGCACGGTGGGCGACGTGATCGGCAAGTTCCACCCGCACGGCGACTCGGCCTGCTACGAGGCGATGGTGCTGATGGCACAGTCGTTCTCGTACCGCTACCCGATCGTGGACGGGCAGGGCAACTTCGGCTCGCCGGACGACCCGAAGTCGTTTGCGGCAATGCGCTACACCGAGTCGAAGCTGACGCGTTACGCGGAGGTGCTGCTCTCGGAACTCGGTGACGGCACGGTGGACTGGACGCCCAACTTCGACGGCACGCTCGACGAGCCCGCGCTGCTGCCGTCGCGGCTGCCGAACGTGCTGCTGAACGGCGCCACCGGCATCGCGGTCGGCATGGCCACCGACATCCCGCCGCACAACCTGCGCGAAGTTGCCGCCGCCTGCGTGCGGCTGCTCGAGGAACCGAAGTCGACTCTCGCCGAGCTGCTCGAGCACGTGCTGGCTCCGGACCTGCCGACCGGTGCCGAGATCATCACGCCGCGGGAGGAGCTCGCGCGGATCTACGAGACCGGCAACGGCACGTTCCGCGCCCGCGCCCGCTACGAGACCGAGGACGGCGAGATCGTCGTCACGGAGCTCCCGTACCAGGTCTCCGGTTCCAAGGTGCTCGAGCAGGTTGCGGCACAGATGCGTGCCAAGAAACTGCCCATGATCGAGGACCTGCGCGACGAGTCCGACCACGAGCACCCGACCCGACTCGTCATCACGCCGCGCTCGAACCGGGTGGACGTCGAGCAGGTGATGGCGCACCTGTTCGCGACCACCGACCTCGAGCGCAGCTACCGCGTCAACCTCAACCTGATTGCCCGCGACGGGCGCCCGCGCGTCATGGGGCTGAAGCCGCTGCTCGAGGAGTGGCTCGCATTCCGTGTCGACACCGTCACGCGAAGGCTCACGCACCGCCTCGAGAAGGTCGAGGCTCGGCTGCACATCCTCGACGGATTGCTCATCGCCTACCTCAACCTGGACGAGGTGATCCGCATCGTCCGCTACGAGGACGAACCGAAGGCAGCGCTGATCGCGCGCTTCGCGCTCTCGGAAGCCCAGGCCGAGGCGATCCTCGAGACCAAGCTGCGCCACCTCGCGAAGCTCGAGGAGATGAAGATCCGCGGCGAGCAGCAGAAGCTGGCAGCGGAGCGCGACGAGCTCACGAAGATCCTGGCGAGCAAGCCGCGACTCAAGCGACTGGTGCGAGACGAGATCATCGCGGACGCCGGGAAATACGGCGACGATCGTCGCAGCCGTCTGGTCGAGCGCGCCGCGGCGCAGGCCATCGACGAAACGGAGATCATGGCCAGCGAACCGGTCACCGTGGTGCTGTCTCGCAGCGGCTGGGTGCGCGCCGCGAAAGGCCACGACATCGACCCGCGCGCGCTGTCCTACAAGACCGGCGACGAGTACCGCGCCGCTGCGCGTGGGCGCAGCACGCAACTCGCGGTGTTCCTCGACAGCACGGGCCGGGCCTACAGCGTGCCCGCCCACACCCTGCCGTCGGCGCGCGGGCAGGGCGAACCCCTGTCGGGACGACTCGACCCGCCCGACGGCGCAACCTTCCCCGGGGTCCTGATCGGCGAACCGGACGACCGCTGGGTGCTCGCGAGCGGCGCGGGTTACGGGTTCGTCGTCAGGCTCGGCGAACTGCATGGCCGCAACAGGGCCGGAAAGGCGATCCTGAAGGTACCCGATGGATCATCCGTGCTGGCGCCCGTGCCGGTGCCGCCGGGCGAGGGCGTGCTGCTCGCCGTGGTCAACACGGACGGTCGGCTGCTGGTCTTCCCGGTGACCGACCTGCCGGAGCTCCCACGGGGCAAGGGCAACAAGATCTTCGGGATCCCTTCGAAGAAGGCCGCGAGCGGTGAGGAAAGCCTGCTGGCCGTGGCCGCGGTGGCGCCCGGCCAGACCCTGCGGGTCGCCTGTGGAGAGCGACGCATGGGCCTCAGCTACCGGGAGCTCGGCGTGTACCGCGGGGAGCGCGGACAGCGTGGTGCGGTGTTGCCACGCGGCTGGCGGAAGGTGGACGGACTCGAGGTCGAGGGCGCCTAGCGGGTCTCGTGCAGCACGACCTCCTCGGCGCTGCCCACGAAATAGCCCTGCACGAACTCCACGCCCAGTTGCCACAGCACGGCCATCGTGTTGGCGTCCTCGACGCGCTCGGCGATCGTCTTGATCTCGCGCGCCCGGGCCATCTGCACGAGTGCCTTGACCTGTTCCTGCAGCGGTCGGTCGGTGGCGAGGCCCTGCATCAGCGCGCCATCGATCTTCACGTAGCTCGCCGACAGGTGGCCGAGCAGTCGCTCCGCATCGCGGCCCGAACCGAAGTTCTCCAGCGCGAACTGGAACCCGAGCGGCTTGATCATCGCCTGCAGGGCCCGGATTTCCTCGAGGTGCGTCGGCGGCGGTCTCCTCGTGGAGCTCGAAGACCACGCGTCGCGGGTCCACCCCGGACGCCTTGATCTGCTGGTGCAGCCAGGCGCCCAGCGTCTGGTCGCGCATCGAATCCGTGGACAGGCGCACGAACACCCGCGCGTTGTCGCGCTCGGCGCAGAACGACATGGCTGCGCCCACGACCCAGCGGTCGATGTTCTTCATGAGGTCAGTGCGCTGCGCGGCCGCGAGGAACTCCGACGGCAGGACTTCCTCGTTGCGCTCGTCCAGCATGCGCACCACGAGGTCGAACATCGACTCGTCCTCTCCGTCGCCCACCAGGCTCGCGATCGGCTGGTGCACGAGCCGGAAGCGGTTCGCCATGAGCGCCGACTTGATGCGACCCGCCCAGGCCTGGTCGGCAGCCTCGATTTCCGGCTTCTCGGCGGACGGCTCCGGCCTGCGCAGCCGGTTACCGCCGGCTGCCGCGGCGTTGCGCGCCGCCTTGACGGAAGATTGGAGCGCCGCGGCGATGTCCTCGCCGTGGGCATTGAGCAGCGTGGCCCCGGCGCTGCACGTGAACGACAGGGCGCGATCGCCGGAGGAGAAGACGTGCTCGGAGACGCGCTGCAGTACGCGTGCCACCCACGCGTCCAGATCGCGCGTGTTGCCGCGCTCGACCAGCAGTGCGAAGCCCCGTGCCGCGACGCGGGCGGCCAGGTCGCCCGGCTGCAGCTGCGCGCGAAGCTGCTGACCGATGCCTTCGACGAGGTCCTCCGCTGCCAGCGGCCCGAGCTCGCTCTCGACCGCTGCCAGGCGGTCCGGCTCCAAGTAGACGAGCGCCCGCAGTCCCGCTTTCAGCGGCTGTGCCGAATGGGTCGTCGCCTGCTCGATGAAGGCTGCGCGCTTCATCAGGCCGGTCGTAGTGTCGAACTGCAGTGCCTCGTCCAGCTGCCGGGTCAGTGTCTCCAGGTCCCGGGTCTGGGTCGGCACGCGCATTCGCACGGCCGGCTCGCCCTCGAACTCGAAACGCTCGAACTCGATCTGCACCGGCAGCTCGGTGCCCGCGGGCATCAGCGCCACCGCCTGCAGCGAATGGTTCGACCAGCGGCCCTGGGCAGTCGCTACGAGCGCGCCCTTGAGCGCCGCGTGGCTACGCTGGTGGAAGAAATCCATCAACGGCTGGCCGAGCAAGGCCGCCGGCTCCTCGTGACCGAACAACTCTACCCAGGCCGGGTTCACGTCGATGACGATGCCCTCCTCGACGTGGGCGATCGCGTCCGTGGAGCCCGTCATGAAGGCCTTCATCTGGTCCCGGTACTGCCGGGCGGAGGCGAGCGTGCCGGCGAGCGCGCGGTCGAGACGGGCGGCATGCAGCTCGCGGCCGGCGACCGCCTGCAGCCGCGGGCGCGAGTTGAGCGTCACGACGTCCTGGGCGCCGAGCTTCAGGGCCGCGGCGAGGTCGTCCTCGGTCAGTGCGTCGCGCACGAGCAGGGTGGGCACCTGCGTCGCAAAGCGCTGTCGCGCCTCGAGGGCCGCCAGGGTCTCGTCGGGATCGGTCGAGCAGATGAATACCAGCTGCGGTCCGGCCGCGGCCAGCGCGTCGCCGAGCGACGACACGTCGCGTACCCACGTGCAGTGCACCGGGTGCCCGGCGTTGCGGAGCGTGCTGTTGATGACCTCAACGGGGTCCTGCTGCCTGGAGAGGACCACCACTGGAATCGCGCCGGTCTCGGCCAAGTCCAATCCCCCGGCGGGGCCGGAATCACCGGCGCCGCGTGTCCATGAGTGCCGGACGACTATAGCAAACGCCCGTGACGCGCTAACGTGACGCAGGTTGCAGCATCGTCTTCGCGCTCTCGCCTGGAATCTCGCGCACCAGGCGCGGGACGAGGTAGCCCGGCAGGAGCGCCGCAACCTCGGCCAGCAGGCTGCGCGCCGTGGCCGCCGGGACGTCGAAGTGGGCGGCACCCGCGACCGGGTCGAGGAGGTGGAGGTAATAGGGCAGGACCCCGGCCGCGAACAGGGTCTCGCTCAGGGCCACCAGGTCGTCCCGTCGGTCGTTGACGCCGCGCAGGAGCACTGCCTGGTTGAGGAGCGTGGTGCCGGTGCGGCGCAGCCGCTCGAGCGCGTCCCGGACCGAATCGTCGATCTCGTTCGCGTGGTTCGCATGCACCACCACGACCTTCTGCAGGCGCACCGATGTCCAGAGGGCCGCGAAGCCGCCGTCGATGCGCTCCGGCAACACGATCGGCAGCCGCGTGTGCAGGCGCACCCGCCTCAGGTGGGGGATCGCCTGGAGACCCTCGAGCAATGCGCCGAGGCGGCGGTCGCCGAGCGTGAGCGGGTCGCCGCCGCTCAGGATGACCTCGCGGAGGCTCGCGTCGGCGCGAAGCAGCTCGAGCGCGGGTGCGAAGTCGCCGCGCGAAGCGTTCTCCTCGGCATACGGAAAATGCCGCCGGAAGCAGTACCGGCAGTTCACGGCGCAGGCCCCGGTCGTTATCAGCAGCGCGCGCCCGTGATATTTCTGCAGCACGCCCGCCCCGGCGCGCGCCGCAAGGTCGCCGACCGGGTCGCTCAGGAATCCCGGGACGACGTCGCACTCCGCGCCGAGCGGCAGCACCTGGGCGAGCAGCGGGTCGTGCGGGTCGCCGCGCCGCATGCGGGCGACGAACCCCCGCGGCACGCGCAGTGAGAACAGCCCGGCAGCCGCCCGCGCCGGATCGAGCAGCCGAGCGTCGAGATCGAGCGCCGCGAGCAGTTCCGCTGGGTCGCTGATGGCCTCCTGCAGCGCGCGCTGCCAGGGCGGGGGCTGACGGGACGAGGGGGATGCGGGTATCATGCGCGGCTTTGTTGCGGCGACCCGGGATTCTTCCAGATCCCGACGCGTTCCCACAACACCGCCCGCACGACTTCCATCTCGGTGACCCAAGCCATGGCCAGTTACAGCACCAACGAATTCCGTTCCGGGCTCAAGATCATCCTCGACGGCGACCCGTACGTCATCGTGGAGAACGAGTTCGTCAAGCCCGGCAAGGGCCAGGCGTTCAACCGGGTGCGCATCCGCAACCTCAAGTCCGGCCGCACGCTCGAGCGCAACATGAAGTCCGGAGACACGGTTGAGGCGGCGGACGTCGTCGAATCCGACATGCAGTACCTCTACAACGACGGCGATTTCTGGCACTTCATGGTGCCCGATACCTTCGAGCAGCACACCGCCGGCAAGGAGGCGATGGGCGAGGCCGCGCAGTGGCTCAAGGACGGGGTGACCTGCCAGGTGATGCTGTGGAACGGCCAGCCGCTGGCCGTCAACGCGCCCGCGCACGTCGAGCTCAAGATCGTCGAGACCGACCCGGGTATGCGTGGCGACACCGCCACCGGCGGTCAGAAGCCGGCCAAGCTCGAGACGGGTGCCGTGGTGCGCGTGCCGCTGTTCATCAGCGAGGGCGAGGTGATCCGAGTGGACACGCGCACCGGCGAGTACCTGTCGCGCGCCAAGAGCTGATCGACCGAGGGACCGGCAATTCGCGCGGCGGCAATGGCCACCCGGGAACCGCTCCCGGGGACGCCGCCAGTACGTCCCTGTAGGCTCGCGCGCCGCATCCGTGCGGCGCGACGCCCCGGCATCAGTTCCCGGGCGCCCATTGCGGGACGCTCGTACTCACCCGTCCAATGACTCGACGAACACTCTGACCAACCGTTCGAGCCCCGCTGCGTCCTCGCCGTCGAAACGGCCGGGCTGGGGACTGTCGAGGTCGAGAACGCCAATCAGTCGGTCGCCCCGGATCACCGGCACGACGATCTCCGAGTTCGACGCCGAGTCGCAGGCGATGTGCCCGGGGAAGGCATGAACGTCCGCGACCACGACAGTCTCCCGCCTTGCGGCCGCGGTACCGCACACGCCGCGGCCGACCGGGATGCGCACGCAGGCGGGCCTGCCCTGGAAAGGACCGAGCAGCAGGTCGCCGCGCTGGGGCTCGACGAGGTAGAAGCCGGCCCAGTTGAGCTGCGGCAGGCTCCAGTACAGCAGCGCCGCCACGTTCGCCGCGTTGGCGATGAGGTCGTGCTCTCCCGCGAGCAGGGCGCGCAGGCCGGTCTCGAGTTCCGCATACGCTGCCGCCTTGTGCTTCGGCAATTCGATCAACTTGTGCATGAGGGAGTGTCTCCGCAGGGTGCTCAGGCTCGCTCGACGGGGAAGGCGATGACCTCGTCGATCCGGCTCGCTCCGGTGGCGACCATCGCGACGCGGTCGAAGCCGAGCGCCACGCCGGCGCAGGCCGGCAGGCCTGCCCCCAGCGCGGCGAGAAAATACCGGTCCGGCTCGTGGCGCGGCAGGGCGCGTCTCGCGCGGCCGGCGAGGTCCCCGGCGAAGCGCCGGGCCTGCTCCGCCGCGTCGCCCAGTTCGTGAAACCCATTGGCGAGTTCGAGCCCGCCCCAGAACGCCTCGAACCGCGAAGCGACCGGTCCGTGGACCCGGGCGAGCGCCGCCTGCGAGGCCGGGAAATCGTTCACGAACGTCACTCGATCGGCGGCGAAGCCGGGCGTCACGTGAGTCGCCATGGCGAGGTCGAGCAGGGCGTCGCGGTCGCTTGAGAGCGTCGCCGGCACGTCGGTCCCGCGCTCGCGCAGGCGGGCCTCGATTTCCCCGGCCGAGGCCTCCAGCGGATTGCAGTTCAGGCAGGCCTGGAACGCCGCGGAGTAAGTCACCACCTGCGTCGGTCCGACCGTCCGCAGGGGCTCGAGCAGGGCGCGCAGCAGCGAGTCGACGTCCTGCATCAGGGCGTGGTGGTCCATGCCGAGGCGGTACCATTCGACCATCGTGAATTCCGGATTGTGGTTGCGCCCGCGCTCACCGCCGCGGAACACCCGCGCGATCTGGTAAATGTCCGGCGCGCCGGCGCACAGCAACCGCTTCATCGCGTACTCGGGCGAGGTCTGCAGGAATCCGGCGCGGGCGCCGTCGGCACGCCTGACCTCGAGCGACTCGAGATGCACGTCCGTGACGGCGGCTCCGACCATGACCGGTGTTTCGACCTCGAGCGCACCCGTCGCCGCGAAGTATTCGCGTGCTCTTGCGAGCAGGGCGGCCCTCAGCCGCAGCACGTCGAGTCGTGCCGCCGGCTCCCAGTAGCCGTGCACCGCCGCGATCATCCAGTCCGCGCGAGGGCCTGCCCGAGGCGCAGGGTGCTGCCCGGACCGAGATGCTCGACGAAGCGCAATGCCTCGTTGCCGACGAGCAGCACCACGGTCGAGCCCATGTTGAAGCGGCCGAGTTCGTCGCCGCGCGCAAGATCGGTACCGAGGCCGG
Organism: uncultured Gammaproteobacteria bacterium; assembly: GCA_963712815.1. Lineage (GTDB taxonomy): Bacteria > Pseudomonadota > Gammaproteobacteria > Steroidobacterales > Steroidobacteraceae > RPQJ01. Next base: position 33,318 of record CAVQJL010000005.1, read on the forward strand.
TCTCTAGCACGCGGACGCCGCCGCCACGCGCGGGCGGGGGGTTCACCTCGCCCGCGAACACCGTCTCGATGCTGCCGACGAACAGGGCACCGACCAGCACCATCGCGAGCGGGCCGAGCGCCGTCTCGAATTCGCACACCACGCGCTCGTTACGGGCGTAGAGAGAGGTGACGGTGCGTGCCGTCGCGGCATTCACGCTGAAGAGCTGGCCGGGCACGTAGCGCGCCGCGACGAGGCGTCCGGCGAGCGGCATGTGGATGCGGTGGTAGTCGTAGGGCGCGAGGTAGATGCACGCGAACCCGCCGCCGTCGTAGCGCCGCGCGGCGGCCTCGTCGGCGAGCAGCGCGCCTGCCGTGTAGTACAGCCCCTTGGCCTGCAGCAACTGCCCGTCGCGCACGGCGCCGAGCTGGCTCATCGTGCCGTCCACGGGCGATACGACTTCGCGCTCGCCGCCTTCCAGCGGCCTCAGGCCGGCCCGCAGGGCGCGCGTGAAAAAGGCATTGAAGGACGGGTAGGAGAACGGGTCGGGCTCGGCGGCCTCCGCGACGTCGATCTGCGGATACGCCCGCAGCACGGTACGGATCATCGCGTTGCGCAGCATGGGCGTCGTACTGCGCGCGAGCCGGTGCATCCAGCTCGACAACAGTTGCTGCGGCAGCAGTTCCTGCAGCAGGGCGAAGGCCCGGTCGGACGCGCCCGACTCGTCGGCCGGCGCCGTCATGGCCGTGCCTCGGTCCACTCGAGGATCACGTGATAGTCCCGCGCGACGGTGGCCGCGTCGTGCGGTGCCGCAAAGTAGGCCATCAGGCCGCCGCCGGGACCCACGAGGAACAGGCCCGAGCCGTGGTCCATGGTGTAGCCGCCCTCGGGCATCTCCACCCGGGCATAAGGCACACTGAAGGCGGCGGCGGCGGCGGCGGTCGCTTCCGGCGAGCCGGTCGCGCCGAGGAAAGAGGCGTCGAAGAAGCGTACGTACGCCGCGAGCCGCTCGGGTGAGTCGCGCTCGGGATCCACGCTCACGAGCAGCACCCGCGGGCGCGCGACCTCGGGAAGGTCGGCGAGCTGGCGACGGACCTGCGCGAGCGTGGCGAGGGTCGTCGGGCAGATGTCCGGGCACTGCGTGAAGCCGAAGAACACCAGTGTCCAGTGGCTGGTGAAGAAGTCAGCCGGCAGCGCGCGCCCATCCTGGTCCACGAGATCGAGCGGTGGCAGCGAGCGCGGCTCCGGCAGCACGGTCGCACGCTCGGCCTGCGGCGGCTCGATGCGGGCGGGCGTCAGCAGCCGTGCGAGAATGAGTCCCGCCGCAAACGCTACAATCACGAGGATCGCGATCCTCAACGGACGTGCGGCCATGGGCGGGTACGAGGGACTCGGTCAGGGCTGAAGAAGCCGCAATTATCCCACAACGCCCCTTGCGGAGATGCCCATCGAACCCCACGACGCGACCGACCTGCCGAGCACACCGACCGTAGCCGACCTGATCGGCCACGGCGCGAGTGCGTTCGAGCGTGCCGGGCTGGCGTTCGGGCACGGGACCGAAAACGCGACCGACGACGCCGCCGCGCTCGTATTCCATGCGCTCGGCCTCGATCATGCTGCGGCCGAGTCCGCTTATGTCCAGCAGCCCGGCGCGGCCGAGGTCGAGCGCGTGCTCGCCCTGTTCGCCGAACGCATCGAGCGGCGCGTGCCGGCCGCTTACCTCATGGGTCGGATGTGGTTCGCGGGCCTCGAGTTCGAGGTCGACGAGCGGGTAATCGTGCCGCGATCGCCCTTCGCCGAACTGATCCACGCGGGTTTCGAGCCATGGATCGATCCCGATCGGGCCCGCCGCATCCTCGACATCGGCACCGGCTCGGGCTGCATCGCCATCGCTTGCGCGCTGGCCTTTCCGCACGCCGTGGTGGACGCCGTGGACCTGTCGGCGGACGCTCTCGACGTGGCGCGACGCAACGTGGCGAGACACGCGGCAGGGGACCGGGTCCGGCTGCTGCAGGGCGACGTCTTCGGGCCCGTGGGTGACGCACGCTACGACCTGATCGTGGCCAATCCGCCGTACGTCAGCGCGGCGGAGATGTCGGCCTTGCCGCCCGAATACGGCCACGAGCCGGACGTCGCGCTGCGTGCCGGGGCCGACGGCCTCGACGTGGTGCGCCGCATTCTCGCAGGCGCGCCCCGGCACCTCGCACCCGAAGGCGCGTTGTTCGTCGAGGTGGGCGACAGCGATGTTCGAGTGGCGGAGGCCTTTCCCCGGCTGCCTTTCATCTGGCTCGAGTTCGAGCACGGCGGGGGCGGCGTATTCCTGCTGCGGCGGACGGATTTCAAGGACTGACGCCGGCCGTGCGCGTGCGCGGCCGCAGGAGTGAGGATGGCTGGCAACACCTTCGGTCAACTGTTTACCGTGACGAGCTTCGGCGAGAGCCACGGCCCGGCGCTGGGCTGCATCGTGGACGGCTGCCCGCCGGGCCTCGTGCTGTCGGAAGAGGATCTGCAGCGGGACGTCGAACGCCGGCGCTCGGGGACGTCGCGCTACACCAGCCAGCGGCGCGAACCCGATGCGGTGCGCATTCTCTCCGGCGTGTTCGAAGGGCGCACCACCGGCACCCCGATCGGCCTGCTGGTCGCCAATGAGGACCAGCGTTCCTACGACTACGAGAAGATCAAGGATCGATTCCGCCCCGGCCACGCCGACTACACGTACCAGCACAAGCACGGCTTCCGCGACTATCGCGGCGGCGGGCGTTCCTCGGCGCGCGAGACCGTCATGCGCGTCGCGGCGGGCGCCATCGCGCGCAAGTACCTCGGCGAGCGACTCGGCGTGAGCATCCACGGCTACCTGGCGCAGATGGGCGACGTCAGGCTCGAGCCGCGCGACCTCGACGAGGTGGACCGCAACCCGTTCTTCTGCCCGGACGCGTCCCGGGTGGCCGAGCTCGAGGCGCTGATCGACCGGCTGCGACGCGAGGGTGACTCGATCGGGGCCCGCGTCACGGTCGTGGCGCGGGGCGTGCCGCCCGGGCTCGGCGAGCCCGTGTTCGACCGGCTCGATGCCGATCTGGCTCACGCCATGATGAGCATCAACGCCGTGAAGGCGGTCGAGGTGGGCGACGGATTCCGCGTCGTCGAGCAGCGCGGCTCCGACCACCGCGACGAGCTCTCGCCGGGCGGGTTCCTCAGCAATCATGCAGGCGGCACGCTCGGCGGCATCTCGTCCGGGCAGGACGTGGTGGTGAGCCTTGCGCTCAAGCCCACCTCGAGCATCGTGATCCCAGGCCGCACCATCGACGTGAGTGGTGCCGCCACCGAAGTGAGCACCACCGGCCGCCACGATCCGTGCGTCGGCATCCGCGCGGTGCCGATCGCGGAGGCCATGCTCGCGCTGGTGCTGATGGACCACTACCTGAGGAACCGCGCGCAGAACGCCGACGTTCGCTGCCCGACGCCGGTCATCCCGGGATCCGCCTGAACGAACGTGCTCTGGCGCGGAATTGTGCGGCGCGTCCCCGTATCGGCGGCTGTGAACGGTTAAAAAGCGCCGGAGATACAACCTTGGGTGCCGTCCCAGCCGTGGGATATAGTTATGTTCAATTCGCAGAAATCGCCTGAGTGTGCCGCCGTGGTCCCGCGGTGTGGCGCGGAGGGTGCTTGCATGTCCGGGGAGACCCCATGAAGAGAGCTGTACGCCGTGCCCTGTTGCTGAGCGCCCTGGCGGCGCCTTCGGCGCTGTATGCGCTCGGGCTCGGCGAGATCCGCCTCAACTCGGCGCTGAACCAGCCGTTCGACGCGGAGATCGAGCTGGTTTCCGCAACCTCCGAGGACCTCGGGGCGCTGCGCGCCGCACTGGCCTCCGGGGACACCTTCGAGCGCTACGGCCTCGACAAGCCAGCCTATCTGTCGGATTTCACTTTCCGTGTGGCGCGCTCCGGCGATCGCGACGTACTCAGGGTCACGTCCCCGCGACCGGTCACCGAGCCGTTCGTGACGCTGCTCGTCGAGGCCAGCTGGCCGCGCGGCCGGTTGCTGCGCGAGTACACCGTGCTGCTGGACCCGCCCGTCTTCGCAGCGGTGCCGACCGGCGCCCCGGTGGCGGCGCCGCGTGCGGCGTCCGCGCCCCCGGCCGTCGCGCCAAGGTCGGAGCCGAGGCCGGAGCCAGCGGCAGCGCGGGCCGCCGCGCCGGCCATACCGGCGACCGTCGCGCGCGCGACGATCGAGCCCGGCAGCACCTACCGCGTGCGTCCGAACGACACCCTGTGGCGGATCGCCAGCGCCGCCAGTCCCGGTCCTCGATCAGAGGTCAACCGGATGATGGTGGCTATCTTCGAGGCGAACCCGGGTGCGTTCGCGGGCAACATCAATGTCCTTCGTGCGGACAGCGAGCTTCGGATCCCCGCGAGCAGCGACGTGGCGGCCATTTCGGCTGCTGCAGCGGCCGACGAGGTGGCGCGCCAGTACCGGCAGTGGAGCGGGAGCGCGGACGCGGCAGGCTCGGACGCCGGCGGGCGTCTGCGCCTGGTGACGCCCGACCAGGGCAGCGCCGCGACTTCCCCGGCGACCGCGGTTCCAGCCGTGTCTCCCGCGGCGGATACGGAGCTTCAGGATCGGCTGCAGCGTCTCGAGGCGGAGCTGGCCGAGACGCGGCGCCTGCTCGAGGTTCGCAACGCGGAGCTCGCCACCCTGCAGGGCGCGGCTCCGGCCGCGGAACCGGGCGAGGTCGTCGAGCCTGAGGCGCCGGTGGGTACGGTGTCCGGCGGGACGCCAGCAGAAGTAGAAGCAGAAGCGCAAGCCGACTCGGAACCGGCGGCGATCGCCGAGCCCGAACCTGCGCCGAGGCCCGAGCGCAAGGCACCTCCGGCTGCCGCCGAGGAGCCGTCCATCCTCGAGCGGATTCAGGAGTACTGGTGGGTCCTGCTCGGGCTGCTGGCCGCCGCGCTCGGCGTTGCCGCGTGGCTGCGTCGCCGTCGCCAGTCCGAGCCGCTCGAGGACAGCCTCGAGGAGGCGCTCGGGCGCCGGCCGGCGGACGACCTTCGGGGCCGCGCGCCAGTTGCCGCCCGATCGACGGAATCCGACATCCTGGTCGAGGAGCGACAGCCGGCGGAGCCCGTGGTGGCTTCGGTCGCGGCTGCCGCGGCCGCGGCCGTCGAACCTTCGCGCCGCGCGGTCACGGTGGAGGACACGCTGTCGGGCGACGGCGCGGTGAGCATCGAGGCCGGGGACCCGCTGGCCGAGGCCGACTTCCACATGGCCTACGGCCTGTACGACCAGGCCGCCGAACTCGTGCAGGTCGCCGCCAGGCGCGAGCCGCAGCGTCGCGACCTGAAGCTCAAGCTGGTCGAAATCTTCTTCGTGTGGGGCAATCGCGAACGGTTCCTCGAAGTTGCGCGGGACATGCACGCGACGCGGGCGCAGGCCGGGCCGGGCGAGTGGGACAAAGTCCTGATCATGGGTCGCCAGCTCGCGCCCGACGAGCCGCTGTTCGCCGGCGCGGCCGCGCCCATGTCCAGTGACCTGGACCTGGAGCTGTTCAGCGGCGCCGCCGCGACGGACTTCGAGCTGCCGGGCGGCGAGGGTCCGCCTCCGGATCTCGACCTGACGGTGCGCAGTCCCGAAGTGCGCGGCGATGATTCGCTGGACTTCCTGCTCGACGAGCCGGTGCGAGGCGCGGACGACGATTCCGTGGTGGCGCCCACCATCGAGACGCCGCGCGTGCGGACCACGGTGGATGAACCCACCGCCGAGGTGGCGATCGAGGACCTCGGTCTGGACACCAGCGCCCTGCAGGAACTCGAGGACATCACCCAGCTCGAGGAGACGCTGGTTGATGCCAGCGCCGGCGTCGAGGACACGGTTCAGGAGCCCGTCCTCGAGCGCGGCAGTGGGCCGGCCCACGCGGAGGAGGGCGACCTGTTGAGCGCCACGAGCATGCTCAAGGTGGACCTCGAGACCCTTGCCGAACAGGTATCGGACGAAGGGCGCACGCTGAACGAGGAGCACTCGGCCATCATCGACCTGTCGGATGCGACCGGCGAGCTCCCCGCCATCGATCTCGACGACGTCGATGCGACCGGCGAACTCGCGCGCATCGATTCGAAGGTCGGCGGCGACATCACGATGAGCGAGGTCGGCACCAAGCTCGACCTCGCGCGGGCCTACGTGGACATGGGCGACCCGGAGGGCGCGCGCAGCATCCTCGAGGAAGTACTCAAGGAAGGCAGTGCCGCCCACAAGCAGGAGGCCGAACGGCTCATGTCCGTACTGCCCTGACGGGCGGCGATGGCGCGCATCGCGCTTGGGATCGAGTACGACGGCAGCGCGTATTTCGGCTGGCAGCAGCAGGCGCATGCGCCCGGCGTGCAAGGGGCGCTGCAGGAAGCGCTCGGCTCGGTGGCCGGGCACCCGGTACAGCTGACCGCGGCCGGCCGGACCGACGCCGGCGTGCACGCGCTGATGCAGGTGGCGCACTTCGATGCGGCCGTATCGCGACCGGAGCAGGCGTGGTCGCTCGGCGGTACCGCAGTCGCCGCGGACGACCTGACCGTCCTCTGGGCGCGGTCCGTGCCGGATCATTTCCATGCACGACACAGCGCGTTGTCGCGCACCTACGTCTACAGCATCCTGAACCGGCCGCTGCGGCCCGCGCTCGCACGCGGCCGGGTCTGCTGGGTCCGCCGGCCGCTCGATGCCGAGGCGATGCACCGCGCGGCTCAGCGCCTGCTCGGCGAGCACGATTTCTCCTCGTTCCGCGCGGCCGAGTGCCAGTCGTCTACAGCGATGCGCCGCCTGCTGGAGGTGTCCGTCGAGCGCAGCGGCGCGACGGTGCAGGTCACGGTGCGTGCCAACGCCTTCCTGCACCACATGGTGCGCAACCTCGCCGGCTCGCTGCTGCTGGTCGGCACCGGGCAGCGTCCCGAGGCCTGGATCGCCGAGGTGCTGGAGGCGCGCGACCGCAAGCTGGCCGGCCCCACTGCGCCGCCGCAGGGACTCTACTTCGCCGGTGTCGAATATCCCGCCGAATTCGACCTGCCGTCGCGGCCGCAGGCTTCCGGTAGACTCTGGGGCCGTCCCGCGGGAGGGCCGCCGTGACCTGGTTCGAGAAGATCATTCCGTCGCGCATCAAGACCGAGCGGCGCACGCGCTCGGTCCCCGAAGGCCTGTGGATCAAGTGCCCGGCCTGCGACGCGGTGCTCTACCGCGCCGAACTCGAGCGCAATTTGCAGGTGTGCCCGAAGTGCACGCACCACATGCGCGTCGGGGCACGCGACCGGCTGGCCCGCTTCCTCGACCCGGACACGGGGCAGGAACTGGCGACGGAGGTCGAGCCCGAGGACCCGCTGCGGTTCCGCGACACCAAGAAGTACCGCGACCGGCTCGCCGTGGCGCAGCGGCAGACCGGCGAGCGCGACGCGCTGGTGGTCATGGCGGGCCGTCTCGAGGGCCTCGAGGTCGTTGCCTGCGCCTTCGAGTTCCGCTTTCTCGGCGGCTCGATGGGATCGGTGGTCGGCGAGCGTTTCGCCCGTGCGGCGGAGTTCTGCATCGAGCAGCGTCGTCCGCTGGTGTGCTTCTCCTCGAGCGGCGGGGCCCGCATGCAGGAGGGTCTGCTTTCGTTGCTGCAGATGAGCAAGACGAGCGCCATGCTCGCGCGCCTCGCGGCCGCCCGGCTGCCCTTCGTGTCCGTGCTGACCGATCCGACCACCGGCGGCGTGTCGGCGAGCCTCGCCATGCTCGGCGACCTCAACATCGCCGAGCCGCGCGCGCTGATCGGCTTCGCAGGACCGCGGGTGATCCAGCAGACCGTGCGCGAGACGCTGCCGGAGGGATTCCAGCGCAGCGAGTTCCTGCTCGAGCACGGCGCGCTCGACATGATCGTGGACCGCCGTGACCTGCGCGGGCGCATCGCGGCCGTGCTCGCGCTGCTCATGCACCAGCCGCGCGCGGAGACGACGCCCGAGTCCGGCTGACATGCCGGCACCGCTCCGATTCCCGCGACTCGAGGACTGGCTCGAGTGGCAGCAGTCCTCGCACCCGCAGGCGATCGAGCTTGGTCTCGAGCGTGTCGAGCGTGTGCTCGCCCGGACCGGCTGGCGCCGGCCGGAGCGGCCAGTCATCACCGTCGGCGGCACCAACGGCAAAGGCTCGTGCGTGGCCATGATCGAGGCCATGCTGCGAGCCGGCGGCCGGCGCGTCGGCGCCTTCACCTCGCCCCACCTCGTCGACTACCGCGAGCGCATCCGCCTGGACGGACAGTGGGTGTCGGCGGCCTCGCTGGTCGCCGCTTTCGAGCGCATCTCGGACGCCTGCGGCAGCGATTCGCTCACTTTCTTCGAGTACAACGCGCTCGCCGCGCTGCTGGTTTTCGAGAGCTGGGCGCCCGACGTGACCGTGCTCGAGGTGGGGATGGGCGGGCGTCTCGACGCCGTCAACGTCGTGGATGCGGACGTCGCCGTCGTGGTGTCCGTCGGGCTCGACCACATGGAATGGCTGGGGTCCGACCTGGCGTCGATCGCCCGGGAGAAGGCCGGGATCTTCCGGTCCGGGCGGCCGGCCGTCTGTGGCATGGCCGACCCGCCGCCTGCGCTGCCCGAGGCCGCCGCTGCGCGGGGCGCGCGCCTGCTGCTGCGCGAGCGCGACTTCGTGGTCCGGGAGCACGCGGACGGCAGCTGGGATTTCGCCGATGCAAGTGGTCGGCTGAATCGCCTGCCCCCGCCGGCCCTCGCAGGCGTCGTGCAGGTGGGAAACGCCGCCACGGCGCTCGCGGCCCTGCGAACGCTGTCGCCAGAGCTGGTCATCGACCGTCGCGCCATCGAGCGCGGACTGCGCGAGGTTCGGCTGCCCGGCCGGTTCCAGCGCCTGCGCTCGGCCACAGGCATCGAGTGGGTCCTGGACGTCGCCCACAATCCCGATGCAGCGGCCGCGCTGGCTGCGAACCTGGCGTGCTGGCCCGTACGCGGGCGCACCCTCGCAGTGTGCGCGATGCTGTCCGACAAGGACGTGGCCGGCGTGCTGGATGCGCTGCGGGATCACGTGGATCGCTGGTTCGCTGGAGCCACGGACGGGCCGCGGGGCCTTGGCGATGCCGCGCTCGCGGAGAGGGCGGCGGCGGCCGGCATCGAGATGATCGCAGCTGGTTCGGTACCGGAGGCGATGGGGCGGGCGGCGCGCGATGCGCGCGAGGGCGATCGCATCGTCGTGTTCGGCTCGTTTCACACCGTCGGCCCCGCGCTGTCCTGCGTATAATTTTGTCGCCATGGACCAAACCCTGCAGGCGCGGCTGATCGGCGCCACGGTGCTCGTTGCCCTGGCGGTGCTGCTGATCCCGGAACTGCTCTCAGGTCGCAAGACTGTCGAGCCGGCGGCCGACGCGGGCGCTGCCGCGCCGGGATCGCGCACGTTCACGATCGAACTCGGCGGGTCCGGCGGCCAGCCCAGCTGCTTCCGCGCCGCCTGCAGCGCCGTCGGTCGCTCCCGCGACCAGGGCTGCGGCGGCGCAGGCTCTCGATCCGACATCCCCAGTGGCGACACCGGCTGAGGCGGCCGGCGCGAAGGCGACCGCTGCGGAGGCGACCGCTGCGGCGGAGCGCGCATTGCCTGCGGAGCCTCCGTCCCCGGTTGCAAGCAGCGTGGCGTCAACGGCCCCTCCGGCGCAGCTGCCGTCGCCTCCCCCGGTATCCACCGGTGACTGGGTGGTCCAGGTGGGCGCGTTCGGATCGGCCGAGGCCGCGAGCCGCCTGGTCGACGAGCTCGCGGCCGCGGGCTACTCGGCGCACGTGGCGCCGGTCACGCGGTCGGGCAAGACACTGCACCGAGTCCGGATCGGGCCGGCAGGAGGACGTGCGGCAGCCCAGCAAATGGCGGAGCGCCTGGCGGCTCGCGGACTGCCGGCGGCAGTCGTCGCGAACGACTGATGCCGCTCTGCTAAAATCCGGGCCTCGCCGCGCCGCGGTGCCGACGGCAACTGCATGACCACAGTGGACTACATCCTCGCGGCCACGGTGCTGCTGTCGATTCTCTTCGGCATGGTCCGCGGATTCCTGCGGGAGTCCGTCGCGCTGCTCGGCTGGCTGGTCGGACTGTGGCTCGCGTGGCGCTATGCCTTCCTGCTCGAGCCCTATCTCGGCGGGGCGCTCACCGGGACCGAGCTGCAGGAGTGGGTCGCGCGGGCGATCGTTCTGCTGTCGGTCGTAGTGGCCGGCTGGTTGCTGGGGGCCATGTTGAGCTACCTCGTGCAGCGGTCGGGCCTGACGCTCGGCGTGGATCGCCTGCTGGGCGGGCTGTTCGGCCTGGTGCGGGGTGCGGTGATCATCGGCTTCGCGGTGATGCTCGGCCAGGCGGCCGAACTCGACTCGGAGCCGTGGTGGCGCGGTTCGAAGCTCCTGCCCGTCGGCGAGGAGATGGCCTCGGTGCTCCGCGGCTACGTGGAGACAGGGCGCAGGTACGTGTCGGAAAATCCCTCGGAAGCGTGAGGCTCAGGCAATGTGCGGCATCGTCGGCATCGTCGGCTTCAGTCCCGCCAATCAGCAGCTCTACGACGCCCTGACGGTGCTGCAGCATCGTGGCCAGGACGCCGCGGGCATCATGACGGCGCACGAGGGCGAGATCTTCCTGCGCAAGGACAACGGCCTGGTGCGGGACGTGTTCCAGCAGCGTCACATGCTTCAGCTCAAGGGCAATGTCGGCATCGGCCACGTTCGCTACCCGACCGCCGGCTGCCAGAGCTCCGCCGAGGCCCAGCCGTTCTACGTCAACTCGCCCTACGGCATCTGCCTCGCCCACAACGGCAACCTGACCAATGCCTCGGAACTGGCCGGCGCGCTGATACGCGAGGACCGCCGGCACCTCAACACCTCCTCCGACTCCGAGGTGCTGCTCAACGTGCTCGCCAGCGAACTGCAGCGGGTCGGCGACCTGCGAGCCACGGTGGCCGACGTCTTTGCCGCCGTGCGCGCGGTCTACCGGCGCCTGCGCGGCGGCTACGCGGTGGTCGCGATGGTGCTGGGGCACGGCGTGCTGGGATTCCGCGATCCGAACGGCATCCGTCCGCTCGTGATCGGCACGCGCGAGAGTCCGCGCGGGCGCGAGCACATGCTCGCCTCCGAGAGCGTCGCGCTCGACCAGTCGGGCTACACGCTGCTGCGGGACGTCGAGCCCGGGCGAGGCCGTCTTCATCGACGAGCAGGGCCGGCTGCACAGCCAGCAGTGCACCGAGCCGGTGCGCCACACGCCGTGCATCTTCGAGTACGTCTACTTCGCGAGGCCGGACTCGATCATCGACAACATCTCCGTCTACAAGGCACGCCTGCGCATGGGGGAGCTGCTCGCCGAGAAGATCCGGCGGGAGCGACCGGGGCACGACATCGACGTCGTGATACCGATCCCCGATACGAGCCGCACCAGCGCGCTGCAGGTCGCGCAGCGGCTCGGCGTCAAGTACCGCGAGGGCTTCATCAAGAATCGCTACATCGGCCGCACCTTCATCATGCCGGGCCAGGAGTTGCGCTCGAAGTCGGTGCGCAGCAAGCTCAATCCGATCGACCTGGAGTTCCGCGGCAAGAACGTGCTGCTGGTGGACGACTCGATCGTCCGCGGCACGACCTCGGCGCAGATCATCGATGTGGCGCGCGAGGCGGGAGCCCGCAGCGTGTACTTCGCCTCGGCGGCGCCGCCCGTGCGCTACCCCAACGTCTATGGCATCGACATGCCCGCTGCCTCGGAACTGGTGGCGGCGGGACGGACCGAGGAGGAAGTCGCCCGCATCATCGGTGCGGACTGGCTGATCTACCAGGACCTCCCCGATCTCGTCCGCGCGGTTCGGCACCATGACTCCGAGGTCACGGAGTTCGACACCTCGTGCTTCTCGGGCGACTACGTCACCAGTGACGTGACGCCGGAGTACCTCGCCCGCCTGCAGGCCGAGCGCTCGGACCAGGCGAAGGCACAGCGCAATGCCTCGGGATCCGGGCGCGGGGCGCTCAAGGTCGTCGGGTCGCCCTGAGCGGCCTGGCCGGGACGCGAGGTGACGGTCAAGGTTCTCATCGTCAGCGATCGGCCGGACTACCGCCAGCTGCTGGCTCACCACGTCACGCTGGAGTGGCCGGACGCGTTGCCGGCGGAGTACGAGCCCGCCGCGCGCGGCCGCCTGCGGCCGGGCTTCACGGGGTCCGCGTACGACGCGGTGCTTCTCGACGAGGAAGTGCTGGGCGGGCGCGGCCTCGAGTGGCTCGAGGACCTGAGCGAGCGTCCCGACTTCCCGCCGATCGTGTACCTCGCCGCCGCGGCCGACGGGGCCGCGGTGGAGCGCGCCCTCGCCTCGGGTGCCGCCCGCGTGCTCGCGAGGGTCGAGTTCGAGCATTCGCAGCTGGTCGGCATGCTGCGCGGCCTGTTCGCGCGCCGCCGCGACGTGCTCGCCGAGACCTCGCGCGCCGCTCGCCAGCCGCCTGCGCCCGACCGGTTCGGTTCGGTGCGCGTGCGCGGCCACCGCTGCCTGCGACGTCTCGCGATCGGCGGCTCGTCGAGCGTTTTCCTGGCGCAGTGCGAGGGCAGCGGCCAGCAACGCGTGCTCAAGATCTTCCGGCAGGTGCCCGACGTCGTGGAGGGCGGCACGACCTTCGAGCGGTTCCTGCGCGAGTACGAGCTCGTGGCGCACCTCGATCACCCGAACATCGCCCGCATCTACGACATCGGCGTGGCCGACGATCACGTGTTCCTGGCGATGGAGTACTTCCCGGGCGGCGATCTGCGCACGCGCATGCGAACGCCGATGTCCTGCCGCGTGGCGCTCGCCTACCTGCGGCAGCTGGCAGCGGCCCTGGCCGCGTTGCACGGCATCGGCGTGCTCCACCGTGACGTGAAGCCCGGCAACGTGCTGCTGCGCGACGACGACAGCCTGGCATTCATCGACTTCGGTCTGGCGCGGCAGCTGCGGCTCGACAGCGACATCACAGGTGACGGCGCGATCTTCGGCACGCCGCACTACATGAGCCCGGAGCAGGGTCACGGTCGCCCGCTCGACGAGCGCAGCGACCTCTACAGCCTCGGGGTGATGCTCTACGAGATGCTCACCGGCGAGAAGCCGTACGTCGCCGAGACGCCGCTCGCCGTCATCCACCGTCACGCGAATTCGCCGCTGCCGGACCTTCCGGCTCAGGTCGCGCACGTGCAGCCGCTGCTCGACGCGCTGATGGCGAAGCAGCCGACCGGCCGTCCGGCTTCTGCGCTTGCTCTGCTGGCGCGCGTCGACGAACTGCTCGAACGGGCTGCGGCCTGATGACGGATCCAGGCCGGCTGCTGCACGCGCCCACCGATCCGAAGTGGTTCGAGCTGGCCGGGGCGCGGTTCGGCGAGCTGCTGCTCGACCATGCCAACTGCGAGAAGAAGGCGGCCTCGACCGCACTCGCGCTGATGTTCGCGTACCCCGAGGACTTCGAGCTCGCGAACCGGATGTCGCGCCTCGCCCGGGAGGAACTACGGCATTTCGAGCTCGTGCAGCGGCAACTCGTCGCGCTCGACGTGCCGTTCCGGCGGCTGAGCCCGTCGCGGTATGCCGAGGGGCTGCGCCGCCGCTTGCGGCGCGACGAGCCCGGGCGACAGGTGGACCTGCTGCTGTGCGGCGCCCTGATCGAGGCGCGCTCGCACGAGCGATTCCTCGGGCTGGTCGAGCTCCTGCCCGAGCCGCTCGCAGGCTTCTACGACTCGCTGGCGGCTGCCGAGTCGCGCCATGCCGGCCTTTACCTGCGGCTGGCCGCGCGCGGAGGGGAGCCGGTCGCGGCCAGGCTCGGCGAACTCGCCGACGCGGAGGCGGAGCTCGCGACCGCGCCGGACGAGCAATTTCGCTTTCACTCGGGGACGCCGGCGTAGGCACCGGCCGTGAGCGCCGCGCCGGACCGATCAGCGCGGCAGCGCCCGCAGTTCATACCCCTGTCGCGTCCATTCGAGCACGCTGCCCTGGGTGTACCAGTCACCGAGCACGATGCGCCGCGCCGGCGCGCCGTCCACGGCGATCTCGTGCACCGCCGGACGGTGCGTGTGGCCATGGATCAGCGTGCGCACGCCCGAACGGCGGAACGCCTCGGCGACGGCCGTGGCATTCACGTCCATGATCTCGGGGGCCGTGGCGCCGACGTGCGCCCGGCTGCCGGCGCGAAGGCGGCGGGCGAGGGCCCGGCGCTGCTCGAGGCCGAGGTGTCGCAGGACCCAGCCGACGACCGGGTTGCGCACGATGCGTCGCAGGCGCTGGTAGGCGAGGTCGTCGGTGCAGAGTATGTCGCCGTGCATCAGCAGCACGGACTCCCCGTACAGGTCGATGATCGTTCCGTCCGCGAGCAGCCTGGCGCCGCTCTCGCGGCAGAAGCGCCCGCCGATGAGGAAGTCGCGGTTGCCGTGCATCACGAAGCAGGGCACGCCGGCATCGGTCAACTCGCGCAGCGCCGCGACGACGCCGCGGGCGAGCGGGTCGGGGTCGTCGTCGCCGAGCCAGGCCTCGAAGAGATCGCCGAGGATGTACAGCGCCTCCGCACGCCGCGCGTCCGTCTCGAGGAAAGCGTGGAACTGCCGAACGACCGCGGGATCGCCCGGGTCGAGGTGCAGGTCCGAGATGAACAGCGTGCCCGCCGGGCGCAGCCCGTGCATCGGTGCCTCCGCGGCGTCGTTGGGAGCGCCGATGGTACGGTGCGGGAGCGCACTCCGGCCAGCGCGCCCGGACCACCCGCCGCGATCCGGTAACATGTGCGGCCATGCAATCCCGCCCGCAGGTCACGCGTTTTGCCCCCAGCCCGACCGGCGCGCTGCACCTAGGCAACGCGCGCACGGCACTGCTGAACGACCTGCTCGCGCGCGCGAGCGGTGGCCGGATGGTGCTGCGCATAGAGGACACGGATGCCGAGCGCAGCGACGAAGGCCTGCTCGAGCACCTGCTCGGGGACCTGCGCTGGTTCGGCCTCGCCTGGGCCGAAGGGCCCGACATCGGCGGACCGCGCGGCCCCTACCGGCAGAGCCAGCGCGCCGGTCACTACGACCGTGCCGTCGCCGCGCTCGCGGACCACGGGTTGGTCTACCCGTGCTTCTGCTCGCCGCAGGCGCTCGAACTCGCGCGGCGCGCGCAGCTTGGCGCCGACCGGCCGCCGCGCTATGCCGGAACCTGCGCGTCGTTGCCGGCTGCGGAGGTCGCGCGCCGGATCGAGGGCGGGGCCCGTCCCGCCCATCGCTTCCGGGTGCCGGCCGGCCGCGTGATCGAGTTCGACGACCTGATCCATGGACCGCAGCGGTTCGCGAGCGACGACATCGGCGACTTCGTGGTCCGGCGGGCCGATGGCAGCGTCGCGTTCTTCCTGGGCAACGCGCTCGACGACGCGGCCATGGAGGTGACGGTCGTGCTGCGAGGTGACGATCACCTCGCCAACACGCCGCGGCAGATCCTGCTGCTCGAGGCGCTGGGCCTGCCGGTGCCACGGTATGGACACCTCCCGCTGCTGCTCAGCCCGGGTGGGACCCCGCTGTCGAAGCGGGACGGCGCGGCGAGCCTGCACGATCTGCGGCAGCAGGGTTACCTGCCGGGCGCACTGCGCAACTACCTCGTGCGACTCGGGCACGCGTGCGCGCGCGAGGGCTGGCTGGAGACGGAGGACATGGCCCGCGACCTCGATCTCGGCCGCTCGAGCCGGTCCGCCCCGCACTTCGACGACGTCCAGCTTCGGCACTGGCAGCGCGAGGCCGTGGGGAGGGCGACCGCGACGGAACTCGCAGCCTGGCTCGAGGGGCGACTCGATCGACTCGGCGAACCGCAGCGGCGGCTCGAGTTCGTCGCCGCCGTGCGCGGCAACCTGCTGTTTCCCGCGGACGCCGAGCCGCTGGTCGGAATGGTCTGCGACGCGCAGGTCGTGCCCGACGACGATGCGGTGCAGGAGATCGCCGCGGCCGGCTCCGGGTTCTTCGCGCAGGCGGCTGCCGAGTGGCAGTCGAGCGCCGCGGATTTCCGGGGATGGACCCGCGCGGTCGGTGCCAGTACGGGTCGGAGGGGCGCCGGGCTGTTCATGCCGCTGCGCGCCGCGCTCACGGGTCGCACGCACGGGCCCGAACTCGCGCCGCTTGCCGCACTCATGGGGCCCGGGCGGGTGAGCGAGCGGCTGCGTGCCGCCGGCGCGATCGCCGCGGCGGCCTGATCCGAATCCAACCGAGGCGACGCCATCGCATGCTGCAGATCCACAACTCGCTGACCGGCCGCAAGGAGGTCTTTCAGCCGATCCGTCCCGGCGAAGTCCGCATGTACGTCTGCGGCATGACCGTGTACGACTACTGCCACCTCGGCCACGCGCGCGTCATGATCGTGTTCGACGTGGTGCGTCGGCACCTCGAGGCGTCGGGCCACAGGGTCACTTTCGTTTGCAACATCACGGACATCGACGACAAGATCATCCAGCGCGCGCAGGCCAACGGCGAGCCGATGGGCACGCTGACGGAGCGCTTCATCCGCGCCTATCACGAGGACTGCGAGGCCCTCGGCGTGCGCCGGGCCGATCACGAGCCGCGCGCCACCGAGCACGTGCCGCAGATCATCGGGATGGTGCAGACGCTGGTCGACAAGGGCTATGCCTACGTCGGACCGAACAATGACGTCTACTATGCCGTGGCGAAATTCGAGCCTTACGGGCAGCTTTCCGGCAAGCGACTCGCGGACCTGCGCGCGGGGGCGCGCATCGACGTGGACGAAGCCAAGCGCGACCCGCTCGACTTCGTGCTGTGGAAGGCCGCCAAGCCCGGCGAGCCGTCGTGGGAGTCGCCGTGGGGACCGGGCCGTCCCGGCTGGCACATCGAGTGCTCGGCGATGTCGGTCGAGCTGCTCGGCGATCACTTCGACATCCACGGCGGCGGCATGGACCTCAAGTTCCCGCACCACGAGAACGAGATCGCGCAGACCTGCGCCGCCTGCGGCTCGAAGTTCGTGAACGTCTGGATGCACAACGGCTTCGTGCGCGTGGACGACGAGAAGATGTCGAAGTCGCTCGGCAACTTCTTCACGGTGCGCGAGGTGCTCGCGTGGGTGCGCGACCCGGAGGTGGTGCGCTACTTCATGCTCGTCAGCCACTACCGAGGGCCGATCAACTACACGCCTGAGAGCCTCGCGCAGGCGGATGCGGCGCTCGAGCGTCTGTACCTCGCGCTACGAGGGGTGACGCCGGTGGCGGACGCCGCGCCGACCGAGGCTACCGCGCGGTTCTCCGCGGCGATGGACGACGACTTCAACACGCCGATCGCGGTGGCCGAGCTCCAGTCGATCGCCGGCGATCTCAATCGGGCCAAGGCGTCCGGGCAGGCCGAGGTGGCAGCCACACGGGCGGCGGAGCTACGGACGCTCGGCGCGCGGCTCGGGTTGCTCGAGCGGGACCCTGAATCGTTCCTGCGCAAGAGTCCGAAGAAAAAATCGGGCGACCGTGAATTGCAGCTCGAAGCGGCCCAGCTGACGGCTGCTGGGCAGCAGGTGAATCTTAAGGTCGAGCTTGCGGACATCGACATCGACCGCCTCATCGAGGAGCGCATCGCGGCCCGCAAGGCGAAGAATTTCAAGGAGTCCGATCGCATCCGCGACGAGCTCGCGGCGGCCGGCGTGCTGCTCGAGGACCAGCCCGGCGGCCGGACGCTCTGGCGCCGCGGCTAGAGGCGCTGCTGCGCCGACTCGAGCGTGTTCTTCATCAGGATGGCGACGGTCATGGGACCGACGCCGCCCGGCACCGGGGTGATCCAGCTCGCCCGCTCGCGCGCCGCCTCGAACTGGACGTCGCCGCACAGCTTGCCGTCCGGTAGCCGATTGATGCCGACGTCGACGACCACGGCGCCCGGCTTCACCCATTCACCGGGGATCAGTCCCGGCCGTCCAACGGCCACCACCAGCAACTCGGCACGTTCGACGTGCGAGCGCAGCTCGGAGGTGAAGCGGTGGCAGATCGTGACCGTCGCGCCGGCGAGCAGCAACTCGAGCGCCATCGGCCGGCCGACCAGGTTCGAGGCGCCCACGACCACCGAGTGCATACCCTTGGGATTGATTCCGCACCGGTCGAGGAGCCGGATCACCCCGTAGGGCGTACAGGGACGCATGAGCGGGTTGCGCAGCGCGAGACGGCCCACGTTGTATGGATGAAAGCCATCCACGTCCTTGGCCGGCGAGATGGCCTCGATCACGACGCGTTCGTCGATGTGGTCCGGCAGCGGCACCTGCACGAGTATTCCGTCGATCGACTCGTCCGCGTTGAGGCGCTCGATGAGGCTCAGCAGCTCCGTCTGCGTGGCGGAGTGGGGCAGGTCGTGGCTAACCGAGACGAAGCCGCATTCCTCGCAGGCTGCGCGCTTGTTGCGTACATAGACGTGGGAGGCCGGGTCGTCGCCGACCAGCACGACGGCGAGCCCCGGGCGACGCTTGCCTTGCGCGGCGAGGCGATCGCTTTGCTCGCGGACCTCGCGGCGGATGTCGGCCGCAATCGCCTTGCCGTCGATGGTCTGTGCCGCCATGCGCGCTCCGCGCTGCCCAGGGAGACGGCATTCTGTCACGGACGGCTCGGCGTGAACGAGGCCCTGTCCCTGCCAAATTGACGCTCGGAGCCACCGTCCGTATCATTCCGCCTCCCGTGACGGGCCGCCGCGACGATGCGACGGTCCGAGGCGGCGACCGCAGGTCGGTGCAAGGCGGGGCATGGCGCAGTCTGGTAGCGCATCTGCTTTGGGAGCAGAGGGTCGGGGGTTCGAATCCCTCTGCCCCGACCATCCGGACTGCGGACCCAGGACCTCAGGCGCCCGTAGCTCAGCCGGATAGAGCATCGGCCTTCTAAGCCGAGGGTCGCAGGTTCGAGTCCTGCCGGGCGCGCCAGGCCCGAGCGTGTTTTCGTGATCTCGTTGGACGATGGTGGACGTAGCTCAGCTGGTTAGAGCTCCTGGTTGTGGTCCAGGAGGTCGTGGGTTCGAATCCCATCGTCCACCCCAGTTTCGAAGTTGGGCCGTTAGCTCAGTTGGTAGAGCTGCTGACTCTTAATCAGTAGGTCGTAGGTTCGAGTCCTACACGGCCCACCACTTCCCCGCATACCCAGGCATCCGCCCATCGTCACGCCCGTCCAGCGAGCGGTCTCACTCGCCGTCATCGCCGCTCTGCTGTCGCTCCTGCTTTTCGTGCAGGTGGACGGGAACAGCGCATGGCTGCGCGTGGCCCTCGACGGTTCGCACGTCCCGATCTTCGCCGGCGTGGCCATTCTGCTGGCCGCGGTCCTGCGGCGGCGGCAGGTCTCCGCGCGGGACGGCCGAAGGTACCTGCTGGCGTTCGCTCTTGCGTTCGGGCTCGGCGCGGTCATCGAGTACGTGCAGTCGCTGACTGGCCGGCCGGCTTCAACATTCGACATGGCTTCGAACGCGGCGGGCGCGGCGATCGGCATCGGCCTGCTCGAGCTTCAAGAGTCCGCGGCAGGGCGGCGTCCACTGACCGGGCGGGCGCGACGTTTCCTCGTCTGCGCCGCGATCGTGGGGCTGGTCTTCGCGTTCTGGCGGCCGCTCGAGGCGGCCTGGGCATACCTCGATCGCGCCCGGCGGTTTCCAGTGCTTGCCGCCTTCGACGAGCCGCGCGATCTGTATTTCGTGACCACGCAGGGCCTTGCGGCCGACGTCGTGCCCCTGCCCGCGAGGTGGGCGGCGACGCAGGGCGAGCGTGCCCTGCGCGTCCGCTACGCCGCCGGCCGGCCACCGGCCGCGCAGCTCACCGAGCCGAGCGCCGACTGGAATGGCTTTCGCACGATCGCGCTGGATGTCACGAATGCGTCCGACGTCGAACTGCATCTCGTCCTGCGCATCCTGGACGCGGGGCACGACTGGTCGCACGAGGACCGGCTCAACCACCGGCTCACGATCCCCGCGGCGACGCGCAGCACCATCCGCGTCCCCCTCGAGGCCGTGCGCGCGGCGCCTGCGCGCCGTCCGATGGATCTCGCGCACATCGCGAACGTGATGATCTTCGGCACCGATCCGTCAGCCGGGGGGGATCTCTACGTGTCGAGCCTATGGCTCGAGTGAATGGCACGGCAGAAGCGCCTGTCGATTGATTTACCTATAGAATCGCGGCGCTCCGGCTGGCGTGCGGCGGCGCAGGCGAAAGTGGCGGAACTGGTAGACGCGCTGGATTTAGGTTCCAGTGGGTAACCCCCGTGAGGGTTCGAGTCCCTCCTTTCGCACCAATGCCGCCGGGTCCCGCAGACGGGCGATTCCGTGGCAGAATAACCGGCTTTTCGCGGCCCTGCGCCGCGCCCCTGACCCTGTCGAGGACCGATGAGCATGCAGGTTTCCATCGAGACGACCGGCGCCCTCGAGCGCCGGATGGAAGTGAGCGTCCCCCGCGAGCGCATCGAGCAGGCGATCGACGAGCGCCTCAAGCGCGTCAGTCGCACCGCCAAGCTCAAGGGATTCCGCCCGGGCAAGGTGCCGCTCAAGGTCGTCAAGCAGCAGTTCGGCGCGCAGGTGCGGCAGGAGGTCCTGTCCGACCTGATGCAGGCGAGCTTCGCCGAGGCCGTGAGCCAGGAGAAGCTCAATCCGGCGGCCGGGCCCCGCATCGAGCCGTTGTCCGTCGGCCCCGACGAGGACCTTCGCTACCGCGCGACCTTCGAGGTCTTCCCGGAGATCGAGCTGCAGGGTGCAGAGGGCCTCGCCGTCGTGCGCCCCGCGGCCGAGGTGACCGACGCCGACGTCGATGCGATGGTGGCCAACCTTCGCGAGCAGCGGCCACGCTTCGAGGTGGTCGAGCGGGAGAGCCGCGAGGGCGACCGCGTCACCATGGACTTCGAGGGACACGTCGACGGCGCGCCGTTCGAGGGTAGCAAGGGCGACGACGTCGCGGTGCTGCTCGGTGGCGGCCGCATGCTCAGGGACTTCGAGACAGGCATCCTCGGCATGAAGGCGGACGAGCGGCGGCAGGTGAGCGTCCCGTACCCGGCCGACTACCACAATGCGGCGCTCGCCGGAAAATCCGCCACCTTCGACGTGCACGTCAAGAAGGTGGAGGAGCGCCGGCTGCCGGATCTCGACGACGAGTTCTGCCGCGACTACGGCGTCCTCGACGGCGGCATCGAGCAGTTGCGCCGCGAGGTCCGCGACAACATGGAGCGCGAGCTCGCGGACAATGTCCGGGCGCGGCTCAAGCAGCAGCTGCTCGACGGGCTGCTCAAGGCGAATCCGGTGGAGGTTCCGAGCGGATTCGTCGATGCGCAGGTGCGGGAGATGCAGGTCGAGGCGGCGCGCCGGGCCGGCGCGACCGACGCCTCCCAGGTGCCGCCGGCCGACTCGTTCCTCGAGCCCGCCCGCCGGCGCGTGGCCCTCGGACTGCTGATCCGGGAACTGGTCCGCAGCCGCGGCATGCAGGTCGACCGCGCGCGCGTCGAGGCGCGGCTCGCGGACATCGCGGCCACCTACCCCGATCCGGACGCGGTCATCAAGGCCTATCGGCAGAATGCCGATGCGCTGCGACAGGTCGAGTCGCTGGTTCTCGAGGACCAGGCGGTGGACCTGCTGCTAGAGCATGCCAGCGTCACCGAGCGCGCGGCCACCTTCAAGGAAGTCATGAACTTCGGCGCCTGACGCCTCGTCGAGCCGCGAAGTTCCTCTACACTAGCGCCACACCGCCGCCACGAGCCGAACGCCGCCATGCACAAGAACGCCCCGATCGCCCTCAACCTCGTGCCGATGGTCGTCGAGCAGACGGCCCGGGGCGAGCGCGCCTACGATATCTACTCCCGGCTCCTGAAGGAGCGCGTGATCTTCATCGTGGGGCCGGTCGAGGACTACATGGCCAACCTGATCGTGGCCCAGCTGCTTTTCCTGGAGTCGGAGAACCCCGAGAAGGACATCGCGCTCTACATCAACTCGCCAGGCGGGTCGGTGAGCGCCGGGCTCGCGATCTACGACACGATGCAGTTCATCAAGCCCGACATCAGCACGATCTGCGTTGGCCAGGCGGCGAGCATGGGGGCGGTGCTGCTCGCGGGCGGCTGCAAGGGCAAGCGCTTCTGCCTGCCGCATTCGCGAGTGATGATTCACCAGCCGCTCGGCGGCTTCCAGGGCCAGGCGACCGACATCGAGATCCACGCGCGCGAGATCCTCGACGCCCGGG
Source organism: uncultured Gammaproteobacteria bacterium (assembly GCA_963712815.1). Classification (GTDB taxonomy): domain Bacteria; phylum Pseudomonadota; class Gammaproteobacteria; order Steroidobacterales; family Steroidobacteraceae; genus RPQJ01. The sequence goes on from CAVQJL010000005.1 coordinate 55,432, forward strand.
AGCGCCTGAACGCCATCCTCTCCCGGCACACCGGGCAGTCGATGGAGAAAATCAAGCACGACACCGACCGCGACAACTTCATGACGGGCGAGCAGGCGATCGCGTACGGGTTGATCGACGGAGTGCTGGCGCAGCGTGCGGCGGCCGGCGTGCCGCCGCGCCCGTGATTCGGCTCGCAGTGCTAAGTTCCTGTTGGCTCTAGCGTTTTTGCGCGCTCCCCGGCCCCGTGGTATAAGCCACGCATGGCCGCTGCGAGCGGCTGCACGGGTGCCCGCGAGGGCAGGGTAACCAAGGGCAGGGCATGGCGGACGATACACGCGGCAAGCACGACGACGGCAAGCTCCTTTACTGCTCCTTTTGCGGCAAGAGCCAGCACGAGGTCCGCAAGCTCATAGCGGGCCCGTCGGTGTTCGTCTGCGACGAGTGCGTCGAGCTGTGCAACGACATCATCCGAGAGGAGCTCGAGGAGAAGGCGGAGAAGACCCGCGAGAAGCTCCCGAAGCCCCACGAGATCAAGCGTGTCCTCGACGAGTACGTGATCGGCCAGGACCGCGCCAAGAAGGTGCTGTCGGTCGCGGTCTACAACCACTACAAGCGCCTGCAGACGCGCGGCGCGGACGGCAAGCGCGACGAGGTCGAGCTCGCCAAGAGCAACATCCTGCTGATCGGGCCCACGGGCAGCGGCAAGACCCTGCTCGCCGAGACGCTCGCGCGGCTGCTGAACGTGCCGTTCACGATCGCGGATGCGACGACGCTCACCGAGGCCGGCTACGTCGGCGAGGACGTCGAGAACATCATCCAGAAGCTGCTGCAGAAATGCGACTACGACGTCGAGAAGGCGCAGACCGGCATCGTCTACATCGACGAAATTGACAAGATCTCGCGCAAGTCGGACAACCCGTCCATCACGCGCGACGTGTCGGGCGAGGGCGTGCAGCAAGCGCTGCTCAAGCTCATCGAGGGAACGATCGCCTCCGTGCCGCCCCAGGGCGGGCGCAAGCATCCGCAGCAGGAATTCCTTCAGGTCGACACGGGAAACATCCTGTTCATCTGCGGCGGGGCTTTCTCGGGCCTCGAGAAGATCATCATGAACCGTACGCAGAAGAGCGGCATCGGCTTCGTCGCGGACGTCCGCGAGCAGAGCGCGCGGCCGCACGGCTCGGATCTCTTCCACGACGTCGAGCCCGAGGACCTCATCAAGTACGGGTTGATCCCGGAGTTCGTCGGACGCCTGCCGGTGGTCGCCACGCTCGACGAACTCGACGAGGCCGCGCTGGTTCAGATCCTGACCGCGCCGCGCAACGCGCTCACGAAGCAGTACCGCAAGCTCTTCGACATGGAGGGCGTGGAGATCGAGTTCCGCGAGGAGGCCTTGCGCGCCGTGGCGCGACGGGCCATGCAGCGCAAGACCGGCGCCCGCGGTCTGCGCACTATCCTCGAGAATGTGCTGCTCGACATCATGTACGACCTCCCCGCCATGCGGAACGTGCAGAAGGTCGTCATCGACGAGGACGTGATCGCGGGCGAGACCAAGCCCTACCTCGTCTACGGCGTGGAGGAAACGCGGATCGCAGCGGTTGAAGAGCGCCGTACGGGATCCGACCACTGACTGCCGGCCTGCGGCGCCGCGCCTCGTACGGCGAACCCGGGCAGGCCGGTGGGCGTGCCTGTTCTAGCCCTCCGCAATTTCTCTCTTGAATCTCGGACCCACGTCCCCAAAGATGCACGCATCTGACGGGCACGCGCGCAGGGCAGCAGCGGTGCGCTGCCTGCTGCCATGCATCCGGTGCCGGAGACTCCCAAAGTGACGACCGACGAGACCCGCTCCAAGCCTGCCACTCTGCCCGACACGCTGCCGGTGCTGCCGTTGCGCGACGTGGTCGTGTACCCGCACATGGTCATTCCGCTGTTCGTCGGGCGCGAGCGCTCGATCGTCGCGCTCGAGCAGGCCATGAAGGTCAACAAGCAGATCCTGCTGCTCGCGCAGCGCCAGGCCGACGTGGACGATCCCGCTCCAAAGGACCTCTACGACGTCGGCACGGTTGCGACAATCCTGCAGTTGCTGAAGCTGCCGGACGGCACCGTCAAGGTGCTGGTCGAGGGCGTCGAGCGCGCGAAGGTCGAGCAGCTGGTCACGGGCGAGTTCTTCGCCGCCAAGGCCGGCGTGCTCGGCGAGGGCGAGGCCTACGACGAGCGCGAGATGGACGTGCTGGTGCGCTCGGTCGTCACGCAGTTCGAGCAGTACGTGAAGCTCAACCGCAAGGTGCCGCCGGAGATCCTCACCTCGCTCGCCGGCATCGAGCAGCCCGGGCGTCTCGCCGACACCGTCGCCGCGCACATGTCGCTCAAGCTCGACGCGAAGCAGAAGATCCTCGAGATCCAGGACGTGCGCCGCCGGCTCGAGCACATCCTCGCCCTGATCGAGGGCGAGATGGACGTGCTGCAGATCGAGAAGCGCATCCGTGGCCGCGTCAAGCAGCAGATGGAGAAGAGCCAGCGCGAGTACTACCTCAACGAGCAGATGAAGGCGATCCAGAAAGAGCTGGGCGAGATGGACGATGCGCCCAACGAGATCGCCGAGCTCGAGAAGAAGATCGCGCGAGCCGGCATGCCCAAGGAGGCCCGCGAGAAGGCCACCTCGGAGCTCGCCAAGCTCAAGCTCATGTCGCCGATGTCCGCCGAGGCCACCGTCGTGCGCAACTACGTCGACTGGCTGGTCAAGGTGCCGTGGCGCAAGCGCACCAAGGTCAAGCACGATCTCGCGGGCGCCGAGAAGGTCCTGAACGAGGACCACTTCGGGCTCGACAAGGTCAAGGAGCGCATCGTCGAGTACCTGGCCGTCCAGCAGCGGGTGCAGAAACTCAAAGGTCCGATCCTGTGCCTGGTGGGACCGCCCGGCGTCGGCAAGACCTCGCTCGGCCAGAGCATCGCGCGTTCCACGAACCGCAAGTTCGTGCGCATGTCGCTCGGCGGCGTGCGCGACGAGGCCGAGATCCGCGGTCACCGCCGCACCTACATCGGATCCATGCCGGGCAAGATCGTCCAGAACATGGCCCGCACCGGCGTCAGGAACCCGCTGTTCCTGCTCGACGAGGTCGACAAGATGGCCATGGACTTCCGTGGCGATCCGTCGGCGGCACTGCTCGAGGTGCTGGACCCGGAGCAGAACCAGGCCTTCAGCGACCACTACCTCGAGGTCGATTTCGACCTGTCCGAGGTGATGTTCGTTTGCACCGCGAACAGCCTGAACATCCCGGCGCCTCTGCTCGATCGCATGGAGGTCATCCGTATTCCGGGCTACACGGAGGACGAGAAAGCCAACATCGCGCGTCGCTACCTCCTGCCGAAGCAGATCAAGGCCAACGGCCTCGAGGCCGAGGAGCTCAAGGTCAGCGACCCGGCGATCCTGGAGACGATCCGGCACTACACGCGCGAGGCGGGGGTGCGCAACCTCGAGCGCGAGCTCTCCAAGATCTGCCGAAAGTCAGTCAAGGAACTCCTGCTCGAGCGCGACCGGAAGATCGTCTCGGTCACGCCGAAGAACCTGTCGAAGTATCTCGGCGTCAAGCGCTTCCGATACGGCCGCGCCGAGGAGAACGACCAGGTCGGCCAGGTCACGGGACTCGCCTGGACCGAGGTCGGCGGCGAACTCCTGACCATCGAGGCGGCCGTGATGTCCGGCAAGGGCAAGCTCACCCACACCGGCCAGCTCGGCGAGGTGATGCAGGAGTCCATCCAGGCCGCCATGACGGTGGTACGAAGCCGCGCCAACGTGCTGGGCCTCGAGCCCGAGTTCTACCAGAAGGCCGACGTGCACATTCACGTGCCGGAGGGCGCGACGCCCAAGGACGGCCCGAGCGCGGGTATCGGCATGTGCACCGCGCTGGTCTCGGCACTCACCAAGATCCCGGTCCGAAGCGACGTGGCGATGACCGGCGAGATCACGCTGCGGGGCGAAGTGCTGCCGATCGGTGGCCTCAAGGAGAAGCTGCTCGCTGCGCACCGCGGCGGCATCCGCACGGTGCTGATCCCGGCCGAGAACGTGAAGGATCTCGCCGAGATCCCGGACAACATTAAGGGCAACCTCGAAATCAAGCCGGTCAAGTGGATCGACGAGGTGCTGCAGGTCGCGCTGCGGGACATGCCGCAGCCGACCACGGCCGAGCCCGAGTCGACCCCGGACGCGAAGCGGGCCAAGCGCCCGGGACGTCGTGCGGGCAAGCAGGTGCACGCGCACTGAGGCGCGTCGCCCCGTCCAAGGCAGAGGAGTGCACAGGTGAACAAGAACGAGTTGATCGAAGCAGTGGCCGAGCGAACCGGACTCGCGAAGTCGGATGCCGCACGGGCAGTCGAGTCCGTGCTCGGGACTCTCACCGAGGCCCTGAAGCGTGGCGACACCGTCGCGCTGCCGGGATTCGGGACCTTTCTGAGCAAGGAGCGGGCAGCCCGGACCGGGCGCAACCCGCGCACGGGCGAGAGCATCGCCATTCCCGCGAGCCGGGTTCCTGCATTCAAGGCTGGCAAGGCCCTGAAGGATGCACTAAACTAAAGGGCTTCCCAGGGAGCTCGGGTGCTTAGCTCAGCTGGGAGAGCGTCGCCCTTACAAGGCGAAGGTCGTGGGTTCGATCCCCTCAGCACCCACCAGATCGCGCGGAGTGGTAGTTCAGTTGGTTAGAATACCGGCCTGTCACGCCGGGGGTCGCGGGTTCGAGTCCCGTCCACTCCGCCAGTTTCTGGTCTGAGCGCGTTGGAAGAAGGCCCGCCTGTGCGGGCTTTCGCGTTTCTGTCCTCAGGAAAATGTGGCGGGCGGCAGGCCCGCCTCTTACTATCGCCCATTCGAATTTCCCTGATCGCACAAAATCATGCTGCAGAAGATCCGCGACAAGATCACCGGCTGGTTCGCCATCGTCTTCCTCGGCGTCATTGCCGTCGTCTTCATTTTCTGGGGTGTCCAGTTCGAGTCGTCGACGAATGTGGCCGCGGCGACGGTCAATGGCGAGAAGATCCCCGTCGAGCTGGTGCGCCGCGCCTGGCAGGATCGTCAGAGCGAGCTTCAGCAGCTCACGCGCGACGAACTGCCGCCGGAACTCGTCCAGCAGGAGCAGCAGCGCATCCTCGACGACTTCATCCGCCGCGAGCTGTTGGTGCAGCGGGCTGGAGAACTCGGCTACCGGGTCAGCGATCGCGAGCTGGCGGAAGCACTGGCCGAGATTCCCGCGCTGCAGGTCGACGGCGTCTTCTCCCGGGACCGCTACGCGGCGCTGCTGCGTGCCCAGGGACGCACCGAGGCCGACTTCGAGGCGGAGTTCCGCCGCGACCTGGAGATCAACCAGCTGCGCAACGCCGTGGCCATCTCGGCCTTCGCGCTGCCGGGCGAGGTGCGGCGGCGCATCGAACTCGAAGGCGAGGTGCGCGACGTCGACCTGGTCGTCCTGCCTGCGGCCCAGTTCGCGGACGGCATCTCTGTCACCCCGGACGAGGTGGCCGCCTGGTACCAGAAGAACGAGGCCGACTACCGCACCGTGGAGTCGGTCGCGCTGCAGTACGTGCAGTTGAGCCTCGCCGACGTTGAGAGCGACATCGAGGTGACCGAGGAGGCTCTGCGCCGTCACTACGACGAGGTGGCTGCCGAGCGATTCCAGTCCACGGAGCGTCGCCGGGCCCGGCATATCCTGGTGGAGACGGGTGCGGACGACGCGGCCGCCCGGGCGCGGGCCGAGGCCCTGGCCGAGCGCGCGCGTGGCGGCGAGGATTTCTCCGCGCTCGCAGCGCAGAATTCGGACGACCCGGGTTCGAAAGGGCAGGGCGGTGATCTCGGCTGGGCGACGCGCGAGAGCTTCGTAGCTCCGTTCGCGGATGCGCTCTTCGGCATGGAGAAGGGCGAAATCCGCGGGCCCGTGCAGACCCAGTTCGGATACCACGTCATCAAGCTGGACGACGTCGAGGCCGCTCAACAGCGAAGTTTTGACGAGGTCCGGGCAGAGCTGGAGTCCGACTACCGCCGCGAGCAGGCGCAGACGGAATTCTACGAGCGATCGCAACAGCTGGCCGACGAGGCGTTCTCGAGCCTGAACGAGCTCGATTCGGTCGCTCAGCGGCTCGGTCTCGAAGCTCGTGCCGTGGAGGTGTTCACGCGGCAAGGCGGCGGCCCGTTTGGCGCGGAACGCAAGCTGATCGACGCGGCTTTCAGCGATGAGGTGCTGGTGGAGCGGCAGAACAGCCCGGCGATCAACGTCGGCGACGACAGCGTGGTGGTATTGCGTGTCACCGAGCACCGCCCACCCGTGCAGCGGGCGCTCGACGAGGTCCGCGGCGAGATCGAACAGAACCTGCGCGCGCAGGGTGCCCGCGCGGCGGCCGAGGCGGCCGCCCGGGCCGCGTCGGACCGGATTTCGGCCGGAGAGGGCTGGACCGAAGTCGCCAGCTCGCTCGGACTGCAGCCCATGGGTGGCAGGAGCGTGACGCGGACCGAGGAGGCACTGCCGCCGGAACTGCTGCAGGCGATGTTCACGGCGGCGGCGCCCGCGACCGGTCAAGTCAGCAGCGGCGTGGCGGCGTTGCCCGGCGGTGACGCAGTGCTTTTCGTGGTCAGCGGCGTTCGGCCAGGCTCGGTGTCCTCGCCGGAGGCGGCGGCCGAACTCGCCGCGAGCGCCCAGCGCGCGGCAGGGCAGGTGGCAATCGCGGAGTTCTCGTCGTACGTGTCGGCTCTCGAGCGCAACGCGAAGATCACGCGCAACGCCAAGCTGTTCGAGTAACCGCGCGGCCGGGACCGATGCCGTGCCGCGCATCTCGCGGCACGAGCGACGGATCTACTCGGGGAACGCCATGCCGACGTGGCTGTAGCCTGCGTCCACGTACAGCACTTCTCCCGTGATGCCGGACGCAAGGTCGGAGCACAGGAACGCGGCTGCGTTACCGACTTCTTCGATGGTCACGTTGCGCCGAAGCGGCGTGTACGAGGCGACGTGGCCAAGCATTTTGCGGAAGCCGCTCACGCCGGCGGCTGCCAGCGTCTTGATCGGACCTGCCGAGATCGCGTTCACCCGGATGCCCTGCGGCCCGAGGTCGGCCGCCAGGAAGCGGACGTTCGCCTCGAGGCTCGCCTTGGCGAGTCCCATGACGTTGTAGCTCGGCACCGAGCGCACGGCGCCGAGATAGGACATCGTCACGATCGCCCCCGGCCGGCCGAGCATCATCGGGCGCGCGGCCTTGGCGATTGCGGCGAGGCTGTAGCTCGAGACGTCGTGCGCGACCTGGAACCCCTCGCGGCTGATGCTGTCGAGGAATCCGCCGGCCAGTTGCTCGCGCGGGGCGAATGCGACCGAGTGGACCAGGATGTCGAGAGTGTCCCAGCGCTCGCGCAACGCGGCGAAGGCTGAGTCGATCTCGGCGTCGCTCGCCACGTCCATCGGCAGGACCAGCGTCGAGCCGAACTCGCTCGCCATGGAGGAGACGCGCTCGCGCAGCCGCTCGTTCTGGTAGGTGAAGGCGAGTTCCGCGCCCTCGCGCCGCATCGCCGCGGCGATCCCGCATGCGATCGAGCGTTCGGTGGCGAGTCCGACGATCAGGGCCCGCTTGCCCGTGAGGAAGCCCACCGCTTCAGCCGCCGCTCGCGCGCCGTGGATCGACGTAGACGACGATCTTCTGGCCGGCCCGCAACGAGTTGGACTGGCGGATCTGGTTCCAGGACATCAGTTGCTGCACGGAGACGTTGAAGCGTTCGGCGATCTGCGTGAGCGTGTCGCCGCGGCGAACCTGGTAGGTCATGCGGGACGATTCCCCGGCCGGCGTAGGAGTGCTGCCCGCACCTGGAATCTGAAGTCGAGTGCCTGCGACCAGCTGGCTATTCGAGGTCATGCCGTTCTCGGCCGCGAGCGCGGGAACCGTCACGCCGTACCTTCGTGCAACTCCCCACAGGGTCTCACCGGACTTGACCTTGTGCGAGCGGGCGTTGGGCGCGGCGGCCGACTTCGCCGGGGCCGCCGTCGCGCGACCAGCGGGCGGCAAGCGCTCCGGAAGCTGCGAGACGATGTCCTGGCGGGCCTCGGCGACCGGCGTGCCCGCCGTCGCACCGCCGCTCGGGATCACAAGGGTGTCCCCGGGGTGGATGACCGAGCCGCGAAGGTTGTTCCGCGCACGCAGCGACTGGATGGAGACGCCGTGCTGGCGGGCGATGCCGGAAAGCGACTCGCCGCTGCGCACCCGGTGACGGACATCCGGGGGCGGCTCGGTCGCCGCAGCCGCGGCGAGGCGCTGCGTGCCGGCCTCGCTCGCCAGTGCGAGCCGGAACGGCTCGACGCGCTCCATGGGCAGCAGCAGGCGGTGAGGTCCGCTCGGTGGCGTGGTCATGCGGTTGAACGCCGGGTTGAGTGCGAACATGTCGTCCCGGCTGATGCCGGCGAGCTCGGACGCCTCGCCGAGATGGATCTGCTTGCCCGGGTCTACGACGTCGAAGTACGGCTGGTTCGGGATGGCTGCGAAGCTGAGCCCGTAGGCGGGCGGGTTGGCCACGATGCGGCTGATCGCGAGCAGCTTCGGTACGTAATCACGCGTCTCGGCCTTCAGGTCCAGGCTGAAGAAATCCGTGGGACGACCGGCGCCGGCATTGCGCTTGACGGCCCGGCTGACCGTGCCCTCGCCGCCGTTGTAGGCCGCGATCGCAAGGTACCAGTCGCCGTTGAAATACCGGTGCAGGTACTGCAGGTAGTTGAGCGCGGCGTCGGTGGCGCGCAGCACGTCGCGCCGCTCGTCGATCCACCAGTTCTGAGTGAGCCCGTAGTGCTTCCCGGTGCTGGGAATGAACTGCCAGAGCCCCGCGGCGTGGCTGCGCGAATAAGCGACCGGGTTGAACGCGCTCTCGACGACCGGCAGCAGCGCGAGCTCGAGCGGCATGTCTCGCCGCTCGATCTCGGTGACGATGTGGTGCAGGTAGCGCGCGCCGCGTCGGAACGTCCGATCGAGGAAGTCCGGTCGCGAGCGGTACCACTCGACTTCGCGGTTGACTGCGACGTGCTGCGTGTCGGGCAGCGCGTAGCCCGCCCGGATGCGGTCGAACAGATCCGCGTACTGCTGCGGCTGGTTCTGCTCCAGTCCGTCGTGGAGGGCGCCGTAGGCGCCCGGCGCGTCCAGGCCCTGCCTGGCGCCGGCCGGGTGCTGCGGCGAGGGCGGCAGGCTCGAGTAGTCTCCGCCTTTTGGCGTGGTGCTGCAGCCCGTCAGCGCCAGGCCGAGGACCGCGACCGCGGGCAGGACGTGCTTGATGACTTGCATTCAGCGGAACCCGTCTTTCCAGGCCCGGAGCACGGCGAACACTTCCGCCGGTCCGTGCAGGGTGGAGCCCGCGCGTGCCTCGGCCGCCGCCCGTACGGCAGGCTCCCGGCAACGCAGGAATGGATTGATGCGCCGCTCCCGGCGCAGCGTGGTGGGCAGCGTGATCGCGTCGCGGCTGCGCAGCTCGCGCACCGCCTCGAGTGTCTCGAGTACCGCGGCGTTGCCGGGCTCGACGGCCGCGGCGAAGCGAAGATTGGAGAGCGTGTATTCGTGGGCGCAGAAGATGCGCGTGTCGTCAGGCAGCGCGGCGATGCGGTCGAGGGAGTCGTGCATCTGCGCGGGCGTGCCTTCGAAGATGCGGCCGCAGCCCGCGCTGAAAAGCGTGTCGCCACAGAACAGGCTGCCGTGGCCGTGGAAGGCGATGTGCCCGAGGGTGTGCCCAGGCACGGCCATCACGCGAAATTCGAGTCCGAGGTCTGCAAGGCTGACAGTGTCTCCGTCGTCGAGCGCCCGCGCCGCGCAGGGCATCCGCTCTCGCGCCGGGCCGAAGACCGCCGCGCCGTGCCGCTCCGCCAGGGCCGCAACCCCGCCGACGTGATCGGCATGATGGTGCGTGACGAGGATGGCGCGCAGGGCGAGCCCCTCGTCATGGAGGGCCACCTCGACCGGACGGGCGTCACCCGGGTCGACTACCACGGCTCCGTCCCGGTCGAGAGGACCGCGAATCAGCCAGAGGTAGTTGTCCGAGAAAGCCCGTACCGGACTCGCTTCGAGCATCGCCGACCCCCGTCGCGTCCTGGCCATGAGTCCGGGCGCGCGTATTAGACCTCGTCGGGGCGGAAATTTCTACAACGCACCGCGCGTTTTTCGCAAAGATTCGCGGCCGTTGCCGCTATCCTTGCGCGCGATGACCGACGCTCACGTCAAGGACTGGTTCGACAGCGCGCTCGGCACCGCCCTGCTCGAGCTCGAGCAGGGCGTGATCGCGGACGCGCTGGCCGACGTTTTCGGATTCGAACTGCTCCAGCTCGGGCGCTGGGGCGGGAGCGTGGACCTGCGTGCCGGGGTTCGCACGCAGCACCACTGCTTCGTGGCGCCCGATGCGACCGGTCCCGGGGCGATCCGTGCGGACTTCTCCGCGCTGCCGATCGTCTCCGCTTCCGTCGAGGCCGTGCTGCTGCCGCACACGCTCGAGCATGCGTCGCATCCACACCAGCTGCTGCGCGAGGTCGAGCGCGTGCTGACGGGCGAGGGACACGTGCTCGTGTGCGGATTCAACCCGTTCGGGCCCTGGGGCGTGCGTCACCTCGCTTCGCGCGGCCGCTTCCCGCCGCCCTCGGCCCGGCTGATCAGCGAGGGGCGCCTGCGCGACTGGCTCGTGCTGCTCGGTTTCGAGGTGGTCGACGCACGGCGCTACCTGTTCGCGCCGCCCTGGAAGCAGCGCCTGTCGGCGCGCAGTCGAACGTGGCTCGAGTCGCATGGGCCGCGTTTCGCGGCCCCGCTGGCGGGTGCGTATCTCGTGAAGGCATGCAAGCGCGTGCGGACCCTCACGCCAATCCGGCCGGCCTGGCATCGCGCGCCGGCGGTCGTCGGCGGGCTCGCCGAGCCCACTTCGAGGAACGCAGCGTGACGGACGTCGAGATCCACACCGACGGCGCCTGCCGCGGCAACCCGGGCCCGGGTGGCTGGGGTGCGTTGCTCGTCTCGGGCACGCATGCGCGCGAGCTGTGGGGTGGCGAACCGCACACCACCAACAACCGCATGGAGATGACCGCGGCGATCGAGGCCCTCGCCGCCCTCAAGCGCCGCTGCCGGGTGCAGCTCTACACCGATTCCCAATACGTCCGCAACGGCATCACCGAGTGGCTGCCGCAGTGGAAGAAGCGCGGCTGGAAGACGGCGGACCGCAAGCCCGTCAAGAACGCGGACCTGTGGGGGCGGCTCGAGGAGGAGATGTCCCGCCACGAGGTGCACTGGCACTGGGTGAAGGGCCACGCCGGGCATCCCGGCAACGAGCGGGCCGATGCGCTGGCGAACCGCGGGGTGGACGAGGTCACTGGCATTTGCGCGCAGCCCGGCAGACGCGACGAATGATACGGGGACCGGTCCGACAGGCGGACCGGGCCCGCCGTGCTCTAAACTACCGTTTTCCGCTCGGACCCGAGAAGCGCCCATGGATTTCATCGACCTGAAAAGCCAGTACCGTCGCATCAAGCCGTCGGTGGACGCCCGCGTCGCCCGCGTGCTCGAGCACGGACAGCTACGTTCTCGGCCCCGAGGTCACCGAGCTCGAGGCGGCCCTGGCTTCCTACGTCGGCACGAAGCATTGCGTGACCGCGTCGAGCGGTACGGACACGCTGCTCATCGCGATGATGGCGTCTCGATATCGGGCCCGGCGACGAGGTGATCACGGCGCCGTTCACGTTCTTCGCAACGGCGCGAGATGATCGCGCTCGTCGGGGCCGCGCCGGTGTTCGTGGACATCGACCCGCGCACGTACAACATGGACCCGGCGGCGGTCGAGCGCGGCCGTCACGCCGAGGACGAAGGCGATCATGCCCGTCTCGCTCTACGGCCAGTGCGCGGACTTCGACGCGATCAACGAAGTCGCGTGCCGCTACGGACTGTCCGGTGATCGAGGACGGCGCGCAGAGCTTCGGGGCGACCTACAAGGGCAGCGCTCCAGCGCGCTCTCGTTCGTCGGTTCCACGTCGTTCTTCCCGTCCAAGCCGCTCGGCGGCTACGGCGATGGCGGGGCGCTGTTTCACGGACGACGACGCACCTCGCGAAGCTCATGCGCGAGATCAGGGTGCACGGCCAGGACCGTCGCTATCACCATCCGCGCCTCGGCCTGAACGGACGGCTCGACTCCATCCAGGCGGCGGTGCTGCTTTCCAAGCTCGAGATCTTCGACGACGAGGTCGCCGCCCGTGCCCGTCTCGGGGCGCGCTACACGGACCTGCTCGCCGAGGCCTTCGCGGGACACCCGAACCCGGTCCGCGGGCCGTACGTCGAGCCGTTCAACACGTCGGTGTACGCCCAGTACACCATCGAGGTGGACAACCGCGAGATCTTCGAGACGCGCATGAAGGCACTCGGCGTGCCGACGGCCGTGCACTACCCGTTGCCGCTGCACCTGCAGCCGGTGTTCGAGCACCTCGGCCAAGGCGAAGGCCGCTTCCCGGTCTCGGAGGCGGCGGCGCGGCGGGTGATCAGCCTGCCCATGCACCCGTACCTCACCGAGGCGGACCAGGTGAAGGTCGTGCGTGCCGTGCGCGAAGCGATCGGCTGACCGGTGCGCCAGGTCATCCTCGACACCGAGACCACCGGCCTCGAGCCGGAACTCGGGCATCGCGTGATCGAGATCGGCTGCATCGAGGTCGTCAACCGTCGCCGCACCGGCCGCGTGTTCCACCGCTACCTGTGCCCGGACCGCGACATCGATCCCGGCGCCCTGCAGGTGCACGGAATCACAGTGGAGTTCCTGCAGGGCCAGCCCCGCTTCGCAGACGTGGCCCGGGAGTGGCTCGAATTCGTGAGCGGTGCGGAGCTCGTGATCCACAACGCACCGTTCGACGTGGCGTTCCTCGACGCCGAGCTCGGCCGCCTGCCCGAACCGCCGGGCCGGATGGGCGACCTCTGCCAGGTGCTCGACACCCTGGCGCTCGCCCGGCAAATGCATCCCGGCCAGCGCAACGGGCTCGACGCGCTCTGCAAGCGCTACTCGGTGGACAATTCGCAGCGCGACCTGCACGGCGCCTTGCTCGATGCCGACCTGCTGCTCGAGGTGTACCTCGCGATGACCGGGGGGCAGGGCGCCCTCACGCTCGACGAGGCAGGCGAGGCCACGGCTGCGCACGCACCGGCACGGCGGGCGCAGCGTCCGCGCGGCGCCCTGGTGGTCGTCCGCGCCACGACCGCGGAGCTCGAGGCCCACGAGCAGCGCCTGCTCGCCCTCGACAAGGTCAGCCGCGGCCGGACGGTCTGGCGGTTGCTGGAATCCGGCAATTGACCCGGGCTCCGGGTCGAGGTCGCCGACCTGCGGCGGCGACTGCGGGTGTGCGGGCGCCCCGCCAGTATGACGCCGGTCTCATTCGGCACTTCGCGCGTGTGGCATCCTTTCGTCCCGCGGCGCGCCGCGAGCATTGCACATAACCCTTGGGATCCAACCGAGCCACCATGGCCAAACTCAATCTGCGCAACCTTCGTATCGGCGTCGTCGGCCTCGGCTACGTCGGCCTGCCGCTCGCCGTCGAGTTCGGCAAGCGATTCAACACCGTCGGCTTCGACATCAAGGCTGCGCGCGTCGACGAGCTTCGGCGTGGCCACGACAGCACCCTCGAGACCGACGAGGCGGAGCTGGCATCGGCCACCAAGCTCGAGCTACACAACGCGCCTCGAGGACCTGAAGACCTGCCGCGTCTTCATCGTCACCGTGCCGACCCCGATCGACGAGTACAAGCGTCCCGACCTTACCCCGCTCGTGAAGTCGAGCGAGTCGGTGGGCAAGGTGCTCAAGAAGGGCGACGTGGTGGTGTACGAGTCCACCGTCTACCCGGGATGCACCGAGGAAGTCTGCGTGCCGATCCTCGAGCGCGTATCCGGGCTCAAGTTCAACAAGGACTTCTTCGCGGGCTACAGCCCCGAGCGCATCAACCCCGGCGACAAGCAGCACCGCCTCACGACGATCCGCAAGGTGACCTCGGGCTCGACGCCCGAGGTGGCCGAGTTCGTCGACTCCCTGTACCGCGCAATCATCACCGCGGGCACCCACAAGGCGTCGAGCATCAAGGTGGCCGAGGCCGCCAAGGTGATCGAGAACACGCAGCGCGACGTCAACATCGCGCTCATCAACGAGCTGGCGCTGATCTTCAATCGCCTCGGCATCGACACCGAAGAGGTGTTGAACGCCGCCGGCAGCAAGTGGAACTTCCTGCCGTTCCGCCCGGGCCTCGTGGGCGGCCACTGCATCGGCGTGGATCCGTACTACCTGACGCACAAGGCGCAGGCCATCGGCTACCACCCGGAGATGATCCTCGCGGGCCGGCGCATCAACGACAACATGGGCAGCTACGTCGCGCAGCAGATCGCGCAGCTCATGATCCTGAGAAAGATCCAGGTCAGGGACGGACGCATCCTCGTGATGGGCCTCACGTTCAAGGAGAACTGCCCCGACGTGCGCAACACCAAGATCGTGGACGTCGTCCGCGAGCTGGAGAAATTCGGCGCGAAGGTGGACGTGTACGATCCCTGGGCCGACCCGGACGAGGCCGAGCACGAGTACGGCCTGAGGCCGGTGAAGAAGATCCGCGCCGGCACCTACGACGCCGTCGTCATGGGCGTCGCCCACGACGAGTTCCGCAAGATGGGGATCGCCCGGATCCGCAAGCTCGCCCGCAAGAACCACGTGCTCTACGACATCAAGTACGTGTTCAAGGCGGACGAGGTGGACGGCAGGCTCTAGGCCATGAAGATCCTCGTCACCGGCGCCGCCGGGTTCATCGGCTTCAACACCGCGCGGCGCCTGCTCGAGCGTGGCGACGAAGTCGTGGGCCTCGACAACCTCAACGAGTACTACGACGTGCGGCTCAAGCTCGCGCGCCTCGAGATCCTGAAGCAGATGCCCGGCTTCCGCTTCGTCAAGCTCGACCTCGCGGATCGGGCCGGCATGAACGCGCTGTTCGAGCAGGAGCGCTTCGGGCGGGTGATCCACCTCGCCGCACAGGCTGGCGTGCGCTACTCGATCGAGAACCCGCTCGCCTACGTGGACAGCAATGTGGTCGGCTTCGCCAACGTGCTCGAGGGCTGCCGGCACCACGGCGTCGAGCACCTCGTGTACGCGTCCACGAGCTCCGTGTACGGCGCGAACACGAAGATGCCGTTCTCGGTGCACCAGAACGTCGATCACCCGCTGTCGTTCTACGCGGCCACCAAGAAGGCCAACGAGCTGATGGCGCACACGTACGCGCACCTGTACGCGCTGCCGGTGACGGGCCTGCGCTTCTTCACCGTGTACGGCCCGTGGGGCCGGCCGGACATGGCGCTGTTCCTGTTCACCCGCAGCATCCTCGCAGGCGAGCCGATCGACGTCTTCAATTACGGCCACCACCGGCGCGACTTCACCTACGTTGACGACATCGCCGAGGGCGTGGTGCGCTGCTGCGATCGAATTGCGACCGGTAACCACGCCTGGGACAGCGACGCGCCGGACCCGGGCACGAGCCGCGCCCCGTATCGCCTGTACAACATCGGCAACAACCAGCCGGTCGAGCTGATGCACTACATCCACGTGCTCGAGCAGTGCCTCGGCCGGAAGGCCGAGCTCAACCTGCTGCCGCTGCAGCAGGGGGACGTGCCCGACACCTGGGCCGATATCGACGACCTGCAGCGCGACGCCGGGTACACGCCCGCAACCCCGGTGGAGACAGGCATCGGGCGGTTCGTGGACTGGTATCGGGGCTATTACGGAACCGTAGGCGACTTCCTCGTACAATGGTGCATCCCCACCCGTGGATGCACCGATGTCCGACCGCACCCTACTGCCCGCCTGGCAGTCACTGCAGGCCCACGCGGCCTCGCTCGAGCGCCACCACCTGCGCCAGCTGTTTTCCGACGACCCGGGCCGCTTCGACGCCCTGAGCGTTGCGGAACTCGACTTCCTCTATGACTTCACGCGGCAGCGGCTCACCAGCGACACGCTGACGCTGCTGCTTGCGCTGGCGCGCGCCTGCGGCCTCGAGGAGCGTATCCGGGCGCTGTTCGCCGGCGAGGCCGTCAATGTCACCGAGCGCCGTGCAGCGCTGCACATGGCGCTGCGCAACCGCTCGTCCGACGCCATGACCGTCGACGGGCGCGACGTGATGCCCGAGGTGCGCGCGGAACTCGCGAAGATCCGGGAGTTCGTCACCGGGGTGCACGAGGGTCGCATCACCGGCGCGAAGGGCGCCCGCTTCACCGACGTCGTCAACATCGGCATCGGCGGGTCGGACCTCGGCATCGTCATGGCGACGGAGGCACTCGGCCGCTACCGAAACCGCGGCATCGAGCTGCACTGTGTTTCGAACGTCGACGGCGTCGAGCTCGCCGAGGTGATGGAGCGGGTCAATCCCGCGACCACGCTGTTCGTAGTCTGCTCCAAGACCTTCACGACGCAGGAGACGCTCGCCAACGCGGGCGCGGCGCGCGAGTGGCTGGTCGCCGAACTCGGCGAGGCGGCAGTGGGCCGGCACTTCGTCGCGGTCTCGACCAACCACGCCGCCATGGACGACTTCGGGATCGCGCCCCACGCGCGCTTCACCATGTGGGACTGGGTGGGTGGCCGCTACTCGTTGTGGTCGGCCGTGGGGCTGTCCATCGCGCTCGCGATCGGCATCGAGCAGTTCGAGCTCATGCTGGCCGGCGGGCACGACATGGACGAGCACTTCCGCAGCGCACCGCTCGAGCGCAACCTCCCGGTGCTGATGGGCCTCATCGGCGTCTGGAACGCCAACTTCCTCGGCCACGACTCCCTGGCGGTGCTGCCGTACGACCGCCGGCTGCACCGCTTCCCGGCCTACCTCCAGCAGCTCGAGATGGAATCGAACGGCAAGAGCGTCACGCGCGACGGACACCCGGTCGTGCACACGACCGGAACCGTGGTGTGGGGCGAGCCCGGCAACAATGCCCAGCACTCCTTTTTCCAGCTGCTGCACCAGGGCACGGCGCGCGTGGCGATGGACTTCATCGCGCCGGTGAATGCGTCGAGCCGCTTCCAGCCGCAGCACGACCTGGCGCTGGCCAACTGCTTCGCGCAGGCCGAGGCCTTCGCTTTCGGCCAGACCGAACTGCAGGTGCAGGCCGACCTCGAGGCCAGGGGCACGCCCCCGGAGGAGATCGCGCGCCTGCTGACGCACAAGGTGCACGTCGGCAACCGCCCGTCGAGCCTGATCCTGTTTCCGCGCCTGGGACCCCGCACGCTCGGGCGACTGATTGCCTGGTACGAACACAAGGTGTTCGTGCAGAGCGTGATCTGGGACGTGAATCCCTTCGACCAGTGGGGCGTCGAACTCGGCAAGAAGCTCGCGGGCTCGATGGCGCCCGCCGTGCAGCAGGCGCATTGGCCCGACGGGCCGCGGCACGTGCAGGCGCTGCTCAAGACCGTCGGCCGCTGGCGCGGCGAGCGCGCGAGCCGGTAGCATCGCCGCGATGAAGAGACATCTGCCTTCGCTGCTCGCGATGGTGCTTGCGAGCGGCGGTGCCGTGGCGGGCGAGCCCTGGCTCGCGCCCGGCAACGTGCAGGCGCGTCACGACCTGCAGATGCTGGTGGATGACGGCGTCATTGACCTGCCGGTGTCCGCCTGGCCGATCGCCGTGTCGGACGTCGCGGCAGCCCTTTCGCGTGTGCCTGCAACGAGATCCTCACCCCGGCCCTCTCCCGCGGCCGCGGGAGAGGGTGTCCGAAGACCGGGTGAGGGCGTACAGCTCACCCCGGCCCAGTCCGCCGCCGTCGCCCGCCTGCGCAAGCTCGCTTCCGAGGGTCGCCCGGAGCTGGGCGTCGAAGTCCGCGCCGCGGCTCGACCCGACGCAGCTGCGCACCTTCGCCGACGAGCCGCGCGAGGAAGGCGAACTCACTGGCTGGGCCAGCGGCTTTCTCGGCAACCGATGGGGCGGGCGGCTCGAGCTCACCGTGGTCGCGGATGCCGACGACGACGACACCTTCCGCTATGACGGCTCGTACTTCGCCGGCAAGTTCGGCAACTGGATCGTGACGGCCGGGGCCCAGGACCGCTGGTGGGGCTCGGGCTGGGAGGGCAGCCTGATCCTGTCGAACAGCGCGCGCCCGGTGCCGGCGATTTCCCTCGATCGCGCGGTCTCCGATCCCTTCGAGAGCAGGTGGCTGCGCTGGATCGGCCCATGGCGGCTCTCGACCTTCATGGGCTACATGGAAGGCGACCGCCAGGATTACGACCATCCGCTGCTGTTCGGCATGCGCATCTCGGCGCGGCCGCTCGACGGCCTCGAGATCAGCCTCGAGCGTACCGCCCAGTGGTGCGGCGAGGGACGATCGTGCACGTGGGACGATTTCTGGAATCTCTGGTCCGGGCAACGACAACGCCGGCGAGAACGTGGACCCCGAGGACGAGCCCGGCAACCAGCTCGCCGGCTGGGACATCCGCTGGGCCTCGCCGATCGGCGACTGGAACTACGCGATCTACAACCAGCACACCGGCGAGACCATCGACAACCAGATTCCGCGGCCCTACCGCAGCATGGACATCGCCGGGCTCGAGACCTGGGGCGGCTCCGCCGACGACGGCAGTTCCTGGCGGGCCGGACTCGAGTGGGCCAACACGCGCTGCGGCGGCACGGAGAACGAGCAGAAGCTCTGGGACTGCGCCTACAACAACGGCATCTTCGACGTCGAGGGCTATCGCTCCAAGGGCCGGCCGCTCGGCCACTCGATGGACGGTGACGGCCAGATGTACAGCGCCCGCTACATTCGCGTCGAGCCCGAACGCCGCGACGCTGACCACCGTGCTGCGGTACACGGCGGTCAACGAGGGCGGGGCCGTGCCGGACACCCGGCATACCGTCGCTCCGGGCCCGGAGGACTGGTGGAGCGTCGACGTGACCTACCGCCATCCGATCAAGGGCGGCTGGATCGAGGCGAGCGTCGGGGCCGACTACCGCGACCGCGAGTGGAACGACACCGAGGCCGTGCTGCCGCGGGCCTCGCGTGTCGTGGCGCTACGAGATCCAGTAGACGACCCGACGCAGCGGCAGGGGATGGCCGCGAATGAATCGTCCGACGGGGTCGGTCATCGTTCGGCTGGCGCTCGCCTGCGTCGCGATGGCCGTCGTGCGTACCGCCGTCGCCGAGCCGTGGGTCGGCCCGGGCGACGTGCGCCTGCGGCACGACCTGCAGCGGCTCGCCGATGCGGGCCTGCTCACGGGCCCGAGCCTGAGCTGGCCGATCGCCTGGTCGCAGGTCGCGCGGGAGCTCGCCCGCGCAGACCTCGCGTCCCTGCGCGACGGCGACCGCGTCGCGGTCGAGCGGCTGCGCGCCCGGGCGGCACGCGAGATGCGCGCGGGCGACGTACGTCTCGACGCGATGCTCGCCGCCTCCGCCGACCCGACGCCGTTGCGTACGTTCGAGTCGATCCCCAGGCGAGGAGGGCGAGGCGCGCCTCGCGGCCGACTGGGTCGGCCAGCGCTTCGCCTGGAAGCTCTCGGCGACCGTGGTCGCGGATCCGGACGACGACCAGACCGTGCGGCCGGACGGCTCCTACCTCGCGATGAGCCTCGGCAACTGGATGGTCTCGGCCGGGTACCTCGAGCGCTGGTGGGGGCCGGGCTGGCAGGGCAGCCTGATCCTCGGCAGCAACGCGCGGCCGCTGCCCTCGATCGCGCTCGACCGCAACGAGTCCACGCCCTTCGACGTGCCGGTGCTGCGCTGGCTCGGGTCCGTGGCGCTTCTCGACCTTCATGGGCCAGTTCGAGAGCGATCGCGACTACCCCGAGGCGCTGCTGTTCGGGATGCGCGCCGAGATCCGCCCGCACCCGACGCTGCAGATCGCCGCGAGCCGCACCGCGCAGTGGTGCGGCGACGGGCGTCCCTGCGACCTCGGCACGTTCTGGGACCTGCTCGTCGGCAACGACAACGACCAGGACCTTTCGGAGCAGCCGGGCAACCAGCTCGCGGGCTTCGACCTGCGCTGGTCCTGGCCGGGCGCCCGCGTGCCGCTCGCGCTCTACGCGCAGGCCATCGGCGAGGACGAGGCGGGCTTCATGCCGTCGAAGTACCTGGGGCTGTTCGGCCTCGAGGCCTGGGGCGACCTCGCCGGCGGCTCGTGGCGGGTGCACGCGGAGTACGCCGATACGGCCTGCGACTTCCTGAGCGACCCGCCCGAATTCGGTTGTGCCTACACGAACGGCATCTACACGTCGGGCTACCGGTACCGCGGGCGCGTGCTCGGGCACTCGATGGATGCGGACGGCGAGTCCGTCGGCGGCGGGGCGCTGTTCGTCGATTCCCGGGGCCGTCGCTGGGAGCTGCAGGGCCGCAACGTCAAGCTCAACCGGGCGGGCGTCGCGCCGGAGCATTCCCTGGCCGACGCCCCCGCCACCGTGCGCGACCTGACCCTGACCCACGAATCGAGCCACCCGTGGGGTACAATCGCGGTCTCTCTGGGGTACGCGGACGTGGATGCGACCGGGCCCGTCGCGGTCGAGGACGGCGTGCGGGGCTTCGTGACCTGGCGCCACGAGATCCGCTGAGGCTCATCTTCAGTCCAACAGGGCGCTCAATGATCGAATTCGTTCGAGGTCGGGGTTCACGCGCAGGGACGGCGCTCCTCGCGGCTCTTGTCGTGCCTGGTTGCGATCCTCGGTCCGGCGCGGGAGCGCTGCGGCCCAGACGCCGTCCGCGGCCGAGGTGGAGGCTTTCCGCAACCTGCCGCCCGAGCAGCAGCAGGCCATCCTCGAGGAGACTCGGCGGCGGCGCCCCGAGCGGGGTAAAGCGCGACACGGACCTGAGTTCGCCGGAGACGGTGCAACCGCGGAGCGTCGAAGGGGCGACCCGCCGTGACGCGACCGGCACCGATGGACGAAATGGAACTGCGGCCGCGCGAGCCGCGCATCCGCGGCAACGACACGGTGCTGCTCGAGATCGAGATCAGGCCGCTCGAGCCGGCCTCGGGCCGCACGCGCACCCGGAGGAAACCAAGCGCCTCGAGGACCTGCGCGAGCGGGCACAGCGCGGCAATCCCTTCCGCCTCGATCCGAACGGCCAGCTGCGCATCCTTGGCGTGGCGCCGATACCGCTGGCCGGTCTCACCGAGGCGCAGGCCACCGAGCGCCTGATCCGCGACCCGGTCCTGCGCGACTTCGAGGTCAAGCTCACGCTGCTGCCGCTCGAGAAGCTCGATGCCGAGGCCCTGAAGCCGTTCGGCTACGACCTGTTCGCCGGCGTGCCCTCGACCTTTGCGCCGGTCACCGACGTCCCGGTGCCGTCCGAGTACGTGGTCGGCCCGGGCGACCGCCTCGAGGTGCAGCTGATCGGCAACACCAAGGGCCGCCACTCGCTGGTCGTCAATCGCGACGGCCGGGTCAACTTCCCCGAGCTCGGGCCCATCGCCGTGAGCGGCCTGCGCTTCGAGGAAGCGAAGGCGCGCATCGAGCAGCGGGTGAACGAGCAGATGATCGGCACGCGGCCGTGGTCAGCATGGGCGACCTGCGCTCGATCCGAGTGTTCGTGCTCGGCGAGGCCGAGCGGCCGGGCTCCTACACGGTGAGCGGCCTCGCCACGATCACCAATGCGCTGTTCGCGAGCGGCGGCGTCAAGCCGATCGGCTCGCTGCGCAACATCCAGTTGAAGCGCAACGGCCGGCTGGTCCAGCGGCTCGACCTGTACGACCTGCTGCTGAACGGCGATACCTCGGCCGACGCGCGCCTGCTGCCGGGCGACGTCATCTTCATCCCGCCGGTCGGCACCACGGTCGGCGTGACCGGCGAGATCCGGCGGCCGGCGATCTACGAGCTCAGGGGCGAGAGCACGCGCGGCCGACCTGCTGTACCTCGGCGGCGGCCTGACGCCCGAGGCCGACCCCGCGCTCGCGCGCATCGAGCGCATCGACGAGCGACGCGACCGGGTCGTCGTGGACGTCAACCTGACGCAGCCGCAGGGCCGCGGGACGCGCCTGCGTCCGGCGACCTGATGCGCGTTCCCGGGACACGGCCGACCTACACGAACGCGGTCCAGCTCGGCGGGCAGGTGCACCGGCCGGGCACCCACCAGTACCGCGACGGCCTGCGGCTCACCGACCTGATCCCGTCGGTCGACGACTTGCGGCCGAACGCCGACCTGCACTACGTGCTGATTCGGCGCGAGCAGCCGGCACGCGGCGCGTCCAGGCGTTCTCGGCGGACCTCGAGCAGGCCTGGCGTGCGCCGACGTCGGACGCCAATCCGCGGCTCGCCGCGCGCGACCGGGTGTACGTGTTCGACGTCGAGACCGGTCGGCGCGAGTACCTCGAGCCGATCCTGGAGGCGCTGAGGCTGCAGGCCGTGAGCAGCGAGCCGTCGCAGGTCGTGCGCGTCACGGGCCGCGTGCGGGCCGAGGGCGAATACCCGCTCGAGCCCGGCATGACCGTCAGCGACCTGATCCGGGCCGGCGGCGGGCTTGCCGAGCAGGCCTTCGGCGGCGATGCCGAACTCGCCCGCTACGAGGTGCGCGACGGGCGGACGCGCAGGACCGAGGTCGTCAAGATTGCTCTGGCGCGCGTCATCGGCGGGATGCGGCGGCCGAATCTGCTGCTGCGTCCCTTCGACACGCTGGTCGTGAAGGAAATCTCGGAGTGGTCGCAGCAGGAGTTCGTCCGGCTGGAGGGCGAGGTGCGCTTCCCGGGCGAATACCCGATCGAGCGCGGCGAGACCCTGCGCTCGGTGATGGAACAGGGCGGGCGGCCTGACCTCGCTCGCCTTCGCGCAGGGCAGCGTGTTCACCCGCGAGACGCTCAAGGAGCGCGAGCGGCAGCAGATCGAGGTGCTGGCCGATCGACTGCGGCAGGACCTGAGCACGCTGGCCCTGCAGTCGGCGCAATCGGGCGGGCCGGGCGCCGCCCAGGCGGCCGAGACGCTCGCGGTCGGCCAGACGCTGCTCGCGGACCTGCAGGACGCCGAGCCCGTCGGTCGCCTGGTGATCGACCTCGAGCGCGTGCTGGCGGCCGAGCCGGGCTCGGCCGACGACGTCATCCTGCGCGATGGCGACCGGCTGCGGATCCCGAAGCTCTCGCAGGAGGTGACCGTGATCGGCGAGGTGCAGAACTCGACTTCGCACCTGTTCGACCCGGGCTCTCGCGGGACGACTACCTGCGCATGAGCGGCGGCACGACCCAGAAGGCCGACGACAAGCGCATCTACGTGGTGCGGGCCAACGGCAGCATCGAGGCCGGCAGCGGCAGCCGCTGGTTCCGCCAGACGCCGCCATACATCCCGGGGATACGATCGTCGTGCCGCTCGATGCGGAGCGGATGAGGCCGCTGCCGATGTGGAGCGCGGTGACGTCGATCATCTTCAATCTCGCCGTGGCGGTCGCGGCGGTGAATTCGTTCTCGAGCGCATTGCCCCCATGGACCAGTCCGGATCGCGGCAGAGACCGTCACGGTGCGCGGCTTCGCTCGTCCACGTCGTCAGGGTGGCCTGGCGCGGGCGGTGGCTCGTCCTGGCCGCGACGTTGTCGCTGCCGGTGCAGCGCTTTGTTGCTGCGCTGCTGAATGGCCCCGCGATATCGTGCGCAGGTGGTGGTTGATGCCGGTGACTTGCCGATCTGGCTTCCGGGGGAGGTCGGGGTTGAGGGGCTGGTTCGTGGCCTCGGCGGCCTCGCATCCTCTTGGCCGGCCTCGGATCTCGGAGGAGGCACGAACCGCGGTGGAGGCCCTCGAGTACTTGCGCTCCCGCACTTTCGCGACGGAGTTCATCCGGGAGAATGGCCTGCTGCCGATCCTCTTCGAGCGCGACTGGGACGCGAGCGCGGGACAGGTGGCGGGCTCCGGCCGATGCGATCCCGACACTCGGCGATGCCTACGAGTTGTTCACGGAGGACGTCAGGACCATCCTGGACGACAGGAAGACGGGGATCTGCCACGTGTCTCGATCACCTGGTGCTGGGTCCGGCAACTCGCGGCCGAGTGGGCCGACAAGCTGGTCGCACGCGTCCAATGAGCGCTTGCGGGAGCGTGCGATGGGCGAATCTGAGCGGAGCATCGAGTACTTGCGGAGGGAGGCTTCGAGAACGACGTTCGTCGCCGTTGAGGAAGCGATCGGCAGAGCTGGCCGAAGAGCAGGTCAAGAGCATCATGCTGGCGAACGTGCGTCAGGAGTTTGCTCTCAAGGTTATCGATCCCGCGGATCGTTCCAGGAGGTCGACGAAGTGAGAATTTCCAGGGCCGCGTCGGGCCTTGATGACGGCCATCAGGCGCGGTCTTCGGTTTTTCCATCGGCCTGCTTGCGGTGCCTGGCACGCGAACGTCTGGCGCAGGCGCGCGATAACCTTGCCGCCCGTACGTCACCGGCGCGCCGCGTGATCGGCGCCTCGAGTGCGAAGCCATGACCATGACCCCAGAGCGGGCCCGCGCAGGCCGGTTTCTTCGCCCAGTGCGCTGCTCATGATGGGTGGCACGGCCGTCGCACAGCTGATCCCGATCCTGATCGCGCCGGTTCTGACTCGCCTGTGTTCCCCCGAGACGATACGGGATCCCTGGCTGTCTTCGTCGGTCTTGCAACGGATGCTCGGCGTGGTTCGCGACCCTGCGACTCGAGCCGGCTGATCGTCCTTCCGCCCGGGACGGGGAGGCGGCCAACGTTGCAGCCGTTGCTCTCGGGGTCGCCGCGACGCTGTTCGGTGCTCTTGCTCGTGCTGGCCGTTCTTCGGCCGGGAGGCGATCGTCCAACGCTGGCCGGCGGCAGGCGCTGCCATGTGGCTGATGCTCCTGCCGCTGCTGGTCTTTGCCATCGCAGTTACCCAGACCGCGGCATCCTGGTCCAACCGCAAACGCCGTTACGGCACCCTGGCCTCCGGCATGGTTCTGCAGCAGGGGGGCACGGCGGGGATCAGCCTCGCGAGCGGCCTGGCGGGGGCGACTCAGTCGGGCCTCGTCGTCGGCCGGCTGGTCGGCCAGTTGATGTCAGCGGGATGGCTCGTGGCGGCTGTCCGGGTCGACTGGCAGGCGGGGATGCGCGAGGTCAGCTGGGCCGGCATGAAGTCCGCGCTTGCCCGGTACCGCCAGTTCCCGCAGTTCAACCTGCCATATAGCCTGGTCGGTTCGGCTTCCCGCGAGTTCCTCGTCTTCGCACTGACACTTTTTCATTTCACGCAGCACGCAGGCTTCTATGGCCTTTCGCGCAGCGGAACTCGATACGCGCCGGTGAGTTTCCTTTCCGCGTCGCTGAGTCAGGTCTTCTACAGGGAGGCCGCCGATTCGATCGGTACGCCCGGTTTCGAGGTGCTCGTGGAGCGCCTGATGCGGTCGATCGTGCTCGTATTTACGCCGGCGTTTGTGGTGCTGGTGTTCTGGGGCCCCATGCTGTTCGCACTGGTATTCGGCGAGCAGTGGCGCGAGGCTGGCGTATATGCGGCCACCTTTGCCCCGGCGGCGTACTTGTTCCTGTTCTCGAGCTGGCCGGAGCGACTGTTCGAGGTCGCAGGGCGGCAGCGAGTCTCGCTGATCGTCCAGGTTTCGTTCGATACGGTGTCAGTACTGGTGGTGTTCGGGCTGCTCAGTCAGGGGTATGGCCCGCTGGCCGCCCTGACGGCGTTCACGGCCGTTTCATGCGGGTATCATTGCGCCTACATCTCGGCGGCCTTTCGGGTCGCCCGCCTGCCCGCGACCATCCTCCGGCGGGCGGCTGGGCGCGCAGTGTTCCTGGGTGCGGCTGCTGCGGGCGCGGCATGGGCATGCCGGGCGCTCGGCCCGTCGGTCGGGCTTGCGACAGTGCTGGTCGTCACCGCACTCTATTCGGTTGCAGCGATTCTCTGGCTGCTGCGACGGCGCCGTACGCTGGCAGGGTCCTTGGAGCGGGAGTCACTCGAGTGATCGTCGTCGTCGACTATGGCATGGGCAACGTCGGCTCGGTCGTCAACATGCTTCGCAAGGTCGGTGCGGAGGCGACGGCGTCTGGCGACGCCGACGCGATTGCCAAGGCTTCCAAACTGGTCCTCCCCGGCGTTGGTGCGTTCGATGCGGCCATGACCCGCCTGCGCGACAGGGGCTTCGTCGCGATGCTGAATCAACGCGTGCTTCAGGAGCATGTCCCGATCCTCGGTATCTGCCTGGGCATGCAGGTGATGACTGAGTCGAGCGAGGAGGGCCATGAGGCCGGCCTGGGCTGGATCCGTGGCGGCGCGCTGCGTTTCCGTTTCGACGACCCTGGCACTCGCCTGCGCGTGCCACACATGGGCTGGAACGTCGTGCGCGAGGTGAAACACACGCCGTTGTTCGAGGGCATGTACGACGAGCCGAGGTTTTATTTCGTGCATTCTTACCACGTTCGCTGCGCAGACCCCGACGACGTGATGCTGACGACCGATTATGGCCATCCGTTCGTGTCCGGGCTTTCGAAGAACAACATCTACGGCGTCCAGTTCCATCCCGAGAAGAGTCATAAATTCGGGATGCAGCTGATCCGCCGGTTTGCTGGACTGTAACGTGCTCAGAACCCGCGTCATCCCGTCCCTGCTGTTGCGCAACGGCGGTCTGGTCAAGACCGTCAGGTTCAACGATGCCAAGTATGTCGGCGATCCCATCAATGCCGTGAAAATCTTTAACGAGAAGGAAGTCGATGAGTTGGTGTTCCTAGACATTTCGGCGACGGCGTCGGGTCGCGGGCCCAACCTCGAGCTGATCCGCGATATCGCCACGGAGGCCTTCATGCCGTTCGGGTACGGCGGCGGAATAGACGACGTCGGGCAGGTGGCCGCGCTGGTCGCGCTCGGGGTCGAGAAGGTCGTCCTGAATGCTGCCGCCGTCGCGCGGCCACAGTTGGTCCGCGAAGCGGCGAACCTGGTGGGAAGTTCCAGCGTGGTGGTGTCGATTGACGTCCGTCGTTCGCTGCTCGGTCGCTATGAGGTTTTCACGCACAATGGACGCCGCCGGACAGGCCTCGATCCGGTCGATTGGGCACGCCGCGTGGCTGACCTCGGCGCGGGCGAGATACTGCTCACGGCGGTGGATCGAGACGGCACGCAGAAGGGTTACGACCTCGCGCTAACCCACCAGGTTGCGGATGCGGTACCCGTACCCGTGATAGCGAGCGGTGGAGCCGGGCAACTTCAGGACTTCAGGGCGGCGGTGCGCGAGGGCAGGGCATCCGCCGTCGCCGCGGGCAGCCTGTTTGTGTTCCACGGCAAGCACCGTGCGGTGCTCATTACCTATCCCGACTACCGGGACCTAGAGAAGGTGTTCTCCTGATGCAGGACGGTCGCCGCCATCAGATTTGCGTCCGGTGCGTGATGGACACATCGGACCCGGACATTGCCTTCGACGAGCGCGGAGTCTGCAGCTGGTGCCGGAAGTTCGACCTCGAGATCGCGCCCCAGTGGCTGCCGAACGAGGAGGGTGAGCGGCGCTTCACGCAACTCGTCGAGGCCATCCGGCTCGAGAACCGTGCACGGGAATACGACTGCATCATCGGCCTGTCGGGCGGCATCGACAGCTCGTATGCGGCCTACGTCGCACGCAGGCGCTGGAATCTCCGGCTGCTGGCCGTGCACGTCGACGCTGGATGGAATTCTGAACTCGCCGTGAAGAACATCGAGAACATCGTCAAGCGGCTTGGCATCGACCTGCATACCGAGGTTATCGACTGGGAGGAGGTGCGCGACCTTCAGCTCGCGTTTCTGAAGTCAGGAGTCGCCAACCAGGACGTGCCGCAGGACCACGTGTTTTTCGCGGCCCTGTATCGCTGTGCGTCGGAGAAGCCTACCCGGTACGCGCTGAGCGGCGGCAACATCGCCACGGAGTCGGTGCTGCCTCCAGCCTGGGGCTACAACGCGATGGACCTGCGGCACCTGAAGTCAATACACCGCCGATTCGGCACCATGCCCCGCGCGCCTCGACCCCGACCCGCAAGTTTCTACCAATACTACGTGCATTATCCGTTCGTCCGGCGCATGCGGGTCATCCGGCCGCTGAACTTCATGCGGTATGAGAAGTCAGACGCTCTGGCGATCCGGTAGCAGCATCTCGACTACCGCTACTACGGTGCCAAGCACGGCGAGTCGCGGTTCACGAAGTTTTTCCAGAACCTACCTGGCTGCCGACGCGTTTCGGCTACAGCGACAAGCGCCGTGCGCACCTGTCGAGCATGATCCTGTCGGGTCAGGTGCAGCGCCGACCGAGGCTCGAGGAACTCGCGAGACCGGCTACGACGCGCGGGCGATCCAGGAGGACGGACGTTCGTCGCGAAGAAACTCGGCCTCACGGATGCCGAACTCGACGACTGCTCCGGTCGCCGCTGCGCGACTACCGCGATTACCCCTCCAACGCCACGCTTTACGGTCTGGAGACCGGTTGCGCCCCGCGCTTGAGCGCATCGGTCTCGGTGCGGCGCGCAAGTAGCCAGGGATCCCCCGGAACGTGGACAAGACTGCAGCCAAGGATCCCGCAAGACCGGCCTCGCTGCCGGCAGCGGCCGGTCGCGGGTCCCTGCTCTCAGTGCTGTGGTCGTTCGAGATTCTGTTCGTGCTGTTCCTGTTCGCCGGGCGCTTCAAGGCGGACCCGCGGTTCGCCGCAGTGCCCGTGGACATCACCCTGCTGCTGCTGCTCGCCAGCCTGGTGGCGGGCCTGGTTGTCCTGCTGCGCGCAGGAATGATGGTTGGCAGGCATGCCTGGCTGCAGTGGCTGCTGGCGCTCGCGCTGTTCGCCTGGGTGCTGGGCAGCTGGTTGTGGTCGCCGGGCGGCGGATATGCGACCCCAGAAGGCCACTCTGGCCTTCGTCGTCAACCTGTGGGCGATGGCGGCGGCGGGCTTGATCGTGGCAGGCGATCCCGCGCGTCTCGACCGGTTGCTGCTCGCACTGGTGCTGTTCGCGGCATGGGTGGCGGTCGAGACCCTGTTGTTGCTTCGCGACGGCGGTGCAGTGGCGTTCGTCGCCGCCTTCGGCGGGGATTACCCTCGGCATCGGCAGCGTCCTGTCGTTCGCGGTGATCGTGCTCGTGATGTTCGTGGTTGGCAGGCGCCGCCCATGGTGGCTGATCGCAGCCTGTATGGCGTCCTCCATCGGTCTGATAGCGCTGATGTTTCCGGTCAAGGGCTGGCCGTGGACCGATCGCAGCTACCCTGGCGGCGCTGCTGGCCGGTGTCGTGCTTGCGCCGTTGCGCGGGCGGCGTTCGTTTCCGATTTCCGGTCGCGGCAAGCTTGTGGTGGCTTTCGGGGTCGTCGCAACGATCGCGGTCGTCTTGCGTATCCTCGAGTCCGGCGACTATGCCCTCGCGGCCGAGCGATTCCTGGTGCTGGCAGAGTCCGGAATGGGCGAATCGGCAGGTGTGCGCTGGGACTACTACGTGTCGAGCCTAGGGTAGATCATCGCCGATCACCCATGGATCGGCGTCGGTGCGGGAGGATGGCCGGTGGCCATGGGCATGGGATCGAATTCGCGACTATCCCCACAATCTTGTTCCTCCAGGTGCTCGCGGAACAGGGACTGGTCGGCGGCGCACTGCTATGCGCGCTCCTCGGCTATTCGGGCTGGCTGGTGTTCCGCCGCGATGGCGTCGTCGACGCAAGCCGGATTCACAGCGACGCTGCTCGCTGTGAGCGCCTTCGTCAGCGCGATGGTCAGCGGTGACATCAGTGACAACAGAGTGCTGTTCTGCATGTTCGGCCTGTGCGCCGCAGCGTCCCGCCGGTGCAGTACGGCGCAACTACGTTGTTCCAGCTGAACCTCCACCGTATCCGACACCGATGACGCATGAAAGTCGAATCCTCAAGGAGACACAGGCAATCCGGTCCTTCGGTGCATTCTCCAGGGTCGTGCTGGTGGGAACGAGGTCCGTCGGTTCCTTCCCCGACGTCGAGATGCTTGACGGCAGCCGGGAAATAGCCAGGTTGTCGCGCCCTGCGCCGAGGTGGCTGCCGTCACCATTCGCCAGTGCGGTCGGCATCGCAGGCTGGTCTGCACAGGTGCTTCGTCGCTTCGCCCGTCAGCAGGTCGGCTGCATCAACTGCCACAGCCTCTCGGTGCTTCCAGTCGGGTTGGCGATCAAACACCGCACCGGGGCCCGACTGATCTACGATCCGCACGAGCTGGAGACCGAGGCGAACGGCCTCGGACGCGTGCGTCGCGTTGCTGCGAAGTTCGTCGAACGTGCGCTATACCCTGGTCTGTGGACGCGGTGATCGTCGTCGGCGACGACATCGCGGACTGGTACCAAGGAACCTACGGTGGAGCGCGACCCGCAGTAGTGCTGAATTGCCCACCGCGATGCGTGGTGCCGAGGACCACGCGGCTGCGCGACGCGCTGGCATTTCGCCGGACTCTATGATTTTCCTCTACCAGGGCGTGCTAGAGGAGCCGGGCGAGGCATCGACGACGTGCTCGACGTGTTCCAGGCGATCGATGATCCGCTGCATCATGAATTCCGCGGCCGACCCCCGCATCGAGTTCGACGCGGACGGGGTCTGCAACCATTGCCGGCGCTACGACGCATTGGTTGCCTCGCGCGTCATGCAAGGTCCGGAAGGACAGCAGGCACTGGACGCCCTGGTCGCCCGGATGAAGTCCGCAGGGCGGGGCAAGGACTACGACTGCATCATCGGCGTCAGCGGCGGCGTGGACAGCACGTACGTCGCCTACCTCGTGCGCAAGCTCGGCCTGCGCCCGCTCGCCGTGCATTTCGACAACGGCTGGAACTCGGAGCTCGCAGTCAGCAACATCGAGAAGGTTCTGAAGCGGCTCGACATCGACCTCTACACGTACGTGGTCGACTGGGAGGAATTCCGGGATCTGCAGATGGCCTTCCTCAAGGCATCGACGCCGGACGGCGAGATTCCGACCGACCACGGGATCTTCGCGCTGCTCTGGAAGGAGGCGGCGCGGCGCGGGGTTCGCTACATCGTATCCGGCATGAACTTCGCCACCGAGGCCATGAGTGTCCCGGACTGGTCCTACGGGCACTCCGACTGGCGTTACATCAAGGCGGTCCATCGCCGGTTCGGAACCCTGCCGCTGCGCACCTACCCGCACTTTTCGCTGCTCGATCTCGCCTGGATCAACCTCGTGCGCCGCATCCGCACGGTCTCGATCCTGAACTACCTGCCGTACGGCAAGGACGAGGCCATGCGCATCCTCCAGGACGAACTCGGTTGGGTTTACTATGGCGGCAAGCACTACGAGTCCGTCTATACGCGTTTCTGGCAGGGCTACGTGCTGCCGCGGAAGTTCGGCATCGACAAGCGCTACGGCCACCTGTCCGACTTGATCAACTCGGGGCAGATGACCCGGGAGCAGGCACTCCAGGAGATTGCGACGGCTCCTTATCCGGCGGACCTGCAGGCGCAGGACCTGCGCTACGTGGCGAAGAAGTTCGAGCTGACCGAGGCGCAGTTTGCCGAACTGATGGCGCTGCCGCCGCGCAGCTTCAGGGAATTCCCCAACAACTACGCGAACGTCGAGCGGCTCAAGCGGTTCGTCAACACGCTGCGCTCGCGCGGCTGGTACTCACGGTAGCCAGCCGGCGGGAATCTTCTCGGGAGGCGACATGCTCAGGTTTGCACTGGTCGGCTGCGGCCGCATCTCGAAGCGACACTCCGAACTGCTCGGGCACGGGCAGATCAGGGGTGCGAAGCTCGCCGCGGTCTGCGACATCGTGTCTGCCAAGGCTGAGTCGATTGCGCGCGCCTTCGGCGTACCCGCCTACTCGGACATGCACGAGATGATGCGACGGGAGCGGCCGGACGTCGCGGTGGTGCTGACCGAGAGTGGCCGGCACGCGGAACACGTAATTGCGCTCGCGCCCTACGGCAGTCACCTGGTCGTCGAGAAGCCGATGGCGCTGACGCTCGAGGACGCGGACGCAATGATCAAGGCGTGCGACCGTCACGCTGCCCGCCTGTTCGTCGTCAAGCAGAACCGCTTCAACGTCCCCGTCCTCAAGCTTCGCGAGGCGCTGGAAGGAGGCCGGTTCGGGCGGCTCGTCCTAGGCACCGTCCGCGTGCGCTGGTGCCGGCGACAGGACTACTACGACCAGGATCCGTGGCGCGGCACGTGGGCACTCGACGGCGGAGTTCTCACCAACCAGGCGAGTCACCACGTCGACCTGCTCGAGTGGATGATGGGCGACGTCGAAAGCGTGTTCGCGAAGAGCATGACCGCACTCGTCGACATCGAGGCAGAGGACACCGCCGTGGTGGTGCTCAAGTTCCGCTCCGGTGCGCTCGGGTTGATCGAGGCCACGACGGCGACCCGCCCCAAGGACATAGAGGGCTCGATCTCGATCCTGGGCGAGCACGGTACCGTGGAGATCGGCGGCTTCGCCGTCAACGAAATGAAGGTATGGCAGTTCGAGCCGAGGTCGCCTGCGGACGACGAGGTGATGACCCGCTATTCGGTGAACCCGCCGAGCGTCTACGGCTTTGGTCACCAGGCCTACTACGATCACGTGGTGGATTGCATTCTCAACAACCGCCAGCACCTCGTCGACGGCCTCGAGGGCCGGCGAAGTCTCGAGCTGATCTCGGCGATCTACGAGTCGGTCGAGACCGGGCGTGAGGTCGCGCTGCGTTTCGTGCCAGATCGCTGCCGTCTGGGGCAGCGCTGAGGCTGGTGCCCCGATGTCGGAGACACCGCGGTACCTTCAGGTCGGCTCGGTCGACGTCGAGTTCGGCAAGGACGTCACGGTGGTTGAGCCTGCCAACCTTTACGGCTGCCGGATAGGGGACGGGTGCTTTATCGGCCCGTTCACCGAGATCCAGCGCAACGTCACGATCGGACCTCGAACCCGGATCCAGTCGCACGCCTTCGTGTGCGAACTCGTCGAGATAGGGAGTGACTGCTTCATCGGCCACGGCGTGATGTTCATCAACGACCTGTTCGCCGACGGCGGGCCGGCCCGCGGCGACCGCTCGAAGTGGCGCAGCACGCGCATCGGGAATGGTGTCTCGATCGGCTCGAATGCCACGATCCTCCCCGTCGAGATCGCCGACGGCGTGGTCGTCGGTGCCGGCGCCGTGGTGACGCGCGACCTCGTCCGCCGCGGAATCTACGCCGGCAATCCCGCGCGCCTCGTTCGAACACTGGAGAGATCCCCGATGCACGTTCCGTTCGTTGATCTGGCGGCCCAGTACCGGGCGCACCGCGAGGAGTTCGACGCCGCGCTCGCGGCCGTGATCGCCAGGACGGCGTTCGTGGGCGGCGAGTTCGTTCGAGACTTCGAGCGACGCTATGCCGAGGCCTACGGCGTTGACCACTGTGTGTCCTGCGCCAACGGCACGGACGCGATCTACATCGCGTTGCGCATGCTCGGCATCGGGGCGGGCGACGAGGTGATCACCTCGGCAATGAGCTGGATTTCGACCTCCGAGACGATCACGCAGGCAGGGGCGCGGCCGGTATTCGTCGACATCGACGATCACGGCCTGATCGACGTCGATGCGATCGAGGCTGCGATCACGCCGCGCACCCGTGCGGTGATCCCGGTGCACCTGTACGGCCAGGCCGTGGACATGGGGCGGGTCGCGGAGATCTGCCGACGGCATGGCCTGAAGCTCATCGAGGACTGCGCGCAGGCGCATTTCGCCGAGTGGCGGGGGCGGCGCGTCGGCACGTTCGGGGATGCCGCGACCTTCAGCTTCTATCCGGGCAAGAATCTCGGCGCCTGGGGTGACGCGGGAGCCATCGTCACGGGCGACGCGGACCTCGCGCGCTGCTGCCGCATGTACGCGAATCACGGGGCGCTCGTGAAGCACCAGCACGAGATGGAAGGCGTGAACAGCCGGCTGGACGGACTCCAGGCCGCGCTGCTGTCGGCCAAGCTGCCGCACGTGATGGGTTGGACCGAGGCGCGCCGCGCGGTCGCAAGGTCGTACGACCGCCTGCTCGAGGGCGTGGGGGACCTGAGCCTGCCCCGCGTGCGTGAAGGGGCCACGCATGTGTTTCACCTGTACGTCGTGCAGACCGACCGGCGGGACGAACTGAAAGCCTTCCTCGCCGAACGGGACATCGAGACCGCGATTCACTACCCGACGGCACTTCCGCTGTTGCCGGCGTACCGCTATCTTGGCGGTGACGCTGCAGCGTTCCCGCGTGCCTCCACGGCGCAGTCCCGCATCCTGTCGCTGCCGATGTATCCCGAACTCTCCCCGGAGATGATCGAGTACGTCGCGGACAGCATCCGCGCGTTCTACTCGCGTACCTGAGCCGTCGCGCGGCATGCGCATCGTCTACCTCCACCAGTACTTCGTGACGCCCGCCATGGCCGGCGGGGCACGGTCGTACGAAATGGCCCGCCGCCTGGTGGCCGCCGGCCACGAGGTTCACATGGTGACGAGCGACCAGCAGGCCCGGACGGATT
Organism: uncultured Gammaproteobacteria bacterium; assembly: GCA_963712815.1. Taxonomy (GTDB): domain Bacteria; phylum Pseudomonadota; class Gammaproteobacteria; order Steroidobacterales; family Steroidobacteraceae; genus RPQJ01. The sequence goes on from CAVQJL010000005.1 coordinate 89,745, forward strand.
CGGCCGCCTGGCGGGAATCCTGTGAAGCGGGTATCAACGTGCACTGGGCCGCCGTTCCCTACGACAACGTGATGACCTACGGGCAGCGGATGCGGGCCTTCACGGATTTCGCATGGCGAGCAGCCCGCAGGGCGGCTTCGCTCAGGGGCGACGTGGTCTTCGCCACCAGCACGCCGCTCACGATCGCCCTGCCTGGCGTGTATGCGGCCCGGCGGTCGCGCTGTCCGCTGGTGTTCGAGGTGCGCGACCTCTGGCCGGCGGTGCCGATCGCGATCGGTGCGATTCGTAACCCAGCCGCTATTGCCGCGGCACGTTGGCTCGAGCGCTTCGCCTACCGCAACTCCACGAGGATCGTCGCCCTCGCCCCGGGCATGCGCGAGGAAGTCGTGGCGACCGGCGTGCCCGAGGAGCGGGTGAGCGTCATCCCGAACGGTTGTGACCTCGCCAGCTTCGACGATCCAGCCGCCGGTCGCGCCCTGCGCCGGCACTACGCCTGGCTGGGCGACCGTCCGCTGCTGGTATTCACGGGCACGTTCGGTCTCGTGAACGGCATGGACTACCTGCCGCGACTCGCCGTCGAGCTTTTGCGGATCGACGAGGACATCCGGATTGCCGCGATCGGCACGGGGCGCGAGTTCGCGGCGACGCAGCGTCTGGCCGGGGAACTGGGGGTGCTCGACAGGAACCTCTACCTGCTGGGACAGCTTCCAAAGCGCGAAGCCGCCTCATGGACCCAGGCGGCGGACATGACGCTGGCGTTGTTCACGGGTCCGCCCATCGTCTGGCGCGACGCCGTGCAGAACAAGTTCTTCGACTCACTGGCTGCGGGCAAGCCTGTGGCGAACAACTTCCCCGGCTGGCAATCGCGGATCGCCGAGGAGGCCGGTGCGGGCGTGATCCTGCCGTCCGACGACGTGAGCGCGGCGGCCCGACGACTGGCCGACGTCCTCCGCGACCGGGATTGGCTCTCGCGCGCGGGCGCTGCGGCTCGACGGCTGGCCGAGACGCGTTTCAACCGGGACGGTCTCGCGGCGCAACTCGAGAAGGTCCTGGAGCAGGCCTGTGCGGATCGGTTCTGAATCGTTCGGACGGTCGGCTGCCGTGAAGCGGATGTTCGACCTGATCGTCGGAGGAACCGCGCTCCTGCTGCTCCTGCCGGTGCTGCTCGTCGTCGCGGCACTGATCCGCGTGACTCTCGGAAGCCCGGTGCTGTTCCGGCAGCAGCGCCCGGGCCTCGGGGGGCGGCCATTCACCATGCTGAAATTCCGCACCATGGCGGATTCGAGGGGCTCGAACGGCGAGCTGCTACCGGACGAGATGCGGCTGGGTCGCCTGGGTCTGTGGCTGCGGGCGAGCAGCCTCGACGAGCTTCCGGAGTTGCTCAACGTAGTGGCCGGCGACATGAGCCTGGTAGGTCCCCGGCCGTTGCTGATGGAGTACCTGCCTCTCTACACTCCGGAGCAGAATCGAAGGCACGAGGTTCGGCCCGGCATCACCGGCTGGGCCCAGGTCAATGGGCGCAATGCGATTACCTGGGGCGAGAAATTCGCTCTCGATGTCTGGTACGTGAATCACTGGTCTTTCGGTCTGGATCTGCGAATTATTTGGATGACCGTGCTCCGTGTACTGCGCCGCGAAGGAATCTCGCAGGAGGGTCATGTGACCGCCGACAAGTTCCGGGGTGATCGAGCGTGAAGTTGCTGATCGCCGGTGCCGGTGGCCACGGCAAGGTGGTTGCCGACGCAGCTGTCCGCCAGGGCGGCTGTTCTGGTGTTGCGTTCGTCGACGACAGGTTCCCGGGTCTCACGGCGGTAGGGGACTGGCCGGTGATCGGACGCCTTGCCGACGTGGCGGCGCTGTCCGGGCGGTTCGAGGCGTGCTTGGCGGCGTTCGGGGCGCCGGCACTGAGGCTCAAGGTGCTCGGCGAAGCCGAGGCGGCGGGCTACCGGCTGCCGGTCGTGGTCCACCCGTCGGCCACCGTCGCCCGCGGCGTGCACCTCGGTGACGGTACCGTCGTGCTGGCTGGCGCAGTCGTCAACATCGACGCCAGCGTTGGTAGGGGCTGCATCATCAATTCGGGCGCAGTAGTAGAGCACGACTGTGTGCTTGGCGACGGCGTGCACGTCTGCCCGGGCGCATGCATCGCCGGCGAGGTGCGGATTGGCCGCTGCGCGTGGATCGGCATCGGCGCAAGCATCATCCAGCGCATCGCGATCGGCGAGCACGTGACTGTCGGAGCGGGCGCCGTCTGTGTCCACGACGTACCGGACGGACAGACGGTGATGGGTGTGCCGGCAAGGGAGCGCCCGTCTTGAGCCAGCCGCGCGTCCACGGTGCAAATACAACATCGCGGGCTCCGCAATGGCCGGGCTGGCCGGTCTATGCAGAGGACGAACGGGCCGCAGCCGATGCCGTGCTCGCGAGCGGCCGGGTCAACTACTGGACCGGCGACGAAGGCCGGTCGTTCGAGCGCGAGTACGCCGAATACCTCGGGGTCAGTCACGCCATCGCGCTGGCCAACGGCACGCTGGCCCTGGAACTCGCCCTGCGTGGCTGGGGCATCGGTCCGGGGGACGAAGTCGTCGTGACGCCGCGCTCGTTCATGGCGTCCGTGAGCTGCGTCGTGCTGCAGGGTGCGACCCCCGTCTTCGCGGACGTCGATCGGGACAGCGGTAACCTGACGGCGCCTCGATCGAGCGTGTTCTGACCGGGCGGACCCGGGCCGTCATCGCGGTGCATCTGGCCGGCTGGCCCTGCGACATGGCGTCCATCATGGACCTGGCGCGCAGCCGTGGTCTCAAGGTCATCGAGGATTGTGCCCAGGCGCACGGCGCGTTCTACCGCGGCCGTCCGGTCGGCAGCTTCGGCGACGCCAGCGCTTTCTCGTTCTGCCAGGACAAGATCATCACCACGGCGGCGAGGGCGGCATGCTTGCTACCCGCGACGAGGAATTGTGGCGCTGGGCATGGTCGTTCAAGGACCATGGCAAGAGCTGGGACGCCGTGTACAACCGCGAGCATGCGCCGGGGTTTCGCTGGCTGCACGAGTCGTTCGGCACCAACTGGCGACTGACCGAGATGCAGGCGGCCATCGGGCGCCTGCAGCTGCGTAAACTGCCGTCCTGGCGCGAAGCGCGCGCGCGCAATGCGGCCAGGTACGCCGCGGAATTTGCCGGGCTGGAGGCACTGCGGGTGCCTCAGCCGCCCGCGGACACGGAACACGCCTGGTACAAGTTCTATGCATACGTCCGGCCCGAAATGCTCAAGTCGGACTGGTCGCGGGACAGGTTCATCGCCGAGATCTCGGCGCGCGGCGTGCCCTGTTTCAGCGGCTCCTGTTCCGAGATCTACCTGGAACGGGCCTTCGACGGGACCGATCTGCGCCCGAAAGAGCGCCTCGCCGTCGCGAGGGAGCTCGGCGAGACCAGCCTGATGTTCCTGGTCCATCCGACGCTGTCCGATGCCCAGGCCGAGCAGATGGCAGCAATTGCCGCCGAAGTCGTTCGCAGCGGGTCGCGCTGAGCAGGAGCGGGTCCCCGCGCTGCCGGGACCGGCGACGGTCGTTCGGACCCGCCATCCCCTGTAGAATGCGGGGGTCCTGAGTGGGACAACAGTCCACTGAACGTTGTCCACGGAGACGGACCTTGCCCAAAGCGCAAAATCGTGATCCAGGCCAAGCGCGCCGGGGAACGCCTGGTTCGCCTGCCTCGCTCGCGCAAGCGGGTGATCATGCTTGCCTCGGACACGCTGTTCGTGCCGGCCGCGCTGTGGAGCGCGCTCGCCCTGAAGCTCGAGGGCCTGCCGGACGGCCTGGGCGCGTCGCCGTGGCTGTATGTCGCGGCACTCCTCACGAGCATCCCGATCTTCGTGCGCCTGGGTCTCTACCGTGCGGTGGTCCGGTTCATCGGTGCTCAGGCCATCGTGGCGGTCACGGCCGGCGTCACGGCGTCGGTGGTCGTGCTGGCCGTCATCAATGCGGTGCTGCCGGGTGACGGCGTGCCTGCGAAAGCGCTGCTCATCTACTGGGCCCTCGCGCTGGTTTACGTGGGCGGGACCCGAATCCTCGCCCGCAACCTGATGAACATCCGCCCGGCGGGGGCCGAGCGCGTGGTCGTCTACGGGGCGGGGGCCGCGGGCGCGCAGGCGGTCGCAGCCCTGCGCAGCGGGACCGCCTACGACCCGGTCGCCTTCCTCGACGACGACCCGGCCCTGCACCGCAGCGTGGTGACCGGTATCGACGTGTACTCACCCGGGACGCTGCCGATGCTGATCGAGGAGGAATCCGTCAGGGTCGTCCTGCTCGCGCTGCCCTCGCAGACGCGGCGACGCCGGCAGGAGATCCTGAAGTCGCTCGAGCCGTATCCGGTGCGCGTCATGACCGTGCCCGACATCGCCGACATCGTCGCTGGCTCGGCCCGGGTCGAGGACGTGCGCGACGTGGACGCGAGCGACCTGCTCGGTCGCGACAGCGTGCCGCCGGACGAGCGACTGTTCGACGCATGCATCCGCGACAAGATCGTCATGGTGACGGGCGCCGGCGGCTCGATCGGATCCGAACTGTGCCGCCAGATCGCACGCCTCGCGCCGCGGCGTGTCGTGCTGTTCGAGATGTCGGAACTCGCCCTGTACCAGGTTGATCGCGAGCTGCGGGCGCTCATGGAGCGCGAGCGCCTCGAGTTCGAGTTGATCAGCCTGCTCGGCAACGCTCACCACAAGTACCGCGTCCGCGAGATTCTGCAGGCCTACGCCGTGCAGACGCTTTACCACGCCGCCGCCTACAAGCACGTGCCCATCGTCGAGCAGAACGTCATCGAGGGCATCCACAACAACGTCATCAGCACCTGGTACACCGCCGAGGCCGCGCTCGAGTGCGGCGTCGAGAATTTCGTGCTGGTCTCGACCGACAAGGCCGTGAACCCGACCAACGTCATGGGCGCCACCAAGCGCCTGGCGGAGATCGTCCTGCAGGGACTGCAGCAGCGGGGCGGGCGGACGCAAGTTCTGCATGGTGCGCTTCGGCAACGTGCTCGAGTCCTCGGGCTCGGTGGTGCCGTTGTTCCGGGAGCAGATCCGCCGCGGCGGGCCGGTCACGGTCACGCACCCGGACGTCATCCGCTATTTCATGACCATTCCCGAGGCCTCGCAGCTCGTGCTGCAGGCCGGGGCCATGGCCGAGGGCGGCGACGTGTTCGTCCTCGACATGGGCAAGCCGATCCGCATCGCGGACCTCGCGCGCCGCATGGTCAAGCTGGCCGGCCTCAGCGTGCGCGACGACGATCGTCCCGATGGCGACATCGAGATCCGCTTCACGGGCCTGCGGCCAGCGGAGAAGCTCTTCGAGGAGCTCCTGATCGGCAACAACGTCTCCGGCACCGGGCACCCTATGGTCATGCGTGCGATGGAGCACTCGCTGCCCTGGGATCAGGTGCAGCAGTTGCTCAACGACCTGCTCGTCGCGATGGGGCAGTTCGACGTCCGAACCGCTTGCGAACTGCTGCAGCGGGCGGTTGACGAGTACCGCCCGCACGGGCGAGATCGTGGACGGAGTGTGGTGCCGTCGCGAGAGCGAGAAGCGCCTGCAGTCGAAGGTCACCAGCATCGACTCGCGACGGACCCCTGCCCGACGCGAGTCGGGGCCGGGCGCCTGATCCAAGCACGGCGAGGTCCTGCTCTGCGCCGGTCGTAACGAACGCCGCATGTCGGGCCGGCCATTGTCGCTCCGACTTCAATTCCATCCATCGGGTCCCGTCGCTGCTGAACCAGATCTCCGGCGTATTTCCAAACTCCTCTGGCCACAGACCCGGACTCGAACCGCCGACGAGGAAGATCTTGTCGTCGTATACCGCCGCCGCTGCCCAGCGACGCGGGGCCCATTCGCTGCTGACTTTCACGAGTTCCCACGTCACGCCATCCTGCGAAGACCACACGTCGTTGTAGAGCATCTCGTCGGGTGTGTCGTATCCGGAGTATCCGCCGATCACCCACAGGCGATTGTGGTGGACCAGGAGCCACGGCTCGGCTCGGGCACTCCCCCATGGTGCCGCAGCGGTAAGGGTGGTCCATTGCCTCCCATCGACTGTCATGCTCACGACTGCGCCCTTGAGCGTCACGATGCCGTTGCGAAACCTCACGGCGCGCCCACAGGGCGAAGGTGCTTCCGTTCTCCACGTCGCGCCATCGCGGGAGCTGTAGGACTCGGCTCCGAACGACCAGATTCGGCCCTGCCATGAAACGAAACAGTTATAGGGGTAGTAGGGCGGCGAATGGTTCACAAGTTCCCAGCGCTTGAGATCGCTCGAGCGCCAGACGTCGGAGGCCGACTGCCAGACTCCGGGTGCGACATAGCTCCATCCGCCCAGAATCCAGAACTGGCCGTTGTGCTGCACGATGGCATTGGGAGACGAATCCCGCGGTCTGAATGCGGTCCGCGAGGCCAGCTTACTGATGAACCCGATGTCCCTGTTCGGGCTCGCGTAGGAAACATCCCCGGCCGAAAAACACCCTGAATTGTCCGGTGCCATCAGGATACCGGCCAAAGGACTCGTCCAATGCGGCCATCGGCAGCGTGACGCTATCCACGACTTCGTTCGACGGAGTGCTTACGAGCGATATATTCACGACATCGCCATCGAGGAACAAAGCGCCCGAGGCATCGGTTGCGGCAGGCGAATGGACGATGCGTAATTCGCCCGGTGCCACAACCTCGGCCGGCAATTGCCAGGCCCTGGCGTCCGTGCGCAGCACGAACTCCTGCAGCTTGATTTCCGCCGTGCTCGTATTGACAAGCTCGACCCAAGGTGCGAAGCCGCTGTCCGGCGACAGGTTTCCCGCAACCTGTACCTCGTTGATGCGAAGGCCCTGCGCTTGCGCAGTTGTCACCGTCCCGGCGGACGTGATTTGGGCCAGAAAGCATAGAAGGACCAGATTGCGTGGCTGGCAAGGCATCGTTGGTTGGTCTCCGAGGGTCGGAGGGTGTCGTGCAACCGAACCTTACCGCAGCCTTGAGCATTTGCGGGCCCGGATTATGTGAGATGGGTCCGGTTTGACGACATCGCTGCCCGGCACGTTGTCCCGCGCGACCCGGCGCGACGTTAAACTGCCGCGCGTGACAACGCCGCCATGACGGGCGGGGAGTCGATCCTTGAGTAGTTCAAATCCGAAAACGTCCACCTCATCGCCGCCGCGCGGCCGAACTTCATGAAGATCGCGCCGCTGTACCACGCGCTCGCCCGCGAGGCCTGGTGCCGGCCCGAGATCGTGCACACCGGCCAGCACTACGACGCGAACATGTCCGATGCGTTCTTCCGCGACCTCGGCCTGCCGCGCCCGCACTTCCACCTCGAGGTGGGCAGCGGCACGCACGCGGAGCAGACCGGTGGCGTGATGATCGCCTACGAGAAGGTGGCGATGCGTGAGAAGCCCGACTGGATCGTGGTCGTCGGCGACGTCAACTCCACCGCCGCCTGCGCCATGGTGGGCACCAAGCTGTGGATCCCGGTGATCCACCTCGAGGCGGGCCTGCGCAGCGGCGACCGGCGCATGCCCGAGGAGATCAACCGCCTCGCCACCGACGCCATCTGCGACGTCTACTGGACGCCGTCGCCCGACGCCGACGAGCACCTCGCGCGCGAGGGCGTGCCGGAGTCGAAGATCGACCGCGTCGGCAACATCATGATCGACTCGTTCGAGATGATGCGCGGCGCGATCGAGGCGGACGGCACGCGCGCGGCGATGGGCCTCGAGGCCGGCAATTACGCCGTGGTGACGCTGCACCGGCCCTCCAACGTGGACACCCGCGAGGCGCTCGAGCCGCTGGTCGGGCAGCTCGCTGCAGGTGTCGCGCGAACTTCCGCTGGTGTTCGCGGTGCATCCGCGCACGCGCAAGAAGCTCGAGGAGTTCGGGCTGATCGCCCGGCTGCAGGGCCCGGAGCATTCGCCTCACCGAGCCGCTCGGCTACATCCAGTTCATGAACCTCGTGCGCACCGCGAAGGCCGTCATCACGGACTCCGGCGGCGTGCAGGAGGAGAGCACCTACCTCGGCATCCCGTGCCTGACGCTGCGCGAGAACACCGAGCGGCCAATCACCGTCACCGAGGGTTCGAACCGGCTGGTCAAGCCGACGGACCTGTACAGCCAGGTCCAGGACGTGCTCGGCGGCCGCTGGCCCACGGGACGCCGGCCGGCGCTGTGGGACGGGCGGACGGCGGAGCGCTGCGTGGCGGCGCTGAAGCGTCGCGCGGGCCTCTGATCAGGCGACCGTCACGAACGGACCGTAGCCCGCGAGCACGGCATCGTTGGTGAGCAGGATCATCGGCTCGCACAGCGCCTGGGCTACCAGCATCCTGTCGAAGGGATCCTTGTGCACGGGGGCCAGGTCGGTCACGGCTGCCGCGTGCAGGCCCGTCACCGGCAGGTGACGGAAACCCGCGGGCTCGATGGCTCGCACGATTTCACGCGGGTCCCCTTGCATCTTGCCGAGCGCCACCTTGATGCTGACCTCCCAGATGGACGCGGCGCTCACGTGCACCTCGGCCTCGTCGATGAGGCGGCGCGCCTCCCTGGTCAGACGGTCGGGCGATGCGAGCGACCAGAGCAGCAGGTGGGTATCGAGCAGCACGCGCATCGTCAGCCTGCCTCGAACGATGTTGCGACGTCTGGCGGCAGCGGCGCGTTGAAGTCGTCCGGAACGACCAGCCGACCGCGCAACTGGCCCAGGGACTTCCTGCCTGCCGCGGATTCCAGCGGCACGAGTCGTGCCATCGGCCGCCCGGCCTTGGCGATCACGACCTCGGCGCCCGCGGCGACATCCTCGACGATGCGGGAGAGGTGGGTCTTGGCTTCGTGAATGTTGATGACCGTGCTCATGGATCTCCAGCGGCGGCCGGTCGAGGCGGTGACGAGTAAACTAAGGTTAGTCTAGTTTGTCGTCAGGGCGAGATCCAATGGAGAATCGGACGGTTCGAGCCAGTTATTCCGTCATCTCCAACAAGACTCCGTTCTCACTCGGCTCGCCGACGGTCTGTTAACATCTGCGGCGGACGAGTGCCCGGCTCGCAAATAATAGACAATCAATTTCAAGGTCTTACGCGTGAAAGTTACAGTATTCGGTTCCGGTTACGTGGGCCTCGTCACGGGCGCCTGTTTCGCCGAGGCGGGCAACCACGTGGTGTGCGTGGACATCGACGCGGGCAAGGTCGCGCGCCTGCAGCAGGGCGAGATCCCGATCCACGAGCCGGGCCTCGACGATCTCGTCCGTCGCAACCAGGACAAGGGGCGGCTGCGGTTCACGACCAGCGCCGAAGAGGGCGTCGCCCACGGCCTGTTCCAGTTCATCGCGGTGGGCACGCCGCCGGAGGAGGACGGCTCGGCGGACCTCTCCCACGTGCTCGCGGTCGCCGAGACCATCGGCCGCCACATGACCGACTACCGGATCGTGGTGGACAAGTCCACGGTGCCGGTCGGCACCGCCGACAAGGTACGCGAGCGCATCGAGCACACGCTCGGCGGGCGCGGCGCTAAGCTCGAGTTCGACGTGGTCTCCAACCCCGAGTTCCTCAAGGAGGGGGCGGCGATCGCCGACTTCATGAAGCCCGACCGCGTGGTGGTCGGCACGGACAACCCGCGCACGGCCGAGCTGCTCAAGACCCTCTACGACCCGTTCACCCGCAGTCGCGAGCGCATGATCGTCATGGACGTCCGCTCGGCTGAACTCACCAAGTACGCCGCGAACGCGATGCTCGCCACCAAGATCAGCTTCATGAACGAGATGGCGAACCTCGCCGAGCGCATGGGCGCCGACATCGAGAAGGTGCGCCTGGGCATCGGTTCGGACCCGCGCATCGGCTACAGCTTCATCTACCCGGGCGCAGGCTACGGCGGGTCGTGTTTCCCGAAGGACGTCAAGGCCCTGGTGCACAGCGCCGGCGAGTACGCGTTCGACGCCGAGCTGCTCAAGTCGGTCGAGGCGGTCAACAAGCGCCAGAAGCAGCTGCTGTTCCGCAAGATCCACGCCTTCTTCCAGGGCAAGCTCGAGGGCCGCACGATCGGCCTGTGGGGCCTCGCCTTCAAGCCCAACACCGACGACATGCGCGAGGCGCCGGCCCGCGAGCTCATGGAGGCCCTCTGGGCGGCGGGAGCGAAAGTCCGGGCCTACGATCCGGTCGCGATGGAGGAGGCGCGGCGCATCTACGGCGACCGGCCGGATCTCGCGCTGGTGGACAGCGCCGAGGCCGCGCTCGAGGGTGCCGACGCGCTCGCGCTGCTGACCGAATGGCAGGAGTTCCGCAGCCCCGACTTCGAGCTGATCCACGATTCCCTGCGCCACAAGGTCATCTTCGACGGCCGCAACCTGTACGACCCGGGGATGGTCAAGAGCTACGGGCTCACCTACCACGGCATCGGCCGCGGCGAGTCGCTGGTCGTCTGAGCGGGACCAACCGGAACCCAAACGCTTGACCCTCGAGATCGCAATCACGCTCGGCGTCGTCGCCGGCGTGCTGCTGCTGCTGACGACGAGCCGGCTCGACACGGACGTCGTGCTGGTGGGCGCCATGATCACGCTCACGCTGGCCGGCATCCTCAAGCCCGACCAGGCGCTGCAGGGATTCGCGAGCAACGGCGTCATGACCATCGCCGCGCTCTACATCGTGGTCGCCGGGCTGCGCGAGACGGGTGCCATGGCCTGGATCTCACGCTGGGTCCTCGGCCGCCCGCGATCGCTTGCAGTGGCGCAGGGCAAGCTGATGCTGGTCACCAGCGCGCTGTCGGCAGTGATCAACAACACGCCCGTGGTCGCGCTGTTCATCCCGGTGGCACAGGAGTGGGCGTCGCGCTTCGGCTACTCGATCTCGAAGCTGCTGATGCCCATGAATCACCTCGTGATCCTGGCGGGCATGTGCACGCTGATCGGCACCAGCACCAACCTGATCGTCAACAGCCTGCTCGTGAAGACGGTGCCGGACTCCGGGCTCAGCCTGTTCAGCCTCGTGTGGATCGGGCTGCCGCTGACGGCCATCGGGTTCGTGTACATGCTGGTCGCGAGCCCGTGGCTGCTGCCCGACCGCCAGAGCCCGGTCGAACAGCTGGAGAATGCCCGCGAGTACAGCGTCGAGGCCCGGGTCACGCCCAACGGCCCGCTGGTCGGCCGCAGCATCGCGGAGGTCGGCCTGCGCAGCATGCGGTACGCCTTCGTGCTCGAGATCGCCCGCGGCGACCGGCTGCTCACCGCCGTGGGGCCCGATGAGGTCCTGCAGGCGAACGACCGCGTTACCTTCGTCGGCGTCGTGGACGCCGTCAACGAGCTGCGCCGCATCCCGGGTCTGCTCGTCGCCGAGGACCAGACCTTCCAGCTCAACCTGCGCCACGCCCAGCGCCGCCTCGTGGAGCTGGTGCTCTCGGCCAGCTCGCCGCTGGTCGGCCAGACCGTCCGCCAGTCGGAGTTCCGCAGCACCTACAACGCTGCCGTGATCTCGATTTCCCGCGACGGAGCGAGGCTCGAGGGCAAGCTCGGCGACGTGCGCCTGCGCCCGGGCGACACGCTGCTCGTGGAGGCCGACCAGAACTTCGTCGGCCGCCACAAGTACAACCGCGATTTCCTGCTCGTCAGCTCGCTGCAGGATTCTGCGCCACCGGATTTCGCCCGTGCGCCGCTCGCGTTCGTGATCCTGGTCGCGATGTTGATCGTGGCAGGCTTCGAATGGATCCCGCTGTTCCAGGCCTCGTTCCTCGCGGCGGGCCTGATGGTGGCGACTGGCTGCGTCACGCTCGCAATGGCCCGACGCAGCATCGAGTACCCGGTGCTCGTCGGCATCGGCGCGTCGTTCGCGCTCGGATTCGCGCTCGCGGAGTCCGGCGCGGCGCAGCTGCTCGCCAGCTGGATCGGCGACATCGCGCGTGGCGACCCGTTCTGGGCGCTGGTCGTGCTGTACGTCGCCACCGTCATGACGACGGAGATGATCACCAACAACGCCGCCGGCGTGCTGATGTTCCCGATCGCCATGGCGGTGGCCCAGGACGGCAACGTGAGCTTCCTGCCCTACGTGGTCTGCGTGATGGTCGGGGCTTCGGCGGGTTTCATCACGCCGATCGGCTACCAGACCAACCTGATGGTGTACGGCCCGGGCGGCTACCGCTGGATGGACTACATCCGCTTCGGCACGCCGCTCAGCCTCTGGTCGGCATCGCGACCGTGCTGATCGTGCCGCGCGTCTGGCCGTTCTGAGCTTCCCGCCCGCGGCGAGACTGCCGGCCCTGAAGCGCGTAGGGCGGTCGTCTACAATGGCGGTCCGTCACCCAAAGGGCTCTCCATGCTGATCCCCGTCGTCCTCTCCGGCGGCTCCGGCACCCGCCTCTGGCCGCTTTCGCGCGAGCTCTATCCGAAGCAGCTGCTGCCGCTGGTGGGCGAGCGGACGATGCTCCAGGAGACCGTGGCACGCGTCGCGGGCGTCTCCGACGTCGGCGCGCCGGTCGTGGTGTGCAACGAGAGCCACCGCTTCATGGTCGCGGAGCAGCTGCGCGACCTCGGGTCCCCGCCGCAGGCGATCGTGCTCGAGCCGGTCGGACGCAACACCGCGCCGGCGGTCGCCGTCGCCGCACTCGTGGCAATCGGTCGTGCTGCGGCTCGGCAAGCGGCCCCATGGGGGAGGCGGATCCGGTGCTGCTGGTGCTGCCGGCCGACCACGTGATCCGCGACGTCGAGTCATTCCGCGAGGCGGTCGTGGCCGGCCGTGCGGCGGCGGAGCTGGGCAAGCTCGTCACGTTCGGCGTCGTGCCGGACCGGCCCGAGACTGGCTACGGTTACATCCGGCGGGCGAGGGGAGAGGGCCCAGTCTACCCGGTCGCCGAGTTCGTCGAGAAGCCCGACCTCGCGACGGCCGTGCGCTACGTGCAGTCCGGCGAGTACTTCTGGAACAGCGGCATGTTCATGTTCCGCGCACGCACCTACCTCGCCGAGCTCCGCGAGCACGCCCCGGCGATGCTCGCCGCCTGCGAGGCCGCGGTCGCCGCGGCGACCCGCGACCTCGATTTCACCCGCCTGCCGCCCGCCGAGTTCGGCGCCTGCCCGGCCGATTCGGTCGACTACGCCGTCATGGAGAAGACCACCGCGGCGGTCGTGGTGCCGCTCGACGCCGGCTGGAGCGACGTGGGCTCGTGGTCGGCGCTGCAGGACGCGCTGCAGCACGGACGCGCAGGGCAACGTCACGGCGGGCGACGTGATCACCGAGGGCGCCACCGGCTGCTACCTGCACTCGACGAGCCGGCTGATCGCCGCCGTCGGCCTCACGGACCACGTCGTGGTCGAGACCAAGGACGCGGTGCTGGTCGCGCCGCGCGACAAGGTCCAGGACGTGAAGGCGCTGGTCGCCCGGCTGAAGGCCCAGGGCCGCTACGAGACCTCGCTGCACCGCGAGGTGTTCCGCCCGTGGGGCAGCTACGACAGCATCGACGACGGCGAGCGATTCCAGGTCAAGCGGCTGGTGGTGAAGCCCGGCGCCTCGATGTCGCTGCAGCTGCACCACCACCGCGCCGAGCACTGGATCGTGGTCTCGGGCACCGCGCGCATCACGCGCGGCGAGGAGACCTTCCTGCTCGGCGAGAACGAGTCGACTTTCATCCCGATGGGCACGAAGCACCGCATCGAGAATCCGGGCATGGTCACGCTGCACATCATCGAGGTGCAGTCGGGCAGCTACCTCGGCGAGGACGACATCGTGCGATTCGAGGACGTTACGGACGCGAGGGATCGAGCACATGAACCCCATCAGCATCAGCGGCTTCAAGGCCTACGACCTGCGCGGCCGCATCCCGGCCGAGCTGAACGAGGACGTCGCCTACCGCATCGGCCGCGCCTACGCGGAGTTCGTCAAGCCGAAGAAGGTGATCGTCGGCCGCGACATCCGCCTCTCGAGCGAGGAACTCGCCAAGGCCCTCGAGCAGGGCCTGCTCGACTCCGGCGTGGACGTCTACGACATCGGCCTCTGCGGCACCGAGGTCGTGTACTTCGCGACCTTCGCCAAGGAGATGGACGGCGGCATCATGGTCACGGCGAGCCACAACCCGCCGGACTACAACGGCATGAAGTTCGTGCGCGAGGGCTCGCGGCCGATCAGCGGCGACAACGGCCTGCAGGACATCCGCGCGATCGCCGAGGCGGGCCGCTTCAGCGCGCCGGCGCGCGTCGGCGAGCGCTTCGCCGTGGACATCATGCCGGAGTACATCGAGCACCTGCTCTCGTACGTGGACCGCGCCGAGGCTCAAGCCGCTGCGAGTCGTCGTGCACGCCGGCAACGGCGGCGCCGGGCCTGATCGTCGACAAGCTCGAGCCGTTCCTGCCGTTCGAGTTCATCAAGGTGCACCACGAGCCCGACGGCACGTTCCCGAACGGCGTGCCGAACCCGATGCTCGTCGAGAACCACCGCGCGCCGGTCGAGGCGCTGCGGCGCACACGGCGCCGACTGCGCGATCTCCTGGGACGGCGACTTCGACCGCTGCTTCCTGTTCGACGAGCACGGCGGCTTCATCGAGGGCTACTACATCGTCGGGCTGCTGGCCTCGGTGTTCCTGCAGCGCCACCCGGGCAGCCGGATCGTCCACGACCCGCGGCTCACCTGGAACACGCTCGACATCGTCGCGCAGGGCGGCGGCGAGGCGGTGCAGTCGAAGTCCGGTCACGCGTTCATCAAGCAGGTGATGCGCGAGGTGGACGGCATCTACGGCGGCGAGATGAGCGCGCATCACTACTTCCGCGACTTCGCCTACTGCGACAGCGGCATGATCCCGTGGCTGCTGGTGCCGCAGGTCATGAGCGACACGGGCAAGAGCCTGTCGCAGCTGGTGGGCGAGCGCATGAAGGCATGTTCCCCACCAGCGGCGAGATCAACCGCCGCGTGCCGGATGCGCCGGCGACGATCGCCGCCGTGCTCGGCGAGGTACGAGCCGCAGGCGCTGCGCGTCGACTACACCGACGGCGTCAGCGTCGAGTTCGACCGCTGGCGCTTCAACCTGCGCGCGTCGAATACCGAGCCGCTGATCCGGCTCAACGTCGAGAGCCGCGGCGACGAGGCGCTGATGCGCGAGAAGACGGCGGAGTTGCTGGCGCTGGTTGGCGGGGAGCCGGGCTGATTAGGCCTGCGCTGGCTGCTCTGGTCGCTCGCGAGTCCCTCGCAGATCCTGCTTGCCTGCGCGATCGTGGGCGGAGTGCTGCTGCTCTTCTCCCGTCCTCGCGTCGGGCCGCCGGGTCGCGTAGCGCGACTGGGCAGTGCGCTGGCGGTGATCGGCAGTCTCGGCCTGCTCGCCTTCGGACTGTTCCCGACCAGCCACACGCTCGCGCGGGTGCTCGAGGAGCGGTTCCCGCGGCCTGAATTGCCTGCGGACGTCGCGGGCATCGTGCTTCTCGGCGGCGCCGAGCGCGTCCCGGCATCGGACGCCCACGGCGAGCCGCTTCTGAATCCGTCTGCGACGCGCTATGTCGCCGCACTTCGTCTCGCGGAACGCTCATCCGCGGGCGCGGCTCGTGCACACCGGTGGCGCGCGCCTGCGGGACGGCGGCCGCGGGTTCGGCTCTGAGTCGGCCGTCGCGGCCGCCGTACTCGAGGGCGCGGGGCTCGATCCGCGTCGCGTCGTCTACGAATCGGTGGCGCGGGACTCCTGCGAGCATCCGGCCAGGGTCCGTGAGCTCGTGCGGCCGGCGCCGGGGGAGACCTGGGTCGTGGTCACATCGGCCATGCACATGCCCCGCGTGGTGGGCTGCTTCCGGGCCGCAGGATGGCCTGAAATCGTTCCCTACCCGACGGACTTTCGCGTGGTCCCGGGCGACTGGGGCCGCGGCACGTTCCGCATCGCCGACAACCTCGCGCTGCTCGACGCGTCGCTGCACGAGTGGCTCGGGCTCGCGTACTACCGGCTCTCGGCCGGATTGCGGAGATCTTTCCCGCCCCCTAAACTACGCGCCCTTCGATCGGGCGGTTAGCTCAGCGGTAGAGCACTGCTTTCACACGGCAGGGGTCAGTGGTTCGATCCCACTACCGCCCACCAGAACCCGACGCCGGCCTCGCAGCCGGCGTTGTCTTTCCCGACCAAGCGAGTCGCATCGCCCCATGACTGTCCGCACCCGTTTCGCCCCGAGTCCCACCGGCATGCTGCACATCGGCGGCGTGCGCACGGCGCTGTTCTGCTGGCTGTACGCGCGCCGTCACGGCGGCATGTTCATCCTGCGCATCGAGGACACCGATCTCGAGCGCTCGACGCCCGAGGCGGTGCAGGCGATCCTCGACGGCATGACGTGGCTCGGGCTCGACCACGACGAGGGCCCGTTCTACCAGACGCAGCGCATGGATCGGTACCGGAGGTGATCGACCAGTTCCTGCGCGACGGCACGGCCTACCACTGCTACTGCAGCAAGGAAGAGCTCGACGAGATGCGTGCCGCGCAGACTGGCGCGCAAGGAGAAGCCGCGCTACGACGGCCGTTGCCGCGACGCGCACCGAGCCGCGAGCCGGGCGTGAGCCCGGTGGTGCGCTTCCGCAGCCCCGACGAGGGGCAGGTCGTCGTCAACGACATCGTGCACGGCCCGATCATGTTCGACAGCGAGCGAGCTCGACGACCTGATCATCGCGCGCTCGGACGGCACGCCGACCTACAATTTCTGCGTGGTCGTGGACGACTACGACATGCGCGTCACGCACGTGATCCGCGGCGACGACCACATCAACAACACGCCGCGGCAGATCAACATGCTGCGCGCGCTCGGCGTCGAGCCGCCGCGTCTACGCGCACGTGCCGATGATCCTCGGGCCCGACGGCGCCAAGCTCTCCAAGCGCCACGGCGCGGTCAGCGTGCTGCAGTACCGCGACATGGGCTTCCTGCCCGAGGCGCTGCTCAACTACCTCGGCGCGCCTCGGCTGGTCGCACGGCGACCAGGAGATCTTCAGCGCTCGACGAGATGATGCGCCTGTTCGACATCGACGACGTCAACAAGTCGGCCTCGGCGCTGAACCTGGACAAGATGCTGTGGACCAACCAGCAGCACATGCTGCGCTCGACGCCCCGCGCACCTCGCGCAGCACCTCCGCCCGCAGCTCGAGGCGCTCGGCGTGGCGCCCGAGCGCCTGGACGACGAGCGGCTCGCGGCCGTGGCGAAGGCCCAGCAGGAGCGCGCCCGGACGCTCAAGGAGATGGCCGCGAACAGCGTGTTCTTCTTCCGCGACGTCACGGCGTACGAGCAGAAGGCGGCGACGAAGAACCTCACGCCGGACTCCGCGCCGACTGCTCGCGGCCGCGCGGGAGCGGCTCGCCGCGATGCCCGAGTGGCCGGCGCCCGCGATCCACGACGCGATCAACGGCGTGGCGGCGGAGCAGGGCGTCGGGCTCGGCAGGTGGCGCAGCCGGTGCGCGTGGCCGTGGCGGGCGGCACGGTGTCGCCGCCGATCGACGTCACGCTCGCGATCCTCGGCCGCGAGGAAACGCTCGCACGGCTCGATCGAGCGGTGGCGTACGCGCGCGGCTGACGTCCGCCCGGTCTCACCAGCCGCAGAATTCGCGCGCGCCGACGTCGATCGCGGCGACGCGTTGTCGCGGCCGCCCGGAGGCCGGGTGGACGTACTCGAACTCAGGCCACAACGACACGCCGTCCACCGAGCCGGGGTCGGTGCCGCCGTCGATCAGCGGCGAATCGGGCTCGAGGCCGAAGTCGAGCCGCGCCGAGTCGACGAGGCCGTGCTCCGGGGCCTGGTAGTTGCCCACGACCTCGACCGCACCCGCCTTGAGCGACATCGGCGCTCCGGCCAGCACGTTGTTGATGACCCGGACCGGGCGCTGGCTGCGGTTGCGTACGAAGGCCGCGTTCAGGTAGCGATTGTGGAGGCTGTTGTTCACCACCCACAGCCGCCCGGTCTCGATGTCCGGCCGCTCCGAGGCATAGGAGATCGCGTTCGGGTTTTCCGCCCGCGCGCCCTTCAGCAGCTCGTTGCCGATCACGTAGCCGTCGCCACCGACCGGCAGATCGATGAGGTAGCTCGAGTTGCCGTCGTCCTCGTCGGTGAGCCGGTTGTAGAGGATGCGGTTCACCGCGGCGCGGCTCTTCACCTCGTGACCGCTGCGCGAGTCGTGGGAGTGCGAGAAGCGCAGCGTGAAGCTGCGCACGCGCCCGACGTAGATGTTGTGGGACTGCCCGTCGCCGTAGCCGTTGCGCGAGAAGACGCTGTGCTCCACGAGGATGTCGCTGTCGGGGTCGTTCCAGGTCAGGAGCCCGGCCTCGTTGTCGCGGAACACGCTGTTGCGGACCGTGAGGTTGCGTCCCGTGAAACGGATCCCGGAGCCGTTGCGGGCGCGCGCACGCGCGCCGGCGAACTCGACGTTCTCCACCGTGATGTCGTTGCCCCGCAGCACCCAGATGCCCTGCTCATCGGCGGTGGCGCCGCGCGAGTCGAGCACTGCTCGTCCGCCCACGCCGCGCAGTCTCAGGCCGTCCTGGATCCACACGGCGACGTCGCCGGGGTAGGGGCCCGCGTCGATCTCGATGAGGTCGCCGTCCTGGGCGACGCGCGCCGCGTCGCTCGGGCGCCGCAGCTCGCGCAAGGATCCCACCTGCAGGATGCGACGCCCCCGTGCCTCGGCCGTGCCCGCGAGACTGGCGGTGGAGGGCGGGCCGAGCGGCTCCGGCGTGGCCGCGTGGCAGACGAAGTGCTGGCGTGCGGCCTCGACCAGCGGTTCGGACGATCGCAGCGCCTCGATCCGGGCATCCAGGCCACGCAGCTCCGCGGCGGGCAAACTGTCCTCATCGAGTTCGGAGCGCAGCCGCCAGCCCGCCACGAACTGCCGCAGGGTCGAGCGCGGATCGGTGTCGGTCATGCGCAGTTCCGTCTCGGCCTTGAGCCACGTCAAGGGCAGGCGCAGCGAGGCGTTCCGGTCGGCGGGATTCCCGATCACCTCGAGCGCATGCCCGTAGTCCTGCTGCGCGAGCAGGCTGTCCGCCAGCGTCACCGCCACGTCGTCCTCAGCGGCACCGAGCGCCAGCGCCCGGCGCAGCGAGCCCTCGGCGGCCGCCGCGGAGTCTGCAGCCAGCTCGGCGCGGGCGAGGGCGATGCGCAGTCGAGGGTCCTGTGGAGCCCGACGGATTGCATCGGTGAGCGCGGCGATCGAGTCAGCCGGATCGGCTGCGTCGCGGTCGGGTGCCGATGCCGGGTCCGCCTGACGTGTGCAGGCCGCGGCCAGCAGTACGGCGAGAGCTCCGGCCAGCAGCAGGGGCGTAAGTGCGAAACTCGAGTGACGACGAGGCATCGAACTCATTGTGGACCACCGCCCTGAAGAGGTTTGTTGACACTCGTCATGCCCTCGGCCAGAATTCCGTGCTTCGTGTGGGGCCATAGCTCAGCTGGGAGAGCGCTTGCATGGCATGCAAGAGGTCGACGGTTCGATCCCGTCTGGCTCCACCAGATTTTGCCCGCGTCCCCATCGTCTAGAGGCCTAGGACACAACCCTTTCACGGTTGCGACCGGGGTTCGAATCCCCGTGGGGACGCCAATCCCGGCCATGGGCCCGCTCGCATTTCACATATGCGATTGGGGTCACATCGCGGGGTGCTGGGCCGGCTAGACTCCCTCCCGCAGGCGGAAGTTCCCCTGCCAGGTTCGGGTAGGCTCAAGAACAATAGCCGCCGGGCTCGAGGGCGTTCAAGGAGCCAGGATCCAGGCGTGTCCATCCGGTTCTTCCAGTTGTTTCTCAAGGTGCCGGTCGTGCTGCTCGCGGCGATCGAGGGAGCGCTTTTCTTCTTCGCGCCCTACCTCGCCTCGGCCATTCTCGTCGGGCCACAGGACGTGCCGGGCGCCACGCCGACCGGCAACCTCGTGCCGACGGCGGCGGTGTTTTCGATCTTCTGCGTCGCCTCGAACTTCGCTTTCGGCCTGTACACCACGCGCCAGCGGGCGGGAACCGTCGGGCTGATGATCCGCGTCGCGGCCGGCGCGCTCAACGGTGCGGCGCTGAGCGCGCTGGTTTTCTACGCGGTGCCGTCCATCGCCATTTCGCGCGAGGTGCTGGCCGTCACGGCGGTGGCCGCCGCGCTCTTCAGCTCCGGCGCCCGTGCACTCTTCGACCGCATCGTGGACCAGGACACCTTCAAGAGCCGCGTGCTCGTCTATGGCGCCGGCCAGCGCGCCGCGAGCCTGCTGCAGCTGCGCCGCCGCACGGACCAGCGTGGCTTCAAGCTCGTGGGCTTCATGGCCACCGAGGGCGACAAGGTGAGCGTGCCGGAGGACAAGCTCGTCCCGCGGCCCGACGACCTGCTGCACTGGGCGCGCGAGCACGCCGTGGACGAGATCGTCGTTTCGATGGACGACCGTCGCCGCGGCTTCCCCGTGCTCGAGCTCCTCGACTGCCGGATGGCGGGCATCGACATTCTCGAGCTGCCGACCTTCCTCGAGCGCGAGACCGGCAAGGTCCGGCTCGACGTCCTGAATCCGAGCTGGATCATCTTCGGCGAGGGCTTCCGCAACTCGATGGTGCAGCGCGGTCTCGAGCGCGGGCTCGACGTGGCGGCGAGCGCGCTGCTGCTGGTCCTGAGTACGCCGATCATGCTGCTCGCGATCATCGCCATCAAGATCGAGGACGGCTGGAAGGCACCGGTGCTGTACCGCCAGGCGCGTGTCGGTCGCTACAACGAGAACTTCGACATCGTGAAGTTCCGCAGCATGCGCCAGGACGCCGAGAAGCCCGGACAGGCGATCTGGGCCACCCCGGACGACCCGCGCGTCACGCGCGTCGGCGCGATCATGCGCAAGACCCGAATCGACGAGCTGCCGCAGCTGTTCGCGGTCCTGCGCGGCGACATGAGCTTCGTCGGCCCCCGGCCCGAGCGGCCGGAGTTCGTGGCGCGACTCGAGCAGCAGATCCCTTACTACCGCGAGCGGCACACGGTAAAGCCCGGCATCACTGGCTGGGCGCAGCTGTGCTACCCGTACGGCGCCTCCGACAAGGACGCGCTCGAGAAACTGCAGTACGATCTGTACTACGTGAAGAACCGTAGCCTGCTGTTCGACTTGGCCATCCTCCTGCAGACCGTCGAAGTGGTGCTCTGGGGCAAGGGCGCCCGGTAGTCCATGCTCGATCTCGGCTTCGTTTCCTACGGGCTCGCGGCCACCAGCTTCCTGATCCTCGCGCTGCTACTGCTCACCAGCTGGCAGGGACGCTCGCAGGGCGCCCGGCTGGTCGTGGCCTGCGCGGTGACCTCCGCCTGGGCGGCGCTGCTCGCGTTCGGCTCTGGCCGCGTGGACCTGTCCCTGCCGATGGTGATGCTCGCCGAGAGCCTGCGGTACGGCGCGTGGTTCATCGTCCTGACCGGACTGATGCGGCCGGCCGGCCTCGCCGGCGGGCTGTCGCGCGCCGTGCACGTGACCTGGATCGGCGGTGTCGTGCTCGCCTACGGGCTGCCCTTGCTGGTGGGGGCCGGGGTGCCAGGTACCGCCCCCGATGCTCCTGATCGTCGGGGCGGGCCTGCTGATGGCGCTGCTCGGCCTGGTGCTGCTCGAGCAGGTGTACCGTAACAGCCGTGCACAGGGCCGCTACGCGATCAAGTTCTTCGTGATCGCGATGGGCGTGATGTTCGCCTACGACCTGTTCCTGTACTCGCAGGCGCAGCTGCTCAAGTCCGTGGACGCCGTCACCTGGGCCGCCCGCGGATTCGTGATGTCGTTGACCGTCCCCATGCTGGCGCTCGCGGCGCGCCGCAATCCGCAGTGGTCGCTCGACGTGTTCGTCTCGCGGCAGGTCGTCTTCTACACGACCTCCATCCTGGCGATCGGGCTGTACCTGCTTCTCATGGCCTCGGGCGGCTATTTCATCCGCCTGTACGGCGGCACCTGGGGGCGCGTCGCGCAACTCGTGTTTCTTGCCGGGGCCGCCGCGGTGCTCGTCTCGCTGGTGGCCTCGAGCGCGCTGCGACGCCGGCTGCGCGTCTTCATCTCGAAGCATTTCTACCGCAACAAGTACGACTACCGCATCGAGTGGCTGCGCTTCATCGACACTCTCTCGGCGCCGGTCGAGGGCATCGAGGTCCGTGCCAACACGGTCCGCGCGATTGCCCAGATCATCGGCAGTCCGGGCGGCATCCTCTACCTGCGCGACGATTCTGGCGGGCACTACCAGCCGGCCGCAGTCTGGCCGAGCGGCAGCGACCCGGCGGGGCGATTCCCGGTGCTCGAGGCCGGCGACGAGCTCATCGAGTTCCTCGCCCGCCGGCAATGGGTCGTGGATTCCGAGGAGCACGCGCGCTCGCCGGACAACTACCAGAACGTGATGCTGCCCGGATTCGTCTGCGACGACCGCGAGCGGTACCGTTTCGTGCTGCCGCTGGTGCACGGGGCGGACATGATCGGCTTGATGTTGCTGGCCGCGCCGCCGCCGCCGTTCAATCCGACGTTCGAGGATCGCGACCTGCTGAAGACCGTGGGCCGCCACGTCGCCACGCACCTCGCGCAGCACGAGACGGATCGCCAGCTCGCCGACAGCCGCCAGTTCGAGGCCTATCACCGCCTGACGGCCTTCGTCATGCACGACCTCAAGAACCTCGCCGCGCAGCTCTCGCTGATCGTGTCGAACGCCGAGAAGCACAAGCGCAATCCCGAGTTCGTGGACGACGCGATCAGCACCATCGCGAACTCGACCGGCCGCATGCAGCGGCTGATCGAGCAGCTGCAGCGCCGCGAGGTGCAGACGACCGTGCGCCGCGTGTCGCTTGGCGAGGTCGCGCGCCGGGCCGTCGAGCGCTGCCGCGTGCGCCTGCCCGAGCCGGTGTTCGAGGGCGACGGCGCCGGGGCGCTCGTGGAGGCCGACCAGGAACGGCTCACCATGATCGTCGAGCACGTGATCCGCAACGCCCAGGAAGCGACGCCCGACGACGGTCGCGTCGTCGTCAGCGTCGATCCCGGCGGCGATTGGCACTCGGTGGTCGTGAACGACTCCGGCGCGGGCATGAGTCCCGAGTTCATCCGCGACCGGCTCTTCAAGCCCTTCGACACGACCAAGGGCAGCAAGGGCATGGGCATCGGTGCGTACCAGGTGCGCGAGTACGTCCAGTCGCTGGGCGGTCGCGTGCTTATCGAGAGCCGCGAGGGCGAGGGCACGCGCATCGAGCTGCACTTGCCGGCTCAAACTGCCAACGTCTCCTCAGATTCGAAGCGCGATGCTTGATCATCGCCGCACTGCGGCGAAGAATTACGCATCGAAGCGCGCCGTCTGCATGCGGCCGCTTTCGTAGATCGTCAATAGCAAACCCGTCGCAAGGCGGGGACGCAAAGCCTCCGGTCCGCGGCCATGCGCCGCGGATAGCGGGGTTGCCAGATACGGAGCGGTGCGGACATGAAACTACTGTCGGGTGCGAGGTTTGCGGCGGTCGTGGCGGTGGGTCTGCTGCTTGCGGCCTGCGGCGGAGGTGGCGGTGGCGCTCCGCAGACCATGGATCCCGGCAAGCCTCCCGTGGGTACGACCGCCACCAAGAACACGCCACCCGTCATTGAAGGAAAGCCCAAGACTGCTGTAACGATCGGATCGGCGTACGAGTTCCAGCCGAGTGCCTCCGATGCCGAGGGCGACTCGCTTCGGTATGAGATAGCCAACAAGCCTGCGTGGATGGCATTCGACGCCTCGACCGGCCGCCTGAGCGGCACGCCGTCCGCGACGGACGCCGGGATCTACGCCAACATCCTGATCTCCGCCTCCGACGGCAAATCGTCGACCGCGCTGCCAGCATTCAGCGTCACGGTGGCTCGCGCTTCCACCGATCCCGGCTTTTGACAAGGACGCCGACTTCGCGGCGCGGGTGGCGTACTCGAAGGCGTGGTATGCAAATAATTTCGGCGACTACGCTAGCCTCGAGGATCTCCTCGAAGACCACGGCCTATCAGCCAAAGGTGATATCGACCGATAGCCGGCAGCCGGGCAATCAACACGGATCCGCAGTTTTCGCTGAGCGGTGGCAAGAGCTTCAAGAGCACGATGACACCGACGGCACGCCAGGGGGGTAACCTTCACGTGTGACTTCTACAAGCGCGCGCCGGCCGGTCCGCAAAAGGACGGCGACAGCGTGCGCGAGTTCTACCTTCAGTACGCGATCTACTGGACCCGCGAGGCGCTGACTTGGACGCATCGTGATGCGCAGACGGGCGAGGCATTCAAGACGCTGCTGCTCGAGGGGTATGGCAACAGGCCAGATGCAGCCGGGTATGGCGCGGCGCATTGGCATGGTCGCGCACGCGGTTAACGGGTCACAACGGTTGCAGCACGGCAAGTCAAGACTTCGGCCGGGGGTCGCGCGTTACGTTCATACCAGAGCGCACTCGATGACCCTTCGGTAACGCTGACCGCCGCAAGCAAGCTCGAGGACTACATCGCGAAGTACGGATTAACCGCGGACCTGCGTGACGATTCACGAAGTGGGGATACGTCACAGCGCAGACGGACTGGAGCTACAAGGGTCGATGGGAGACCGGCGGCGACTGGACCAAGAATCTCATCGACCATCCGGATCGCGGCCACCCCTACGGCGGCTGGGGCTGGCCGGAACTCAAGAAGCCCGCTGACCATACGCCATGGGTGATGGATGGTTGGACTGTTGTTGAGATCTACGTCAGGCAGGATCCCACAGTCATCGGTTACAGCGCGGAAGGTAAGCCGCAGTACAACCCTCAAACTTTCCAGGTTTGGGCTGCGCCATACGGCGAGGCGCCACGGCTGGTCGATCGATTCCACGACAGCGCGTCATGCCAGTTCGCCTATAACCCGACAATTACTACCAGTGGTTCGAGCTGCTCTACTACGACACCAACATCGTCGAGGGCGGGCGGCTTTGGCGCCAAGGTGGACGCCCGAACCTTTCAGCCGACGACCAACCAGTTCGAGATCATCTACGAGGCCGGTGCTGACGACAAACCGAAGGGGCATCCCTTCTACGCTCGTGCCGTCACCGGCGACAAGACCGAGGTGCAGGATCATGAGTTCATCGGCAACCGCATCGGCTGGAATACCGGGGCACTCAAGGGCCAGCTCGTGACGATCGTCGATTCTCATTACGTCGGACTCGTGCAGGACGGATTTGATTCTGCCGGCACACCGGTCATGAAGCGCAAGACACGTCTGACAGTCGAGCCGATGTCCGCGCTACCGGTCGGTGGCATCGGCAACACCGATGGCTTCGTCACGCGAGGGCGACTACCTGCAGGTGCAGACCTTCGCGGAGGAAGGCTATCGGCCACCGCTCGACATCTACTACGACGAGTTGCTGATGTCGTACGAGCCGATCCCGTTCCCGGGACACCTCGACAAGCCGCTACCCGCGCCTTGAGCGATTCGGGTCACGGAGGTCGATCATGTACGGTTTCAGGCACGCGGCGCGGCTTGGCGGGCTCATTGCGACGGCCCTGGTCATTTCAGCCTGCGGGGGTGGTGGGGGAGGTGGCGGTGCGGCGAGCACAGCGGCCGTTCCCGCATCGGGCCAGACCGCCAGCGCCGTGCCCACGCCCCGGAATAGCGCACCGGTCATGTCGGGGTCTGCGGAGACGGCCGCGACGGCAGGCTCGACCTACACATTCCAGGCCAGTGCCTATGATCCCGACGGCGACCCGATCGAGTTTCGGGTCGCCAACAAGCCTTCGTGGGCCACGTTCGACCCACGGACCGGTCGCCTGAGCGGTACGCCATCCAGCGCGGACGTCGGAACCTACCTCAACATCGTCATCGCGGCGTTCGACGGCACCGTAACGGCAGCGCTGGCACCGTTCACGATCACGGTGTCCGACACCCAGCTCGGCGCAGCCACCCTGACCTGGCTGCCGCCCACCGAGAACACCGACGGCTCGCCGATCGACGACCTCGCCGGTTACCGGATCCGCTACGGTCGCCTCGCCGGCGAGCTCACCGAGCTGCAGAGCATCCCGAACCCCGGCATCACGAGTGCGGTCGTCGAGAATCTGGCGAGCGGCACCTGGTACTTCACGGTGAGCGCCTACAATGCCGGTGGCGTCGAGAGCGAGTACTCGAACGTCGCGCAGAAGACGATCCTCTAGCGACGAGCGCGCCGCTCCCGCGCGCTGGCCACCGGGCCGTGCACCGTCCAATTATCGTCCGGCCATTCCCGCGCCTTGGACCCGTTTCACAAATTTGGCCCCGAACTCCTTGTATTATCCGGGTTCATTGTGACCAACGGACCCCGGGAATCGCCCGGGCGAGCGGAGAGAAGATGCCGGAAGGCAAGCCCAAGCTGCTGATCGTCGAGGATGACC
Source organism: uncultured Gammaproteobacteria bacterium (assembly GCA_963712815.1). Lineage (GTDB taxonomy): Bacteria > Pseudomonadota > Gammaproteobacteria > Steroidobacterales > Steroidobacteraceae > RPQJ01. The sequence goes on from CAVQJL010000005.1 coordinate 116,013, forward strand.
CGGGGCTGCAGAAGCAGCTCAAGTGGTGTTTCGACGATTACGAGGTGCTCGCAGCCGGGACCCGCACCGAGGCGATCTCGGCGTTGCGCAGGTACGAGCCCGCCGTGGTGCTGCAGGACCTGGGGCTGCCGCCCGACCCCGAGGGCGTCTCGGAGGGCCTCCTGACGCTCGTCGAGACCCTGAAGGCCTCCGCCGCACACCAAGGTGATCGTGGTGACGGGGCAGCTCGACCGCGAGAATGCGGTCAAGGCCGTCGGAATGGGCGCCTACGACTTCTACCAGAAGCCCGTGGACAACGACGTGCTGCGGCTGATCGTCGGGCGCGCCTTCTACATCCATTCACTGGAAGCCCAGACGCGGGCACTGGCCCGCCAGCCGGGCAACATGCCGCTCGCCGGCATCATCGCGATCAGCGACTCCATGATGCGCATCTGCCGCATCGTCGAGAAGGTGGGGCCCACGATGGCCACGGTGCTGCTGCTCGGCGAGAGCGGCACCGGCAAGGAAGTGCTGGCGCGCGGCCGTGCACTCGCTGAGCCCGCGCGCGGGCAAGGCGTTCGTCGCGATCAACTGCGCGGCCATCCCGGACACGCTGCTCGAGAGCGAGCTGTTCGGCTACGAGAAGGGCGCCTTCACCGGCGCGGTGAAGCAGACTCCGGCAAGTTCGAGCTCGCCGACGGCGGCACGCTGTTCCTCGACGAGATCGGCGACATGCCGCTCTCGCTGCAGGCCAAGCTGCTGCGCTTCCTGCAGGAGCGCGTGGTCGAGCGCGTCGGCGGCCGCGAGCGCATCCCGGTCGACGTGCGCATCGTCTGCGCCACCAACCAGGATCTCGCGAAGCTGCATCAGCCGCAAGCGAGTTCCGCGAGGACCTCTTCTACCGCATCAGCGAGGTCACGGTGAACATCCCGCCGCTGCGCGAACGCGCCGGCGACGCCGTGGTGATCGCGCAGGTGCTGATGGAGCGGCGTGCGCGCGAGCACGGCCGTTCGCTGCGCGGATTCTCGCCGGACGCGCTCAAGTCGATCCAGACCTACCCCTGGCCGGGCAACATCCGCGAGCTCGAGAACCGCATCAGCGGCGCGGTGATCATGGCCGAGGGCAAGCAAATCACGGTCGAGGACCTCGGCCTGCCGACGCGGGGCGACGACGTCACCTGGCTGAACCTGCGCGAGGTTCGCCAGCGCGCCGAGAGCGACGCGATCCGCCAGGCCCTCGCCGTCGCGGGCGGCAACCTGTCCCGGACCGCAGAGCTGCTCGGGATCACCCGCCCGACCCTGTACGACCTGCTCGAGAAAAACCAGATTGCGGTCCCGGATCGGGCCGCGGAAGGATGATCAATGAAGCGTGAAGGTTTCGAGATTCGCCGCCGGGGCCAGCCCGCGAGGACCAGTGCCCGCGGTGTCGCACTCGCCGCAGCGGCGCTGCTCGCGGCGTGCTCGCCCAAGGGCGAGGCCCTGTACGCCCGCGCCGAGGAGGCGATGAACGACGGCCGCTACCGGGCCGCGGTGATCGACCTGAAGAACCTGGTGCAGGCCGAGCCGGACAACCCGAAGGCGCGCGCTGCGCTCGCCATCGCGCTGCTGGAGGAAGGAGACGTGGACGGCGCCGCCGTCGAGGCCGCCAAGGCCAAGGCCTCGGGCGCCGAGCCGGCCGTGTGGCTGCTCGCGTCCTGCCGCGTCCAGGTTGCGCTGGGCGAGTTCGAGCAGGTGCTGAAGGACTGCCGGCCGGACGCGGTGCCCGAGCCCTCCCGACCGGCCATGAACGTGGCGCTCGGCGGTGCCTACCTCGGGCTCAACCGGGTGGGCGAATCCCAGGCGGCCTTCCAGGCTGCGCGTGCGGCCCGGCCCGACGACCTTGCGGCGCTGCTCGGCCTTGCCTCGGCCGTCCATGCGGCGGAGGGTGTGCCGGCGGCCCGCGCGGTGCTCGAGTCGGCCACGCCCGCCATGAAGGAACGGACCCGCTATTGGCTGGCCCGCGGCGGATTCGAGTCGCGCTGGGGCGACTTCCCGGCCGCGGAGACCGCCTTCAACGAGGCGCGCAGCCGGCTGAAGAAGGATGCCGGCGCCGGCGACGAGCTGGCGACGCTGTCCGGGCTGGTGCAGGCGCAGGTCCAGCAGAACAAGGCCAAGGAGGCCACCGCCACGGCGGAGGAGCTGATTAAGCGTTCGCCGAAAAACCCGCTCGCCAAGTTCATGCGCGCCCAGGCAGCGCTCATCTCCGACGACCTGCCCATGGCGCGTTCGCTGCTCGAGGAGGTCGTGAGCGCGGTGCCGGCCAACACGCAGGCGCGGACCATGCTGGGCCTGGTGAACCTGCGCCAGGGCAACCTCGGCCAGGCCGAGCTGCACCTGAGCCAGGTCGTCTCCAGCGACCCTTCGAACTGGTACGCGCGGCGCCTGCTGGCGGAGACGCGCATCGCGCAAAAGGAACCGGAGGCGGCCCTCAAACTGCTGCAGGGCCAGGTTGGCGACGAGGCGAACCCGGCGCTCCTGACCATGGCCGGCCGGCTCAGCCTCGGCAGCGGCAATCGCGAGCAGGGCCTGGCGCTGCTCGAGCAGGCGTCGTCCGCCAATGCGAGCGACCCGCAGGTCATCATGGAACTCGCCTCGGGCTACCTCGTGGCGGGCGAAGTGGACCGCGCGATCGAGCTCATCGAGTCGCTGCCGGAGTCCGACACGCCGGGCGGCTACCAGCGCGAGTACCTGCTGATGCTGGCGCTGGTCGGCAAGGGCCAGAACGAGGCTGCGATCGATCGGGCCCGGGAGCTGTCGCGAACGCGCGGCTACGACCCGACCATCCGCAACCTCGTGGCCGGCCTGTATGCGGCGCTCGGCAAGGGCGACGAGGCGCGTGCGGAGCTCGAGGCTGCGCTGCAGACCGACCCGAACCACGTGGCCACGTACCTCAATCTCGCGAGGCTCGACGCCGCGCAGGACAAGCCCGAAGCGGCTGCGGCGAACTTCCAGAAGGCACTGGAGAAGGATCCCAAGAACCTCGCCGCCATGCTCGGGCTGAGTGGAATTGCGCAGGCGCGGGGCGACGTCAAGGAAACCCAGCGCTGGCTCGACAAGGCCAGCGCCGAGCACCCGGAGTCGGCGACGGCCAAGCTCGCGCTTGCGCAGTTCTATCTTCGCACCGGCGACACCGCCAGGGCGCGGGTCGAGGCCGACGCGGCCGCCGAGCTCGCACCCGAGAACGCGGTCGTCGCGACCACGCAGGGCCTCGCCGCGCTGACGGCCCGGGACACCGCCGCCGCCATTGCCAGCTTCCAGCGTGCCGTCGAGGTGGCGCCTCGCTCGGTCGCGTACCGGCTCAACCTGGCCCGGGCGTATTCCGCGGCACGCGACCCCGAAAAGGCTCTCAAGACGCTGGACGAGGCCCTCGGCATCGAGCCCGACAACTTCGTGGCGTTGACCCGGGCCGCAACGACGGCGCTTGCGGCCGGCAAGTTCGACGCCGGCCAGATTTACGTGGACCGGATGGAGAAGCTGCAACCGGAGTCGCCCGTGACGCTGGCGATGCGCGGCGACCTCGCCATGCGGTCCGAGGAGTTCGCCAAGGCGCTCACCTACTATGAGCGAGCCGCGGCCAAGGCGCCGTCGGGCGTGCTCGCCATCAGCCAGTTCATCGCGGGCCAGCGGGCAGGCTTGGCGACGCCCGAGAAGCCGCTGCTCGACTGGCTTCGGGCGAATCCGGACGACGTTATCGGCCGGCTCACGCTGGGCGAATACAAGCAGGCCAAGGGCGACCTCGCCGGCGCCTTGCAGGAGTACGAGACCGCGCTTGCCAAGTCCCCGGACAATGGGGCGATTCTCAACAATCTCGCGTATCTGTATATTGAGAAAGGAGATTCGCGGGCGCTCGAGACCGCGGAGCGTGCCTACCGCAAGATGCCGGATACGCCGGCGGTCCAGGATACCTACGGGTGGGCGCTGCTTCGCGCGGGCCAGACCGACAAGGCCCTGGGGCTGTTGCGCACTGCGGCGAGCGCACTGCCGGGTAATCCCGAGGTCCAGCTGCACCTCGGCGAAGCGCTGATCGCGGCCCGACAGATTCCCGAAGCCCAACGCGTCCTGAAGGCGCTGCAGGGCTCGAAGGTCCCGCCGCCGATCGCGGCAAGGGCCACTGAACTCCTGGAGAAAATGGGCCAATGAATTTCCACCTCAGCAAACCGAAGGCGCCGGCTATGAATCTCGAAGGAAACGCGTTTCGCCGCACCGCGCTCGCACTGGCCGCGGTCCTGTCCGTCCTGGCCGGCTGCGCCACGCCGGAGCCGTCCGTGGTGCCCATGCCGCCGGCGCCCGAGGCGGTCCAGACCGAGTACCGCATCGGTCCCGGGGACCAGCTCAATATTTTCGTGTGGAACCACCCCGAGCTGTCGCTCAGCGTGCCGGTCCGCCCGGACGGGCTCCTGTCCACGCCGCTCGTTGAGAACGTGAAAGCCGAGGGCAAGACACCGAGCCAGCTCGGCAAGGACCTCGAGGTCGCGATGGGCGAATACGTGCGCGGTCCGAAGGTCAACGTCATCGTCACGGGCTTCCAGGGGTCGCTCGAGGACCGCATCCGAGTCGTCGGGGCTGCAGCCCAGCCGCAGGCGCTCCCCTACCGGGCCGGCATGACCCTCGTGGACGTCATGATTGCCGTCGGCGGCCTGAGCGAGTTCGCGGCCGGGAACCGCGCCGTGATCTCGCGCCGCGAGGGCGATCAGCAGGTCCGCGTGCCGGTCAAGCTGAACGACCTGCTCAACCGGGGCGATATCAATGCCGACGTCCCCGTAAGGCCGGGCGACGTCCTTATCATTCCCGAGAGCCGTTTCTAGAGTCCGGGCGGCCATGCGGCTCAGAGGTAGACCATGAAGGAATTACTCGACCAACTGCTGAGCCACGTGAAGGGCGCTTGGCGTTTCCGCTGGCCGGCGGTGGCCGTCGCGTGGGCCGTGGCACTGATCGGCTGGGCCAGCGTGTACATGCTTAAGGACATCTACGAGTCGCGCACCCAGGTGTACGTGGACGCAGAGTCGGTGCTCGCGCCGTTGCTGAAGGGCCTCGCCGTTCAGCCCGACGTCATGGGTCAAGTCGAGATGATGCAGACCTTGATGCTCAGCCGGCCAAACCTGGAGCGCGTCGCCCGCGAGACTGACCTGTTCCTCGAAGCCCGAACCCCGGAGCAGCAAGCTGCCATCATCAACGGCCTGCAAACCAAGATTATGCTGGAGCAGGCGCGTCGATCGAACACGTTCGCAATTACGTATACGGCCTCCGATGCCAAGCAGGCGCAGGCCGTCGTGCAGTCGTTGCTCGACACTTTCGTGGAAGACACGCTCGGCATGAAGCGGACCGACGTCACCAACGCGCGGCGCTTCCTCGAAGCGCAGATCCGCGAGTACGAGCGCCGGCTGACCGAGTCGGAGAACCGGCTCGCGGATTTCAAGCGCGAGAACCTCGCGATGCTACCCGGCGAGGGCGGCGACTTCTTCGGCAGCCTGCAGAACGCCATGGCCAACGTCCGCCTGCTGCAGGCGCGCTACGACCAGCTCGCCACCCGCCGCGACGAGCTGCGGCGCCAGCTCGAGGGTGAAGACCCTGGGATGGGTGCATCAGCATACGGCATGAGCGACCCGATCGACATGGAAATCGGGGCGATTCAGGCGCAGATCGACCAGTTGCTGCTGCAGTACACGGAGAAGCACCCCAACATCCAGTCCCTGCGCAGCCGGATCGAGCAGCTCGAGGCGCTCAAGACCAGCGGCGGCACCACCCCCTCGTCGGAAGCGGGACTCGACGGCGCGGGCGCCGGGGCAGCCATGAACCCCGTTTATCAGAACACCAAGATGGCCATTGGCGCCACCGAGGCCGAGATGGCCGAGGTGCGCAGCCAGATCGGCAACCAGCGGGCCCAGGTCGAGCAATTGCGTGGAATGATCGACCGCATCCCTCAAGTCGAGGCGGAACTTAAGCGGTTGGATCGCAACTACGGGGTCAACAAGGCGCAGTACGATTCGCTCGTGCAGCGACTTGAATCTGCGAACCTTTCTACAGAGGCTGAGCAGACCACCGATAGCGTTAAGTTCCGCGTCGTAGAGCCGCCGGTGGTACCGCTGGCGCCGATCGGACCAAACCGAGCTCTCCTTTCCTCGTTGGTCTTGGTCGCAGCCCTCGCCGCAGGCCTCGCTACGGCATTGCTGCTCGCCCAGATGCGCCCGGTGTTCACGTCGCGGGATGCGCTGGGCCGGATCTCCGGCCTGCCCGTGCTGGGTGCAATCACCAAGCTCACCGAGGAACGGTTCCTGCCCTGGTATCGAACGCAGGCTGCATTGGTCGCAGGCGGGGTTGGCGCGTTGCTGATTGGTTATCTTCTGAACCTGCTGCTCAGTGGCGTGGTCCGCGACACCGCGGCCCGACTGCTCGGCTGAGGCGCATCCATGAGCATCGTCGAAAAAGCATTGCAGAAGGCGCAGCAGACCTCGGCTGCGGAAAAGGCCAAGCAGGATGCAGCCCCGGATGAAGCGAAGGCCGCGCCGAGCGTCGAGCCACCGACGGCGGACGGCAAGTCTCCGCGAGGCGGGCCGCGACCGCAAACGTCGGCGCCGGCTGCAACGGCGGTCCATCCGCCCAGGCAAACGGTCGTCGTCGAGCCCGCTCGGCTGCGCCAGTTCGGCCTGCTTCCCGCGGAAGAGCTGGTTCCGGAGGCCATCGACGAGTTCCGTCGCATCAAGTGGCCGCTGCTCGAGTCGGCGCTCGGGCGCGCCGCCGGCGGCTCGGTGGCCGCCGAGAACAACCTGATCCTGATCACCAGCGCGATGGCCGAGGAGGGCAAGAGCTTCACGGCGCTCAACCTCGCGGGCGTAATCGGCCGTGAGCGGGACTGTCGTTGCATCCTGGTGGACGCCGATCTTCGCAGTCCCAAGCTGAGCCAGGCCCTGGGACTCGAGGATCGTAAGGGCATCCAGGACTTGCTGGCGGACGAGTCGCTCACTCTGGCCGACATCATCTACCCGACCGACATCGAGGGCCTGCTGTTCGTGCCGGCGGGCACGGGCGGGGAGAGCGGACCGGAGCTGCTGGCGAGCAGGCGCATGACCCAGGTCTGTGCCGAGTTGTCCGAGTACGTACACGACGGCGTCGTGCTGTTCGATTCCTCGCCCCTGCTGCTAAGCAACGAATCCCAGGTGCTTTCGCGACTGGTGGGCCAGGTGCTGCTGGTTGTACGCGCCGACTTCACGGAGCAGCGGCTGGTCCGGGAGGCCATCGGACTGCTGGACCGCACCAAGCTGATCAGCTCGGTCCTGAACAACGTGCAGCGCACGGGCATCGGCGACGATCCGATGAGCTATGGCTACGGTTACGGCTACGGATCCCGCAAGCGCTACGGTACCCCGCGAGCCGGCGGGACTCGGTGAGATGAATCAATCGCGCCTCCAGTGCCGCGTGCTTGCGGCCGCGGTGCACGCCGTGCTGGCGCTGGCTGCGACGTCCTCCACGGCATGTGCCGGCAGCCTTGAGTTCGATCCTTGGGTGGGCGCAGCGGTCGGCTACATCCATAACCTCGAACTCAATCCGAACAATCAACGGCACTCCGACGATTTCGTCGGCGAGGCCGAGGCAGGCTTCCGCTCAAGCTACCGCAGTCAGCGGCTGGTCGGGGCCCTCAATTACAACTGGAGGGGCATAAACTACCTCGACGAGGACCAGTGGGATTCGAGCCACCACAACCTCGGCCTGAGCGGGCAGGCGGTCGCAGTGGAGAACCTTTTTTACGTGCAGGCCGGCGCGTTCTACCGGCAAGCACTCATCGACCCGCTGGGATCACCGAGCTTCGGCGGCTACTTCCAGCCCGGCAACCTCCAGGATTCCTGGGGCTGGAGCATTACACCGACGCTGAACCGCGATTTCGGCTACGTCACGCTGCTCGCCCGGTACACCTACGGCGAGGTGAATTTCGAGGAATCAGACGATTTCAATGCGCAGGACTCGACGACAAAGTCGGCGTACGCTTCGCTGGCCACGTCCGACCCGCGCGAGCAGTTCAATTGGCGCCTGTTCTACCAGTCCGACCGCACTGAGTATGAGAATTTTCTGCCGTACCGCTACGACAAGGCAGGCGCAGACCTCGGCTACGCCATTAACAGCGACCTTCGACTTGTAGGGGAATACGGTCTCGAGACCGACCTTACCGAGACCGCTATCGATGGCGGCCTTGACTCGTCGTACTGGATGGCCGGTGCCGTATATGAGCCCGATGAGCGCAATCGCCTGGAGGCCCGCGTCGGCGAGCGTTTCTGGGGAGACAGCTACTTCTTTAGCTTCCGGCACCGGGCCCGCTACCTTGAAGTTGAAGCCCGCTATGACGAGACGCCGAGCACGAATGCCGCTCGTCGGCTTCAGGCGCCCGACGGCCTACCGCCAGGCGAGCTCCCGGGTCCTCCGGACTTCCCGGATTTCGACGACCAACGCATCGAACCGTTTTTGCTCAAGTCGACACACGTGTCGGTTGCGGCCATCGGTCAGCTGACTCGGGTCCGGCTGTCCTACACGAACGATGATCGTGAGTACCTGTTTACGGCACGCGAGGAAGACCGGCGGCTGACCCAGTTCAGCGTCGATCGCGACCTGAGCAGCAATTCGTCGGCCCGAGTCTGGTACACGCGCTCCCGACGCATAGAGGAGCCGGGCCGCGACACGCTCGACAATATTTTTGCAGCTCGCTACAGCCGCGAGATCGGCCGCGACCTGACCGCATCCGCCGAGACGGTTTACCAGATCCGCAGCGAGGGCGACCGGGAAGATGCGGACGGCTGGTGGATCGGCCTCAGGGTCCGCAAGGACTTCTGACCTCCGCCGCCGTCGCGACCGTCCCATGTACCTGCAAGGCTCCCCGTCCGTGTCGGAAGGCATCGTCAATGCAATGACGGTCGACGTCGAGGATTACTTCCAGGTCGCCGCGTTCGAAGATCGCATTAGTCGCAGCGACTGGGACCGCTGGCCCTGCCGTGTGGACGCCAACACTCACAGGGTGCTCGACGTCTTCGCCGAGCACGGCGTCAAGGGCACGTTCTTCATGCTCGGCTGGGTCGCCCAGCGGTATCCCGGGCTCGTGCGGCGCCTCGTTGCCGAGGGTCACGAGATCGCGAGCCACGGCTACGACCACACCCGGCTGAACGAATTCGACCGTGACCAGCTGCGCGAGGACCTGCTGCGCACCAAGGGACTGCTCGAGGAACTCGCCGGCACGACGGTGCTGGGATACCGCGCCCCGAGCTATTCCATCGGCGCGCGCAATCTCTGGGCGCTCGACGTCGTCCAGGAGACCGGCCACGTCTACAGCTCGAGCATCTATCCCATCCGCCACGACCTCTATGGCATGCCGGACGCACCGCGCTTTCCGTTCCGGCTGCGCCCGGACGCGATTCTCGAGATCCCGGTCACCACGCTGCGGTTCGCGGAGCGCAATTTCCCATGCGGCGGCGGCGGCTACTTCCGCCTCATGCCTTATCCGCTGTATCGCTGGGCCATGCGCCGCGTGAACGACAACGATCGCCAGCCCGGCATGTTCTATTTCCATCCCTGGGAGATCGACCCCACGCAGCCCCGCGTGGAGGGCGCATCGCTGCGCTCGCGCTTCCGGCACTACGTCAATCTCGGCACCATGGAGGCACGCCTGCGTCGCCTTCTTGGCGATTTCCGCTGGGGTCGCATGGACGAGGTGTTCGGCGTTCGGGGCGCGGAGGTCACGGGCGGCGGAGCGCCTTCGACATGTGCGGCATCGTAGGCATCGCCCGCGGGCCGGACGAAGCGCCCGTGTCCGTTGCGGACGTGCGTCGCATGGCCGACGCGATCGTGCACCGCGGACCTGACGACGAAGGATTCCACGCCGACGGCAACGTCGTGATCGGCATGCGGCGGCTTTCCATCATCGACCTTGCCGGCGGGCACCAGCCGATCTCGAACGAGGACGGCACCGTCACGGTCGTCTGCAACGGCGAGATCTACAACTTCCGTGCGTTGCGAGCGGACCTGCAGGCGCGGGGACATCACTTTCGCACGGGCAGCGACGTTGAGGTACTCGTGCACCTGTACGAGGAATATGGCGACGCGTTCCTCGAGCACGTCTCGGGCATGTACGGGCTCGCGCTTTGGGATGCGCGCCGCCGGCGCCTCACACTGGCGCGCGACCGGCTCGGCCAGAAGCCGCTGTACTACCGGGTGACTGGCCGCGGCATCGCGTTCGCCTCGGAGGTCAAGGCGCTGCTCAAGGCGCCCGGCTCGAGTGCCGGCATCGATCGCGACGCGCTGCGCGAGCATCTCGCCATCGGCTACTGCGTGGCGCCCCGCACGATTTTCGAGGGCGTTCGCAAGCTGCCGCCGGCGACGCGGCTGGTGTGGGACGCGAACGGCATCGCCACCGATCGCTACTGGGACCTGCCGCGGCAGGTCCGCACGGACTGGACTGCGGACCAGTGGGTCGAGGCCGTGCGGACGGAACTGCGCCGCGCAGTGGCCGACCACATGGTGAGCGACGTCCCGATCGGTGCGTTCCTGAGCGGCGGCATCGACTCCAGCGCCGTGGTGGCCCTCATGGCCGAGCAGAGCACCCTTCCGGTCAACACCTACTCGATCGGTTACGGCGGTTCGGCAACCTCGAACTACTTCAACGAACTCGAATACGCGGGGCAGGTCGCCCGACTGTTCAAGACCAGCCACCACGAGATCGTGGTTGCGCCGGACGTCGCCCGGCTGCTGCCGAAGCTGCTCTGGCACGTCGAGGAGCCGATCTCCGACAGCGCCGTCGCGACCACGTTCCTCGTCGCCGAACTCGCGGCGAAATCGGTCAAGGTCATCCTCTCCGGCGTGGGCGGCGACGAGCTGTTCGCCGGCTACCGCCGTTATCTCGGGGACCACTACCAGCGCCGGTTCCGGCGGCTGCCGGGCTGGGTACGCCAGCAGGTGGTGCAGCCGCTCGCACGCGCGCTGCCGAGCGGCCGGCAGAACCGAGTCATGGATCTCGCGCGCTACGCGCGCAAGTTCATCCAGGCGAGCGACCTCTCATGGCAGGCACAGTACCGCCTGTACATCGAGATCCTGGCGCGTGACCAGGTCGCCGGCCTCCTCGTCGGTGGTGGTTCGCCCGAGGCGGGGTACGTGGACGGATTCGATCGTGTGCTCGCCGACGAGACTTCGGACGACGCGCTGCTGCGCCTGATGCGCGTGGATGCGCAGACGCAGCTGCCCGAGGACCTGCTCCTGCTCACCGACAAGATCACGATGGCGACGTCGATCGAGTGCCGGGTGCCATTCCTCGACGACCGCCTGGTCGAGCTGGCGGCGCAGGCGCCGGCCGAAACCAAGCTCGGCCAGGGCCAGCTCAAGCAACTGCTCAAGCAGGCGCTGCGCGGCGTGCTGCCCGACGAGATCCTCGATCGCAGCAAGCGCGGCTTCGGCGCGCCCATGGGCGAGTGGTTCAAGCGCGACCTGCGGCCGCTGCGCGAGGCGCTCCTCAATCCGGCCGTCGTCGAGTCGCGCGGCTACCTGAGCGCACCGGGCGTCCAGGCGGTGCTGCAGGCCCACGACGCGAACCGAGAGGACTACTCGGACCTGCTGCTGGTCCTGATGAACCTCGAGATCTGGTGCCGGCTGTTCCTGGACCAGCGCTCCGTCGAGGACGTGGCGGGCGAACTCGTGGAACGGGCGCGGGCCGCGTGAGCGGTTCAAGGACATAGCGCGGCATGAACAAGTTGTTCTCGACTCCCCTGGCCCGGATGGCGCTGGTCGTGCTGCTCGCCGCCGTGGTCGTGCTGATCTTCCGCGACAGCTTCGCGAGCATGGTCGCGCTCTGGTCGCTCAGCAGCTACCAGCACGCCTACCTCGTGCCGCCCGTTTCGCTCTTGCTGTTTTGGATGGCGCGTCGCGAGTTCGCGGCGGAATCCCTGCGTGGCAGCGGGCTGGGCCTGGCGCTGCTCGCCGTTCTGGCGGTCATGTGGCTCGGCGCGCGCGCCTCGGCTGTTCAGGCGATCGAGCACATCACGATCGTGGGGATGATCATTGCGCTCGTGCTCGCGGTGTTGGGCTGGCCTGCCTTCCGGACCATCGCTTTCCCGATCTTTCTTCTGCTGGCGGCGGTACCCGTCGGCGAGGAACTCACGCCCCTGCTCGTATCGGTCACAGCTGACCTATCCGAGTACCTGCTGCGACTGCTGGGTGTGCCGGTACTGCGGGAAGGCATGTTCTTCACGTTGCCCGGCGGTAATTTCGAGGTGGCCGATATCTGCTCGGGCCTGCGCTATCTGATGGTCGGCGCGGTGACGGCCCTCCTTTTCGGGTACCTCAACTTCAACACCTGGGGTAAGCGGATCGCGTTCACGCTGCTCGCGGCCGTGAGCTTCGTGGTCGCGAACGGCGTGCGTGCCTTCATCACCATGCTGGTGGCGTCGGCGACCAACGGGCGGCTGCTGGGCGGCGAGGACCACATCTACTTCGGCATGGTGTTGTTCACGGTCCTGCTGGTGACGCTGCTGTGGTTCGGCATGAAGCTGGCCGACCCGGCGCCGCCGAGGCGCGAGTACGCGCCGGCCGATCCGTCGCGCTACCGGCCGGCTCACGTGGCGGGCTACCTCGCCGTTGCCATCGCGCTGATGGTCTCCGCCGCCGGCCTGCAGGCCTCGCACGTGGCGAGCGGCTCGACGCTGCTCGCGACGAGGTCGCCGGCGCTCGACGGCTGCTCCGGGCCCGGGGAGTGGGCCGCGCCCTGGCGGCCTGAGCTCGTGGGCGCCGACGTCGAGACGCTGGCGACGTACCATTGCGGCGAACTGCTTCTGCACGTGTACCTCGCTTCCTACGGCCACCAGCAGCAGGGGAAGGAACTCATCAGCGCCCAGAACCACATCGTCCCATTCGACTGGCGGCAATACACGCGGCGGAGCAATGTGACGCTCGATTTCGCGTCCGGCTCGACGGGTAAGCCTGAACGAGACCCGCGTCGCGATGAGCGGCCGCAACGTGCTCGCCTGGCACTGGTACGACGTCAACGGCAAGCCCTCGCACACGCGCGCGCGGACCAAGCTCAACGAGGCGCTCGAGGCGCTGGACCCGGTCGGCGTCGTCTCCTCCGTGCGCATGGTGGCGGTGAGCTCGGACGGGACGACTTCGACGCCATGCGCTCGCTTCTCGAGTCGCAGGTGCGCACGCTCTGGCCGGTACTGGCCGAGGAGCCCCGCCGCAGCGACCGGGAGTGATCAGGGTGGTTCACTCGCAGCCCGCGGTCCCGCTGATCGCGCACATCGTTTTCCGCTTCGACTACGGCGGCCTCGAGAACGGCATCGTGAACCTCGTCAACCGCCTGCCGGCCGAGCGGTTCCGGCATGCCATCGTGGCGCTCGACGGGGTGGGCGAGGACTTCCGGCGACGGCTGCAGCGTCCGGACGTGCCCGTCCTCTCGATCGGCAAGCGCCCCGGCAAGGACCTGCCGTCCTACTACCGAATGTGGCGGACGCTGCGCCGGTTGCAGCCGGACATCGTGCACACCCGCAACCTCGGCACGCTCGACATGCAGTTCGCCGCGGCCGCGGCCGGCGTGCGCCGCCGCATCCACGGCGAGCACGGCTGGTCGCCTTCCGATCCGCAGGGGCTCGACCCACGCAACCTCCGGCTGCGTCGCCTGCTGCGATCGCTGCCCCACGGCTACGTGGCCATGTCCCGCGACATCGCCCGCTGGCTCGAGCAGACCATCGGCGTACCCGCGGCCCGTATCCGCCAGCTCTACAGCGGCGTGGACACCGGGCGGTTTCGTCCCGAGGGACCCGTGCCCGCCGACCTTCCCTGGCCGAGTGATCCGGGCGTCGGCGCGCCGACGGTCATCCTGGGCTCGGTCGGCCGCTTCGATCCCATCAAGAACCACGCCGGCCTGCTGCGTGCGTTCCGTGCAATCCTTGAACGGCATCCCGAATGGCGGGGCCGGGTGCGCCTCATAATCGCCGGCGACGGCCCGCTGCGCGGCGAACTCGCGGCGCTGGCCCGGGAACCCGGGCTCGAGGACTCGGTCTGGTTGCCGGGCGCAAGGTCGGACGTGCCGGAGCTGATGCGTGCCATGGACGTGTTCGTGTTGCCCTCGATCAACGAAGGCATCTCCAATACGATCCTGGAGGCCATGGCGACGGGACGGCCGGTAGTCGCGGGCAGGGCGGGGGGCAATCCCGAACTCGTCGTGGACGGCCTCACGGGCGCCCTCTACGACCCGGGTGACCCGAACGGGCTGGCAACGGCCGTGGAGCAGTACGTGCAGCAGGCAGATCTCAGGCGGATCCATGGCGAGGCCGCGCGCAGGCGCGTCGCCGAGCAGTTCAGCCTCGACGCGATGGTGAATCGCTACGGCGAGTTCTACGACGACGTGCTCGGCCGGCGATCGGCCGCCTGAGCCCCAACGGCAGGACAGGACATGTGCGGCATCACCGGCATCGTTGACCTCCGAGGCGACCGCTCCATCGACGAGTCGGTCCTCAAACGCATGAACGGCCTCCTGACCCACCGCGGGCCGGACGGCGACGGCTTCCACTTCTCGCCGGGCGTCGGCTTCGGCCACCGCCGGCTGTCGATCATCGACCTCGAGGGCGGCAAGCAGCCGCTCTACAACGAGGACGGCTCGGTGGTGGTCACGTTCAACGGCGAGATCTTCAATTTCATGGAGGTCGAGACCGAGCTGCTCGCGCGTGGCCACACCTTCCGCACCCGCAGCGACACCGAGGTCATCGTCCACGCATGGGAGGAGTGGGGCCCGGAGTGCCTCAAGCGCTTCAACGGCATGTTCGCCTTCGCGGTCTGGGACGAGCGGCAGAAGACGCTGTTCATTGCCCGCGACCGTCTCGGCGTCAAGCCGCTGTACTACGCCGAGACCCCGGATGGCCGGCTGGTGTTCGGCTCCGAGCTCAAGGCGATCATGGCCGTGCCGGGAATGCCGCGCCGCATCGACCCGCGCGCGGTCGAGGAGTACTTCACCTTCGGCTACGTGCCCGATCCGAAGACGATCTACCACGACGTGAAGAAGCTCGAGCCCGGCGCCTACCTGCTGCACGTGCGCGGGCACCGCAAGCTCGAGCCGGTGCGCTACTGGGACGTGCCGCTCGCCGGCGAGCGCCGTCCCGAGGGTTCGCCGGAATCGTGGGAACCGGAACTTCGCGAGCGGCTGCGCGAGGCGGTGCGCAAGCGCCTCGTCTCGGACGTGCCGCTCGGGGCGTTCCTCTCGGGCGGCATCGACTCGAGCGCCGTGGTCGCGATGATGCGCGAGATCGGGGCCGGGAAGATCCTCACCTGCTCGATCGGCTTCAAGGAGCCGCAGTACGACGAGTCCGAGTACGCGCGGATGGTGGCCGAGGCCAAGCAGACCGACCACAAGGCGGAGGTGGTCGAGGCCTCCGACTACAGCCTGCTCGACCAGCTGGTGGGCATCTACGACGAGCCCTACGCCGACAGCTCGGCGATCCCGACCTACCGCGTCTGCCAGCTCGCGCGCAAGCACGTGACGGTGGCGCTGTCGGGCGACGGCGGCGACGAGGACTTCATCGGCTACCGTCGCTACAGGCTCTTCGCGATGGAGGAGGCGGTGCGCAGCCGCGTGCCCGAGGGCGTGCGGCGGGCCGTGTTCGGCCCGCTCGGCCGCTGGTACCCGAAGCTCGACTGGGCGCCGCGCTTCGTGCGCGGCAAGACCACCTTCCAGGCGCTCGCCCGCGGCACGGTGGACGCCTACCTGCACGGCGTGTCGATCTGCTCGCAGGAGATGCGCGCGCAGCTCTACTCGCCGGCATTCCGGCGCGAGCTGCAGGGTTACGACGCGAGCGAGGTGTTCCACGGCCACGCGCACGGCAAGACCTTCGCCGACCCGTTGTCGCTGGTGCAGTACCTCGACTACAAGACCTACCTGCCGGGCGACATCCTCACCAAGGTGGACCGCGCCAGCATGGCCCACAGCCTCGAGGTGCGCACGCCCTTCCTCGACTACGAGTTCGTGGAGTGGGCCGCCAGCCTGCCCGCGGACGTGAAGCTGCGCGGCGGCGAGGGCAAGGCGGTCCTCAAGAAGGCACTCGAGCCCGTGCTGCCGCGCGAGGTGCTGTACCGCTCGAAGATGGGCTTCGCGGTGCCGATCGACGTGTGGTTCCGCGGCTCGCTCAAGGAGCGCCTCGCCGCGACCATCAAGGGACCGCGGCTCGCCGAGTCCGGCATCTTCGACCCGGCGGAACTCGCGCGCATGGTGGACGATCACCACTCCGGCCGCCGCAACCACAGCGCGCCGCTCTGGACGCTGCTGATGTTCGACGGCTTCCTGCGCCAGCACGAGGCGACAGGCGAGGCGGCCCCCCTGCTCGCCGGGGCCCGCACGGCGGCGTGAAGGCGTGCGCGTCCTCAGCGTCTGCCGCTACCTTCCGGACCCGGGCAGCCCGGCCGCGGGTGGCTTCGTGTTCGAGCGCGTCGCGGCCATGGCGGCGCTCACTCCGGTCACGATCCTGCAGCCGGTGCCGCATTTCCCGCTGCTGCGGCCGCTGCCCGGCTGGGCCCGCGAGCCCGGTCACTTGCACGCCGGACGGCGCATCGAGCACGCCCCGATGTTCTACCTGCCCGGCGTCCTGAAGTCGCTCGACGCGGCGTGGCTCGAGCGGGCGGTCGGGCGCGCGCTGCCGCGCCTCGGCGGCGCCGGCGCATTCGACGTGGTGGACGCGCACTTCGGCTATCCCGACGGCGTCGGCTGCGTGCGCATGGCGCGTCGCCAGTCGCTGCCGGCGTTCGTCACCGTGCGCGGCCTGGAGACGGACGTGCTCGAGGATCCGGCGACGGGACCGCAGCTCGTGCGGGCGCTGAACGAGGCCACCGGGGTGATCAGCGTGAGCCATGCGCTGCGCGACCTGCTGGTGGATCGCGGCGTGCAGACCGGGCAGTTCCGGGTGATCCCGAACGCGGTGGACCGAGCGCGATTTCGGCCGGGCGACCGGGGCGAGGCGCGACGGGCGCTCGGACTGCCGACGGATGCCCCGCTCATCGTCTGCGTCGGCAACCTGATCGAGCTCAAGCGCCATCACGTGCTCGTCGAGGCGTTCGCCCGGCTGCACGCCTCGCGGCCGAAGGTGCAACTCGCGATCGTGGGCGGCGGCGAGGCGGAGCCGGCTTACGAAGCGCGGCTGCGAAGGCTGGTCGAGACGTCCGGCCTCGGCGCTGCAGTGCGCTTCGCCGGTCGCATCCCGTCGGTCGAGGTGGCGCGCTGGCTGCAGGCCGCGGACGTGTTCGCGCTCGCGACCTCGCGCGAGGGCTGCTGCAATTCGATTCTCGAGGCGCTCGCGGCCGGGCGTCCGGTCGTGACGACGCCCGCCGGCGACAACGCGCACTTCGTGCGCGACGGCGTCAACGGTTACCTCGTGCCGATCGACGATGCCGCGGCCACGGCCGCGGCGATCGAGCGGGCGTTGTCGCGAACGGACTGGGATGCCGCGGCGATCTCGGGCGGACTCGAAGTCGGCGGCTGGGAGGACGTCGCCCGCCGGGTGCTTGGCTTCTTCGGGGAGCGGGTGACGGCATGAAGATCCTGCACGTGCTGGACCACTCCCTGCCGATCTCGGACGGTTATGCATTCCGCAGCGATGCAATCCTGCGCGGGCAGCGCGAGCTCGGCTGGGAGACCGTGCAGGTGACCGGACCGAAGCATCAGCCGTTCACCGGCGCGGTCGAGACTGCGGCGGGTCTCGAGTACCGACGCACGGCGTCGTCGTCGGGCTGGCTGCAGTCGCTGCCGGCGGGGGACCAGCTCGCGGTGATCACCGACCTGCGCCGGCACCTCCGCGCGATCGTCTCCCGGGAGCGGCCGGACATCGTCCAGGCTCATTCGCCCTGCCTCAATGCGCTCGCCGCGACGTCGCTCGGCGTTCCGCTGGTGTACGAGCTGCGCTCGTCCTGGGAGGATGCGGCGGTCAGTTCGGGTACGACGACCGAAGGCAGCCTGCGCTACCGCGCCTCGCGATGGCTCGAGACCCATGCGCTGCGGCGGGCGGATGCAGTGACCACGATCTGCGAGGGGCTGCGGCAGGACGTCATTGCGCGCGGGGTGCCGGCCGATCGCGTCACCGTGGTGCCGAACGCAGTGGATCCGCAGGCCCTGCTGGCGACCCGGTCCGCGGCGGGTGCGGCCGAGGCGGCGCGGGCGAGGCACGGGCTCGGCGACGCCTATGTGCTCGGCTTCATCGGGTCCTTCTTCGCGTGGGAGGGCCTGCCGCTGCTGCTCGAGGCGCTGCCACGCGTGCTGTCCAGGCGCCCCGACACCCGGGTCCTGCTGGTCGGGGGCGGGGCGCAGGATGCCCTGTTGCGCCGGCTGACCGAGCAACTGGGACTCACGGAGCACGTCGTCTTCGCCGGGCAGGTTCCGCATCGCGACGTGGCTGATCTCTACGAGGCCATCGACCTGCTCGTGTACCCTCGGTTGCCGATGCGACTCACCGACATGGTCACCCCGTTGAAGCCGCTCGAGGCCATGGCGCTCGGCAAGCTGTTCGTGGCCTCCGACGTTGGTGGCCACAAGGAACTGGTCCGCGACCGCGAGACGGGCGTGCTGTTCGAGGCGGGTAGCCGAGACGCATTGGCGGCCGCGATTCTCGAGGTCATCGAGAGTGCCGTTCTACAGTCTCAGTTGCGAGAAAACGGTCCGAGATTCATCGAGCGCGAACGCACATGGGATCGGATCGTGCCGCTATATCGCGAGGTCTACGAACGGGTGCTAGGACGCTCGATTGAGCCAGTCGTCAACCAGACGCGGCAGGGCGCGGGCGCATCATGAAGTCCCTGTCATCCGCTGAGGCCACCCTGTTCCGGGCCGCCGGTACGCTGACCTCTACCGTCGGTCGTGGGGGCCGTGGCCTGCTGGTGCTGATCTACCATCGAGTGCTCGATGACCCGGATGTGATGTGGCCGGACACTATTCGTGCGCCGCAGTTCGCGGCCCAAATGGATCTCCTGGCAGAGTGTTTCAACGTGCTGCCGCTGTCGGAGGCTCTGACGCGACTGCAGTCCAGGTCGTTGCCGCCACGGGCCGTAAGCGTGACTTTCGACGACGGCTACGCGGACAATCTCACGGTTGCTGCGCCGATCATGCGCGAGCGCGGAGTGCGGGCCACGGTGTTCATCGCCACTGATTACCTCGATGGTGGCATCATGTTCAACGACGCGATCGCCGAGGCCATGCGGCGTGCGCCAGCGGCGACTCGATCTCTCGGATCTCGGTCTCGGCCTGCTGCAGTTGCCCGACGTCCTCGCGCGCCGCGCCGCCATCCGCGCGGCTGGTCGCCGAACTCAAGTACCGGCCGGCGAGGAGCGCGCGACCGCTGGCAGCCGAGATCTTTCGTCGCGCGGGCGACGCCGCCGCGCGACCTGATGCTGACTACGCGGGCAGGTGAGGTCGCTGCGCGACGCCGGAGTCGAGATTGGCGCGCACACGGCGACCCACCCGATCCTGACTCGTCTGTCGGCCGAGGTCGCGCGAGAGGACATCGCTCGCAGCCGACGGTACTCGAGGGCATCCTCGGCGATCCGGTTCGGCTGTTCGCCTACCCAAACGGCCGGCCCGGCGAGGACTACGATTCGCGCCACGTGGCGATCGTGCGCGAGCTCGGTTTCAGGCCGCGCTGTCCACCGCCTGGGGCGCGGTCCACGCCGGGCTGCGACCGGTTCCAGGTGCCGCGCGTTGCGCCCTGGGACGACTCGCCGCGGCGTTACGCAGCGCGCCTCGTGAAGAGCTACCTGCAACGGAGCTTCGCCCGCGCTGCCTGAACCGTGAATCCCATCGTCGAGGTGGCGGCGGACATGCGCCACGCTGTCCGGTGAACCGCATTCGAACACTTGCAGCAATGGAACCCGCATGACCGACCTGATCACCCGAATCAAGCAGCAACTCCTCCTGCCGGCGGAGGCGAAGCGCGCCATCCGCCGCGACCGGGTTCCGGTGGCGTCGCGGCCGGATCCGGGCATCGACGCGGTGGTCGAGGCCGGCCTGCGATGGCTCGGCGTCGCGCAGGACCAATCCGCCTCGCAGGACGGCGGCGTGGCGCGCCACTACAGCGTGGTCTCCGGCTGGGGCACGTCCTACCCCGAGACCACCGGCTACATCGTGCCGACCTGCATCCACTTCGCCCGCGCGCTCGGGCGTCCTGAACTCGACGTACGCGCCCGCCGCATGCTCGACTGGCTGGTCTCGATCCAGATGCCGGGCGGCGGATTCCAGGGCGGCATGATCACTGCGACGCCGAAGGTGCCGGTGACCTTCAACACCGGCCAGATCCTGATGGGCCTCGCGGCGGGCACCGCAGCCTACGGCGACACGTATGCTCCGGCGATGCGCGAGGCGGCCGACTGGCTCGCGACGACCATCGATCCCGACGGCTGCTGGCGCAAGCACGCCACGCCCTTCGCGAAGCGCGGCGAGAAGGCCTACGAAACGCACGTCACCTGGGGACTGCTCGAGGCGCTGCGGGTCGAGCGGCAATGCCGCCTGGGAGCAGGCTGCCCGCATGAACATCGACTGGGCGATCGGCAAGCAGCAGGCGAACGGCTGGGTGGCCGACTGCTGCCTCACGCTTCCGGCCACGCCCCTGACGCATACGCTCGGCTACTACCTGCGCGGACTCCTCGAGGCCTTCGAGTACTTCCAGGACGAGCGCTACCTCGCGGCCACGCGGCGGACGGCGGACGGCCTGCTCGGGGCGCTCCGGCCGGACGGCTGGCTGCCCGGGCGGCTCGCGAGCGACTGGAGCGCTGCCGTGGACTGGGTGTGCCTGACGGGCTCGGTGCAGATCGCGCACACCTGGCTGCGCCTGTACCAGCTCACCGGCGAGGAGCAGTACCTGCGGGCCGGCCGGCTCGCCAATGGCTTCGTACGCCGCACGGTGCTCCTCGAGGGCCCCGAGCAGGCGGTCGGCGCGGTGCAGGGCTCGTACCCCATCTCGGGGCTCTACGGCCAGTGGGAGTACCTCAACTGGGCCTGCAAGTTCATGCTCGACTCGTTGTGGCTCGAGAAACAGGTGGAGCAGGGGAGGAACTGACATGCTCAAGAAGATCGGCAAGTCGCTCCGTGACCAGGCCAAAGGTGCGATCAAGGAGGCGAAGCTGATCGCCCGCAGCCACACCGAATCGCGCTTCGGGCGCGAGGAACTGGCACAGGGCTTTCGCAGCCTCGGTCTCGTGCCCGGCGACGCCGTCTTCGTGCACTCGTCGCTCAAGAGCCTCGGCTACGTCGAGGGCGGTCCCATCGCCGTGTTCGAGGCGCTGTGGGACGCGATCGGGCCGGACGGCACGATGATCGTGCCGACGTACTACCTGCCCGGCGGCACGATCGCCAACGCCGCCAAGGATCCGGAGTACATTTTCGACCCGACGGTGCACGGCTCGAACCTGGGCGCGCTGCCCTCGGCGTTTCTGACCTTCCCGGGCGTCAGGCGCAGCCTGCACCCGACGCACTCCGTCTCGGCCGTGGGCCGACACGCCGACTACGTCACGGCCGACCACCACAAGGCCGCGTCGGTGTTCGGCGAGGGCTCGCCCTGGCAGCGGTTCATCGAACTCGACGGCAAGCTGCTCGGCGTCGGCATCAGCATGGGGCCGGTGACCTTCTACCACCGGCTCGAGGACGAAATGGGCGAGGCCTTCCCGCTCCCGGTGAAGCGGCCCGAGACGCATCGCATGCGCTGTCGCGACGCGGCGGGCGTCGTGCACGAGGTGCCGGTGCGCGCCTTCGAGGTCGAGTACATGCATCGGCGCATCGACAATCCCGCGCGGAAGGACGTCCGCGATTACTTCTGGCGCGAGTTCATGGCTGCCGGCCTGATGCACACCGGACAGGTTGGCGCAGCACGCTGCTGGTGGATCCAGTCGCAGGCCTTCCACGCGCACCTCACGAAACTGGCGGCGGAGGGCATCACCATTTACGCGAGCCCGGAGGACATGGAGCGACGCGGCTGGCCGTCGTTGCAGGCGGGCAATCCACCGCCGGCGTGAGATGCCGGATGTCCGGACGTCTGTGTCGGTTCAGAGCGCGCGCCGATGCATGACCGTCCGGCCCAGGCGACGCGTGCAGCCGAGTTCCATCCACGGGACCATGCCTGAGCCGTCTTTCGCACGGGTGGCAGCGAGGTTGCGCGGCTCGATCGCCGTGTAGACCGCCTGAGCGCCGAACTCGATGAACGCGTCTGCGATGCGGGCCTGGGTCACGAGTCCGTTGTAGCCGCGGCCCCGGGCGGCGGGATGCGTGTAGGCGTTGTAAATGACCGCCGCCCCGGGCGGATAGCGCAGTTCCTGTCCGACCGCCGACAACCACGAAGCTTCCTGCCGGGGCACCAGCCAGCCGTAGCTCAGCAACCGCTCGTCATCGGCGATCGTGTAGACGCGCTCCCCTTGCGACAGCCGCTCGGCGGCCGTGGCGAGGAACGTCTCGCGCGTCAGCCAGTGCTCGGTGACCTCGAATTTCTCGAGGTGGCTCCAGTCGTCGCGGTGCACGGGGCCCGCCGGGTCCGGACGGGCTGGCTCGGCCGGGCGGACGGTCCTCAATATCACCAGCCGGCGATCGCTGTGGATCCAGCGGGCGAGGGCCGTGTTTCGCAGCCGCGCGTTCAGCGATTGCCACGAGATCTGCGGGCGATGCCCGCGCGGGCTGCGTTCATGTCGGGTGGGGCGCTGCAGTGTGCGGTGCGTCGGACGGGATGTGCAATTGAACCACGCGCGGGTCGAAGCCGCATCACACCCTCGAGCCGGGCCTTCCAATATCATTCGACCATGGAATCGCACCCTGCCGCCGCTTCGAGAGCCGGGATGGACGTCCTCGTTTCGGACGTCCATGCGCTCGGCATGCTCGGGGTCGTCCGCTCGCTGGGGCGAGCCGGCTACCGCACGCACGGATATTCGGCCGACCCCGGTGCGCTGGGACTGCGGTCGCGCTACAACCGCAACCCGTTGGTCGTCCCGCGTTACGACGATCCGGCATTCCTGCCGTGGCTTCGGGACTACGTGCAGAGGTATCGCATCCGGGCCCTGGTCCCGACGGAAGGCTGCCTGCTGGCGCTGCGGCCCGTGATCGCCGAGTTCGCCCACCTCCTGCCGCTGGCGCCGGGTCCGGCGGTGATCTACCGCTGCCTGTCGAAGTTCGACGTGCTGGACGCGTTCCTGCGCGAATCTCCCGGCGGTGCGCTGCGCAAGCACCTGCCATCCACGGTGCTGCTCAGGCCGTCCGATCAGCCCGTGCTGCTCAGCGGCTCGCTGAACTCGAGCCGCCCGTCTGGGTAAAGGGCGATGCGGTTCACGAGCGCCGGGGCGGCGATGCCGTCGTGCGTCGCTGCGACACGCATGCCGAAGCGGCGCAGGTTGCCGCGGCACTGCTCGACCGGTACGAGGCGGTACTCGCGCAGGGCAACGCGAGTTCGCCAGTACAGGCGGGTGCGAACGTACTGCTTGACGACGGCGAGGTCGTCGCCGCGTCGATGATGCTGTCGCTGCACGACAGCCCGCACACCGGGGGTACGAGCGGCTTGCGCAGGAGCTGGTGGCACGAAGCCATGCACGAGGATGCCGTCGCCAGGTTGCGTCACCTCGGCTGGCAGGGCGTGGCGATGGTCGAGTACAAGTGGGATCCGCGCAGCGACGCCTTCGAGTTCATCGAGGTGAACTCGCGATTCTGGGCCGGCCTGCACCTCGACCTCGCCTCGGGCGTGGACTATCCGCGCCTGCTCCTCGACCGAGCTCTCGGTATCGAGCGTGCTGCGCCAGCGCGCGGACGCACCGGGGTGGTGACTCGCTGGACCCTCCCGACGGATCTTGGTCACACGCTGTCGCGGATGCGTGACGCCGGGCTGCCGGCCTGGAATCGCGCCAGCGCACCGCTGGAGTTCCTTTGGAACTTCCTCGCGCCGGGAGTCCGCGACGACCTTCGCTACCCGGGTGATGCAGCGCTCTACTGGCGCCAGTGGCGCAATTTCCTGCGGTCCTAGCCCTGTCTCGAGTCGCAGACCAGCCAGCGTTCGGCCGCGTCGAACGTTCCGTGGGACGCGCTCGTTAGTCCGGGCGTATCGAGTCGCTGCAAGTCCCCGCTCGGGAGATCGACCCGCCACAGCGCCGGTGCAGTTGCGCCACGTTCGAGTGCATGCACGAGCAGCGCGCGGCCTTCGCTGCACCAGAAGGGACCGTGGCTCCAGGCGAATCGCCCGGTCCAGCCGACGGACAGTTCCTCGCCGGTCGACAGCTCACGGAGCCGGACCTGGTGGGAGCGATCGGATGCCGACGTGAAGTAGGCGAGCACCCTGCCGTCCGGCGACACGCAGGGGCGGTAATCGGGTCCGGCACCGTCCGTCAGTTGCGTGAGGCCGCTGCCGTCGGCCTCGACGCGCCAAAGGTTCAGCCGGCCCGAGCGGTTGGAGACGAAAACGACGGCGCCTCCATCGGGTGTCACGGCGGGCCGCTCGTCGGTGCAGGACCCGTCCGTCAGGGGCGAGACCTCGCCAGTGCGCGTGTCCAGCCAGCACAGTCGCGACGGCGCGCGGTCCGCCGAGAACTGACGGCTCGCATCCCAGCTCGTCGCCGGCGAGGCGAAGTGAACGAGCCGCACTCCATCGGGATGCCAGTAGGGATGGCCCTGCATGCCGTCGTGCACCGGCGCCCGTATGGGTGCAGGTTCACCGTCCAAACTGGAGACCCAGATGCGCGGAGCATCGTCTCCGTGTCCCACGCCCCAGTAGGCGGCCCGGCTCCCGCAGCGCGAGACCATGGGCTGCGTGAAGTCGCCGGCCGGCGACAGGCGGCGCAGCGACCCTGAGACGGGGCGACCGTCGCGCAGCACAAGGGCGTAGACGGCGCTGTCGCGGCGTGGCCGGCGAGCCGCTTCCGTGCGCTTGGCCGGGCGCCCGAGCAACCGCCGCAGCAACTCACGCATCAGGACTCGCCGTGCAGGGTCGTCCACTCCGGGAACCGTCGCCCGAGCAGTTTCTCGAGCGCCAGGACCTGTGGTCGCTGGATCGGCCGGAGATATCGGCGCGCAGCGGCTGGATCCACGCTGCGGCGCTCCACCGGCTTCTCGGAGAAGCGACGACCGAATCCGCGCAACGACGCAGGCACCATCGGACCGAGCGCATTCCAGAGCGACGAGTGCCGGAACCGATGCAGCACGCCGCTGCCGCTCACCTGCGTCACGACGTCGGGCGTCTCGTTCGCGCGCTCGTCGAGGTTCGGGGCCCGAAAGGTGTCGTTCACGCCGAGCCAGCGGTAGACGTTGGCCATCGTGGCATCGGGCTCGGCGGCGAGCGTCTCGGTCGTGATCGCCAGCACGCGTTCGGGCCCGAACAGTGACAGGTACGGACGAAGCTGCAGCGCGTAGTCGCTGGTCGCCACGTAGTCCGGGTCTTCGCGGATCGCGGTGACGAGGTCTCGCCGCTCGCCGAAGAAGCGGACCATGTACCAGTAGTGGCTGATGGTGCGGGCGACCGGATCGCGCAGGATGAACAGGATGCGCGCCTGCGGGTTGAACGCGTGGATCTTGTCGGCAACGCCCGCGACCCGCGGCAGCCGGGCATAGTTGGCGCTCGCCTCGCCGACCACGGGACGGTCGCCGGCACCCTCGAACAGCTCGAGGTAATAGTCTTCGCCCCGCCAGAAGCCGCGCTGCTCGACGCCCGGCAGTACGTCGAGGAGCTGCTCTCGGGTGAGGAAATACGTCGGCTCCTTGGGGTCGGAGGTCATGAAGATCTCGGGATGGGTACCGAGGTAGCGCGCCAGCGAGGTGGTGCCCGCCTTCATGGAGCCGACGACGAACAGGTTGGGGCTGCGCTTGCTCATGTGGAGATCTCGTGTGCCTGGAACCACTGCTCGAGCATTGCGAGCACCCAGATGAACACCCCGTAGTAGCGCGCGTCGTCGGCGCCGTGCAGGTGCAGCAGGCGGTCGAGGAAGCCGTCGCGAATGATGTGACGGCGTCTCAGGTCGCTCAGGTTCCCGAAGACGAGGTCGCGCAGTTCGCTCGACTGCTGCAGCCAGAGACCGAACGGCAGGCCGAAGCCGTGCTTCTTCTTGTGGATGATCTCGTCGGGCAGGTACCCCTGCATGGCCCGCTTGTAGAAATCCCGGAGCTTCGTGCCCGGCATCTTCATCCCGGGCGGAACCCGGCCGGACAGCTCGACCACGTCCGGGTGCAGCATCGGGTACGAAACCGCGATCCCGCCCAGTTCGCACATCGTCTCGACCTTGCGCAGGTCGTTGTCCGCGAGCGTGAACTGCCAGTCGTAGCAAAGCAGCCGGTTGACGTTCGAGCGAGCCGGGGCCGAGCGGTACACGTCGCGCATGTGCTCGATCGGCCCGATTCGTCGCGACCGCGGCCAGGAAGTCCGGATGAGCACCTCGGCCATGCCGAGCTGGCGCATGAAGTTCCACGTCTCGAGTCGGTCCGGCAGCGGGACGCTGGCCTTGGCGACGTAGCCGCTGGCCCTTGCGGATCAGCCAGAACGTCAGGGCGGGGGGAATCGCCTTCAGGCCGGTCTCGAGCAACTTCTCGCGACGGCTGGCACCCGACCGTAGCGTTCGAAGATCTCCTGCTCCGCGTAACGCGAATTGCCCGCGAAGATCTCGTCACCGCCGTCGCCTGCGAGCAGGTGCGTCGACGCCGTGCCTGCGGGCCAGCTTCGCGCAGTAGTAGGCGGGCAGCGCGGAGGAATTGCCGAAGGGCTCGTCGTACGCTTCGGCAATGGAGGCGAAGCTCGCGACGATGTCATCCGCCGTGACTATCGTACTCGTGGCCCTCGCAGCCGAAGCGGCGATTGGCGATGCGCGCGTAGGAGAGCTCGTCGTAGTCGGGAAACCCGAAACCGATCGAGAACGTGCGGGCTGGGGCGGGCACGACCTCGCTCAGGACGCCGGCGACGGTCGAGCTGTCGAGGCCCCCGCTCAGGAAGGCGCCCGACGACCCGCCCGGATCGGCCGCGCGCACCGCGACGCGCAGCGACTCGTGCAGTTCCCGCGCAAGGGCGGGGTAGTCGCCGGGCCGGTCCTCGACGAACTCGGGGTTCCAGTACCGGGAAAGTTTCAGCCGACCGTCCGCGTATTCGGCGACGGTTGCCGCCGGGAGCTTTCGGACGCCCGCGAAGATCGAGCCCGGCGCGGGCACCATGTGGAAGAAGAGGTAATCGAGAACGGACTGCCGGTCGATGCGCGGCGTCGGGTCGAGGTGCCGTGCGACCGCCTCGGCAGAGGTCGAGAACACGAGTCCGCCCTCGGTCTCGGCATAGGCGAGTCGCTGGATCCCCATGCGGTCGATCGCGAGTACCGCAGACCGGCGGCCGGGTTCCACGATCGCAAGCGAGAAACCGCCGTGCAGCCCGTCGAGCAGCCGGACCCCGTCGCGCCGGTACGCGTCGAGGATCTCGCGGGCCATCGCCCCGTCGGCGGGCGCCTCGGGCCTGCCGCGCCAGAACGGGCGGCCCGCGAGCGCGACGACGACACCGTCCGCCTCGGCCGTCGCGGGGGCCTCGACCGCGGTGGCATTCCCTTGCGGCACTGACCCCGGAGGCGCCAGGACGCCAAAAAACCTCTGCATTCTTGATTCGCGCTCGTGGCTGGACGGCGTGATGCTACCGGATTCGACGACACCGCAGAGCGTCCGGCCCGGAACCAAGTCACACAAAATGCAGTGCGTCTTGGGTAACCTAGCGGACCATCGAACCCCATGCAGCCACATTGCGATGCTTGACAATCCGCTCGACCCGTTGCCCGTGATCCGTGGTGCTCGACCATGCTGGAGCTGATTTTCTGGCTCTCGGCGGCCGTGGTCGCCTATGTGTACGTCGGCTATCCGCTGCTCCTGAAGCTGGTGCACGCGGCGTTCGGGCGCGTGCCCTCGCACCCTCCCGCGGCCGAACCGCCGGTAACCCTCGTCATCTCGGCCTTCAACG
Source organism: uncultured Gammaproteobacteria bacterium (assembly GCA_963712815.1). GTDB lineage: Bacteria > Pseudomonadota > Gammaproteobacteria > Steroidobacterales > Steroidobacteraceae > RPQJ01. Next base: position 143,947 of record CAVQJL010000005.1, read on the forward strand.
AAGAAGCGTCGATCCACGAGAAGCTCGACAACACGCTCGGGCTCGACTACCCGGCCGAGCGGCTGCAGGTACTGGTGGTATCCGATGCGTCGGACGACCGGACCGACGACATCGTTCGCGAGTTCGCTGGCCGCGGCGTCCGCCTGCTGCGCATGGCCGAGCGCGGCGGCAAGACCGTCGGGCTCAACGCCGCCATCCGCGAGGCGACCGGCGAGGTGGTCGTGTTCTCGGATGCCAATGCCATGTACCGGCGCGATGCGCTGCGACGCCTGTCCGAGCCGTTCGCCGATCGCACGGTCGGCGCGGTGGTGGGTGAATCGACTTATCACGATTCCGAGACCGCATCCGAGGCCAGCGAGTCGCTTTACTGGAAGTACGAGACCGCCATCAAGCGACTGGAGAGCGAGACCGGCTCGGTGGTCGGCGGCGACGGGGCCATCTACGCCATCCGCCGCTCGCTCTACGTGCCGATGCGGGCCGACGCGCTCTCCGACTTCGTCAATCCGTTGCAGATCGTGAAGTCGGGCCATCGCTGCCTCTACGAGCCGGCCGCGCAATCGGTGGAGAAGGCCGCCGAGGGCTTCGACCGGGAATTCCGTCGCAAGGTCCGGATCGTCAACCGCGCTTGGCGGGCCATGCTGGGCATGCCGGAGTTGCTGAATCCCTTCCGCTACGGCTTCTTCGCCGTGAAGCTGATCTCGCACAAGCTGCTGCGCTGGCTCGTGCCGGTGTTTCTCGCGATGCTCCTGCTCGCGAACCTTGCGCTGCTGGGCCAGGGGCCGCTCTTCAAGGCGGCGCTCGTGGCACAGCTCGCGTTCTACGGGCTGGCGCTGGCGGGTCACCTCCTCAGGCGGCGCCCGCACATGCCGCGGCTCCTGAGCGTGCCGTACTATTTCACGATGGTGAACATCGCGAGCGCCCGAGGCATCCTCGACGCCTTCAAGGGCGAGACTTACACGACGTGGACCACCGCTCGCGCGCCGAGCGGACGTTGACGTCGATTCATCGGTATCACTTGATCCGGAGCGACTCATGGAAACGATCGACGCCGTGCGAAGCGTGCTTCGCGACGCGCTGCACCTCGGCGAGCGCGCCGCACGCCTCGACCTGGACAGCCGGCTGATGGGCGGGCTGCCCGAGTTCGACTCGATGGCCGTGGTCGCCGTGGTGACGATGCTCGAGGACCAGTTCGACATCACAGTCGCGGACGACGAACTCTCGGGCGAGGTCTTCGAGACCGTTGGCTCGCTTTGCCGCTTCCTGGACGGGAAACTCGACGCGTGAGCCGAGGCTCGCTGTCCGGCCAGTTTCTCGGCGATCCCGGGCGACGGGTGTTCGTGCTGCTGCGCGAGCCCGCGGACGCCGCGCCCGGCGGCGGGAGCGTGCTGGTGGTCCCCTCGTTCGGGGAGGAGATGAACAAGTCGCGGCGCATGATCGCGGAGACCTCGCAGCGGCTGTGCGAGGCGGGACTCGCCGTGGTGCTGCCCGACCTGTTCGGCACCGGCGACAGCGAAGGCGAGTTTCGCGACGCAACGGTGGAACGCTGGATCGAGGATCTGTCCTCGGCGTGCCGTCTGGCCGAGGCGCGCGGACGGCCCGTCCGGGCGGTCCTTGCCGTGAGGCTCGGCAGCTCGCTCGCCGCGGCTGCCGCTCGCGCGGGCGCCGTGCCGGCCGTGACGACCAGCGTCTGGTGGCAGCCGGTGCTCGACGGAAAGCGTCACCTTGCCCAGTTCCTGCGGTTGCGGGTCGCGGCCGGCAGCATGCGGGGCGACGATCCGGAGACGGTGGAAGGCCTGCGTGGCCGCTCGGCGGCGGGCGAAACGATTGCTGTTGCGGGCTACGAATTGTCGCCGTCCCTGGTGCAAGGGCTCGAGGCGCTGGCGACCGACGGGCTGGCGCCGCAGGTCGGGACCCTCCACTGGATCGAGTTCGTCCGCGAGGCGGAGGCGGCGGCGCCGTTGCCGGCGTCCCGGTTCGTGGACCGGGCCCGAGCGGCCGGTGCCAGTGCTGCGCTCCAGACGGTCGCGGCGGAGCCGTTCTGGAATTCGTCCGAGATCGTCCGCGTGCCCCAGGCGATCGAGCAGACCGCGGCCATCCTGTCGCGGATGCCTTTCGCGGGTTCGCAGTAGCCGTCCACGGGGTCTCTCTCCAGCCGATGAACCTGTTGCAAGAAAAAGCCCTGGTGTTCGACTGCGCTGCGGACCGGCTGTTCGGGATCCTGCACGTGCCGACATCGAACCCACGTCCGCTCGGTGTGCTCATCGTTGTCGGCGGACCCTAGTATCGGGCGGGCAGCCACCGGCAGTTCGTGCTGATGGCGCGCGCGCTGGCCGCGGCCGGATACCCGGTGCTGCGCTTCGACCACCGCGGAATCGGTGACAGCGACGGCGCGCCGCGCAGCTTCGAGGACCTCGACCAGGACATCCGCGCCGCGCTCGACGCCCTGCACGGCGAGCTTCCGGCGACTGCGCGGAACCGTGGTCTTCGGGCTGTGCGACGCAGCCGTCACGCTGGTGGGGCGACATGCTGCCGGACATCCGCTGGTCACTGGTCGCGGCCGTGGTCACGCTGCTGGCGCTGGTACGCTTGCCGCCGATGGTCGGGCGGCCGAAGTTCCTGAGCCTGACTCCGTGCGGCTGCTGATCGCATTCACCGGATGGGTGTGGTTGCACAACGCCTGGGCGCTCGACCGCGTGATGCAGCTCGACCTGTCGATCCTGCTCACCAAGTACGTGGTGCTGTTTTACCTCATGTACCGGCTGGTGGACTCGCCGCACATGCTCAACAACGTGCTGTTCGTGCACGTCTGGGTTGTCTTTTCCTGGGGTGGCTCACCTACGACGCCGCGGATGCCGGGCGGCTCGACGGCGTGGGCGGGCCCGGTATCGGCGAGGCCAATGCGCTCGCCATGCACGTCTCGACCGGTGTGTTCGCGCGCGGCCTACCTCATCCTGCACCCGGGGCGATGGTGGGTGCGGCATCGCCTGCTGTCGCCATGCCGTTCATGCTCAACGTGATCGTTCAGGCGGAGAGAGTCGCAGTGCGGTGCTCGCCTTCCTCGCCGGCGGACTCGTGTTCTGGTATCTGAAGCCGACTGCGTATCGCAAGATGTTCTATGCGGGTGCGGTGGTCGGCGTGGCTGCTGATCGCGTATCTCGGGCATGCGGCGTTCTGGGAGCGCATGTCCACCATTCGCGAGGCTACGTCGGGCTACTCGGAGGACGTGGACACGAGCGCACGGTCGCGCTGGGTACTGGCGGAGCTGCGGCTACGGTTGCGGCCGGATCACCCATTCGGCGTCGGGCATCGCGGCATCGTGCCGCTGAGCGAGATCTATCTCCTGAGGTAGTACCTCGCGGCGCAGGGCGGTCGGTCCTCGCACAACACCTACCTGACGGTGCTCTCCGAGCAGGGACGTGCCCGGCGCCTTGATCTTCGGCGCGCTGATGCTGTGGGCGTTGCGCAGCATCTGGCGCATGCGCGATCTCCGTCACCGTCCCGAGGCCACGCGGCTGCCGGGCAGGTGGCGGCCGTCGCCGCCATGCTGGCGGTGGCTGCCGTCGGCGGGCTCGGCCGTGGACTACCTCAAGGCCGAGGTGCAGATCTGGGCCATCGCGCTGCTGACGGCGTTGAGCGTCGCGCACTCCATGCTGTACACCGTCGTTGAGCCGCGGCCGGTGGGCGACCCAGGGGTCGAGGGCCTGCGGCCCGCCCGGTGGTTCGGATGATGGAGAACCGCGGGGGCGGGGCGATGGGCGCCCCGCCGGGCCGTCGTGGTGGGGCTCGGTCCGCGCGGCCTCGCCGTGGCCCGCGCGCTGGCCCGGCGTGGCCTCGAGGTGCTGGCGATCGAGCCGAACGGCCGCAATCCCGGCGTGCAGACGCGCCTCGCGCAAATCCTGCAGCGGGGGCCGATCAACGGCCGGGGACTCGCTGCGACCCTGGTGCAGGTGGCGGAGGAGCGTGGTTGGTCGTCCCGTCCGGTCCTCTTCCTCACCAACGACAACATCGTGCGAGAGGTGGCCGGAAACGTGGCGGCGCTCGCGACCCGCTACCGCTGGAGCTGGCAGGACACCGGGCCCGAGATCCTTCGGCTGCTCAACAAGCAGCACCTGCCCCGAGGCTTGCCGGGGCCGCGGAAGTGCTGTTCCCGGCCACGGCGACGCTGTCCGGACCGAAGGATGTCGAGGCGGTGATGGCGACCGTGCCGATGCCGGCCATGGTGAAGCCCGCCTGGCCGCTGGGTCGTTCAAGGCGCAGGTCGTCCGCTCGGAAGTCGAGCTCGAGCGGCTCGTGCGCGAGTATTCGCGCAGCCTGCCGTTCGTGGCGCAGCAGTGGATCGAGGGCACGGTGGAGACCCTGCGCTTTGGCGTGGCGTATCTCGATCGCGGCCGGGTGCTGGCGAGCTTCGAGGGCCGCAAGGCCTATGCGGGGCCCGACGGCTTGGGACAAGCGACCACCATGGAGCCGTGGCCCGACCCCGCCGTGCGCGAGGCCACGATCGAGTTCCTGCGCGACCGCGAGCTGTCGGGCCCGGTGGCGGTCGAGTTCAAGCGCGGCGCCGACGGCCGGCTGTGGATGATCGAGCCCAACGTGGGCCGCACCGAATACTGCGTGGACGTGTGCATCGGCAACGGTTTCGACCTGCCGTGGTTCGAGTATTGCCACGTCGCGGGGCTGGATCTGCCGCCGGTTGGCAACCAGAACCGGCGCATCTGGTTCGACTGTGACCGTGACCGGCTTTCATGGCTCCGCTACTTGGCACGCCACCCGACGGACAGTAGGCCTATCGACCGCTGTTCCCGTTTGCGGGACACCGGACCCCGCGCCGCTCAGGGCGCGGCTTGTTCGGCGGTAGGCGCGCACCGCGGAGGGCAAGGAGCACGACGTCATCGTCAGCGTCGACCTAGGAGGTCCTTGCGGACCGTCGCTACGACCTTGCGTACCGTCTCGCCGGCCGAGAATCGTGCCATCTCGAGCATCGAGATGCTCGCCTCGGGATCGACCACCTCGTAACCGGTGCGCCAAGTTCGCGCGCCGCCACGCTCTCGAAGGCCCGCAGCTCGTCGCGCCTATATGCTGCTTCCATTTGTCATAGTTGTCGCGGCTCGGGTTCGCGGCCATGGTCGCCAGCAGCCGCGCCCGTCTCTCGGCCTCGATCGGCGCCTCTAGGAAGCGCTCGAGCGCCACGATCGCGGGCTCGGGCTCCCGGAGGATGTCTTCGTAGCGCAGCGTCAGCAGGCGCTCGGGATCGATTCGGCACGCGAACGCTCCACTGCATCGAGCATCCGCACCCAGCGCCTCGCGCTGGCGTGTGCATTGCGCTGACCCCAGCTCACCTGGAAGTTCGAGAGTGCCACATCGCGGCCGTCGCGCAGCACGAACAGGTACCGCGCCTGATGGCCGAAGACGGCCTCGAGCGTCGTCGAGTTCCATCCAGTAGTCGGGGCTCTTGACGCCGAGTCGGACGCGGCCGCGCGCCTCCCGCAGCGCACTCAGCGCGGCGTGGACCGCGCCGGCGTAGCTGCGCTCCGAGAGGTGGGCACGCATCAGGGCGGCGTGATGTCCACGCGGTGCTGTACCGGCCACTTCGAGCGCATGATCTCGAACATCTCCGCCGCGGCGATGTCGGCGAGCAGGCGATCGAGGTTCGCGTCGACTGTCGAGGTCGCCATAGGTGCGCAGCTCGCGATAAAGGGGCACGACGAACGTGCCTTCCGGACCCATGGTGTAGTCGAACCACTCCGCCAGCAGGTTGTTGACGAAGGTCGTGCCGCCACGGGCCGGACCGAACACGAAGGCGATCGGTTCCGGAATCACGGCGTCGCAGCTCCCTGGCGTCCGTGGCGCAGCCGCCGCTAGTGATTTCGTCGAGCAGGGCGGCCAGGCGCTCGGTCGTGCCGGCCCGGGAGAAGCGCATCACCGCCTCGCGCGTCGGCACGCAGCGCCGTGCCGGCGCTTGCGCGTATCGCGCGACGATCACGCCTTGATGGCGGCTACGTCGTCCAGCGGTGCAACGGCCTCGATGCCGAGCTCGGTCAGCAGCCGGCCGGTGTCGCCGGCGGGGTCCGTGAAGCCGACCACCGGCCGTCCGACGTAGAGGTACTCATAGAGCTTGGCCGGGATCTGGCGGTTGCAGTTGGCGGCCTGGAACAGCATCAGTACGTCCGCGGCGCGCATCTCCGCGAGCGCGTCGCGGTAGGGCAGGCCGGGCAGCAGCCGAACCAGTTCGCCGATGCCGAGCCGCTCGAGCTGCGGCTGGTAACGATCCGCATAGCCGCCGCCGCGCAGGTCGAAGCGGACCGTTTCGGGCGTGATGCGCCCTCGGCGCGCAGCTCGGCGACGGCCTGGAAGAAGTACTCCGGATTGCGCTCGTACGGGGTAGAGGTTGCCGCTGTGCAGGAACACGCAGGGCCCGCCTGCGGACGGCGCGTGACGCGGTTCGGCAGCGGCGGGAAAAGCCGCCTCGTCGAAGCCGTTCGGAATGACTCGGACACGCTCGGAAGGGAACTCCGGGTACCGGTCCCGGTACAGCCCCGCGGTCCCTCGGTGGTCACGGTCACCGCCGCGCATGCTCGACCACACGACGCTCCAGCGCCCAGTAGGCCTCGCGGATGCGCTCGTCGGCGGGATAGGCGTCCTGTCCCATCGGGTCGCGGAAATCCGCCACCCAGGGCAGGCCGCTGTCGCGGCTCAGGCGCCACGCGATCTCGTGCGCCGACGCGATCGGAAAGGTCGAGAAGATCACATGCGGAGACCACTCGCGGAGCAGCCGTCGGCCCGCCTGAACACCCGAGTAGATCCACGAACTCCATCGGTCGGGCGTCGCGAGGGCGCGGGGATAGCGGCCGAACACCGAAAGGTGCCGCTGGGCATCGAAGCCGCGTGCTCGTACGACTCGGATCCCCTCGGGGATCAGCTCGTTGTTGTCGACGGACTGGCGCGGGTAGCGCCCCGGCGTCACCGTGAGTACGGTGACGTCCCAGCCGTGTCGCCCGAGATAACGCGCAAACGCGAGCGATCGATGCACGCCGGTGCTGCCCTGCAGTGGCGGGAAGTGGAAGGCGATCAGCAGGAGCCGCTTCTGCATCTGGCGACCCGTGACGCTCGAGGCAGCCGGGCGCGCTAGCGGGCCGCGGACCGCACCGCGGCGGCCGTCTGGCATTGTTTCGCAATTTCGCGGTAGATCGCGCTCGTGGGTGGCGTGCGCTTCAGCGTGTAGTTGCAGTCGCCTTCCGCCTGTCGCAACAGGTGCTTGCGTTCCTGGCCGGAGCGCGCCAGGCCGGCGCGCTGCGAGTAGACCAGGCTGGCGCAGTAATGGTGCACGTGGGTGAACGCCTGGTTGCCGAGCCGCTTCTGCGCGGTCTGGGTGGTCGCGGCCGGCACGGTGCCGTGGTACGGAGACTTGCTTCCGACGGACGTCTGCACGTAGCGGGCCTTGCAGTAATCGGGCCACATGGCCCACTCGCTGGGTGTGGGCTTGAAATTGTAGGCAAGGGCGGCGACGGGCAGCAGGACGCCCGACATCACCGCTGCGATCATGACGCCCCGGGCCATTTCACCCGCCTGCGACCTGTACTTCATCGTTTCGCCTCCTCCCCGAATTCAATCGGCTTTCAATGCGGCCGGCGACTTTGGTCCCGCGCGCCCGGCCCCGCCCGGCATCCTGAACGCATAGACTGGTCCGTCAACTTGCGTAACGACGATACCGATCTCGGCGTCGTCGAAGCTGGCGATGCGAAACTTGCTGTAAACACCGTTGCTGCTTTCGCCCTCCGGTGCCAGCACTTTCTCGGGAGACGTCAGCTCCGACCAAGTCCACGAAGCTGTTCGCCAGTCCGAACCTTGTTGCTTCAGTTCGAACACCCCCGCCCCGCGCCGATAGTAGATGAATGCTCGCCGGGTCGGCGACCATTCCCAGCCGTGGGCGGAAACGCGCTCCGGGGGTTTGCCCGCCTGAGTCAGTTGCACGTTACCGCTCGAACCTGTGCCTGGCTGGGACAAGTCCACCGCCCGCACTTCAGGCGAATTACGGAACGTCGTGTAGACGATGATGTCGTTCACTGGGTCGTATGCGGCGACGGCATCCGTCACGGCAGCGCGCTGCGGATAGTTCTCGAAGCGGCCGTAGCGGTCGCCTTCCGCCTTCGGCTTCGGGTCAAAGCTCACGAAGCTGCGGGTGCCGGCCCCACCGTTCGCCCAGAACAGATCCCGCTTCGGATCGTACGCAGACCAACCACCAGAATTGGTGTAATTCTCTGGATTGCGTGGCGACAGCCGCCAATTGCGCTTGTTCCAGTCGCGGTTTGCGTTGACGTCCGGGGCTCTGAGTCCGTCCAGCGAGAACATGGCGACGACCGGTCTGCTCCTGCCGCCGGTGTTGTCGTGCTGGGTCTTCATCATCACGAACGAGTTGGTGCCGGGGTGGTAGTCCACCTGGTCGTAGGTGTGTGAGACGCTCGGCGTGCCGTCGGGCCAGATGCCGTCCTCGACCGGGAAGGACGGCGAGGCGTACGGATTGGTGAGGCGCTGCCAGCGACGCGAGGCGAGGTCGAAGGCGTACACCTCGTTGCCGTAGTAGTCCGCGTGGCCGCCGCCCGCGACGATCAGCGCGCCGCTCTTGCCGTAGCCCGAGGCGAACGCGCCGCCGTTCCAGGCGCCCAGGAGTGCGCCCTGGTTGTCCCGCCACCGCGGCGCGCCGGGATAGTTCGGGTTGACCTCCGGGTCGCGGGCCGGGTCCACGTCCCGCAAGGTGTTCAGGCTGACGGCCGCCCAGGTACCCGGGGCGATGTCCTTCACCCATGCCGGTGCCGGCCGGCCGGCCGCATTGCCTGGCACGTCGCGACGAGCAGCCCCACGATCGCGACGAGCACGGTCAGGGCGACTGTGAAAGTGTGGACAGCGTCCATGTGCATCATGCCGTCAACGGCGCTCGGCCGGTCGCACCGTGGGGGAGTCGATCCGGTGACCGCCTGGAAAGGGGATCGGCTCGGAGCTTGCAATGAGTTCGTCATAAATGGCGTACGTGACCTCGCGGGTCGGATCCGGCGCGCGCTCCTCGAGGCGTGGGAGGAACTGCGCGCCCGTGTAATTACCCTCGCGGCGGCCAAGGTTTGCGGTGCCCACCTCGTTGACGACGAGACGCGGCGGATCGCCGCGCCTCGCGTGCCACATTTTTACCGTCTGGGCCGGTTCGTTGACGTAGATCTCGATCACGTTCCAGGCATCCGGGATCCACACGATGCCGTGGCGGGAGCTCTCGGGCTCCGGATAGCCCTGTTCGCCCACCGTTCCCTCGCCGTAGCGCACCGGGTTGCGCTTGTAGTACGAGTAGAACATGCCGTAGCGCCGCCGGAAGAGATCGCAGTTCGTGGCGTCGGTCTGGCCGCCCTCGGTTTGCGGTCCCCGTCCACGGTCGCCTGCCACTGGTAGTCCGGGGACTTGCTGCATGGGTTCCCCGACTTCGACGGCCACTTGCGGCCGAATCCGTGGGTGCCCTTGGGGCCGACGGTGTAGGCGCTGACTACGTGCGAGAAGCGCGTGCTCTTCACGACGATCTCGCCCTTGCCGAAGCTCTGGTCCGGCTCCTGCAGGATCGCCCACTTGTGCCCGACGTCGCCCTTGTCGTTCACGGTCTTGAAACGGTGATCGAGGATGTACTTGGGCATGTAGATCGAGAACTGGTAGTAGAGTTCCTTCTTCCGGGTCGTCTTGGTCCGCGCACCGATGCCGTCGAAGGAGTGTGCGTAGGTCGCCGTGCCCTCGCCGTCCTCTGGGTTCACCTCGATGCGTACCGCCCCGCCGCCGCTCAGCGTATTGCGAGTCTCGAGGAACAGGCGCGTCGGGTTGCGTCGGTGTCTCAGGAAGCTGCGCTCTCGCAGGGCCTCGTCGTCCTCGAGGCCGGCGAAATTGTCGGCGTAGAAGACTCCGGGCGCCTGGCTGCGCGTTTGCCAGTCCCGTTCCGCGTCGTCCAGTGCCGCAGCCGGCATCGTGACCAGCGTGAGGAGCCCCGACAACGCGAGCCAAGGCGAGATCGCTCCCCGTTGTTCGATGCTGCGGGGCTTCTCTATGGGAATGGCCAAGTGGATGTTACCTCCTGTGTCGCTTTCGACCGAGCCCTCCGCGCAGCAGTTCGAGGAAACCCGATACCTCGGCCTCGAACCGAATCGCGGAGCAGGCCTCTGAGTCGAGGAAGCGGCGCAGTTCGAAGGAGGGGTCTGGGCATCGTTCATGCCGGGCAGTGTGGTCGTGGCCGAGACGATACCGAGAACCGGATAGCTGCGGGAACGCCCCTCGATCGTATTCGCCGCTCGGATAGCAGAGGTGCCTGAACGGGCCTGGCGCAATTCGAGCGAGCGCGGCTCGATTGGCGCGAATCTCCTCGGCAAGCGCCTCCGGGGCCCGACCTGGAAATCGGTGGCGGTGCGTATGAAGTTGCAAATCGATTCCCTTCGAGGGAAGGGTAGCGGCCTCATCCGGCGACATGAATCCGAACATTCGTTGCCTCCGCACGTGCTCGAAGTCCAAGTCCAGCGCGCGGAAGAGGCGTTCGAGCAATACCTGGCGTTCGCCGGCGGAATTGAGCCGGTCGGCACGGTTCCGCAGCCTCTCTAGTGCCAACGATCGTACGGCGGCGTTCGAGAGATCGAAGCGCCCCTCGAGGCCTGAATCCACGGCGGCGAGGTCCAGCGTCGCTCGCCGCGCACGCCACAAGGCGTACGTCGCTGCGACGTTGAATACCTGCGTCTGTTTCTCGACGTGGTAAGTCGCTAGGTAAAGGGTTGCGGGCAGCCCGCGGCTGGCGAGGGCCGGCGCCATCTCGCGCAGGGTGCCGTACCAGCCATCGTCTATTGTGATCACGACCGCCGCCGGCGGAAGGGCCCCTTGCTGCAGTCGGTCCAGCGCCTCGTAAGCGGGAGCACTGGATATCCGGCCCGCATCAGGTGGTCGAGTCGCTCCGAGAAGGTTGCTGCGCGCATGAACAGCATGGGCTGGAATTCGTACTCATCGTCGCGTGCGACTCCGTGGTAGGCGAGAATCCTGAGTCGATTTGCTGTCAAGGCGCGCGCGGCAGCAAACAGTCCGCAAGCGCGCGCCAAATGCAGGACGAGGTCGATGGTACGTGTCACTGCCTGCCCCGCGACGTGAGCCGCCGCAGTCGTGGTCCTACCCGTCGAAGCAGGGCTGTTTCGGCACCTTCCGGCCTCCCGGCGAACCACCAAAGGACAGCGACTGCGCCGGTGAACATGGCGATGCCCAGCAATACCAGCGCCAAGAGTCGTCGGCAGCGCCGCCAGGCTGCCGGACACGGCCCAGGCATCGGCCAGTGGTCTGAGCACGACCCACATCGCTGCACCAGCGCACAGCGGGCGCCAAAGCGGTTCGGCGGTGTCCGAGAAGCGGATGGGCGTGGAGCGGAACAGGATCCAGTAACAAGCCGGCATGTACACGAGCAGCGAATGCAGCAGGTAGGCCCACGCTGCGCCCTGTGCAGCCGAAATACGTGACGCCGGCCGCCACGGCCGGCAGGAGAGTGAATGCCTGTATGCCGGTCGTAAGTGTCTGCTGTCGCGGCTGCCCCGTGGCGTAGTGCACCGAGATGGTCGAGGCGGTCAGGCTGCGTGTCGCGCCCGCCAGCGCGAGTAGGCCCACCAGCGGAATCGCGGCTTGCCACTGCGAGCCGAGCGCTACCGGGACGATCAGACGCAGCCAGCGCAGCCACGCCGACCGACGCCGGGACGGCCACCAGGGCCACAAGTCCGAGCATGGACTTGTAGCCATCGCGAAGTTGTGCCGGGTCGTGCGCCATGCGCGAGTAGCCCGGAAGCACGGCCCGGTTCAGCGGCGCGACCAGCGTGTTGGGCGGCGTGGAGGCAATCTCCTGTGCGACCGAGAAGACGCCACGGCTACTCGCGTCGAGTATGCGGCCCATGACCAGTACGTAAGCCCCTGTCCCGGACGTAGCGCAGCATGCTGTTGACCTGAAGCCACTTCGAGAACCCGAACAGCTCGCGCCACGAGCGCAGGCAGAAGCGCGGGCGGTACGGCAGGAAACCGTAGCTGACGACGACCGCGGCGACGTTGCCGGCGACCATGCCCGCCACCAGCGCCCAGTACGAACGCAGCGAGAAGGCGAGCGGAATGGTCACCGCGAGCATCGCGACCTTCTGCGCGACCTGCAGTGCAAAGTCGCGCTTGAAGTTGAGTTGCCGGCGGAACTGCACCGTGCCGATGTTCTGGAATGCCAGGAAGAAGTGTCCCGCTGCGACGAAGTACAGGATGGCCTCGATGCGCGGTTCGGAGTAGAAGCGCGGCAGCGAACGGGGCGCGACGGCGATCAGGGTGCAGATGACGCTGGCGAGCATGATGTTGAGCGTCCATGCCGTGTCGAAGTCGTCGCGGGTGGCGTCGCGCTTGTGGATGAGCGGCGTCTCGAAGCCGAACTCGCTCAGTGTCTCGACGAGCTTGACCACCGACATGGCCAGCGCGATCAGTCCGAAGTCGGTCGGCGTCAGCAGTCGCGCGAGGATCATCGTGCTGAGCAGTGCCGAGGAAGCGCACGCCCATGCGCGCCGCCGTCATCCACGCGATGCCGCGGGCCATCTGCTCCTTGATGCCGCGTGCGGGCAACCGGGCCGCCGGAGCGCACGTGTCGGGGAGCTGGTCCATTCGGGTCAGGTCGGTTTCGGGACGCACCGACCGACGCCCCGCGAGGGGCGGCCCGGCAAGCGGTGTTCATTTCAGAGCGGACTCGGTTGGGGACACAGCGCAACACTAGCACAGCGACCCGGTCGCTTATGCGAAGTGGTTCCGCTTGCCTGTCTTCCCGCTTGCTATTCGGGTTGCCACCCCACCGGCTTGTAGGCGTAGACGTTGCCCGTGTCGCCTTCGAACACGCCGAGGAAGACGTCAAATCGTCGGGCGTACTTCCACTTGCCGAGCACACCGGGGAAATTCGAGCAGTTCGCGCGCCGGCGGCGCCACTAAGGCTGGGTCGGAACGGCTGCGCGAGCAGCGTCCAGCCGGTCGCCGAAGACCGCGGGCGGCGTGAGGTACCAGACGTCGCGCCCGGTGCACCAGATTGCGAAGGCTCGGCGCACCCCGTCGTAGTCCATGCCGCAGGACTGCAGGCCGTCCGTCGGGAACTCGGCGGACAGCTCCGCAGCGCTGATCCGGACGCTCGTGTTGGTCGGCCCGGCCTTGTTCAGGTTCCATGCCAGGAATCCCTTGGCAGTGTTTCCGGCCGATCGTCCGAACATAAATGTTGCGCGAGGCGTCGAAGGCACCGGCGCCCTTGCCGGTGTAGGCGGCGTGCTTGACGCCCACCAGTTCCCAGGTGTCCTTGTCGGGATCCGCGACATCGTGGATGATGTAGCGGAACAGCTTGCCGGAGTGATCGGGATGCACCGTCACGTAGACGGCGTCCTTGCCCATGTGCGAGCGTAGGCGCTCGTGCCGTTGACGAAGTTCTTGTCGGGACGGATCGGGCGGGTGCCCCGCACGGTGATGGTGTTGCGGTTGTCCCACATCTCGCCGCCGAACACGTCAGGGTAGGCCGACGGGCTGACGTGCGACCCGGTCGTTCCGCCGACGAGCTGCGGATTGGCGCGGCTCGGATCCCAGAGGTATGGCCCCGTCGCGGTGACGCCGTCCTCCAGCACGAACTTCGCCTTGATGTTGTACTTCGCGCCGCCGAACGTGATGAACCGGTCGAGCTGCGGCAGGAACTCCTGGTTGTCGTATGTGTGCGACGACGTGGGTGCACGCAAGGCTCCGTCTACGGCAGCGAACTGCTTGTCGCCGAGCGGCGAATAGATCGCGCTCGGCAGCGACGCGCGCTCCCACTTCAGGGTGGAGAGCCGGAAGCGGTAGACCTCGTTGCCGCAATAGTTCTCGTGGCCGCCGCCCCAGAAGATGAGGTCGCCGCGATTGGAGTCGAAGGCCATCGAGCCCCAGGCGGTGATGACCTTGGACGGCTGGTTGTAGCCGGTGCAAGGACGCTGGTCCTTCGGCGTCCATACCGACTGAATAGGTTCTTGTTGAGCTTGACCCAGGAGCCCTCCGGGTGCCGCGGCAAGTACGCCCATCACGTCGCCGAAGCTGTCGGATCCGATTACATCCACCGTCGACGGTGCCGGCGGCCGTCAGGCCGGTCGCAGTCGACGATGGTGTAAGTGAACAGGTCCTTGCCGGAGAACCCGCGGGCGCCGCGTAGACGCACGGTGCCATCCGGTCCAACAGCCGATCCCGTGCAGCGGCTTGCCAACGCCCTGCAGCGAGATCGCGTCGCCGTCGGGGTCCGTGTCGTTGTCGAGCGGACGGATCGCGTAGGCCGGTCAGCCACGGCCGATACCAGGTCGGCTCGTGCAATCGGCGGGTCGGGCAGCGGGGTGACGGTGACCGTCACCGTGCCGTAGGCTCTTGCCGTAACTTGTCGTCGGCGATGCGATAGGTGAACGAGTCCGCGCCGTGGAAGTCGGTGCGTGGCGTGTAAGCAGATGCCGCCAGCCTGCAAGGACGTCACGGTGCCGTGGGATCGCGGCGCCGACCGCGACGATCCTGATCGGGTCGCCGTCCGGGTCGTCGTCGTTGGCGAGCAGACTGATCTCGACCTGCTGTCCTCGGGGACGATCGCCGTGTCGGGCGCGGCGACCGGCGCGTGGTTGTCGGGATACTTCGGGACGAAGGTCCCGTCCTCGAAGTGGCCGTCCGACGAACGCCACCACCTCGACGCTCGTCAACTGGTCGGTGCCATCGCTGCCGACAGGGCGCGACGACCGTCGGCGCGCCCCAGGTGATCTCGTAATTCTCGCTCTCGCCGAGGTACATGGCGGTGTCCCGGCCCGGGCCCGCCATTGATGACGTCGTTGCCGCGTGCCGCCACGGATGACGTCGTCGCCTGCCGATCCGACGATGGTGTCGTTCCCGGTCGCCGCCCTGGATCAGTTCGATGCGACGGACCGTGACGGACGAAGATTGAGGGAGCGGCTGCCGCTGTCGGGCAGGCGGATGATGTCGTAACCGCCGCGGCCGTCGATCAGCTCGATGGACACGGGCTGGACCCGCAGCCCAATGACGTCGTTGCCATCGGACCCGACGATGGAGTCGATGCCGTGCCGCCGTGGATCTCGTCGTAGTAGAAGCGAGGTTCCCGTAGACGGAACTCGTCGTCTGCCGGTCCCGCCGTAGATCACGTCGTTACCTGTGCCGCCGATGATCACGTCGTCGCCGTCGTTACCGTAAGATCGTGTCGTTGCCGCTGCCGCCGTCGATGGTGTCGGCCGCCGAGCTGCCTAGAGATCGTCCGCGCCGCCTCTTCGCGAAGATAGGTGTGCGCTTCGCAGGAACTGCTGACGTCGATGACGTCGTTGCCGGTCGTGCCGTTGATCGTGATTGCGGCATGCGACAGGCAGACGCGAGCAGCGAGGCCAGGCCCGAATACGTGAGCGTGACGATGAAGCGCGGACGTGCATGAACCTGGCTCCCTGCGGAGACGTCGCGGATTGCGTCGCGAGGACGTGAATACCTCAATTCGTGAGTCGGTCAAAGATTCGCAGTGCGAGGAGCGGCCACAGCGCCCTTATGTTGAATGATCCGACCGCTGCCCGGCGCGGCGGCATCAGACCAGGATCTTCGACGGCCGCCGGATGACTCAGGAACCCCAGCGGACTCGCCGTGAACCCGTATGCCCCGCTCTGGAACATGACCACGAGGTCGCCGGGCTCCGCCTGCGCCATCTCCATCCGGTCGGCCAGCAGGTCGAGCGGCGTGCACAGCGGCCCGACCGCCGAGGCGACCTCGCGCTCGGTCCCGCGCACCTTGTTGCCGATCAGCGCCGGGTAGTTCTTGCGGATCACCTGCCCGAAGTTCCCCGACGCGGCGAGGTGGTGATGCAGCCCGCCGTTGCAGACGAGGAACACGTGGCCGCGCGAGACCTTCCGGTCGATCACCTCGCAGACGTACAACACCCGCCTCGCCGACGAGGTATCGCCCGAGCTCGATCACGGGCTGCGCCTCCGGCAGCGCCTCGCGGATCCGTGCGACAGCCCGGGCGAGGTTCTCGCCGAGCGGCGCCGAGGTCGAGCCGCTGCTCGCCCGGAAAATAGGGGATGCCGAAACCGCCGCCGAGGTTGAGCATGCGCACGGGGCCCGGCGCATGGCCGGCGAGTCGCAGCGCAAGCTCCACGGTCTTGTCCTGCGCCTCGATGAGCGCCTCGACGCGCAGGTTCTGCGAGCCGCTGTAGATGTGGAAGCCCGACGAACTCGAGCGGCAGGGCGTGGAGTTCGGCGAGCACCGCGGGCACCAGCTCGGCATCGATGCCGAACTGCTTCGGACCGCCGCTCATCTTCATGCCGCTGGTCTTGAGCTCGAAGTCCGGGTTGACGCGCATGGCGACCGCGGGCCGCAGGCCGAGGCGCGTGCCGATGCGCGCCAGTCGGCGCATCTCGCCCTCGGATTCGAGGTTCACGACGATGCCGGCTCGCGCGGCCGCCTCGAGTTCGCTGTCGGTCTTGCCGGGCCCGGCGAAGCTGATCTCGTGGCGTGGCGTGCCGGTGGTGAGCGCGACCTCGAGCTCGCGGCCCGAGGCGACGTCGAGTCCGTCCACCTGCCGAGCGAGGTGCTCGACGACGGCGGGCATCGGGTTGGCCTTGATCGCGTAGTGCAGCTTGAGGCCCGCGGGTAACGCGGCCCGCAGTTCCTGCACCCGGCGGTCCATGACCGCGCGGTCGTACACATAGAACGGCGTGTGGCCGATCTCGGCGACCAGCTCGGTGAGCCGGCGCCCACCGACCAGCAGGCAATCGCCGTCCACCTCGTAGTACGGGCTCGGTACGTGCTGCGGGAACTCGACGGTCATCGGCTGGCCTCGAACGCGGTCTTGCAGCGGGCGGCCAGCGCAGGCCGGTCGAACTTGCCGTTGGGATTGCGCGGCAGCGCCTCGAGCCACTCGATGCGCTGCGGCACCATGAAGCCCGGCATCTGCGCCTTGCAGTGGGCGAGCAGGGCGGCAGCGAGCTCGTCGCCCGCCGTCCCGGAGGCCGGTGCCGAGCACACGAGCACGATGGCCTCGCCGAGCACCGGGTGCGGGGCGGCCGACCGCCACCGCGTCGCCCACGAGGCCCGAGGCGTAGGCGATCTCCTCGACCTCCGTCGGGCTCACGCGGTAGCCCGAGGTCTTGATCATCTCGTCGCGGCGGCCCACGAAGTACAGGTAGCCCTCCGCGTCGCGCCGCACGGTGTCGCCCGACCACACCGCCATCTCGGCGATCGGCAGCTCGGCACGCTGGCCGGGCAGGGGCTTGAAGCGCTCGGCCGTCTTCGCCGGGTCGTTCCAGTAGCCCAGGGCCACCAGCGCCCCGCGCTGCACCAGCTCGCCGGGCTCGTCCGCATCACACGCCGAGCCGTCGGGCCGGACCACGAGGATGTCGGCATTCGGGATCGCCTTGCCCATCGAGTCCGGCCGCAGGTCGACCTGCTCGGGAGGCAGGTAGGTGCCGCGAAAGGCCTCGGTGAGCCCGTACATCAGGAAAGGCCGGGTCTTCGGCAGCAGCTCGCGCAGCCGCTCGAGCGTCGCGCGCGGCATGCGGCCGCCGGAGTTCGTGATGTAGCGCAGGTGCTCGGTGACGCCGGCGGGCCACGGCACCTCGGTCGAGCTGGATCCACAGCGGCGGAACCGCGGCGAGCCCGGTGACGCGATGCCGCTCGAGCGCCTTCGGCACGTCGCGTGCGAAGAGGTAGTCCATCAGCACCACGCTCGCGCCGACGCGGAACGCGGTCGTGAGCTGGCTGAAGCCGTAGTCGAAGCTGAACGGCAGCACCGCGAGCAGCCGGTCGTCGGCGGTGTTCTCGAGGTAGGTCGAGACGCTCTCGGCGCCGGCGAGCATGTTCCGGTGCGACAGCACCACGCCCTTCGGCTTCCCGGTGCTGCCCGAGGTGTAGAAGATCGACGCCATGTCGATGTCGATCACGCGATGCGGCGTGTGCCGGCCGTCGTTCGCCGTCAGTTGCGCCCAGGTGACCGTTCGCTGCCGTACGCCGGTCGACGCGCCGTCGCCCACGAGCACCAGCGTCTCGAGATCCGGGCAGTCCTCCAGCGCCGTCGCCAGGTCGCGGGCCCGGTCGGGCAGCGTCACGAGTGCACTGCACGTTGCAGTCGCGCAGGATGTGCGTGACCTGCTGGGCCTTGAGGAGCGGGTTGACGGGCACGAACACGAGACCCGCGCGCGCGATGCCGAAGAACGCCGCGACGGTCTCGAAGCGCTTCGGCAGGTACACGCCGACGCGCGCCTGCTTCTCGAGCCCGAGCGACAGCAGCCCGGCGGCGACCCGCGACACGAGCTGGTCGAGCTCCGCGTAGCTGAGCGTGGCCGAGTCCTGCAGCAGCGCCGTCCGGTCTCCGGCACGGTCGGCCGCGAGCGCGATGAGCGCATCGAGTCTGGTCGTCATGGGGTGTCGTCGCCGCTCCGGGGTCGGGCCGTGTTCCGCGCGATTCTAGCAGCCGCGGATTTCGCGAGCCTGCGGTCGGCCTCGCGGAACTGTGAACGCTCTCTCGCGGGCCGCGCTCACTTGAACTCCTCCGGCAGCATCTCGTAGCGCGTCAGGAGCTTGTAGAAATCCGTGCGATTGCGCCGGGCCAGCCGCGCGGCCTGGCTCACGTTGCCGCGCGTCACCTTCAGCAGTTGCACGAGGTAATTGCGGGTGAACTCGTCGCGGGCCTCGTCGAAGGACGGCACCTGCGTGGTGGCGCCCATCGCCTGCTGCACGAGCTCGGCGGTGACCACCGGGCCGGGGGCCAGCACCGAGGCCTCGCGCAGCACCGCCCTCAGCTGGCGCAGGTTGCCCGGCCATTCGGCGGCGGCGAGGAACTCGATTGCCTCCGGCGCGCAGGTCTTCGGCTCCT
This sequence comes from uncultured Gammaproteobacteria bacterium, assembly GCA_963712815.1. Lineage (GTDB taxonomy): Bacteria > Pseudomonadota > Gammaproteobacteria > Steroidobacterales > Steroidobacteraceae > RPQJ01. The sequence goes on from CAVQJL010000005.1 coordinate 162,846, forward strand.
GCGCGGACTCCCGGGCAACCTCCTCGAGCGCCTCGGCCGCGAGCAGCGGGATGTCCTCCCGGCGCTTCGAGAGCGGCGGCATCTGCAGCTGCGCGCCGGCCAGCCGGTCGTGCAATGCCGGCGAGAGTCTTGCGCCCGCAGACGGCGACTCGTGCAGGGTGTCGCTCGTCGCGACGAGCCGCGGCGGGGCCGCCAGCCGTTCGAGCGCAGCCATCAGTTCGGTCTGCAACGGTCCGGGCAGTTCCGTCACCTCGTGCAGCAGCAGGGTGCCGCCAGTCGCCTGGTCGATCGCCTCCGCGAGACGCCGTTGGCCGTCCGTGCCTGCTTCGAGGTCCGAGCAGTCGAGATCCACGAGCGGAGCGTCGCGCCGGGCGCTGCGTCGGTGGATCGCCCTCGCCAGCGGCTCACGCCCGGTGCCTGGCTCGCCCATGATCAGGACCGGCGCGTCGCTCGTGGCCGCCAGGCGCGCGCTGGCGAGCACGTTCTCCACCAGCGGGCTGCGGGTCACGAACTCCGCGGTCCAGTCGTCCGTGGTGGCGGCGAAGCCCGAGGTCTTGAGTGCGCGCCGCACCTCGGCGAGCAGTTGCTCCTTCTCCACGGGCTTGGTGAGGAACGCGAATGCGCCGGACTGCGTGGCGCGCACCGCATCCGGGATCGTGCCGTGCGCGGTGAGCATGATCACGTTGAGGCTCGGCCAGCGGCGCTTGAGTTCCTTGAGCAGAGCGAGCCCGTCCATCTGCGCCATGCGCAGGTCCGTCACCACGAGGTCGGGCCGGAACCCCACGATCAGCGACAGCGCCTTCGTGGCATTGTCGGCAGGCTCGACCTCGTACTTTTCGGAACGCAGGCGGATGCTCAGCAGGCGCAGCAGGCCCGGATCGTCGTCCACCACCAGGATCCGGGCGGCACGCTTCGGCGTCGCGCGAACCATCAGGGCTGTTCGGGCGGGGGCGCTTCGATCTGCTCGAGCAGCTCGCGCTCCATCTCGGTGATCGCCTGCAGCTTGTGCTCGGCCTGCGCGAGCTCGCGCCGTAGCCGCGAGGTCTCGGCCGAGGCCGACTGCACGGCCCTCGAGTGGGATTCGGTGGCGACAGCGAGCCGTGCCTCGGCTTCCTCGCGCTGGCGGGCCAGTTGCGCGTAGAGCGTTATGCGCGCGTCGAACTCGCGCAGCATCGTCGCAGCGAGCTGCCGCTCGGCCGGCTCGAGATCGCCGGGCGCCGCAAGCAATCCCTGCAACTGCCGCCGCGCCTCGACCGGGTCGCTGGCCGCGTGGCCAGCGGCACCGAGTGCCAGGGCGTAGCGCAGCGCCGCGCGGCCGGTCGGAGCCTCCGCGAGCTGGGCCTGCAACTCGCCGAGCAGTGCCGTCTCGCGCTGCGCATCGGCGGTGGCGATCTCGTCGAGCAGGTCGAGATAGGGCGACAGGTTCGTGGCGGCCGGCGCGGCCGGCGGCGGCGGCGCCGGCACCGGCGCCGGCTCGCTTGGCGCCAGCGTCGCGCAGCCGCTGAGCGCGCAGGCGATGAGTGCGATCGTGAGCCTCATGAGGTCGCCGATTCTACTCCGTCGGCCGGTACGGCCATCGGCATGCGAATGCGGAAGTGCGCGCCGGGGAACTCGCCCTCGACCAACTCCACGCTGCCGCCCTGTGCCCGGACGAACTCCTGGACGACGGACAGCCCGATGCCGGTGCCCCGGACCAGGCTGCCGGCCGGCGTGGCGCCCTGGTAGAAGGCCTCGAAGATATGCGCGCGATCCGCCGGAGCGATGCCCGGACCCGTGTCCGCGACGTCGAGGCGCAGCCGGCCATCCTCCGCGGCGGCGCGCAGCGTGATCGTGCCACCGTCCGGCGTGAACTTGATGGCGTTCGAGAGCAGGTTGTCGATGACGAGTCGAAGCTTGGCACGGTCTGCGCGCAGGGCGAGATCCGCGACCTCGAGTTCGAGGTGGATGTTCCTGGCGCCGAGCGCGAGCTGGTGGCTGTCGATCGTCGATCGCACCAGGGGCGGCAGGCGGAACTCGCTGATCTCGAGCTTGCCGCGTCGCGCCTGCCACTCGCTGTAGGAGAGCAGGTTCTCGATCAGGCGCTGCAGCCGCAGGCTGTTGTCGCGCAGGATGCCTGCCACTTCCCGCTGCTCCGGCGCGAGCCCGCCGACCGCGCCCTCCATGAGCAGCTCGGAGCCCTCGCGGATGTTCGCGAGCGGGGTCTTGAGTTCGTGAGACATGTGCCTGAGGAACCGGTTGCGCTCGTCGGCGATCTCGAGCAGCCGCTGCCGTAGCCATTCGAGCTGCCGGCCCAGCGCCTGCAGGTCGGAGGGCCCGCGGACCGTGATCGGGCCTGCGAGCTCACCGTGGCCGATGCTCGAGATCGCGCTGTCGATTTCGCCGAGTGGCCGTCCGATCAGCCGCGTGAAGAGCAGGATCAGCCCGAGCGTCACCGGCAGCAGGGCGCCCGCCTGCCAGTAGAGCCGCCGCCGTACGCGCTCGGTCTCGGCCCGCAGCTCGGCGAGCTCGCGCTGCGTCTGGTCAGTAGCCAGTCGAGAGAGTTCGCCCGCGGTCCGGGACATCTCCGTGAACTGGCGCAGCGTCCCGGCCGAGACCCCGGGTGCGGCCGAGGCGGTCGCGGCGGCGGCGGCCCCGGCCGCGTCCCGCAGCGTGGCAATGAGCTGCTCGCGCCCCGGGTCCCCGGGCAGCTTCACCAGTTCGAGCAGGGTCGTGTCGAGCGCGTGGCGGTTCTGCTCGACGGCGTCCAGCAGGGGCTGCCGGCCGAGAATCTGGTAGAGGCGAGCCGCCCGTTCCATCGCCGCGACCTGTCGCACGATGGCCTGGGTCTGGCGCGTGGCCAGCACGCCGTTCAGGACCAGCCGCTCGCTGGCAGCGGCAAGATCGCGCATCTGAACCGCCGCGACCACGCTGCCGAGCAACAGGGGCAGCGCGACGGCCGCAAACGCCAGGGCCATCAGGCCCGTCAGCGACCGGGGCCGCAGGTCGGAGGAGAATTTGGGGAGCAAGGTCGCGGTTCGCTCGGAAGTGGGCGGTGGCGGGAGCATAGCCGCGGTTTCGGACGTCCGCAGCCGGGACCGTCGGGATTTATTACAGTCGCGATTTTCTCATCTAAGTTATTGAAAAAAAAGGCATATTCTTTCTGTTCGCCACGTATCGACCGTGACCTGGTGGGCAAAAGTGTTGCGCCACCTTACACATCCCCTTGATGGCCGCCCGCGAGGCGGCTTCCCAGCATGTCGGAGTCGCGTCGGTTCCAGCTCCAGAGAAGCGGAAAAAAAGCTTAATAAACAGCGATGTACGTGAGCCTGGTCGGGTGGCTCGGGCAGCCTCCGGTACCGTGTGGACCGGGACTGGCATGCAACTTGCTTGTACTAGCCCGTACGCAGCGTTTGGCATCACTGAGAGCGTCGGAAGCTGCGGCTCAATTCAAGTAGCTTGTTTTCAGGAGACGGAAAATGAATTTCAAGAAGACTCTTTTCTCGGCGGTAGCTCTGGCCGGTCTTGGCCTGACTGCCGGTACCGCCAGCGCCGCAGGTTCGATCAGCGGGTCGGTTTCGCTCAACGGTTTTTTTGACTGCGCGTGCTTCTCTGCGGGTGACACCTCGATCGTGTCGCAGCTGACGACGATCATTTCGCTGGAGCCGGGCCTCGCGGGCGCGGGCTTCGACGACTACGCTGGCTCGGGTGGCCTCGTCACTCCGATCGGCGATATCGATATTTCCGTGCCGGATTTCCTCGACACGATGATCTACACCTTCGCCGATGGCACGGTTTTCACGGCCAAAGCGGTCCGCAACATCATGCGCTTCGATCTGGCGTGTGCCGGTTCGGCCTGCAGCGACAGCCTCGAGTTCCGCCTCGGTGGCACAGTGAGCCGAGCCGGAATGGATGACACGCCGGCCGTGCTGCGCTGGACGGGTCAGGGCTCGTGCACCGGTGGTGGCGGCGTCTGCGAAACGCAGCCGACAGCCTCCTGGTCAGCGAGCCTGTCGTCGCCGGCGCGCATCCCGGAGCCGGCGTCGCTTGCGCTGCTCGGCCTCGGCCTGCTCGGCGTCGCTGCCCGTCGCCGTAAGGCTGCCTGATCGAGCCGTTTCGGCTTAGCTCTCAGTGCTAGCGAAGTCCCCGCCCGCAAGGGCGGGGACTTTTTCTTTTTGGGGGGTGTCGGGCTTTCTTACAGGTTCGTCCAGCGAACCCATGCCGCACGGCTCGATACGCCAGACAGTCCACAGATGTTGCGCAAGCCCGATTGATTTTTTCTATATTGAACAGGGAGTTGCGATTCCTGGCTCGTGGATGCTCGCCTCCTGCGTAGGATTGGCGTGATTCTTGCTTGGTATTTGGCTGAGCGCTCTTGGTTATGTCCTTGGGCAGCGATTGAAAGGGTTTGTAACGTTCAGACAGTTCAGGAGACGGACAGTGATCATCAAAAGAACTCTAATTTCCGCCGTCGCCCTCGTGGGCCTCGCGGTGGGTGCCGGGACGGCGCAGGCCGCTGGATCCGTCACGGGCTCCATTTCCTTGACCGGGTTCTTCGACTGCGCGTGCTTCGCGCCCGGAGACACGTCGATCGTCTCAGAGCTGATGGAGGTCGTGTCGCTGGACCCGGCCACTTCGGGCGCCGGCTTTGGCGATTATGCCGGCTCGGGCGGTCTGATCACTCCGGTGGAGACCATCCTGCTCGACCCGTTGGCACCGGGATTCCCGGGCGTACAGCCGGTCTACACCTTTGCGGACGGCACCGAGTTCTTCGCTGCCAACCTCATCCAGATCGTTCGTCGGGCACTCGCCTGCGGAGGCGGCGTGTGCCAGGACAGCCTCGAGTTCAAGCTCGTCGGGCAGGTCATGCGCGCCGGGTTCGATCCCACGGACGCAGTCCTGCGCTGGACGGGCCAGGGCTCCTGTCTGGCTGGGGAAGGCCTCGTGTGCGCAAGCCAGCCGTCGGCTTCGTGGTCGGCCAGCCTGTCGTCGCCCGCGCGGATTCCCGAGCCTGCGGGCCTGGCGCTCCTCGGTCTCGGCCTGGTTGGTGTGGCCGTCCGCCGCCGCAAGGCCGCCTGACCGACACTTCGTCCGTCTGATCTGCTGCTGGGCAAAGTCCCCGCCGGAAAAGGCGGGGACTTTGCTTTTTGGGCGTAGTGAAATCCGGGAAGTGGCTCGGTCCGGATCTCCCAGTCGCGTCGAACCTCTTTACAGCGCACCGTTACAGGGTGACGCGCCGGCAGTCCTCACCGATGCCGGCGGGCTTCGCGGCACACCGGGCCGCCGTATTTTCTGTCGGACCCATCACAGATTCTCGTGGCATTCCGGCCAGCACCCGATCGGTGAGCCTTCGTGGCCTCTCAATTGCATTGTCTGGATCAGAGCACCGGAAACGGTGACCGGATTCGAAACCACAGATCCAGACATGCATCGAGGAGAGACCAAGTGACTATCAGTAAAACGTTGGGCACGGTGTTTACGATCGCGGGCCTCGCGCTCGGCGCAACAACCGCAAGCGCGGCGGGAGCAATCACGGGTTCCGTGTCGATCATCGGCTTCTACGGCACGGACTTCCCGGCCGCCGGGACGAGCATCGTCTCGCAACTCACCGAGATCGCGCAGGGTCTTGCGGTTGCGGGCGCCGGGTTCGACGACTATGCCGGCTCCGGCGGGGCCGTCGGGACCCAGGCCATCCAGCTCGATCCGTTGGCCCCCGGCTATCCAGGCATACAGCCCGTGTACACGTTTGCGGGCGATGGCACGGAATTCTTCGCCGCGTTCGCCACCAAAATCGTTCGTCGCGTGCTCACCTGCGAGGGGACGGTCTGCTCGGACAGCCTGACCTTCAGCCTCGTCGGTACGGTAACCCGCGCGGGCTTCGACGAAACGCCGGCCATTCTCCGCTGGACCAGCCAGGGCTCCTGCCTCGGAACGAACAGCGGCGGACCGCGTTGCACGGCTGCGCCGTCCGCGTCGTGGTCCGCGAGCCTGTCGTCGCCTGCCACGGTCCCGGAGCCGGCCTCGCTCGGCCTTCTGGTGCTGGGCCTGCTGGGAGTCGCCGCGCGGCGTCGCCAATCTTTACAACTTTGAAGCGGACACCCGGATCGGTGGCGGCCGGTCTTTTCCGTCGCTGGCCGCTGCCGGTTTTTGACAGTAGCCTTTTCAGGCAATTAGGCACCAATCGGAGACATCATCGAGGCGTAGGGTTTGGTTGGCCCGAAATTTGCACTGTTTTGACATATTCAATGCCTCTTGTGCCGAAGGGTGGCATCAATGTCAATCAAGCAGGTCGGACGAATTATCGCAGCGGGTTTCCTGCTGAGCGTGCTCGCGATGCCGGCCGCCAAGGCAGCTGGTCACATCAGCGGTTCCTTCTCGGTCATTGGTGGTTTCGACTGCGGCGGATGCCTGGCGCCAGGCAGCGATGCGATCGTGTCGCGCCTCATGCTGCTCGAGTCGTCGAACCCGGCGATGGCGTCCGTAGGCACGGGCACCTTCGCCGGCCTCGTTGGGGCTCCGGTGAACCCGACGCGGGCCATTGACCTCGCCGATCCGCCCCTGCAGGCGGGCCAGTTCGAGGTGGACGGCTTCACGATCACGATCCTGGGAGTACGGGACGTCATGCGCAGTCCGCTGGTCTGCACCGGCGGGGCCTGCCAGGACTCACTGCGGGTCAAGCTGCGGGGCGAGATCGTGGGTGACGGCTACGTTCCGGGCGGCATCGTCGGAATCTGGACCGGACAGGGGTCTTGCCGTGGCCGCGCTGGCCGCTGCACCAGCGAGCCGTCCGCTTCGTGGTCGGCCAGCTTCTCGGTGGTACGGATTGCGGAGCCTGGGGCGCTCGGCCTGCTGGGCCTCGGGCTGCTCGGAACCGGCATGGGCGTGCGGCGCAAGGGCCGCGCGTCCGGCATTACCAGGGCAGCTTCGGGCTGATCAACGGACCTAGCCGGTTAGCCAGCCCCAGGGGCAGCCGGCTCCAGGCCCCGGTCGCGCGCTGCATGAGGCCCCCGTCGCCCGGGGGCTTCGGCGTCTTCGAGGTCTCGCTTCGATCGCTCGACGTCCATTGGGCCCAGTGCAGATGCACCGGCTCAGCACCCCATTGCCGCTTGAAGCGGTAGGGTCCGCTGTCCACCGTCGAGCGGCCGAAATCGAAACGCGCCAGCCCGCGCTCGACGGCGAGCTTGAGTACCTCGTGGTACATCAGCATGTTCACGGCCTTCGGCTTCCCCGCGGCGGTGGTCGCCGCCCAGGGGATCTCCAGGGTGTCGCGATGCTGCACCAGCCAGGCCGCGCCCATCGGCTGGCCGGCCACGCGCACGCTGACGAGCGTGCAGGCCTCGGGCACCGCGTTGAGCAGGGCCTCGAAGAACCGCCTTGGGTACACCGGCGTGCCGAGGTCGCGCATGACCTCGCAGAACGGCGCGTAGAAGTCGTCGAGCAGCTCGCCGCCGCCGATTCGCACCTCGGGCTGCTCCCGGGTCGCGCGCTTCACCTGGGAGCGGAGCTTCGAGCCGAGCTGCTTGTCCAGCGCCGCAATGGTGTCTGGCAGCTTCAGTACCAGCGTCACCTTGTCCGTACGCAGCGGCCAGTTCGCCGGCGGCGCATCGACGTCCCGGCACTCGATCTGCCGGACGCCGAGGTCGCGGCCGAGGGACTCGGCGCAGTCCATCAGCGAGGCACAGGTCTGCAGGTCGTCCGCCAGCGCACCGCCGTAGTTGAAATAGGGCAGTGAGGTGAGTCGGTCGCCGAACAGGACGCTTCGCTGCCGGACGAGCGGCAGCACGCCATAGATTCGACCCGTTTGGTCGGTCGCGGAAAGGTAGTAGCTCTCGAGGCCGAACAGTCCGGCGACGGTCCGTGGCCACACGGAGGCGTGATATGCACGCGCGCGTGGATGACGGGCTACATACTCGTCCCAGCCGGCGGCGGGGACATCTCTATGGACTCCGATTCGCACGCGGGCCTCTACCGACCAATCTCATGCGGAGGAATGCGTAGAGTCACCAGCATCCAGCCACGCAGGAAATGCAGTGATTCAAAGCGCGATATTGCTTTCTCGTATAGGCTGGCCGCCAGGAACAGCGCGCCGTTGAACATGAAGTAGGCCGGATACTGGCCGAGATAGCTGAACCGTACGACCTCCAGCCCGGATTGCCCTGCCAACCGGAGGACATCGCGTCTGGTGTTCGTCTTGTACGCCGTGGGGAAGACATCGGCCTCGGCTCGTCCTTCTGTTCGAGCGACGATCCACGGATGCAGTCGATTGGGAACCGCCTTGGCGATCAACGACGCGTAGTCCCACAGGTTGGCCGTTAGGAATACGAAATGCCCCCCGCGTCGCAGGACTCGTCGCATCTCCGCGTATACCTGTTCCGGCTCAGTGACGTGCTCCATGACGCTGCGAGCCATGATGACGTCGACCGAGGAGGCCGGCAGACCCGTGCAAGCGAGGTCTCCGCGTCTCAGTTGGATTCCCGGGACTGGCTCCGGGAACTCCTCCAGGTCGATGCCAATGCAGCGTGATGCCCGATCCCGGAATTTGCGCAGCACCGGAGCCGTTCGCCCGCAGCCTGCATCGACCAGTGTGGCGCCAGGCGCCAGGACGCGTTGAACCTCGCGCTCGAACGTAACGTACGGGTGCTCGTCTCCACCGAAGAGACGCTGGCGAAATTTCTCGGCCGTCTTGGTCATTGGATGCAGCTCAGTTCCGACAAAGCTCGGGACGGGTCTGCAGCGTCCGTTCCCACGCGAGCTGCGTGGCGACGATGGTCTCGAGGTCGTCGTGGTGCGGACGCCAGCCCAGCAGTTGCCGGATGCGGTCGGCGCGTGCCACGAGTGTCGGGGGATCGCCCTCGCGCCGCGGTTCCTCGGTGATCTGCAGCGCCTGGCCGTGCACCTGCTCGACCATTCGCAGCACCTCGCGGACGCTGTATCCGTGGCCGTAGCCGCAGTTGAGCGTGGTCGAGGCGCCGCCGGTGCGCAGGTAATCGACCGCCCGCAGGTGGGCGTCGGCGAGGTCCTCGACGTGGATGTAGTCGCGCACGCCCGTGCCATCCGAGGTCGGGTAGTCGCTGCCGAATACGCACACGCCGGGGCGCGCGCCGACGGCTGCCTGGCACGCGACCTTCACCAGCAGCGTCGCGTCGGGGTGCGAGTGACCCATGGTGCCGCCGGGGTCGCTGCCGGCGACGTTGAAGTAGCGCAGCGTCACGTGCCGCAGCCCGCTCGCGGCGGCGAGGTCGCGCAGCATCCACTCGCTCATGAGCTTCGAGGCGCCGTAGGGATTGATCGGCCGCGTGGGCGAGTCCTCGCTGGCGTAGCCGCCGTCGGGGATGCCATAGACCGCGGCCGTCGAGGAGAACACGAAGTGCCTCACGCCGGCTTCGCTGCAGCACTGCAGCAGCGTCCGGGTGGCGCAGGTGTTGTTACGGTAGTACTTGAGCGGGTCCGCCACCGAATCCGGCACGATCGTGTGCGCGGCGAAGTGCAGCACAGTGCTGACGCCGTGCTCGCGCAGCAGGCCCGAGACGAGATCGCTGTCGCAGGTGTCGCCGACGACGAGCGGCGCGTCCAGCACGGCGCTGCGAAATCCCGTCGAGAGGTTGTCGATGACCACGACGTTTTCGCCGCGCGCGCGCAGCTGGCGGGTCACGTGGCTGCCGATGTAGCCGGCTCCGCCGGTCACGAGAATCGCTGGCATTGAATTTGTCACCGGGAAATGAACGAGGGGACCCGCGCCGGCCTCAGAGCGGTGGTGGGTTGTCGTCGTGCAGCGGGGGCCACCCACGACGGTCCATGTCCTCGGCGCTCGCGTAGATCGTGACGCCCTCGGCGGCAAGTTGCCTCAGGTGCTCGTGGAACGGGCGGGCTTGTATCCACCAGCAGCGCGCCGCGCCGACCTCGCCGACGTGCATCAGGCCCTCGTGCACGGACTCACGCCAGAAATAGTCGCGCACGTCCTTGCGCGAAGGATTATCGATCCGGCGCTGCATGTACTCGACGAAGAAGGCGCGCACCGGCACCTCGTGCATCTGTCCGGCGGCATCGCGGCAACGCAGATGATGCGTCTCCGGCTGCTTGATCGGCAACGGGAAGGCGTCGCCCATCTCATCCTCGAGGCGGTGATAGAAGGTGACCGGTCCCATGCTGATGCCGACGCCGAGCAGCTTGCCGTCGAGTTCGATGAAGCGCTGCCACGGCGAGCCTTCACCGAAGATGGACGTGGCCTTGTGGTGGGCGGCCGTCACGTACTCGGCATGGCGGCCAACAGCGGACACTGAATGCGTCGGGTGCAGACTGCGCCTCACACCCGGAAAATCCAGGAAGGCGGACGGCAGGGCGCCGAGGTTCGAGCCGTGCACCGTGGGATCGAAGACGTAATCCTCCTGCTTCGCGGCGTTGGCGATGGTGCCGCCCGGCAGGTAGTAGGTGGGCACGATCATCGTCCCGTCGGGGCCGATCGCGTCCCAGAGCCCCTCGAACACGGCGATCGGACCGCCTTCCACGTAGCCCAGGCTCTTGAGCGAGGAGTGCACGAACACGGTGTCGCCCGGCACCAGGCCGAGATCGCGAAAGCCGTACGCAAGTTCGGCACGCCCAAACTTCGGTTCGGTCTGCGCCCGGGCCTTCAGGCGCATCTCTTTCATCACGCCCTTGGCCTGGCCCTGCAGCGATTTCGCGATCTTCTTGAGCATGTCAGTGGCCCCCACGATCGATTTCCCGCTCGAGCCAGACCGAGTCGAGCATGAACTTGCAGGCCCAGTTGAGGAGCTCCCACTGCCCGTAGGCGCCGGCGATCGGGTACGAACCCTGCACGCCGCCCACGAGCTGCTCGGGCCCTTCGGTTAGTATGGTTTTTCGCACGAAGCCATTGGCGAGCCTGCCGGCGGCCAGGTAGCGAGAATCTCCGGTGATCTGCGAGAGTCGCAGCCACGTATGCGCGATCTGCACCGAGCCGGTCAGGCATACCCAGTCCGCAGCCGCGCTCCAGTCGCTCGCAAGCCTCCCGGGAAGCCAGCCGTCGCTGCGGAGCGTCGTCAGCAGTCCGTCGGCCGTGCGGCGCGTGGCGGCCAGGTAGCGCTCGTCCTGGAAGTACTCGAAAGCCTCCAGCAGGCCGCGCAGGTAGTAGCCCAGGGTGTGTGTCAATGGCTGCGACGGCGTGGTCAGGCAGCAGTCGGCGACCCAGCCATTGGCCTGTTGCTTGGTGAGAGCCCAGTCAATGTTCATCCGTGCCGCTTTTTCCCAATCGGCGTTGGGCTCGACCCGAAGCGCCTCGAACAGGCCCCAGGTGACGTGCGTCTCGTAGGCCTTTTCGCCTTTCTTGGCGAAGGGCGTGGCGTGTTTGCGCCAGCAGCCGTCAGGATCAATTGTCGTGGCAAGCCAGTCGGCGGCCTGTCGCATTGCCGGTGCGTAGCCCTCGCCGTAGGCGCGCGCGCCCGCCGCGAGGCCCATGAGAATCTGGCCCGTATTGAACGTGACCGGCACCTTCGGCGTGGCGTTGACCATGCCGCCCTGGAAACCGCCGCCCGGCATTTGTATCGAGACCAGCCAGTCGAGCATGCGGCGTGCTCGCGCGTCGAGATCGGGCCGGCTGAGAACCCGGGCGAAATGAATGACCGTCGGGACGATGTAGCCGGTCGTCTCCGGATAGGATTCGCCCCAGCCATTCAACACGCTGTAATGACGCGCGACACCGCCGTCCACGGACGCCGTGCGGTCCTGCGCCACCCCGAGCCAGCGCAGACCCATTTCGATGACCGCATCGATACCCGGGTCGGGGCGCGAGGATGCGGGCGTGCGGTCGCGGCGGATCGCGGCTCGGGCTTCCGCCGGAAACAGGAACTGCCTCTTGAAACTCTCGATCAGGCCGGTCATCCGTCGTTGATCCTCGTGGGTCCGGGCGGCACGGTAGGTTCCGGGGAGTGGTTCCGTCAAATTCGAGGCCCGGAGCCTGCGACGCTCCGCACATCCCGGAGCATCGGGACACTTCGGGACCCCGCCACTACCCGATGGCGAGTGTCGGTTCCTCGATCGCCCCGAGCTGCTCGCGCAGGTCGAGGATGTGCTGCTCCCAGTAGCGTGGCTCGCCAAACCACGGGAACGCACGCGGGAAGGCCGGGTCGTCCCAGCGGCGCGCGAGCCAGGCGGCGTAGTTCATCATGCGCAGGGTGCGCAGCGGCTCGATCAGCAGCAACTCGCGCGGGTCGAAGTCCGCGAACTGCCCGTAGCCGTCGAGCACCTCGCCGAGCTGGCCGCTCATTTCGTCCGGACTGCCGGAGAGCAGCATCCACAGGTCCTGCACCGCCGGGCCGTTCATGCAGTCGTCGAGGTCCACGAAATGCGGGCCCGCGTCGGTCCACAGCACGTTGCCGGCGTGGCAATCCCCGTGCAGGCGTTGCAGCCGGTACGGTGTCGCCTCCTCGAAGCGCTGCTCGATGAGTGCAAGCAGGTCGCGCACGAGCGACTCGTAGGCAGTCTCGAGGTGGGACGGCAGCCAGCCCTGCTCGAGGAGGAAGCGCGCGGAATCGAGCCCCATCGCCTGCCACGACAGCGTGGGCCTGTGCTCGAATCGCCGCCGTGCGCCCACCACGTGGATGCGTGCCAGGAAGCGGCCCATCCAGGCGCGATCATCGGCGCCGTCCAGCTCGGGCCAGCGGCCCCCGCGTCGCGGGTACACGCAATAGTGAAAGCCCTGGCATTCAAACAGCGTGCGTCCCCCCTGCTCGATGGGGGCGACCACCGGGATTTCCGCCGCCGTCAGCTCGAAGGCGAACTCGTGCTCCTCGAGGATCGTCGGCACGCTCCAGCGCCCCGGGCGGTAGAACTTGGCGACGATGGGCTCGGCGCCGTCGAGCCCCACCTGGTACACGCGGTTCTCGTAGCTGTTGAGCGCCAGGATGCGGCCGTCGCTGTGGAGACCGAGCGCCTCGACCGCCTCGATCACCACGTCGGGCGTGAGGCGGACGAACGGGTGCGCCGACGTGCGGGTCATGGCGTCAAGGATAGCCCTCCGCGGACTCGGGTTGGGTCCGCGCGAGCCCGCTGGCGGGTCTGATATCCTCCACAGCCGTCAAGTCCCACCCCGGATCGCCTGTGCTGAATCCCCGTCGAGCCGTCGTGCTGCTCGCCTTCGCGCTTGCCGCCTGCGGTGGTGGGGGGGGTGGGGGAGGCGGCACTGCCAACCAGCCGCCCACCGCGTCGTTCACGGCGACGCCGACCTCCGGACAGGCGCCCCTGGCCGTCGCATTCGATGCCTCGGCTTCGGCGGACGCGGACGGCACGATCGCGAGCTACGGCTGGAATTTCGGCGACAACTCGACCGGCACCGGCGTGACGGCCAGCCACAGCTATGCGGCGGCCGGGACGTTCACAGCGGTGCTCACGGTCACGGACAACCGGGGCGCCACGGCCCGCGCGACGCGCATCCTCACGGTCACGGCGGGTCCGCCGCCGCCGGGGGTCACGATCAGCGGGCGGATCACGTTCGAGCGCGTGCCGTTCTCCACTGCCGCCGGGCGCGGCCTCAACTACCCCGGCACCTTCGAGGCGCCGGCGCGAGAAATCGAGGTCGAGTTGCTGCGTGCGTCGAATTCCGAGGTGCTCGCCACGACCGTGACCGACACGGCGGGAAACTACTCGCTCAACGGCCCCGGCAACACCGACGTGTTCGTGCGCGCGAAGGCCGTGTCGCGGTTCGCGGGAACCGCGGCGCGGCCGGCCGCCTGGGATTTGCGGGTGCTCAACAACACCAACGGCAACGCGCTCTACGTGCTCGATGGGGCCGCGTTCAACGCCGGCACCACCGACCAGACGCGCAACCTCCGGGCGACGACTGGCTGGGGCGGCGATTTCGCCGGCGTTTACACGGGCGTGCGGGCCGCGGCGCCGTTCGCCGTGCTCGACACGTTGTATTCGGCTGCGCAGCTCGTGATCACGCGCGGCGACGCGAGCGTGCAGCTGTCGCCGCTGGCGGCGTACTGGAGCCCGAGCAACCGGCCGTCCGACGCGTTCAACCCCGCGACGGGGGACATCGAGACCACGCAGTACATCTCGCCCCTGGGATCGGGCGCCGCACCCGGCATCTACGTGCTGGGCGCAGCCAGCAACGACACCGACGAGTTCGACCAGCACATCGTTGCGCACGAGTTTCTCCATTACCTGGAGGACGAGGTCAGCCGTGCCGACAGCGTCGGCGGCTCGCACTCGCTCGACGAGCGACTCGACCCGCGTGTGGCCTTCAGCGAGGGTTTCGCGAATGCGTTCTCCGCCATGGTGCTCGACGACCCTGTGTACCGCGATTCGTTCGGCGTGGCGCAGGGCGAGGATTTCGGTTTCGACATGGAGAACGGCATTGCGACCGTGCCGGGTTGGTACAACGAGACGTCGGTCCACCTGATCGCCTGGGACCTCTACGATGCCGCCAACGAGCCCGGCGACAACGTCACGCTCGGTTTCGGACCGATCTACGATGTTTTTCGCGCCGAGCTGCGCGACGGCGTACCGCTGGTGAGCCTGTTCCCGTTCATCACGGCGTTGAAGCAGCGGCCCGGGGTGTCGGCGTCGGACGTGGACGCCCGGGTCGAGGCCGAGCGGCTGGCCGGCACCTCGCTCGGCATCGTCGCGACGACCATGGATGCCTACGCGAGCACCGAGACGCACAGCGGCGTGGCAATCAACTCGGCGGATCTCGTGCTGCCCGTGTACTCGACGATCACGCCCAACGGGCCCGCGGTGCGGCTTTGCGCCTCGTCGCAGCTGACCGTGCCGGACGGCACGACGGTGCCGGTCTCGTTCAACAAGCTCGGCAATCGCCGCTTCCTGCGGTTCAGCCTTCCGGCCGCCCGCACCCTCCGGATCCGCGTCAGTTGTCCCGCCTCGGACGCGACGTGCGCCGGACTGCCGCAGCCCGACCCCGACTTCGTGCTGTCGCGGGCCGCCGACGTGACGGTCGCGGACGAGGGCACTTCGACCGTCGAGGAACGCTCCGTCGCGGGCACGCCCGGCGACTACGTGCTCGAGATCTACGAATACAGCCACGTCGATCTGTCGGCGATCGCCCGCCGCGGCCGCACCTGCATGACCGTCACCATCACCGGTTGAGAATCCGCCCCATGACTTCAAATGCATCCCTGCGACTCTTCACGTCCGCGATCGCCGTCGTCGCGCTGTCCGCGCTGCTTGCCGCATGCGGCGGGGGCGATCGGGACGAGGCTGCGACTGCGGCGAAGCAGCCTGTCGAGAAGCCCGCCGTGGCGGCTGCGAAAGCCCCCGCGCCTGCGGACGACCCGGACAGTCTCAAGGCCAATGCCGTGGCCACCGGCAAGACCGCGGCGGGCGTCGATCTCAAGTACGACGTCCTTGCCAAGCCCGATCCGGGCCAGGACTTCGCGATCGAACTCGTCTTCCTGCCACGGGTCGCGGCCGACGCACTGGAGGTCGAGGTCACCGCCATTCCGGGGGTGGCCATCGTGAGTGGCGGCACGGCGCGGTTCGAAAACGTGACGGCGGGCGAGCGCTATGCGGCGCCGGTCGTGGCGCGTGCCGACGCTCCGGGCCTGTACTACCTTGGCGTGTCGGCACGGATGGTGACCAAGGTGCAGACCGAGGCCCGCACGTTCTCGGTGCCGGTCGTGGTCGGTGCCGTCGCCGCGGCGGAAAAGCCATCGCCGGCCACAGACGCCGAGGGCGAGGCTATCGAGTCGATTGCCGGCTGCGGAGACCGGGCGCGAGGATCAGTAAAAATCGCGTCGAACGCTGCCTGTTATGTAAAGAATGCTGTCCGATCATGTGGTTAATGCGTAGTATTGCGACCATCGTCAAGAAATTCCGGGTCGGTTCAAGGCAGGGCCTGAGACCTTGGCCAGTGCCGCATGGGGAGTACCTCCCTGGCGGCCGTCCGACCGGATCCCCTCCAGGAGTGTCTTTAGTCATGGAATCGAATTCATTCAATGTTGCCTGCCTGATCGGCCCCGTTGACCGCTTGCGTCGCGCGGCCCGGCTGGCAGTGATCGGCGGTCTCGCTCTCGCCCTGACCGCGTGCGGCGGCGGTAGCGGCGGCGGTGGCGGCGGAGACACGCCCTCGAATATTGCGCCGACCGCGGCAATCACGGCGACCCCCACGAGCGGCAAGGCGCCGCTGACGGTCGCTCTCGACGGGTCGGGCTCGCGGGATACTGATGGCACGATCGCCAGCTACACCTGGTCCTTCAGCGACGGCTCGCCGTCGCTGACTGGCGTCGCGGTCAGCAAGACGTTCAATACTCCCGGCAACGTCACGGTGACGCTTACCGTCACGGACAACCGCGGCGCAACCGGCACTGCCACACGCGGAATCTCCGTCACGGCCAATGCGGTGCCGACGGCCACATTCACCGCGACGCCGACCTCCGGCCGGGCGCCGCTGCTGGTCTCGTTCGACGCCTCGGGTTCGCGTGATACCGACGGCACGATCGCGAGCTATGCCTGGACCTTCGGCGACACCGGGACCGGCACCGGCGTGACCCCGCAGCACACCTACACGACTGCCGGTGCGTTTACCGCCACGCTGACCGTGACGGACAACGAGGGCGGGACAGGCACGTTCAGCCGCGTCATCACGGTGGCGCCGCCTCTTGGCAATTTACGTCTGACGGTCGAGGACAGCAATGGTGTGGCTATCGCAGGGGCGCGGGTGGTGGCGACGGTGGACGGCGCAAGCCGGACCGCAACGACCGACTCGAGCGGCCTCGTCCTGGTTTCGGATGTCGAATCCGGTAACGGGAACGTTGTGATCTCCCGTGACACATTCGTCACCAAGTCCCTGCCCGTAACGATCTTGCCCAACGATACGGTGGATCTCGGCGTGGTCAAGCTCGACAGGGTGACGACTGCGACCGGCGGCGTGCTCACCACACGTGTTGTACCCGGCAGCATTGGCCTGGATGGCAAGACGCTTGAATTCTCGATTGAGGTGGTGGTGGTAAACGATGCCTCCGAGGTCATCGACAATCTGCCTGACACAGCCTTCTCTCTTCGAAACTGTGCGCCGGACGCGGACACGAATGAGGCGGATTGCGTAGTCGGACCGGCGGGCTTCGACGCTGGCTACTCTGTGGTCGGCCCGGGTCCTGCTCCATCTTTCGAAAGGATACCTGGCGGCCCTCCGCAACCTTATGCGGCCGCGCTGTTATTCGACCAGAGCGACAGCATGATTCGTAACGATCCGACCGACGCTCGACTTTACTCGGCGAAGGAATTCCTTGCGAGCCTGGGCGGCAGCGATGTTGGTGCGATGGCGGCCTTCGCGTCAGGAGATGGTGCATTGATCCCTCAGCGGCCGGTGACCATCT
Organism: uncultured Gammaproteobacteria bacterium; assembly: GCA_963712815.1. Lineage (GTDB taxonomy): Bacteria > Pseudomonadota > Gammaproteobacteria > Steroidobacterales > Steroidobacteraceae > RPQJ01. The sequence goes on from CAVQJL010000005.1 coordinate 180,149, forward strand.
TTCCAGTCGGCGCCCCGAGCTTCTTTTCTGATGGGACGAGACTATTCTCGGATGTCGACTCGCTGGCAGTACTGGAAGGTGGCCGAACGCCGCTCTATGAGGCCCTTTGCCGAACGATGGAATTCACTGATGCGCAGGCCCCGGCCGGCGTCCGACGGGCGGTAGTCCTGTTTACCGACGGGCGCAACGATGTTGGGAGCACGACGGGCTTCAGTTGCCTCACTGAAGCGGACACGATTGCGAAGAGCGTCGCGACCGGCGTCGACATGTTTACGATCGGATTATCGGGCGAAGTGGACGGTGTCGTGCTTGCTACGCTGGCCGATGCTGGCAACGGAATATTCCTTTTCGCCGAGGATGTGACGCAGCTTATTCCGATCTATGGCTCTCTTGGGGCGCTGCTGAGCCGCAGTTTGACCACCTACCGTCTGACCTACCGAATCAGCACGGACGAGGCTGACGCCTTCCAGGCGGGCCGATCGGTGCGCGGAACGCTGGCCGTAATTACGGCCTCGAACCCCGTTAACCTGCCATTCGTGGTACGCATCTTCTGATCGCGCGATCTAGGGTTCGGCGGCCTCCGTTCCGGTGAATTCACCGGAATGGAGGCTGCCCCCCGTGCCCTGTATACTCCGCGCCCTTTTCCCGTCCGGGCGCCCACGTGACCACCGACCCCACTTCCCAGCTGCGCAACGTCGCCATCATCGCGCACGTTGACCACGGCAAGACCACGCTCGTGGACCAGCTGCTCAAGCAGTCGGGCACCTTCGACGTCCGCAAAATCGTTCCCGAGCGCGTCATGGACTCGAACGCGCTCGAGCGCGAGCGCGGCATCACGATCCTCGCCAAGAACACCGCGATCCGCTGGAAGGATTACCGGATCAACATCGTGGACACCCCGGGGCACGCGGACTTCGGCGGCGAGGTCGAGCGCGTGCTCTCGATGGTGGACTCGGTGCTGCTATTGGTGGACGCGGTGGACGGCCCCATGCCGCAGACGCGCTTCGTCACGCAGAAGGCCTTCGCGCACGGCCTGCGCCCGATCGTGGTGATCAACAAGATCGACCGCCACGAGGCGCGACCGAACTGGGTGCTCGACCAGACCTTCGACCTTTTCGATCGGCTCGGCGCCACCGAGGCGCAGCTCGATTTCCCGGTGATCTATACCTCGGCGATCCAGGGCTTCGCCTCGCACGATCCCGCGCACCGAGGCGGCGACATGACGGCGCTGTTCGAGACCATCGTCCGGCACTGCCCGCCGCCCGACGTGGACCTCGACGGCCCGCTGCAGTTGCAGGTCTCGCAGCTCGACTACTCGAGCTACGTGGGCGCGATCGGCATCGGCCGCATCAAGCGCGGCACCCTGCGCCGCGGCATGAACGTCACCGTGGTGGACCGCCAGGGGCGCGCGCGCAACGAGCGCGTGATCCAGGTGCTCGGCTTCCTCGGCCTCGACCGCATCGAGGTGGAGGAGGTGAGCGCAGGCGACATCGTGGCGTTCGCCGGCATCGAGGTGCCCGCGATCTCGGACACGCTCTGCGACCCGATCAGGCCCGAGGCGCTGCCGCCGCTCGTGGTGGACGAGCCCACCATCGGCATGACCTTCGAGGTCAACACCTCGCCGTTCGCAGGCAAGGAAGGCAAGTACCTCACCAGCCGCCAGATCCGCGAGCGGTTGCTGCGCGAGGCGCTCACCAACGTGGCGTTGCGCGTCGAGGAGACCGACGACCCGGACAAGTTCCAGGTTTACGGGCGCGGCGAGCTGCACCTCGGGGTGCTGCTCGAGAACATGCGCCGCGAGGGCTACGAGATCGCCGTCTCGCGGCCGCGCGTGGTCACCAAGGAAATCGACGGGCAGTTGTGCGAGCCGTACGAAATCCTCGCCGTGGACATCGAGGACTCGAGCCAGGGCGCGGTGATGATGGCGCTCGGCAGCCGCGGCGGCCAGCTGCAGGCCATGCATCCGGACGGCAAGGGTCGCGTACGCCTCGATTACGTGATCCCTGCGCGCGGACTGATCGGTTTCCAGACCGAGTTCCGCACCACCACCTCCGGGCTTGGGCTGCTTTTCCACGTGTTCGACCACTACGCGCCCGTGCTCGACAAGCCGATCGCGGCGCGCCAGAACGGCGTCATGATCTCGAACGGCCAGGGCACCGTGCTCGGCTACTCGCTCTTCAATCTGCAGGAGCGAGGCCGGCTCATGGTCGCGCACGGCGACGAGGTGTACGAGGGACAGATCGTCGGCATCCACAGTCGCGACAACGATCTCGTGGTGAATCCGCTCAAGGGCAAGAAGCTCACCAATGTCCGCGCCGCAGGCCGCGACGAGAACATCGTGCTCACGCCGCCGATCCGCTACACCCTCGAGCAGGCCATGGAGTTCATCGAGGACGACGAGCTCGTGGAGATCACGCCGTCGTCCATCCGCCTGCGCAAGCGCGCGCTCAAGGAGCACGAGCGCAAGCGGTCGGGGCGCGCCGACGAGTAGGGCGGTCGACCCTCACCCCAGCCCTCTCCCGCTTCGCGGGAGAGGGCTGGGGTGAGGGCTCCTCTCATCGGGACTCGCTCGCCGCCATGCCTTGCGCGTGCCGCGCTTTCGTCGCAAGCACCGCTTGACCCGACTTTGACAGCAGCTAGATACCAGGCGCGAAGTTTTCGAGACGCCGCAAGGGGTTGCGGCGATGGTTGGGGAAGGGCGTGTATCTAGGCGGTCAGGCGAGGTGGAGGATCGGCGGCGGCTTCTGGATCTTCAGGGATTTCAGACGCTTGAGTGGCTCGGGGGTGGGCGCGGTGACCTGCCAGACGGTGCCGTTCGGGCTCGACAATTGAGCGAGTTTGATCCGTTTCAGATCTTTATGTTGCGCCAGGTGTCGGCGCAGGCCTGCTCAGGCGACGCGCTCGAGGAGCAAAGACAGGACGGTGAGCGCGACTTGGGCGTGGATGCGGCATGGGGCCCAGTGATAGACGGGACGGAGCTTCAGGCCGCTCCTCAAGGAGCGCCATGCGACCTCGACGCGCTGCAGCTGCTTGTAGCCGAGCGCGAGATCGGCGGCACTCAGGGTGTCGTCGTTGCTGTGGACGACGATTTCGGCCGTCGAGCTTCTCGAGGGCGGTCACGTGCGCGGCGTCGATGCGCGGCTGGCCGGTCTTGGTGAGTCGCAGGTAACGGCCGTAGCGGCCTGAGGCGCGCAGCGCGCAGACGCGCTTGGCATGCACGCGACCGGTCTGCTCGGCGAGTGATTCGATCTCGGCACCGAGCTCATCGAGCACCTGTTGCCGGTGATGCCGTTGCCGCTCGGCTTCTCGAGGGTTGTAGCAGCAACGTAGCGACGACGGCGCTCACCGTCGCCAACGGTGACCTCCTTGACCTCGAGGTTGTCGGCGACCTTCTGGTAGCGACCGGGGCGGGTGACGACGGCGCTGGCGACCTCACCGCCGCGGTGGATCGGCATGCAGAGGATGTACTTGCCGCCGCCCTTGGACAGCGTCTCGAGGTTCGCCTTCGACACCATGCCGGCGTCGCCGACGAACACGTAGCGCGAGAGCTGCCAGCCCTTCAGGTTCTCCTTGACCTTGGCGACCGTGGTCACATCGACGGTGTTGCCGGGGAAGATCCAGTGCCGAACCGGGAAGCCGTCGCGGGTGACAGCGAGCCGATGACGATCTGCGGCGCATCAAAGCGGCCGTTCTTGGAGTGACCCCGCTTGCGAAGCGCCGGATAGGGCTTGATCCGGCCGCCTTGCCCCCTGCACCTAGTCGTCGGGACCTGCACCGGAGTCCGGCTCGTCGGTCTCGAAGTGCAGCGAGGTCGTGTCGTAGAACACGATCTCGACGTCGAGGTTCAAAAGATCCGCCATCCAGAAGTACAGCGCCTTCTCGATCGCATTCTCGTTCGCCTCGAGGACGTCCATGGCCCGGTACAGGTGCTGCAGCGACAGGCGCTCGGCGCCTTCCAGGTGCACGTCTTCCTTGAGCCACTGCTCGTAGCGATCGAGCTTCGAGGCCGGCGCGAGCGCCCGGTTAGCGACCATCGAAAAGAGTGCGCGCTCGACGTCGAAGTCGAACTTGCGGCTCGCCAGGACCTCGGCGATGACCTCCGGGATGCCGAGTCGTCGCCACAGCTGCTTGAGCACATAGAGATCGCCGTGATCCCACGCGTTCACGACCTGCCAGTCGGGGTTCGCGGCGACGATCTCCTCCGTTGCGCAGCGCTTGAGGATGCTCTTCGCGAGACGCCGCAGCCGCTCGGTGGTTGCGGCATCATCGGCGCGGCCGCAGTTGTAGACGATCTTGACCTGCGCGCGCTGATTCTCGGTGTCCCACAGGTTCTCGGCGAGCTGTAGTTGGGTCAGGACCGACCCGTCGGCGCGCTTCTGTCGCGACTCGCGCAAGTACATGTGCGCAACAATACTCGCGTCGAGCTCACTCTGGAGGCCTGAACCTACTGATCCATGTATCTAGGTGTTTTCGGCCGAAATGCCTGCTCGCACACATAACCCACTGAAATGACTGCACCTCGGTCCTGAGCGGTCCCCGCCATGTGCTCACCAACTGTCAAAGTCGGGAGAAACCCCCGCCGATCCTCCACCTGGTTTGAGCGCCTACATACACGGCCTGTCCGGCGGTCACGCGCAAGTCGTTGTCGCGTCAGCGGAAATCGCATCCGTGTATCCAGGTGCCGTCAAAGTCGAGTGTAATACGGGCTTCCGAGAAGGGCGATGGAGTCGATATGTCGTTGAGCACCCGGTCTGACCGCATCAGCCTTCGGAATTTCGTGATCATTGGCGTGCAGCTGGGTCTCGTCCTGCTAATGCTGCGGCAGTATCAGATCGAGGGCGCCGCCTTCGTGCGACTGGCCGCCTTCGCATTCTGCGGATTCGCGATTCATGCGCTGCTGCCGCTGCGCCACCGGTTGCCCTTCTTCGCCGCGCTCAGCCTCGCGGGCACCGCTCTCGTGCTGGGCATGGCGAATGCCGCCTGGCTCGTGGGCATCGGCCTGGTACTGATCGGCATCTGTCACCTGCCGATCGCAGCCTGGATTCGCGGCACGCTGCTCGTTCTGGCAGCCGGGACCCTCGCCCTGCAGCGGGCAACTCTGCTGCCGTTCCCGTGGTCGGCGGCGATCTGGCCGATGCTGGGCTCAATGTTCATGTTCCGGCTGATCGTCTACCTCTACGACCTGCGGCACGAGAAGGCGCCGCCGTTCCACCGGGCGGACGCTCGCCTACTTCTTCCTGCTGCCGAACGTCGTGCTTCCCGCTGTTTCCGGTCGTCGACTACAAGACGTTCCGGCGCGACTACTACGGAGCGCGACAGCTACCGAATCTACCAGCGCGGCATCGACTGGATGGTGCGCGGCGCCGTGTCAGCTGCTTCTCTACCGCATCGTCTATTACAACCTGGCCATCGACCCGATCCCAGGTGACCGGACCTGGGGGCGACCTCGCGCGGTACCTGGTCTCGCAACTTCCTGCTCTACCTGCGGTCTCGGGACAGTTCCACCTGATCGTGGGCATGCTGCACCTGTTCGGATTCAACCTGCCGCGAGACCCACCACCGCTACTTCTGCCAGTCCAGCTTCACCGACTTCTGGCGTCGGATCAACATCTACTGGAAGGACTTCATGATGAAGGTCTTCTACTACCCGGCGTACTTCCGCCTGAAGGAGCTGGGAGAGAAGCGAGCCATTGTCGTCTGCCACCCTCTTCGTGTTCTTGCTCACCTGGTTCCTCCACTCGTACCAGTGGTTCTGGCTCCGCGGCACGATCCTGTTCGTGCCGCAGGACATCCTGTTCTGGACAGTGCTCGGCGGGCTCGTGGTACTCAACTCGCTGTACGAGATGAAGCACGGCCGCAGCCGCAACCTCGGGAAGCCCGTCTGGACGTGGCGCAGCGGGCTCGCGACGGCCGCGAGGACTTATGCCACGTTCTGGTGCATCTGCATTCTCTGGTCCTTCTGGACGGCTGATGTGATCGCGGACTGGGTCTCCTTGTGGTCGGCGCTGAAGGGCCCGTACACGGCCGACGCTCTGCTCTACCCGGCCGTGGTGCTCGCGGTCATCCTGCTCGGCAGCATTCCCCAGGAGAAGCTCGAGACCGCGCGCACGCAGGAGGACGCCAGCCGGGCCTGGCTGCGTGAGCGCGCCGTCAGTGTCGTGTGCCTCGTGGGTCTCATCCTGGTCAGCGTGGAGTCCGTGTACACCCATGCCGGCACAGAAGCTGCGACGCTCGTGCACTCGATACGGTCGGGACGGCTCAGCCGGCTCGATACCGCCAAACTCGAGCGTGGTTACTATGAGAGCCTGCTGTCCGTGGACCGCTTCAATTCACAGCTGTGGGAGGTCTATTCGAAGAAGCCGGCCAACTGGCTGGCCGAGGAGGGTGCCAACCTGAAGCGCTTCGTCGGAGGATTCGCGCAGGTCGAGTTAATCCCCTTGTTCGCGGCCACGACTCCCTACGGCCTCGTCAGCACCAACCGGTGGGGCATGCGCGACCAGGACTACGAGCGTGTTCCCGGACAGAACACGTATCGCGCGGCCGTCCTCGGCGCGTCATCAGTGATGGGATGGGGCGTGGACGACGGCAGCACCTTCGAAGCGCTCGTCGAGGCGCGTCTGAACAAGGAGTTGTCCGGAACGTCGTTCCGCCGGTTCGAGCTGCTCAACTTCGGTGTGCCCGGCTATCAACCTCCGCAGCAGCTGGTCGCCTACGAGAAGGCGACGGGTTTCGGGCCGCATGCCATCTACTACGTCGCAACCGGCCGCGAGCAGGATCGCTCGGCGTTCTACATGGCCGAGGTGATCCGCAAGGGCATCGAGATTCCCTATCGCGAACTGCAGGAAATCGTGGAGCGTTCGGGTGCGGTGCCCGGGATGGACGAACCGACGGCAACGAAGGCACTGCTGCCCTTCGGCAGCGAGATCCTCGCCGCGACCTATCGTCGGATCGCCAGCCAGGCCCGCGAGCAGGACATCGTGCCGGTGTGGATCTTCCTGCCGCAGGTACGCCAGGGCACATGGCAGGACGCGACGGCCGGCGCGGTCCAGATCGCGCGGGAGGCCGGCTTCATCGTCATCAACATGGAGGACGTCTACGACGGGCAGGATATCGAAGAGATCCGCCTCGCCGAGTGGGACGAACATCCCAACAGCCTCGGTCACCGGCTGGTCGCGGAGCGCCTTTACACTGAACTGGATGCACAACGAAGCGTCGTGTTTTCCCGACCCAATTGAGTGGAGCAACAGTCATGCCCGACAGCATCAAGGACCAGGTCAAGCACTTCATCCTCGAGACGTTCCTCCCGGGCGAAGACCCCGATGAGCTGACGGGCCAGACGCCCCTCATCTCCGGCGGCATCCTCGACTCCATCGCCACCCTGAAGCTGGTCATGTTCCTGGAGGAGAGCTTCGGAATCACTCTCGAAGCGCACGAAGCTGACCGTGAGCACCTGGACACGCTGGACACCATCGTCGCACTGGTGAATGCCAAGCAGGGGTAGGAGCCGCCATGCCTTCCGAAGATGGGCTGCACGGATACTTCTCCGGAGCGCTGGCGCGCCATCCGGATAACGTCGCCGTCGTTGAGCCGGGCCACGGGTCGGTCACCTATGCCCGGCTCGACCAGATGTCCAACCGGGTTCGCGACCGCCTTCACGCGCTGGGAGTCCGTCCGGGCGACCGGGTCGGAATCTACCTTCGAAAATCGATCGACAGTGTCGCGGCGATCTACGGAATCCTGAAGGCGGGCGCAGCCTACGTGCCGGTGGACCCGGGCGCCCCGGCGGAGCGCAACGCCTACATCATGGCCAACTGCGCGGTGAAGGCCGTCTTCGTTGAGTCCGGCCCCGCGGGGGATTTCCGCATCGAGCTGGCGCGCCAGGGAGCGGCACCCGCGCTGCTGGTGACGGACACGCCCGGCGCGGGCCAGGGCCTGCTGGCCGCGCTCGCCCGGGCGGACGAGCTTTCGTCCGCAGCGCCCGTCGACAGCGTATCGGTCGTCGGCTCCGATCTCGCCTATATCCTCTATACCTCCGGCTCTACCGGGAAGCCCAAGGGAGTCATGCTGTCGCACGAGAACGCCGTGACGTTCGTCGACTGGTGCTCCGAGGTCTTCGAGCCGCAGACGGCGGACCGCTTCTCGTCGCATGCGCCATTTCACTTCGACCTCTCGGTGCTAGACATCCACGTCTGCTTCAAGCACGGCGCGACCCTGGTGCTGGTCAACGAGGAGATCGGCAAGGATCCGGTGCGGCTGGCCCGACTCATTGCCGACGAGGGGATCTCGATCTGGTACTCGGCGCCCTCGATCCTGAGCCTTCTCGCCCAGTTCGGCGATCTCGCCGCCCACGACTATTCCAGCCTCCGGCACATCCTATTCGCAGGCGAGGTGTTTCCGGTCAAGCACCTGCGTACCCTCTGCGAACTGCTGCCGGGAGACGCTACTTCAATCTCTACGGTCCCACCGAGACGAACGTCTGCACGTACTACGAAGTGCCCGGACCCGTCCCGCCCGACCGGACCGTTCCCTACCCCATCGGCAGGACGTGCTCGCACCTACGCTCGCGGGTCGTGAACGAGGCGGGATCCGAAGTTGCAACGGGCGAGGAAGGCGAACTCTGCATTACCGGCCCGGGCGTCATGCAGGGCTACTGGGCGCTGGTCGAGCAGACAGTTAAGGCATTCCTGACAGATCCGGGCGGCGCACGCTGGTACCGGACCGGCGACATCGTCGTGGAGTCACCCGACGGTAATTACACCTACCGCGGCCGGCGAGACCGCATGGTGAAGCGTCGCGGCTACCGGGTCGAACTCGGCGAGATCGAGGCTGGCATCTACCGCCATCCCCAGGTCAAGGAGGCGGCGATCGTCGCCGTCCCGAACGAGGAGGCAGGCGTGCAGATCGTCGCATTCGTCAGCACCCATGGCGGTACGCGACCATCCCTCATCGAGATGAAGCGATTCTGCTCGACGCATCTGCCGCTTTACATGATTCCCGACCGGTTCTCGTGGCTGGACGATCTGCCGAAGACCTCGACGGACAAAGTCGACTACCAACGACTGAAGGCAATGACATGATCGACTTCTCCCCGACCGACGAACAGAAAATGCTGAGGGACAGCATCGTCAAGTTCGCTCGTGAACAGCTCAACCACGATGTCATCGAGCGCGACCGCGCGCAGGTCTTCTCCCGCGATCTGTGGCGCAGGTGCGCCGAGGTCGGCATCCAGGGACTGCCGGCACCGGACGAATATGGCGGCAGCGCCCTGGACCCGGTGTCCTGCGCGATCGCGCTCGAGGCCCTGGGATACGGCTGCCGGGATGGCGGGCTGGTCTTCTCGTTGTGCGCCCACCTGCTCGCGTGCGTCGTCCCCGTCTGGATGCACGGAACGGACGCGCAGCGAGAGCGATTCCTTCCGCGCCTGTGCGACGGCTCCACGTCGGCTGCCATGCCGTTACCGAACCGGGGTCCGGTTCCGACTCCTTCTCGATGCGGACCCGGGCCGAACCCCACGGTGACGGCTGGCGCCTGAACGGCGTCAAGACGTTCATCTCGAACGGACCGGTGGCGGACGTCGCGGTCGTATTCGCGATGACCGACCCCGCCAAGGGATTCCACGGCGGCATGACGGGATTCCTGCTCGAGAGCGGCATGCCGGGTTTCACTGCAGGCCAGAAGTTCGAGAAGATGGGTCTGCGGACGTCACCGGTGGGCGAACTCGTGTTCCAGGACCTGCTCGTTCGAGCCGACGCGGTACTGGGAAAGGTCGGCGGAGGCTCAGCCGTATTCGCGACCGCCATGGACTGGGAGCGTGTGCTGCTCGTCGCCGCACACGTGGGCGCGATGGAGCGGCTGCTGGAGACCTCGATCGCCTACGCACGCACCAGTTCGCAGTTCGGGCAGGCGATCGGCAAGTTTCAGGGGGTGTCACACAAGATCGCCGACATGAAGGTAGCGCTCGAGGCTGCACGCCTGCTCACGTACCGGGCT
>CAVQJL010000006.1:0-10382 GCA_963712815.1 uncultured Gammaproteobacteria bacterium
CCGAGCGCGAGCGACGCCGACGGTGATGCCCTCACGTTCTCGATCACCAACAAGCCCGCCTGGGCGAGCTTCAGCTCCGGCAGCGGCAGGCTCTACGGCACGCCGGGCTCGGGGCGCGTTGGCACGTACTCGAACATCGTGATCACCGTCAGCGACGGCAAGGCCAGCGCATCGCTGCCGCCGTTCTCGATCGACGTCGTCGGACCCAATGCGCCGCCCACCATCGACGGCATGCCGTCGGGTTCCGTTACGGCCGGCAAGTCCTACTCGTTCACGCCGAGCGCGAGCGATGACGACGGTGATGCCCTGACGTTCTCGATATCCAACAAGCCCGCCTGGGCGAGCTTCAGCTCCGGCAGCGGCCGGCTCTACGGCACGCCGGGCTCGGGGCGCGTTGGCACGTACTCGGACATCGTCATCACCGTCAGCGACGGACAGGCCAGCGCTTCGCTGCCGCCGTTCTCGATCGAGGTGCTGTCGGCCAACGCGGCGCCGACGATCGCCGGCATGCCCGCGGGCTCCGTGAAGTCGGGCGAGTCGTACGGATTCACGCCGGAGGCCAGCGATCCGGACGGCCAGCCGCTGACGTTTTCGATTACCGGCCAGCCCGAGTGGGCGTTTTTCGACAGCACGACCGGCACCCTCTCCGGCACGCCCGTCGCGGCGCATGAGGGCACGTATTCGAACATCGTCATCAGCGTGAGTGACGGGCAGGCGAGCGCCTCGCTGCCGCCGTTCTCGATCACCGTGGTGCTGTCCAACAGTCCGCCCCTCATCGCAGGCAACCCGACGACCCTGGCGATCGTCGGCAAGTCGTACTCGTTCCGGCCGACCGCCAGCGACCCTGAGGGCGCGACACTCACGTTCTCGATCGTCAACAAGCCGGCCTGGGCGAGTTTCGCATCGATCAGCGGCCGCCTGTACGGGACGCCGGGCACACAGCGGGTCGGCACGTATTCGGGCATACGCATCTCGGTGACGGACGGCGTCTCGACAGTCTCGCTGCCCGAGTTCTCGATCACGGTCGCGACCGTCGCCTCCGGCTCGGCCACGGTGTCGTGGACGCCTCCCGCGACGTACGTTGACGGCACGCCGATCAGCGGTCTCGCGGGCTACCGGATTCTTTACGGCTCATCGCCGAGCGACCTGTCGAAGGTCGCCGAGATACCGAGCGCGTCGGTCACTTCGGCGGTCATCGAGGCGCTCGCACCCGGCACCTGGTACTTCGCGGTCAAGGCATACACGCTCGCCAGCATCGAGAGCGACCTCTCGGCGATTGCGTACAAGACGATCAACTGAATCGACAGCAACGCCTGCGGCTACGATGCCCGGGACCAGGATGCTGGTCGCTCAGCGCCGCAGCCCCGCCTGGTTCGCCAGGAACCACTCGTAGGTACCCCGCAGCCCCTCCTCGAGCCCGATTCGTGGCTGCCAGCCGAGCGCGGTGAGGCGGCTCACGTCCAGCAGCTTGCGCGGCGTGCCGTCGGGCTTGCTGGGATCGAAGCGCGAGCCGGCCGCGATAGCCGACCACGCGCGGCCACGAGTTCCGCGAGCTCGCGGATGTCACGTCCTCGCCGCAGCCGACGTTGACGAGCTCCTCGCCGTCGTAGCTGCTCATCAGGTACACGACGGCGCTCGGCCAGGTCGTCCACGTGCAGGAACTCGCGCCGCGGCGTGCCGCGTGCCCCACACGACCACCTCGGCGTCGCCGCGCAGCTTCGCCTCGTGGAAGCGGCGGATCAGCGCCGGCAGCACGTGGCGAGTTCTCGAGGTCGAAGTTGTCGCCGGGCCCGTAGAGGTTGGTCGGCATCAGCGCGATCGGCAGTCGAAGCCGTACTGCCGGCGGTAGGCCTGGCACAGCTTGATGCCCGGCGATCTTGGCGATCGCGTACCACTCGTTGGTCGGCTCGAGCGGGCCGGTCAGCAGCGCGTCCTCGCGCATCGGCTGCGGCGCGAGCCTGCGGGTAGATGCAGCTCGAGCCGAGGAAGCAGCAGCTTGCTGCACGCCCGGCGCGCCAGGCCGCGTCGATGACGTTGGTCTGGATCTGCAGGTTGTCGCGGATGAAGTCGGCCGGGTAGGTGTCGTTGGCGTGGATGCCGCCGACCTTGGCCGCGGCCAGGAAGACCTGCGTCGGGCCGCTCGTGCGTGCGAAGAACGCCTCGACCGCCGCCTGGTCGCGCAGGTCGAGCTCGGCGCGGGTGCGCAGCAGCAGGTCGTCGTAGCCCGCGGCGCTCGCAGCTCGCGCACGATGCGCCGAGCCGACCAGGCCGCGGTGGCCGGCGACGAAGATCGCGATCGCCTTCACTCATGGCGGTCGGAGCACCTTGAAGCCCGTGCTCGCTGCAGGTGCGCGTCGCGCCGGCGCGCTGTCGAGGTCGGCCTCGACCATCTCCCGCACCAGCTCCTCGAAGCTGACCTCGGGCTCCCAGCCGAGCTTGGCGCGCGCCTTCGACGGGTCGCCCAGCAGCGTCTCCACCTCGGTCGGCCGGAAGTAGCGCGGATCGACCCGCACCAGCACCTTGCCGGTCTCGCGGTCGCACGCCCTGCTCGTCGACGCCCGTCGCCGCGCCACTCGATCGTCGAAGCCGAGCTGCGCGCCGGCCAGCGTCGACGAACTCGCGCACCGAGTGCTGCTCGCCGGTGGCGATGACGAAGTCCTCGGGCTCGTCCTGCTGCAGCATCAGCCACTGCGCCTCGACGTAGTCGCGGGCGTGGCCCCAGTCGCGCTGCGCGTCGAGGTTGCCGAGGTAGAGGCAGTCCTCGAGGCCCTGCGCGGATGCGGGCCAGGCCGCGGGTGATCTTGCGGGTGACGAAGGTCTCGCCGCGCAGCGGCGACTCGTGGTTGAACAGGATGCCGTTGCAGGCATACATGCCGTAGGCCTCGCGGTAGTTGACCGTGATCCAGTAGGCGTAGAGCTTGGCCACGCCATAGGGCGAGCGCGGGTAGAACGGCGTCGTCTCGCGTCTGCGGCATCTCCTGCACCTTGCCGTACAGCTCGGAGGTGGAGGCCTGGTAGAAGCGCGTCGTCTTCTCCAGCCCGAGGATGCGGATCGCCTCGAGCAGGCGCAGCGTGCCGAGCGCGTCGGCATTCGCCGTGTACTCCGGCGTCTCGAACGACACCGCCACGTGGCTCTGCGCGCGCCAGGTTGTAGATCTCGTCCGGCTGCACCTGCTGGACGATGCGGATCAGGTTGGTGGCGTCGGTCAGGTCGCCGTAGTGCAGCTTGAAGCGGCACGCTCGGCCTCGTGCGGATCCTGGTAGAGGTGATCGATGCGGTCGGTGTTGAACGAGCGAGGCGCGGCGCTTGATGCCGTGCACCTCGTAGCCCTTGTCGAGCAGGAACTCGGCGAGGTAGGCGCCGTCCTGGCCGGTGATGCCGGTGATGAGTGCTTTCTTGGTCATCGGACGAGTTTACGGGGGCTGTTGCCCTTCGGCCTCCCGGAATGGCGGTCGACGTATCCGTCCACCAGCGACCGGATCATGCGCTGGTACGGCACCTTTGAGGCGGCCGCGTGGGCCTTGAAAAAGTCGACACTGCGTCGGCTGAGCGACAGCGTCACCTTGACTCCGTCCTCCTTCAATACGAGCTGATCCGGTGGCGGCAGGAAGTCGTCGACGATCTTTAGTCTGCCGAGCGGCTCATTCGAGTACTTCTGATTGCGTTTCATAAACTCTCCTTCCCCGGCGCCAGTAGCCGGCGCCGATGATGCGGATAACCGTGCCACGGTATGTGAAGCGTACCGTCATCACGCGGTCGCCGACGCGACCGAAGCAGTAGAAGCGAGACTCGAGTTGGCTGTGGCGCAAGTCCTGCGCGATCAATCGCTGCGGGTCGAGAAACGTTTGCTGCGCCTGCGCGAACGAGACGCCGTGCTTTCGCCTGTTCTCCGCGTCCTTCAGTGGGTCCCAGTCGAATTCGGCCCGCATGGGCCGTGTATGAAGCTAACATCGTAGCTCCGCCATATCAAAATATGGCGAAAAGGCACTATTTCCCTCAAGGCCCGGCGACGCATCAACGTTGCGCCGGCACAACCGGCGCCACCGCCGGCCCCACCGGCTTCTCCACCTTCGGCAGCCTTCCGAACCCACCCTCCGCCTGCGCCGCGAGATACGCGAGCGCCGCATACGCCGCGACGTTCACGCGCACCAGCGCCGGGTCCACCTTGTCGAAGGTGTCGTTGGCGGTGTGGTGCAGGTCGAAGTACGGTGCCGCGTCGGTCTTGAGGTCCATCACCGGCATGCCGAGCTCGCGCATGTGACCCAGGTCCGCGCCGCCGCTCGCCTCAGTGCCGAGGTAGTCGATGCCGAGTGGCTCGACGACCGACTGCATCGCGCGCACCAGTGGCAGCCGGTCGGGCGCGACGCGCGCGGTGAGGCCGAAGGGCTGGAACGCGCCGAGGTCGGACTCCATGCCGAGCACGTGGCGCTCGGCCGCGCCGGCGTGCTTCGCGGCGTAGGCACGCGCGCCGGAGAGCCCGAACTCCTCGTTGGCGAAGAACACCACGCGGATGGTGCGCCGCGGCCGCGGCTTCGCCTCGCCCGCGAGCTTCGCCGCCGCGGTGATGATGCCGACGCCGGTCGCGTCGTCGTGCGCGCCGGTGCCGAGGTCCCAGGAGTCGAGGTGCGCGCCGAGGATCACGATCTCGTCCGCGCGGCCGTCGCCCGGGATCTCGCCGACGACGTTGGCGGAGACGGCCTCGCCGTCCCAGCGTGCCGTGCTCGCGAGACGCAGGCGCACCGGCTGGCCGCTCGCGAGCTGCTGCTCGAGGAGGTCCGCGTCCGGGTTCGACAGCGCCATCGCCGGGATCGGCGGTATGCCCTCGGACCAGCGCTGCGCGCCGGTGTGCGGCGTGCGCGAGGTGGAGGTGCCGGCCGAGCGCATCACCATCCCCACCGCGCCGAGCTTCGCCGCCTCCGCCGCGCCGCGGCCGCGCGCCGCCGCGGCCTTGGAGTAGCCCGCGCCGTCGCGGCTGCGCTCCATGCGGAAGGTGAAGAACACGATGCGGCCCTCGAGCCGCTCGCGCGGTATCGACTTCAAGTCTTCGAAGGTGGTGATCGGCACGACTTCGGCTTCGAGCCCTTCGGGTGGCGTGCCGACGCTGCCGCCCAGCGAAGTGACGACCAGCGGCTGCGGCCACGGCGCGACGATCTCGGCGCGTGCCTCGCCGCGGATCCAGCGCGGCACGGTGACCGGCTCGGCGCGGACGTTCTGGAAGCCGAGGGATTTCAGGGTGCGCAGCGACCAGGCGACCGCGGCCGCGTCGCCCGGCGTGCCCGCGAGCCGCGGGCCGACCTCGGTGGTGAGCGAGCGGACGAGTTCGTAGGCGGTGTCGTCGGCGAGGGCGCGCTCGCGGAGGGTGCGGGCTTCGGCGAGGTGGGCGGGGGTGAGTGCGGTGGTGGCCGCAGGTGCTGGGCTGCTGGCGGGGGCGGCCGCGGCGGGCGCGACTGCTGCAACGGCGGAGAGGGACAGCAGGAGGGCGGCCAGGGGGCTGGCGAGGCGAGGCAGGGACATGGGCAGGGCGGCTCCGCGTGGGGGCGGCGGGAGGGCGAGGATTCTAGCGGGGGCGGCGGTTGGACCCAGGCCGTACTTAAAGGGGACGCATCCTTCCTTCTAAAAGGGTTCGCCTTGCTCTTCCCGCGTCCACGGAGAAAGGGAAGCGTCCCCTCCTCGCAATAATTGCGCAAAGCTGTCAAATTTGGAGCTTCAATCAGCTCGAAAATCGGAGCTAACCTGTGGACGTGATTCTCGCGGACCTCACCGTCAGCATGTCCGAGTTCAAGAAGAACCCGGCCGCGATCCTGCGACAGGCGGGCAAGCGCCCCGTGGCCGTGCTGAGCCACAACAAGGCGGCCTTCTATCTGGTCGAACCGGCCCTGTTCGAGGCGATGCTCGAGGAACTGGTCGACCAGGAACTCCGCGACAAAGTGATGGCCCGCCTCGACGAGCGCGCACGCGCGATCGAGGTGGATGTTGACGAAATCTGAGCACTCCGGCCGTCACCGCTACCGGCTGAAGTTCGTGCCGTCGGCGTGGGCCGAGTGGCAAGCGTTGGACGGATCGGTCAGGGAGCCCCTTCGGAGGCTACTCAAGAAGCGCCTCGACAACCCGCACGTGCCCGGCGCCGAACTGCGTGGGGAGTTGAGGGGCTACTACAAGATCAAGCTGCGCAAACAGGGATTTCGACTCGTCTACGGCGTCGAGGACGACGTGCTCGTAGTGATGGTGATGGCGATCGACAAGCGCGAGGACGGCCTCGTTTATCGATCGGCAGCGAACCGCCTCAGGTAACGGCTCGCCGCGCCTCAGCGAGCCGGTCGTGCTCGATCTAAGAATTGAGCGAGCTACATCCAGCGAGAAGTCGTCCGATCCGTCGCGGCGTCTCGCTCCAGACAAGGGCAATCACCGGTCCTCGCGCGTGTGGAAGATGCGCAGGATGTAGATGTCCGAGCCGGCGAGCTCGTAACGAATCTCGTACTTCTCAACGAGCACGCGCCGTACCTCGCGAGCCTCGAATCCGCTCACTTTGTCCCCAAGTCGTGGCTGCGCCGGAATGCGCCGCACGCGTGCCACCACGGCGCGAACCAACCGCGCCGCAGCCGTGGGGTTCACGGGCAGTAGGAACTCGTGAATCCTCTTCAGGTCGCCGTAAGCGGCCGAAGTCCAGCGCAAGGCCACGGTCAGCCGTTACGCTTCACGCGGGATTTGGACTTCGTCGCGCGACCCAGGCTGTCGGCCCAGGTCTCGACCTGATCGTGCTCGACCACCTGACCGGCATCGACTTCCTCGAGCGCTGCGATTGTCTCGCGACGTCGCTCCTCGGCGAGGCCCACGTAGGCTTCGACCGCCTCCTTCACGAGCCAGCCGCGCGGACGATCCAGTGTCTGGGCGAGTCCATCCAGTTTCTCGGCGAGATCCTTGGGCAGGTGAGCAGTGACTACGCGGGTATCCATGATGTGAATCCGTTTCAATCAATTTGATTAAAACTGTAACTCGCGAACTCGATCGGCACAAGGGCGCAGGACCAACGGGCATTGCGGACACACCTTTGTAAGTTCATGATTCCGGAATATCGGATTCCGGAGAGTGCTATGGATACCGTAAGACTGGGACGGAACGGCCAGCTATCGTTGCCGAGGTCGGTGATGAAGCGGCTGCACCTGCGGGGCAACGAGACCCTGCTGCTCGACGTTTCGGAGGACGGCGTCATTCAGCTGCGCCCCGCCGCCGTGTTGCCGATCGAGATGTACACGCCGGAACGTATCGCGGAGTTCGAGCGCGAGTCGGAGATCGACGCAGACACTCGGGCTGCAGCGCGCAAGGCAGTCGACACCGCCCCCGGCTGACGACAGTGCTGCGACTGTTCCTCGACGCGAACGTCCTTTTCCTGGCTGGTTATTCGCGGACGAGTCCCGTGCATGACCTCATCGAACTCGCGCGCGCTGGGCGTTGCGAACTCGTGGCTTCGGGATACACCGTAGAAGAAGCGCGCCGGAACCTCGCTGTGAAGGGTCCCGACGGCGCAGTGGAGGCGCTCGACGCCACGCTCGCCGGCGTTACAACCGTAGCAGAGGCGCGATCGCCCGCGACCAAGTTGGCGGCTGACGCGGAGCTTTCCGACCCCGCGGACGTGCCGGTTCTGGCGGCGGCGATTCAGTGTCGGGCGGATGTCCTGGTGACAGGTGACCGACGCGCGTTCGGTCGTCACTTCCGGGCTCGAATCGCCGGCGTGGAGGTATTACTCCTGCGCGATGCATTGCGCCGGGTGCTGGGGTTGCCGCTGCTCGACGCGTAGCCGGAAAACAGGCCCGGGAACCATCCCCGCCCGGGCCGGTCTATGCTGCAATGCAGCACAGTAACGCCCTCCCCCTGCCGGCCTACCTCGAAGAGCGGCCGGAGACCCGTCCCGCGCCCCGGGTACCCGTGCGGGTCACCCTGGCAGCGCTCGCCGCCCTGCTGGTCGCCGCGCCGACCGGCCAGGGCCCGGCGTTCCCGGACACCGTGCCCGAGTGGGTCCAGCAGGGTCCGGTGTCCTGGTACGGGCCGGGCTTCCATGGCCGGCGCACCGCCAACGGCGAGATCTTCGACACCCACGAGCTGACCATGGCGCACCGCTCGCTCGAGTTCGGCAGCCAGGTGCGGGTGACCAACCTCGAGAACGGGCGCAGCGTGGTCGTGCGCGTGAACGATCGCGGACCCTACGTGCGGGGCCGCGTCGCCGACCTTTCGCACGCCGCCGCGAACGAGCTGGGATTCGTGGACGACGGCGTGGTGAAGGCGCGCATCGAGTTGCTCTGACGCGGGTCGTCGCGGATCCGCCGCACGACCCCGGCGGTGCTCACTTGCTCTGCCGGCGACCTCGGCTCCGCGACGCGACCTTCTTCTTGCCGCGGTTCGCCGTCGCGCCAGAGCCGGCGCGCACGACGACCAGGCGCTCGGGTGGAGGCAGGAAATCATCGACGATCTTGAGACGGCCCAGTGGCTCGTGCGTGTAGGCCCGCCTTCGATTGACGATTCGGGCGGTCTCGAGCAGGCCCCGCAGTGCCTTGTTGACCGCCTCGCTTGTCGGGAAGGCGGCGGCGATCTCTGGATCGAGCAGTACGATGTTCGTGCCTTCCGAAACGCGACCCGCGTATCGGCCACGCACGAGCCCAGCCGGGAAGTCAGCGCGCGTGTACTCCTTGCGGAGCGTGTCCTTCGCTGACTTAACCTTCTTCATAGAGGTACTTCTCTCGCCGGGTAGCTGCTCTCGCGTTGATCAGACGGATGATACCCCCGTGCGTTCCCGCAGAGAGGATGCAGCCTCGACGCTACCGCGCAGCCCGCAGACGCTCGACAGAGGTCGGCCGGACAAGGGTAGCGTTCCCTCTTCCGCCCTGCCCTTCTCCGCCGTCCGCCGCATCAGCGTGCTCTTCCCGAACAGCGACTCGACGAGATCGACTGCGAGGCTCGCGGTGCGATTGCGCACGTCGAACGCCGGGTTCAACTCGACGATGTCGAGTGAAGCCAGCCGCCCGGTGTCGGCGATCATCTCCATGCACAGCTGCGCCTCGCGGTAGGTCGGGCCGCCAGGCACGGTGGTGCCGACGCCGGGCGCGATCTCGGGGTCGAGGAAGTCCACGTCGAAGCTCACGTGCAGGTGCGTGTCGGCGTCGAGGCCGGCGAGCGCGGCCTCCATCGCAGCGCGCATGCCCTCCTCGTCTACGTAGCGCATGTCGAACACCTCGACGCCGAGCTCGTGCACGAAGCGCCGCTCACCGGGGTCCACGCTGCGGATGCCGACCTGCCGCAGCACGTCGGGCGTGATGGCGGGCGTGCGTCCGCTGAGCGTGAGCAGCTCGGGCGGGCCGAAGCCGCACAGGCAGGCGAGCGGCATGCCGTGCAGGTTGCCGCTCGGCGAGAGCGCGTGCGTGTTGAAGTCGGCGTGCGCGTCGAGCCACAGCACGCGCAGGCGGCGGCCGGTGTCGCGGCAGTGACGCGCCACCGCGCTGATCGAGCCGATGCCGAGCGAGTGGTCACCGCCGAGCAGCACGGGCAGGTGGCCGAAGCGCAGCTCGTCGAGCACGGCGTCGTGCACGAGGCGGTTCCACTCCACGACCTCGGCGAGATGGCGGTAGCCCGCGGCGGGCTCGCGGTTGGGATTCCCGGGACCGGCGAGGTTGCCGCGGTCCACCACGCGCAGGCCGTATTCCTCGAGGCGGCGCCTGAGTCCCGCGACGCGCAGTGCCTCGGGTCCCATCGAGGCGCCGCGCTCGCTTGCGCCGACGTCGGTGGGTGCGCCGATCAGCACCGCGGTGCCGGCACGGCGGTTCATGCCGTGGCCCGTCGCGGTGCGGCGTCTGCTGCGGAGGCCGGCGTCGCCACGGGCGCGAGGGCCGGACGCTGCGCCAGCAGCGAGAAAAGATCTTTCGGGTTGGCGAGCTCGGGCACGAGGTCGATGGTCGTGCGGCGTCCCGTCTCTTCGCGATGCAGCCGGTGCAGGTAGCGCAGCGCGGAGAAGTCCTCGAGCGCGAAGCCCACGGAGTCGAAGATCGTGACTTCGGCGTCGTTCGCACGGCCCTGCGCGCGACCGGCCACGACCTCGGCGAACTCGATCACGGGGAAGTCCGCCGGCATCTGCTGCACCTCGCCCTCGACGCGCGACTGCGGCTCGTACTCGACGATCACGCGCGCGTCGGACCTCGCGAGGATCGCGCCGGCGAGCTCGGTCTTGCCCGGGCAGTCGCCGCCCACGGCGTTCAGGTGCATGCCGGGCTCGATCATCTCCGGCGTGAGGATGATGGCGTTACGCTTGTCGGCGGTGACGGTGGTGACGATGTCGGCGCCGCGCGCGGCCTCGCCCGCCGAGGCGCATCGCACCACGCGCAGGCCCTCGAGCTTG
>CAVQJL010000007.1:0-285758 GCA_963712815.1 uncultured Gammaproteobacteria bacterium
GTCAGGGTGGGCACAGCGCCAGCGTGGAGGCGGTCGGGACGCGCCGGCTCGATGGCGGCGGCAAGCTCCGGCCAGGACCCCCGAGGTCGTGTCAGGGGCGAACGTGCGATCGAGCACCTGCTCGAGCGCCATGGGGCCAGGCCCTCCAAGTGACCAACGCCGGTAGCCCCGCAGAAGGTGGGCAGCTGGCCATCGACCCCGGCACGATGTGATCCTTGCCGTCGACTGCACGCCGGAGAAGGACGAATGCGATCTGAGAACCTGACGATGACCTTGGCCGACGGCCGGACCCTGGCATGGGCCGAGTACGGAGTGCCCGACGGCAGCAGTGTCCTGTTCTTCCACGGCGGCAACGACTCCCGCCTCGCCGGACGACTGCTGGCCGAGGCTGCCACTCAAGCCAAGGTCCGCCTGATCTGCCCCGACCGGCCCGGATACGGGGCGTCGACCTTCTCAGCCGGCCGAACCTTCCTGGACTGGGCAACCGACGTCAGCCGCCTCGCCGACGAACTTGGGATCACCGGGTACCGGGTCGTGGGCCACTCGGGCGGAGGCCCCCATGCCCTCGCCTGCGCACACTGCCAAGCCGGGCATGTCCACTCGGTGGCGACCGTGTCGTCGCCCGCGCCGCCCGCCGCCCCCAATCGAGGGCTTCACCCGGCGTTCCGAGTCATGAACCTGCTCTTCACGTCGCCAGCGCTCTACCGGCCGATGGCCAAGAACCAGCTCAAGCAGATGGCCACGTCACCGGAACGTTGGCTGTCAGTGTGGGGTCGGATGCAGCCCGCAGACGGTGAACTCTTCCGCCGACAGCCCGAAGTGGCCGCCGAGATCATCGCGGAGATGACCGAAGGCGCCCGACAGGGGGTCTCCGGGATCGTTCACGAGGCGAGCCTCTACCACGCGGGCTGGGGATTCAACCTGCGCGAAGTGCCCACGAACTCCCACGTCTGGCACGGTCGCCGCGATCGGCAGGCGGCGCTGGGCTGGAGCGAGTTCCTTGCCGAGGAACTGCCCCATGCAAGCCTGCGCATCGACGAAGAGGGAGGACACTTCTCCACCCTCATCAACAACGCTGCCCAGATCCTCACCGGTATCGCCTCCGACTCGTAGCCAGCGCTCCATCATCCGCGCCGACTCGAGACGTCCAGCGAGGAGACCGCCCCACACCGCCCCAGACCGCCGCGCAACGCCCTGGCCGCGGCACCTTCTACAACGCGATCGCCAGACTCACTCCGCTGTGGACAGCCTTGGCGACACGTCCGACCGACACGCCACCAAGCACCCCAGTGCTGCCGGTCAACTCCCTGCTCACGGTCTACTCAGACTTGGCGGTCCAACCGAGCGATCTTCCACTCGCCGTCCACCTTGCGCACCGTGTAGACCATCGTCCCGTCGCTGTCGCCCGCGGTGAAGCCGAACCTCATCGGCATGCTCACCTGCAGATCCCCGGTGCCAGCCGGGTCGCGCACCACAGTCGGATCACCCGTGGCTGTCTGCTGAATGGGGCCGTAGCCCTCGATGAGCTTGATGTACTGGTCCATCGTGGACTCGACAGCACCAATAACGTAGAGCCCGTCATCGGTGGTGGTCGCCCTCATCAGCTCGCCGTCCGCGACGTTCTGGGCGTCGTTGTGTTGCGTCACGACGGCGATCGCAGCAGCAGCGTCGCCGGAGGGAACTGTGCTGTCATCGTCCGTGGCCATCAAGACTGCAAGACCGGCGACTACGAGCAGGGCAACTGCAGACAAGCCCGCTACCCATGCCCAGAACCACCGACGGTGCGTCCCCCCCTTGGGCGGAGTCGCAGGACTGTTCTCCGGGGCAACCATTGGCTCGGTGACCATGACTCGCCACCTCCTCGGGGACGCCATCATCCCCACCTTCAACGTATGGCTGTCACCCCGCCAAGGTCAGAGGCCAAAGTCACTCGGTCGGTGACGACGCCTACCCGATCCTCCAGGAAGGCCGCACCGTTGCTGCACTCCCTGGTCGGCAACCACGCGCCCCGCATGGTCGGCAACCCGCACCTTCTGCCGCCCCACCGGCCGGGGCCTGACCCCAACCAAGGACGAGATTGAGAACCTGATGCTCTGCGGGGGGTCCGGCCAACCCGACGCCCCGAACTTCGCGGCCTGCCTCCGGGCCCACTCAGGCAGTGAGTCCCTCCGCCGCCTGTGGACGCACCGCGGCCAGGTCCATCGCCTCCGTCAGGCCCACTGCAGCCCACTGAGCCGCCGTCGAACCCCAGGTGGTGGCAGGATTGGCCCGCCGCAGAGGAGGATCACATGCGTATCGGAGTCCTGGGCACCGGGATGGTCGGTCGGGCCCTGGCTGAGGGCTTCACGCGCACAGGGAACGACGTCTCGATGGGGACACGCGACGTCCACCTCACGATGACCCGAGAGCTCGAGGTCCCGCCCGGCTCGATGGCTGAATGGTTCGCCCAGAACCCGTCCGTGGCGCTGGCAGACTTCGGATCGGTCGCTGGTTCGTCCGAGGTGGTGGTCAACGCCACCAGCGGTGCGGCCACCCTGGCGGTGCTTGCCGAGGCAGGGGTGGTGAACCTGACCGGCAAGGTCCTGATCGATGTGGCCAACCCGCTTGACTTCTCCGCCGGGTTCCCGCCCACGCTCGCGGTGTCCAACACCGATTCGCTGGCCGAACAGGTGCAGCGCGCATTCCCGGACGTTCGTGTGGTCAAGACGTTGAACACGCTGACCGCGACCCTCATGATCAACCCCGGTCAGCTCCCGGAGCCCACGACGGTATTCCTGTCCGGCAACGACGCCGGCGCCAAGACCGTGGTCGATGGGCTGCTGCGTGAGTTGGGGTGGATCGACATCGTCGACCTCGGCAACATCAGCACCGCTCGTGGCCCTGAGATGTGGCTCCCGCTGTGGCTCGGGACGATGCGTGCCGTGGGTGGTCCGGCCTTCAACCTGCGGATCGTGCGCTGACCGGCAGCTCCCTCGAGCCATGACGGCGCCCGCGAAGGCTGGCTGCCCCAGTGACAAGCCCAGAGCGGACCGTGACTGCGTTGGGGCTTGACCTGCCTAATGGTGTTAGGTACAGTATCTAACACCATTAGGCAAAGTAGGGGAGTCCCCATGCATCACGAACTGCACACCGAGGTCGAGATCGCAGCACCGATTGACGCCGTTTGGGAGACGCTGACTGATCTGGCGGCCTACCCGGACTGGAACCCCTTCATCGTCTCGGCTCAGGGCCGGGCCGAGGTGGGCGAGCGTCTGACGAATCGCATGCAGCCTCCGGGCGGCAGGGCGATCACGTTCAAGCCCACCGTCACCGTGGTCGAGCCGACCGCTACCTTCGAATGGCTCGGTCACCTGGGACTGCCCGGGGTCTTCGACGGCCGGCACCGCTTCCAGCTTGCCCCGAGCGCGGACGGCGGCACCTTGGTGACCCACAGCGAGCAGTTCGACGGAGTCCTGGTGCGCTTCATGCGCTCGTCGCTCGATGCGGAGACCATGGCTGGGCTGGTGGCCATGAACGACGCCCTGAAGTCCCGCGTCGAGGCCGCCGTCGGAGATCCGTCATGACCCCGCCCACAATGGGCGGATGGAACCTGGCGCTCCGGTTCCTGCTCGAGATCGCCGCATTGACAGGGCTCGCCACTGCCGCGTGGACGGTCGGCTCGGGACTGGTCCGGTGGGTCGCCGTGGTGGCTGTTCCGATCGCCGCAGCAGTCGTCTGGGGTCGGTTCAACGTGCTCGACGACCCCAGCCGATCCGGCGCCGCCCCCATCGAGGTCAGCGGGTGGGTCCGCCTTGCCCTCGAAGTCGTGATCCTGGGTGGTGGTGCTGCAGCTGTCGCCTTCGCGACTCGCCCCGAGTTGGGCATGGTGTTCGCCCTGGCCATCCTGGGCCACTACCTCGCCTCGTGGGACCGCATTGAATGGCTGGTCAGGGCATGACTGCACTGCGGGTCCAGACCTGGCGGTGGACGGCGGTCCCGGTGACGCCGACCCCGCAGGCCTTCTGATGGGCCGCAAGCTCGGACTCACGCGGGAACAGGTCGTCGAGGCGGCGGCCGAGATAGCCGATCGCGACGGCCTCGACACCCTCAGCCTGGCCTCGGTCGCGTCGACGCTCGGGGTCCGCTCTCCCTCGCTCTACAGCCATGTCGACGGCCTTGCCGGGCTACGTCGTCAGTTGAGCATCCATGCCAGCGACCTGCTCACGGCCGAGGTCACCAACTGCGTTGCGCGCCTCGAGTCGACGGAGGCACTCAGGGCGATCGCCATGCAGCTGAGGTCGTTCGCCCATCGCCACCCCGGGCTCTACTCCTCGTTCCTGCCAGCGCCCACCCCGGAGGACGATCCCGAGGTGGCTGCCGCCCTCGCCCGACCGGTCAGCCTCGTCGGGTCCGTGCTCACCGGGATGGGCATCGACCCCGCGACCGTGGTCCCGCTCATCCGGGCGCTGCGGGCCTCGGTCCACGGCTTCGTCCATCTCGAACTCAGCGGCGGCTTCGGCCTCCCCGACGACGTCGATGACTCGTTCACCACCACCATCGACCTCGTGATCGACGCCATCGCCAGCCACGTACCAACCCTGGAGAGTTCGACCGCGTCGAGAGCAGGATTGGTCTCGGCTGCGAAGGCGTCGCTACCGGCCAGTCGGGGGTGAGGCAGATGATGCCATCTCGTTGATGGCGTGGTTCCGGGTCCGGCTCTCGGCCCGACTGACTCCCGTCGATGTCCTGTCGTTGACCTGAAGGCTCGGATCGGCCTCGACCTCGCTGGTGCCGCCCTGCGCCAGGAGCGCGAATCCCTGATCCAGGCTGACGGTCGGAGACCAGGCCAGGACCGCACGGGCCCGCCGTTGGTCGAACCAGTGCGCCGTCGCGAGCTGCCCGGCCAGGAACCGGGTCATCGGTGGATCGCTGGTCCGGCGCCCGAGCCACCACAGACCCTCAGCGACTGCGCCTGCGGCCCACGCGAAGGAACGGGGCACGGAGCGAGTCGGGGCCTCCACGCCGCCTGCGGAACAGATCTGCTCGAACAACTCCGCAACCGTGCGGGGCTCCCCGTTGGATACCACGAAGGCCTGCCCATGACCCACCGCGGCGTGGTCCAGCGCCGCCACCACCGCGTCCACCGCGTTGTCGATGTAGGTGGTGTCGATCAGGGCCCGCCCACCCCCCACGAGGGCCAGCCGCCCGGACCGGGCACGATCCACAATCCGCCCGACCAGCTGCGTGTCACCTGGGCCCCAGATCAGGTGCGGACGGATCGCGATCGTGGCGAACCCGGGGGCATCTGCCGCCAGCACGTCGAGCTCGGCTTGGGCCTTGCTCCTGGAGTAGTGGCCCCTCGCTCTCTTCGGGTCTGCGGGATCCGCGCCCGCTCCCGCGAGGGCCGACCCGGCGTGCGCGACAGACGGCGACGAGACGAAGACGAACCTCGAGACCCCAGCGACCCTGGCGGCCTCGAGCACCGTGCGGGTTCCGACCACGTTGGTCCTGTGGAACTGCCCCGCACTGCCGACGACACCCAGCAATACGTCGCGCTTCGTTCAGTTACGTCTCGGCGAGTAGCACCACCCAGAAGAGGCCGGGCGCGCTCTCGAATCCATGCACGAGATTCATCCCGAAGAAGGTTGCGACGGCCATGAGCGGAAACGTCGCGGCCGCGAGGATATTGAGCTTGTGCTGGGCTGCTGTCATCTCCGTGGCCTTCGCCATCTGGACTTCGGCGCTCTGGGCGATACGGTAGTCGAGTGCAAGCTTGGCATCGGCCAAGATGATCGTCGTTACGGCGGTGGTGATCATCGGACGGGAGATCACCGTGTCCGCCCTGCGCGAGTGGATGGCGCACCTTGGCGCCCGCGCCAAGGTCGCCGTTTCGGGTCTCGGCAAGGTGAAGACCATCGTGCAGATGACGGGGCTGAGCATGATGATGTTCCGCAGCGACGTATTGGGCCTGCCGGTCTACGAGATCGGCGTGTTGCTGCTGGTGGTGGCGGGCGTGCTGACGCTGTGGTCGATGGTGAGCTACCTGCGGGCCGCCTGGCCCGAACTGCGCCGCGGGCATACCCCTTGACAGGCCCGGGACCGGCAGCCAAAATTCGCGGCTAACGAGAGCTTGCTTTCGTGAGCCCGAGCGGGTGTAGCTCAGTTGGTAGAGCGCGACCTTGCCAAGGTCGAGGTCACGAGTTCGAGCCTCGTTACCCGCTCCAGAATGCCTCATGACCCCGGGCCCTCCCGGGGTCATGTCTTTCTGGGGGCTGGTTTTGGGCCATCGTGGCTAGGTGGCAGAGTGGTCATGCAGCGGCCTGCAAAGCCGTGTACGCCGGTTCGATTCCGACCCTAGCCTCCACAACCCCCCACCGGCCGCTGCCCCTTTCACCCGTATCGCTCAGTGCAGGCGGCGCAGCAGAACGCCCACGTCGGAGTTGAGCAACTCCCACGTGTGTTGAGCGGCGGTTGCCGCCAGGTACAGGGTCAGCGAGCCCGTCACGAGCCGCTGGACTCGAGCGAGCACCAGTTCACGAAACCACGGGTGTCGCGGCTTGGTGGGTCGGGCGTCTCCCATGACCGGTTCCCCTTTGTTTTTCTTGTCGGGATCGAGGCTAACCCTGGCCTGCGTCGGCGCGGGATGGTTTTCACATAAAGACGGCCGAATTCGCGCGTGCTCCGTACAACGCATGTAGTGCACGCGTCCGACAGTGCTCGACGGCTGCTCCGCGATCGATGGCTTAGACTGTCAGGGCGCGATGGCCGAAGGCACCGGCCCCGGTGGCGGAACTGGTAGACGCAACGGACTTAAAATCCGTCGGCCGCAAGGCCATACAGGTTCGATCCCTGTCCGGGGCACCAGCCGAGCCTGAGACCTCAGGCGACCCGCGTATCGAGCCCGATGCCGGCGATTTCGTAGCCGCGTCGAAAGTCCTGCACGTGGCGGGTCATCCACGTTTCGGCCTCGGCGGCGTCGCCCTTGCGAATCGCCTCGACGATGCAGCGCTGGGCGACCACGATGCGCGATCGTCCCTGTGGCACGCGATCGATCATGCGCCTGAGGGACGGCGCCAGCAGGCGCGTCACCGGCTGCATGGCGAGCATGAGCACCCGGTTGCCGCTCGCAGCGGCGAGCGTGCCGAAGAAACTCACGACGCCGACCACGGCGGCTTCCGACCCCCTCGCGGTCTCGACAGCGGAAATGTCCGCCTCGAGCGTACCGAGCGCATCGGCTCCGACGTGCGCGGCGGCGAGCGCAGCGGTGCGCGGTGCCACGGCCAGCATCGCTTCCCACAGTTCGATGAAAGTCACTTCGTCCAGCGTCAGCGCACGGCTCACGCGCGAAGCGGTGTCGGCGTGCCCCGGCCGCGTCACCCGCAGGCGCTTGGCACCGCTGTCGCGGCCGACGAGGCCGTTGCTCTCCAGTCGCCGCAGCGCCTCGCGCACGGTCGAGCGGTTGACGCCGAACTGGCGCGCTAGATCGGTCTCGGTCGGGAGCAGGTCGCCCGGGCGCAGGCTGCGCGCGAGTATCTTCTGCTCGATGGCAGCTGCCACCCGCCCATAGGCGGGCTGCGGCACCAGCGGGTCGAACTGGATCGGTTTGGCGGGGCGGGGGCGTGGCGGCGTCGGCATTTGACGGATCCTCCGATTGTCGGACAATATACGCCCGCGCCTCGCCGAGGCAAGACTTGGGGGTGACGATCGTGCTCGAATTCGAATTCGGCCTGGGTGACGACATCGAGATGCTCCGCAGCACGCTGCGCTCGTTCGCCGAGTCCGAGGTCGCGCCGCGGGCCGACGAGATCGACCGCAGCAACCTGTTTCCGCGGGACCTCTGGCCGCGGCTCGGCGAACTCGGCCTGCTCGGCATCACGGTCGAGCCGGAGTGGGGCGGCGCCGGGCTCGGGTACCTCGCGCACGTCATTGCGATGGAGGAACTCAGCCGCGTTTCGGGCTCGGTGGGCCTGTCTTACGGCGCGCACTCCAACCTGTGCGTCAACCAGATTCGACGCTGGGGCACCGAGGACCAGAAGCGCCGGTACCTGCCCCGGCTGGTCAGCGGCGAGCACCTCGGCGCGCTCGCGATGAGCGAGACGGGCGCCGGCTCCGACGTCATGGGAATGCGCACGCTCGCCACGCGACGGGGCGAGCGCTACGTGCTCAACGGCAACAAGATGTGGATCACCAATGGCCCGACCGCGGACGTGCTGGTCGTGTACGCGAAGGTGGACGGGTCAGCCGGCACCCCAGGAGTCACGGCCTTCCTGATCGAGAAGGGATTCAAGGGCTACACGACCGCGCAGAAGCTCGACAAGCTCGGCATGCGCGGATCGGACACCTGCGAGCTCGTGTTCGTGGACTGCGAGGTTCCCGCCGAGAACGTCCTCGGGCCGGTGGGCGGCGGCGCGAAGGTGCTGATGAGCGGCCTCGACTACGAGCGCGTGGTGCTGGCCGGCGGCCCGCTCGGCCTGATGCGGGCGAGCCTCGACCTCGTGCTGCCTTACGTGCACGAGCGCAAGCAGTTCGGGCAGGCGATCGGCTCCTTCCAGCTCATGCAGGGCAAGATCGCCGACATGTACGCCACGACGAGCGCTTGCCGCGCCTACGTGTATGCCGTCGCCCAGGCCTGCGACCGCGGACAGACCACGCGGATCGACGCGGCAGGCTGCATCCTCTATGCCTCCGAAGCGGCGACGCGCCTCGCCCTCGATGCCATCCAGGCGCTCGGCGGCAACGGCTACATCAACGACTTCCCGGCCGGGCGCATCCTGCGCGACGCCAAGCTCTACGAAATCGGCGCCGGCACCAGCGAGATCCGTCGCATGCTCATCGGCCGCGAACTCTTCAACGCGACGGCCTGAGGAGCACACCATGGCGATGGGCGGCCTCTTCTACGAGGAATTCACTCCCGGCATGCGCTTCGAGCACGCGCTCCGGCGCACGGTCACCGAGTCCGACAACCTGATCTTCAGCGCGCTCAGCCACAATCCGGCGGCCCTGCACCTCGACGAGGAGTACATGAAGGGCACGGAATTCGGCAGCCGCATCGTCAACAGCTGCTTCACCCTGAGCCTGATGGTCGGAGTCTCCGTGGCCGACACCACGCTCGGCACCGCCATCGCGAACCTCGGCTGGGACGAGGTTCGCTTCCCGAAGCCCGTCTTCCCCGGCGACACCTTGCGGACTGGAACGCAGGTGCTCGAGATGCGCGAGAGCCGCTCGCGGCCCGACGCCGGCATCGTGGTATTCGTGCACCGCTGCTTCAACCAGCGCGACGAGGAAGTTGCACGCTGCAAGCGCACCGCCCTCATGAAGCGCAAGGCGGTTGCCTGATGCGCTCGCTCCTGTTCGTCCCGGGCGACCGGCCCGAGCGCTTCTCGAAGGCGGCCGCGAGCGGGGCCGATGCCGTGATCCTCGATCTCGAGGACGCCGTGACGCCCGAGCGCCGCCCCGAGGCGCGAACGGCCATCGCCGACTGGCTCACCACCGCCGAGCGCATTCGGCCGGTGTGGGTCCGGATCAACCCCGTCGAGTCGGCCGATGCACTCGCGGACCTCGCGGCGGTCATTGCCGGCCGTCCGGACGGAATCGTACTGCCCAAGGCTCGCGATGGCGCGGACGTGCATCGTGCAGACCATTGGCTCGAGAGCCTCGAGGCAAGTTTCCGCTTCGAGACGGGCGGCATCCGCCTGATGCCCCTGATCACCGAGAGTGCCGGCGCACTCCTCAAGGCCGCCTCCTTCACGTCGCTGCCCGCACGCGTCGCCGGGCTCACCTGGGGCGCCGAGGACCTCGCCGCCGACGTGGGTGCGTCGCGCAACAAGCGCGCGGATGGCGAATACGAGCTGACCTACGCAATGGCGCGCTCTTTCTGTCTGCTCGCCGCCGCGGCGGCGGGCGTGCCGGCCTTCGACACCGTGGACACGGAGTTCCGGGACGTCGCGGCGGTCGAGCGGCGCGCCCGCGATTCGCGGCGCCACGGCTTCGTCGGCAAGCTCGCGATCCACCCGGCACAGGTCGCACCCATCCACGCCGCATTCAGCCCGACGGCCGACGAGATCGCCTGGGCACAACGGGTGCTCGCGGCGTTCCGCGCCGTGCCGGGTGTGGGGGCCGTCGCGTTCGAGGGCGGCATGCTCGACAAACCGCATGTCCGTCAGGCCGAGCGCATCCTGGCCGCCGCGGGACGCGGGTGAGGGGAAGGACACGATGAGCGTCATCCAGAGCCGCATCGACCGTGCCAGCGCGGACTTTGCTTCCAACGCGGAGGTCAACCGCCGTCTCGCCCTCGAGTTGCGCGAACTCGTGGCGCGTATCTCGGCCGGCGGCTCGGCCGCCGCCCGCGCCCAGCATGAATCCCGGGACAAGATGTTCGTCCGCGACCGGATCGACCGGCTGCTCGATGCAGGCTCTCCTTTCCTCGAGATCGGCCAGCTCGCCGGCCACGAACTCTATGGCGACTGGCTGCCCGCGGGCGGCGTGGTCGCCGGCATCGGCCGCGTGAGCGGGCTCGAGTGCATGATCGTTGCCAACGACGCCACCGTGAAGGGCGGCACCTACTACCCGATCACGGTCAAGAAGCACCTGCGGGCACAGGAGATCGCGCTCGAGAATCGCCTGCCGTGCATGTACCTGGTGGACTCGGGCGGCGCTTTCCTGCCGCGCCAGGACGACGTGTTTCCCGACCGCGACCACTTCGGGCGCATCTTCTACAACCAGGCACAGATGTCGGCGCTCGGCATCCCGCAGCTCGCGGTCGTGATGGGCTCGTGCACCGCCGGCGGCGCCTACGTGCCTGCGATGTGCGACGAGGCGATCATCGTGCGCGAGCAGGGCACGATCTTCCTCGGCGGCCCGCCGCTGGTGCAGGCCGCGACGGGCGAGCGGGTCGATGCAGAGACTCTCGGCGGGGGAGACGTGCACGCCCGCCAGTCGGGCGTCGTGGACCATCTGGCGGACAACGACGCACATGCGCTGTGGATGGCGCGGCGACTGGTGTCGCACCTGAACCGACCGGGGTCGCGCCCCGCGCCGGCGGCGGATCGCGCGCCGCGTCATGACGCCGAAGAGCTTTACGGCATCGTGCCGCGCGATACCCGCCATCCCTACGACGTCCGCGAGGTGATCGCGCGGCTCGTGGACGCGTCGGAGCTCGACGAGTTCAAGGCGCTGTACGGCGCGACGCTGGTCTGCGGTTTCGCCAGGATCGGCGGCTACCCGGTCGGCATCGTCGCCAACAACGGCGTGCTGTTCTCGGAGTCCGCGCTCAAGGGTGCGCACTTCGTCGAGCTGTGCAACCGCCGCCGCGTGCCGCTGCTGTTCCTGCAGAACATCACGGGATTCATGGTGGGGCGCAAGTACGAGGCCGGCGGCATTGCGCGCGACGGCGCCAAGATGGTCACCGCGGTGGCCTGCGCGTCGGTGCCGAAGCTCACCGTGATCATCGGCGGCTCGTTCGGCGCCGGCAACTACGCCATGTGCGGCCGCTCCTATGGCGGACGCTTCCTGTGGACCTGGCCGAATTCGCGCATCTCGGTTATGGGCGGGGAGCAGGCCGCGACGGTGCTCGCGATCGTCAAGCGCGAGGGCCTGCAGCGGCGTGGCGAGGAGTGGCCGGAGACCGACGAAACCGCGTTCCGTGCCGAGATCCACGGCCAGTACGAAGCCCAGGGACACCCGTACTACGCGAGCGCCCGGCTCTGGGACGACGGCGTGATCGATCCGGCGGACACGCGGCAGGTGCTCAGGCTCGCGCTCGCCGCCACCACCTGCCGTGCCGACGAGGGCGAGTCGCCCTACGGCATCTTCCGGATGTGAGGCGGCCGCCATGCCCGACAGTCTGCTGATCGCGAACCGTGGCGAAATCGCCTGCCGCATCATCCGCACCGCGCGACGCCTCGGCGTGCGCACGATCGCCGTGTACTCCGAGGCGGACCGCGGCGCGCTGCATGCACGCCTCGCCGACGAAGCCGTGGAGATCGGGCCCGCCGAGGCCCGTCAAAGCTACCTCGACGCCGGGCGCATCCTGCGGGTGGCCGGCGAGACCCGCGCCGCCGCGATCCACCCCGGCTATGGATTTCTCTCCGAAAACGCGGCCTTTGCGCGCGCCTGCCGCGACGCAGGCGTGGTGTTCGTCGGCCCGCCCGCCGAGGCGATCGATCGCATGGGCTCCAAGAGCGAGGCGCGGCAATTGATGGCCGCCGCCGGCGTGCCGGTGCTGCCGGGCTACGATGGCGAGGACCAGTCCGACGGCGCGCTCGAGGCCGAGGCGCTCCGGCTCGGGTTTCCGCTGCTCGTGAAGCCGACCGCCGGCGGCGGAGGCAAGGGCATGCGTGTCGTGCACACGCCGGATGTTCTCGGCGAGGCGCTCGCGGGTGCGCGGCGCGAGGCGCTCAAGGCATTCGGCGATCCACGCCTGCTGCTCGAGCGCTTCGTCGAAAAAGGGCGGCACGTCGAGATCCAGGTATTCGCCGACACCCACGGCGGTGCGGTGCACCTGTTCGAGCGCGACTGCTCGCTGCAGCGTCGCCACCAGAAGGTGATCGAAGAGGCACCGGCCCCGGGCCTCGCAACCGCCACGCGTGCCGCGATGGGCGAGGCGGCCGTCGCTGCCGCCCGGGCGGTCGGATACGTGGGCGCCGGGACCGTCGAGTTCCTGTACGACGGCCGCGGGTTCTACTTCCTGGAGATGAACACGCGACTCCAGGTCGAACACCCGGTCACCGAGATGATCACCGGGCTCGACCTCGTCGAGTGGCAGCTGCGGGTGGCGGACGGCGAGGCGCTGCCCCTGCGCCAGGATCAGGTCGTGCAGCGCGGCCATGCCGTCGAAGCCCGCCTGTATGCGGAGGACACCGAGCGCGGCTTCCTTCCGTCCACCGGGCGCATCGGGCGCCTGCGCTTCCCGCTGGAACACGAACACGTGCGGGTGGATACGGGTGTACGCGAAGGGGACGAAGTCTCGATCCACTACGACCCGATGCTCGCCAAGGTGATTGCCTGGGGAGCGGACCGGCTCGAGGCCATCGACCGCCTGCGAACCGCGCTCGAGCACACCGACGTCGACGGCCTGCGCACCAACACGCGCTTCCTGTGGGAGATCCTCGGTGTCGAGGCGGTCCGCAGCGGCGATGTGAGCACGCGCCTGCTCGAGACCGGGCTGGCGACGGGCGGCGCCACGGCCGCCGATCGCAAGCTCGCTTGGCTGATTGCGGCGGCAGCCGGCTCGACCGTCGGCCTTGCCGGACTCGCCGCAACGCAGGGGCGCGCTACGCCCTGGAGCGGCCACGACGGATTCCGGCTCAATGCGCCGCCTGCCCTGCGACTCGCGCTCCGGCTCGGCGAGGAGCGGCGCTGGCTGCGCCTGGTGCCCACGGGTCGGGACCTGCAGGTCGAGTTCGAGGGCCGACCCCACCTGCTCGAGTCCGTTGCGAACCCGGATGGACGGATCACGGGACGGCTGGACGGCGAGCCGTTCGAGGCGCGCGTCGAGATCGTGGAGAGCGGCTTCGTCCTGCGACGTCACTGCCTGCGGTTCGAGTTTGCCGAGGACACCGGTGCCGAACACCATGCATCGGCCGAACACGAGGGCCACCTGCACGCGCCGATGCCGGGGCTGGTGCTCGACGTCCGCGCGCGGGCAGGCGAGCGGGTCGAGGCCGGGGCCGTGCTCGTCGTGCTCGAGGCGATGAAGATGGAGCACTCACTGATGGCCCCCTGGAGCGGAACGGTTTCCACCGTCACGGTCAAGCCCGGTGATCGCGTAGAGGAGGGGGTCGAACTGGTCGTCCTCGAGCCCGCTGACGCCGATTCCCTTCGGCAAGCCGCAGACACGGAATGAATCTCGTTTTGCTAGACTTCGCGGCCACTTAGTCGCCGCGCGGGCCGTGTTCCGGGCGACTGCCTCGGATAACGATGCGCGGAGGATGGATTTTGCCCGACGGGGCCCGGCTCGAGGGTCGAGCAATCAATGTGTGGCGAGGCGACCGGCACATCCTTCGGGACGTGTCGTTCTCCCTGCGTGAGGGCGAGTTTCTCAAGCTCACGGGCCCCAACGGCGTCGGCAAGACGACTCTCATCAGGGTGGTCTGCGGCTTGTTGCCGGCCGAGACCGGCGCGGTCGAATGGCGCGGCAAGTCCGTGGACGGTTCGAATGACGAGTACCACGCGGAAATGACCTACCTCGGGCACCTCAACTCCCTGAAGGCCGATCTCACCGCGCGCGAGAACCTGAAGTTCCTCGGCGGGCTGCGCGAAACGCTGACCGACGCAGACATCGACCAGGCACTGGAGCGAGTCGGCATCCTGTCGCGTGGCGACCTCGCGGCGCGCTCGCTGTCTGCAGGGCAGAAGCGCCGCCTCGCGCTGGCCCGCCTGCTGCTCTCCGGGGCCATCCTGTGGATCCTCGACGAGCCGGTCACCAACCTGGACGTCGCCGGTGTGGACCTGGTGGAGGACCTCGTGCGGGAGCACGTCGGGCGGGGCGGGCTCGCGCTCGCAGCCGCCCACCAGCGCCTGCTCGACGACGAGCCATTCCTGCGGCGGCTGGAACTCAGCTGATGCGCCAGTCCTCGACGATCGCCGCCGCTAACCTCGTGTTCCGCCGCGATCTGACGCTCGCCTGGCGCCGCTGGGACGAGGTCGCCCAGCCGCTGATCTTCTACGTGGTCGTCACGACGCTGTTCCCGCTGGCCACGACTCCGGACCTTTCACAACTGCGCGTGATCTCGGGCGGCGTGGTCTGGGTGGCGGCGCTGCTCGCATCCCTGCTCGCTCTGGAATCATTGTTCCGATCGGATGTCGAAGACGGCACCATGGAACAATGGGTGCTCTCCGGACAACCGCTCGGCTGGCTGCTGCTCGCCAAGGTCGCCTCGCACTGGGTGCTGACGGGCCTGCCGCTCGTGATCATGGCACCGGTCGTGGGTACGGCCCTCGGGTTGCCGTTCGACGCCTGGGGCGCCCTCGTCGCCTCGCTGCTGCTGGGCACCGCCACCTTGAGCATCCTCGGCGGAATCGGCGCGGCCCTGACCGTGGGGGTTCGCCGGGGCAGCGTGCTGCTGTCCCTGCTGGTGCTGCCGCTGGCGATGCCGCTGCTGATCTTCGGCTCCCGGGCCGTGGGCATGGCCATGGACGGTGAGTCGCCGGCCGGCCCGCTGCAACTGCTCGCCGCCATCTTCTTCCTCACGCTGAGCCTCGGGCCGCTCGCCATGTCGGCGGCGATCCGCATCAGCGTCGAGAACTGAACCCGACGACTGGACGAAACAGGCAAGACAATCCATGTGGCTCTGGTTTCACAAGCTCGCCTCGCCCCCGCACGCCTACCGCCTGCTCGGGAAGATGGCTCCCTGGTTCGGATGGCCCGCGCTGGCCCTGATCCTGCTCGCCACCTGGTGGGGACTGGTGAAGGCCCCGGCCGACTACCAGCAGGGCGACGCCTTCCGCATCCTGTACGTCCACGCGCCGAGCGCATGGATGTCCATGTTCATCTACGTCGTCATGGCTGTGGCGGCCGCGGTGGGCATCATCTGGCGCATCAAGCTCGCGCACGCGGCGGCGGCGGCGGCGGCACCGATCGGCGCCTCGTTCACGTTCCTCGCGCTCGCCACGGGCTCGATCTGGGGCAAGCCGATGTGGGGCACGTGGTGGGTGTGGGACGCCCGGCTCACCTCCGAGCTGATCCTGCTGTTCCTGTATCTCGGCTACATGGCCCTGCGCTCGTCCTTCGACGACCCGCAGCGGGCCGACCGCGCGAGCGCGGTGCTGGCCATCGTGGGCGTGATCAACGTCCCGATCATCCATTACTCCGTGGAGTGGTGGACGACGCTGCACCAGCCGGCGAGCGTGACCAAGATCGACAAGCCGTCCATCGCGCTCGAGATGCTCTACCCGCTGTTCATCATGATCATCGGCTTCCAGCTGTACTTCGGCTGGGCGATTTCAAGACGCCTGCGCGGCGAAATCCTGCGCCGGGAACGCAATGCATCTTGGCTGAAGGAAGGAAGTTAGGCGATGGACCTGAATGAATTTTTCAGAATGGGCGGTTACGCGGGATACGTTTGGACTTCGTACGGTCTAACGGCCCTGGTGCTGCTGCTCAACTGGTCGGCTGCCCGCCGCCGCGAGGCGCAGGAGCAGGACAGTGCGCGGCGCCGGTCCAGCACGGATTGATCAAGGAGAACCTTTGATGACACCTAGACAGAAGCGCATGACCACGGTCGCGGTCATTCTCGTAGGCGTCGGCATCGCAACGGCATTCGCGCTGCAGGCCTTCGAGAAGAACATGCTCTACTACTACAGCCCGACGCAGATCCTCGCCGGCGAGGCGCCGGAGACGCGCAGCATCCGGGTCGGCGGCCTGGTCGAGAACGGCAGCGTGCAGCGGGAGCCGGGCAGCCTCGAGGTGCGCTTCACACTCACCGACTTTGCCAACACCGTCGGCGTGAGCTACACGGGCGTTCTGCCGGACCTGTTCCGCGAGGGGCAGGGCATCATCGCGCGCGGCAAGCTGACCGACCAGGGCCTGTTCGTCGCCGAGGAAGTCCTCGCGAAGCACGACGAGAACTACATGCCGCCCGAGGTCAAGGACAGCCTGAAGCCGCATGCGGACGCTGCGCAGGCCATGAACCAGGGCGAAGGCACCTGAGCACTACCCGGACGGGCAGGGGAGAATCGGATGGTCATTGAACTCGGGCTTTTCGCGCTTATCATCGCGGTGCTGCTGTCGATGGCGCAGGCGTGGTTCGGCCTGGCCGGAGCGCAGCTCGGCAACCGTCGCTGGATGGCCGCGGCGCGTCCCGCGGTGACGGGTCAGTGGGTCTTCGTGGCGCTGTCCTTCGCCGTGCTGTGCTGGGCGTTCTACAAGAACGACTTCACCGTGCAGTACGTCGCGAACAACTCGAACTCCGAGCTGCCGACCTTCTACCGGTTCGCCGCGGTCTGGGGCGCGCACGAGGGCTCGCTGCTGTTGTGGGCCCTGGCGCTGTCCACATGGTCCGTGCTCGTCGTCCCGTTCAGCCGCAACCTGCCCGAGACCTTCGCCGCGCGCGTCATCGGCGTGCTCGGAGTCGTGAGCATCGGCTTCCAGCTGTTCATCCTGCTCACCTCGAGCCCGTTCGAGCGCCTTGTTCCCGCCGCCCTGGACGGTCGGGACCTCAATCCGCTGCTGCAGGACCCGGCACTGGCCATACACCCGCCGATGCTATACATCGGCTACGTCGGTTTCTCCGTGGCCTTTGCGTTTGCGGTCGCCTGCCTGCTGGAAGGCAAGCTCGACGAAAAGTGGGCCCGCTGGGCGCGCCCATGGACCACCGTGTCCTGGATGTTCCTCACGATCGGCATCGCGCTCGGCAGCTGGTGGGCTTACTACGAGCTCGGCTGGGGCGGCTGGTGGTTCTGGGATCCGGTCGAGAACGCCTCGTTCATGCCCTGGCTCGTGGGCACGGCGCTGATCCACTCGCTGGCGGTCACTGAGAAGCGCGGCCTCTTCAAGAGCTGGACGCTGCTGCTCGCGATCACGACGTTCTCGCTCAGCCTGCTCGGCACGTTCCTGGTGCGCTCGGGCGTGCTGGTGTCGGTGCACGCGTTCGCGAGCGACCCGAGCCGCGGCCTGTTCATCCTGGCATTCCTCGGCGTCTGCGTGGGCGGCTCGCTTGCGCTCTATGCGTGGCGCGGGCCGGCCCTGCGCACGAAGGGCGGGTTCGACACGCTGTCTCGGGAAACCTTCCTGCTGACCAACAACCTGCTGCTGCTGGTCGCCACCGCGCTGATCCTGATCGGAACGCTGTACCCGCTGTTCCTCGATGCGCTCAACATGGGCAAGATCTCGGTCGGGCCACCGTACTTCAACGTGGTGTTCCTCATCCCGACGATTCCGCTGCTGTTCCTGATGGCGATCGGCATGCACTCCGTCTGGAAGAAATCGAACCTCGAGGACATCAAGCGGCCCCTCGTGATCCTGTTCGCCGTCTCGCTGGCGATCGGGCTGATCG
This sequence comes from uncultured Gammaproteobacteria bacterium, assembly GCA_963712815.1. Lineage (GTDB taxonomy): Bacteria > Pseudomonadota > Gammaproteobacteria > Steroidobacterales > Steroidobacteraceae > RPQJ01. The sequence continues at coordinate 17,973 of CAVQJL010000007.1, forward strand.
TGCCGCCCGTGGCGTATGGCGCCTTCCACCTGAGCACCGTGGTGGGCCTCACCGCCGGCGTCTGGGTGATCCTGTCGTCGCTGTACGAGCCCTACAAGCGGCTCAGCAAGCGGCAGTCGCTGTCGCGCGGCGTGGTCGGCATGACGCTCGCCCACATCGGCGTCGGCGTGTTCGCGATCGGCGTGACGGTCACCCAGACGTACCGCATCGAGAAGGACATCGCGCTCAAGCCCGGCGAGAGCGTCGAGATGCAGGGCTACAACTTCCAGTTCAATAGCACCCGACCCGTGAAGGGACCGAACTTCGACGCGATCGAATCCGAGGTGACCATCACCCGAGACGGCAAGCACGTCGCCACCCTGCACCCGCAGAAGCGGGTGTACCGGGTGCAGCGCAGCCCGATGACCGAGGCCGGCATCCACGTGAAGTGGAGCCGCGACCTGTTCGTCGCCATGGGCGAGGATCTCGGCCAGGGCGCCTGGAGCATGCGCATCCAGTACAAGCCGATGGTGCGCTACATCTGGCTCGGCGCGCTGATCATGGCGCTCGGCGGTATCGTGGCCGTGACGGATCGTCGCTACCGGACCAAGCGCTCCACGGCGGCGGACGATGTCCGCGCCGCCGGCACCGCACCGGCACGCTGACCGGGGGTCCGCCATGCTCAAGTTCATCGTCCCGTTCGGACTCTTCCTGCTGCTGGCTGTATTCCTGTTCGTCGGGCTCCAGCGTGACCCCTCGTACGTGCCATCACCGCTGATCGGCAAGCCCGCGCCCGAGTTCTCGCTGCCGAGCCTGCAGGACGCGACGTATCCGGTCTCGTCGAAAGAATTGCTCGGCCAGCCGTGGGTCCTCAACGTCTGGGGGACGTGGTGCGGCGGCTGCCGGCAGGAGCACGACACGCTGCTCGCGATCGCGCGGGCGAAGACGGTGCCGATCGTCGGCCTCAACTGGAAGGACGACAACGCACTCGCCCAGCAGTGGCTGCGCGAACTCGGCAATCCGTACTCCGTCGTAGCGGAGGACCGCGAGGGACGCGTCGCCATCGACTGGGGCGTGTACGGCGCGCCCGAGACGTTCCTGATCGGCTCCGATGGCGTGGTGCTGTTCAAGCACATCGCGCCGATGACCATGGAGGTCTGGAACCGGGAATTCCTGCCACGGATCGAGGCGGCCCGCGGGCCTGCGGAGTCCAGATCGTGATGACGAGCCTGATGCGCGCTTGCGTGCTGGCGGCCCTGCTGGCAGCCCTGCTGTCGTTCGGCGGCAACGCCCTCGCCATCGATTCGGAAGACGCCTTCGACGACCCTGTGCTCCAGGAGCGGTACGAGAAGATCAACCGCGAGCTTCGCTGCCTCGTCTGCCAGAACCAGACGATTGCCGATTCGAATGCAACACTCGCACAGGACCTGCGGCGCGAGGTGCGCGACATGATCGCCGCGGGGCAGACCGACGACCAGATCCGCGATTTCATGATCGAGCGCTATGGCGACTTCGTGCTGTACCGCCCGCGAATGACCGCGGGTAACTTCCTGCTCTGGGCTGCACCGGTGCTGCTCCTCGTCATCGGTGCGTTCGTGCTGGTGAGGGTCGTGCGGCGTCGCGCCCAGGAAGCCGACCTAGAACCCGAAGGCCCGGAGGCCGGTCAATCGTGACAACGTTCCTGATCCTCTGCGCCGTCATGATCGTGGCGGCGCTCGCACTGGTCCTCGTCCCGCTGCTGCGGAATCAATCGGCCACTTCGGGCGGCGACAAGCCCGCCACGCGGGCCGTGCCGGCAGCGGTCGTAATGATGATCGCCCTGCCGCTCGGGGCCTCGGCGTTCTACGGGGCCACGTCGAATTTTCCCTGGGACAATCCGGCGGCGCTGGCAAGCGGCGCGGGCGAACACGCGCAGGGCGGCGGCTCGATGGAGGAGGTCATCACCCAGCTCGAGGCCCGGCTGCAGTCGAGTCCGGGCGACCTCGAAGGCTGGCGCATCCTCGGCCGTACGTACCTGGTGTCCGGGCGCGCCGACGACGCCGTGGCGGCTTACGAGAAGGCGAGTGCGCTCACGGGCGGGCGTGATCCCGCCCTCGAGCTCGACCTTGCCGAGGCGCTGGTCCTCGCAGCCAAGCCGGAGGCGCAGGCCAGGGCACGCGGAATCATCGATGCCGCGCTGGCTGCGGATGGGAACAACCAGAAGGCGCTCTGGTATTCAGGCCTGATGGCGGCACGCGCAGACGATCCCGTCACGGCCCGCACGCAATGGACGCGGCTCCTCGAAAGCAACCCGCCGGAGGAGATCCGCCAGATCCTCGTGGCCCAGCTCGCGGAACTCGGGGTGACCGTGCCGCAGACTGCGGCCGCTCCGGCCACGGGCGGCATGACGGCCATGGGCGGGCCTGCGGGCACTGCGGCAGCCGAGACCCGAGGCCGGACGATCCGGGTCGCGGTCTCGGTCGATCCCTCCCTGGCTGGCAAGGTCACGCCCGGCACCACGGTGTTCGTGAGCGCGCGCGAGGCCGGGATTCCTGGGCCACCGATTGCCGCCGTGCGGATCGCGGCCGAAGTGCTGCCGACCACCGTCGTGTTGAGCGACGCCAACACCATGATCGAGGGTCGCGACCTGTCGTCGGTGGACGAGGTGCAGCTCGTGGCTCGCGTCGCTTTCGGCGGAACGGCGGTGACCGTGAGCGGCGACCTCCTCGGCGAGGCAACCCACAGGAAGGGAGCGCCGGAGGACGTCAACGTCGTGATCAACAGGGTGTCGCCCTAGTCCCGTGCCTGGGACGTCCCGACTGCAGTTGCACCGTCTGCCACGGGTCTGGGCCACCTATCCGTGGGTGTTGCTCACGCGGCGCCCCCCGATCAGCGAATTCGTCGAGCCGCCCGAGATCGTCGCAACGGTGAATGGCGTCCCCCTGGACGCCGGGCACGTCGCGCGCTATGCGGCCATGTGCGGCTTCGATCCCGCAGCCGGACTGCCGGTGACGTTTCCGCACGTGCTGGCCATGCCGCTGCATCTGAAGATCTTCTCCCTCGGCACTTTTCCGTTGCGACCGATGGGACTGATCCATCTCTCGAACACGATCCAGAGTCCGGGAATGCTCAGCGCGGGAACTCGCGTGGACATCGCGGTGTCCGCGCGCAACTACCAGCGCACGGACGCCGGCGTGACCTTCGACATGGACACCGACATCTCGAGCGAAGGGCGGACGTTGTGGCGCGAGACCTGCGTGTTCCTCGCGCGCTGGAGCGAGCCGATGGCGCGGGGCGGCGCTCGCCCCCCGAGACCGCCCAAGGCGCCGAAGGACAGCGCCATGCTCGCGGAATTCGACGTGACGCGCGAAACCGCCTGGGCTTACGCGCGCGTGTCATCGGACTTCAACCCGATTCACCTGAGCGACCGGGCGGCTCGTTTCTTCGGACTGCGCGGCTCGATTGCCCACGGCATGTGGTCGCTGGCCCGAACCCTCGCAGAGGCGCCGGCAGCGGACATTCCGCGCGGCACGGTGATCGGGACCCAGTTTCTTTCGCCCGTCCAGTTGCCGGCGCGCGTGGCGATCAAGGAATGGAGCGAGGAAGGGCAGAGGAAGCGCGCCCTGTGCGACGTGCGCACAGGACGCGTTCACATGTACGTCTGGTGGGACGCGGTCACTCCGCTGGCTTGACGTAGAGCGCGCTGTCGACCTTCTTCACGCCGTCGACCTTGGCGGCAACCTCGATCGCCCGCTTGCGCATGTCCTCACCGCTGACGAAGCCGCCGAGCTGGACGATTCCGCCCTTGGACTCGACGTTGATCTGGCCGCTCTTGACCGCCTCGTCGTTCATCAGGGCCGTCTTTACCTTGCCGGTTAGCATGGTGTCGTCGAGCTTCGTGCCCATGGACGTCTTGCCATGGACATAAAGCGCGTTGTGGACCTTCTGTACGCCCGAGGCGCCCTGGGCGACCTTGCCGGCATTGTCCTTGATCTCCTGCGTCTCGACGAACCCGCTGAGGAGCACGACGCCGCGGTAGGTCTCGACGTTGATGTCGGTCGAAGGAATTCCCTTGGCGCCGATCAGGTCAGCCTTGACGCTGGCGTTGACGGTGTTGTCGTCCACGACTTCGCCCGCCGACTTCTGCGCCTGCGCCGGAACGGCGACGGCAACGGCAAGTGCGGCGAGCATGGTGATAACAGTCTGCTTCATGCGGAACTCCAATGGTGTGGGTGAATGGCCAGGGTCGGCCGGGTTACGACGAAAAGTCGCCAAGGCTCACGAGACGCCGTCCGTCCAACGTCGTCCAAGGCCCGAGCGGCGGTTGAAAGTGCCTAGTTGTCGGTCACGAGACCAGTCGCAGATGGCACGGCGGTCACGGCTGGTGCGCCGATCCGCACGGTGCGCCGAGCGCCGTGTCGCATTCCGGCAATGGGAGGGGGCGCGCAGTTTCACACATGAACCGGATTGAAGCCACCGGGCGGTCCTAGTATCAAAAACACGTTTGCATTTTAACATAATATACATTATGCGTACCGACATATGGCCTTGATCCACTACCGACACCACTGGCGCCGCCCACTGCCCACATCGACTGCCGTAATCCGCCGGGAGTAAATTTCTCGCATGCACACTCTCGAACCGGAACTGCGGGCTCTTCACGCCGAAGGCATGATCGACGATGCCACCGCGGCCCGGGCCTTGGCCCGCGATCGCGGTCGGGTGTTCTCCCTGCACGCGGAACTGCGGGTCACCCTGTACGCGGGCGTGTTGCTGCTGATGGCCGGCGTGGGAATCGTCCTCGCCAGGAACCTCGACCGGATCGGCCCCCTCACCATTGTGATGGCGGTCTCGCTCGTCGCCTTCGCGTGTGCCGTACCGGCCGTGCGCGCGAAGCTCGCAGGCCGAGACCTGACCGTCGCAAGCGACTACATGTTGCTCCTGGCCGCGCTGCTCGCCAGCGCCAATCTCGCTTATGCCGAGCGGCAGTACACGTTGCTCGGGCCCCTGTGGTCGTGGCACTTCCTGCTGCTCGCGGTCGGGCACGCAGCCATCGCCTACACGTTCGGCTCGTCGCTGGTGCTCGCGGCCTCCCTCACGGCATTGGCGGGCTGGTTCGGAGTCGGGGGCACTCCCGGGGACGCACTGCGTTTCGCCTACTCCTCGCCGGAACTCGGCGCCCGCGCGCTCGCCTGCGCGGTCGTGATTGCAGCGTGGCGCCAGGCCGACCGTCGCGTGCGACCGGACGCCCGCTTCAGTGACGTTTTCGATCACTTCGCGACGAACCTGGCGTTCTGGGGGACGATTGCATGGTGCCTCGAGTGGCCGTGGCTCGCGGCGGGACTGCCGCTGCTGGCGGCATTCTCCTACGCGTCGGCACGCCGCGGCCTGGGCACTGGCCGCGAGGCATTCCTCGTGTATGGAGCCGTGTACGCGGCCATCGGGATCTGTGCTGCAGCCTTGCCGAGACTCAACGGCATCACCGTGTCCCTGGTTTTCGTGTTGATCGTCGTATGCGTCACGGCTGCCGCATTGTGGCAGTTTCGCCGCCGTCTGCGCGAGCGCGCCCCATGAGTCGCTGGCGGCCGACGCCCGCCGAGGAACGCTGGCTCGAGGTGGCGTCGGGGCTCGGCGCTGCGCTACCGAATGCCGACCTGGCTGCGCGCACCGGCGGCTGGCGCGGTACCGGCCTGCTCGCTCGCGTTGCGCTCTTCGTGCTAGGGGCCGTTGCGGCCGCCCTGCTCTTCGGGATCCTCATCCTCGGCTTCGGCAATCGGGTCAACCTGCTGATCGCGGGGCTGATCGCTGTACTCGTCGCCGAGTGGCTCTCCGTCCACAAGCGCCTGCACGCGTCCGGCATCGAGGAGGGACTCAGCGTCGCCGGTTTCTTGCTGATCGGTGCGTGGATCACGACGCTCATCGGCCCGGAGGCCGACTTCGTCGGGGGCACGCCGCACATGCTGGTGCTGATCGCGGCGGCGGGTGCCGCGGGGTTGCGGCGCCTGAATCCTCTTGTCACCACCTGCGCCGTGCTTGCGCTCGTCCACTGGGTCGGTTCGACCGAGGCGGCGCAGGCGCTGGACGATGTGATCGGCAGCGGAATGACGGCGTTTGCCTTCGGTTGCGCACTCGCAGCGCTTGCACTCGCGCTGGGTGCACGGGAGTTCCGCCGACCGTCTCACGACCGCATGCTCGACTGGCTAGTCGCCACGCTTCCGATCGCCGCCTACGCGGGACTCCTTGACGTCGGTGCCCCCGCGGGCCGGCTCGCGATTTCAGTGCCGCTGCTCGCTCTGGGCACCGCGCTGCTGGTCGCAGGCTTGCGCCGCCGACGCCACGCGCCGCTCGTCGGGTTCATGGGCTGCGTGGTCTGCCTCGCCGTTGAGTTACGCCTTACCACATCGCTCGCGACCGAAACCTGGCTGATCCTCTGCGGACTCGCGGCACTGCTCGCGGGCGTGGCGCTGGAACGTTACCTGCGGCAGCCGCGCAATGGACTGACCTCCGTCGCATTGACCGAACGCGACGACCCACTCGACTTGCTGCAGACCGCCGGCGCCGCACTGCTCGCAGATCGCACTGCCCGGGAGACGACGACCACCGAGCCGGCAGTCACGCCGGGCGGAGGCCGGTTCGGCGGTGGTGGCGCCAGCGGCAGCTACTGAGCCCAGGTCGGCCTACGGCAAGTAATCCCGTGGCGTCCGTCCGGTCCAGCGACGAAACGCCCGGGTGAAGTTGCTCTGGTCGGAGAATCCCACCAGAAACGTGATGTCAGCGAGGCTGTGCTGGCCTTCGCGAAGATAGTCGATCGCCAGCTCGCGCCGCGTGGCGTCGAGCAACTGCTGGTAGCTCGTGCCCTCCTCCCGTAACCGGCGCTGCAGCGTGCTCGGGCTCTGGTGCAGCACCCGCGCCACCTCCTCCTGATCGATCTCCCCGGACGGCATGGCTTTCAGCAGCAAGGCGCGAACGCGCGCGGCCGTTGATTCCGGCAGCAGCCCTTCCAGGTAGCGATGCGCAATCTTGTCGGCCTCCGCGGCCAGTTCCGAGTTGCCGCTCAGCACCGGGCGCGCTGCAATCCCGGCATCGTAGACGATCGCAACGTGCTCGGCCCCGAACCTCGTCGCACAGCCAAGTGCTTCACGGTACGCTGCGGGCGCTGCGTTGCGCCTGTCGGGCAGGCGGACTTCGAGCGGCGTCGCCGCGGGCCCGGCGCACAGCTGAAGCACGCGGCACAAGGCTACGACCGTGGCATCGACGTACTCGGGAACCAGCGCGACCGAGTGCTCCATATGCCGTGCCTCGAGGCTGGCCAACCCCGCGCGCTGGATAAGGACGAACCGCCCGTTGGTACTGACGACGCCGCTATAGCGCTCGAGACGCCTCAGCGCGGCGAGCACGCTCGTGCTGCTGACGATACCGAGACCGAGCGCGTGAAATATGCCCGGCCGCACATGCTGCCCGACCCGCAGGCCGAACAGCGGGTCGCCGGACTGCGCGGCCGCGAGTCGCCAGAGCTTCTGGATCCGGCTGAACGGGCAGCGCGCATCGGCGCTTGACAGCAGCTCGGGGTCGATGCCGGCGCGCCGTGCCAGCCCTGCGAAGTCCATGCCGTACCCGGCCAGTGCCTCCTGGAGGGGCGCCAGCGTCATGACCAGTGCTGTCGGCGTGTTCAGCATGTCGTCCGCTCGATGGTCCGCCACGGGCTCCTATGTTGGAGTCCATATTAACGACGACCGTCGCTTCGGCAACATTCGTCGGGACCTGACGCATCCGGACCAAATATTGCCGTTCCGTGACAAGCACGTAAGCCTGCGGGCCCTTAGAGTGCCGCGCCACCATGAGCAGGGACGATCAAAACGCCGCGCCGTCGGAAACCTCCCGCGACCAACCCGACCCAGACCCGGCGGCCGAGGCCCTGATCGAACTGCTCGATTCGGAGCGCAAGCAGGCTCTCGACCGGCGACCCGACCTCGTCTCGAAGGTCGATCCGGGGCAGCTCTGGCTCCTATGGTTTGCAATCGGTGCCACACTCGAGGTCTGCGCGCTGCTCGGCCGCGAGGTCGATGGCGAGGGCAACGAGCTGTTTCGACAGGTCGCCGCCCGTGTCTTCGGCGGCGGCATTCAATCCTCCTGCGACCCGATCACGGCCGACAGTCGGCTGATCGACCTGTTCGAGTCGGCGGGCGCTGCGGCGGTGGCCGCCTGCATGCGCGGCGACGAGCGGCTCGGCTACTACGTCGCCGGACTGCGGGTCAGCGCCGATCGCGGCACCCTGGCGCTCGTCAACTGATGCACGTAGCGATGCTGAACTGCGCATGAGCATGAAGCTGGGCATCACGGGCATGAGGCGGGTCGCATCGACCCTCGAGGACTACCGCGACGCGGTCTGCGAGGTTGCGACCGGCGCGCGGTGCGTCCTGTCGATCTACACCCCCGACCTCGAGCCGTTGCTCTACGACCAGGACTCCTTCCTCGAACCCGTTAAGCGTCTCGTGCTGGCACGCGGCTACGGACGCGTGCGAGTGCTGATACGCGACCCGGTCCGCCCGGCTCGGGAGGGTCACCGTTTCATGCAGATGGCCCGCCGTCTCACCAGTTGCATCGCCCTGCGCGGCGTACCGGTTGAGCATCGCGACGACTCGTGCGCCTACATCCTGGCCGACAACCGTGCGATCGCGTACCGGCCGAACGCCGCGCGGTGGGTCGGGTTCGTCGAGCACTGCGACCAGGGCATCGACCGTCGTCACATCGAGCATTTCGAGCAGGTCTGGACGCGCAGTCGCATACAGCCCGGCATGCGTGCGACGGAATGCCGCGGCTAGGAGCCGGCAGTTGTCGCCGCCATGCCGGTCCGACGGCTGCCCGCATACATTTCAAAGAGCAGCAATCGGCACGGGATGCTGCCGTTCATCAGCGGGATCGTCCGGCTCGGCCTGAGTCCGATGGCCTTGTAGGGCGACGCCTGCGCCGCGAGGATGGCGGCCTGCCAGCCGCTGAACCTCTGCTTCAGCGTGTCGCCGACCTCCTCGTAGAACTGCCGCAAGTCGCCCTCGCGACTGCCGATGCGGTCACCGTACGGCAGGTTCGTCACGAGGAGACCGTGCTCGGCCGGGGGCTCTGCATCCTGAAAACGGCCCGTCGCGAACGTCATGTACCGCTCGACGCGGGCCTTCAGCGCGCTTTTCTGCGCCATCGCCACGTAGCGGGCCTCGATGTCCGAAGCAACGATCGGGGCCGGAGGCGCCTCGAGCTTCTCGGCGCGCACGCGGTCCTGGACGGTGCGCCACAGTGCGCGATCGAAGCCCTTGAGCCACTCGAAGTGGAACTCGCCTTTCTTGCGATGGATTCGCGGCGCCTTCCTGACCGCGATCATGGCCGCCTCGATCGCAAGCGTGCCGCTGCCGCACATCGGATCGAGGAACGCCTGGCTGCCGTCGTAGCCGGCCATGACGAGGATCGCCGACGCCAGCGTTTCCTTGAGCGGCGCCGGGTGCCCCGGCTCGCGGTAGCCGCGCTTGTGCAGCGACTTGCCCGAAGTGTCGAGGCTCAGCATGCAGCGACCGTTCTGCGAGATGGGCCACGACGACCACCCGCGGTTCGGCGAGGTCGACGGGCGGTGCACGCCCCAGCTCGCGATCGAACACGTCGCGGATGCTCTCGCGAACCTGCGTGATGACCTGCCGCGGCGGCATGCCGCCCTCCCCCTCCGCGCCCAGGCTCTCGACCAGGAACCCGTGCTGCGCATCGAACAGGTCGCACCAGTGGATGCGCCGGGCCTGCGAGTACAGCATCGGCGGGCTCTTTGCCGGCACTTCCTTGATGACGCGCAGGATGCGGCTCGCAGTCCGCAGCTTCAGGTGCAGCTCGTAGAAGAGCGCTTGGCTCGCCTCGAAGCTCACGGCCCTGAAGCCGGGCACGAGATCCGTCGCCCCCAGCGCCTCGAGCTCGCGAACGAGGGCCGCCTTGGTCTCCTCGGGACAGGTGGCGATCAGTCGCACGGGGGCTCCGGTCGTGATCATCTGACGTGGGTCGCCCGCGAGTATAGCCACGGCCCCGGTGACCGCGCCCCAAAAGCGCTGCCGGGGCGACGCCGGCTCGGCTAGAATGGCGACCCTCCCCTGCATCCCCGCGAGATCCCAGGCCCACGGCTTCGGGGTCCCCAACCTCTGCGCTCCGGATCACCGTGCTCTCAACGACAAACCTCGCCATCCAGTTCGAAGCCAAGCCGCTGTTCGAGCACGTCTCCGTCAAGTTCTCCGACGGCAATCGCTATGGACTGATCGGCGCGAACGGCTGCGGCAAGTCGACGCTGATGAAGATCCTGGGCGGCGAGCTCGAGCCCAGCGCCGGCGAGGTCGTGCTGCAGGCCGGAATGCGCATCGGCAAGCTGAACCAGAACCAGTTCGCCTACGAGGACCAGCGCGTGCTCGACGTCGTGATGCAGGGCCACGCGGAAATGTGGCACGCGATGCAGGAGCGCGACCGGATCTACGCCGACCCGGACGCGACCGACGACGACTACATGAAGGCGGCCGAACTCGAGGGCAAGTTCGCCGAGTACGGCGGCTACACCGCCGAGGCACGCGCCGGCGCGATCCTGATCGACGCCGGCATCGAGGAATGGCGCCACAACCAGGCGATGCGCGAGGTGCCGCCCGGCCTGAAGCTGCGCGTGCTGCTCGCCCAGGCGCTGTTCTCGAAGCCGGACGTGCTGCTGCTCGACGAGCCGACCAACAACCTCGACATCCACTCGATCGGCTGGCTCGAGCGGGCGCTCAACGACTACGACGCGACGATGGTCATCATCAGCCACGACCGCCACTTCCTGAACCAGGTGTGCACGCACATCGCGGACCTCGACTACCGGCAGCTCAAGATCTATCCGGGCAACTACGACGATTTCATGCTCGCTTCGGTGCAGGCGCGACAGCGGGTCGAGGCCTCGAACGCCAAGGCAAAGGCACAGATATCGGATCTGCAGGAGTTCGTGCGCCGCTTCTCGGCGAACGCATCCAAGGCGCGACAGGCTACGTCGCGTCGCCGCCAGATCGAGAAGATCAAGATCGAGGAGATCCGGCCTTCGTCCCGGCAGAACCCGTACATCCGCTTCGAGCAGGGCAAGAAGCTGTACCGCACGGCCGTGACCGTCGAGGGGCTGTCGTTTCGCTATCCTGGATCCGAGGCCGACGTGTTCAAGGACCTGAGCTTCACGATCGAGGCGGGACAGCGGGTCGCGATCATCGGCCCGAACGGCATCGGCAAGACGACGCTGATGCGCTGCCTCGCCGGCGATCTGATGCCGCGCGCGGGACGCATCGGCTGGGTGGAGAACGCGCAGCCCGGCTACATGCCCCAGGACCCGCAGGCCGAGTTCGACTCGAAGACGGACCTTTTCAGCTGGATGTCGATCTGGACCGGCAAGGCCGACGACGACCAGCTCGTCCGTGCCACGCTCGGTCGCCTGCTGTTCTCCGGCGACGAGACCAGGAAGTCGGTCAAGGTGCTGTCGGGTGGCGAGAAGGGCCGCATGATCTACGGCAAGCTGATCCTCACCAAGCCGAACGTGATGCTGATGGACGAGCCCACCAACCACATGGACATGGAGACCATCGAGTCGCTGCAGATCGGGCTCGAGAAGTATCCCGGCACCCTGGTATTCGTTTCGCACGACCGCGAGTTCGTCGCGAGCCTCGCCACGCGCGTTATCGAGCTGCGACCGGACGGCGGATTCAACGACTTCACGGGCTCTTACGACGAGTACCTCGATGCCCAGGGGCTGGAATCCTAGGCGCGCAGGACCACGCAGAAACCCCGTGCCGGATCCGTGCGGGGTATCATCGACGAGCCCCGGCGCAGCCCCACGGCGGCGTCGGCGCCACGATTCTCGGGATCGCGGGTCCGTGCGCCGGGACGCTTCGGTTATTGCGTTCGCCGCCACCCGTCCGTGTTGCCTAGAATTGCGTATCTCACCCGTCAACTGAAAGAGGTCGGCCATGGGCAAGTTCGAGGAACAACAGGCGAAATTCCGCACCCAGGCGGGCTTCATCGCGGCGCTCGACCAGAGCGGCGGCAGTACCCCCAAGGCCTTGAAGCTCTACGGGATCCCTGAGACGGGCTGGAGCAGCGACGCGGAAATGATGGATCTCGTCCACTCCATGCGCACGCGCATCGTCACGAGTCCGAGCTTCAACGGCAACCGGATCCTGGCCGCGATCCTGTTCGAGGCCACCATGGACCGTGACTTCGAGGGCCGTCCGGCTGCGGACTATCTCTGGGACGTCAAGAAGGTGGTCCCGGTGCTGAAAGTGGACAAGGGCCTCGAGTCCGAGGCGAACGGCGTGCAGCTGATGAAGCCGATGCCAGGCCTCGACGCGTTGCTGGCCCGGGCCAGGGCCAAGGGAATCTTCGGGACCAAGATGCGCTCGGTCATCAAGCAGGCCAACCCGTCGGGCATTCGTTCGGTCGTGGACCAGCAGTTCGAGGTAGCGCGGCAGATCCTCGCCGCGGGCCTCGTGCCGATCATCGAGCCCGAGGTGGACATCCACTGCCCCGACAAGGCGGCGGCGGAAGACCTGCTCAAGGCGGACCTCAAGGCGAAGCTCGATGACCTGCCGGAGAACCGGCAGGTCATGCTCAAGCTCACGATACCCACCCGGGACAACCTCTACGCCGACCTGATCTCACACCCGCGCGTGCTGAAGGTGGTTGCCCTGTCGGGCGGCTACTCGCGTGAGGAGGCCAACACTCGGCTCGCGCGCCAGCGCGGCATGGTGGCCAGCTTCTCGCGAGCCCTGACCGAGGGCCTCACCGCCCAGCAGTCGGACGCCGAGTTCGACGCCGCACTGGACCACGCCATCGAGAGCATCTACCAGGCCTCGAAGAGCTGAGCGCGAGCGCGTCGTCCGGGCATCAGCGCGCCTTCGAACGCCTGCGGTCGTGGCCCGACCGACGCTCTACCATGCCGGGCGCCAGCAGCCCGGAGGCAGAGCGGCGGTCGGCGCCGGTGCGGCGATCCGAGTAGTGCGCGTAGGTGCAGTTGCACTCGGCGAGGTCGCATTCCGGCAGGGGCAGGCGCGGAACCGACTTGTAGAGGAACCGCAGGGGAGCGATCTGGCGCGCGCCGAGGCAACTCGGCTCGCCAGGCGAAATGCTGACGGCGCGGTACGGGGATTCCTCCCGCTTCCCGAGTTCCAGGCGGATCGGCTTCGCCGGCTCCGAGTCCGGCGTTTCACCCAGCAGTCGTCTGAAGAATCGAATCGGCATCGCTTCCTGCGACCTCGGGAACTGTCAACGGCGTTGATTGTTACACAAGCGCCGGAGTCGCCGAACGCAGACGCGCCGAGATGAATTCGATCAGGACACGCACCCGGTACGGCAGGTGGCGCGTGCCGGGCAGTAGCGCGTAGACGCCGAGCTCCGGGGGCGAAGTTTCCTCGAGTATCGACTCCAGCCGACCGTCCCGGAGATATGGCTCGGCGATGAAATCGGGCGTCAGCGCTATGCCGAGTCCACGGGCCGCCGCCTCGGCCAGCACGTCGCCGTTGTTGGCCGTGAAGCGGCTGCGAACGTACACGTGCTCCACGCGCTCGCCCCGGCCGAACGACCACTCGCCCGGGTTCGCATCGCCCGCGTAGGCCAGGCATTCGTGGCCGGCCAGCTCGGCAGGCCTCGTCGGTCGTCCATGGCGCGCGAGATAGCCGGGCGAGGCCACGGTGAGCAGACGGGAGGATCCAAGCTTGCGAACGACGTCCACCGGTCCGATTCGCGAGGTGACGCGGATCGACAGGTCAAACCCCTCCTCGACGAGATCGACACGACGGTCGGTGTAGTCCATCGCGAGGCTCACCGCTGGATGCGACTCGGCGAACTCGAGCAGCAGCGGCGCCAGTCGTCGCAGGCCGAAGCTGAGCGGCAACCCCAGCCGGATCGGACCGCGAGCGACGGCCCGCTCCTCTGCGACCGCCGTCTCCGCGGAGTCGACGAGGTTCAGGATCACGCGGCATTTCTCGAGATAGACCGTCCCGGCAGAGGTCAGCGAAAGGCTCCGGGTGGAGCGGACCATGAGCTTCGCACCGAGGTGTGCCTCGAGCGCCGCGACCTGGCGGGTGACCACCGAGCGGGCAACCCCGGACTGCTTGGCCGCAGCGGCAAAGCTGCCGAGCTCTGCCACGCGCACGAACAGCCGCATTGCATCGAGACGATCCATTGTTGCTCCTTTGGCAACAAGATGAGCCTCATTATCGTCTATTAAAGGAACAGCGACCGAACTAGGCTTGGCGAATGGAAAGCAGGTCGCCCATGGGCGTGATGAGTCAGCCGGCACTTTTCGTACCACACGGCGCGCCGACCTTTGCACTGCAGCCCGGCGCCGCCGGAGCCGCGCTCGAGCGTCTTGCCGCGCGCCTGTCGCTTCCGCGGGCGATCATCGTGGCCAGTGCGCGCTGGACCACGACGGTGCCGACCGTCGGCCTTGCCGAGCGGCCGGAAACGATCCACGACTTCAGCGGCTTTTCGGCCGGGTTGTATGCGCTCCGATACCCCGCGACGGGTTGCCCGGAAGCGGCCCACGAGGTCGCCGGGGCTCTCGTCGAAGCCGGCCTGCCCATCGCGCTGGACCCCGGTCGCGGCCTAGATCACGGCGCCTGGGTACCGCTGCGCCTGATGTTCCCTGACGCCGATGTGCCCGTGATTCCCCTCTCGATCCAGCCTCGGGATGGCACGGCGGGCGCACTGCGCCTCGGTCGAGCGATCGCACCGCTGCTGGACAGGGGGTTTCTACTCGTCGCCTCGGGGAACGTCACCCACAACCTCGCCGACTACGTCTCGGCCTCGCGGATGCGGAACGGCACGCCTGCCTACGTGCGCGAGTTTGCTGACTGGGTCTGGGGGCAGCTCCTTTCGCGGGATCTCGCCGGGCTGCTCGACTACCGCCGCCTCGCGCCCGGAGCAGCCCGCGCCCATCCGACCGAGGAGCACCTCCTGCCCCTGTACGTCGCGCTGGGTGCGGCTGGCGAGGACTTCGGCGCCGAGCGCCTCCACGCCGGCATCGACGAATACGTCCTCGCGATGGACGCCTTCTCTTTCACCAAGGGGCCACCTGGCCACTAGTCTTCAGTAAACACACGCAACGAGGAATGAACATGAAGAAGCTCGCCCTGCTTTCGGTAATTGCGGCCGTCGCCAGCGGGTTCGTCGCCCCGGCCTCCGCGGCCCCAGTGACCTACGTCATCGATCCGACCCATACCTACCCGCGCTTTTCGTACAGCCACTTCGGTTTGTCGACCCAGCTCAGCCGCTTCAACCAGACGACCGGCACGGTCGTGCTCGACAAGTCCGCGCGGACGGCGTCCGTGGACGTCGCTATCGACATGACGTCGGTGGATACCGGGTACGCTACGTTCAACGAGCACATCCAGGCTGAGGATTTTCTCGACACGGCGAAGTACCCGAAGGCCACCTTCAAGTCGACCAAGGTGAAGTTCGACGGCGACAAGCCGGTGGCGATCGACGGCAACCTCACGATCAAGGGCATCACGAAGCCCGTTACCCTCGAGGTCACCAGCTTCGTCAACATGACGCATCCGATGTTGAACAAGGACGCGATCGGCGCCGACGCCAGTGTCGTCATCAGGCGCAGCGACTTCAACGCGGGCAAGTACGCCCCGAACGTCGGCGACGAACTGACCATCAGCATCGCGCTGGAGGCCGTCAAGGAGTAACAGGTGCGTTCCCGGAGTGAGTTCCGGGAATCGTCCACCAGGGAGCGAAGGGTGCCGACCGTCGGGAATGCACTTGCGATCCTGCTGCTGTTCGCTGCGGGCACGGCGACGGGCGCGGACACGGACGTCCGCCGAGCCGGGAGTACCTTTCATGTCAGCGCGACGATCGAAGCCGCGGCCCCGATCGACCTGTGCTACGCGGTGCTGACGGACTTCGATCGCCTCGCGGAATTCATTCCCGGCATGCAGTCGAGCCTGATCGTCAGCCCGCCCGGTGAGCCACTGCGCCTGCGACAGGTCGGGCGCACGGAGCTCCCGTTCTCCGACTACACCTTCGACGTGACCCTGGCCGTCGAGCTCGATGCGCCGCGCGAGATCAGGTTTCGCCGCATCGCGGGAAACCTGCAACGGATGCAGGGCCGGTGGCTGGTCGCGGGCGATGCCAACCGCTGCACGATCGACTACCTCGCCGAGATCGAGCCCGGGGTCTGGGTGCCGCCACTGCTCGGACCGCTGCTGATGCGCAGCCAGGTCGCCCGGCAGATCGAAGGCCTGGAGTCGGAGATCGACAGACGCGCGCGGCTGTCCGCAGATCCGTGACGGCGCCAGGCCGTGGCATGCATGCCCGCAGCCTCCGGAAACCCGTTGCCACCCCTGCTGGGCTGCAGCTACATCAGTCGACGCGTCCCCACGCCGCGTCCCGTGCCACGACGATCCGGGTCACGCCGCCCAGTCGAACAAGCCCGTCCACGCGCAGCATTGCGGTCACCCGCAGGAGGTCTGCCTCCCACGCCTGCTGAACAGCCGGCGGAAGATCGTCGAGCAACGGCGACATCCCGAAGGCTCGCGTCCACGCGATGAGCCCCTCGCCCGTCGCCGACTCCATCACGGACACCTCCATCTCCTCGAAGTGATCGATGGAGAATCCGGCCGCCTCGAAGTCCCGCTGCAGCCGGTCGGGATCCGCATAGCGGAACGTGCCCGGGGCCTCCGGCTCGATGGGCGGCATCACTCGATACCTTGCGAGGACTCGCCGCGGCAGCGCGTAGTAAGGCACCCGGTCGGGCTCGACCCAGACCGCGGCGACCAGCGGGCCGCCGGGCAGCAGCGCTCGCCGGGCGGCCGCGAGAGCGGCGATCGGCGAATCGAGGTACATCAGGCCCCAGCGCGCGAGCACTGCATGGAAATTCGGCGGGTGGAGGTCGTCCAGCGTCTCGACATTCGCCACGCGGAGCTCGAGGTTCTCGATTCCTTCGCGCTCCGCCCGCGTGCGCGCCATCTTCAGCATGTCCTCGGCCACGTCCACGCCGACTACCCGGCCGCTCGGTCCCACCCGGCGCGCCGCACGGATTGCGGGCTCGCCGCGCCCGGTCGCGAGGTCGAGGACGCGCATGCCAGGACGCAGTCCCGCCAGATCCAGCATCCGCTCGCTCACAGGAGCCGTGAGACGTTGCTCCATGTCGTCGTAGGTGCGCCAGATGTCCGCGGGCGTGGGCATCGGTCGCGACGAAATCACCACCGCAGCAGCGAAGCGAGCGAAGGCAGCGCCAGCTTTCTCGCCGCGCCGCGCAGCCGGGCCTTCAGTTCACGCAGCGCCGACGCATCCAGCGGCGGATCGATCTCGGCCAGGGTGACCTGGTACACGGCTTCCTTGACCACGGCGAGCGCCGGCGAGGCGATCACCGATGCACCGCGTACCAGGAACGTGTCGAGATCGCCGAACGCGACGAGCATCGGCTTCGGTGCCGGCTTGAAGGCACGCAGGGGCCGACCGTCGAGCCAGCGCCTCGCATTGTCTGCCGCGCAGGCGCCCATCTGCATCGCGAAATACGCCTGCTTGGGCAGGGGACTCGGCAGCTCGGCCGCATCACCGGCCACGAACAGGTTCTCGAACCGCTTGCTCTGCAGGCCGGTCGCCACGGGGACCCATCGACCCGATTTCCCCGACAGGCCCGATTCGCGCAACAGCGGCGACGCGGTGACGCCGCCGGTCCAGATCGTGAGATCTGAACGAATTCGTTCGCCCGAGCGCAACTGGACGTGTCTGGAGGTCACGGCGGTCACCGGCGAACCGGTGCAGAAGCGCACGCCGTAGGTCGCGCTCCGGGCACGAACCGCCGCGTCGAGCGCGGGCGGAGCGCCGGCCAGCAGCCGCGCTCCGGCCTCGACCACTGCAAGTTGGAGCAGCCCATCGCGGCCGAAGCGACGCAGGATTTCCCCGAGGGCCTCGATCCCCTCGAGCCCGCCGCCAACGATGACGACCGACGACTTGCTGGACCGTCGCGCAAGCGAGGCCAGCCTGCGACCGATGGCGGCGCAGTCGGCCACGCTCTTGAACGGCATCGAGTGGCGATCGGCGCCCGTCACGCCGAACGTGTCGTTGACTCCGCCCACGGCGAGGATGCAGGCGTCGAACTCGATCTCGCGGCCTTCAACGGTGACGAGGCGCCCCGCACGCGCATCGATCCCGGCAACCTCGGCCCTGACGAACCGATGCCCGGCCCTTGTCACGAGGCGGCGCAGCGGCAGGCGCAGGTCGGCCGGGCGCTTCACGCCTGATAGCAGCTCGTGAATGTTGGGCAGCCACTCGAACCAGGGCGAGCGGTCGATGACCGTGACCGCATGACGGCGGTCGAGGTGTCGCGCCGCGGTCAGTCCGGCGAAGTTGCCCCCGACGATCACGATACGCGGGCGGGAGCGCATCGAAGTCCGCTGGGGCATGGGGCTGGCACTCCTGGCCGTCCGCGTTGCTGGCAGGCAAGCGCCTCGCGCCGGTGCGTAGCAGCATAGCAAAGCCCGACGCTGCGCCCTGCCCCGGAGCGCGGGCACGACGGCAACCGCCGTCACTCGCAATCGCCGCGCCGGTGCAGGAGACTTTCACCGACTCATGCGTGCCCTCGTGTCATTCCTCTCGTTCGTCGCGCTGGCCTACCTCGGGCTGGTCGCCTGGGTCTATGCGACGCAGCGCGCGCAGATCTACTTCCCCGTGCCCGAGACGAGGCATTCCGGCGCACAGGCCCTGTGGATCGAGAGCGAGGGGGAACGGATCAAGGTCTGGCGCGTCCCGCGTCCCGGCCCACGCGCGCTCATCTACTTCGGCGGCAACGCCGAGGACGTGGCCGGCAACGTCACCACCTTCGCCGCAGCGTTTCCCGGGCACTCGCTGTTCCTCGTGAACTATCGCGGCTATGGCGGCAGCAGCGGGCGGCCGACCGAGTGTGGGCTGAAGGCCGATGCACGCGCGATTTTCGACCACGTCCACCAGTTGCACCCCGTCGTTGCCGTGATGGGCCGAAGCCTCGGCAGCGGCCTCGCCGTGGCCCTCGCCAGCGAACGCCCAGTCGACCGACTCGTGCTCGTGACGGCCTACGACAGCCTCGTCAATGTCGCGCGCGAGTACTTCGGGTGGCTACCGGTTGGATTGTTGATCAAGGACCGCTACGACTCGGCGGGCCTCGCCCGGGCGATCGAGGCGCCCGTGCTGGTGGTGGTTGCGGCGGAGGACGAGATCATCTCGCGGTCGCGCTCCGAAGCGCTCGCGAACTCGTTCGCGCCGGGCCAGGCACGCGTCGAAATAATCGATGGAGCGACTCACAACTCGCTCGACCTGTCGGGCGCGTATCTCGCGGTCATCCAGGACTTCCTGCGCTCGCAGGAGTGACATCCGGCAGGTCGCCAGGCCCCGGACAGCACCTCGTGCCGCGAACAGTCGCCCGTCCCCTCCCCCCGGACGGACCGTATGCATCCGCTCGCCCGGCGGCGCCCTCAATCGCGCAGGAACTCGACCAGGTGCAGGGATACCGTGACGACGTGCAGCAATAGCAGGCCCACCAGCCCGCGTGCGGCAAGGATGTGATAATCGCGCCAGGCGAGCGCATCGCTCGACCCCTGCAGCAGGAACCAGCCAGCCCCGGTCACGGCGGTCGCGAGCAACAGCGCGAGCGACAGTCCCTCGATCAGCCCGAACAAGCCCCCGCCCTCGGCTGCGGGAATCCGGCCGCGCAGCAGACCCGCCAGGTCACGCCCGACGCCGGCAAGCTGCGACGGAGCCCACGGAAAATAGAGGCGCCAGCGTCCGCCACGGGTGCACGACCAGGCATAGGTCCCGCCGACCACCAGTGCCAGGAAGCCAAGCGTCACGTGCGCGTAGTCGAGCCAGCCCGCGCCCGACGAGATACGCCGCAGCATCGACACCCAGGGACTGCTGAGGATCAGCCAGAGCGTCAGCAACGCCACCGCGAGATGCTGCCGGTCCGACGACCGGTCGGGCGACTGGGTCATTCCCGGTTCAGGCCGGACGTCCGGCCACGCAGGCCGAGATTTGCGCCGCGAAGCGCCGCACCTCGTCCCAGTCGGTGTACTCGACATTGGTCGCGAGGTCGGTCGGGCCGCCCGTGAGCGTCATGATGAAGCGGATGATGTGCCGGTCGGACCAGCGGTACCGCTGATAGTCGAGGTTGCCACCGAACACGCCGAGCAGCGCCGGTTTCCAGGGCGAGCGCGCGACGAACGCCCTGACGTAGGGGTTGGTCTGGGGCGTGTTCTTGGCCGGCTTGCGTGCGACGAGATTCACCGAGAAGAAAGCGCTCGGCTTCGCTTCGAGCAGGGCGCGGTGACGGCGGACGAATTCGAGCACCGCAGGGTTGTGCTTGCCGTTGCGGATGCTCGCGCCGATCACGACCGCATCGAAGTCGGCCGGGTCCACGCCGCCGTCCAGCAACGGCACGATCTCCGTGCTTTCACCGAGTGCCGCCAGCTCGGACTGCAGCCGCTCGCAGATCTTGCGAGTCTGCCCATACACCCCGTGATACAGCAGAAGGATCCTGGCCACGCCCAATCCGCCTCGGATGAAAACGCGCGGATCTTAGCGGAGCCGGCGCCGAAAGCGGCATCGGTACTGACCCCGCCTCCACCAGCGCGACGCAGCGGCGACTCGCTTCAGGCCGGTGCTCGGAAATGCCCGAGGCGCTCCACGAGATGACGGGCGAACTGCCCTGCCGCGCGCGGCGCATGCATGAGGAACAACGAGGGCTCGGTGAGTTCGAGTTCGAGGACCACCGGCGTGCCGTGCGCGTCCCGCAACAGGTCGATACGCGCATACGCCGGCGCCGCGAAAGGAATGGCCGCATACGCGGCCGCGGCGATCCCGAGTTCAGACTGGTCCGCCTGGCGCGGACGGATCTCCTCGGGCGCGAACAACCCCTCGACCATCGCGGCGCCCGCACGCAGCAGCGGACCCTTGCGAATCGAGTGGCTGAACTCGCCACCGAGGTAAAGCACTGCCGTTTCGCCCTGCTCGTCAACGCGGGACAGGTAGGGCTGCAGGAGCAGGCTGCGGCCGTCGGTCAGAAGCCGATGGACGTGCTCGAGCGCACGTGCGGACTCGCTCGTGTGGTAACGCGCAGCATCGCGGGAGCCAGCTCCGATCGCCGGCTTGACGACGAACTCGTCGAACCGGCCCGGTTCCCCGACCGTCAGCGACGACGTGTCGCCGCGGAGGAACGCCGCGAGTTCGGCGCGGGGATCGCTGCCGGGCTCGACGAAACGGGTCGGCACCACCGGCACCCCGGCGACCGCGAGGTCCGACAGGTAGCGCTTGTCCGTGTTCCAGCGCACGACCTGCGGAGGGTTCAGCAGTCGGGTACCGGCTGCGCAGCGATCGCACCAGTCGAGGAATTCGTCGATCCGTTCGGCGTAGTCCCAGGTCGATCGCAGCAGAGCCGCACCGTACCCGGCCCAGTCCACCGCCGGGTCATTCCAGTACGGTGTTTCGACGGCAACGCCTGCCTCCTGCAGCGCCTCGACCAGCAACGGCATGTCCTCGTCGAGTTCCAGGGCCGCGCGCGCCGTCACCAGCGCAATCCGTGGTCGCTGACGCTGCCGCTCCTTGGTAGCTCGCAAGATCATATCGATCATTGAATTTCCTCATCGGCAGCGTATATTTTCAACGTAGCCCCATGATTCGACGCTGATTTTCACTCGGGGCGAAACTCGAATTCACTATCGTTTATTACTCTAATTTACTGATAAATATAATAAAACAGCTGACGACGAGGCTTCGCAATGCAGACCACTCTGGAACGCTTTCGGGATGCCGCACTGGTTCTGGTGGGCGGCGGCCCGATCAAGCAGCGGCTGGCGCTGGCTTTCCACGGTCACCTCAGCAATCTCGCGCTGGACGACCTGCCGCGCGAGCTCAGGAATCCGTACCTGACCCTGGCCGCCGCGTTTCACAGCGCGAGGCGCACAGGCAGCCTCGACGCCGTATCCGCCAGTGTCCTGAAGATGTCGGAAGCAGAGGCCTGCGAGCACGCCCAGGTGATCGTGCGTATGTTCGGCAGTCTCCACGAGATTCCAGCCGCGAGCCGGCCCGCGACCGTGTTGCGTGCCGTTTCCGACGAGCAGGACCTCCCCGCGTTCCTTAATCGAGCTTGAATTCGATCACGTCGAAGCGCGTCGTCTCCTCGTGACGCGCCTGTCGCTTGATGGCGTCGACGAGTTGCCGCTGGTCCCAGGGCACGACTTCGTCGCCCATCTCGAGTACGGCCGGAGCGAGGGTTTCATGGGTGCCGAACGGCTCCAGCACGACCACGGGTTTGTCGAAGGCCTTGGCGCAGTGCAACTGGAACTCGATCCAGTCGAGATGCTTGCGGTAGATCTGGGCTGGAAGCACGACCACTTCCGCGTCCCTGATCTGGCGCCGCAGGTCGTCGCGCAGGACCTCCCGGTCGCCGGGCGGACGCCGGTCGGGCGTGCTGGTGTTCAGGTAGAAAAAGTTGTCCACGCTCTCGAGGTACTCGAAGATGCGGTGGTAGTCGTCGTCCTCCTGCCAGACGTGACATACGAACAGGCGAATCGGGTTCTTCTGGGTTACGCTGCTCACGGGTCCTCCGTTCTGCAGGCCGGCGTACGGTACGTTCCGGGCTTAGTGTAGCTCAGGGCTCCAGCCCCCGGATGCTCCCGGCGGTCACCGGCGGCCGCTAGAATCGTCAACGCATGCGCTTCCTGCTCTACAACATCCGCTACGCGACCGGCACCGGCGCCGCCTTCCACCTGCCCGTCCCGGGCGCCGGGTACCTGCGAAGCAACCCCCGCGTCCTCGAGGGCATAACCCGCTTCATCAAGGGCATCGACCCCGACATCGTGGGCCTCGTCGAGGTGGATACGGGCTCGATCCGCAGCGGCCGGGTCAACCAGGCCGAGGTGATCGCCGAGTCGCTTGGTCACTATTCGACCTACCAGTGCAAGTACGGCACCGACTCGCTCAACACGCTCGTGCCCATCGTCAACAAGCAGGCCAATGCATTCCTCGCCGCGCCGCGGGTCGAGGGCGAGCGCTTCCACTACTTCGACACGGGCATCAAGCGGCTGATCATCGAGCTCGAGCTCGACGACCTGTGCGTGTTCCTCGTGCACCTGTCGCTCAAGTTCCGCCATCGCCAGGCGCAGCTGCGCCACCTGTTCGAACTGGTCCGCCGCACCACGAAGCCCGCTATCGTGGCCGGCGACTTCAACACTTTCTGGGGCGAGCACGAAATGGCCCTGTTCATGGAGGCGGCCGGACTGAAGAGCGCGAATCGCGACCGGTTGCCGTCCTACCCCGCGCGGCGTCCGCGGATGGAACTCGACTTCATCCTGCACACGCGTGGCATCGAGGTCGATTCGTTCTCCGTCCCCGAAGTCACCTTCTCCGATCACCGGCCACTGGTCTGCGACTTCCGCGTGACCGGTGAGGTACGGGCCGCCGCATGAGGCGCTTGGCCGGAAGTCACAGCCCGCCGCCGACCGGCGTTCGGCCGCGTTCGCTGTGATACCATTTTCGTTTAGTCACGCGCCCCAGAGCGCGCGAATCGCCAAAGGCACCCGCGCAAGATGACCGAGCCAGCGATCCCGGATCTGAAGCTGCTGCGATCGTTCTCGCCCCTCGACGGACTCAAGGGCGAGAACCTGCGTGCGCTCGCGCGCAAGACCACGATCCGCGACCTCGCCCAGGGGCGGACGCTGTTCAAGGAAGGCGACGGGGACAAGCGGACGTTCTACCTCGTGTCGGGCACGCTCGACCTTCTCACCAACGGACGTGTCGTCGGCACCGTCACGGGCGGCACGCCGGAAGCACGCCACCCCGTCGCCCCCCTCCTGCCGCGCCGCTGCACCGCACGCGCGGCATCGGAGCGCGTCGAGTACCTGTCGATCGACAGCGACCTGCTCGACGTCCTGATCACCTGGGACCAGACGGGCACCTACGAGGTCGGCGAACTGCACGCGGGCGGCGCGGCCGGCGACGACTGGATGACCCTGCTGCTGCAGAGCCGGGCCTTCCACAAGATTCCGCCGGCCAACCTGCAGGCGGTGTTCATGCGCATGCAGCGCATGGACTACGTCGCCGGCGACACGGTCGTTCGACAAGGCGATGAGGGTGAGCACTTCTACGCCATCGTGGCCGGTCGCTGCCTGGTCACGCGCGAGACCCCGCTCAACCGCGAGGGCATCAAGCTCGCCGAACTCGGAATGGGCGACACGTTCGGCGAGGAATCGCTGATTTCCGGCGCCAAGCGCAATGCCACCGTCACCATGACGACGGACGGCACCCTCATGCGGCTCGGGAAGGAAGACTTCAACTCGCTGCTCAACGAGCCGATGCTGCAGTGGGTGAGCTGCGAGGAGGCGCGCAGCATCGTGGCTGCCGGAGGCCGCTGGCTCGACGTGCGGCTACCGAGCGAGTTCGAGCACTGTCACTTCGAGCAGGCCATCAACGTGCCGCTCTACTTCGTGCGCCTGAAGCTCAAGACCCTCGACCCGGCCATCCCCTACGTCGTGTGCTGCGAGAACGGCCGGCGCAGCTCGGCGGCTGCTTACATCCTCGGGGAACGCGGCTTCGACACCCACGTGCTCCGCGGAGGGATCGCTGAGTCGGACCTGGCCGAGGCGCTGAACTCGCCCGGCGAAGGCAACTGAGCGCGCGATGACCACCCCCGCCGCGCGGGCGGCTTGCTACATCGTGTGGGTCGGCTTGTCGCCTCCGAGTGCACCCGCGAGGTAGGACTCGATCTTGCGCTGCGTCGCGCCCCGGTCCTGCTCGCTGAACTGGACCCCGATGCCGGCCGTTCGCTTGCCCTGGGCGCCCTTCGGGGTCATCCAGATCACCCGACCCGCCACCGGCAGCTTCTCGTCCTCGCCCATGAGGTTGAGCAACATGAACACCTCGTCCCCGAGGCGGTAGTTGCTACCGGTCGGCACGAACAGCCCGCCGTTCTTCACGAAAGGCATGTATGCAAGGTACAGGGCGCTCTTGTCCTTGATCGTGAGCGTGAGCAGTCCGGGCTTGCTTGGTTGCCGTGTCACGGGACCCATCAGGCGACTCCTTTTCGCCGGAACGCGGCCACCAGCTCGATGAGCAGGGCCTCGACGACCAGCTGCGGCGCCGCGGAGCCCTCGAGCAGCCGGCGGCATTCTCGCAGCCGGTCCACGAACCGGAATGCGGCGCTCATGTTCACTTCGCCAGCCGCCCTTTGCAACTGCTGGCCGCCCGGAATTTCGACGCGCGTCGCATCCTGCACGAGGCGGCTGCGCAACAGGGCCGACAGCCAGGTCTCGAGCCAGTCGAGCCGCGCACCGAGTCCCTCTCCGATCATTTCCGCGGCAGCGCGCGTGATTTCGGCGCGTCCCGCCAGCAAATCCGCGAGCAGGTCCGACATCTGCGACTGCAGCGCCGCGTAGTGCGGTGCAAGGCCTGCGGCCGCGAGCGGCGCCCCGCCCGCCAGGTTCAGCAGACCAGGCGGCGCTTCCGTGCCGAGTTCCGTGCGCAGCCAGTCGAGCGCGTCCTCCGCGGCCGGTCGCGGGACCTCGATCCTCTGGCAACGGCTGCGCAGGGTCGCGGCCAGCCGGGATGGACGTGCGGTCACCAGGACCAGCAGGGTGCGCGGCGCCGGCTCCTCGAGCGTCTTCAGAAAGGCGTTCTGGGCGCTCGTCGTCATCAGGTCGGCGGGCGCCACGAGCGCGATCCGGTACCCGCCACGCAGGCTGGTCATGGCGAGTTGCTCACAGGCGTCGCGCACCGCATCCACGCCGATGGACTTGCGATCCTCGGGTCGCCTCAGCCAGTGCAGGTCGGGATGCGACCCAGCGCGACTCAGGGCGCAGTCGACACACTGGCCGCACGGCACGAGGCCGGGGCCCGGCCGGCCACACAACAGACCAGCGGCGAGCACGGCCGCGAATCGCTCCTTGCCCAGCCCGTCGGCGCCGTGCAGCAGCAAGGCGTGCGGCATTCGCCCGCCGGCGAGCGCACCAGCAAGGCGCAAGCGCGCGCCCTCATGCCAGGGCAGGTACTCGAGAGGCACCGTGGCCCCACCTTCCGGAACCGGAACGGCGGTCACCGCGAGCACTCCAGCAAGCGCTCGAGGTCCGCGCAGACGGCGACCGTCACCGCCTCCACAGTCGCGCTCGCATCGACGACCCGGAAGCGTGCGGGCTCGCGCTGCGCAAGCTCGAGGTATGTCTCACGCACGCGCTCGAAGAACCCGCGCTGTTCGGTCTCGAACCGGTCGGGGCCGTCCGCCCCATTGCGATCCCTGGCGCGCGCGAGGCCGGACTCAACCGGGAGATCGAGCAGGATGGTCAGGTCCGGCAGAAGGTCGGCGTGCACGATCTGCACGAGCGCGTCGATCTGTGCCGTCGGCAGGCCGCGTCCGCCGCCCTGGTAGGCGTAGGTCGCGTCCGTGAAGCGGTCGCACAGCACCCAGGCGCCGCGACGCATTGCCGGCAGCACGAGGTTCTCGAGGTGGGTGGCACGTGAAGCGAACATCAGCAGCAGCTCGCACGAGCGCGGCATCGGTTCGGCGACGCGCTCCAGCAGCATCTCGCGCAACCGCTCGGCACGCGGCGTTCCACCCGGCTCCCGGGTCACGACCGTTTCCACGCCACGCCCCTGCAACCAGGCCGCCGCGCGGGCGATCTGGGTGCTCTTGCCCGCTCCCTCGCCGCCCTCGAAGGTGATGAAACGACCCTGCAATTCAGCGCTCCGTCTGCCGCTTCCTGTACCGGACGAGGTACCGCCGCACGGCAGCCTCGTGTTCGGCCAGTGTGCGCGAAAACTCGTGGCTGCCGTCCGGCAGGCCGGTCGCCACGAAGAAGATCTCACCGCGCTCGTCCGGGTTGACCGCGGCGCGGAGTGCCTCGGCGCCGGGCAGCGCGATCGGCGTCGGCGGCAGCCCGGGGCGCGTGTACGTATTGTACGGACCGTCGCGATCGAGGTCGGCACGACGCAGGTTGCCGTCGAAGCCCGCTCCGAGTCCGTAGATCACGGTCGGGTCGGTCTGGAGTCGCATGCCGCGTCGCAGTCGCAGCGTGAACACGCCGGCGATGCGCGCGCGCTCGGAGGCGAGCGCCGTCTCCTTCTCGACGATCGATGCGAGAATCAGCGCCTCGTAGGGCGTCGTGATCGGCAAGCCGTCCGCGCGCGCCGCCCAGGCCGAGTCGAGCTCGCGCTTCATGCGCGCGCGCGCCTGGCGCAGGATCGCCACGTCGGCCGTGCCCTTCCCAAACAGGTACGTATCCGGGAAGAACAATCCCTCGGGGGCCGCGTCCGGCTCGCCCAGCAACGCCATGACGGCCTCGTCGCCCTCGCCCGCCAGTGTGTTGTCGAGATACGGATTTCGCTCCAGAGCCGCACGCAGGCTGCGAAACGTCCAGCCTTCGACGATGGTGACGGCGTGGCGCACCACCGCCCCGGACTCGAACAGCCGCAACAGCTCGCGCGGCGTCGTGCCGGGCGCAATCTCGTACTCGCCTGCCTTGACGCGCGCATCCGCACCCGTGAGTCGCGCGTAGGCGCGCAACCAGTCCGGATGATCGAGCACGCCGCGCGCCGCAAGGTCGCGCGCGGTCGCGGCGAACGGCTGGCCGCTTGGCACGTCGATCGTGAGCGCCGCCTCGCCGACGGCCAGCGGCCGATCCATCCAGCGCTCGAACGCGACGTAGCCTGCGGCAACGACGAGAATGCCTGCCGCGAGCAGCCCGAGCAGCAGGGCCGCGAGCTTGCCCAAGCTCACTCGCCGGCTCGCGCCGTCCGTTCGAGCAATGCGCGCGTCACGACGCCGGGCGCTTCATAGCGCCGGATCCCGACCACCTCGCCCACCGGCCGCACGCCCGTGATGGCGTTGGTGAGGAACAGTTCGTCGGCGTCCTCGAGATCCGCCGCGTCGAGATCGGTGACTTCGGCCGGCAGCGCCAGTTCCTGCGCCGCGGCGAGGACGATCCCGCGCATCACGCCCGCGACGCCGCAGTCGCGGATGTCCGGCGTCAGCAGCCGTCCGGCGCGCACGATGAAGAAATTGGCCGCGGTTGCACAGACCAGCCGCCCATCCACCGAGGACATCAGGCCCTCGGCGATCGACGGGTCGCTCCATTCCGCGCAGGCCATCACCTGCTCGAGGCGGTTGAGGTGCTTCAGCCCGGCGAGGCGCGGATTCAGACCGAGCGGCGTTTCGCACAGCCGCAGCACGATGCCGGTGTCCGGGTCGTTGCGCGGCTTCGGGCCCGAGGACACCACGATACGGGTCACCGCGGGATCGACCGGTGGCCGGTAGCTGCGCGGACCGGGGCCGCGCGTCACGACGATCTTCACGGATCCCGTGCCGAGCCCGGCGAGCGCCCGCTCGCATTCGAGGTCGAGCAGCGCGACGTCCGGCATCGGGATGCCGAGCCGGTGGCAACCCACGGCGAGACGTTCCATGTGGCGCGCGAAATTCTGCACCCGGCCGTTCGCGGCCGCCATCGTCTCAAACAGCCCGTCGCCGTACTGCAAGCCGCGGTCGTCCACCGAGATGGCCGAGGCCTCGACACCGTTCACCAGTCTCCGTCCAATCATGTCTCGCTCCCCAGTGCGCGCAGCAATCCGCGGGCCTTGGCCCGAGTTTCCGCCAATTCGGCCTCCGGACGCGAGTCCGCGACGATCCCCGCGCCGGTGCGGAATCCGATCTCGTCGCCGCGCAGCGTGAGCGTGCGGATCAGGATGTTGAGATCGAGCGTGCCGTCGCAACCAAGGTAACCCATCGAGCCGGTGTACGCGTCGCGCGGATCCGGCTCGAGCCCGGCCAGCAGTTCCATGCAGCGCACCTTCGGGCAGCCGGTGATCGTACC
The DNA here is from genome assembly GCA_963712815.1 of uncultured Gammaproteobacteria bacterium. Classification (GTDB taxonomy): domain Bacteria; phylum Pseudomonadota; class Gammaproteobacteria; order Steroidobacterales; family Steroidobacteraceae; genus RPQJ01. The sequence goes on from CAVQJL010000007.1 coordinate 46,790, forward strand.
TCCCGGGAACACCGCAGCCACGGCCTGGCCCGGCGTCACGTCCTCGCGCAATTCGCCGCTCACGTTCGAGACGATGTGATGCACGGTCGTGTAGCTCTCGATGGTCATGTACTCGTCCACTCTAACGGTGCCACCGCGGCAGATGCGCCCCAGGTCGTTGCGCTCGAGGTCCACCAGCATGACGTGCTCGGCGCGCTCCTTCTCGTTGAGTTCGAGCTCGACACGCAGGCTCGCGTCACGCGCCCGGGTCGCTCCACGCGGCCGCGTGCCCGCGATGGGCCGCGTGCTGGCCATGCGCCCCTCGATTCGCAGCAGCCGCTCCGGCGAGGAGCTCAGCACAGTGAAGTCCGGCAGTCGCGCACTGCCGGCGAAGGGCGCCGGGTTGGCAGCCCGCAGGCGTCGGTAGAGTCCGGCCGCGCCGATGCCGGACGGCAACCGTGCCCGCCAGCCGCGCGACAGGTTGGCCTGGTACACGTCCCCGGCGGCTATCGCTTCGAGGATGACCTCGACGCCGTCCCGGAAGCGGTCCGGCGCGTCCTCCTCCATCAGCAGAGTCAGGGGACCCGCAACCGGGGGCGAGCCGTCGGCCGCATCGGCGACGTCGGCATCGAGTTCCGCCTCCAGCGTCTTCGCGGCTCGCGACTCGGCGCAAGCCACGACCTCCCCGGTCAGCCGGTCCCGCACGACGGCGCCGTGCATGCGCCAGGCCAGGGCGCGTGGCAAACGGGATTCGCGCAGGCGAAGGCGGGGCTCGATTTCCCCAGCCAGTTCGTAGCCGAGGTAGACGAACCAGCCGCCCGAGAACGGCAAGGCGTCCGAAGCCTGTTCCGCGCCTCGTTCGGACGACCACCATGCATCGAGGCTGCCGAGGAAAGAGCGTCCGCCCGCCGGGCCGCAAGGCCCGTCGAGCGATCCGTCCGGTCGCAGTTGCAGCTGCTGTCCCGGCAGCGCGAACAGGACGTCGTAGCGACCGAGCCGGGCGGCGCCGCCGACGCTTTCGAGCAGCACCGGATAGCGATCGGGATGCCGTTCGTGCAGACGCAGCAGCAGGTCCGGAGCCAGGGCTCCGAGCGAGCGCCTCACCGCAACGCGCGAAACACCAGGCTCCCGTTGGTGCCGCCGAACCCGAATGAGTTCGACAGCGCCACGCTCAGGGGCACCTCGCGCGCGGTGTGCGGCACGTAGTCGAGGTCGCAGGCCGGGTCGGGGTTGTCGAGGTTGATGGTCGGCGGAAGTCGGCCGTCCCGAATCGCAAGGATCGAGAAGATCGCCTCGACCGCACCCGCGGCGCCCAGCAGGTGGCCGGTCATGGACTTGGTGGAACTGACCGCGACCCGGTAGGCGTGATCGCCGAGGGCGCGCTTGATCGCCACCGTCTCGGCGCGGTCGCCAAGTTCGGTCGAGGTCGCATGCGCATTGATGTAGCCCACCGCCTCCACCGCGACGCCGGCATCGCGAATCGCATTCACCATGGCGAGGCGCGCACCCTCGCCGTCTTCCGGCGGGGCGGTGATGTGGTGGGCGTCGCCGCTCATCCCGAAGCCGGCGAACTCCGCGTAGATCCGCGCCCCGCGCGCCCGTGCGTGCTCGTACTCCTCGAGAACGATCGCCCCGGCGCCTTCCGCCATGACGAAGCCGTCGCGGTCGCGGTCCCACGGCCGGCTGGCACGTTCCGGCGCGTCGTTGCGCAACGAGAGCGCCCGGGCCTGGCCGAAGCTGCCGAGGCCGAGCGGCGTGAACGCCATTTCCGAGCCGCCGGCGACCATCACGTCGGCATCGCCATACTGGATCGTGCGTGCCGCGATGCCGATGGAGTGCGTGGAGGTCGTGCAGGCCGTGACCAGGGCGAGATTCGGCCCGCGCATGCCGAAGTGGATCGACACCTGCCCGGCTGCTGCGTTGATGATGCTGCCGGGGATGAAGAACGGGGAGATCTTGCGCGGCGTGTGCGACTCGAGCCACTTGGCCGTGGTCTCTTCGATCGTGCTCAGGCCGCCGATGCCCGCGCCCATTGCGACGCCGACCCGCGGCGAGTTCGCCTCGTTCACCTCGATGCCCGAGTCCGTCACGGCCTGGACCGCCGCCGCGAAGCCGAAAGGCACGAACGGGTCGAACTTGCGCACGTCCTTTGCGGACATGTAGTCCTCGGCATTGAAGCCGGCGACTTCCCCGCCGATGTGAACCGGGAACGCTGTCGTGTCGAGCTTGGTCAGGGTGGCAATGCCGCTGCGACCGTTGCACACGGCGTCCCAGGCGGACGCCACTGTGCTGCCGAGCGGGGACACGATGCCAAGTCCTGTGACGACGACCTTGCGCTTCGTCAAGCTGCGTCCCCCCTGGCTGGGCACGATTGCAGAAATGGCCGCGACCGCCCTCCGTGGCGGCACGGGGCCGAGCGGTCAGGCCTGGCTGCGACGCTCGTTGATGTAGTCGATCGCCTGCTGGACAGTGGTGATCTTCTCGGCATCCTCGTCCGGGATCTCCGTCTCGAACTCCTCCTCGAGCGCCATGACGAGTTCGACCGTGTCGAGCGAGTCGGCGCCGAGATCGTCGACGAAGGACGAATCGTTGGTGACTTCCTCTTCCTTGACCCCCAGCTGCTCGGCAACGATCGCCTTCACCCGTTGTTCGATACTGCTCATGTTCTTTGGAGTCCTATGTGAAATACGAATCCTGCCGGCCCTCCAACGTGGGCGCCCGGCATGGGGCGCGTATTCTAAGTTAAGGGCCGGATGGGGTCCAATGGACCCAAAAGCCCTTCTAGATCATGTACATCCCGCCGTTGACGTGCAGCGTCTCGCCGGTGATGTAGGCCGCCCGGGGCGAGGCAAGGAAGGCAACCGCGTGGGCGATGTCCTCCGGCGAGCCGAGCCGTCCGAGGGGCACCTGGTCGAGCAGCGCGGCCCGGGCGCCTTCGGCAAGCGAATCGGTCATGTCGGTGACTATGAAGCCCGGCGCCACCACGTTCACCGTGATGCCGCGTGAGCCCACCTCGCGGGCCAGGCTCTTGCTGAAGCCGATCATGCCGGCCTTCGCGGCAGCGTAATTCGCCTGGCCGGCATTGCCCATCACGCCCACGACCGAGGCGATGTTGATGATGCGGCCTCGACGGGCCTTCATCATCCCGCGCATGACCGCCTTGCTCGTGCGGTACACAGCCGACAGGTCCGTCTCGATGACCGTGCGCCAGTCCTCGGCGCTCATCCGCAGCAGCAGCCCGTCGCGGGTCACGCCGGCGTTGTTGACCAGGATCGACGGCGTGCCCTCGCGCGCCTCGATCTCCTTGAAGCACGACTCGACCGACTCGCCGTTCGCGACGTCCAGCACGACGCCGCGACCCGTGACGCCCGCCGCCGCCAGCGCCTCGTCGATCCCGCCCGCACCCGCCGCGCTCGTCGCCGACCCGATGACGCGTGCGCCGCGCCGGCCGAGTTCGAGCGCGATCTCGCGGCCGATGCCGCGTGATGCACCGGTGACGACCGCGAGTTCATTGGCCAGTTCGGAGGTGTGCTCAGGCATGTTGTTTCTCCGCGCAGGTGGACAGCGCCGCCGCCAGGCTGTCCGGATCGTCCACCGGCAGCATGTGCAATTCCGGGCGTCGCTCGATGCGGCGATTGAGCGCGGTGAGGACCTTGCCGGGCCCGCATTCCACGATCGTCGTGACGCCGGTCGCGAGCATGGCCCGCACGGTATCGGCCCAGCGCACCGGCTCGTGGAGCTGTTCGGTGAGCGAGCGACGGATGCCGTCCGGGCTCGCGTGCGTTTTGACTCCGACCGTGTACACGGCCGGCACCCCGGGCATGCGGACGTCCACGTCTTCGAGTCGCTCGGCGAGCCGCTGCGCCGCGCCGAGCATCAGGCGGCTGTGCGAGGGGACGCTGACCGGCAGGGCCACGGCGCGCTTGGCCCCACGGGCCCGGGCGCCCTCGATGGCGCGTGCGACCGCCGTTGCGTGCCCCGCGATCACCACCTGCCCGGGCGCATTGAAGTTCACGGCCTGCACGACCTCGCCCTGCTCCGCATCGCGGCAGGCCGCCGCGACCTGTTCGTCGTCGAGCCCGAGGATCGCCGCCATCGCGCCTGTGCCGCGCGGCACGGCCTCCTGCATGATCTGCCCACGGAATCTCACCAAGTCCACGGCGTCCTGGAAATCGAGCGCACCCGAGCAGACCAGGGCTGTGTATTCACCGAGGCTGTGGCCGGCCATCGCCGTGGGCCGCGGTCCGCCGCGCCGCGACCAGGCGCGCCATGTCGCCACGCCCGCCGCGAGCATGGCGGGCTGCGTCCGCTCCGTGCTGCCGAGATCCGCCTCGGGCCCCTGCTGGCAGAGCGCCCAGAGGTCGTAGCCGAGCACCGCGGACGCCTCGCCGAAGGTTTCCTGCACCACGGGCTCGGTGGCCGCGAGCGCCGCGAGCATGCCGACAGACTGCGAGCCCTGGCCGGGAAATACGAAAGCGAGCGACATGAGCGTGAACCCCGGTGACGCCGGCCCCATCCGGCCAGGCGATTATAGCGACGCGCTTGCAGGAGGCGGCCGCCGCGACAGGACCAGCGCGGCCACGAGCCCGCCGAGCGCTCCGTAGGTGTGCGCCTCGTGCACGACCGGCAGCGAAATGCTGCTTGCGGTGAACGGCAGCGCGCCCACCGAGTGCTCCCAGGCCAGCTTGGCCGCGAACAGGCCCGTCACCAGCCACGTGAGCGGATCGCGCGCGGACTGCAGCGAGGCAACGAGTCCGGCTGCCATGCAGCCGTGCAGCACGCCGGAGAACCCTACGTACCACTCGAGCCCGGGCTCGAGTAGAAGGAACCCCAGGCTGGTCGCGGCGGTCGAAGCGAGCAGGACGATCAGCCACTGGCGCGGCGTGTATTCGCGCGCGAACAGCCCCCAGACGATGACGACGCCGAGCACGTTCCAGCCGAGGTGGCGGAGGTCGGCGTGAACCAGGTGACCGGTCACGAGCCGCCAGGCCTCCCCGCCGAGCACGGCCTCACGCTCGTAGCGAAGCGCGGGCAGCATTGCGGACGCGGCCACGTGGATCAGCACCAGCGCGGCCACGAGGACCGCCGGCAACTGCCAGCCGCCGCGCGGGGCATTGTCGGGGCGAAAGCGCAACCGTGACCACCGGGGCGAGGAGCCCGATTTGCTATGATGCGCCGAATGTACAGGCACGGAGCTACACACGCGATGACTCACCTCCGGGACCCGGGCACGGCGACCACGCCGGGCGGCGCGCGAAATGCCGAGCGCGGCTTCACGCTGATCGAGATCATGGTCGTGGTGGTGATCCTCGGCATCCTCGCGGCGCTGGTGGCGCCGAACGTGATCCGTCGCGTGGACGACGCGCGCGTCACGAAGGCGAAGCAGGACATCCGTGCCTATGAGACTGCGCTCAACCTGTACCGCATGGACAACTTCCGCTATCCATCGACCGAGCAGGGCCTCGAGGCGCTGCACAAGCAGCCCGCCGATCCGAACATCCGGAACTGGAAACAGGGCGGCTACGTCGACGGTCTCAAGAAAGATCCCTGGGGCAACGACTACCTCTACATCTCCCCCGGCACGCGCGGCGAGTACGACCTGTACACGCTCGGCGCGGACGGCCAGCCGGGCGGCGAAGGCCCCGATGCCGACATCGGCAACTGGAACATCGAGTAGCCACGGCGCCATCGCGCGCGTGCGTCACCGCGCCTCGGGCTTCACCTTGCTCGAGTTGCTGGTCGTGGTCGTCATCATAGGCATCATTGCCAGCATGGCCGCGGTATCGACGCGCGTCCTCGGCGGCGACCACGAGATGGACCAGGAAGTGAAGCGGCTGGCGGCGGTTCTCGGTCAGGCGCGCGAGGAAGCCATGCTCCAGGGCCGCGACGTCGGGCTGCGCATCGACGCCCGGGGCTACGATTTCCTCCTCTACGACGGCCGCAACGAAAGATGGGAACTCGCCGTGGGTGATCCGCTGCTGCGCGAGCGCACGCTGCCCGAAGGCCTCGAGGCCGGCCTGTGGCTCGAATCGCGACCCGTGCAGCTGCCCGCCCGCGCTGCACCGACCGAGCGCACTCCGGCCTCGCCACAGGTCGTGGTGCTGGCGTCGGGCGACGTCGTGCCCTTCCTCGTCAGGCTCGAGCGCTCGGGCACGCGGGAGCTGCGCGCGGTGCAGGGACTCGCCGAGGGCAAGTTCGAGATCCTCGAGAACGATGAAGTCGAGCGTCGCTGAGCACTCGCCGATGCGTTCACGACACCGTGGATTCACCCTGATCGAGGTGCTCGCGGCGCTCGTCATCGTCGCGCTCGGCATGCTCGGCGTGATCCAGGCCGTCACGCAGACCGCGCGCAACGGCACCTACCTGCGCGAGAAGACGCTCGCGCACTGGATCGGCCTCAACGTCATCACAGAGCGACGCCTGTCGCCCTCGCCGCCCGACGTGTCCGAGTCTTCAGACGAGGTCGACTTCGCTGGCCGGCGCTGGCGCTGGACGATGCGGGTGACGCAGACCGAGGTCGAGAGCCTGCGTCGCATGGACGTTTCGGTGCGACCGGCGGACGCGCCGGACGGTTCGGCGCTTGCATCCGTCACCGGGTTCTACGGCACCGCCATCGGGCAGGCGGGCGGAGGCTCCCTGGCCTGGACGGGAACACAGGGCGGTGACGACTCGGAAGACGATCCCGAGGACCCGGCGCCCGCGGATCCGTCCGAGCCCACGCCGGTCGAGCCGGATCCCCCCGATGAAGACCCGGACGAGGAAGTCGAATGAACCGCGCGGCCCGACTCGCGACGAGCCGTGGCTTCACGCTGCTCGAGCTGCTGGTCGCCATCGCGATCTTCGCCATCATGGGCTCGCTCGCGATGTCGGGCTACGTCGAACTGGCGCGACAGAGCGAGTACGCCGAGCAGCGCCTCGAGCGGGTGCGCGAAGTGCAGCGGGCCATGCAGACGCTCGGGCAGGACCTCGCGCAGATCGAGCCGCGCCCCATCCGCGAACCGCTCGGCGAGGCGCGCATGCCCGCGGTACTCGCCAGCGATGCGACGGAGTACCGCCTGCAGTTCACGCGGGCCGGGTGGAGCAACACCGGCGGCCTCGAGCGGCCGACCCTGCAGCGGGTCGGGTATCGAATCGATCAGGACGGGCTGTGGCGCGATCACTGGGGCGCGCTCGACCGGACCCTGTCGGTCGAGCCCGTGCGCACCAGGCTGCTCGGCGGCGTGCGGTCCGTGCGCTTCCGTTTCATGACCGCGCAGCGCAGCTGGGTCGAGCGATGGCCGGTCAACGAGGGACTGCCGGGCTCCGACGATCGTCTGCGACCGGCTGCCGTCGAGGTGATCATCGAGCTCGAGGACTGGGGCGAGATCCGCCGCCTCGTCGAGGTGGCCGGATGAAGCGCGTCGCGGCACCGCGCCGTGCCATGCAGCGCGGCGTCGCGCTCATCACCGCCGTGCTCATGGTGGCGCTCGCCACGATGCTGGCGGTGGACGTTGGATTCCGCGGCTTCCTCGACCAGCGACGCAGCGGCACGCTGCTCGCGATGGACCAGGCCATGCAGGTGGCGCTGGGCGCCGAGGCGTGGGCGGCCGACTTCCTCAAGCAGGACCTGCAGGACTCGCAGACCGACCACCTCGGCGAGACCTGGGCGCGACCGCTGCCTCCCCTGCCGATCGACGGTGGATCGGTCGAGGGACGCCTCGAGGACATGCAGGGTCGCTTCAACATCAACAACCTGGTGAACGGGGACGGCACGACGAACCCCGAGGCCGTCAAGCAGCTCGAGCGCCTGTTCGCCATGCTCGAGATCGAACCGGCGTGGGCGAGTGCCGTGGCGGACTGGGTGGACGCGGACACGCAACCCGGCTTTCCCGACGGTGCCGAGGACAGCGTCTACACGGGCCAGGACCCGCCGCACCTCGCCGCCAACATGCCGGTGACGCGGGTGAGCGAGATCATGGTGATCCCCGGTTTCGGTGCCGAGCGCTACCTGCGCGTCCGCCCGTATCTCGCCGCGCTGCCGGTCGGCACGCCACTCAACGTGTGCACCGCGCCGGGCATGGTGCTCGACGCGCTCACCGAGGGCTCGCGCGAGTTCGGCCTCAATCCGCAGGATCTCGCAACCCGCAGGCAGGAAGCCTGCTTCCCGACTCTCGAGGACCTGCGTGGCGCGCTCGGCGATTCCACATATAACGAGCTCAAGAACTCGCTCACAGAATCGAGCAGTTACTTCCGCGCAACGGCCTGGGTCACTATTGGCACCACCCAGTTCACCCTGTACAGTCTGCTCGCTCGCAGCCCCGGCTCTGTTCGTCCGGTGCTGCGCAGTTTCGGCAGCGAATGACTCCCCCGAGGTCTGATGTCTGAGACGCTGGTGATCCGGCTCCGCGCCGCCGAGGAGGCGCCGGCGTCGTGGCTCGTCGTGGATGCGAATGGCGCCCGTTCCGGTCCGCTTCAAAGCGGACCGGTCTCCGACGCGCTCGGCGCGGCCTCGGGTCGGCGCGTGGTGCTGCTGGTGCCCGGCACCGAGGTGGCGCTAGCCGAGCCCGAACTCCCCCTGCGCGGCAGCGCCCGCCTCGCCCAGGTCGTGCCCTACGCGCTCGAAGAGCAGGTCGCCTCGGACGTGGACTCCCTGCATTTCGCGGTCGGACCGCGCTCGGCCGGCGCCGTGGGCACGCCCGTGGCGATCGTCGCCCGCAACCTGATGCAGCGCTGGTACGACCAGTGCGAGGCCGCCGGCATCCACGCCGATGCCGCCTACGCCGATACGACTGCGGTGCCGGCCGGCGCAACCGGCTGCACGCTGTTGCTGGACGAGTCGCTGCTCTACGTGCGCCGGGCGGACGCACTCCCGTACGTGCTCGACGCGACGGACGTGCCTGCGGCGCTCGATCTCGCGCTCGGCTCGCCCGGGCCCGGCGCGGAGTCGGGCGAGAACGTCACGTTCTACACCGGCACTGCAGAGTACGAGCAGCACCGCGAGTCGATCGAGGGTCTTCGCGACCGCACCGCGACGCTGCAGGTCAAGCTGCTGCCGGAAGGCGCCTTGCCCCTGCTCGCGGCCCAGGCCGCAGGCGGCGCCGGCGTCAACCTGCTGCAGGGCGCCTTCGGCGCACGCTCCTCGCTCGCCACCCGTCTGCGCGAATGGCGCCTGCCGGCCTCGCTCGCCGCGGCCGTCGCACTGTTGTTCGTCGTCAACCAGGCCGTCGGCTGGTGGCAGATGAGCCGTGCCGAGCGCGCGCTCGATGCCGAGATTGCGGAGATCTTCGCCCAGGCCCTTCCGGGTCAGCCGGTCGTGGATCCGCGTGCGCAGATGCAGGGCGCGCTGGGCGCACAGGCGGCCGGAGGCGCCGGCCTGCTGCCAGTCATGTCGGTGCTGGCCGAGGCGATGGCCCAGGCGCCCTCGGCGCGAATCGAGGCGATCAGCTTTCGCGGCAATGCCCTCGAACTCCGCCTCACCGCACCGACCGTGGAATCGCTCGACGGCATCAAGCAGACGATGAACCGCGACGGAATGACCGCGGAGCTGCAGTCGGCGACGCCGCGAGGCGGCGTAGTCGAGGGTCGGCTGCAGGTGAGGCTCGGCAAGGCATGAACGAACTTCGCCAATGGCTCGGCGGCCTGTCGCCGCGCGAACGGAACCTCGTTTACCTGGCCTCCGCGGTGCTGACGGTCGCGCTTATCTACTTCGCACTGGTGCTGCCGATCACGTCGCTTGCAGCGAAGCGGGCGGCGAGCGTCGAGCAGAAGTCGGCGGATCTCGCGTGGATGCGGCAGGTGGCCCCGCAGGTGATCGCGGCCGCAGCTGCCGGCGGCGGCACGGCCGGCAGCGACGAGTCGCTGGTGGTGCTCGTGGATCGCACCGGTCGACAGGCGGGCCTCGGCAGCGCGATCCGCGACCAGAGCCCGAGCGGCGAGCACGGGCTGCGCCTGCGGCTCGAGGCCGCTCCGTTCGACGTCCTGGTCACCTGGCTGGCGGTGCTGCAACAGCAACACGGCGTGAGCGTGGATGCAGCCACGATCGACGCGGGCAGCGCCCCCGGCCTCGTCAACGCGAGCCTGACTCTCGTTCATGGCGCGGCGGCGAGTCCCTGAACGGCCGGCGCCCGGCGCGCCGGCCGCTTCCAAGCGTCCCTGGTGGTTGATCGCGTTCGGCGTCGCCGCGGCGCTGTTGCTTGCGATCGCGACCTTGCCCGCCAGCCTGTTCGCCCCGCAGCTGTCGCGTGCCGGTCTCGAGGCCGCCGGCGTGTGGGGCTCGGTATGGAACGGCCGCGCCCAGGGACTCACGTGGCAATCGGCGCCACTCGGCGACTTGCGGTGGTCCGTGGCGCCGTGGTCGCTGCTGCTCGGTCGCCTCGCCGGCGACATCTCGCTCAACCGGCCGGACGGCTCGCTGCGCGCCGGCTACCGCATCTCGCTGGGCGGCACGCTGCGGCTTGAGAACGTGCAGGCCGACCTGCCGGTCGAGGCGCTTGCGTCGCTGCCCATCGGCATGCCGCGCAACTGGCGCGGACGGCTGTCCGGCCGGTTCGAGGAAATAGTCATCAGTAGCGGCTGGCCCACCGTGTTGCGCGGGACGCTCGACATGGACGGCCTCATCGCACCACCGCCGCGCAATACCTCGATCGGCAGCTACCTGGTCGTGATTCCCGACCCTGCGGCCGCCGACGTTGAGGAAGACACGCTCACGGCGCGGGTCACGGACAAGGACGGGCCGTTCTCGTTCGAGGGACGCTTCACGCTGGGTGCGGATCGCAGCTTCCTGCTCGACGGCACGCTTGCGCCGCGGGGCGCGACACCGCCGGCGCTGCTGCGATCGCTCGAACTCCTCGGCCCGGCCGATTCGAGCGGGCGCCGGCCCGTCAGCGTCAGCGGGACGCTGTAACCGTCAACCGGCCGGCCACTCACGCCACGCCGACAGCAGCGGAAAGTACAGGCCGAGCCGCACCGGCTCGGGGCCTCGCCGGCGCACCAGAAACGCGTAGCGATCGAGCTGCGGCCGATAGCGCTCCTGCTCGCTATCGAGGAAGTCCTCGAGACCGGCACCTTCGTGGCGACTGGTCTTGTAGTCCACGATCCAGCGGACACCCGCCGCGTCGACGAAGCTCCGGTCGATGATGACCCTCACGATGTCGCTGCCGAGGCGGCCCGTGAGCGCGAGTTCCGTGGCTGAGTCCCGGTGGCGGTCATCGAGCAGCCACCGGCCGCGCGCGTCCGCCAGCGTCCTGACGACCGCGCTCTCGACCCGCTCCACCGCAGCCTTGCGCATCGTCGCGGGGACGCCGAGTTCGGCCAGCTCGTCCTGCCAGCGACGCAGCCGTTGCGGTGCGTCTTCGTCGCCCGCTCGAAGGCCGTCCCGCGCGATGCGCTGCAGCTCCCGGTGCACGACCGTGCCAACGTGACGCGCGGTCTCGGTGGCCCAGTCGAACTCGATGGCAGGCGTCTCCACAACGCGCGCCAGGACCTGCGACTCGAGGCGCGGCGCACGCGGTGGGTCGGCGACGTGCCAGCCCGGCGGCAAGCGGCGCAGCGGCGGATCGCGCGGCCGCTCGGGCGCTTCCTCGCCGCTGACGTCGCCGGCCGTCGCGAGCCGTGCGGCGAATTCGTGCCCGACGGCGGGCCAGAGCAGGCCGAGGGCGGCGTTGGCGGACGGGCGGCGCACCGCGGGCGGATCCGCCGCGCTCTGCACCTGCACGCTGCCGAGGAGGTGCAGCCAGCGCTCGGCGCGGGTGGCGGCTACATAGAGCAGGCGGCGGCGCTCCTGCAGCAGCTTCTCGCGCTCGAGCCCCTCCACCCAGGCATAGAGCGGATTGGCGTCGGCCCCGGCGCGTTCGACCGGTGCCACGACGAGTTCGTCGCGGCCCGCCAGTGGCAGCTTCAGCCAGTGCAGCAGGCGCTTCGGGTCGCGACCCGGCAGCCGCTCGAGTGCCGGCACGATCACCGTGTCGTACTGCAGGCCCTTGGCCTTGTGCACGGTGAGAAGCTCGACACGCACGTCGGCGCGTTCGCGTGAGGGCGCATACAGCGTCTCGAGCGCCCGGCCGAGCCGCGCGAGGTCGGCCGGCCCGCCCTCGCGCGCCTCGAACCCAGCCAGGGCGTCGAAATACGCCTCGGCTTCGTCGAGCTCGCGCTCCGAGCCCGAGCGTGGCCGCCCCGCCGAGCGCGTTCCAGGCACGCTCGACCGCATCGCGCAGCCCCAGGTGCCGAAGCTCCCCGCAAGCCGTAGCGAGGATGCCCCAGGTGCGGGCGAGTCGCGACCGGTCCTCGCGGCCCAGCCGCGCACGGCGCGCGTCGTCGCCGAGCAGTTCGAACATCGTCGCCTCGTGATCGTCACCGACGAGCGCGTGCAAGGCCCCCAGGCTGAGCCCGCACCACGGCGCACGCAGCACCGCGAGCCAGGCCGGACGATCGGCCAGGTGCGCGAGCGCCCGTGTCAGCGCGAGCAGATCGAGCACCGCGGGTCGCCCGCCGAGCGGATCGATGTCGGTGGCGCGGAACGCGATGCCCTGCCGGCCGAGTTCGGCCACCACGTCCACGAGGTGACTGCGACCCTGCACGAGGATGCCGATGCGAGCATCGGGCTGCGCCGCCAGCCGCTCGCGCACGATGTCCGCCACCTGCGCCGCCTCGTGCAGGCGGCTGCGACGCGAGCAGCGCATGCACGCGGACCCCGCCGTCCCGGCCGGCCTCCTGCCGCGCCACGCTCGGTGCGTAGCTCACTGCGCCACGCAGCATGTCGTCCGCAGCCGGCAGCACCTGCGCGAAGCAATCGTTCACCCAGTCCACGACCGGTGCCGTCGAGCGAAAATTCACCGCGAGCTTCAGCGGCTCGAGCACCAGCTCGCCGAGGCCGTGGTCGCGGATGTCGAGGAACAGTCCGACCTCCGCGTTGCGGAAGCGGTAGATCGACTGCATCGGGTCGCCGACGAGGAACAGCGTGCGCCCGTCGCCGGGCTGCCAGCCGGCCGTCAGCGACTCCAGCAGTCTCACCTGCGCCTCGGAGGTGTCCTGGAACTCGTCGACCAGCACGTGCCGCAGCTGCGCGTCGAGCGCCAGCGCGGTGTCGGTCGGCGCGTCCTCGCTGCCGAGCGACTGCCGCGCCGCCCACGCGAAGCGCGGGTAGTCGGCAACGCGCCGCTCGGCGAACACCAGTTCGAGTTCGGCGACGGCGAGGCGCAGCACGCGGAACTGCGGCCACCAGCACCCGCCATTCGTCGGCGTCGTATCGCGCGGCGGCAGGTCGCGCACCTCGTGCAGCAACTCCACGGCCTCTGGCTGCTCGCCGAGCGCCGCGGCGACGAGGCCCGCACGCCGCTTGAGTTCCTGCCCGGTTCCGGGCCGGGCGGCAGACCCGGTTCTTGTCGAAGCGGGCGCGCGGGGCTGCCGTCCTCCGTGAGCAGCAGCTGCGCGAGACCCTGCCAGAGCGGCACGCACGCGAGCGAATCTCCGGGCAGCGCGGTCGAATCGCTCCAGGCGAGGATCGCCGACTGCGTCGCCGTCGCGGCGAGGTTGCGTCCGCGGCCGAGCCGCGCCACGCCGGCGGCGTCGCGCAGCAGGTCTCCGGAATCGCGGGCTGCAACGACTCGAGGTGGGCTGCGTCACCAGCTCGTCGCGCGCCGCTCGAGTCGCTGCCGCAGGCGCATCCTCGTCCGTCGGGCGCGGCCGTCAGCGCCCGGCAGCACCGGCAGCCAGGCCTCGCGGCGCGTCAGCATCTCGATCACCAGCTCGACGAACCGCTCGACCCGGTTGTCGAGGTGCGCAAGCAGCGTCGCGACTGCCGCCGAGTCCTGCGGCAGTCCCTGCGGCAGTTGCTCGAGCAGGCGTTCGGCTGCACGGCGATACAGGTCGCGCGCATCCTCCTCGATGCCGAGCCCGGCGCCGAGGCCAGACAGCAGCGGCAGGCTGACGCGCGAGCCCGAGGTTCGAGCGCGTCGATGGTCTGGATGCGCAGGCGGCCCGGCTGCGCGAGCAGGTTCCAGCCGCGCGACCCGTCGGCCTGCGAGCGCGGCCCGCGCAAGTTCCAGCGTGCGCTCGTGCAGCGGGCGCGACCGGATCCGGCGCGTGCACGGCCCGCAGCGCTCCGAGGATGCGGTCGCGCATCTCGGCCGCGGCCTTGCGCGTAAAGGTGATTGCGAGGATCGACTCGGGCTCGGTCGACTGTCGCGAGCAGTGCCAGGAATCGTCTAACCAGCAGCTCCGTCTTGCCCGCGCCGGCAGGTGCCTGCACGATGAAGCTGCGGGTCGACCTCGAGCGCGCGCTCGCGAGCCTGTCGCGTCGGCGGCGCGCAGGTCACTCATCGACGATTTCCTCGTCCGATCACGGCGCGCGTTTCCGCGATGCGACACAGGGCTCCGAGGTGGCAGTACTCGCAGGCCCGGGCGGATCCGGCGCAAGGCGGGCATCGCCCGCGACGTACTCGGCGGCCAGTGCCTCGAGCCGCCGCCGCCACTCGTCCAGCAGGTGTTCCCAGCAGTCGTAGCCGCGCGGTCCGCCCCGGCTGCCCGGCACCTTGAGACCCGGGAAGGGCTCCCCGTCGCGCGCGACGCCCGCGTAGCCGGTGTCGCCGCTGCGCACGCGCGCGAACGCCACAGCCCCCACGTGCGCGGGTCCGAGCGCCTGCACGTAGGCCGGCATCTGCGGGAGCCGCGGGCGCTCGTCGAGCCACGACTTGATCTCGGCGTTGGCACCGGTCTTGTAGTCGATGACCGCCAGCGAGCCGTCGGCGAGGCGATCCACCCGGTCCGGGCGCAGCTCGAGGTTGAGCGCGCCGATGCGCGCAGTGCACGGCGCTTCGAGCGCCTCGACGACGAATGGCGGCCGCCCGAGATCGACCTCGACCATCTCGAGCACGCGTGCCTCGAGCCAGTCGGCCTCCAGATCGAGCAGGTGTCTCAGCAGGTCGTCGGCCGAGCGTCCGCGCCTCGCGAGCGCAGCGCGACCGCGCGCCTCACGGCGGCGACGCAGCGCGGTCGCGTCGAGCGCCTTCAGCGTCGCTGGTCGCCGAGTTCTCTCCCACAGCTACGGCCAGGGCCTGCATGGACCAGGTTGCCACGGTCCGCCGCATCCACGCCGACGGCAGGCTCGTCGAGCGCGCGCGCACCGAGCCGCAGTTCGGCCTGGGCACGGAACGGGCAGGCCGCCTGCAATTCGAGCAGCCGCGCACCGCCACGCTGCCCCTCGCCGGCGTCGACCGGCGGCATCGTCGCGTCGGTGACGCACTCGAGCGCGGGACGCCGCGCATGCTGGTCCACCGCCACACGCGGCTCGGACCAGCCCGAAGGCGCGCGCGCCCCGGGATCCCGTCGAGCAGCGGACTCGGCAGCAGCGGAGCATCGTCCTCGATCTCGGGAACGCTCAGGATCACTTCCGGCGCGCTCGCAAGCAGGCGGTCGAATACGCGCGCGGGTCTCCTGCGCCGCGAGTGTCGGCCGACGCACGCGGCAGCCCGTTGACGCGCCTGTGCATCGCGAGGCAGGAACGGATCGGGCGCGGCCGGCGAGGGCCAGGCCGTCGCGTCCAGGCCGCAGACCCAGAGGGCGTCGAAATGCATGCCGGCGCAGGTCTCGGGCATCGATCACCAGCAAGCGGAGCTCGCAGCTCCTGCGGCTCGAACAACACCCGGCCAGCCATCTCGCGCAGCATCCCGACGGCCTCGGCACGCGACACTCGACCGGTGAATTCGTCGCAGGCCCCGAGTTCGGCAGACCAGCGATCGCCAGCGCTGTTCCGCCTGGAACTCCGTGCCATCCGTACCAGACCCCGGCCAGCCCGCTGCCGACAGGATTCTAAAAACATAGTTAGAGCAATTACTTGGGATACTCTTCCTCAGGCCAGGTCGATAAGACTGCCTGCCCTGCCACCAGACAATTGCCAAGCACCGGACAGTCACGCTCGGTGGCCATTCGCGCCAGCGCCGGGAGCCCGAGACCGGGGCCCTCGAAACGGCGGATTCGGGCGTCGAGGCACGCCCGGGCGGCAGCCTTCCTCGGCCGCGCCGGCGGTGAAGGCATTTCGCAACAGGCGACTCAGGACCGCGAGGTCCGGTGGGCGGACAATGCAACTCGAGCAGGTCGAGTGCGGCCGCCACGACGGGCTGCTCGGCGAGGGGTCGCGACGCGGCCAGCTCGAAGGCCTGCGCTTCCGGCACCGGTC
The DNA here is from genome assembly GCA_963712815.1 of uncultured Gammaproteobacteria bacterium. GTDB lineage: Bacteria > Pseudomonadota > Gammaproteobacteria > Steroidobacterales > Steroidobacteraceae > RPQJ01. The sequence continues at coordinate 62,919 of CAVQJL010000007.1, forward strand.
CGCCGGCCAGCCCGGTTGCCGGCACGAGTACCCGCTCGATGCTGCGCCGCACCGCTTCCCGACGCCGGGCGAGTCCCGGCACGACGACGGCCACGCGGCGGTCGCGCCGCCCGTCCAGGCGCTCCGCCGCCCAGCGCGCGGCAGCCTCGATCTCGGCGGCCGCGTCGAGGCAATCCACGCGCTCCACGCGCCCCGTGGAGCCTCCGGCCGCCACGGGCGCTGTCCGCCGCACCTCGAGGCCGGCGTCGGCCCAGCGCGTGCAGCAGCGCCTCCTGCAGCGGCGTCAGCTGGTCGAATCCGACGATCTCGAGCCCGGGCTCGGCGGCCACCGCGTGCACACGCGACTGCGCCGAGGCGCATCCATCCAGCTGCGCGACGTCGAGCAGGCTTGCGGTAGCGCCGGCACCAGCGGGAAATGCGTCCGTCTCCGGCGGATTCGTCGTCGTCGAGCGCCTCGAGCGGCAGACCGGAAGTCGTGCAGGTCGACGCCACGACTGGACGCGGCGCGCGCGACGCCGGCCGGCGACACCAGCGGATGCGACTCCGGGTCGTCGCGAACGATGCGTGCCCAGAGCAGTTGGGACGCGCTAGACCGGCAACCAGCGGCCGTCGAGCCGGCCGGCCTGCCGGTCGAGCGCGAACATGCGCTCGATCAGGTCGTCCCAGGTGACGATGTCGGGCGTCGTCCCAGACCTCGAGGCCCGGCGCGATGCAGTCCGCGTCGTGCCGCGCACGCAGGTCATGTGCGAGGCGCCGCGTCGGCGTGACGCGCGTCAGGCTGACGAGCGGGTCGGCTGCGGCGCGGCCGTGTCAGCTGTGCGGCGACAGCGTCGACCACTCGCAGCGCCGGGTTCGGCCGCGTCGCCGGCTGGTCGCCGGCCGCGTAGTTGCCGAGCAGTTCCTCGATGCGGGCGAAGACCTCGCCGATGCACCTGCGGATCGGGCAGGTTGGTGATCCGGAAGTGGTTGCGGTACGGGCACGTTGAAGCTCGAGCCCGGCGCCACCAGCACGTGCTTGTGCTCGAGCAGGTCGAGCGCGAACTGCTGGTCGTCGAATTCCGGCAGCACGTCGGTCTGCACGCCGACGAAGGCGTACATCGCGCCCATCGGCGGCGCGAGGTGCAGGTAGCGGCTGCGCTGCACCGCCTCGAGGATCGCCTTGCGCGACTCGTACAGGCGACCGCCGGGCGTCAGCAGCTCGCGGATGCTCTGGTAGCCGCCGAGGGCAGTCTGCACGGCCCACTGGCCCGGCACGTTGCTGCACAGGCGCAGCGACGACAGCAGCTCGAGCGCCGAGAGGTAGTCGCGCGCGTGCTCGACGTCGCCCGAGAACACCGCCCAGCCGACGCGGTAGCCGCAGGCGCGGTAGACCTTCGAGAGGCCGCTCAGCGTGCCGCACAGCGTCTGGTGCACGAGCGTCGCCATCGGCACGAACTCGGCGTCGTCGTAGGTCATCTGGTCGTAGATCTCGTCGGCCAGCACCACCAGGTGGTACTTCTCGGCGATGCGCGCGATGGCCTCGAGCACCGGCGCGCGGATAGACGGCGCCGGTCGGGTTGTTGGGGTTGATCACGACGATGGCGCGCGTGCGCTTCGTGATCAGCGACTCGATCTCGTCCGGGTCGGGCACGAAGCCGCGCTCGGGCCGGCACGGGTAGTGCACCGCCCGGCCGCGGTTCAGGTTGACCGCCGCGGTCCACAGCGGGTAGTCGGGGCTCGGCACCAGCACCTCCTCGTCGGCCGCGAGCAGCGCGCGCAGTGTCAGGTCGATCAGCTCGCTGACGCCGTTGCCGATGAAGACGTCGTCGGCCGTGACGCCGCGCACGCCGCGCTCCTGCTGCTGCATCACCACGGCTTCGCGCGCCGGGAAGATGCCCTTCTGGTGGCAGTAGCCCTCCGCCGAGCGGAGGTTCTCGATCATCGCGAGGCGCATCGTCTCGGGCGTGCGGAAACCGAAGGCGCCCGGGTTGCCGATGTTGAGCGAGATGATCTCGTAGCCCATGCGCTCCATTTCCTGGGCACGGCGATCGAGTCGCCCGCGGATCTCGTAGCGGACGTTGGCGAGGCTCGGGCTCGATCGGATGGTGCGCGTCGGCATGAGGGAACTCGGCAGTCTTAACCGCGCAAATTATGGACCGCCCGACCGCGCCTGCACAGGACGGGCTTCACGCGATCACCCCGCGGGCCGCGAGGCCGGCGAGCGCCGCGGCGTCGAGCCCGAGCCTTGCCTCGAGTTCCGCGGCCGTGTCGGCCCCGAGCGGCGGCGGCGCGCAGCCGTACTCGAGGGCCGAGCGGGAGAAGCGCACCGGGTTGCGCACGCCCGGGACCGTGCCCGCCAGCGGATGCGGCAGGTCGAGCCGCAGGCCGCGATGACGCACCTGCGGCTCGTCGAACACCCGGGCGAGATCGTTGATCGGGCCGGAGGGCACCCGGGCGGCATGGAGCACGTCGAGCCACTCCTGCGTGGTTCGTGCGCGCATCAGCCCGGCCACCGCCGCCACCAGTTCCACCCGTTGCGCGACGCGGTCTGCGTTGGTCGCGTAACGCGGATCGGCGCCGAGATCGGGGGCGCCGGCGGCCGCGCAGAAGCGTGCGAACTGTGCGTCGTTTCCCACCGCGAGCATCAGGTGACCATCCGCTGTCGCGAACGCCTGGTACGGCACGATGTTCGGGTGCGCCGTGCCCTGCCGCCGCGGTGCGCTGGCCGGTGACGAGGTAGTTCAGGTTCTGGTTTGCGAGCCAGGCAACCTGCGTGTCGAGCAGCGACAGGTCGATGTACTGGCCCTGGCCGGAGCGATCACGCTCGTGCAGCGCTGCCAGGACGGCCGACACCGCATACATGCCGCACATCAGGTCGGCCACGGCCACGCCCACTTTCTGCGGTCCCGCACCCGGCTCGCCGTCCGGCACGCCGGTGAGGCTCATCAGGCCGCCCATCGCCTGGATCATGGCGTCGTAGCCGGGCTTGGCGGCATCGGGGCCGTCCTGGCCGAAGGCGGAGATCGACAGGTAGACGAGGCCCGGGTTGTCCGCGGCAAGATCCGCATAGGACAGTCCGTGGCGCGCCAGGCCGCCGACCTTGAAGTTCTCGACCAACACGTCGGCACGCGCCGCCAGCTGCCGTACGAGGGCCCGGCCCTCCGGCCGGCTGAAATCGATGGCGAGCGAGCGCTTGCCGCGATTGGCCGCCAGGTAGTACGCGGACTCGCCGGTCTCGTTGCCCGCGGCATCGCGCAGGTACGGTGGTCCCCAGCGGCGCGTGTCGTCGCCGCCATGCGGATGCTCGACCTTCAGCACCTCGGCGCCGAAGTCTGCCAGCACCTGCGTGGCCCAGGGGCCCGCCAGGATGCGGCTCAGGTCGAGCACCACGATGCCCTGCAGCGGACCGGCCATTCACATCCCCTGTCGGCGAAATCGGATAGTCCACGCCACGCGCGTCGTCCGCACGCCGCTCGATGCTGAAAAGAACCCGGACAGCGGACCGGGCACCGGCCCCGCCCCGGCGCGGCTATTTGCGCGGCGCCCGCCTCTTGCGGCCGCCACCGGGTGGACGGCTCGCGCCGTGCCTGTGATCGACGTCGCCGCCCTCGTGGTGGTGCCAGATCCTCTCGCCCTTCTCGTCGTAGTGGGCGTGCGGGAACTCGAAATCGGCCGGGTGGTTGTGGTCGCCGGTCTCGATCCATCGGTACAGCTCGGGCTTCCACGCCAGCATGCGCGCCCCGGCCCGCTCGCGGTTCTCCTCGAGCGTCGCCCACGGGTTGAAGTGGAAGTGGTTGTAGAGCTGGCTGTCGGTACGGCCGAGGGCGAGCGTGCCGAGCTTGCACTGGAAGGCACCGTGGCTGATGTACGGAGGCCGCCAGAAATACCCGCCCGTGGGCAGCTCGCCGAACTGCATCATCCAGGAGGTGCCCCAGATGTGGTACGCCTCCTCCGCGCAGTCGTGGTAGGAGATGTTGTCCTGCCAGAAATTGGGCGTCATGCAGTAGAGGAAGGTGAACGCCTGCGTGCGCTCGTCGAACTTCAGCACCTTCACGAGGCAGCCCGGCGCCGTGGCCGGGAAGAAATTGGTCGAGGACCACTGCATGTCGTCGTAGGCGTTGACCTTGATGAGCTTGTGCCGCTCGGCGAGCGGGTGGTCTTCGTCCGACTCGACGAACGACGGCTCGCCGTGGTTGTAGAACAGCAGGCCCGTGATGCCGCGCGGCATCTTCATCGCCGGCAGGCTCACGCCGGCAGGCAGGCAGATGTACGTGCCGGGTCCGTGCTTCTGGCCGTCCATCTCGATGTAGCCCGTCATCACGAAGAGCTCCATCTCCGAGTAGCTCATGCCGGGCGGCAACTCGTAGCCGGGCTCGAACATCACGGTCATCGAGCAGGCGCCCGTGTCCGTGTCGAGGCTCAGCATCTTGTAGTGCATGCCCTTGGGGAACCCGGGCAGCGTCATCTTCTTGAACGGGACTTCGCGGTCGACGAAGGGTTCGATGTGCGGTCTGGCCATGGAACTGTCCTCGAGGCGGCTTGGGCTCAGTAGACGACCTTGAACTTGCGCTTGGGCCGCTTCGGGATCTCCTCGGGCTTGATCTTGCGCAGCATGTTGAAGTGGACGTTGTAGCCGCGGGTCTGGATCCGCTCGAGGAACGCCTCGATCCACTTGTCCCGCTGGCTGGCGATCGTCACGTTCATCTCGTGCTCGATCTTCCTGTACCGGGCTTTCTGCTCCGCGATCTCCTTCTTGAGCCAGGCCTGCGCTTCCCGGCTGCGCTCGTGCTTGATCAGGTCGGGCATTGCTCCCCCAGTTCAGAGTCCCAGGAACACGATCCCCAGCCCGCACAGGCTGAGGGCGGCGCCGGCCAGCGCATGCGAGTACCGCTCGGCGGTGTCGAGGGGCAGGCGCTTGAGGCCGCGGCATGCAAGATAAACCACTCCCAGCATCGTGGCGATAGTCGCCGCGCCGAAGGCGAGCACCACCGCGACCGTCCCCCACACGCTGTGCTGCGAGGCGGGATACATCAGCACCGGGATCAGCGGTTCGCAGGGACCGAGCACGAAGATCACGAACAGCGCCCACGGCGTGACGCTGCGGGCGTTACCCGCGCTCGCGCGAGGATGCGGATGCGGGTGCGAGTGCGGACGCAGCGGCACGTGCGGGTGCAGGTGCGGCCCCTCGTGGTCGTGCTTGTGCTCGTGGAACAGGCCGTCGCCGTGCACGTGCGCGTGGGTGTGCGGCCGCGCCCGCCAGGCCTTCTTGAGGCCCCATGCGAGGTAGGCGAGCCCGAAGCCGGTCAGCAGCCACGCGGCAGTGTCGCCCCGCACGCCCTCCAGCCACTCGAGCTTGTGCAGCGACACGCCGATCGCGATCCCGACGAATCCGATCGCGACCGACCCGAGCACGTGGCCGACCCCGCAGAGGCTCGTGATCCACAGCGTCTTGCGCGTGCTCCAGCGGCGCGCCGCACCCATGGCGACGAAGGGCACGTAGTGGTCCGGCCCGAGGAGCGTGTGGATGAAACCGATCGAGGCGGCGGTGAGGATCAGCAGTCCAAGGTCGACGGTCATGCCCGTGCAGCCCCTGTCGTATGCACAATTGCCGCAAAGGTAATCACAACGGCGGCGCATGGGACAAGACCGGCAAAGACCTATGCCGGGCGCGCTGTTCTAAGATCGCGCCGTCGTGCCATGCGCGAGGTTCACGATGCTGAGCGCCATCGTCGCGGTCACCCTGCTCGTCCCGGACGTGGGCGCCGCGGAGCGGGCCTACCAGCAGTCCCTGCACTACCAGACCGTGCAGCGGGGCCACGTCGCACCCGAACAGGCCAGGAGCTGGGGCGCGCCGGCGCTGGCCGGGCGCCGATACGCGCTCCTGCAGCCCATGAGCCGCGAGCCCGTGTACCTGCGCATGGTCGAGACCGATGCGTCGGCGGCGCCCGCAATGAAGACGCTGGGCTGGAACGCCACCGAGATCCTGGTTGAGGACCCCACCCTGCTCGAGCCGCAGCTGCAGGACTCTCCGTTTCGCGTCATCGGGCCGCCGGAACCGCTCGAGATCAACCCGGCGGTAGTGGCGATGCAGGCACTCGGACCAGCCGGCGAACTCCTCTATTTCACGCGCATGCCTGCCGGCCAGTCGAAGTTCGGCCTCGGCAGTGCCACGAGCTTCGTGGATCGCGTCTTCATCGTGGTGGTCGGCGCACGCGACGTCCGGCGCACGCTCGACTTCTACGCCACGACCTTCGGTCTGCCCGTCACCGATCCCGTCCCTTCGCGTGTCCGGATCCTGGCCGATGCCTGGCGCCTGCCGCCCGCACAGCCGTTCATGCTCGGCATCGCCCGACTGCCGGATCGCTTCCTGGTGGAGGTTGACCAGTATCCCGCCGGTGCCGGGACCCGCGGGGCCGCGGCAGGCGAACTGCCGGCGGGCATGGCCATGGTGTCCTTTGCGGTCGCCTCGCTCGAGCCGTTCCTGGCGCGGCTCGTGGCCCCGCCGGGCCCGCTGCAGGGCGCACCCTACGAGGGCCGCCGCGCCGGCGTGTTGCGGGGCCCGAACGGCGAGCACATCGAGCTCATCGAATTCAGCCCGCCGGTGACCGGGCCCGTCCGTGGTGACACGCCGTGAGATGCCCGTCTCCCCCGTCCACGAGGCGCGGCGCCTGCTCCCGACAGCCCTCGTCCGCGAGCGGACAGCGCAACCGGTAGGCGCAGCCGTCGTCCGCAACGGTCTCCGCCGCGACCGCAGCGTCCGGTTCCGGGACCGCGCTCGGACGGTGCGCGGCCGGATCCGGATCGGGTACCGCGGCTAAGAGTGCGCGCGTGTAGGGATGGCGCGGGGCGGCGAAGATCGCCGCGGCCGTCGCCCGCTCGACCACGCGGCCGTGGTAAAGCACCGCGACCTCGTCGCACAGGTGGCGCACCACCGCGAGGTTGTGGCTGATGAACAGCAGCGCCAGTCCGCGACGCCGGCGCAGGTCCCCGAGCAGGTTGACGATCTGCGCCTGCACCGACACGTCGAGCGCACTGACCGCCTCGTCGCAGACCAGCAGCTTCGGCTGCCCGACCAGGGCGCGCGCGATGGCGGCGCGCTGGCACTGGCCCCCGCTCAACTCGTGCGGATAGCGTGCGCGCAGCGCGGGGTCGAGGCCGACCTCCGCGAGGATCGATCCGACGCGCGCATCGGCCGCTGCGCGCCGCTGCGGACCCTCGAGCGCCTCCAGTGCCTCCGTCACGCTCGCGCCGATGCTCATGCGCGGATCGAGGCTGCCGACGGGATCCTGGAACACGACCTGCAACTCGCGACGCATGCGCCGCAGGCCCGCCGCGTCGTCGTGCCGAATCGCCTTCCCGCGCCACTCGATCGTGCCTGCCTGCGGTGCAACCAGCGCAAGGATCGCCCGTGCCAGCGTGGACTTGCCGCAGCCCGATTCGCCGACGAGGCCGACCGCACGGCCCGCCTCGATCTCGAGATCCACCCCGTCGACGGCGGTGTGCCAACGGCGTGAGCCGACGAGGCGAGCACGCCGCAGGGGATAGCGCACGGTGAGCTGCCGTACGCGCAGCAGCGTCTCGCTCACGTCGCCACCCCGGGCGGCAGGTGCACCGCGTGACAGGCCACGCTGCGTCCAGCGCGTGCTTCGAGTGGCGGTCGACGGCGATTGCAGGTCTCGAGCACGGCCGGGCAGCGCGGCGCAAACGCGCAGCCGTCCGGCTCCGCACCGGGCGCGGGCGGCTGGCCCTCGATGCCGGCGAGACGGGCGGCGAGCGGCGTGTCGAGCCGGGGAACCGAGGCGAGCAGTGCGGCCGTGTACGGGTGCGCCGGTGCCGCGAACAGTTCCCGCACCGGTGCGGTCTCGACCACGCGCCCCGCGTACATCACCGCGACGCGATCGGCGATGCCCGCCACCACGCCCATGTCGTGCGTGACGAGCACCACGGCGAGGCCGCCATCGCGCGCCTCGCGCAGGACCTCGATCACCTGCGCCTGCACCGTCACGTCGAGCGCCGTGGTCGGCTCGTCGGCCACCAGCAGCTCCGGGCGCGTCATCAGCGCCATGGCGATCGCCGCGCGCTGGCGCTGGCCGCCCGACAGCTCGTGCGGATACTGGCGAAGTCGCAGCGCGGGATCGGGCATCCGGACGTCCCGCAGCACCTCGAGGCTGCGCTGCTGCGCGCCGGCCGCGTCCAGCAACCCGCGGTCGAGTGCGACCTCGGCGAGCTGACGGCCGATCGTGAGGTGCGGGGTCAGTGCGTTCATGGGGTCCTGGAAAACGAGGGCCAGCCGCGTGCCGAGCACGGCACGCCGCGCCGCGGCGTCGGACCCCATGAGTTCCCGGCCATCGAAACGCGCCGAGCCGCTCGCGACGCCGCCCGATGCCAGCAGGCCGAGGCAACCGAGGAACAGCTGGCTCTTGCCGGAACCGGACTCGCCCACGACCGCGAGGCACTCGCCGCGGCGAACCTCGAGCGAAACCTCGCGCACGGCGCTGACGCGCCCTCGCGGCGTCGCGAACTGCACCGCGAGGTCGCGAACCGTGAACAACGCCTCGGCAGCCATTCAGCCCAGCCTCGGATCGAGCGCGTCGCGCAGGCCGTCGCCGAGAAAATTGAGCGCGAGCAGCAGCAGCGCGAGCACCGTGGCGGGCACGAGCAGCTGCCACGGGGCCGTTTCCATCTCGAGCGCGCCCTCCGCCACCAGCCGCCCGAGACTCGTGAGCGGCTCCTGGACGCCGAGACCGAGGAAGCTCAGGAAACTCTCGAACAGGATCACCTGCGGCACGGTCAGCGTGGCGTACACGACCACGGTGCCGAGCACGTTCGGCACGATGTGGCGCGCGATGATCTGCCGCGCCGGCAGGCCGAGGGCCACGGCGGCGAGCACGAACTCGCGCTGCCGCAGCGCCAGCGCCTGGCCGCGCACTATGCGTGCCATCGTGAGCCAGCCCACGGCGCCGATCGCGAGGAAGATGAGCCACAGGCTGCGCCCGAACACGACCGTAAGGATGATGACGAAGAACATGTAGGGCAGCGCATAGAGCACGTCCACGACGCGCATCATCCAGCCGTCGACGCGCCCGCCGAGATAGCCCGCGGTCGCGCCCCAGGCCACGCCGATCAGCACGCTCACGGCGGTGGCGAGCAGCGCCACCAGCAGCGACACCTGCGTGCCGGCCCACACGCGTACGAACAGGTCGCGGCCGTTGCTGTCCGTGCCGAACCAGTGGCCGTTCGCGAACGACGGCGGCGAGGCCAGCGGGCTGAGCGTCCAGTCCACCTGGTCCACGGCGTAGGGGCTCGCCAGCGGCCCCAGCAGTGCGGCCAGCACCAGCGCGGCGATGAATGCCGCGGCTGCGATCGCGGCCCGGTTTCCCCGCAGCCGTCGCCCGGCGTCGCCCCACGGCGCGCCGTCAGTCGTGGCGGATGCGGGGGTCGAGCCAGCCATACAGCAGGTCCACGAGCAGGTTCAGTAGCAGGATCAGGGTCGCGTAGAAGATCACCATGCCCATCACGAGCGTGTAGTCGCGGTTCACCGCGCCCTGGACGAAGTAGCGCCCGACGCCGGGAAGGCCGAACACCTGCTCCACGACGAGCGAGCCGGTGAGCAGGCCCGCGGCTGCCGGACCGAGGAAACTCGCGACCGGCAGCAGCGTCGGCTTGAGCGCGTGCCGCCGCAGCACCACGCCCGGAGCGAGGCCCTTCGCCCGCGCGGTGCGGATGTATGCGGACTGCAGCACTTCGAGCAGGCTGCCTCGCGTGAGCCGGGCGACGTAGGCCGCGACGGGCAGCGCGAGCGTCACCACCGGCAGCACCATGTGGCGCAGGCTGCCCGGCTCCCAGCCCGCCACAGGCAACCATCCGAGTCGCAGCCCGAACAACAGCGCGAGGACGGGCGCCACGACGAAGCTCGGGATCGCGATCCCGGCGAGGGCGACCGCCATGACGGCGTGGTCGGCCCAGCCGTTCTGGCGCAGGCCGGCGACGAGGCCGAGCGGCACACCGAGCGCCAGCGCCAGCACGAGCGCCGCGCTGCCCACGGCGAGCGTCACCGGCAGGCCGCGTCCGATCAGTTCCGCCACCGTGAAGTCCTTCATCCGGAACGAGGGACCGAGATCGCCGCGCGCGAGACCGGCCAGATACCGGAGGAACTGGACGTGCACCGGCTGGTCGAGTCCGTAGGCCGCCTGCAGGTTGGCCTCGATCTCCGGTGGAAGCGTCTGCTCGGCGTCGAAGGGTCCGCCCGGCGCGGCGCGCATCAGGAAGAATGCCGCGGCGACGATCAGCAGGAACGTAGGGACGACGGCGAGGAGCCGGCGGATCGCGTAGCGGAGCATGGTTTGGGCTGCGGCGTCAGTGCGCCGCACGCTCCGGCAGGCGCACGAGCAGTATCGCCGCGAGCGCCACGCCGATCAGGAGGGCCATCACCAGGAACGCAGACCGGTAGCTGTGCGACAGGTCGAACAGCGTGCCGGTGACCCATGGGCCGAGTGCCCCGCCCGTGGCGTCCAGGACGGTAATGCCGCCGAGGATCTTGCCGAGCGACCGGGCGCCGAACACGTCGGCCACCAGACCCTGCAGCATCGTGTAGTTGCCACCCCAGCCGAGACCGAACAGGTACAGCGCCGGCATGACGAGCTTCGGATCGAGCGTGGCGAGGAGTCCCGCCCCGACGAACATCAGCGCCAGGCAGCCGCCGAACACCGCCTTGCGCGGCAACTGGTCGGCGAGCGCGCCGGCGGCGATCTTGCCGATGAGCCCCATCACGAACAGCGGGAAATAGGCCCGCGCCGCCTGCGCCGGCCCCGCCCCGAGATCCGACATGTGCAGGAACAGGTTGTTCGACAGGCCGAGGATCGAATAGAACGTGCAGAACGCCGCGGTACCGATCAGCCAGAAGTTCGGCGAGCGAATCGCGTCGCCGAATTCGTAGCCCGACAGCAGCCGCGGGTCCACGCCCGCGCGGGCCGCCTCGGCGCCGAGGGCCTGCAGGCCGATGCGATCGGGCCACTCCTTGACCACGAACAGGATGATCGGCAGCAGCAGCAGCGGGATCACGCAGATGATCGTGAACGCCTCCCGCCAGCCGTGCTCCGCGATGAGCGCGGCGTTGATCTGCGGGATGACGGCGTTACCGAGGCTGGTTCCCGACAGCATCAGGCCGAGGGCCAGGCCGCGCTTCGAGACGAACCATCGCGAGACGATGGTGACGCAGATGACGAGCCCGGCGCCTGCGAGCGCCGCACCCATCAGCGCGCGCATCAGGTACACGTCCGCGAGCGAATCGACGGTGCTGAAGCCGTACAGCGCACCCGACAGCAGCAACGCACCCGCGAGCATGACCGGACGCACGCCATAGCGGTCCGCGAGCCATCCACCGACGGGCGCCAGCGCGCCGGAAACCAGCAGCTGGATGGTGTCGCCGAACTTGAGCGGGCCGCGCTCCACGCCGAGCTCGGCGAGCAGCTTGGCGTCGAAGACGTTCATGCCCGCGAGGGTGAGCGCATTCGTGATCCAGATGATCACGAAGGCCGGCAGGACAATGCCCCACCAGCCGTAGAACTGCCAGGTCGGACGATTCACCGGCGCGAGTCTACACGCGCGCTGCCGGCGACGCGCAAGCACCCGGACCGCACGCGGCCGTCACCGTCCCTGCCCGACGCCGAGCCTGCGGCGGAACTCGTCCTCGTCCACGACCGGCACGCCCAGTTCCTCGGCCTTGCGAAGCTTCGAGCCCGCCTCGGCGCCGACCACCAGCAGCGTCGTCTTGCGCGAGACCGAGTCGGTGACGGTCGCGCCGGCAGCGCGCGCCGCGTCGCGCGCCGCATCGCGCGTCATGGTGGCGAGGGTGCCGGTGATCACGACCGTCTCACCGGCAAGCGCACCGTCCACCTGCGCCCGACGCGGCTCGGCATCCGGCCACGACACCCCGCGCTCGCGCAAGGCGGCGATCACCGCGCGGTTGCGCTCCTCCGCGAAGAAGTCGTGCGCGTGGGCGGCCACGACGGGACCGACGTCCCGCACTTCTTCAATCTGCTCGAGCGTCGCCGATTCGAGCGCCTCGAGCGTCCCGAAGTGCGTGGCGAGCGCGAGCGCCGTCGCTTCACCGACGTCGCGTATGCCGAGCGCGAACAGGAAGCGCGGCAGCGTCGTCTGCCGGCTGTGGCCCAGGGCCGCGACGACATTGGCCGCGGATTTCGGGCCCATGCGCTCGAGTCCCGCGAGTTCGTCCGCCGTCAGCGTGTAGAGGTCGGCGGGGGTCGTGACCCGGCCCGTCTCGACCAGCTGCTCGACCAGCTTGTCACCGAGCCCCTCGATGTCCATGGCGCGCCGGGAGGCGAAGTGCCGGAGCGCCTCGCGCCGCTGGGCGCTGCAGACCAGGCCGCCGGAGCAGCGCGCCACCGCCTCGCCTTCCGCGCGCGTCACGTGCGATCCGCACACCGGGCAGCGACCGGGCAGTTCGACGACGCGCGCGTCGGGCGGGCGAAGGTCCGCGATCACCCGCACGACCTCCGGGATCACGTCGCCTGCGCGGCGCACGACAACAGTGTCGCCGACGCGCACGTCCTTGCGCGCCAGTTCGTCCATGTTGTGGAGCGTGACGTTGCTCACCGTCACGCCGCCGACGAACACCGGCTCGAGTCGCGCGACGGGCGTGAGCGCGCCGGTGCGACCGACCTGGAACTCGACGTCGCGGACGATCGTGGTTTCCTCCTGCGCCGGGAACTTGTGCGCAGCCGCCCAGCGCGGCGCGCGCGCGACGAACCCGAGGTCGCGCTGCCAGTCGAGCCGGTCGACCTTGTAGACCACGCCGTCGATGTCGTAGCCGAGCGTCGCGCGCCGGCGCTGCATGCGGGCGTAGTAATCGAGGCAACCCGCGACGGACTCGACCACGGCATTGTCGGGGCAGGTCCGCAGGCCGAGCGCGCGCAGCGCCGCCAGCACTTCGGACTGGCGCGTCGGCATGCTCCACCCCTCGCTGGCGCCCACGCCATAGAAGCAGGCGTCGAGCCGGCGCGAGGCCGTTACGCCCGGATCGAGCTGACGCAGGCTGCCGGCGGCCGCGTTGCGCGGGTTCACGAAAGTCTTCTCGCCGCGCTCCGCGGCCCGCCGGTTGAGCGCGTCGAAGGAGCGACGCGTCATGTACACCTCGCCACGCACCTCGAGCAGCGGCGGCGCGGCGCCGTGCAGCGTCAGCGGCACGGAGCGGATGGTGCGGACGTTGGCGGTGACTTCCTCGCCGCGCGTGCCGTCGCCGCGCGTCGCTGCCAGCTGCAGCCGGCCGTGCTCGTAGCGCAGGCTGATGGCGAGCCCGTCTATCTTGGGCTCGGCGCAGTACGCGACGGACTCCACGTCGAGGCGCTCGCGCACCCGGCGGTCGAAGTCGAGCACGTCCTGCTCGGCAAAGGCGTTGTCGAGCGAGAGCATCGGGACGGCGTGCACGACCGTGCCGAACTCGGCCGACGGCGCGCCGGCCACCCGCTGGGTCGGCGAATCGGGAACGCACAATTCCGGGTGCGCGGCCTCGATTCCCCGCAGCTCCCGAAGCAGCGCGTCGTAGCGCGAGTCGGAGATCTCCGGGTCGTCGAGCACGTAGTATCGATAATCGTGGTGGCGAATCCGCTCGCGCAATTCGCCTGCGCGCGCCTCGACCTCACGATCCGCCATCGGGCGTCGTCCGGTCAGCGGCCGGCCGCAGTCGGCCGCAACCGCGCGTACGCGGCAACCTCGGCACGCAGCTGCTCGACGCGCGCCACGCTCAGGACCGCTCCACGGTCGTCCTGCAGGACGCCGCCGAGGCGGTCTGCGATGGCGCGCGCGGTCTCGACGAGTGCGTCGAAAGCCTGCCCGGGAGCCACCGGTCCGGGCAGCACCGCGAACAGCGCAACGCCCCGGTAGCTCGTGCCGTCCATCGTCGCCGGATCGAAGGTGCCCGGTTCCTTGATGCTCGCCAGGCTGAACAGCGGCTCGCCGTCCTCGTGCAGCCGGTGAAACACTTTGTACCGCCCGTACTCGAGACCCTCGGCCGTGATCGCCTCCCTAAGGGTCCGCCCGCCGAAGGGTGTCGCCGCTGGCGCCGTGATCCGCAGCGCGAAGATCTTCTGGGGCGCCGCCGGCGGAGCGGTCGCCTCCGCCGCCCTCGGCCGCGGTGGCGCGACCGTGTCGGGCGCCTGTACGGCCGCCGTGTTGCCGATTCGTGGCTCACGCCGAGCGGATGGAGCCGGCCTCGCCGGCGCCGCATCCACGCGGTCGACCTCGATCACTGGAAGGGGCTCGGATACGGACGTCGTCGCGTAGCGATCCCTTTCGCCCTGCTCGTCCGCGGGCTCGAGCCCTGGCTCGAGCCGCTGCCCCGCGGGCGCCGCGGCTCGCGTCGCCGGCGGCGGCTCCTGCCGGGCGGCACGCCCATGCCCCGGCGCTGCGGACCGACGTCGCGACCGCAGGCCCCAGAGGTACACGCCGGCGATCAGCACCACGCCGGCGGCAAGCAGGATCCAGCGAAGTTCCTCGGTCATGTTGCCTCAGACGGCCGCCAGCCGCATGGCCTCGTCCACGTCGACGGCGACGAGACGCGACACGCCCGGCTCGTTCATGGTGACACCCAGCAATTGCCTCGCGAGCTCCATGGTGGACTTGTTGTGCGTGACGAATATGAACTGCACGCGCCCCGACATCTCGCGCACGATGTCGCAGAACCGGCCGACGTTGTTCTCGTCGAGCGGCGCATCCACCTCGTCCAGCAGGCAGAACGGCGCCGGGTTCAGCTCGAAGATCGAGAACACGAGCGCCACCGCGGTCAGCGCCTTCTCGCCGCCGGACAACTGGCTGATCGAGCTGTTTCGCTTGCCGGGCGGCCGCGCCATGATGGCCACGCCGGACTCCAGCACGTCCTCGCCTACTAGCTCGAGGTAGGCGTGCCCGCCGCCGAACAGCCGCGGGAACTTGTCCTTCAGGCCGGTGTTGACGCGGTCGAAGGTGTCCTGGAAGCGGCTGCGCGTTTCCCGGTCGATCTTGCGGATCGCATCCTCCAGCGTTGCGAGCGCGTCGTTCAGGTCGGCGAACTGCCGGTCCAGGTACTCCTTGCGCTCGGACTGCTCGCGGAACTCGTCGATCGCCGCGAGATTCACCTGGCCCAGGCGCTCGATCTTCTCCGAGATCTCCGCGAGCCGCTGCTCCCAGGTGACCACGTCGGCCGCCGGATCGAGCGCAGCCGAAACCTCCGCGAGCTCGAGCCGCGTGGCGGCGAACTGCTCGAGCAGCGATTCGCGACGCAGCCGCAGCTCCTGCACGGAGAACTTGACGTTCTCGAGCAGGTCGCGGGCGTCCTGCACGGCGGACTCGGCGGTCGCCCGCCGCTCGTCGAGTTCGCGCATGCCCGCATCGACTTCCTCCAGCGCGCGTCGCGCCTCGGTGAGCTCGCCCTCGATGGCAAGGCGCCGCTGCAGGTCGGCATCGAGCGTGGCCCTGAGCTCGGACTCGGCGGTCTCGCCGGAGCCGAGCTGCGCGTCGAGGTCGGCGCGCCGCGATTCAAACTGCGCGATCTGCCCGTCGAGGCGCTGGATGCTGCCGAGCAACGAGGCGTGACCGGTCCGGTGCGACTCCACCCGGATGGCCACCTCGCGGGCCGCGTTCCGGTCCTGCTCGGCGCGCTGCCGGGCGGCCGCGAGTGACTGGCGCAATCCGTCGCGCTCTGTCTCCATCGCACGCCGACGTTCCTCGAGGTCGGCCATGGCGTCGACGGCTTCCTCGAGACGCGCGCGGGAGGCGCGATTGGCTGCACCGGCGACTTCCAGCGTATCGGCAAGCTCCGCAAGCTCGCCGGCCAGCTGCTCCATGCGGGCGCTGCGCTGGTCGGCCCTCGCGCGCAGCGAGTCGAGCTGCGAGCGGAGGTTCATGTGCGCGGCTCCGTCGCGCGACAGCTGCGCCTGCTCGTCGGCGAGACGGTCCTCGAGATCGCGCACCCGGCCGCGTGACGCCTCGAGCTGTTCGTCGAGCTCGCGGCCGCGCGCCTGGAGCCGATCGAGATCGGTGCGCTGGCGGCGCAACTCCTGCTCGCGTTCGAGCACCCCTTCGTGCGCGTCGCGGTCGCGGCTCACTCGCAGCCAGTCCGGGCCCATCCAGATGCCGTCGCGCGTCACGACCGACTGCCCGGCGCGCAGTCGCGGACGCACGGCCAGGGCCTCGGCGAGCGAATCGGTGGCGATGATGCCCTCGAACAGCGCGTCGAGACCGGCGGGTCCCTGCACGCGCCCGCGCAGGCCCTCGCCCGCGGGCCCGCTGCCCGTCGGCCCCTGCGCGCCGGCGAAGAACGTCACGGTGCCGCTCGTCAGGCTGTGGAGCGTTCCGGCCACGTCATCGATGGAGTCCACGCACACGGCTTCGAGATACGAACCAAGCACGGTCTCCACCGCGCGCTCCCAGCCAGAATCCACCGTGAGCTGGCGGGCGAGCCGCGGGCTCGATTCCAGGCCGCAGGACTTAAGCCAGTCCACGACCTTGCCCTGGCCCTGTCCCAGCGCTGCACGCTGCAGCGCCTCGAGCGACACGACGCGTCCCTCCGCGTCCTGCGTGTCGCGTCTCGCCGTCCGCGACGCTTCGGACAGCTCACGCTCGCGGGCGCGCTCCTCCTGCAACGAATCGGCACCGCGTGCCATGGCCTGCCGCGCGTCCTCGAGACGTGCACGCGCCTCGTTCTCCGACCGCTCCAGTTCGGCCAGCGTCGCGGCAACGTCCGCACCCGCGAGTGCAACGTGTTCCTGGGAGGCACGCTCGCGCTGCGCGAGCAGTCGGCGCAGCTGGCTATCGAGTTCCTCGAGGCGCGCGCGCTCCGCCTCGCCCGCGGAAGACGCGGCTCGCAGCGCCTGGTTGAACTGCTCCCAGCGCTCCTGCCAGTCGTGCATGGCGGACTCGGCAGCGGCGAGCCCGGTCGCCGCCGCCTCCTCGGCCGAGCGTGCCGCCTCGAGGCCCGGCTCGAGGTCGGCGAGCGTTGCCACGTACTCGGCCGCCTGCTCGACGTCGCGCCGCCGATGCGCGCCTGCCTCCTGCAACGCCAGGGCCAGCTGCTCGAGCTCCTGTCGCTGGCGGGCGCGCATCTGGCGGGCGTGCTCGAGGGCCTGCTCGCCCCTCGAGATCTCGGCGCCGACCTGGTAGTAGCGACCCTGCACTTCGGCGACCACGGCCGAGCGCTCGTCGTGCGACTGGCGCGCCCGCTCGATCGAGGCCTCGAGGGAACGCTGCTCGGCGAGCGCCGCCTGCAGCGCCAGGTCGCGCTCGCCGAGGACGGCCTGTCGTGCGCTGCCTTCGCTGTCGACCTCGCGCAGTCGCAGCGCGAGGAGTTCCGCGTGCGACTGCCGCTCCTCCTGCTTCAACGCCTGGTAGCGCCGCGCCGTGGCCGCCTGGCGCTGCAGGTGGCGCAGCTGCTTCTCGACCTCGTCGCGCAGGTCGGAGAGCCGGGCGAGGTTCTCGCGTGTGTGGGAAATCCGGGTCTCAGTCTCGCGACGACGCTCCTTGTAGCGCGAGATGCCGGCGGCCTCCTCGAGGAACGCACGCATCTCGTCGGCGCGCGCCTCGATGACCCGGGAGATCATGTTCTGCTCGATGATCGCGTAACTTCGCGACCCAAGCCCCGTGCCGAGGAACAGCTGCGTGATGTCCTTGCGCCGGCATCGGACGCCGTTGAGGAAATAGCTGGACGTTCCGTCGCGCGACACCACCCGCTTGAGCGACACCTCGGCGAAGCTCGCGTACTCGCCCCCGAGCTTGCCGTCCGAGTTGTCGAACACGAGCTCCACCGACGCCTGGCCAACGGGCTTTCGCGAACCGGACCCGTTGAAGATCACGTCCGCCATGGAGTCGCCGCGCAGGTGCTTGGCGGATATCTCGCCCATGACCCAGCGCACGGCATCGATGATGTTCGACTTGCCGCAGCCGTTCGGGCCGACGACGCCGACCAGGCTGCTCGGGAAACTGATCGTCGTCGGATCCACGAAGGACTTGAAACCGGCCAGCTTGATCTTGCTCAGGCGCATCGGTCACCGGGGGGCGTAGGGACGGGCGGGAGGCGAAGTTTATGAAGAAACCGTGCCGGGGGACAGCAGCGACTTCGAGCCGCGCGAACGCTGCTGCGGGGAACCTGCCGGGCCTTGCCGGTAACGGTGGACCCGCGGCTCTCGGTCTGTATAATCCCGCGTCCTTCGACGCCTCCGTGGAGTTCCGAGAATGCCCGTGAAGAAACCGTCTGCAAAGGCAACCAAGGCCAAGAAGACTGTTTCTGCCAAGGCCCCGAGCAAGCCCGTCGCCAAGGCGGCGAGCAAGGCGCCCGCCAAGGCCAAGTCGGCGGCGAAGCCGGCCGCTCCCAAGGCGGCGCGAAAGAAGGCGCCGGCACGTCCGCACGCAGCCGCGGCGGCGAAGCGGCCTGCCCCGCAGGTCAAGGAAGTCGAAGAGTCCGACGAGCGGCAAGGCGCGGGCGGCAGCCTGCTGTCCGGACCGCGCAACGTCCAGCCGTACGTCTCGCGCAAGGGCGAGGAGTACATGAGCAAGGAGCAGCTCGAGCACTTCCGCATGATCCTCTCGAGCTGGAAGCGGGACCTCATGCAGGAAGTCGACCGCACGATGCTGCACATGAAGGACGAGGCGGCCAATTTCCCGGATCCGAACGACCGGGCGACGCAGGAGTCCGAGTTCAGCCTCGAGCTGCGCACCCGTGACCGGGAGCGCAAGCTGATTCGAAAGATCGACGAGGCCCTGAAGCGCCTCGAGGACGGCAGCTATGGCTACTGCCTCGAGACCGGCGAACCCATCGGCGTCAAGCGCCTCGAGGCCCGACCGGTCGCAACATTGAGCGTCGAGGCGCAGGAGAGGCGTGAGCGACGCGAAAAGCAGTTCGGCGACCGCGACGACTGGTATCGCTGACCCGCCCGGCCGCTACCGGGGGCGGTTTGCGCCGACCCCGAGCGGTCCCATCCACTTCGGATCCCTGGTCGCAGCGGTCGGCAGCTATCTCGAGGCGCGCACCCGCGGCGGCGAATGGCTGGTCCGGATCGAGGACCTCGATCCGCCCCGGTGCCGCCCCGGCGCCGCAGACGAAATACTGCGCTCGCTCGAGCGGCTCGGGCTGACCTGGGACGGCCGCGTGGTGCACCAGAGCAGCCGGACCGACGCCTACCGGGCGGCATTCGATCGTCTTCGCTCCGAAGGCCGACTGCTGGCCTGCCGCTGCTCGCGTGCCCAGCTCGCTGCCCTGCCGGAGAACCGACGGCGCGTGCCGGGCGAGGAGCTGGCCCACCCGGCGCCATGCGTGCCCGGATCTCACCGCGCCGCGAACGTCCCGGCGTGGCGATTCCGCGCATCCGATCTAGACATTGCTTTCGTGGACCGAGTCCAGGGTCCCCAGGGCCAGAACGTCGCACGTTGCGGCGGTGATTTCGTGGTCCGACGACGCGACGGGCTGTTCGCCTACCAGCTCGCCGTGGTCGTGGACGACGCGGCACAGGGCATCACCGACGTGGTTCGAGGCGCCGACCTGCTCGACAGCACGCCGCGACAGATTCTGCTGCAGCAGGCACTGCAACTGCCGCGACCGACATACATGCATCTACCACTTGCCGTGGACGCATCGGGCGTTAAGCTCTCCAAGTCCGGCGACGCGCCTGCAGTGCTGCACGCGGCGCCGGCGGCACCGATCGTTGTGGCACTGGAATTCCTGCGACAGGACCCGCCCGCAGGGCTCGGGCGGGCCCCACTCGACGAGGTGTGGAACTGGGCGCTGGAACACTGGCAGCCGTCGCGGCTTTCGGGCATGCGCAGCGGCGCGGCACCGGCCGCAACAATCGACAAGGCGAGGACGGAGGTCCCGGCATGACCGCGAAGACGAAGACCACGCGCGCCAAGCGCGCTACCGGCACGGCCGCACGGGGCAGCCCACGCGTCATCCGCAAGTACCCGAATCGCCGCCTGTACGACACGGTAGAGAGCCGCTATGTCACGCTCGCCGACGTGCGCCGGCTCGTCGTCGAGCGGGTTGACTTCGTGGTGCTGGACCGCAAGACCCAGCAGGACATCACCCGGAGCATCCTCCTGCAGGTCATTGCCGAGCAGGAGGGTGCCGGAGAGTCGCTCATGAGTCGCGACTTCCTCTCGCAGGTGATACGCAGTTACGGAAGCGGCCTGCAGGACTTCGTCGGCCGTTACCTCGACGAGAGCCTGAAGCTCTTCACGCGCGAGCAGCGCGAACTGCGCGAACGCTTCAAGAGCGTCGTGGGTCTCGATCCGGTCGAGACCGTGACCGCACTGGCGCAGAAGAACTACCAGCGCTGGAAGGCCGTGCAGGAAGAGGTGTTCAGCCGGCTGCCCCGGCCGTGGGGCCGGGACGAGAAAGAGTAACGGGGCGCCCGCCCTCGACCGGACAGCCCCTCCCGCTGGCGCGGAGGGGGCCCGCCGGGATCAGCCGTCGACGCTGCGCATCGAGAGCCGCACGCGGCCCTGCCGGTCAACCTCGAGCACTTTCACGCGGACCACGTCACCTTCCTTGAGCTTGTCGCTGACGCGCTCCACTCGCTCGTCCGAGATCTGCGAGATGTGCACCAGGCCGTCCTTGCCCGGCAGGATCTGGACGAAGGCGCCGAAGTCCATCAGGCGGACGACGCGGCCCTCGTAGATCGACCCGACCTCGACCTCGGACGTGATCAGCTCGATGCGACGCTGGGCCTCGCGACCGGCCGCGCCGTTGACCGAGGCGATCTTGACCGTGCCGTCGTTCTCGATGTCGATCGACGTGCCGGTCTCCTCGGTGATGGCGCGGATGACCGCGCCGCCCTTGCCGATGACCTCGCGGATCTTCTCCGGGTCGATCTTCATCGTGATGATCGTGGGCGCCCACTCCGACATCTTCGGCCGCGGCGCGGATATGACCTTGGCCATCTCGCCCAGGATGTGCAGGCGCGCGTCGTGCGCGCGCTCGAGCGCCACCTGCATGATCTCGCGCGTGATGCCCTCGATCTTGATGTCCATCTGCAGCGCGGTGACGCCGTCGGAAGTGCCTGCGACCTTGAAGTCCATGTCGCCGAGGTGATCCTCGTCGCCGAGGATGTCGGTGAGCACCTGGAACTTGCCGCCTTCGAGCACGAGTCCCATGGCCACGCCTGCCACCGGCGCCTTGATCGGCACGCCGGCGTCCATCAGCGCGAGGCTGGTGCCGCACACGGAAGCCATCGAGCTCGAACCGTTCGACTCGAGGACTTCGGACACGACGCGCAGGACGTACGGGAACTCGGTCATGTCAGGCATCACGGCGTTGACGCCGCGGCGCGCGAGGTTGCCGTGGCCGATCTCGCGGCGCTTCGGCGAGCCCATCATGCCCGTCTCGCCGACGCAGAACGGCGGGAAGTTGTAGTGCATCATGAACGGCTCTTTGCGTTCGCCCGCGAGCGCATCGATGATCTGCGCGTCGCGGCCGGTACCGAGCGTCGTCGTGACCAGCGCCTGGGTCTCGCCCCGGGTGAACACCGCCGAGCCGTGGGTCCGGGGCAGCACGCCCGTCTGCACGGCAATGGGACGGACCGTGTTCATGTCGCGCCCGTCGATGCGGCGCTCGCCGGCGATGATGCGGCGACGAACGATGTTGTACTCGAGGCGGCCGATCTCGTCGACGACCTTGCGCGCGTCGAACTGCGGCGTCTCGCCCGCGGCCAACGCTGCGACCGCCGCCTTCTTGATCTCGCCGACTTTCGCGTAGCGGGCCTGCTTCTCGGTGATGGTGTAGGCCTCGCCGAGCGCCGCTTCGGCCTGCGCCGCGACCGCTGCCACAAGGGCGGTGTCCTCGGCGGGAGCCGACCAGTCCCAGGCCGGCTTGCCAGCCTCGGCGGCGAGTTCGCGGATCGCCTTGATGGCGACCTGCATCTGCTCGTGGCCGAACACGACGGCGCCGAGCATGACCGCTTCGGGGAGCATCTTCGCCTCGGACTCGACCATCAGGACCGCGTCGGCGGTTCCGGCCACCACGAGGTCGAGTTGTGATGTCTTGAGGTCCTCGAGCGTCGGGTTGAGCAGGTACTGCCCGTCGCGATAGCCCACCTTGGCGGCGGCGATAGGCCCCTTGAACGGCATGCCCGAGAGGCACAGCGCGGCGGAGGCACCGAGCATCGCGGGAATGTCCGAGTCGATGTTGGGGTCGAGCGACACCACCGTCGGCACGACCTGCACCTCATTATAGAACCCTTCCGGGAACAACGGCCGGATGGGCCGGTCGATCAGGCGCGAGGTCAGCGTCTCCTTCTCGGAGGGGCGACCTTCCCGCTTGAAGAACCCGCCCGGGATGCGGCCCGCCGCATACGTCTTCTCGACGTAGTTGACGGTTAGCGGGAAGAATTCCTTGTTGGGATCCGCGTTCTTCCGGCCAACGGCCGTGACGAGCACGACGGTGTCACCCATGGAAACGAGGACGGCGCCGTCCGCCTGGCGGGCGAGGCGCCCGGTCTCGAGCGTGACGGTGTGCGGGCCGAACTGAAAGGTTTTGGTGTGGACTGTCACGATGGTGTCCAGTGCTACATGAGCTTTGTGGTGTGCGGAAACGAATCCGGCCCGCATTGCGGGCCGGAGATTCGGGCGATCAGCGGCGCAGGCCGAGCCGGCTGACGACTTCCTGGTAGCGCCCGAGATCGGTCGCCTTGAGGTGGTCGAGGAGCTTTCGCCTCTGCGTCACGAGCTTCAGCAGCCCGCGACGTGAGGAATGGTCGCCCTTGTGGACGCTGAAGTGCTGGCCGAGGTCGGTGATGCGCGCCGAGAGCAGCGCGATCTGGACCTCCGGCGACCCGGTGTCGTTCGCGCCGCGACGGTATCCGTCGACGATCTCGGCCTTGCGCTCGGTGGACAGTCCCATCGTATGGAAACCTCGGTGCCTTTTACCCTTGAATTGAGCCGCGCATTCTAAACCGCAATGAGCGGCTCACTCAAGCCGAAGCTTTCGCTGGGCCGGCGGCACCCGGCACGAACAGCCGCACCACGCGCACCGCGGCTGCGGACGCCGGCTCCACGAGGCCGAGGAAGCGGCCGGACGGGTCGTACGCCCGTGACAGTCCGGGGGGTCGCTCGCCCGCCAGCATCACCGTCCTGCCCTGGCACAGGTGGAGGCTCTGCACGTCGTCGAGGTCGAGCCTCGGCAGACCGACCAGGGCCGTGTCCGCCGGCAGCAGCCAGGCCGGACGCTCCGCGTCGCCGGGCCCGCCGGCGACCCACGCCTCGATGGTCGCGAGGGTCACCATGGCCGCGGGATCGAACGGCTCGACCCACAGGCGTCGCAGCTCGCACAGGTGTCCCAGCGTTCCGAGCGCCGCTGCGATCTCCTCGCCCAGCACGCGGATATAGGTGCCCTTGGAGCACTCCACCTCGAACTCGATCTGGTCGTCGTGAAGTTCCAGGAGTTCCATGCGGTGGAGGACCACCGGTCGGGGCACCCGCTCGACCTCCTCGCCTCGCCGCGCGAGTTCGTACAGCGGTCGCCCCTGGTGCTTGAGCGCCGAGTACATCGGCGGAACCTGCTCGCGTTTGCCGACCATCGACGCGAGGACCGCGGCGACCTGCGGCCGGGCGAGCCCCGGAACTGCGGCCGTGCCCACGACCTGCCCCTCCGCATCGCCGGTATCGGTGGCGGTCCCGAGTCGCAGCCGGGCGCGGTAGGCCTTGGCCGAGCCGAGCAGCACGCCGCAGGCCTTGGTCGCCTGGCCGAAGCACAGCGGCAGCATGCCGCTCGCCATGGGATCGAGGGTGCCGGCGTGGCCCGCCTTGGCCGCGCGCAGCAGTCGACGCACTCGCTGCAGCACGGTCGTCGAGCCCGGGCCCGCGGGCTTGTCGAGCAGGACGACGCCGTCGAGATCCCGCCAGCGCGGCCGCTCGTCCGCGCCTCGCGTCACTGCGAATCGTCTTCGGGCGGCTGGTCGTCGGCCGGGTGCCGCGCGGCGTCCTCGCGCACGGCGCGCGTGATGAGTTCGTCGAGCCGCTGGCTCTGCTCGAGCTCGGCGTCGGGCTGGAAGTGTATGTACGGCGCGATCCGCAGGCGCAGCGCGCGCCCGAGCGGGCCACGCAGGTAGCCGGCCGCCTCGTCGAGGATCTCCTGCTGCAAGGGATCGTGCGCGTCGCCCGTGAGCAGCTGGAAGTGAACCCAGGCGTGCGAGAGGTCCGGCGACATCTTGACGTGCGTGATCGTCACCGGCTTGAGGCGCGGGTCACGAACCTCGCGGCGCAGCATGTCGGCCAGCACGCGCTGCACCTGCTCGGCGACGCGGCGTGCACGCGGGATTTCACGCGGCATGGCGTTCAGGTCACGCGGTCCGCGCGACCTCGACCCTCGCGTAACACTCGATCTGGTCACCGGCCCTGATGTCGTTGTAGTTGCGCACCCCGATGCCGCATTCGGTGCCGGCACGGACCTCGTTCACGTCGTCCTTGAAGCGACGCAGCGAATCGAGCTCGCCCTGGTGGATCACCACGTTGTCACGAAGCACGCGCACCGGGTTGCCGCGCTTGATGCCGCCCTCGACCACCAGGCAGCCCGCGACGGTGCCGAACTGGCTCGAGCGGAACACTTCGCGAACCTCGGCGAGGCCGACGATCTGCTCCTTGATCTCGGGCTTGAGCATGCCGGAGACGGCCAGTTTCAGGTCGTCGATCGCCTCGTAGATGATGCTGTAGTAGTTGATCGGGATGCCGCTGTCCTTGAGCGCGGCGCGGGCGGCGCTGTCGGCGCGTACGTTGAAGCCGATGATCCGCGCCTTCGAGGCGGCGGCGAGCGTCACGTCCGACTCGGTTATGCCGCCGACGCCGCTCGCGATCACCTTGACGGCAACCTCGTCGGTGCCGACCTTCGAGAGCGCGTCGCGCAGCGCCTCGGCGCTGCCCTGCACGTCGGCCTTGACGATGATCTGGATGTTGGCGCTCGCCTGCTCGCCCATCTGCGAGAAGACGTCCTCGGCCTTCTTCGCGGCGCTCGCGAGCCGCACGTCGCGGAACTTGCCCTGCCGGTAGAGCGCCACCTCGCGTGCCTTGCGCTCGCTCTCGACCGCGATCAGGTCGTCGCCCGCGTTCGGTGCGTTCGACAGACCCAGCACGGCGATCGGCGTCGACGGCCCCGCCTCACCGACCTGCTTGCCGGCCGCGTCGAACATGGCCCTGACGCGCCCGAATTCCTGCCCGGCGATGATCGGGTCGCCCGCCTTGAGGGTACCGCGCTTGACGAGGACCGTGGCGACCGCGCCGCGACCCTTCTCGATGCTCGACTCGAGCACCACGCCCAGCGCCGAACCGTCGACCGGGGCCCTCAGGTCGAGCACCTCCGCCTGCAGCAGGATGGACTCGAGCAACTGGTCGATGCCGGCGCCGGTGTGCGCGGAGACGTTGACGAACATCGTGTCGCCGCCCCACTCCTCCGGGATGACCTCGTGCTTGCCGAGGTCGTTGCGCACCCGGTCCGGGTCCGCACCGTACTTGTCGATCTTGTTCACCGCGACGACGATCGCCACGTTGGCGGCCTTGGCGTGCTGGATCGCCTCGATGGTCTGCGGCATGACGCCGTCGTCGGCCGCAACCACCAGCACCACGATGTCGGTCACGTGGGCGCCGCGGGCACGCATCGCGGTGAACGCGGCGTGGCCGGGCGTATCGATGAAGGTGATGAGCCCCTTCGGCGTCTCCACCTGATAGGCGCCGATGTGCTGGGTGATGCCGCCGGCCTCGCCGGCTGCGACCTTGGCGCGGCGGATGTAGTCGAGCAGCGACGTCTTGCCGTGGTCGACGTGGCCCATGATGGTGACCACCGGCGGCCTCGGCAATGCCTCGATCTCGCCCTCCTGCGCCTTGATCTGGTCCTCGAACTCGTCCTCCTTGAGGCGCACGGGCGTGTGCCCGAACTCCTCGACGACGAGTTGGGCCGTGTCCTGGTCGATGGGCTGGTTGATGGTCGCCATCACGCCCATCTTCATCATGGTCTTGATGACCTCGTTGGCCTTCACGGCCATGCGGTTGGCGAGCTCGCCGACCGTGATGGTCTCGGGCAGCTGGACCTCCCGCTTGACCGGCGCCGTGGGCTGGGCGAACTCGCCGCCGCGCGCGTCCACGCTGACGTGGACCTGGCGCCTGAACCGGCTCGCCGCCTGCTTCTTCTTGAAGCGTGCGCCGGCGCCAGCCCCGACGTGCAGCTCCTGGCGACCGTACTTGGTCGTGCCCTTGCGCTGGTCCGTCGGTTCGGCCGCACGCGGCTTGGGCGCCGGCGGGACTGGCTGGGCCGGCTCCGCCGCGCGGCGCTCCGCCTCGATGCGGTCACGCTCGGCCTGCTCGCGCTGCCGGATCTCGGCCTGGTGGCGGGCCTCCTCGTCGGCGCGTGCCTGCGCCTCGTCGTCCACGCGGCGGCGCGCCTCGGCGTCCAGCCGCTCCCGCTCGCGTTGCTCCGCATCCCGCAGCTCGGCCTCGCGCCGCTCGGCCTCGGCGCGCTCGGCCTCCTCCGCATGGCGCACCCGATCGACCTCTTCCTGGCGCTGCCGCTGCTCTTCCTCGAGGACCGTGCGATTGAGGTAGGTCTTCTTGACCCGGACCTCGACATTGACCGTGCGCGCACGGCCGAGCGGCGAGGCGACCTTGATCTCCTGCTGCGCCTTGCGCTTCAACGTGATCTTGCGCGGCGCGGCGGCGTCCTCCTCGCGACCGTGCGCGCGGCGCAGGTGCGTGAGGAGCTCCATCTTGGCCTCGTCGCTGATGATGTCGTCCGCTCCCGCGACCTTGATGCCGGCCTCGTCGAGCTGCGTAAGCAGTCGATCGACCGGCACCTTGAGCACCTCTGCGAACTGGCTGACCGTCACTTCCGCCATGGGGGACCTCCGCTCAGCCCTGCTGGGCCTGCTCGAACCAGTGCTTGCGCGCGGCGAGGATCAGTTCCCCGGCACGCCCAGGATCGAGGTTGGGGATGTCCGCAAGGTCGTCGACCGCCTGGTCGGCAAGATCCTCGCGGGTGACGATGCCGTGGCGTGCGAGTTCGCCCGCGAGCTCGTCGCTCATGCCGTCGACCTCGAGCAGGTCGGCCGCCGGGGCCGCGCCCTCGATCGTCTCCTCGCTCGCGATCGCCTGCGTGAGCAGCACGTCGCGCGCACGGTTGCGCAGCTCCTGCACGATGGCCTCGTCGAACTCCTCGATGGCGGCGATCTCCGACTGCGGCACGTAGGCGATCTCCTCGATGCTCGAGAATCCCTCGCCGACGAGGATCGCGGCCACGTCCTCGTCCACGTCGAGCTGCTTCATGAACAGTTCGCGCAGCGTCTTCTGCTCCGACTCGCTCCTCTCCTCCGCCGCCTGCTCGCTCATGATGTTGAGCCGCCAGCCGGTGAGTTCGCTCGCGAGCCGGATGTTCTGCCCGCCGCGCCCGATCGCCTGCGAGAGCTTCTCCTCCGCGACGGCGATGTCCATGCTGTGCGCGTCCTCGTCCATGACGATCGAGCTCACCTCGGCGGGGGCCATGGCGTTGATCACGAACTGCGCCGGGTTCTCGTCGAACGGGATGATGTCCACGCGCTCGCCGGCAATCTCGTTCGAGACGGCCTGGACGCGCGAGCCTCGCATGCCGACGCACGCACCCACAGGATCGATGCGCGCGTCATTGCTGCGTACCGCGATCTTGGCGCGGGCGCCCGGGTCGCGCGCGGCACCGAGGATGTTGATCAGGCCCTGGCCGACTTCGGGCACCTCGAGCTTGAACAGCTCGATGAGGAACTCGGGCGCCGTGCGGCTCAGGAACAGCTGCGGGCCGCGCGGCTCAGGCCGGACGTCCTTGAGGAAGGCCTTGATGCGGTCCTGCGTGCGGACCGGCTCGCGCGGGATCATCTGGTCGCGCGAGATGAAGCCCTCGGCCGTGCCGCCGAGGTCCACGAAAATACCGTTTCGGTCCACGCGCTTGACGATGCCCGAGACGAGCTGGCCGACGCGGCCCTTGTACTGGTCCACGACCTGGGCGCGCTCCGCCTCCCGCACCTTCTGCACGATGACCTGCTTTGCGGTCTGCGCGGCGATGCGGCCGAAGGCCACCGACTCGAGCGGCGTCTCGACGTAGCCACCGGCCTCCGCCGAGGGCTCCATGTCGAGGGCGTCGTCGAGGCGCAGCTCCTTGTCGGGAAACTCGAGCTCGGTCGAGTCGTCGGCGAACACCTTCCAGCGGCGGAACGTGTCGTACTCGCCCGTCTTGCGGTTGATCGCGACGCGCACGTCGATTTCCTCGCCGTACTTCTTGCGGGTGGCCGACGCGAGCGCCGCCTCGAGCGCCTCGAAGATTATTTCCTTGTCGACGCCCTTCTCGTTGGAGACCGCGTCGACGACCATCAGGATTTCTTTGTTCATCTGCCGTCCTCCCGCCTTGCGGGGATCAAACGTCCGGCGCCAGGTGCGCCCTGCGAATTCCCTCGATCGGCAGCGCGAAGCGCCGACCGTCCACGTCCACCTCGATCGT
The DNA here is from genome assembly GCA_963712815.1 of uncultured Gammaproteobacteria bacterium. Lineage (GTDB taxonomy): Bacteria > Pseudomonadota > Gammaproteobacteria > Steroidobacterales > Steroidobacteraceae > RPQJ01. The sequence goes on from CAVQJL010000007.1 coordinate 91,378, forward strand.
CCCTGCGCCGGCCGCTGTCAGCGGGCCCTTGAAGCGCCGTCTTCCATCGACCGGCTGCGCCAGTTCGACGAACACCGTCTCGCCCACGTAGGGCGCGAACTGCTCCGCCGTCCTGAGCGGCCGGTCGATGCCGGGCGAGGACACCTCCAGCGTGTACTGGCCGGGCAACGGGTCGTCGGCGTCGAGCCGCTCGCTCACCGCCCGGCTCACCCGCTCGCAATCCTCGACCGTGATGCCCTCGACCGAGTCGATGTACAGGCGCAACACCGCGCTGCCGCGCCCCGACGTGTACTCCAGTTCCCACAGCGCGTAGCCAAGGTCCTCGACCACCGGCTGCAGGAGTGCGACCAGAGTGTCCCTGAGCATCGTCCCGTCCCTGCACAGTGCGGGAAAACAAAAAATGGGCCGGCGGCCCATTCGTTTCTTCGTGGACGGCGAACCCTTCGGGCGGCCTCCACAAACGAAAAATCCCCACTCGGGGGATTTCTCTGGCGAATCTCCCGCCGCACCGGCCAGACTCGCACGGCGAGCCTGCCCGACCGGCCAGAAGCCCGAAGAATCAACGATTTACCGCCGACTTCCGACCTTCTGCGGCGCGGATTCTATCGTACGGGGCCACATCCGGCTAGTCCGATGCACGACTGCGCCTGTCTGCGCGCGGCGGCGGCAACCCGGTGACCCGCATGAGTTCCCGACGCAAACCGCATAGAGTGACCGCCGGATTTCGGGCGAAGCGCCAACCGCGGCGACCTGGCATGAACCTGACTGCAAGCGAATTCCGCCGTGGCGGGCCGGTCCTGGTCGCCGCGGCGCTCGGCACCGCGTTCGGCGCCTCGCCCATCCCGTTCAATTCCATCGGCCCGTTCACCAAGCCCCTCGCGGAGGAATTCGGCTGGGGCCGTGGCGACATCCAGCTCGCGCTGTTCTGGTTCACGGCCGCGGTCGTGGTCACCGTCCCCTTCGTCGGCGGACTCGCCGATCGCATCGGCGTGCGCAAGGTGGCGATAGGCGCCCTCGCCCTGTTCGGGGCCAGTTTCGCCGCGCTCGCCTTCACGCCCGCTTCGCTGTTCGCCTTCTACCTGCTGTGGGTGGTGATGGGCGCGCTCGGCGCCGGCTCGACCCCGGTCAGCTGGACGCGCGCGGTCAATGCCTGGTTCGCCCACAATCGCGGGCTCGCGCTCGCGCTGACGCTGATGGGCACGGGACTCACCGCGGCGCTGCTTCCGAGCCTCGCGACGTGGCTCATCGAGCAGTACGGCTGGCGCCGGGCATTCCTCGGGATCTCACTCCTGCCGCTTGCAATCGCGCTGCCGGTTGCCGTGTGGCTGTTCCGCGAACCGGACGCGCGCGACTCCATGCAGCTCGCTGCGCCGGCCCGGCTCACGGGGGTCAGCGTGCATGCGGCCCTGCGCGATTACCGCTTCTGGGTGATCGCCGGGTCGATCCTCTGCGTCGCGATCGGCGTGGGCGGGTCCGTGACGAACTTCCAGCCGCTGCTGATGGACCGCGGTTTCGACCCGCCGCAGGCCGCCCGCGTCGCCGGCGTGATCGGCGTGAGCGTGATCGCCGGGCGGCTGCTCGCCGGGGTCCTGATCGACCGTTACTGGGCCCCGCTGGTGACCCTGCCGATGCTGGCCCTGCCCGCCCTCGCCTGCATCCTGCTCGCACAACCGGAGGTGGGGATGCCGGCGGCTCTGCTCTCGGCGATCCTGATCGGGTTTGCCGCCGGCGCGGAGACCGATCTCGTCGCCTATCTCACGGCCCGCTACTTCGGGCTCGCCCACTACGGTCGGCTCTACGGCCTGCAGTACGCGGTGTTCGGATTCGCCTCGGGCATCTCGCCGTTCCTGTTCGGCAAGGTATTCGACGTGACCGGCAGCTACCGGCCGATCCTGTACGTCGCGGCCGTACTGTTCGTCGTCGGCGCAGTCTCGCTGCTGTCGCTCGGGCGCTATCCGCGCTTCGACTAAGCGCCGCCCGTCAGTGCGCGAGGGTGAGTCCGCCCGTTGCCTCGAGCCAGGACGCGATGCGATCGGCGGCACCCGGCACGTCGTCGTCCGACACATCGACCTCGAACGAGGGCAGGAGCGAGCGACCCGCCTCGAGGCGCATGTCCGCCTGCTCGGCGATGAACGGCTCGAGATCGTCGTACTGGCCCGGGTTGCCCGAGACCTCGAGCCGCGCTTCCCGCGCCCGGGCGAACGACTCGGGGCGGCGCGTGCACAGGATGAGGCGGAAGCCAAGCGGCAGCAGGCGCTCCTCCAGCCAGCGGAAATCGTATTCGCGGCCGTGCACCCGCCGCTGGTACACGATCGTCGAGACGTGGAAGCGGTCCACGATCCAGGAGTAGTAACGCTGCAGTTCGAAGAGCCGCGCCCACGTGGCGTAGGTCTCCATGGCCAGCGCCTCCTCCTGCGGCTCGAAATTGATCAGGCCGCGCCCCCAGGGGACGTTGGTGAAGGCACACCACTCCGCGGAGACCACCGGCGAGTGGTAGCGGTAGCGGCGCGGCCCGACGACCCGCGGGTGCTCGTTGAGCGCGAAGGCGATGTCGGTCTTGTGGGTGAGGCGAGTGCCTTCGAGGATCAGCTTCGGGCAGAGCTTCATCGCCGGTCGAGCACCCGGACGATGCTGTCGGCCACCCGATCCACGTTGGCGTCGCTCACGCCGGCGATGTTGATGCGTCCGTCCGGCGGCATGTACACGTGCTCGACCTCGCACAGCGCCGCGATGGCCGCAGGCTCGAGGCCGAGCAGGGAAAACATGCCGCGCTGCCGCGGCAGCCAGGAAAAGTCGTGGTCGGGACGACGTGCCGCCAGCCGGCCCGCCAGCAGCAGGCGCAGCGACTTCACGCGCGCGACCATCGCCGCCAGTTCCTCCTGCCACGACCGTCGCAGGCGCGCATCGCCGAGGACGCGCGCGGCAACGGCGGCACCGTGGTCGGGCGGCATCGAGTACATGCGCCGCCCGGTGCGCGCCTGGTGCGTGGCGAGTGCGCGCGCGGTCGCGGCGCTGTCGGCCACCACGGCCAGCGCACCGACGCGCTCGCGGTACAGGCCGAAGTTCTTGGAGCAGGAAATGGCGAGCAGCAGCGTCGGCAGTCGCGAGGCCATCAGGCGCAGGCCAGCCGCGTCCGCCTCGAGGTCGTCGCCGAAGCCCTGGTAGGCCAGATCCACGAACGGCACGAGGTCGCGCCGCTCGAGCAGGTCGGCCACGGCCGACCACTGCCCGGGATCGAGGTCGACGCCCGTGGGGTTGTGGCAGCAGGCGTGCAGCAGCACCACGTCGCCGGCCGGAACAGCATCGAGGCGAGCGAGCATCCGCTCGAAGGCCACGCCGCGCGTCACCGGGTCGTAGTACGGATAGCGCCGCAGCGCGATGCCGGAATTCCCGAGCAGCGGCTCGTGATTCGCCCAGGTCGGATCGCTGACGTGGACCACGGCGCCGGGCACGGCGGCATGCAGCAACTCGGCGCCCATGCGCAGCGCGCCGCAGCCACCCACGGTCTGGATGGTCGCCGTGCGCTCCTTGAGCCCTTCGGCCAGCGGGCCGAGCGCCAGGGCCACGATCCGTTCGTTGAACTCGAGGTTGCCGGCCGGGCCGACGTAGGTCTTGGTCGTCTGGGCGGCGATCAGTTCGCGCTCCGCCTCACGCACGGCGGCCGGCACCGGCGTGAGGCCGCTCTCGTCCCGGTACACGCCCACACCGAGGTCCACCTTGCCAGGGTCGGGATCGCGACGGAACGCGGCGGTGACGCCGAGTATCGGGTCGGGAGGCAGCGCTTCGAGATTGCCGAACATGTCCCCTTGCACCCCTGCGCCGCGCGGGCGTCAGCGTCCCGGCACGACTCGCTGGTCGATCGCTCCGAAGATGCTCCGCCCGTCACGGTCGAACATCTCGATGCGCACCCGGTCTCCGAAGCGCAGGAAAGGCGTGACCGCACGACCCTGCTCGAGCTGCTCCAGCATGCGCCGCTCTGCGAGGCACGAGGAGCCGCGGGACCGATCATAGTTCGAAACCGTGCCCGAGCCCACGATCGCGCCCGCGCCGAGCCGCCGCGTCGCGGTCACGTGCTCGATCAGCCGCGGGAAGTCGAAGGTCATGTCCACGCCGGCGTCGGGACGCCCGAACAGCTCGCCGTTGACGTGCGACACGAGCGGCAGCAGCACCTTGCCCCCGTCCCAGGCATCGCCGAGCTCGTCCGGCGTCACCGCGACCGGCGAGAAGGCCGTGGCCGGCTTCGACTGGTAGAAGCCGAAGCCCTTGGCGAGTTCCGCCGGGATGAGGTTGCGCAGGGACCAGTCGTTCACCAGCATCACCAGCCTGATGTGACGGCGCGCGTCGGCGGCGGTCGTGCCCATGGGCACGTCGTCCGTGACCACGGCCACCTCGGCCTCGAGGTCGATGCCGAATTCCTCGCTCGGCACCGGCACGTCGTCCGTCGGCGCGAGGAAGTCGTCGGAGCCGCCCTGGTAGACGAGCGGATCGGTCCAGAAGCTCGGCGGTATCTCGGCGCCGCGCGCCTTGCGCACGAGCTCGACGTGGTTGACGTAGGCCGAGCCGTCCACCCAGTGGTGCGCGCGAGGCAGCGGCGCCAGCACCTGCGTCGACTGGAATGGGAAGCTGCCTGGCGCACGGCCCGCTTCGAGCTCGAGCGCCAGCTGCTCGAGCCGTGGCTGCACGCGCGACCAGTCGTCGAGTGCCGCCTGCAGGGTGGGCACGACGTGCGGCACCGGCACCGCACGCGTGAGGTCGCGGCTCACCACCAGCAGCTGCCCGTCGCGACTGCCGTTGCGCAGCGAGGCGAGCTTCACGGCCGGCCCTTCCAGCTGTCCACGTAGCCAGTCCACTCGACCGCACCGGCGCCCACCCCGACATCGAGACCGTCGCGCGTGTCGACCATGACGGCGTACTCGTCCGTCACGGGCTTGGGTTGCTCGAACATGCGCGTCAGCGCCTTCGGGTGCGGGCCGTGGGTGAAGCCGCCGGGGTGGAAGGTCAGCATGCCGGGGTGGATGTTGTCGCGGCTGAAGAAATCGCCGGCGTGGTAGAACAGCACCTCGTCGTAGTCGTCGTTGTTGTGGAAGAACGGCACCTTGAGCGCACCCGGGTCGGTCTCGAACGGGCGCGGTGCGAAAGTGCAGACGACGAAACGGTTGGCGAGGAAGGTGGTGTGCGCCGACGGCGGCAGGTGGTAGCGATGGCTCATCAGCGGCCGCAGGTCGCGCACGTTGATCCGCACCACCGAAAGCTCGCCGTGCCAGCCCACCGCGTCGAGCGGGTTGAACGGATAGGTGATGAGCGACACGGCGTTGCGCCGCTTCACCTCGACCCGCCACTCGGCGTCGTCCGACTGCTGCGCGAGAAACTCGGCGTCGATCCGCGGCGTGTCGAGCACGGCGGGGTCGAAGATCGCGTGGTTGCCCACGAGACCCTTGTCCGGCAGCTGGTAACTCGAGTTGGTGGCCTCGATCATGAGCACGTCGAGCGGCGCGGCGCTCTCGATGCGCCACATCGTGCCGCGCGGCAGCACCACGTAGTCGCCCGCCTCGATGGGGAGTCGCCCGAAGTCGCAGTACAACTCGCCCACGCCCGCGTGCAAGAACAGCAGTTCGTCGCCGTCCGCGTTGCGCGCGAGGCGCGGCATGTTGCCGGGCAGGCGCCAGTAGCGGATGCGGCAGTGCGCATTGACCAGCACCTCGTGCGCCGACCACGGGCTCGATTCGCCCGCCGCCAGTTTCGCGAGGTCGAAGGCCCGCGGCTGCAGCGGCCCGGTGAACTCAGTCCAGCCGGTGGGCGGGTGGCGGTGGTGGAAGAACGCCGCCGGGCCGAAGAAGCCCTCCTTGCTCATCTCGCGCTCGTAGGTGCCCTCCGGCAGGTCGCAGTGCGCCTGCCTCGAGGCGGTGCCCTCGACGCGCGAAACCGGTATGTAACGTTTCATCGCCCTGCCCTCTCGTGCCGCCCCTCGCCGGTCGGCCGCCTCGCCCTCAAATGACCCCGCGACGCTCCTGGTCGAGCTCGATCGACTCGAACAGCGCGCGGAAGTTGCCCTCGCCGAAGCCTTCGTTGCCCTTGCGCTGGATGATCTCGAAGAAGATCGGACCGATGACGTTCTTCGTGAAGATCTGCAGCAGGATGCCATCCTTGTCGCTGCCGTCGATCAGGATGCGCCGGCGCTGCAGCTCCTCGAGCCGCTCGCGGTGACCGTGCACGCGGGCATTCACGCCCTCGTAGTAGGTGTCGGGTGAATCCTGGAACTCGATGCCGTTCTGCCGCAGCTGGTCCACCGTGGCGTAGATGTCCCCGGTCGAGAGGGCGATGTGCTGGATGCCCTCGCCTTGGTACTCCCGCAGGTACTCCTCGATCTGCGACTTGTCGTCCTGCGACTCGTTGATCGGGATGCGGATCTTGCCGCACGGGCTCGTCATGGCGCGGCTGAACAGGCCCGTCTTCTTGCCCTCGATGTCGAAGTAGCGGATCTCGCGGAAGTTGAACAGGCGCTCGTAGAAGCCCGCCCACTTGTTCATGTTGCCGCGCTGCACGTTGTGCGTCAGGTGGTCGATCAACTCGAGCCCCGCGGCGCGGCTCGGCGTGGACTGCGCGACCGGCACGAAGTCCACGTCGTAGATCGTGCGGTCGCCGTATCGGTCCACGAGGTAGATGATGCTGCCGCCGATGCCCTCGATCGCCGGGATGTTGAGCTCCATCGGGCCGACCGGGCTCTTCACCGGGGTCGCGCCGAGCTCCACGGCGCGCGCGAAAGCCGCCGCCGCATCGCGGACACGGAATCCCATCGCGCAGGCCGACGGCCCGTGCTGCTGGGCGAAGCGCTGGCCGAACCCGCCCGGCTCGGCGTTGATGATGAAGTTGATGTCGCCCTGCCGGTGCAGCGTCACGTTCTTGCTGCGATGCCGGGCGACCACCGGGAAGCCCATGCGGTCGAACAGCGTGCGCAGCAGCTCGGGGTCGGGCGCGGTGTACTCGACGAACTCGAAGCCGTCGGTGCCCATCGGATTGTCGAAGAGGTCGGCCATGGTCGCCCCCTGGCAAATGCTTTCAAATGAAACGGTAGGGCGCGATGGTAATGCAGTTGCAGTGCAGCATGCCAACCGGCCGCCCCTGAATGCGCTGCCCCGCGTCGCGCGGACTCCGCTCAGCGACCCTGCACGAGCGCGGCGTAGCGCGGGTTGTCGCGGATTGTGTCGAGGTCCGGGTCGTGCTCCATCCAGCGGAAGCTCTCGTAGCCTCCGGCGATCGCCCGTTCGATCGTGTCGATGGCGCGTTCGCCTTCGCCGAGAAGCGCGTAAAGGCAGGCGCAGTTGTAGAGCATCATCGGGTCGTCGGGACTGAGCTCCAGCGCCGCGTCACCCTCGCGAATCGCCTCGTCCTTGCGACCGTGCTTGGCGAGTGACGAGGCGAAGAAGATGCGCGCCCGGGCGTCTTCCGGGTTCTGCAGCAGGTAGTTCGGCAGCAACTCGAGCAACTGCTGCTCCGCGGCCGCGGCCTCCGGCTGCATCTTCAGGCACTCGTAGGCCTGCGCAAGGTCGGCATAGGCGGCGTAGAAGCCGGGCTTGATGTCGATCACGCGCTTGAACTGCACGAGCGCCGGCTCGTGCTCGCCGTTCGAGAAGTGAAAGCGCCCGAGCGTCCAGTATGCGATGAAGTCGTCCGGGTCCAGCTCGATCGCCTTGCGGCTCGATGCTGCCGCCTCCTCGAACTTGCCCCAGATGAAATACGACAGTCCCATCGCCGCGTAGGCTTCCGGCAGGTTGCTGTCGTACATCAGCGCCTTGAAGCTCAGCTCCTGCGCCTTGGCGCGGTACTTTTCCTCGCGCGAAAACCACTGGTACATCTGCCCGTAGGCGCTCGAGCAGCCGGCATAGGCGGCCGCGTAGCGCGGATCGAGCTCGATCGCCTTCTCGAACAGCTGGATCGCGTACTCGACGCTGCGCTTGGTGAGGCGATACAGGTAGTCCTGGCCACGAAGGTACAGGTCGTAGGCCTGGGCATTGACTGTCTGGCGCTTGGTGAGCGACACCTTTTCCGAGAAGCTGAGCTTGAGCTTGAGCGCCTCGACGATCTGCTGCGCCACCTGCTCCTGGATGTCGAAGATGTCGTCGAGCTTGCCCTTGTAGGTGTTGCCCCACAGCTGGCGGTTGGTCTCCACGTCCACGAGCTGCACCGTGATGCGCACGGAATCCTGGAAGCGGCGCACGCTGCCACCCACGATGTGGCGCGCACCGAGCTCGCTGCCGATGGCCCGGATGTCCTGGCGCTTGCCCTTGTACTGCATCGACGCCCAGCGCGAAACGAGCTCGATCTCGCTCACCACCGAGAGCCGCGCGATCAGCTCCTCGGTGAGCCCGTCGCTGAAGTAATCGGCCTCCGGGTCGGCGCTGATGTTGTCGAAGGGCAGGACCGCCAGTGCCCCCGCCACCGTGACCGGATCGCCGGGCAAGGCGGCAGTTGGCCGCGCCGCGGTCGCGTCGACGGTCCTCGCCACAGATGCCTGCGGTGCGGCAATGCCGACGCCGAGCCGTTCCAGCGAGCGCAGAATCACCTTCAGGTTCTCGTCGGGACTGCCCTGGTAGTACTCGATCTGCTGGATACCCGCGAGCGGGTACTTGAGGCTCGGCGGGATCGTGGTCGGCTCGAGCAGGACGGGCAGGATGCTGCCCTTGCGCTCGCTGGTGAGCACGACTTCCTTGGCGACGTTGTGCGAGCGAACCGACGCCTCCGTGACGATCAGCAGCAGCACCTTGGCGCTATCGAGCGCGTTGACGATGGCCTCGCCCCACATGGCCGCTCCATCGATGCTGCCCAGGTCGATCCAGATGCTCACACCCGCGTCGCGCATTCGCGTCACGAGGTCGATGACGCGCTCCTTGTCGTCGCGTGCGTAGCTGATAAAGACGTCTGCGGACTGGGTCATTGAAGGCTCTTTTTACCGGCCGGTGTTCGACGCAGAGGGCCTCGCCCGCCGCAATTCGCTTGCGCTATCGCGCCAAGGCTATCCGATCCCAACGCGCGTGGGTACCTCGGCAGCCGGCCGCGCCGACGGCACTCACGATGAGCCGGATTGGTGGGCCGTGATGGGATCGAACCATCGACCAACTGGTTAAAAGCCAGCTGCTCTACCGCTGAGCTAACGGCCCATTTGGGAAGGCCGCGCATGATACCGGATCGGACCCGACCGATCACCGGTAGGGCGTGGGATCCTTGATGCGGGCAGCCTCGAAGCCTTCGCGCCGCAGGCGGCACGAATCGCAGCGGCCGCAGGCGCGACCGCCGGCGTCGGCCTGGTAGCACGACACGGTGAGGGCGTAGTCCACGCCGAGGTCCATGCCGCGGCGGATGATCTGGGCCTTGCTGAGCGCGATGAGCGGCGCGCGGATGCGCAGGCGCTCGGGATCCTCCACGCCGGCCCGCGTCGCGAGGTTCGCCACGCGCTCGAACGCTTCGATGAACGCCGGCCGGCAGTCGGGGTACCCCGAATAATCGACCGCATTCACCCCGATGTAGATGTCGTGGGCACCGAGCACCTCGCTCCACGCGAGCGCCATGGCCAGGAAGATCGTGTTCCGCGCCGGCACGTAAGTGACGGGGATACCGGCCGACGGCGCCTCCGGCACGGCGATCGAGGCATCCGTGAGGGCCGAGCCGCCGAAAGCCGCCAGATCGATGGTCATCACGCGGTGCTGCACGGCACCGAGTGCGGCGGCGACGCGGCGCGCGGCGGCCAGCTCTGCCTCGTGGCGCTGCCCGTAGGCGAAGCTCAGCGCGTGGCAGGCATGGCCCTCGGAGCGGGCGATCGCGAGGCAGGTCGCCGAATCGAGGCCGCCGGAGACGAGCACCACGGCCGGCGTTTGCTGGTCGGTACGCCGCTCCGGCGGGCGAGCGACGCTCATCGGCCGGGCTCCTCGCCCCACAGCACCTTGTGCAGCTGCACCTGAAGGCGCACGTCGAGCCGGTCGGCGAGGATCCACTCGGCCAGCTCGCGCGGGCTCACCTGTCCCCAGCTCGGCGAAAGCAGCACCGGGCACGGCAGCCCGGCGCGACCGCGCATGAAATCGCGGGCCCACTCGTAGTCGGCGCGGGAGCAGACGACGATCTTGAGCTGGTCGTGCCCCGTGAGCAGGTCGAGGTTCTGCAGCCGGTTGCGCGCCGACTCTCCCGAGTCCGGCGTCTTGAGGTCCACGACCCGGCTGACGCGCGGATCGACCGGCGCCACGTCCATCGCCCCGCTGGTCTCGAGCGAGACGCTGTAGCCGCGGTCGCACAGGGCTGCGAGCAGGTCCAGGCACGCCCGCTGCGCCAGCGGCTCGCCGCCCGTGACGCAGACATGGCGCACGCCGCTGCCGCGCGCAAGCTCGAGCAGTTCGTCCAGCGTGCGCCACTCGCCGCCATGGAAAGCGTACTGCGTGTCGCAATAGACGCAGCGCAGCGGGCAGCCGGTGAGGCGCACGAAAAGCGTCGGCCAGCCGACGGCGTCCGCCTCGCCCTGGATCGAGACGAAGGTCTCGGTGACCTTGAGGCGGCTCACCGGCGCTCGACGTCCATCCTCGCCAGCCGCTCGCGGGCGAGGCGGTCCGCGTCGGTCCCGGGATAAGTGGCAACGACCTTCTCGAGCGTCGTTCGTGCGTTGCGAAACGCCTTGAGCTCGTACTGGCAGAAGCCCACCTTGAGCAGCGCGTCGCCGGCCTTGGCCGAGTCGGGAAACTTGTCCAGCACGTCCTGAAATGCCCTGAGCGCGGAGGTGTTGTCCTTCTGGATGTAGTGCGCCTCGCCGAGCCAATAGGTCGCGCTGTCGGCGCGCGGTCCCTCCGGGTACTTGGCGAGGTAGAGCTGGAAGCCACGCACGGCGTCTTCGTAGCGCCCGGCCTTGAGGGCCGCGAACGCATCCCCGTACACCGCCGTCTCGTCGGCGGCACGCAGTTCGTCCTCGGAGGACGGCGCGCCCGCACCGGGCGTCGTCGGCATCGCGCCATTCTCCAGCAGCAGCAGGCGGCGATCGAGGTCCGCGTAAAGGTCGCGCTGCTGCTGGCGCAACGAACCGAGCTCGTGCCGGGCTTCCTCGATCTGGCCGCGCAGGCTGCGCAGTTCCGAGCGGGCAGCCTCGATCTGCTGCTGCATCGGCACCAGGTTCGCGGTCGAGCGCTCGACCGTGGCAAGGCGCGCCTCGATCTCGGAGGCGAGCGCCTCGAGTTCCTTGTTGCTGGCCGTGCGAGCCTCGGCAGCGAGGCCCGTCGCGAGCAGCACGGCCCCGAGGGCCGCCGCCAGCGCACGCGATTTGATTGTGCGTCCCATCACTGCGCGTGGACGAGTTCGACGCGCCGGTTCTGGGCGTTGGCCGCCTCGTCGGTGCCCTCGACCGCCGGGCGCTCCTCGCCGTAGCTGACCGTGGTGATCTGCGCGTCCGCAACGCCCTGCAGCATCAGGGCGCGGCGCACGGCCTGGGCGCGCCGCTCACCGAGGCCGATGTTGTATTCGCGCGAGCCGCGCTCGTCCGTGTGGCCCTCGAGACGCATGCGCGCAGCGGGGTACTTCACCAGGTAGCCCGCGTGCGCGGCCACCACGGGGACGTACTCGGATCGGATCTCGCTGCTGTCGAAGTCGAAGAACACGATGCTCTTCTGCTGCAGGTCCGCCAGTGCCTGCTGCTGCGGGGTGAGTGGCTTGACCGCGGTGCCGCCGGCCGCACCGGCCTCGCCGATGCCGCTGGTCGCGGCCGCATCCGTCATCGTCGCAGCGGCTGTTTCGTCCGGCTTGACCTGCTTGGGCTTCTGGCAGGCCGCGAGTCCCAGTGCGAGCAATGCGACGGCAAGGACCTGGATCGACTTCATGGCTCTCGGACTCCTTCGGATCGGATTGGACTAACGACTCGCGCACGACGCAAAAAGTGCGCGCCTTTTACCACAGCCGCCGCCGCCGGGCATCAGCGGACGGAAAACGGCGACCAGGCGGGCTCCCTTACGTCGCCCTGGTCGGCGCTCAGCCGCTGCTGGAAGCGGCCGTCCGACGAGGCGATCGCGAGCGATCCCCGGCCGCGATCCCGGGTGGCGTAGATCACCATGGCGCCGTTCGGCGCGAAGCTCGGCGATTCGTCCTGACGCGCGCTGGTGAGCACGCGCAGGTTGCGCGATTCGAGATCCAGGATCGCGATGCGATAGCCGCCACGGTCGAGGGTCACGAGCGCCAGTTCCTTGCCGTCGGGCGACCGGCGCGGACGCGCGTTGTAGGCATTCGTGAAGGTGACCCGCTCGGCGTTGCGCGCGCCGTCGAGCGCCACGCGATAGACCTGGGCGTTGCCGGCGCGGTCCGAGGTGAAATAGAGGCTGCGGCCGTCGGGCGCCCACTCCGGTTCGGTGTCGATCGCGTCGTCCGTCGTGATGCGCGTCAGGCTCTGGGTCGCCAGATCGAGCGTGTAGATGTCGAGGTTTCCTTCGCGCGACAGGGTGAGCGCAAGTCGCCGGCCGTCGGGCGACCAGGCCGGCGCACCGTTGATGCCCGCGCGCGCCGAAACCCGGCGCCGCTCGCCCGTGGCGAGCCGCTGCACGTACACGGCCGAGGCCTTGCTCTCGAACGACACGTAGGCGATCTCCTGGCCGTCGGGCGACCAGGCGGGCGACATGATCGGCTCGGTCGACTCGGTGATCGTGCGCGGGTTGAAACCGTCCGCGTCCGCCACCACCAGCCGGAAGCGCTGGCTGGGTGGCCGGCCATCCACGGTGACGTAGGCGATGCGGGTCGAGAACGCGCCGGGGATGCCGGTCAGCCGCTCGAACACCAGGTCGGCGATGCGATGCGCCGTGGCGCGCAGGCCGCGTTCGGTCGAGGGCATTCGCTGGGCGAGCAGCGCGGACCCGGTGCGTACGTTGAAGAGCTCGAAGGTCACCGCGAGCGCGGACCCGTCGGGCTCGACCCGTCCCACGACGATGAAGTCGGAGCGCAGCAGCCGCCAGTCCTCGAAGCGGATGTCCTCGCCGCGCGTCGGTCGAGAAACGAGGTCGCGGCGCTCGAGCGGCGCGAAGCGACCGCTCATCTGCAGGTCGCCGGCGATCACTGCCGCCACGTCGGTGGCGGCCCCTTCGGCCTGGCCGCCAAACGGCACGACGGCGATCGGGACAGCGTCGCGAGTGCCCTGCGTGATGTCGAGGCGCAGCTGGGCCCGGCTCGGCCCGGGCGCAAGCAACAGTGCGCACGCGAACAGCGCGAGTGCCGCCAGCGCACGTCGGGTGCCTGGAATTCCAAGGTTCATGTAATCGCTACTCCGTCGGCTTGAACACGATCTCGAGGCGTCGCTCGAAGGCCCGCGAATCACGCGGCGGCGGTAAGGGCGAGGCCTTGAACACGGCGTTCGTGATCGATTCCCGCACCGCCTGGTCACCGTTGCAGGTCCCGAGGCGCACGTCAACGACCGTGCCGCCCTGGGCCTGCGTCACGTAAAGGGTGCATTCGAGGCCGGCCCGCGCCGACGCCGGGCGGATCCAGTTGCGCTCGATCGCCTGCACCAGCAGCAAGCGGTACTCGTCCACCACGCCCGAGCGCGCGACTGCCGCCGCCTCCTCCTCGGCGGCCAGCAAGCGCTGCAGTTCAGACTCGCGCTCGGCCCGGACTGCGGCCTCACGCTCGGCCTGCGCCTTGGCTTCCGCCTGGCGCTTGGCCTCGGCGGCTTCGGCCTTCTTGCGCGCCTCGTCCTCGGCGGCCTTGCGTTTCGCATCGGCGGCTTCGACACGCTTGCGCTCGGCTTCCTCGGCTCGACGCTTTTCTGCGGCGGCCTGTTCGCGCGCCTGCTGCGCCTCGCGTTCCTGCGCGAGCTGCGCCTCTCGCTGTCGTGCCGCCCGGTCGTCCGCCTCGCGCTGCTCGCGCTCGGTCTGCGCCGCCCGCGCGGCGGCCATCGCCTCCTCGGCACGGCGCTCCGGCGCAGGCTCGGCCGCACGCTCGACCGGTTCAGGCGGAGGCACGACCGGCTTCGGAACGGGCGCAACCGGTGCGGGCCGCGCCTGCGTCGCAGGCTTCGAGGGCGGCAGCTCCGTCACGAACCCCTCGATCGCAAGTTCGACTGGCGGCTGCTCCGACTGCCACTTCAGCGCCGCACCCGCTAGCAGCACGAGCAGCGCCACGTGCAGCCCCGCGGAGCCCGCCAGGGGCCGCAGGTGCTGCTGGAAGAAACCAGGCATCGCTCAGCGCGTCCCGCTCTTGCGGCTCGGGGCCGCGGGCGACTCCGTGGCAAACCCGACCTTCTGCGCACCCGCCTGTTGCAGCAATGCCATGCTTTCCACGACGCGTCCGTATTCGACTGCCCTGTCTGCCTTGACCACCACGGGGCGCTCAGGTTCCCGGCGCAGCACGGCCGAGACGAGCTCGAGAACCTGCTCCGGCTCGAGCGCGGCCTGCGGGTCGCCGATGTTGAGGTACAGGCCGCCCTCGAAATCGATGCTGAGCACCAGCGGCTCGACGTCCGGTGCCAGCGGCTCGGCCGCCGCCTTGGGCAGGTCCACCTTGATGCCCTGGCTCAGCATCGGTGCCGTGACCATGAAGATGATCAGGAGCACCAGCATGACGTCGATGTAGGGGACGACGTTGATCTCCCCCATCAGCCTGCGCCCGCGACCCCGCTTCACCTGTGCCACGGCTCAGCCCTGCGCTCCGGCGTGGCGCTGCAGGATGGTGGAGAACTCCTCCATGAAGGCGTCGTAGCGCAGCTCGAGCCGTCCCACCTGGTCGGCGTACCGGTTGTAGGCGATGACGGCGGGAATGGCGGCAAACAGTCCCATCGCCGTGGCGATGAGCGCCTCGGCGATGCCCGGTGCAACCATCGCCAGCGTCGCCTGCTGCACGTTTCCGAGCCCCTGGAACGCACTCATGATGCCCCACACGGTGCCGAAGAGCCCGACGTACGGGCTGGTCGAGCCGATGGTCGCGAGCGTCGAGAGGTTCTCCTCGAGGCGGTCGGTCTCGCGCAGCTGCGCGACGCGCATCGCCCTGCGGCTGCCCTCGAGCAGTTCGGCGGCGCCGATGCCGGCCTGCTTGCGCAGGCGCGAGAATTCGCGGAAGCCGGCCACGAACACCCCCGCCATCCCGGTCGGCGAGCCCGCCTCCAGCGACCTGTACAGGCCCGAGAGGTCGCCGCCGGACCAGAACTGCTCCTCGAACTCGTCGGAGGCGACGCGCTCGGTCTTCAGGAGCTGGCGCTTGCGAAAGATGATCGCCCAGGACACCACCGAGGCGCCCACCAGCAGCGCCATCACGAACTGGACGATCAGGCTCGCCTGCAGAATCAGGTCGAGCGCGGAATGGTCACCGATCATTGAGCATCCTCAGGCGTCGAACAGGCCGAGCGTGCCGCCGGCCCGCTCGACGGCGGGTGGAGTGAGGCCGAAGTGGAGATAGGCGTTGCGTGCGGCCACGCGGCCGCGGGCCGTGCGCATGATGTAGCCCTGCTGGATCAGGAATGGCTCGATGACGTCCTCGATCGTGCCGCGCTCCTCGCCGAGCGCCGCCGCGAGGCTGTCCACGCCCACCGGTCCGCCGTCGAACTTCTCGATGATAGTCAGCATCAGGCGCCGATCCATCGGGTCGAAGCCCTGCGGGTCCACGTCCAGAAGGTCGAGCGCCGCTTGCGCCACCGGCTCGGTGATGCGGCCGTCGGCCTTCACCTCGGCGAAATCCCGCACCCGGCGCAGCAGGCGGTTGGCGATGCGGGGCGTGCCGCGCGAGCGCTCCGCGATGCGCGCGGCGCCCGCGGTATCCGTCGGCACGCCGAGGATGCCGGCCGAGCGCTCGACGATGCGCTGCAGGTCCTCGCGGCCGTAGAACTCGAGGCGCTGCACGATGCCGAAGCGGTCGCGCAGCGGCGAGGTGAGCAGACCCGCCCTCGTCGTGGCGCCCACCAGCGTGAACGGCGGCAGGTCGATCTTGATCGAGCGCGCGCCCGGGCCCTCGCCGATCATGATGTCCAGCTGGAAGTCCTCCATCGCCGGGTAGAGGATCTCCTCCACCACCGGGCTCAGGCGGTGGATCTCGTCGACGAACAGGATCTCGTTGGCCTGCAGGTTGGTGAGCAACGCGGCGAGGTCGCCGGGCCGCTCGAGCACCGGGCCCGAGGTCTGCTTGAAGCCCGCGCCGAGCTCGTTGGCGATGACGTGCGCGAGCGTGGTCTTGCCGAGGCCGGGCGGGCCGAAGATGAGCACGTGGTCGAGCGCGTCGCGTCGCTGGCGGGCCGCGGCGATGAAGATCTCCATCTGCGCCTTGACCGCCGGCTGGCCCACGTAGTCGGCGAGCGACTTCGGGCGTACCGCGCGATCGTAGGCCTCGTCCTCGCGCTGCGTGCCGGCGGAGATGACGCGGTCCTGCTCGATCATTCAGCCCACCCCACGCATCAGGAGCCCGCCGCGCGCAGCGCGTGGCGGATGAGTTCCTCGGTGCCGCTCACCGAGGGGTCAACTTTCTGCAGCAGGCGCGCCACTTCGGGCGCCTTGTAGCCCAGCGCCACGAGCGCGGCGAACGCCTCGGCCTGGGCCGTTCCCGAACCGCCGGCGGCGGCCGCGCCGGGGATGAAGGCCTCGCCCGGGAGCCCGGTGAGCCGGTCGCGCAACTCGATGACGAGGCGCTCGGCCGTCTTTCGACCAATGCCCGGCACGCGGACCAGCGAGGCGGCGTCGTGCGTCTCGACGCAGCGGTGGAACTCATCGACCGTGATGCCGGAGAGGATCGCGAGCCCGATGCGCGGACCGACGCCCGACACCTTGATGAGTTCCCGGAACAGGCTGCGTTCGCGCTCGGTGCCGAAGCCGTACAGCACGTGGGCGTCCTCGCGCACGACGAGGTGCGTATGCAGCTGCACCTCGGCGCCGATGGACGGCAGCCCGTAGAAGGTGGACATCGGCGCCTCGACCTCGTAGCCGACCCCACCCACGTCGAGCACGAGCTGCGGCGGCTGCTTGGCGGCGAGGCGACCGCGCAGGAAACCGATCACGGGCGCGGCCCGGTCGCTGCGCCGAGACGAACGGCGCGCTGCGCCGCGCGCGAGTAGGCGTGGCACAGCGCGATGCCGATCGCGTCGGCGGCGTCGGCGCCGAGCTCGCCCTGCAGCTTCAGCAGCGTCCTGACCATCAACTGCACCTGCTCCTTCTGCGCCCCGCCCGTCCCGACGACCGCGAGCTTCACCTCGCGCGGGGCGTACTCGAACACTTCCGGGTCGTCCGCGAACACAGCGCACAAGGCGGCCCCGCGGGCCTGGCCCAGCTTCAGCGCGCTGTCGGCGTTGCGATGCATGAACACCCGCTCGATGGCGACCTCGCGCGGGCCGTATTCGCGCATCAGCGCCTGCACACCCTCGTAGATCTGCCGGAGCCTCGGCGGGAACTCGACGCCGCCGGTGCGGATCGCGCCGCTCGCGACGTAGCGCGCGTCGCCGTCCATCCAGTCGATGACGCCGAAGCCGGTCGCCTGCGAGCCCGGGTCGAGCCCGAGGATGCGAACCGCATCGGCACCGGCCGCGCCGCCCGCACCGGTGCCGGCGGCCGTGTTCCGAGGCGCGAGCGCCCAGCGCCGGCCACTTCGATTGAGCCTCGCCACGCACTCACCCACGGGGTCTTAGGAAACGTCGCGCTATCATACCCGACACCGTGAAACACGCCGAGTTGGACATCGGCCGACAGTCGCCCCGGGCCCAGCAGGCCGTGCAGGCCCTGCGCAGCGCCGTGTCGCCCGAGGTCGTCGAACAGGGGCTCGAGCTCGCGGGCGTGCTGGCTCGACTGCAGGCAGACGACGACCTGCTGCTCGCGGGCCTGCTGGTTCCCTGCATCGAGACCCTGGCCGGGCAGGAGGCCCGCCTCGCCGAGGCGTTCGGCGAGCCGGCCGTCCAGCTCGTGCGCGAACTCGAGCGAGTTGCCGACAGCGGCATTCCGGCGGGCTGGAACCCGGGCGAGCAGTTGAAGCCCGCGCAGGCCGAAGGCCTGCGCAAGCTGCTGCTGTCGCTGGCCTCCGACGTGCGCCTGGTGCTGCTGCGACTCGCGCTTCAGCTGGTCCGCCTGCGTCACCTCAAGGGCTCGCCCGAGCCGGACCAGCAGCGGGCCGCCCTCGAGACGCGCGAGATCTACGCGCCGCTCGCCAGCCGCCTCGGCATCTGGCACGTGAAGTGGGAACTCGAGGACCTCGCCTTCCGCTACAGCCAGCCCGGGGACTACAAGCGCATCGCCGGCTGGCTGCGCTCCAAGCGCGAGGAGCGCGAGCGTTACATCGAGGAAGTGCGCGGCGTGCTCGCGCGGGAACTCGCGAAGGTGGGCGTCGCGGGCGAGATCAGCGGCCGGCCGAAGCACATCTACAGCATCTGGCGGAAGATGCAGCGCAAGGGGCTCGCCTTCGAGCAGGTGATGGACGTCCTCGCGGTGCGGGTGCAGGTCGACACGGTCGGCGAGTGCTACGCGGCGCTCGGCGTCGTGCACGGCCTGTGGCCCTACATTCCCGGCGAGTTCGACGACTACATCGCGACGCCCAAGGAGAACAACTACCGCTCGCTGCACACCGCGGTGGCGGGACCGGGGCGGCTGCCGCTCGAGGTGCAGATCAGGACGCGCGAGATGCACGAGCACGCCGAGCTGGGCGTGGCGGCGCACTGGCAGTACAAGGAGGGACGCCGGGCCGAGGCGAGCTTCCAGCAGAAGATCAACTGGCTGCGCCAGCTGCTCGAGCCCACCGCGCGGGCCGGCATGGAGCACGACCTGCTCGACGGCCTGCAGGCGGAGGTCTTCGAGGACCGCGTCTACGCGCTGAGCCCGCGCGGCGAGGTCGTGGACCTGCCCCGCGGCGCAACGCCGCTCGACTTCGCCTACCACGTCCACACCAGCCTCGGGCACCGCTGCCGGGGCGCGCGCGTCAATGGCCGCATGGTGCAGCTCGACTACAAGCTCGCGAACGGCGACTCGGTCGAGATCATCACGGCCAAGCAGCCGAACCCGAGCCGCGACTGGCTGGTACCGAGCCTCGGCTACCTCGCCTCGGCGCGCAACCGCGCCAAGGTTCGCAGCTTCTTCCGCAAGCTCGACGAAGGCCAGAACCGCGAGCAGGGACGCCAGATGCTGGAGCGCGAGCTCGACCGCCTCGGGGTGCGTGCGCCGCCGCTGCCCGAGATCCTCGCCGAGCTCGGGCTGCCCACCCTCGACGCGCTCTATCTCGGCCTCGGCGAGGGCGAGCTCACGCTGGCGCAGGTCGCCGGCGCGGTGCACCGGCGCCTGCACGAGCGCGAGCCGCCGAAACCGCGCGCCCTCAGGCCCGCGGACACCGGCCACGCCACCGGCATGGTGATCGACGGCGTGGGCGACCTCATGAGCTCCTTCGCCCGCTGCTGCCGCCCCGTGCCGCCCGAGTCCATCGCGGGCTACATCACGCTCGGCCGCGGCGTCAGCATCCACCGTGCCAACTGCGCCAACCTGCTGCGGCTGCGCGATGCCCAGCCGCAGCGCGTGCTGGCGGTGGACTGGGGACGATCCTCGCCCGAGCGCACGTTCCCGGTCGCCGTGGCCATCCAGGCCTTCGACCGCAAGGGCTTGACGCGCGACGTGTCGGCGATCCTCGCCGACGAGCACATCAGCATCACGGCCATGAACGTCACCACCAATGCCGCGGAGAACACCGCGCAGGTGGACCTGACCGTGACCGTGCACGGGCTCGACGAGCTGAGCCGGCTGCTGAGCCGCTTCGCCGGGCTGCCGAACGTGATCAGCGCGCGTCGCAGGCACTGAGGGAGAATCGCGACATGCAAGGCTGGCTCAGGCTCGGGATCGTACTGCTGGCCACGGTGCTGGCACTGCAGTGGTGGGAGGGCCGCAGCCCCGAGCTGGCGACCACGGGACCGGCCGTCACGAGTGAAACGGGCGCTTCGGGCGAGGTCGCTGCCCGCTGGCCGGAATTTCTGCCGCCGGAGGCCATCGCGACGCTCGAGGCGATCGAGCGCGGGGGCCCGTTCCCCTATGACCGGGACGGCAGCGTGTTCCAGAATCGCGAGCGCCTGCTGCCGCAGCAGTCGCGCGGCTACTACCGCGAGTACACGGTGGTCACTCCCGGCTCGCGCGATCGCGGCGCGCGGCGCATCGTCGCGGGCGGCCAGCCGCCGGATGTCTACTATTACACCGACGACCACTACCGGTCGTTTCGCCGCGTGGAGGCCCGCCCATGAGCGATCTCGAGACGACCGCGCCCGAGGCCGCGCCGGATCCGGTGCACGTGATCACGCTGGCGCCCGAAGCGGCGGCGGCACTGTGCAGCTTCGCCGCCTCGCTCGGCATGGACGCCGCCCGCATCGACCTCGACGGCTGCACCGGCAAGGCCGACTTCCTCTCGCGCACGGCCGCGGCGCTGGGCTTTCCCGCCTGGTTCGGCGGCAACTGGGACGCGTTCTTCGACTGCCTCGCAGACCTGAGCTGGCGCCGCGGCGCGGGTCACCTGCTGGTGTTCGAGCACACCTACGGCCTGCGCGCCTATGCACCCGAGGTGCTCGACACGGCGCTGCACATCCTGCGCGATGCCGCGGCAGCCTGGGAGGCCCGCGGCGTGCCGTTCCGCGTATTCGTGGCGGCCTGAGGCTGCGCCCCCGGCCCGGCGCCGGGCTCAGCGATTCGGGAAGTCGATGGCGCGCTTGTCCGCGGCGAGCGCCGCTTCGTGCAGTGCCTCGCTCAGGGTCGGGTGCGCATGGATGGTGCGCTGCAGGTCCTCGGCGCTCGCCGAGTACTCGAGCGCCAGCACCGCCTCGGCGATCAGCTCGCCCGCCATCGGCCCGATGATGTGCACGCCGAGGATCTCGTCGTCGTCGGTCGCCGCGATCACCTTGGCGAAGCCCGCCGTCGCTTCCATGGCGCGCGCCCGTCCGCTCGCCATGAACGGGAAGCTGCCGACCTTGTACGCGCGGCCGGTCTTCTTCACCTCTTCTTCGGTGAGGCCGACCCACGCGATCTCCGGGGCGGTGTAGATCACCGACGGTATCGCCTTGTAGTTGACTTCCGAGTAGCGGCCGGCGATCAGGTCCCCGACCATCACGCCCTCCTCCTTGCCCTTGTGGGCGAGCATCGGGCCACGCACCACGTCGCCGACCGCCCAGACGGTCGCGGCGCCCGTGCGGCACTCATGATCGACCTTTACGAAGCCGCGCTCGTCGAGCTCGACGCCGGTGCCCTCGCCGAGGAGCCCGTCGGTGAACGGGCGGCGGCCGATCGCCACCACCACCTTGTCCACGACGACGGTCTGCTCGCCTGAAGCATCCTGGTACTCGAGGGTGACGCCGCCCTTGCCCGACTTCGCGCCGCTCACCTTGGCGCCGAGGCGGATGTCGAGCCCCTGCTTCCTGAAGTGCTTGAGCGCTTCCTTCGCCACCTGCTGGTCGGCCATCCACAGGAACTGCTCCAGGGCCTCCAGCACGACTACCTCGGCCCCGAGGCGCCGCCAGACGCTGCCGAGCTCGAGTCCGATCACGCCCGCGCCGATCACGCCGAGGCGCTTCGGCACGCCGTCGAACTCGAGCGCGCCCCAGGAGTCCACGATCGCATTGCCGTCGAACGGCACGGACCTGAGCTCCATCGGCACCGAGCCGCTCGCGAGCACGACGTGCTTCGCCGCGAGTTCGTGCTTTGCCCCGTCGAGTGCCGTGTACTCGACGCGGTTGCCGGCCAGCAGCCGGCCGTGACCCTGCAGGCCGGTGACGCCTGCCGACTTGAACAGCGCGGTGATGCCCTGCGTGGACGCCTTGACGATCTTCGCCTTGCGCTTCTGCATGGTCGCGAGGTCGAACTCGAGGCCGCCGACCTTGATGCCGTGCGCGCCGAACTCCGACTGCGCGCGGTGAAGGAGCTCCGAGGACTCGAGCAGCGCCTTCGACGGGATGCAGCCGGCGTTCAGGCAGGTGCCGCCGAAGGCGTGGCTGCCGTCGTAGTTCTTCCACTCGTCGATGCAGGCCACCGTGAGCCCGTTCTGTGCAGCGCGGATCGCGCAGGGATAGCCGGCCGGACCGGCGCCGATGACGATGACGTCGTACGAGTCAGACATGGTGTTCTCCGGCTCAGACCTGCAGCAGCAGACGCGCGGGATCCTCCAGCGCGTCCTTGATGGCGACCAGGAACTGCACGGCCTCGCGGCCGTCGATCAGGCGGTGATCGTAGGAAAGCGCCAGGTACATCATCGGGCGCACGACCACCTGGCCGTCCACCACCACCGGGCGCTCCTGGATCTTGTGCATGCCCAGGATCGCGCTCTGCGGCATGTTGAGGATAGGCGTCGAAAGCAGCGACCCGAACACGCCGCCGTTGGTGATCGTGAACGTGCCGCCGGTGAGCTCCTCGAGCGTGATCGAGCCCTCGCGGGCCCGTGTGGCGAAACCCACCACCGTCTTCTCGATCTCGCCGAAGCCGAGCACGTCGGCGTCGCGCAGCACGGGGACGAGCAGCCCGCGGTCGGTCGAGACTGCGACCCCGATGTCGTAGTACTCGTGGTAGACGATGTCGCTGCCGTCCACCGAAGCGTTCACGACCGGGAAGCGCTTCAGCGCCTCCACGCAGGCCTTGACGAAGAACGACATGAACCCGAGGCGCGCGCCGTGCTCCTTCTCGAAGCGGTCCCGGTAGCGTGCGCGCAGCTCGTTGACCGCCTTCAGGTCTACCTCGTTGAAGGTGGTGAGCATTGCCGCGGTGGCCTGCGCCTGCACCAGCCGCTCGGCGATGCGGGTACGCAGGCGCGTCATCGGCACACGACGCTCTTGCCGGCCGGCGGGAGGCAGGTTGGCCGCGCCCGGCTCCGGGCTCGCGGTGGCGGGCTCCTGCCCGGCCACGTGCGCGAGCACATCGCCCTTAGTGACGCGGCCGTCGCGGCCACTGCCGGGAATCGCGCCCGCGTCGAGCTTGTGCTCCTCGACCAGCCGCCGCACCGAGGGCGCGAGCTTCTCGGGCGGAACGCCGGTCTTGGCCGCGGCGGGCCCGGCCTTCGCCGCCGCCTTCGCAGCGGCCGCCGCGCCCTTGGCGGCGGGTGCGGCCGTCGCGGCGGCGCCCTCCTCCAGCAGCGCCAGCACCTGGCCGCTCGTGACGGTGGCGCCGTCCTGGACCATCAGTTCCTTGATCACCCCGGCCGTCGGCGCCGGCACCTCGAGGACGACCTTGTCGGTCTCCAGGTCGACGAGATTCTCGTCGCGCTGGACCGCATCGCCCGGCTTCTTGTGCCAGGCGACCAGGGTCGCGTCCGCGACCGATTCGGGAAGCTGGGGAACGCGCACTTCGATGGTCATGAACTCTTCCTGGTGGCGGTGGCGCGCAGGCGGGACGTCGAGCGCGCCGACTCTTCTTTGACGCTGGCCTTGATCGCAGCGGCCACGAGGCCGTTCTGCTGGATGCTGTGAAGCTGGAGGATACCGGCCGCCGGCGCGGCCGCGGAGGCCCGCCCCGAGTAGAGCAGCTCCTGCTTGTGCGAGAGCGGCTCCTGCAGGCGGTGGCGGACCTGGTACCACGCGCCCTGGTTCTGCGGCTCTTCCTGGCACCACACGATCTCGCGCGCATTGGGATAGCGACGGATCGCGGCGGCGTAGTCCTCGGCCGGGAACGGATAGAGCTGCTCGAGCCGCACGATGGCCACGTCGCGAACTTCGTCGGCCCGTCGCGCCTCGAGCAGGTCGAAGTAGACCTTGCCGGAGCAGAACACCACGCGCTTGACCGCGGCGGCCGGCAGGTCGTCGATCTCGCCGATGACCTCCTGGAAGAAGCCGTGCGTGAGGTCCTCGAGCGCCGAGACCGACAGCTTGTGGCGCAACAGGCTCTTCGGCGTCATGACGATGAGCGGCTTGCGGAAATCGCGCAGCATCTGCCGACGCAGCATGTGGAACATCTGCGCGGGCGTCGAGGGCACGCACACCGACATGTTGTTCTCGGCGCACATCTGCAGGAAGCGCTCGAGCCGGGCCGAGGAGTGCTCCGGGCCCTGTCCCTCGTAGCCGTGCGGAAGGAACAGAGTGAGTCCGCAGTAGCGGCCCCACTTGGCCTCGCCCGAGCTGATGAACTGGTCGATGATCACCTGGGCGCCGTTCGCGAAGTCGCCGAACTGCCCTTCCCAGATCACGAGGCAGTTCGGGTCGGCGGTGGAGTAGCCGTACTCGAAGCCCATCACTGCTTCCTCCGACAGCAGCGAGTCGGTGACGCGGAAGCGCGGCTGCCCGGGCTTGAGGTTCGTGAGCGGGATGTAGGCGTCGCCGCTCGCCTGGTCGTGGCCCGACCGCGTGGCGGTGGAAGAACGTGCCGCGGCCACTGTCCTGTCCGGTGAGCCGGATCTCGTAGCCCTGGTCGAGCAGCGTGGCATAGGCTAGGGTTTCGGCGAAGCCCCAGTCGAGCATCGTCTGGCCGGCGGCCATCCTGCGCCGGTCGTCCATGACCTTCTGCACCTGACGGTGCAGCGTGAAGCCGTCCGGGAAGGTCGTCGCCTTGAGGCCGAGCTCGCGCAGCACCTCGGGCCGGACGCCGGTGGGCACCTGCTCGCTCCAGTCCACGTCGTGGTAGCGCGACCAGTCCACGGTGTGCACGTTGCCGATGAGCCCGAGCACCTGGTGGGCCTGCGGCTTGCCCTCGTCGAGCCCGCGCCGGTAGCGCTCGCCCATCGCATCGGCCTCGGCCTGCTCGATGACGCCCTCATTCACCAACTGCTCGGCATAGATCTGGCGGGTGGTCGGCTTGCGACGGATCGCGGCATACATCACCGGCTGCGTTGCGGCCGGCTCGTCGGCCTCGTTGTGGCCGAGGCGCCGGTAGCAGACGAGGTCGATCACGACGTCCTTGTGGAATTTCATCCGGTACTCGAGCGCGAGG
This sequence comes from uncultured Gammaproteobacteria bacterium, assembly GCA_963712815.1. Lineage (GTDB taxonomy): Bacteria > Pseudomonadota > Gammaproteobacteria > Steroidobacterales > Steroidobacteraceae > RPQJ01. The sequence goes on from CAVQJL010000007.1 coordinate 116,208, forward strand.
CGGGCCGCGAACACCACGGCTTCCGGGTCGTCGCCGTTCACGTGCAGGATCGGCGCCTCGATCATCTTCGCGACGTCGCTGCAGTAGAGCGTCGAGCGCGTGTCGCGCGGGTCGTTCGTGGTGAACCCGACCTGGTTGTTGATGATCAGGTGCACGGTGCCGCCGGTGTAGAAGGCGCGCGTCTGCGACAGCTGCAGCGTCTCCTGGATCACCCCTTGCCCCGCGAAGGCCGAGTCACCGTGGATCAGCACGGCCATCACCTTGTCGCCCTTGCCGTCGCCGCGCCGCTCCTGGCGGGCGCGCACCGATCCCTCGACCACCGGGTTGACGACCTCGAGGTGCGACGGGTTGAAGGCGAGCGCCACGTGAACGTTGCCGCCCGGCGTGCCGACGTCGCAGGAGAAGCCCTTGTGGTACTTGACGTCGCCCGAGCCCTTCAGCTTCTTGAGGTCGTAGTTGCCCTCGAATTCCGAGAACAGTTCCGCGGGCGACTTGCCGAGCACGTTGACCAGCACGGAGAGGCGGCCGCGATGGGCCATGCCGATGACGATGTCCTCGAGCCCGTGCACCCAGCCGCCGGTCTGGATCAGGTCCTCGAGCAGCGGTATGAGACTGTCGCCGCCCTCGAGCGAGAAGCGTTTCTGGGCCGGGTAGCGCGTCGCGAGGTAGCGCTCGAGACCCTCGGCCATGGTGAGGTTCCAGAGGATGTCCTTCCTGTCCTCGACCGGGAAACGGTGCTGGACCCGGCCGACCTGGAAGCGGTCCTGCAGCCAGAGGCGTTCGGTCTCGTCCGAGACGTGGGCGAACTCGGCGCCGATCGTGCCGCAGTAGATGTGCCTGAGCTGGGCGATGATCTCGCGCAGCTTGAGCCGCGGCCGGATCGCCTCGTTGCGGCTGCCGGTCAGGAACTCGGTGTCGAGGTCCGCCTCGCCGAGGCCGAGGTAGTCGAGGCCGAGCACCTTGGGCACCGGCCGTTCCATCAGGCCGAGCGGGTCGATGTTCGCGATCAGGTGCCCCCGGTTCGCGTAGATCTGGATCATGCGCGACACGGCGCCCTGCTTCGCGGCGGCCCCCGCGCCCGGCACGACGACCTCGCCGGCCGTTACGGGTCCGCCGGCGCGGCGGACCTTCGCGCGGCGGGCCAGCTCCTCGACCAGCGGCCCGTGCGGCACGTCGCCCGGCTGGCCGCCGAGTCCCGCGAAAAATTCGCGCCACTTCGGCTCTATCGAGGCGGGATCCTCGAGAAAACGCTCGTACATCGCCTCGACGTACGGGGCATTGCCCGCCGCGAGAGGCGTCGAGGACAGCATCGCAAGGAATTCGCTCATCGGAACTTGTGGGTCGCGTTGGAAAGGGGCGCCGGATCCCACACCGACCACCCGGCGCAGGGCCCGGTAGTGTATCGAAAAGATCCGGCAGCTTGCAGGGCGCCGCCGGGCCGCAGATCTCCCGGATGCCGGCCATTCCCGCCCCCGCCGGGCCGGACTCGACACCGGTCGATCGCAGCGGATGGCTCGGGACGACCGCGTGTCCGTTGTCGATCCTGTCATGAACGAGTCATGATCGGGTCACTGTCATGCGGAGAGTGCGAGAGGCCATGAGCAAGCAGATGCTGATCTACGAGTCGCCGATTCCCGTGTCCCACGCCCGTCACGCGGACGCCTCGTTCGAACCGTCGAAGGACTTCGCGTTCACGGCCGCCATCAACGCCGTGCCGCTGATGGCGGTGGAGTTCCAGCGCGCGGCCGCGGAATTCGCGATCGTCTTCGCCCAGATTGGGGCGGACATCCTGCCGGCGGCCGTCCTCGGCGTTCGCGGCGAACAAAACCTCTACTTGTCAGAGGATGCGCAGTGGCGGGCCAGGTACGTGCCGGCCTTCATCCGGCGCTATCCCTTCGTGTTCGCGTCCAGCGAGGACCAGCAGACGCTGACACTGTGCATCGACGAGACCTGTCCGGGCTTCAACCGCGACGGTCGAGGCGAGCGACTGTTCGGCGACGACGGCAAGCCTTCGGCCTACGTCGAGCAGGTAATGCGATTCCTGCAGGAATATCAGGCGCAGTTCGAGCGCACGCGCGCGTTCTGCAGGCAACTGAAGGAGTTGAACCTTCTCGAGCCGATGCAGGCGACGGTGACGACTCCAGCCGGCACCAAGCAGTCACTCGGCGGCTTCCTCGGCGTCAAGCGGGAGCGGCTGCGGGATCTCGGCGGCGAGGCGCTCAGCAAGCTGGCGAGGACCGACGAACTCGAGCTTGTCTACCTCCACCTGCACTCGTTGCGGAACTTCAACGAAGTGACGAATCGCTTCATCGGTGCGCTTGGGCCCGAGGCGGCTGCGGGTGCGCCCGGGCCGTGAGCTGCGCCGCCTCGCTCAACAGGTAGCCGCCGATCCGTTCAGCCCACGCCCGATACCTCTGCTCGAGCTCGTCCCTGCCGGCCACCGTGACCGGCGTGGTAATCGGCGTCACGGCGCATTGCTTCCGGAAATGCTCCGATTCTCAGCAAGGTTGACTCGCCACAGTGACCTGCCCGCCCGCAAACGCCACTGGTGGGGAGACTCGCCGTGGTATCGCTTGAACGCCAGCTGGAAGGCGCTCTGCTCCGAGTAACCCAGCATCAGCGACACCGCGCTCAGGCTCACCGACTCGTCCAGCAGGTACTCGCAGGCGAGGTGCATCCGCACTGCCAGCACGATGCCCCTGAGCCCGTCGGGCATTGCCTCGAGTCGACGCTGGAGCGTTCGCGGCGACATCGCGAGCCTGGAAGACAACGTTCGCAGTCTGGCTTCGCGACGGGGCAGCATCGCGACGATCTCCTCGAACACGCGCAGGGCGAGGTCCGGATCACCGATCGGCGAGAGATTTTCCGTGATGAATCGCATCCGGGTCTCCGCCGTGGTGCTGACACGGATGGTGAGCTGCAGCGCGGAACGCCTGAATGCGATGCCAAGGTCCCCGCCGAAACAAACTTCTGAGCCGGCAAGGTGGCTTCGATAGACATCGATCATTCCGCTGTCGTCGAAAGGAAAGGAGACCGAGAGCACTGAGCCTGCGGGTATGCCGGCATTGCTCACCGCGGCGACGAAGCTGCTGATCGCGTATCGCGAGTAATGCGGAGGGGGCGACATGGCGTTCCAGTACAACTCCATGCCGTCTTCAGAGCGTCGCACGTTGACGATGCTGGATCGATAGAAAAGGCTTTCGTAGAAGACGTAGCCGTTGAGCATTTCTGCCAGCGTTCGCGCGCTGGCCAGCATGTGGCCCATCGCGCCGAGATGGTGCCAGCCCACCCATTTCCCGATCGCCAGGGCCGCTAGAGGGTTTCCGCTGATCTGGGCCGCCTCGGCCAGGAGCTTCTCGGCGGTCAGGAGTCCTACCGACTCGTCAGGCCTGATGGCGCGAATTCGTCGACAGATGGGCGAAGCAGCGTAACCCGCGCGGCTCAGCCACTCGTCGATTGGGCGCAGGTAGGCCCCTGACACGCTGAATGCCGCCGGCCAGCTTCCTTTCGTCATGGCGCACTATATTAATTGATAGGCGCTAAATATCAATACTTGTGCGAATCCGGCCGCTAGATTTGAGCGCCAGTCGAGCCGCGAAAGCGGGACGAATCGGCTCACGCCCGCCACAGCCGGCCGAGTACAGACACCCTGAGGACTAAACGACATGACGACAGTACGGAGCACGCCCATCGAGATTCCAGTCCGAATGGGGATCAGGTTCGATGTGGATGACATACCCGCCGTGCACACTGCGGCGAACCCCTGCATCAGCCACCTGTGGAATGCCTTGTCCATGGTTGCGCCGACCTTCGAGGCATCCGCCATCAAGGTTCTCCGGCGGGCGCTCAAGGAGCTGGACGTGCCGGTGCTGCGCTCGGACGTCGATGCGTTCATCAAGCAGGAAGCGTTGCACTCGCGACATCATGCGGCGTTCAACGAGCGGCTCGGTGCCCTGGGCGCGGACGTTGCGGCGTGCACGGCGCTGAGCCAGAAAGCCTGGCGCGAGGTCATGGATGGTCGCGACGCGCGCCAGCAGCTCGCCGTGATCGTCGCCGGCGAGCAGCTGATCCACGACCTCTCGGTCGTGGGGCTCTCCACGCCGGCGATTTTCGAGCAGGCTCATCCCGAGGTCCGGCGACTCTTCACCTGGCACATGGTCGAGGAGGTCGAGCACCAGTCCGTGGCACGCGACGTGTACCGCAGCATCTACGGCCGCGGATTACGCCACTGGGCGACTCACGTCGCCGCGCTGTGGAGTGCCGGTCGAGTGCTCGTCAGGTACACCACGGAGATTCAGCGGACGCTGGCTGCAACCGGTCCGCAGCCAATGCCACGGCACCGTGCGCAATATCGGGCGTACCTCTGGTCGACGCCCGGCATGCTCCGGAAGATCGTGCTGCGCGCCGTCCGCCACGCCCTGCCATGGTCGAAGGCGTGGTCGGACCCGCGCGAACTGGAGCTGATCACCACAGCGCTGGACCCGGTTCCCTGAGGGCGGTCGCGCCAGTGCAGGAGCGGCGCAGTGAGCTATGTTCGACGCTTCGCAGACCGACCCGGACACAAGGACGAAATTGGCGCCCCGGGCCGGAGTTGAACCGACGACCTACCGCTTAGGAGGCGGTCGCTCTATCCACTGAGCTACCGGGGCGGGTACGAGCGCCGCTGGGGAAACAAAGAAATGGTGGAGCGGAAGGGGATCGAACCCTCGACCTTCGCATTGCGAACGCGACGCTCTCCCAGCTGAGCTACCGCCCCACACGAGGGCGCGGATTGTAGCACCGTCCCCGCGCCCCGCAACCGGGCTCTCGCGCGGCGCTATGATGCGCCGATGAGAATCGTCATTCGCAGCGCACGGACCGAGGATGCCGGGTTCCTCGCGGCCGGCAATATCGCCATGGCGCTGGAGTCGGAGCACAAGCGACTCGACCCCGGCACAGTGACGCGCGGGGTGCAGGCCGTGCTCGGGGATCCCGCGAAGGGCCGCTACTTCGTCGCCGAACGCGACGGCCAGCCGGTGGGCCAGCTGATGGTCACCTACGAGTGGAGCGACTGGCGGAATGGCAACTTCTGGTGGGTCCAGAGTGTCTATGTGCTGCCAGAGGCACGAAGGCTGGGTGTCTTCCGCGGACTGTTCGGACATCTCGAGCAACTCGCGAAGGCCGACGCGACCGTCTGCGGCATCCGCCTTTACGTGGAGCGCGAAAACGGTCGGGCGCAGGCGACTTACCGGCACTGCGGGCTCGAGGATGCGGGCTACGTCATGATGGAAGTGGACTATTCAGGCGCCGTCCAGGCGGCGCGAGGTATCGACCATGCTTGAAAAAGGCTCACAGGCCCCGGATTTCGACCTGGAGGACCAGGACGGCCGACGCCACACCCTCAAGTCGCTGCTCAACGACGGTCCGCTGATCCTCTATTTCTACCCGGCGGATTTCACGCCCGGCTGCACGAAGGAGGCCTGCAGCTTCCGCGACCTGCACCAGGAACTGATGAAGGCGAAGCTCAGGGTCGTGGGCGTGAGCCCGCAGGACGTCGAATCGCACCGCCGCTTCGCCGACAAGCACCACCTCAATTTCACCCTGCTCGCGGACCCCGACAAGAAGGTGGTGAAGGCCTACGACCTCGACGGCCCGCTTGGCTTCGGAGTACGTCGGGGCACCTACCTCATCGGGCAGGAGGGCCGCATCCGGGATGCGGTGCTGGCCGACCTGCGCATCGGCGAGCACGAGGCTTTCGTTCGCTCCGCCATCAAGTCCGGCGCCGTCAAATAGCCTGTCGACCAAGTACATGGGTCATCAAGCTCGATTGGACGGCGCGGTCAGGACGAAGGCAGGGGCGTTGCCGGACCGTCGCCGTACCGGAGTCGCAACACCTGCGGCTGACCGGGACTCGGGAGCACGACCACGAGGATCGATCCGTAGTCGCCATCGTCGAGGGTGATCGCGGTTCCCGCCAGCTCGCTCGCCAGGCTCTGCAGGGACGCCGAGAAACCGACCACCACCACCGTGGCCCCGCGATGCTCGCGCTTGATCCGGCTCGCGAGTCCGCTCCAGTCGCTGCCGCCGAGCAGGTTGATCGGCAGCTTGAACTGGTTCGCCACCGACGCGGCGGTCTGCTGCGCGCGCCGCGTGTCTGCGGCGTACAGGTGATCGACCGCGCCCACCGGGAGCGAATCGTCGAGATAGGCCCCGAGACGGCGCGCACGCGACTCGCCCGCCGGGCTCAGGTCCGGGTCCCCTGTCTGCGAGGACGCAGGCTCGGCGTGGCGTACCAGGATGACGACGGTGGTGCGGGTCCACAGGCTGAGCGCGAAGAGGGCGATTCCTGCGGCCAGCAAGGCGAACAGCGGCAGCAGCAGGGGCGCCAGCAGAGGTCGGCGGCGCATCCGGATCTGCGTTTCTCTCATCGGCTGATCATAGCGCCCGGGGGCGACGCCCGGCGAAAGCGCTCGAACCCGGGCGTCGCCGACTCGGCCACGGTCCCGTCCGGCATTCGGGCGATGAACAGCACCGCCAGATCGAGCTGCCGCGCGAGCGCCATGCCCTCCTCCGGGCCGAGCACCATCAGCGCAGTGGACCAGGCGTCCGCTGTCGCCGCCGATGGATGCAGCACGGTCACCGAGGTCAGTTCGTGGGCCACCGGGGCCGCCGTGCGCGGATCGATCGTGTGCGAGAGACGACGCCCGTCGAGCTCGCGAAAATCGCGGTAGTCGCCGGAGGTGGATACGGCGATGCGGTCGAGTTCGACGAGCGTCCAGGGTCGTCGCTCACCGGGCAGAGGCGCCTCGACTGCCACACGCCAGGGCCGCCCGGCGGGGCTGCGTCCGCGAGCGCGCACCTCGCCGCCCAGCTCCACGAGGTAGTCGCCGACGCCGAGCCTCTCGAGGCCGGCGACGATGCGATCGACGGCGATTCCGGGTGCGATGCCGTCGAGATCCACGTGCAGGGTCGGCACGGACTTGCGCAGCGCCGGCGGACCCAGTCGCAACTCGAGCTTCCAGTAGCCCACCGACTCGCGCAGCCGCTCGATCTCGGCGGACGCCGGCGCGGCGCGCTCCTCCACGGCGCCAGCCCCGAAGCCCCAGGCCCGCACCAGCGGGCCCATGGTGACGTCGAACGCACCGCCCGAGGCGCGACTCACGGACTCGGCCTCGCCGACAGCCTGGGCGAGCAACGGTGAAACGGGAATCCAGTCGGTTGTCGTCGCCGCGTTGAACCGGGCGAGTTCGCTGCGCCGGTCCCAGCCGGAAAGATGGCGGTTGACCTCGTCCAGCGCGTCGTCTACCGCTGACTCAAGATCGTCACGAGTGACGTGCGTTGGTCGATCCGCGACCTGCACCTCGTAGGTGGTGCCCATGGTGCGCCCGGCGATGCGCTCGGGCGACGAGGCTGGGGTGCAGCCGAGCAGCGCCAGCGCGGCGATCGGCAGCACGGCCGCAGGCCGTCTCACGGTGGCGTCGGACCGGCGAGAGCGAAAACGCCCCGCGACGGGGGCGTTACGCTCGAACTGGCGGAGAGGGTGGGATTCGAACCCACGTACACCCGTGAAGATGTAACTGGAATTCCAGTCCAGCGCCTTCGACCACTCGGCCACCTCTCCGGAACCTGGACGCGGCGCGCAAGGGTACACGGCCGCCTCGCACAGGGCCAGCCCGAAGCGGCCCCTGGCCACGCCCGTCAGGGCAGGGTCACGCCGCAGTCCCGCAGGGCTGCGAGTACATCGGCGTGGCACGCCCCGGACAGGGCCGTCAGCGGCAGCCGCTGACCGGGACCGATCAGGCCCATCCGGACCAGCGCCCACTTGACCGGGATCGGGTTCGGCTCCACGAACAGCGCGCGGTGCAGCCCCATCAGGCGAGCGTTGATCGCGGCCGCTTCGTCGTGGCGTCCCGCGAGCGCCGCGGCACACAGCTCGTGCATGGCCCGCGGCACTACGTTGGCCGTCACGGAGATCACGCCGCGGGCCCCCGCGCGCATGAGCTGCGCCGCCGTGGGGTCGTCGCCGCTCAGCAGCACGAACCCGGGTCGGCAGTCGCCGAGGATCGGCGCCGCGCGCGCGAGGTCTCCCGTGGCCTCCTTGACCCCGACGATGCGGGGATGGCCCGACAGACGCGCTATCGTCGCCGGCAGCAGGTCGCAAGCCGTGCGGCCCGGGACGTTGTAGAGCAGGATCGGCACGCCGACCGCGTCGGCGATCGCAAGGAAATGCCGGTACAGCCCTTCCTGGGTCGGCCGGTTGTAGTACGGCGTGACGACGAGCAGGCCGTCGGCGCCGGCCGCCTCCGCGGCCCTGGACAGGGCGATGCTGTGCGCCGTCGAGGCGCTGCCCGAGCCCGCAATGACAGGCATCCGTGTGCCGACCCGGGCCTTCGCACGCGCCACCAGCGCCTCGAGCTCGCCCCGCTCGAGGGTCGGCGACTCGCCGGTCGTGCCGGCGACGACGACGCCGTCCGTCCCCTCCCGGGCGTGGAAGTCGAGGAGCCGGTCCCAGCACTCGAAATCGACGCTGCCGTCCTCGCGCATTGGCGTGACGAGCGCCGGGATGCTGCCCTCGAACATGCTGGCCCCTCGGTCGTTGCTCTGACCGGGTATTGAACCGCCGCTGCGCCGCATTGCACAAGCGCTCGTGTACGAGGCCCCGCCGCCCCGTTACACTGCGCGCGGAAACGAACCATGAAGCAGCTCATCGCAATTTCCGCCATCGGCAACGACCGCACCGGGCTCGTCTACGACCTGACCCGCGTGGTGGTCGACTGCGGCGGGAACATCCTCGAGAGCCGCATGACCGCGCTCGGCAACGAGTTCGCCACGCTGCTGCTCGTCGCCGGCAACTGGCACACCCTCGCCAAGCTCGAGGGGGAACTCGCCAAGCTCGCCGAGGCCTCCGGCCTCACGATCACGAGCCGCCGCACCGAGCCGCGACCGCCACGCATGGACATGGTGTCCTATTCGGTGGACGTGGTCTGCCTCGACCAGCCGGGCGTGCTGCACGCGCTCGCCGGGTTCTTCTCCTCCCGCGGCATCGACATCGGCGACATCAGCACGCGCAGCTACAGCGCGGCGCACACCGGCGCGCCGATGTTCTCCGTCTACATGGTGGTGCACGTGCCCACGCGCATCCACATCGCGGCGCTGCGCGAAGAATTCTTGGACCTGTGCGACCAGTTGAATCTCGACGCGATCCTCGAACCGCTGAAGTCGTGAGGGACCATGCCTGAGAAGACCGTGACCGTCGGGCGCAAGGTGCCCGATTTTTCCCTGCCCGCCACCGGCGGCGGCAACTGGAAGCTGTCGGCCACCCGCGGCAGCAAGGTCGTCATCTACTTCTACCCGAAGGACAACACCTCCGGCTGCACGCAGGAGGGCGTCGCCTTCGCCGACCTCGACAAGGCGTTCCGCAAGGAGGGTGCCGTGGTGGTCGGCGTGTCGCCCGATTCGCTCGCGTCGCACGAGAAATTCAAGTCCAAGATGGGCTTTCCCTTCGATCTCCTGAGCGACGAGGAGAAGAAGGCCTGCCAGCTCTTCGGCGTGTGGAAGGAGAAGAGCATGTACGGCAGGAAGTACATGGGCGTCGAGCGCAGCACCTTCCTCATCGACGAGCAGGGCCTGCTGCAGCGCGAGTGGCGCAAGGTTAAGGTGCCCGGCCACGCCGACGAGGTGCTCGACGCCGTCCGCGATCTCTGAGCAGCCCCCGGTCTGCCTGCGCAGCCGGTCGTCCTACTGCTCCCGCCCCTTCCCGTCCGGAGCCAGCCGTTGCCGTCGAAGAAGCCGACCGCTCAGCGCCGCATTTTCGTCCTCGACACCAACGTGCTGATGCACGACCCGACCGCGATCTTCCGGTTCGAGGAACACGACATCTTCATCCCGATGACGGTGCTCGAGGAACTCGACGCCGGCAAGAAGGGCCTGTCCGAGGCCGCGCGCAACGTCCGCCAGGTGAGCCGCTTCCTCGACGAGCTGATGGCAGGCGCGAGCAAGCAGAAGATCGACCAGGGCCTCGAACTGCCGGCCGCCAAGGCGCCGAACGGCGGCAAGAAGCCGCCGCACGGGCGGCTGTTCTTCCAGACCCGTCTGCTCGCGGCGGGCCTGCCGGACACGCTCCCCGGCCACGGCGCCGACAATGCCATCCTCGCCAACACCGTCGCGCTGCAGCGCGAGCACCCGAAGGCGCTCGTCACGCTGGTGTCGAAGGACATCAACCTGCGCATCAAGGCGGCGATCATCGGCGTGCACGCCGAGGACTACTACAGCGACAAGACCATCGAGGATGCCGATCTCCTCTACACCGGCATCGAGGAACTGCCCCCGAATTTCTGGGATCGCTCGGGGCGTCACCTCGAGTCCTGGCACGAGCAGGGCCGGTCGTTCTACCGGGTGAAGGGGCGGGCCTTCGCGAGCTGGGCTCCCAACCAGTTCGTGTTCCAGTCGGGCGAGCACGGTCTCGAGGCGATCGTGCGGCGCGTCGAGGGCGACTCCGCGGTGCTCGAGGTGGTGCGCGACTTCCGGCGCGAGCGCCACGGCGTGTGGGGCATCGTGGCACGCAATCGCGAGCAGAACTTCGCGCTCAACCTGCTCATGGACCCCGAGGTGGACATCGTCACCATTCTCGGCCCGGCTGGCACCGGCAAGACGCTGCTCACGCTCGCCGCCGGGCTCGCCCAGACTCTCGAAACCAATCGCTTCAACGAGATCATCATGACGCGGGTGACGATCCCCCTCGGCGAGGACATCGGCTTCCTGCCGGGCACCGAGGAGGAGAAGATGGAGCCGTGGATGGGCGCACTCATGGACAACCTCGAGGTGCTCACCCAGAGCCAGGAGGGCGGCAGCTGGGGCCGCGCCGCCACCAATGACCTGCTGCGCAACCGCATCAAGATCCGCTCGCTCAACTTCATGCGCGGTCGCACGTTCCTCAACCGCTACATCATTCTCGACGAGGCGCAGAACCTGACACCAAAGCAGATGAAGGCTCTGGTGACGCGGGCGGGCCCGGGCACCAAGCTTGTCTGCCTTGGCAACATCGCCCAGATCGATTCGCCCTACCTGTCGGAGACCACCTCCGGGCTCACCTACGTCGTCAACCGCTTCCACGGCTGGCCGCACCACGGCCACGTGACGCTCACCCGCGGCGAGCGCTCGCGCCTCGCCGATTTCGCCTCCGAAGCGCTCTGAACGCACCGTATTCCGTCCGAAGGAACCCGCCCGGCCCGCCCCTGTCCAACCGATCCATGCGCCTCCCCACGTCGTCGAATCGGGTTGCCGCCCTCGCCGGGCTGCTGTTCTCGGGCTGGCTGTTGCTGCCGGCGCCGCTGGCCGCGCAGTCGTCCGCCCAGGACCAGCTGCCGGACATGGGCACCGCGGCCCAGGCAACGCTCAGCCTGGAGGACGAATACCGCATCGGGCGCATGGTGATGCGCGGACTGCGCGAGTCCGGCCGCGTGCTCGAGGATCCGGAGATCGGCGAGTACCTGCAGTCCCTCGGGCTGCGGCTCTCGAGCCTTGCGCACGATGGCAACCGCAACTTCAACTTCTTCCTGATCCGCGACCCCGCGATCAATGCGTTCGCGCTGCCAGGCGGGTTCGTCGGCATGCACTCCGGGCTGCTGCTCGAGACCGCCACGGAAAGCGAACTCGCGGCGGTGCTGGCACACGAGGTGGCGCACGTCACGCAGCGGCATATCGCCCGTGGCCTCGAGAACCAGTCGCGCGCCAACCTCGTCTCCACCGCCGCGACCCTGGCGGCCATCCTGCTCGGCGCCGTCGCAGGCGTCGGTTCGGACGCCACCATGGGCGCCATCTCGGCCGCCCAGAGCCTCGCAATCCAGTCGCAGATCACCTTCACTCGCGAGAACGAGCACGAGGCCGACCGCGTCGGCATCGGCATCCTCGCCTCGGCCGGCTTCGATCCGGACGCCATGGCTGCCTTCTTCGACACCATGGGCCGGCGCACCCAGCTCGGACCGAACCAGATGCCCGAACTGCTGCGCACCCATCCCGTCACCAGCACGCGCATCGCGGAGGCGCGCGACCGCGCCGCGCAGCAGCCGCCCGCCACGCCCCGACCGAGCCTGGGCTACGCGCTCGCCAAGGAGCGGGTGCGGGTGCTGACCGCGCCGGCCGGCACCGATCCACGCGCGTACTACACCGCGGTCATCGCCAACGAGCCGGACGCCTCGACGGCACAGGTCTACGGCCTGGCGCTCTCGCAGGTCGTCATGGGCGACGCGGCCGCGGCGATTCCGACGCTCATGCGGCTGCGCGAGGCTTACCCCGGGGTCATGGCGTTCCACTCCCTGCTGGGGCAGGCGCAGCTCGCCGCCGGCCAGAGCCGGGCGGCACTGGAGACGCTCGAACGAGCGCGCGACCTCGCGCCGCGCAACGTCCCGGTGACGGTGCGCTACGGCGAGGCCTTGCTGCAGGCGGGCCGCCCGAAGCGTGCGCACGAGGTGCTGCTCGACCTGTTCAACAACGTGCCACCCTCACAGGAGCAGATCCGCCTCACGGCGCTCGCCGCGAACGCTGCCGGCGACGTCGCCGACGCCTATTCCTACATGGCGGAGTACCACGTCATGAGCGGGGACCTGCCGCTCGCGATCAACCAGCTCGAACTCGCGCTGTCCGTGCCCGGGATCACGGGGGTGCAGCGGGCCAAGTTCATCGCGCGCCTGCAGGAGTTCCGCGAGGCCATGCCGAAGGAACGCGCCCGGGCGCAGCGCGCCCCCGAGCCCGAACGCATGGCACCGGGGCGTTGAGGCCCCGACACCTGTAAAATCCCGCGGCCCCCTCGCGCGGACCGGAGACCGACCCTGATGCCTGCCCACGTCGTGGCGCCCGCCTGGCGCGCCACCCTGATCATCTGCGCAGTCGCCCTCGGCGGTTGCGCCACGACCGGCGAGCGCTTCCCGGGCGATCCGTTCGAGCCCGCCAACCGCGACGTATTCGCGCTCAACCAGGGGCTGGATCGCGCGGCGCTGCGGCCGGCGGCGCGCGTCTATAAGGAAAACCTGCCCGCCTGGGTCCAGACCAGCGTCAGCAATTTCTTCGCCAACCTGTCGAGCCCGCGGACCGTGCTGCACTCGCTGCTGCAGGGCAAGCCCGGCGAGGCCGGCCAGGAGACGCTGCGGTTCTTCCTCAACACGACGCTCGGGCTCGGCGGTCTGTTCGACCCGGCCGCCGATGCCAACCTGCCGCGGCACAACGAGGACCTTGGCCAGACCCTGGGCGTTTGGGGGGTCCCGCCCGGTCCGTTCCTGATGATGCCGCTGCTGGGGCCCACGACGCTGCGCGACCTGCCCTCCTCGATCGTCGATCGTCTTACGGAGCCGCTGTACTGGTACAGCGGTGGCAGCAATGCGCGCTGGACGGCGCTCGGCCTGAGCGTGCTCGATACGCGCGCGCGCCTGCTGCCGCTCGACGCGACGCTGGCGAAGGCCTACGACCCCTACGGATTCGTGCGGGACGCTTTCCTGCAGCGACGGCTGTACCTCGTCTACGACGGCAATCCGCCCGAGCAGCGCATGGAAGATCCGATGGAGGACTTCGAGGATCCGGAGGACGCGCCGAATCAGCCGCCGGACTGACCGAGCAGCAACGGCTCCAGGTCGGAAATCCGCGCGATGGCGCGCAGTTGGGCTGGCACCGCCTCGAACACCAGCGACCCGCCCCGCTCCGTCGACGCCGCGAGCCACTCGACCAGCACGGCGAGTCCCGCGCTGTCGGCGGCGGTAACGCCGGCGAGATCGACCGTAATTCGACCGCCCTTCGGCAGCAGCACGAGCCCGGCCCGCAAGGCCTCCGCCGCCGTCGCAAAGTCGAGCTCGCCGCGGACCCGCAGCCGCTCGGGCCCGTCCGCCTCGATGGTGAACCCGCCCAAGCTCAGCCGGTCCTCGCCGGAGGCTTCGCGGGCAGCGAAGGCTCCGACGTGCCGGCATTCTGGGCCTCGAGCCGCTTGATGAGGTGTTCGAGACCCTGCTGGTCGACTTCCGTGCCGAAGTCGTTGCGGAAGTTCCGCGCGTACGAGATGCCCTCGATCGTCACGTCCCAGGCCTTCCAGCCCTCCGGCGTGCGGCGCAGGCTGAAGTTCACCGGCACCACCTTGCCGTCGCGAATCACCTCGGTGCGCACCGTCGCGGTGTTGGCCGCCGGATCGCCGCGGAAGGGCAGGATCTTGAGCTGGTCACGCTTGAACTGCAGCATCGCGTCGCCGTAGTCCTTCATCAGCGACCGGTAGAACGCCTCGATGAAGCGCTTGCGCTGCGCGTCGGTCGCGTCGCGCCAGTGCCGGCCGAGCACCATGCGCGCCGCGTAATCGGTATCGAAGTGCGGCAGCAGCAGCCGGTCGATGAGGACCCGCAGCCTGGCGGGATCCTTCGCCAGCGCCTCACGGTCGGCATCGATCGCCTGCTGCATGTCACGGGACACATGCTCCATCAGCTCCTGCGGCCCCGGCCCCGGCGTCGCGGTCGCACCTGAGGCCAGCGCCGGAAACGCGCCGAGGAGCAGCAGCAATGAGTAGACGAAGGCTCGCATGGCGGATTCGGTCACTCCGTGGTCGCGGGGGCGTCACCGGTCGCGTCCCGGCTGCCCGCCTGGCTGAAGAGGTACTTGCTGATGAGGTTCTCGAGCACGATCGCGTCCTGCACGAACTCGACGCGATCGCCGTCCCGAAACGATTCGTCCGAGCCGCCCGGCGAGATTCCGACGTACTGCCCGCCGAGCAGGCCGGCGGTCAGGATGCTCGCGTCGCTGTCGTCGGGAATCTGGTCGTAGCTCGAATCGATCCGCAGCGTCACCACCGCCTTGAACAGGTTCATGTCGTAGCCGATGGACTCGACGCGACCGATGGTCACGCCGGCCATGGACACGGGTGCGCCCGCCTTCAGGCCGCCGACGTTCCCGAACTGCGCCTGCAGCCGATAGGACTCGCTGCGCAGGGAGAACTCGCGGTTGGTGATCTGGGTCACCAGGAACAGGATCGCCGCGAAGCCGAGCAGCACGAACAATCCGGTGGACAAATCGATGGCGCGGGATGGCCGCATGTTCGCCTCGGGTCAGAGCATGAGCGCCGTGAGGATATAGTCGAGCACCAGCGTCACCACGGCGGAGATGACGACGGTGCGGGTCGTGGCGCGCCCGACCCCCTCGGCCGTGGGCTGCGCATTGTACCCCTCGAACACGGCGATCAGGCTGCAGGCCACGCCGAACACGAGTCCCTTGATGAGACCCTCGCTGACGTCGCCGAGTTCGACGGCGCCGCGCATCTGCGACCAGAACTGGCCCTGGTCCACGCCGAGGAGCTGCACGCCCACGAGTTGCACGCCGAACAGCGCCACCGCGATGAACACCGCCGTCAGCAGCGGCATGGAGATGACGCCACCGAGGAAGCGCGGCACGACGACGCGGCGCATGGGGTCAACGGCCATCACCTCCATGGCGGAGAGCTGGTCGGTGGCCCGCATCAGGCCAAGTTCCGAGGCGAGCGCGGTGCCGGCGCGACCCGCGAACAGCAGCGCGGTGACCACCGGCCCGAGCTCCTTCAGCAGCGACAGCGCGGCGCCCGTGCCGAGCGCCTCCTCGGAGCCGAAGCGCTGCAGCAGGTCATGCCCCTGCAGGCCGAGCACCATGCCGACGAACAGCCCGCAGGTCATGATGATGACGAGCGACAGCGCGCCCGAGTTGTACACCTGCTCCACGACCAGTCGCGGCCGGAGCAGTGCCGCCGGCGACTGCCACAGCACCTGTCCGGCGAAGCGGGTCATGGCGCCGAGGCGCTCGAGAAAACCGCCGAGGTTGGCGACGAGTTCGCCCGGCAGCCCTTTCACGCGACCTCCGAGCGGTCGAGCAGCTGCTGGCGGTAGTCGGGGGCCGGGTAGTGGAAGCTCACCGGGCCGTCGGCGAGCCCTTCCATGAACTGGTGGACCACGGGCGACGGGTGCTCGCGCAGCTCCGTCGGCGTACCGCTGGCCACCACCCGGCCATCCGAGAGGATGTAGCTCGCGTCCGCGATCTGCGAGATCTCGCGCACGTCGTGCGTGACCACGACGCTGCTGATGCCGAGGGCGTCGTTGAGCGAGCGGATGAGGCGCAACACCACGCCCATCGAGATCGGGTCGAGTCCGGCGAACGGCTCGTCGTAGAGCAGGATCTCCGGGTCCATGACGATCGCCCGGGCGAGCGCCACGCGACGTGCCATGCCGCCCGACAGTTCCTGCGGCATGAGGCGCGCCGCGCCGCGCAGGCCGACCGCGTGCAGCTTGGTCAGGACGAGGTTGCGGACCAGCCGCTCGGGCAGGCGTGCATGCTCGCGCAGCGGGAAGGCGACGTTCTCGAACACGTCGAGATCGGTGAGCAGCGCGCCATTCTGGAACAGCATGCCGATCCGCCGGCGCAGCGCATACAGATCCTGTCGATCCAGGTCGGCGACGTCTCGGCCGTCCACGACGACGCTGCCCGCATCGGCGCGCAGCTGCCCGGTGATCAGGCGCAGCAGCGTGGTCTTGCCGGTGCCGCTCGGGCCCATGATCGCAGTGACCGCGCCGCGGCGGATCCCGATGTCGAGCCCGCGGAAGATCGCCTTGCCGCCGATCGAATAATCGACGCCGCTCAGGAGCGCCAGGTTCGGGTCGGCCGCGGCTGGCGTCCCGGCAGTGTCTGCCGGTGGGTTGGAGTGGCTCACGTCGTACCCGGCCGGCGCTGTCAGGCCGCCGCCTCGAGGACCGCTCCGCGGCGCAGCACGATGCCCGACGCCGGCAGCGGGCGCCGGTCGCAGCGGATGATGGCATCGGGTTCACTGCGGTCCATGATCGATCTCCGGGGAGGATGCCCGGCGACTGCCGGGGCCCTTTATGACCCGCGAAAGTCTAGCAGGTTCAAGGCTGTGGCCTCGCCACCGCGCCACTGAGCTTGGCGTACCGGACTGTATAGGACTAAAATCGTCCCAATTGGAGGACCGCCCACGTGTTGCGCATCAGCAAGCTCACCGACTACGGCACCGTGATACTCGCCTGCCTCGCCGCACGGCCCGGCGAACGACACACCGCGACCGCGGTGGCGGAGCGCACGCGGCTCGGTCTGCCCACGGTCAGCAAGCTGCTGAAGAGCTTCCACCGCGCCGGGATCGTGACCTCGACGCGCGGTGCGCACGGCGGCTACGAGCTCGCCCGTCCTGCTGCCAGCATCAGCGCGGCCGAGATCATCGACGCCATCGAGGGCCCGGTCGCCATCACCGAGTGCAGCGGCATTCACAGCGCCTGCGACCTCGAGAACGTCTGCAGCACCGGCAGCGCGTGGCAGCGCGTGAACCTCGCCATCCGCCGCTCGCTCGATGAGCTCTCGCTCGCGCAGCTGAGCGGCCAGGAAACCGTGCTGGCGTGGCGACCGGAACTTTCGCCGGTGATTGCCCGGCCGCTGCCCGCGGCACGCGCCGGCCGACCGTAGAGGAATCGAGCATGTCCATGACACCCACCGATCTCGACGCCCTGGTCGCGCAGAAGTACCGACACGGATTCGTGACGGACATCGAGTCCGACACGCTGCCGCCCGGTCTCGACGAGGACGTGATCCGCCTCGATCTCGCGCACGAAGGGCGAGCCCGGGTTCATGCTCGACTGGCGTCTCAAGGCCTTCCGGCACTGGCTGACGATGCGGGAGCCCGACTGGGCCACACCTGCGCATCGCGCCGATCGACTACCAGGGGATCTCCTACTACTCGGCGCCGAGGCAAGAAGGACGGCCCGAAGAGCCTCGACGAGGTCGACCCGAAGCTGCTCGACACCTACGAGAAGCTCGGCGTGCCGCTGCACGAGCGCGCCCGGCTCGCCGGCGTGGCGGTCGACGCGGTGTTCGACAGCGTGTCGGTCGCAACCACCTTCAAGGACCGGCTCGCGAAGGCCGGCGTCATCTTCTGCCCGTTCTCCGACGCCGTGCGCAACCACCCGGAACTGGTCGAGCGCTACCTCGGCAGCGTGGTGCCCCACCCCGACAACTACTTCGCCGCGCTCAATTCGGCGGTGTTCACCGACGGCTCGTTCGTGTTACGTGCCGAAGGGCGTGCGCTGCCCCATGGAGCTGTCGACCTACTTCCGCATCAACGCCGCGAACACGGGCCAGTTCGAGCGGACGCTGATCGTCGCCGAGGAAGGCAGCCACGTGAGTTACCTCGAGGGCTGCACGGCGCCGATGCGCGACGAGAACCAGCTGCACGCGGCAGTCGTGGAGCTGGTGGCGCTCGACGATGCCCAGATCAAGTACTCGACGGTGCAGAACTGGTATCCGGGCGACGAGAACGGCGTCGGCGGAATCTACAACTTCGTCACCAAGCGCGGCGAGTGCCGCGGCGCGAACTCGCGCATCTGCTGGACTCAGGTCGAGACCGGCTCGGCGATCACCTGGAAATACCCGAGCTGCATCCTCGCGGGCGAGAACTCGGTCGGCGAGTTCTACTCGGTCGCGCTCGACCAACCACTGCCAGCAGGCCGACACCGGCACCAAGATGATCCACATCGGGCGCAACACCCGCTCGCACGATCGTCTCCAAGGGCATCTCCGCCGGGCGCGGCCAGAACACGTATCGTGGGCTCGTCAAGATCCTCCCGTCGGCGGAGGGCGCGCGCAACTACACGCAGTGCGATTCGCTGCTGCATGGGCGACCAGCTGCGGCGCGCACACCTTCCCGTACATGGAGGTCAAGAACCCCACGGCCGTGGTCGAGCACGAGGCGACCACCTCGAAGATCGGCGACGACCAGCTCTTCTACTGCCGCAGCCGCGGCATCTCGGAGGAGGACGCGGTGAACATGATCGTGAACGGCTTCTGCAAGGCGGTTTTCAAGGAGCTGCCGATGGAGTTCGCGGTCGAGGCCCAGAACCTGCTGGCGTGAGCCTGGAAGGCGCCGTCGGCTGACATGCAACTCGGACGGTGAGAGCAACATGCTGAGCATCACGCGACCTGCACGCCCGCATCGGCGAGCGCAAGATCCTGAAGGGACTGAACCTGAAGGTCAGCGCCGGCGAGGTGCACGCCATCATGGGCCCGAACGGCTCGGGCAAGAGCACGCTCGCCGAGCGTGCTCGCCGGCCGCGAGGGCTACGAGGTCACGGCCGGCCACGTCGAGCTACCTCGGGCAGGACCTGCTCGCGATGGAGCCCGAGGAGCGCGCCCGCGCCGGCGTGTTCCTGGCCTTCCAGTACCCCGTCGAGATCCCGGGCGTGAACAACGCCTACCTGCTCAAGGCGGCGCTCAACGCGGTCCGCAAGCACGCGTGGCCTGCCCGAGCTCGACGCCTTCGAGTTCCTGGCGCTGGTGCGCGAGAAGATGAAGCTCATGCAGATGGACGAGAGCTTCCTCAACCGAGGCGTCAACGAGGGTTTCTCCGGCGGCGAGAAGAAGCGCAACGAGATCCTGCAGATGGCGCTGCTCGAACCGAAGCTCGCGCTGCTCGACGAGACCGACTCGGGCCTCGACATCGACGCGCTGCGGGTGGTGGCCGACGGCGTCAACGAGCCTGCGCGCCCCGGATCGCGCGATCGTGCTGGTGACGCACTACCAGCGCCTGCTCGACTACATCGAACCCGACTTCGTGCACGTGCTGTCCGACGGCCGGATCCTCAGGAGCGGCGACCGCACGCTCGCGCTCGAGCTCGAGAAACGTGGTTACGACTGGGTGCGCCAGGAGGCGAAGGTGGCATGAACGCCGTCGTCGCCGAGCCCGTCGCCCATTACCGCGCCGCCTTCGAGTCGCTGCGCGCCGAACAGGGCGACTCCGCCGCGCAGCGGGCCGCAGCCTTCGAGCGCTTTGCCGCCCTCGGCTTCCCGGGCCCGCGCGAGGAGGCCTGGAAGTACACCAGCCTGAGGCGCCTCGAGTCGCGGCGATTCCCGGCGCCCGGCACGGGCGACGCGGTGCCGGCACTGCCGCAGCCGCTCGCCCCGTGTCGCATCGCCGTCGTGAACGGCCGACGGCGGGACGAGCTCTCGACGCCGGGCACCCTTCCCGACGGCGTGCGCGTGCGCGGTCTTGCGGAGGCCAGCGGCGACGGCGAGTCGCTCGCGGCACTGCTGCGCGTGGCCCGCGGCGGCGGCACCGAGCGGTTCTCGGCGCTCAACGCGGCGCTGTGCCCGGACGTCGTGCTGCTCGACATCACCGCGGGCGCCACGCCCGAGCCGCTCGAGCTGGTGCTCGCGACCACGCCAGCCGAGCCCGGCATGAGCCACCCGCGGATCGTGGTTCGCGCCGCGACCGGCAGCCACGCCTGCCTCGTGATCCGGCACTTGAGCGACGATATCGAACGGCTGGTCAATTCAACCGTGGACGTGGAACTCGGGCCGGACGCCACACTGCACGTTTACCGCCTGCTCGACACGGGCGAGCGCGCATTCCACATCGAGCGCATCGACGTCACGGTCGCGCAGCGCGGCACATTCATCCTGCACGACGCGCAGCTCGGCGCCGGCCTCGCCCGCCTCGACCTGAACGCCCGCCTCGCCGCTCCGCAGGCGGCGGCCGAACTCACGGGCCTGTTCCTGGCGGACGGCTCCCGCCACCTCGACACTCACGTGCTGGTGGACCACCTCGCGGTCGGGACGCGCAGCATTCAGGACTATCGCGGCATCGCCGCCGGCCGCGGGCGGGCCGTGTTCAACGGCAAGGCCGTGGTGCACGCGGGGGCGCAGCAGTCGCAGGCCCGCCAGTCGAGCCGCAATCTGCTGCTCAGCCCGGGCGCCGAGATCGACACCAAGCCCGAACTCGAGATCTACGCCGACGACGTGCATTGCAGCCACGGCGCGACCACCGGCCAGCTCGATCCCGTGGCGCTGTTCTACCTGCGCTCGCGCGGCCTGTCGGAGAACGAGGCGCGCAGCGCGCTGACGCGCGCCTTCGCGGGCGCCGTGCTCTCGCGCATGGACCACGCCCCCTTCGCCGCCCTGGTGAACAACATGCTCGACGCGCGCCTCGCACGCCTGCTGGAGGCCCGGCCGTGAGCGCCGCTCGCCCGGCGCCGGCCGCGGTCGCCGCCCCCGGCGCCGGCCGCCCGTTCGACGTCGCCGCGATACGCAGCGAGTTCCCGGTGCTGGCCCGCGAGGTGAACGGGCGACCGCTGTGCTACCTCGACAACGCCGCCTCGAGCCAGCACCCGCGCTCGGTGATCGACGCCGTCTCCCGCTACTACGAGACCTCTCACGCAAACGTGCACCGCGGCGTGCACACGCTGAGCCAGGAAGCCACCGACCTGTTCGAGGGGGCCCGCGAGAAGCTCCGGCGCTTCGTCAACGCTCGCTCGACGCGCGAAATCGTGTTCGTGCGCGGCACGACCGAGGCCATCAACCTCGTGGCCCAGAGCTACGCACGACCGCGCCTGCAGCCGGGCGACGAGATCCTGATCTCGTGGCTCGAGCACCACGCCAACATCGTGCCCTGGCAGATGCTGTGCGAGCAGACCGGCGCGGTGCTGCGTGTCATCCCCATCACCCGCAGCGGCGAGGTGGACTTCGAGGCCTTTATCGGGCTGCTCGGCGGGCGCACGCGCCTGCTCGCCCTCTCCCACGTGTCGAACGCGCTCGGCACGATCGTGCCCGTGGAGCGCTTTATCCGCGAGGCGCGACGGCGCGGAATCCCGGTGCTGCTCGACGGGGCGCAGGCCGCGCCACACCTGCCCGTGGACGTGCAGGCACTCGACTGCGACTTCTACTGCTTCTCCGGCCACAAGATGTGCGGCCCGACCGGCATCGGCGTGCTGTGGGGACGCGAGTCGCTGCTCGAGGCCATGCCGCCCTGGCAGGGCGGCGGCGACATGATCCTGGCGGTGAGCTTCGAGCGCACCGTCTACAACGAGCTGCCGTACAAGTTCGAGGCCGGCACGCCGAACATCGCCGGTGCGATCGGCCTCGGCGCCGCCGTCGACTACCTCGAGTCGCTCGGTCTTGAGCGCATCGCGGCGACCGAGCACGAACTGCTCGCCTGCGCCACGGAGCGACTGGCCGAGGTGCCGGGACTCACGATCATCGGCACCGCCGCCGAGAAGGCCGCCGTGGTGTCGTTCACCCTCGAGGGCGTGCACCCCCACGATCTCGGCACCATCCTCGACCACGAGGGGGTCGCAATCCGCACCGGCCACCACTGCGCGATGCCGGTGATGGAGTTCTTCGGCGTGCCTGCGACCGCCCGGGCCTCGTTCGCCTTCTACAACACGCGCGCCGAGGTGGACCGGCTGGTCGATGCGCTGCAGGTCGCGCGGGAGGTACTCGGCTGATGGACCTCAAGGACCTCTACCGCGACGTGATCGTGGACCACAACCGCAATCCGCGGAACTTCCGCCCGATGCCGGACGCGAGCGCGCAGGCCGAGGGCTTCAACCCGCTGTGCGGCGACCGCCTGACGCTGTACGTCAGGCTCGACGGGGAGCGCATCGGCGACGTGTCGTTCCAGGGCAGCGGGTGCGCGATCTCGGTGGCCTCCGCATCGCTGCTCACCGAGAGCGTCAAGGGCCGCACGGTCGCCGAGGCGGAGCAGCTCTTCGCTCGCATGCACGAGCTGCTCACGCGCGAGGACGCGACGGCCGACCCGGCCGCGCTCGGCAAGCTCGCCGCGCTCTCCGGCGTGCGCGAGTTCCCGGCCCGCGTGAAGTGCGCGAGCCTGTGCTGGCACACGCTCGACGCCGCGCTGCACCGCGAGCCTGCAGCCGTATCCACCGAGTGACGACCGACCCGGAGTGAGACCGTGTACCGATCCGACAACGAGCCCGTCACCCTGACCCGCGACGTCGACGCGATCATCGTGCCCGCGGGAATGAACGTGAAGCTGCGCGAGGGCCAGCAGGGTTTCATCACGCAGGCGCTCGGCGGCAGCTTCACCGTGTACGTCGAGGGCAACCTGTTCCGCATCGCCGGCAACGACGCCGACGCGCTCGGCAAGGAGGCGGCAGACGTGCCGCACCTGCCGCCCAACGCGAGCGACGACGACGTCCGCGAGCTCGCCTGGCTGCAGATGAAGACCTGCTACGACCCGGAGATTCCGATCAACATCGTGGACCTCGGTCTGGTGTATTCCTGCGACGTGCACACCGAGGAGGACGGCAGCCGGGTGCTCGACGTCAAGATGACGCTCACGGCCCCGGGCTGCGGCATGGGCGACGTGCTGGTGCAGGACGTGCGCGACAAGGTCGAGATCATCCCCACCGTGAAGCGCGCCGACGTCGAGCTGGTGTTCGACCCGCCGTGGAACCAGTCGATGATGTCCGAGGCGGCCCGGCTGCAGACGGGAATGATGTGAGCTGGGTCCGCGTCGCGCCGGCCGAGGCGATCGCACCCGGCGACTACGCCACCGTCGAGCTGCCGGACGGCTTCGTCGCGGTGTTCAACGTCGACGGGGAGTTCTTCGCCATCGACGACGTCTGCACCCACGACGGCGGCGGCCTTGCGGGCGGCGCGATCGAGGACCACCAGGTGATCTGCCCGCGCCACGGCGCGCGCTTCTGCCTGCGCACCGGCGCGGCCCTCACGCCCCCCGCCTACGAGCCCGTGCGGCGCTACGACACCCGCGTGAAGGACGGCATGATCGAGATCCAGGAGGCGCCATGAAGCGCCTGACGCTGGTGCGGCACGCCAAGTCGGACTGGTCGCTGGCCGGACAGGCGGACTGGGATCGTCCCCTCAACAAGCGCGGCCAGCGCGACGCGCCCGAGATGGCACGCCGGCTGCGCTCGCGGCGGCTCAAGCCTGACCTCATCCTTTCGAGCCCGGCGGTGCGCGCACTCACGACCGCCACCATCATGGCCCGCGAGCTCAAGGTGCCGGCGACGAGCCTTCAACAGGACGAAAGGCTCTACCTCGCCTCCCCGGCCGACCTGCTGGCGGTGATCCGCGAGCTCGGCGGCACGTCGAAGCACGTCATGGTGTTCGCCCACAACCCGGGGCTCACCGAGTGCGCCAACCGCCTGTCGGCGGGCGAGCACATCGACAACCTGCCGACCTGCGGCGTTTTCACGGCGACCTGCGACCTCGCCGACTGGCACAGCCTCGACTGGGGCAGCGGCCAGCAGGTCGAGTTCGACTACCCGAAGAATCACCCCTAGCCGCGGCCGATCACCGGGATCGACGCGCCGGTGACGGCACGCGCTGCGTCGGAGGCCAGGAACACGATCACCTCGGCGATCGCCTCGGGCGCCACCCAGCGGCTGAAGTCGGCGCCCGGCATGTCGGCTCGATTGCGTGGCGTGTCGATCGTGCCCGGCAGGATCGCGTTGACCGTGATGCCGCGGTCCTTCACCTCCTCGCTCAGGCTCTCGGTGAGGCGCTGTACCCCGGCTTTCGAGGCGGTGTACGCGCCCATGCCGGCGCCAGCGCGCCCGGCGGCTGCGCCCGCGCCGATATTGACGATGCGGCCGCCACCGCGCTCCAGCATGGCCGGCAGCACGGCCTTGCAGCAGACCACCGCGGTTCGCAGGTTCATCGCATAGAGCTGGTCCCAGGTCTCGGCCTCGCCGTCCTCGATCCTCTCCCAGCGGAAGCCACCGGCGATGTTGACGAGCACGTCGATGCCGCCGAAGCGCATCGCCGTCGCCGCCATGGCGCGTCGCGTCGCCTCCGTGTCGCTCAAGTCCACGCCGCCGAACACGAGCGGCGCCGCGCCGAGCGCGGCCCGGATTACCAAAGGTGGCTGAGGCGAGACGTCGAGCAGGGCGAGGCGCGCGCCGCGATCCTCGAAGGCCCGGGCGACCGCCTGTCCGAGCGCGCCGAATGCGCCGGTGATCGCAACCACGGGTCCGGGTGAGTTCATCGTCGGCCCTCCACAGGGTTCAGCACTCCGGCACGTTGACGGCCAGGCCGCCCTGGCTCGTCTCCTTGTAGATCACCGACATGTCGCTGCCCGTCTGTCGCATGGTGGCGATGACCTGGTCGAGCGACACCTTGTGGGTGCCGTCGCCGCGCATCGCGAGGCGCGCGGCGTTGATGGCCTTCACGGCGCCCATGGCGTTGCGCTCGATGCAGGGGATCTGCACCAGGCCCGCGATCGGGTCGCAGGTCAGGCCGAGGTTGTGCTCCATGCCGATCTCGGCCGCGTTCTCGACCTGCTCGTTGGTGCCGTTCAGCGCCGCCACGAGCCCCGCGGCGGCCATCGAGCAGGCCACGCCCACCTCGCCCTGGCAGCCCATCTCGGCACCGGAGATCGAGGCGTTGCGCTTGTAGAGCATGCCGATCGCGCCGGCCACGAGCAGGAAGCGCACTACGCCCTCGTCGCTCGCCCCGGGCTCGAAGCGTCGGTAGTAGGCGATCACGGCGGGCACGATGCCGGCCGCGCCGTTGGTCGGCGCCGTCACGACGCGCCCGCCCGCGGCGTTCTCCTCGTTGACGGCGAGCGCGAAGGCATTGACCCAGTCCATCACGTCGAGCGGACGGCGCTCGCCCGTCTCGACCAGCATGCGGTGCAGGCGCGCCGCCCGGCGGCGAACCTTGAGCACGCCCGGCAGCAGTCCCGTGGCGCGGAAGCCGCGCTCGATGCAGGCGTGCATGACCGACCAGATTCCGAGCAGCGCCGCCGCCGTTTCCGCGTCGGGCCGGAACGCGCGCTCGTTGGCAAGCACCAGTTCGTGCAGTTCGAGGCCCTCGTCGCGGCAGGCCTGCAGCAGGTCCTTCGCCGACTGGAACGGGTGCGGGACTGGCGCCCCCGCGCCCGCGGTCGCAGGGCGACCGAATTCAGCAGCCCGCGCCACGAAGCCGCCGCCCGTCGAATAGAACTCCTCGCGGTGCAGGATCGCGCCGGAGGCATCGAGCGCCGTGAAGCGCATGCCGTTGGTGTGCAGCGGCAGCCGCTGGTCGCGGTGCCACAGCAGGTCGAGCGGCTCGTCGAACTCGATCTCGTGACGACCGGCCAGTTTCAGGCGATTGCTGCCGCGGATGCGCGCGAGCGCGGGCTCGATCTCGTCGGGCTCGACGCGGTCCGGCTGGCATCCCTCGAGCCCGAGCAACACGGCGCGGTCGGTGCAGTGACCGAGCCCGGTGAGCGCGAGCGAGCCATAAAGCTGCGCACCGACCCGGGAGGTGCGTTCGAGCAGCCCCTGCTCGACGAGATCCGTCACGAACGCCCGAGCGGCGTTCATCGGCCCCATGGTGTGCGAGCTCGACGGGCCGAGGCCGACCTTGAAGATGTCGAGGACGCTGAGTTCCATGTCCGCCGCCCCCTACTCCATCGCCAGCAGCGAGGCATTGCCGCCGACCGCGGAGGTATTGACCGTGAGCGTACGCTCATGCGCGAAGCGGTGCAGGTAGCGTGGTCCGCCGGCCTTCGGGCCGGTACCCGAGAGCCCGCAGCCGCCGAACGGCTGCGTGCCGACGACGGCGCCGACGATGTTGCGGTTGACGTAGACGTTTCCCGCCGACACCCGCGCAGCGACGCGCCGCACCGTACTGTCGATGCGGCTGTGGATACCGAAGGTGAGGCCGTATCCGGTGCCGTTGATGGCGTCCACGAGGCCCTCGAGGTCGCGCGCGCGGTAGGTCAGCACATGCAGGATCGGCCCGAACACCTCGCGCTCGAGGGCACCCAGCGAGTCGATCTGCACCGCGAGCGGAGCCACGAACGTGCCGCGTTGCGTGGCCGGGTCGAGGCGGCAGCGGTGCGACCAGCGCGCGCCACGCACGATCGCGGCCGCGTGCTGCTCCAGCACGTCGCGGGCCTCGGCGTCGATCGCCGGGCCGACGTCGGTCTCGAGCAGCGCGGGGTCGCCCACCACGAGCTCGTCCATGCAGCCCTCGAGCAGGCGCAGCACCCGAGGCGCGATGTCATCCTGCACGCACAGCACGCGCAGCGCCGAGCAGCGCTGGCCGGCGCTGTTGAATGCCGACTGCACCGCGTCGATCACTACCTGCTCGGGCAGCGCCGAGCTGTCCACGATCATGGCGTTCTGTCCGCCGGTCTCGGCGATCAGCACCGCGATGGCGCCCTCGCGGGCCGCGAGCCCGCGATGGATGATGCGGGCCGTCTCCGTCGAGCCCGTGAAGACCACGCCGGCAATCCGCGGATCTCCGACCAGTCGTCCCCCGACCTGTGCGCCGTCGCCCGGCAGGAAGTGCAGCGCGTCGGCCGGCACGCCCGCCTGCAACATCAACCGCACCGCCTGCGCCGCCACCAGCGGCGTCTGCTCGGCGGGTTTCGCCACCACGGTGTTGCCCGCGGCGAGCGCCGCGGCGACCTGCCCCGTGAAGATCGCGAGCGGGAAGTTCCAGGGGCTGATGCAGGCGAACACGCCGCGGCCGTGCAGCGACACCTCGTTGCTCTCGCCCGTCGGACCGGGCATGCGCTGCGGCGCGCCGAAGTCGGCTCGCGCGCGCACGGCGTAGTAGCGAAGGAAGTCCACCGCCTCGCGTACCTCGGCGATGCTGTCGGGCACGGTCTTGCCGGCCTCGCGCACGCACATGGCGACGAACTCGTGCAGGCTGGACTCGAACAGGTCCGCCGCCCGCTCCAGCGCCGCGGCGCGGACCTCTGCGCCCGCGTGGTTCCAGGCCGGCTGGGCACGCGCGGCCGCGCTCACCGCTGCCTCGACCTGCGACGGCGCCGCGGTGCGAACTGTGCCGACCACCTCGGACGTGTTCGCCGGATTGCGCACCGGCTGCGGGGGCCCCTCCTGCTCCTCGCCCGAGACCACCGGACCCGCGAGCCAGGGCCGTCGCGAAACGCGCTGCATGCGCCTGGCCAGGTCCGCGAGCACGGCGCCGTCGGCGAGTTGCAGGCCGGTCGAGTTGCGCCGGTCGGGCTGGTACAGGTCGGCCGGTCGCGGGATCTTCGGGTGCGCAGCCTGCGCGAGGGCGTCCACGGTGCTCACGGGATCGGCCACGATGGCCTCGACGGGCTCGTTCTCGTTGACGATGCGGTTCACGAACGAGGTGTTCGCGCCGTTCTCGAGCAGCCGCCGCACCAGGTACGGCAGCAGGTCCTCGTGCTCGCCCACCGGGGCATAGACGCGACACGGCACGGCAAGGCCGTCCGCGCGCGTCACGGCCGCATACAGTTCCTCACCCATGCCGTGCAGGCGCTGGAACTCAACCTCGCGGCGCCGCTGCGCGGCAAGATGCCAGATGGCGGCGACCGTATGCGCGTTGTGCGTGGCGAACTGCGGATAGAGTTCCGCGCCCTGCTCCAGCATCAGCCGCGCACAGGCCAGGTAGGAGACGTCGGTGTTCGGCTTGCGCGTGAACACCGGGTAACCCGGCAGGCCGCGCTCCTGGGCCCGCTTGACCTCGCTGTCCCAGTACGCGCCCTTCACCAACCGCACGTTGATCGTGCGCCGCGTCTCGCGCGCGAGCCCGATCAGGTAGCGCAGCACCGCCGGCGCACGCTTCTGGTAGGCCTGCACGGCGAGCCCGAGGCCCGCCCAGCCCTCGAGCCTTCGATCGCGGCAGGCGACTTCGAGGATCTCCAGCGTGAGTTCCAGCCGTTCCGATTCCTCGGCGTCGAGCGTGAGCGCAATGCCGGCATCCCGCGCCGTCGCCCCGAGGTCGACGAGGCGCGGCGCGAGTTCGGCCAGCACCCGGCCGCGGTGCGACCGTTCGAAGCGCGGATGCAGGGCCGACAGTTTCACCGAGATGCTCGGCCGGGAGGCGGCGTCCGGATACTCGGCCGCGCGGGCCTGCAGCGCGCCTATCGCGCTGCGGTAGGACTCGAAGTACCGGTCGGCGTCGGCGCCCGTGAGGGCCGCCTCGCCGAGCATGTCGAAGGTGTAGCGGTAGCGGCGGTTGTCGCCCTGCAGCGAGTTGTCGAGCGCCTCGGCGATGTTGCGGCCCATCACGAACTGGTGCCCCATGATGCGCATCGCCTGGCGCATCGCGGTGCGCACCACCGGCTCGCCCATTCGCCCGACCACGCGGGACACGGCGCTGGCCGGCGCAGCAACGTCGCCCGGATCGAGCCGCACGAGGCGCCCAGTGAGCATCAGCCCCCAGGTCGAGGCATTGACGAACAGCGACTGGCTGTCGCCGAGGTGGCTCGCCCAGTCCCCGGCCCGGAGCTTGTCGGCGATCAGGCGGTCGGCCGTCTCGTCGTCGGGGATGCGCAGCAGCGCCTCCGCGAGGCACATCAGGATCACGCCTTCCTGCGACGAGAGGTCGTACTGGCGCAGGAACGCGTCGAGGCCCGACTTGCTCGCCGGCGTGGCGCGAACGGCCTCCACCAGCCGCCGCGCAGTGCGCTGCACCTCGGCGGCCTCGGCGGCGACGAACCGCGCCGCGCGCACCAGGGCACGCACGACACGCTCTTCCTCGGCGAGGAAGTCGCCGTTGATGGCCCGTCCGACGGGTGTCTCGAAGTCGGCCGCGTCGCGGAACAGGAACCGCGGCGCAGTTTCCTCGCCGGGAGCGGGCTGGACCATGGCGCCGGCTTACTTGGTCTCGTAGATCAGGCCGAGCGTCGTGAGCGTGTCGGTCTTCTCGAGGCCCGGCGTCACGTCGGTGTTATGGCGGATCTGGTAGCCGACCCGCAGGCCGAGCGCTCCCTTGATCGTGACCTCGAGCCCGAAGTCGTTCTGGATGTATGTGTTGTCGGAGCCGGTCTCGATCAGGAACCGATCCACGATCTTGGTCGTGTCGGTCAGCTGGTGCTCGAAGCCGAGGTCGCCGCGGAAGATCAGGCCGTCCTCGGACTCGCCGGTCTCGCGGAACTCGGCGTAACGGTAACCGGGGCCGCCCTGCACCCAGAGCTTGGTGCGCTCCTCGTCGATCAGCTTGTAGCCGAGACCGGTGGCGAGCGAGGACTGAAAGTCGTAGGTGCTGAAACGGTCGTCTTCGTAGCGGCCGGCGCCGAACCAGTAGGCGCGATCCGTGAAGCGATAGTCGGACTGGCCGCGCAGTTCCCAGCGCTGGGCGGTGGTCGCGCCGCCGTCGCTGCCGTAGTTGCCGGCGAAACCGAGTGTGTGAGTCCACTTCTCGAGCGTGTTCTTGACCTCGACCGCGGCGTTGGCGGTCTCGGTCTCCGTGTTGCCGCTCGAGAGTGAGGCGCCTAGCTCTCCCTTGCCGGTCCAATCCGCGAGGGCCGTGCCGGTCGTGGCGCACATGGCGACGCCGAGCAATCCAGAAATCAAACGTCGAGTCATGCTCAATCTCCCGAAATTCACTGAAATACCCCCGCAGCCGGCGCGCGAGTATAGCGAAGCGTACCCCTTGCCGGCAGTCGGCACGCCGCCGACAATCCGTGTCCCGCGCCGGAGTTGCACCCATGGCAGAGAGCCCCCACAAGATCGTCGCCACCGACCAGAACTTCATGGAGTCCGTCGTCGAGGCCTCCTCGTCGCAGCCGGTGCTGGTGGATTTCTGGGCGCCGTGGTGCGGGCCGTGCCGCACGCTGATGCCCATGCTGGAGCGGATCGCCGACGACTACGCCGGCCGCTTCACGCTCGCCAAGCTCAACACCGACGAAGCGCCGCGCGTCGCCGGCCACCTCAACGTCCGCAGCATCCCGACGGTGATGCTGTTCCGCAACGGCGAGGTCGTGGACCAGTTCGTCGGCGTGCAGCCCGAGGCGGCGATCCGGGCCATGCTCGACCGCCACCTCGAGGCGCCGGAGGCCCCCGCTGGCACGCCCGACCTGCTTGGGTCCGCCGAACTGCAGATCGAGCGCCGCGACGTGGCGGCCGCCGCCGCGGCGATCGGCGGGCTCGAAGCCTCCCAGCCCGAGCATCCCGCACTGCGATCGCTGCGCGCCCGCCTCGCCTTCCTCGAGACCGCGGTCGGCCAACCGGACGTCCCGTCGCTCAGGGCGCGCCTCGAGCGGGATCCGTCGGACGGCGCGGCCCGGCACGCGCTGGCCGCCCACCACGCCCTCGCCGGCGACTACGCAACGGCGATCACCGAGTGGCTCGAGCTGATGCGGCGCGACCGCAAGTTCGGCGACGACCTCGCAAGGCGCAGCCTGCTCGCGGCCTTCGACGTGCTCGGCGAAGCCGACGAGCTGGTGCTGTCCACCCGGCGCCGCATGGCAAGCCTGCTGCACTGAATCGGGGCGCGGCCGGCATCCGTGTTCGTGCGCTCTTGCCGGGTCCCCGCGGTCGAAGTATAAGTCGCGCCATCCGGGGCCCGGGGAGCTCCAGGGTTTTTTTCGATGAGCGAGAAGCCTGAGTCCGACGAATTCGAGGACGAGGAAGGGGAAGGCGCCGCCAGCGACGAGGAGTCGCTCGACGTCGATCGCCTCATGCAGGATCTCGACAAGCGAAAACGCGGCGCGGCGCGCGGCGCGGAGCCAGCCTGGCGCAAGCTCGAGCGGTTGATGGAGCAGAAGCGCACCTCGGAGCTGCTGCTCGATTTCGACGACTACGACATCGACGACGGCCGCAAGCCCACGCGGCGTCGCTAGTGGAAATCGCGCGCCGGCGCCACCAGCGCGCCGAGCCATGCCGAGAGATCGGCAAGCCGGTGCGCGATCACGTGCAGTACTTCACCCTCGACCTGCAGTTCGCCCGCCACGGCCATCAACCGCGAGCCCACCAGCGCACGACGCTGGCGCTCGGCCACGTCGCGCCACACGATCAGGTTGATGCTGCCGGTCTCGTCCTCGAGCGTCACGAAGGTGACGCCACCCGCGCTGCCCGGCCGCTGCCGCGTGATGACGAGGCCGGCGGTGCGCACCGTCGCGCCGTGCGGCAACTCACGCAAGCGGGCCGCCGGCACGCAGCCACGCGCCTCGAGGCGCGCGCGCAGCAGCGCGAGCGGGTGACGTCGCAGCGTGAGCCCGGTGTGGGCGTAATCCGCGACGATGTCCTCGCCCTCGCGCGGCGCGCGCAGCAGCGGGATGCCCTCCGCAATGCGCGGCTCGGGGAGGATCGGCAACGGCGCCTCCACGCCCGCCACGCTCCACGCGGCGCGGTGGCGATGACCCGCCAGCGCCGCGAGGGCGCCGGCTGCGGCGAGGCAACCGAGCTCGCGGCGGTCGAGCGCGGCACGGGCCGCGAGCGACTGCACGTCGGCGAAGCCGCCGCGTGCGCGGGCCGCCACGAGCCGCCGCCCCGCCGCCTCCGGCAGGCCCCTGGCGAGCCGCAGCCCGAGCCGCAGCGCCGGGTCGCCGCCCTCGCCGGGCTCGAGCGTGCAGTCCCAGTCGCTCGACCGCACGTCCACCGGACGCACCTCGACGCCGTGGCGGCGCGCGTCCTGCACGAGCTGCGACGGTGCGTAGAACCCCATCGGCTGGCTGTTGATGAGCGCCGCCGCGAACGCCGCCGGCTCGTGGCGCTTGAGCCACGCCGACACGTACACCAGCAGCGCGAAGCTGGCCGCGTGTGACTCCGGGAAGCCGTACTCGCCGAAGCCGAGGATCTGTCGGAAGATCTGCCGCGCGAACTCCTCGGCGTAGCCGCGCTCGCGCATGCCGCGGATCAGCCGCTCCTCGAAGTGGCCGAGGCCGCCCTTGCGCTTCCACGCCGCCATGGCGCGGCGCAACTGGTCGGCCTCGCCGGGCGAGAACCCGGCCGCGACTATCGCGAGCTGCATCACCTGTTCCTGGAAGATCGGCACGCCGAGCGTGCGCCGGAGCACGCCCTCGACCTCGGGACTCGGGTAGCTGACGGGCTCGAGACCGTTCCGCCTGCGCAGGTACGGGTGGACCATGTCGCCCTGGATCGGCCCGGGGCGGATGATCGCCACCTCGATAACGAGGTCGTAGTAGGTGCGCGGCCGCAGCCGCGGCAGCATCGCCATCTGTGCGCGCGACTCGATCTGGAACACGCCCACGGTGTCGGCGTGGCCGATCATGTCGTAGACGGCCGGATCCTCGGCGGGCACGGTGGCGAGCGTCCAGCGCCTGCCGCGGTGCTGCTCGACGAGGTCGAACGCGCGACGGATCGCGGCCAGCATGCCGAGGCCGAGCACGTCCACCTTCAGCAGCCCGAGCGCGTCGAGGTCGTCCTTGTCCCACTGGATGACGGTGCGCTCCGGCATCGCGGCGTTCTCGACCGGCACGAGTTCCTCGAGCAGGTCGCGCGCGATCACGAAGCCACCCACGTGCTGCGAGAGGTGGCGCGGGAAGCCGAGCAGCGCGCGGGCGAGCGCGAGCACGCGGGCGAGCACCGGGCTCGCCGGATCGAGGCCCGCCTCGCGCACGCGTTCCTCGTCGATCCGCGAGCCGTCCCACCACTGCATGGAACGGGCCAGCGTGGCGACCTGCGGGGGATCGAGACCCAGCGCCCGTGCCACGTCGCGCAGCGCGCTGCGCGGGCGATAGCAGATCACCGTGGCGGCAAGCGCCGCGCGGTGACGGCCGTACTTCGCGTACAGGTACTGGATCACCTCCTCGCGCCGCTCGTGCTCGAAGTCCACGTCGATGTCGGGCGGCTCGTTGCGCTCGCGCGAGATGAAGCGTTCGAACAGCACTGACATGCGCGCCGGGTCCACCTCGGTGATGCCGAGGCAGTAGCAAACTGCGGAGTTGGCGGCCGAGCCGCGCCCCTGGCAGAGGATGCCGAGCGAGCGGGCGTGGCGCACGATGTCGTGCACCGTGAGGAAGTAGGCCTCGTAGCGCAACTCGGCGATGAGCGCGAGCTCGTGCTCGACGAGCGCGTGCGCCGCGGCGGGCGTGCCCGTGGGCCAGCGCCGCCGCTCGCCCTCCTCCGTCAGGCGGCGCAGCCAGCTCGCGGGCGTCTCGCCCTCGGGGACGATCTCGCGCGGGTACTCGTAGCGCAGCTCGTCGAGGGAGAAGCTGCAGCACGCGGCGACCTCGAGCGTGGCGGCGAGCAACCCGGGCGGATAGAGCTCGCGCAGCCGCTGCAGCGGACGCAGGTGGCGCTCGCCGTTCGGATGGAGCGCGTAGCCCGCCTGCTCCACCGGCACGCCGAGGCGCGTGGCCGTGAGCACGTCCTGCAGCGCACGCCGGCCGCGCACGTGCATGTGCACGTCGCCCGCCGCCACGAGCGGCAGGCCGAGTTCGCCGCCGAGCCGCTCGAGCGACGCGAGCCGGCGACGATCCTGCCCGGTAGTGAGCAGTTCCACGGCGATCCAGAGTCGGTGCGGAAAGAGTCCCGCGAGCCAGCGTCCGTGCTCCTCGTCGGGCGTCGGGCCGGGCAGCCACAGCGCGAGGCAGTCGCTGAGATCCAGACCTGGGACCGTGGATCGCCGGCTGTCCACGCCGGAATGTCGCCCGTGAGATCGCGGGTCGGGATCGCCGGAATGCCGCCCGGAACCCGCTTCGAGTCGCTCCCCGATACTCGCTTTGTCGAAGCGGGTTCCGGCCAGCACTCCGGCTCGGTCCGCCGCATCAGCCGACGGCGCCGGATTGCCGGTCGGGGACTGTTCCGACAAAGCGAGTATCGGGGAGCGACTCGGAACAGTCCCCGGCCGGCAATCCTCCGCAACCGGCGGCCCGGCGAACCGGGCAGGCGCCGCGACGGCGTCGGCCCCACCGAAATCGGCGCGCACCAGCCGGTAGCTGCCCTTCCTGGCCGCGCGTCGGCCGCGCGTGATGAGGCGACAGAGCTGCCCGTAGCCACGCCGGTTGCACGCGAGCAGCACGAGCCGCGGGCCGTCGTCGATACGCAACTCGCTGCCGATCAGGAGCTTGAGCCCGCGCTCTCGCGCCGCGCCGTGCGCGCGCACGACGCCCGCGACGGAACACTCGTCGGTGACGGCGAGCGCCGCGTAGCCGAGTTCGGCCGCACGTTCGACGAGTTCTTCCGGGTGCGAGGCACCACGCAGGAAGCTGAAGTTGGTGAGGCAGTGCAGCTCGGCGTAGCCCATGGCGGCGCGTCCCGATCGCAGCTCAGCCGAACACGCCGTGCAGGAACCAGCCGCCTGGGGTGCGACGCTCGCGGAAGATCCACAGCCGCACGCCGGCCGGCGTGCGGGCGACGTAGTAGTCACGCCGCACGTCGCTGCCGTCCCACCAGCCCGACTCGATGCGCTCTGGACCTTCCTCGATCTCGAGCGGACCCTCGTAGCGCGGCGGGTCGTCGCCCTCGAGCGGCTGCGGCACGGCCAGCAGCCAGACGGGGCGCGGCACGGCGGGACACTCTCCCCGCCCCTTTCCCGCGCCCCTGCCCGCGTTCGCAGGCGAAGCCGGTGAACCGAGGTGAAGGTCCCCGTTCTTCTGCGCAGCCTCGGGGCGGTGCTCGGGCACCAGGCACAGGCCGTGCACGGCCTCGCCGCCGAGGCGGGCGCGCAGGCGCTCGACGAGCTGCGGCACGGCCGAGGCGCGCCGGCGGTCACGCGCGAAGAGCTCGCCAGCCTCCTCGCACGCCTCGACCAGCATTCCGCTGCGCAGGCGAACGGCGCGCACTGGTTCGGGCAGGTCCGTGCGCGCGAGCCGCTCACGCAGCAGCGCCCCGATGCGTCCGGCGGCGGCGACCGGCCCGGCGAACCGCAGGCGCAGCCGCGTTGCGGGCGCCTCGCGATGCAGGAACCGCAGCTCGAGCGACTCGATCGCCGCACCCCGTCCACGCAGGAAGGCGCACAGCTCGTCGAGCAAGGGCTCGATCGCCCGCTGCAGCCGGACGAGGTCGGCGAGTTCCGGCTCGAGGTCGCGTCGCAGGGCGCAGCGTTCCGCAGCAATGAAGTTCGCGCGCGGATCGGGAGCCCGGCCGAGCGCACGGTCGAGCTCGAGGCGCAGCCGCGGCTCGAAACGGCGCGCGAAGCCGTCGCGCGGCAGGCGCAGGCAGCCACCCACCACGCGCACGCCCAGGGTCGCGAGCGCCTGCAACGTGCGCGCCGGCCAGCGCGTGACGGCGAGCGGCAGCGG
Organism: uncultured Gammaproteobacteria bacterium; assembly: GCA_963712815.1. Taxonomy (GTDB): domain Bacteria; phylum Pseudomonadota; class Gammaproteobacteria; order Steroidobacterales; family Steroidobacteraceae; genus RPQJ01. The sequence continues at coordinate 151,906 of CAVQJL010000007.1, forward strand.
CGCGAGCCGCGCCGGCAGCGTGTCCGGCCGGCGCAGGGCCACCTCCTCGCCCGCGCGTGCGAACCACAGCGAGGCGAGCGGCGCCGGCGTGAGCGCGAGGCGGGGATCGAGCCCGCGGGCCTGCAGCCGCTCGCGCAGCCGGTCGCACAAGGCCCGCGCGCCGCCGAACAGGCGCAGGCTGCCGCGCACTTCGAGCAGCACGCCGTCCGGCGGCACGAGGCTGACGCGCGGCGTGAACTCCTGCGCCACGGCCGCGACCGCGTCGAGGAGCGCCCGCTCGCGGCGCGGCTCACGCGAGGAGACCCGCAGGCCAGGCTCGAGCGCCAAGGCCGAGTTGAGCGCCATGCCGGGCACGATGCCGCTCGCGGTCGCCGCTGCATCGCAGTCGCACACCACCTTGCCGCCCCGTTCGGAATCCACGACGACGACGGGACCGACATCGCAGGGGATCGCGGCTCCGCCTGCGGTCGCGGCCCGCAGCTGCAGTGACTCGAGCACGTAATGCGGCAGGTGAACCGCCAGCCAGAGCTCGCGGGCGACGGGCACGGCTACGGCCGACCCGTCCACTCCGCGACGGCGTCCTCCGCCGGACGCCGTCTGCGGATGAGGCCGGCGGCGTACCGAGGGATCCGGCGCCGGGGCTTGCGACAGCGGGACGTCGGGCGTCACCCGAGGCTGGCCGGACCGCGCCACGTTCAGTGCGCTTGCGTGGGCGACGCGGCGCCGATCCAGCCGAGCCGCACGCTCGCGGCTCGGCCGCCACGGCTCTTCAGGATGCGGGCCTCGAGGCCGTCGCGGCCACTTGCGAGCGCGATGCGCAGCACCGCGGGCGAAGGCTCGCTGCCGTCCCGCAGCCGGCGGAACAGCACTGCGAGGCAGTCCGACTGCTCGGCGGCGAGTTGCAGCCGTCGCAGGCTCTGCCGGTCGCGACAGGCGGCCCAACCGAGTACCGCGCTGCAGGCGCCCGAGCGCAGCGCCTGCTCCATGGCCCACTCCGCAGGCGAAGCACGCACCACGAGGACGCGGCCGACGTCGATGCCGCAGGCGGCGAGCGCCGGTGCATAGGGCGGATGCGGCGGCGAGATCCATGCGAGCCAGCCGGCCTCGTGCCCGTCGGCGCACAGCCGCGCGAGGACGGGCAGCAACAGGCTCAGTTCGCCGATGCCCGTGTGGTCGGCCAGGATCTCGACGAGTCCCCGCGACGGCCAGCCGCCGCCGGGCAGGCAGCGGTCGAGCAGCGCGAAGCCCGTGGACAGGCCCGGCTCCCCGGCCGCCTCGCCCGGCTCCCGAGCCCGCCAGAGCGCGGGGTGACGCAGCAATTCGTCGAGGGACATGGGATCACCCGGGGAGTCACCGGCAGCTTCACGCCCGGCCTGCTTCCTGCCGCACCACCCCGACCACCACGCCCTCGATGATCAGCGACTCGTGCTTGAGGTCGACACGCATCGGCTCGAAGTCCTGGTTCTCGGGCAGCAGCCACACCACCGTGCCTTCCTGCCGGTAGCGCTTCACGGTCACCTCGTTCTCGAGGCGCGCCACGACGATCTGGCGGTTGCGCACCTCGGGCGTGCGGTGCACCGCGACCAGGTCACCGTCGAGGATGCCGACGTCGCGCATGCTCATGCCGCGCACCTTGAGCAGGTAATGCGGCCGCGGCTGGAACAGCGCGGGATCGATCCGGTAGTGCGCCTCGATGTTCTCCTCGGCGAGGATCGGCCGTCCGGCGGCGACGCGGCCGATGAGCGGCAGGCCCATCTGCTCGCGCAGCGAATCGCGCAGCTGGATGCCACGCGAGGCGCCGGGACGCAACTCGAGCACGCCCTTGCGCTGCAGGGCCCGCAGGTGTTCCTCGGCGGCGTTGGCCGACTTGAAGCCGAGCGCCTCGGCGATCTCGGCCCGGGTCGGCGGCATGCCGTGCTCGGCGAGCGCCTCCTGGATGAAGTGCAGGACCTGACGCTGGCGCGGAGTGAGGTTGTCCATGGTCGAACCTGTATATATGAACAGCACTCGTTTTATATACAGTTCACGGCCGCTCCGCAAGCGCGGTCGGCGACACGCAAGGGGCTGACGCCCGCCCGCGGGCAGGCGGGAACCCGGGCGGATCGGCGCAGGTCCCTCGCATCGCGGACGCGTTCAGGCGCCACTTCCTGTTTTTACATCCAGCAGGATCCGCTATGATTCCGCTGTTCGTCTGAATTCCGGACAGGACATTATTGTTCCTGCCCGGTGCAGTCGGCCCCCCACTCGATCGCTCGACCCACACTGAAGGAAAAACCCACCATGAAGAACGTCATGCTCAAGACGCTGACCGTCTCCGCTGCTGCGCTGCTCGCCACCGGCTGCGTCAGCACCTCGACCTTCAACGACTACGTCGCCAAGAACGACGCGGCCGTTGCGGCTGCCGCCCAGTCCGCTGCGGCCGCCAAGTCCTCGGCCGACGCCGCCGCCGCCAGCGCCTCGAGCGCCGCCAACGCCGTGAGCGGCGCGCAGAGCACCGCCAACCAGGCGCTGCAGGCTGCCCAGGGCGCCCAGGCCTGCTGCGACGCGACCAACGAGAAGATCGACCGCGCCTTCAAGCGCTCGATGGGCAAGTAAGCCCGATTCGATCCCTACGGATCGACGGAAGACGCCGCGGTGACCCCGCGGCGTTTTTCTTTGGGCGCGGAGATCGGTGCCGGCACGCCGCTCTGCACGCCGAAGGCATGCGTGACCCTGTCCCAGTCCACGTCCACCGGCCGGCCCTCCGCGATCGCGGCCACCGTGGCCTGGACGGTGCCGAACTCGCCGGGCCCCGGGTCGTTCGCGCCCTCGAGCAGCGGATGCCGCTCGATGTAGAGCGTGCCCCGCATCCAGCCCAGCTTGGTCGGCTGGTCGATGAGGTTGACCTTGGTATTCACCGGTACGAGCCCGTACAACTCGGCGATGTCCTCGGGGAACAGTCGTATGCACCCGGAGGTGACCTGCATGCCCACGCCGGCCGGCCGGTTCGTGCCGTGGATCAGGTAGGCGCCACTCGGGATGGCGAGGCGCATCGCGTGCTCGCCGAGCGGATTGTCGGGACCCGGCGGCACCACGGGCGGCAACGGCGGCTCGCCGCGCGCGATGTGCGCATCCCGGACCGACTGCGGCGGATGCCAGCTCGGCCGCTCCTGCTTGGAGACGATGCGCGTCACGCCGAGCGGTGTCTTCCAGTCCATCTTGCCGGTGCTGATCGGGTAGGTTCGCACCACTGGCCGCTGGCCGGGTTTCGTAGGCGGGTAGTAGTAGAGCCGGTGTTCGGGCAGGTTGACCACCACGCCCTCGCGCGGTGCGTCCGGCAGGATGAAGCGCGACGGGATCAGGATCTCCGTCCCCGCGCCCGGCAGCCAGGGGTCCACGCCCGGGTTGGCGAGGATGATCTCCTCGTAGCCCACGCCGTGGCGCCGGCCGACGTCGAGCAGCGTGTCCTCGTGCTGCGCAATGGCCGTGGTGATCACCCCGATGACGTTGTCGCCGTTCTCCGGAACGAGGTACTCGGAGCCGCCGGCGCGCGCCGTGCCCGCCGCGACCAGGGCCGCGACGGCAGGCAGGAGCAGGCGGGGCCAGTTCACGACTCGACGCATTCGGTGCAACCCCGCGACGTTTCGTCGCATTCTAGTTGAAAGGCCCCGACGGAATCTTTTCGACCGCGTTGACCGCCCTGAGGTTCCGACAGTAGCCTTCCGCGCCCGGGGGATGAACATGCCGTACAAGATCACCATCGAACTGACCGATCGCGACCTGCGCCATTTTCGGCGCGAGCTGAAGCGCGCACGGGCGTCGGTCGGCATCGCCGACGACGACGAGATCCTCGGCGCGGCGGCGGAACTCGTGCAGACGCTGAAGCGCGCCGAGCTGCCGGACTTCATCACCGAGCGGCTCGGCAAGCTCGAGACCCTGCACGCAATGCTGACCGATGCGGACTGGAAGCTGCGCGACAGCGAGCGCAATCCAGTGCTCGCCGCGCTGGCCTACGTCTGCGATCCCGAGGACATCATCCCGGACGACATCCCTGGCATCGGCCTGCTCGACGATGCGGTGATGATCGAGCTGGTGTTCCGCGAGCTGCGTCACGAGATCGAGGCGTACGAGGAATTCCTGCGCTACCGCGAGTCGCTGCCGCAACGACCGCGCGCGCCGCGCAGCCCGGGCGCGCGCGCCGCCAGGCTCGAGCGGCGCCGCGTCGCTCTCATGGCCCGGATGCGCCGCCGGCGGGCCGAGGAGCGGCGACGCTCGCCATGAGCGCGCCGATCTGGGCCGGGACGCCCTTGCGTGCCTCGACGATCGCCACGCGCACAGCACTCGCGAACGCGGCGCGGTCGGCGCCGCCGTGGCTCTTGATGACCACGCCGGCCAGTCCCACCATGCTCGCGCCGTTGTAGGCGCGCGGGTCGATCCGCCGCTTCAGCCCACGCAACGACGGTGCGGCGGCGAGCGCGCCGAGCTTGCGCAGCGGATTCGCGGTGAATTCCTCGCGCATGACGCTGCCGATGAAGCGCGCCACCCCTTCCATGGTCTTGAGCGCGATGTTGCCCGAGAAACCGTCGGTGACCACTACATCCACTTCGCCGGAGAAGATGACGTTGCCTTCGACGAAGCCCCGGAAATCGATCGGCGCGGCGGCCAGCCGCCGGTGCGCCTCGCGCAGTTCGTCCGTTCCCTTGATCTCCTCCTCGCCGATGTTGAGGAGGCCGATGCGCGGACGGTCGATGCCGTGCAGGTCGGAGGCGATCACCGAGCCCATCACCGCGAACTGAACGAGGTGCTCGGCCGTGCAGTCGGGATTGGCGCCGAGATCGAGCATCACGGTGTGGCCGTGCGCCGCCGGTACCGCGGAGACGATCGCGGGTCGATCGATGCCCGGCACCATGCCGAGCACGAAGCGGGCGGTCGCGAGCAGTGCGCCGGTGTTGCCGGCGGAGACGCACGCCGCCGCTTCGCCCTTCTTGACGAGGTTGATGGCGACCCGCATCGAGGAATCCTTCTTGCGGCGGACGGCGTCCTGGGGACGCTCGTCCATGCCGACCACTTCGCTCGCCTCGACCACGGTGCAGCGCGCCGGATCCGCGCCCGCGACGAGCGGACGCACGACCTCGCCGCGGCCGACGATCAGCAACCGCAGGTCGGGAGTGGTCGAGAGGACGTCGAGTGCGGCGGGCACCGCGACGGCGGCACCGTGATCGCCGCTCATGGCGTCCACGGCGATCGTGAGCCCGGCGTTCATGCGCGGGCGGAGCCGGCGGTTATTCCTGGCCTTCCTCGGCCACCGGCGTCTCGATGACCTTCTTGCCGCGATAGAAGCCGTCCGGCGTGATGCGATGACGCAGGTGCGTCTCGCCGCTGGTCCGGTCCACCGACAACGCCGGGGTCTTCAGCTTGTCGTGCGCTCGGCGCATGCCGCGCGTCGAAGGTGTCCTGCGGCTCTTTTGAACTGCCATGGTCTCGTCTCCTGTCGCGGTCAGTCATCGCCCTTGTCGAGCAGCTGCCGCAGGTTCGCAAAAGGTTTCTGCTTCTCGTCCGCCGCTGCCTCGTCACCGACCGCGTCGAGCGCGGCAGCCGCCGCGCCGCACTCCGCGGCCGTCGCGTGCATCGGCACCAGCGGCAGGCCGAGCAACACCTGTTCCTCGATCGCCTCGACGACCGAGAGCCGCTCGGCATCGCCGAGCAGCGGCTCGTAGCCGCCGGGCACTTCGTCCGTGTCGCGCGCGACCACCGCGAGCAACGCCGATTCGTCCACGCTGCACGCGCACGGTCGCAGGCAGCGCTGGCAGACGAGGAACACCTCGCCGTCGACCTGCACCGCGACTGTGCTGCGGCCCTCGAAAGTCCCGAACACCAGCTGCGCATTCGCCCGCGTTCCCTCGAGCGCCCCGGCCTCGACGAGACGCGGCAGCTGCGCAAGCCCGAGCGTGCGCTCCAGCCTCGCGGCGCGTCCGGCCAGTTCGACCGCATTGACTAGATCGGCCGGGGCAGGCGACATGGGCCGCGTATCATAGGGACCGCCCTTCCCGGTGTCAAAACGAATTGGAGCTTAAACCCTTGTTTTTCAAGGTTCAGCGCAGCCCGCAGGACACCCCGTGAACACGGCACCCGCCGGCCGCCTCATCCTGGCCTCCACCTCCGCATATCGGCGTGCCCTGCTCGAGCGCCTCCGCGTGTCGTTCGACTGCGTGGCACCGGGCGCCGACGAGCAGCGCCTGCCGGACGAGCCGGCCGAGGCACTGGCGCTGCGCCTGGCGCGCCTCAAGGCCGAGGCCGTGGCGGCGAGCCATCCCGGTTGCATCGTGATCGGCTCCGACCAGGTGGCCATGCGGGGCCCGGAGATCCTTGGCAAGCCCGGTAGCTTCGAGCGCTGCACCGAGCAGTTGCTGCAGTCGTCGGGAAGCGAAGTCGCGTTCCTCACCGCGGTGCACGTGGTGGACGGCCGCGGCGGCCGCGCGCAATCCCACCTCGACCGCACGCAGGTGCGCTTCCGGGCGCTCGAGCCCGCCGAAGTGGCGCGCTACATCGCCGTGGATGCGCCCCTCGACTGCGCCGGCGGCTTCAAGGCGGAATCGCTCGGCATCGCGCTGTTCGAGCGCATCGAGACTGAGGACCCGACCGCCCTTACCGGGCTGCCCTTGATCTGGCTCTGCGGCGCGCTTCGCCGCGCCGGGATCCCGGTGCCTTGAGCAGCGCCTCGAGCGCCGCGTGCAGCTCGGGACCGAGCGGCGCACTCACGAGCAGCGGCTCGTGCGTTCCGGGACGGTCCACGCCGATCGAGGCGGCGTGCAGGAACATGCGGTTCACGCCATAGCGGCGCAGTTCCTCGTTCCGCTCCCGGTCGCCGTACTTGTCGTCGCCCGCCACCGGGTGCCCCGCGTAGGCGGCGTGGACGCGGATCTGGTGCGTCTTGCCGGTGCCGATCTCCACTTCCATGAGCGTCGCCGCGGTGCCGAAGAACTGCACCGGCCGGAAGGTGCTGACCGCCATCTGCCCGTGGCTACGCACCGCCACGTGGCGCTCGCCGCTGCGGCGCTCGCCCGTGGCGAGCGGCAGCTCGATGCGCTTCTGGCCGAGATCCCATTTGCCGCAGACCAGCGCGAGGTAGCGTTTCTCCGCGCGACCCTCGCGCAGCTGTGCATGCAGGTCGCGCAGCGCAGCGCGCCGCTTGGCCACGATCAGGCAGCCGCTGGTCTCGCGGTCGAGGCGGTGCACGAGGTCGAGTTCCTTCGCGTCCGGCCGGGCGGCCCGCAGCACCTCGATGACGCCGTGCGACATGCCGCTGCCACCGTGCACCGCGACCCCCGCCGGCTTGTTGATGACCAGCAGGTCGGGATCCTCGTAGACAATTGCGTCGGCGAGCAGCTTCTGCAGCGACGCGCTCGGCGCGCGAGCCGCAGCGGCCCCGTCACCCGGCTCCGGGCGGCGAACCGGCGGCAGCCGGATCCGATCCCCGGCTGCGAGCCGCTGGTCCGGTTTGGCTCGTTTGCTGTTCACGCGCACCTCGCCCTTGCGCAGCAGGCGATACACGTGGGTGCGGGGCACGCCCTTCAATGTGCGCACCAGGAAATTGTCGAGCCGCTGGCCTGCATCGCCCTCGCCGGCCTCGACGTACTGGACCGCCGCAGGACGCGCTCGGCCCGATTCTTCGACCTCCGGCACCCTATTCTCGTAAGCCATTGATTTGCCGATATTCGCTTGTTACAGTCCATCTTAGTTGGTTCTGATACGTCAGACCATCGCACTGCCGTGAACACGCGCAGGTGCTGCTGCCCGGGCGGGCGGCGGACCGACGCGACACCGGCGGACCAGTTGCCAGCACGCCCCAGGATTCGGTCCGGCGCCCGCACACGATTGGTGAGCGGGCGTCAAACAACAGCCGCATGACCCACGCCGCTGACAGACCTCTCCCGACAGCCACGGCACCCCCCGTCCGGCCGTTCACGGTCCATTACGCATCATTTGCGAGGACCGATGAAAAGAATGCTCGTCAACGCAACCCAGGAAGAGGAGTTGCGTGTTGCACTGGTCGATGGCCAGCGGATCTATGACCTCGACATCGAGATCCCGTCCCGGGAATCGAAGAAGGCCAACGTCTACAAGGGGCGCATCACCCGCGTAGAGCCGAGCCTCGAGGCGGCCTTCGTCGATTACGGCGCCGAGCGCCACGGCTTCCTGCCGCTCAAGGAAATCTCCCGCGACTACTTCAAGCCGCAGGAAGGCGGCGGCGAGGGCCGCCCCGGCATGCGCGAGCTGGTCTCCGAAGGCCAGGAACTCATCGTCCAGGTCGAGAAAGAGGAGCGCGGCAACAAGGGCGCGGCCCTGACCACGTTCGTGAGCCTCGCCGGCCGCTTCCTGGTCCTGATGCCCAACAACCCGCGCGCCGGGGGCGTGTCGCGCCGCATCGAGGGGGACGACCGCGACCAGCTGCGCGAGGCCATGGAAAGCCTGCAGATCCCCGACGGCATGGGCGCCATCGTGCGCACCGCCGGCGTCGGCCGCACGGCCGAGGAGCTGCAGTGGGACGTCAACAACCTCGTGGACGTCTGGAATGCCATCCGGAACGCCTCCGAGGGCCGGCCTGGGCCGTTCCTGATCTACCAGGAGTCGAAGGCGATCCTGCGGGCGCTGCGCGATTACCTATCCGACGACATCGGCGAGATCCTCGTCGACAAGCGCGAGATCTACGAGGAAGCGCGCGAGTACATGCAGCGCTTCATGCCGGGCAACCAGCGCAAGCTCAAGCTCTACGACGACCACGTCCCGCTGTTCACCCGCTACCAGATCGAGAGCCAGATCGAGTCGGCCTATTCGCACAAGGTCAACCTTCCCTCCGGCGGCAGCATCGTCATCGACCACACCGAGGCGCTGGTGTCGATCGACATCAACTCGGCGCGCAGCACGCGCGGCACCGACATCGAGACCACGGCCCTCAACACCAACCTCGAGGCGGCGGACGAGATCGCCCGCCAGATGCGCCTGCGGGACGTGGGCGGCCTGATCGTCATCGACTTCATCGACATGGAGTCGACCAAGAACCAGCGTGCGGTCGAAGATCGCCTGCGCGACGCCGTCAAGCAGGACCGCGCCCGCATCCAGATCGGGCGCATCTCGCGATTCGGACTGCTCGAGCTGTCGCGCCAGCGCCTGCGCCCGTCGATCAGCGAATCGACCAACATCACCTGCCCGCGCTGCAACGGCATGGGCGTGATCCGCAGTGTCGAGTCGCTGGCGCTCGCCATCCTGCGCCTGATCGGCGAGGAGGCACGCAAGGACCGTACCGCGAAGGTCATCGCGCAGCTGCCGGTGGACGTCGCCACCTACCTCATGAACGAGAAGCGCGAGTGGCTGCACAGCATCGAGGCGCGCAGCGAGGTGGGCGTGATCCTCGTGCCGAACCGCTATCTCGACACGCCCGCCTACGAGATACGCCGCCTGCGCGACGACGAGCTCGGGTTGCCCGAGTACTCGGTGATCAGCCACCAGATGGCGGTGCAGCCGAAGATCGACCTCGAGGCCATTGCCGCCGAGGAGAAGGCGCCGCCGCCGCCGCCGGTGCCTGCCGTGACGACCGTGGTGCCGAGCACACCGGCCCCGCCGCCGGCGCCGGAGCCGGTGGTCGCACCGGTCGCAGCCGTGCCTGTGGTGGTCGTGCCGCAGTACGGTCCGCGCGACGGCGCGTTCGTGCGGCTGTGGCATTGGCTGGTGGGCGACAAGCGCGCGCCGGCGCCCGAGGTCGCGCCGCCAGTCCGCACCGAGCCGGTGCGTGGGCGCGACGAGCGCGGCCGGGATCGAGGCCGGGATCGGGATCGCGATCGGGGCCGCGGACGCGATCGTGACCAGCGCACGGGCGCCCGCGAGGAGCCGCGTCGCGACGCACGCCGGGACGAGCGCGGCAGCCGCGACGAGTCGCCGCAACGTGGTGGCCGCCGGGACGAGCCCCGTGCCGAGCGCCGGCCGGAGCCGAGGCGTGACGATCGCGGCGAACGCGGTCGTCGTCCGGAACAGTCGCAGGCCCAGGGAGGGCAGCGAGAGGGCCAGCGCGAAGGTGGTCGCGACGGCCAGCGCGAGCGGCGTCCGGAGGGCCAGCCCCAGCGCAGCAATCAGGCCGCGCGGCAGGAACAGCCACCGCGCAGCGAGCAACCGCGCCAGGAACCGCAGCCTCGGGTCGAGCCGACCGCGACTCCGGCAACGACGCCGGCGGATTCGGCCGCTGCGGCTGCAGCGGCGCTGCTTCCGGTCGTCATGGTGGAGGGCGCGACGGCAACCCCCGCTGCCGACCCAGGCGCAGCCGTGAACGGATCGCGTCCCGACCGTGCTGAGCGGCCGGAGGGCGAGCGCAGCGAACGCAGCGGACGGCGGTCGCGTCGCGGTGGTCGGCGGCGGCGGCGCGAGCCGGGCGAGGCAGGTGCTGCAGGCGAGCCCACCGGTGGCGAGGGCCGCGAGGCCTCCGCAGCCATGGGCACGCCGGAACCGCAGTCGTTCGACTTCGAGCATGCTCCGGCTGCACCGGTGCGGGCGCCTGTGACTGCGGCGCCGCCGGTCCCTGCGCCGGTGTCCGCGCCCGCTCCCGTGGTGGCGCCACGCCCGGCGGAGACCGCGGCGCCCGAGCCGCGTCCGGAGTGGACGCCTACTCCGCCGAGCGACGCGACGCGGGAAGGCCCGCGCAGCGAGCCCTGAGGATTGCGCCCGGCGCCGTCGCTAAAGACGGCGCCCGGGCGACATGCGCTGCAAGACCTCGTCGAGCAGGCCGGCCGCGGCCTCCTCGGCGAGGTCCAGCACCTGCTCGAAACCGACCAGGCCGCCGTAGTAAGGATCGGGAACGTCCTGGAGTTCGCTGCTGCCGGCGAATTCCATGAACAGGCGGATGCGCTCGCGGCTCGACTCGGGGCTCCGCGCGATCAGCGCCTCGCGGTTCAGCCGGTCCATCGCGACGATCAGGTCGAAGCGCTCGAAATCGGCATCCTCCACCTGGCGCGCGCGCAGCGGACGCAGGTCGATGCCGCGACGCGCGGCGGCCGCGACGGCGCGCTCGTCCGGCGGCTCGCCCACGTGATAGTCGTGCGTGCCGGCCGAGTCGATCTCGAGCCCGAGCCCGGGCGAACGCTGATCGACCAGGCGGCGAAACACGCCCTCGGCGGTGGGCGAGCGGCAGATGTTGCCCATGCAAACAAACAGGATCCGCATCGTGTTGAATCGCGAACAATGGGGACTGCACTATTCTAGCCTGCACGACGTGAACCGCGACCTGGTAACCCCCACGCCATGACAGCCCGCAGTCGCCGCCTGCTCTCGATCTCGGCCGTTGTCCTGGTGGGCCTGCTCGCGGCGCTCGCCGCCTTCGTCTGGTGGGGTCCGATACCCGTGTCCGACAGGCGCGTGATGCTCGACTTCCTGCTCGGCCGCGGCATCGCGCCGCCGAGCGAGGCGACGGTCGCCGAGCGGCTGCAGGCCCCGCCCGGGTTCCGGGTCCAGGTGTACTCGACGGACGTGCCGCTGGCCCGCGTCATGGTGTTCACGCCCGAGGGCGACCTGATCGTGAGCCGCACGCGCGCCAACCTGGTGTCGCTGCTCGAGCGCGATCTCGACGGCGACGGTGCCGCGGACGGCCATCGCGTGCTGTTCGACGACCTCGACGGCCCCCACGGCCTCGCGCTCCACGACGGCTGGCTGTACGTCGCCGAGCGCACGGCGGTCGGGCGAGCGCCATTCGACGCGGAAACGGGACGGGTCACGGGACCGTACCAGCGCATCCTCAGCGGGCTCACGACCGACGGCTTCCACCAGACCAAGACCATCGGCTTCGGCCCGGACGGCTGGCTGTACCTCTCGCAAGGCTCGACCTGCAACGTGTGCGTCGAGAAAGACCCGCGACGCGCGACGGTGATGCGCCTGCGCGCCGACGGCAGCGGCACGGAGATCCACGCCACCGGGCTGCGAAACAGCGTGGGCTTCGACTGGGCGCCTTGGGACGGCGCGCTCTATGCAACCGACAACGGCCGCGACCTGCTTGGCGACGACTTCCCGCCCGACGAGTTGAACCGGATCGAGGCCGGCGGCTTCTACGGCTGGCCGTACGTGCACGGCTTCGGCGCACCCGACCCCGAATTCGGCGGCAGGTACGCGGGCGACGCCCCGCCGATCGACCCGGTGCACGGTTTCCGCCCCCACAACGCGCCGCTGGGCATTCGTTTCCTTCGCTCCGGAGGCCTGCCCGCGGGCTACGAGCGGACCGCGCTCGTCGCGCTGCACGGCTCCTGGAACAGGACGACGCCCGACGGGTACAAGGTCGTGTCGCTGCGCTGGCGCGACGACGGCTCGATCGTCGAATCGGATTTCCTGTCCGGCTTCCTCGGGCCGGACGGGATCATCGGGCGCCCGGCCTTCGTCACCGAGGGACCGGACGGCGCGATCTACGTGTCGGACGATTACGCCGGCGTGATCTACCGGGTGGCTGCGGCGCCCTGACTAGCGCCACTCGTTGGCGCCGGCATCGAAGCCCGGCGAGCTCTGGCGCACGACGCAGAAGCGCTGGCCGGTCGGCGCCTCCATGACCCACCACGTATGCACCCGCGCGACGCAACGAGCGCCGAGCGCCTCGAGCCGCCGCACCTCGGCCTCGACGTCGTCGCTCTCGATGTCGAGGTGCACGCGGCTCGGATGGTCCACCTTCTGCACCTCGACGTGCAGCTCGCTCGACCGGTGGACGAGGCGCACGTACTTCTCGCCCTCCTCCGCCGGCAGCGCATGGATCTCCATGCCGAGCGCATGGCCCCAGAAATCCGCCGCGGCCTCCAGGTCGTCGGTGCGACAGTCGATGATGAAGCCGGCCAGCCTGCTCTTGTGCATTCGTCGCAACTCCTTTCGCAGGGACTTCGCACGTACCCGAATGGCCGGAACGATACGCGATCGAAGCCCGCTGCGGCGGTTGGAGCCGCGCGCCGCGGATGCCAGACTAGGCGCCCCGAAACCGCCGCCTTGCAACCGATGTCGAACGCCAGGCTCGTCTATTCCACCGGCCCGGGCCGCCTCTGCCCCGAGTGCGCCCGCCCGCTCGCCGACTGCCGCTGCCGGCGCAGCCGGCCCGCGCAGCCGGCGTCCCCGCAGGGCGACGGCATCGTGCGCGTCGGGCGCGAGACCAAGGGCCGCAAGGGCAAGGGCGTCACCGTGGTCACGGGCCTGCCGCTTGCCGGCGCCGCGCTCGAGGAGCTTGCCACCCGGCTGAAGAAACGCTGCGGCTCGGGCGGCACCGTGCACGAGGGCGTGATCGAGATCCAGGGCGACCACCGCGACACGCTGGTGACCGAGCTCGGCAGGCTCGGCTACGCCGCGAAGCGCTCCGGCGGCTGACCGCCAGCGCGATGCGCCTCAACAAGTACCTCGCCGAGACGGGCGCGTGCTCGCGCCGGCAGGCCGACCAGTGGATCGAGGCCGGGCGCGTGGCGGTGAACGGCGCGCGGGCGGTGCTCGGCACGCAGGTCAACGAGGGCGACGAGGTGCGCGTCGACGGCCAGCCGCTGCGCGCGAAGCCGAGGCGCGTCTATCTCGCACTCAACAAGCCCGTCGGAATCGAGTGCACCACCGACCGCGACGTGCCCGGCAACATCGTGGACTTCGTGGACTTCCCCGAGCGCATCTTTCCCATCGGCCGGCTCGACAAGGACTCCGCGGGGCTCATCCTGCTCACCAACGACGGCGACATCGTCAACAACGTGCTGCGTGCCGAGAACGAACACGAGAAGGAATACGTCGTCGCGGTGGACCGCCCGCTGACAGCGGCATTCCTCGCCGGCATGGCGACCGGCGTGCCGATCCTCGATACCGTCACCAACCCCTGTCGCGTCACACAGGTGGGCCGGAACACCTTCAACATCGTGCTCACACAGGGCCTCAACCGCCAGATCCGACGAATGTGCGAGCACTTCGGCTACACCGTGCGGCGCCTGCAGCGGGTGCGCATCATGCACGTGCATCTCGGCGACCTGCCGGTCGGCCGCTGGCGTCCCCTCACGGCGACCGAGCTCGGTGGCCTGCTGCCTGCGAAACGCCGGACGCTTAGACTTCGGTGAGATCCGCCTCGTGACGACGGCGACGGTTGGCGAGGTCGAGGTAGAGGTTGTAGCCGGCGATGCCTGCCGGGAAAAGGTTCGAGAGAATCCCGACCGAGTCGTTCTTGCCGAAGATGAAGTAGGACAGTAGAAGCAGGCTGCCCGAGATGCTCATCACCCAGAACACCGTGGGCACCACCGGCCGGCGCAGCTTGCGCGAGTAGTACATCTGCACGAACCAGCGGCCGGCGAACAACAGCACGCCGAGGTAGCCCACCAGCTTCCACGGGGTGAAGGTGATCCCGAACGCCATGTGAATGACTTCGTTCATCGTTGCCTGCTCCGGCCGCCCATCACGCGGTGACGGCGGCCCGCTGTCGCGCCCGCTCGAGGTCCGCCGCGGTGTCCACGCCGGGCGCGGGCCGCCCGGTGCAGGCACCCACGACGATGCGCATGCCGTGTTCCAGCGCGCGAAGCTGCTCGAGCTTCTCGCGCTGCTCGAGCGCCGTGGGCGGCAGCGAAGTGATGCGCCTCAACGCGTCGGCGCGGTAGGCGTACAAGCCGACATGGCGCATCGCACCGGCGAACTCGCGCTGGCTCGCGAGGCCGGCGGGCGCTCCGTCGCGCGACCAGGGGACCGGCCCGCGGCTGAAATAGAGCGCCGCCCCATCCAGCGCCGTGACGACCTTGACGACATTGGGATCCATGAACTCATCGAGGCTGCCGATCGGCGTCGCGAGCGTCGCCACCTGTGCCGCCGGGTCGCCCTCGAGCAGCTGCGCCGCCTGCACGACCAGCTCCGGTGGCAGGAACGGCTCGTCGCCCTGCACGTTGACCACCAGCGTATCCCCGCTCCAGCCGCGCGCTGCGGCCACAGCCGCGACGCGATCGGTTCCGGAGGGCAGTGCGACGTCGGTCATGATCGCGATGACGCGCTCCGGCCGGCGCGGGTCGTGCACCGCGGCCGCGATGCGCTCGTCGTCGGTGGCGACCAGCACCTCGTCGGCGCCGCTCGCGCAGGCCTGCTCGACGACGCGCTGGATCATCGTCTTGCCGCCGATGTCGAGCAGCGGCTTGCCGGGCAACCGCGTCGAGGCGTAGCGAGCCGGGATGACGACGTGGAAGCCCACGCCTAGTCCGCGAGCAGGGGGTCGTCGGAGTTGAGCGGGCGCGCCTGCTCCTCGAGCATCACGGGCACGCCGTCGCGCACGGAGTAGGCGAGCCGCTCGGCACGGCAGACGAGCTGCTGCACGTCCGGGTGCCAGGTGAGGGGTCCCTTGCACAGGGGGCAGGCGAGGATATCGAGCAGCTTGCTATCCAAGGTTTACTCCCGCACGGGCAAGGCCGGTGCGCTCGAGGATCAGGGCGATCAGCTGGCCGGCAGCCGCCCGGTCGAGGTCCACCGCGAGATCGACGAACCACCAGTCCGCACCGGCGAACGCCCGGCATTTTACGGCATCTTTTTCGGTCATCAGCACCGTCGCCTCGCGCGGGAACGGCAGCGCGGCGGCATCGAGTGCCGCGTGGTCGGAGAGCGCATGCGGCTCGATGCCGAGCCCGGCCGCGCGCAGGCCATCGAAGAACGCCGCGGGGTGTCCGATGCCCGCCACGGCCTGCACGGACATTCCGCGGAAGGCATCGAGCGGTCGTCGCTCGCCGCTCGAGACGTTCACGGCATCGCCGAGCCGAAACCGGGCCGTGACGGTAAGGGGACCCCATGGCGCCACCCGCGGCGCAATGCCGCCCCGGCGCTCGGTGAGCACCACGGCGTCCACGCGCTCGAGCCGTCCGGCCGGTTCGCGCAGCGGCCCGGATGGCAGCAGCTGCCCGTTGCCGAGGCCGCGCGCCGCATCCACGACTGCGATCTCGACGTCGCGCGCGAGGCGCAGGTGCTGCAGGCCGTCGTCGCAGACCACGACCTCGGCGCCCGCCTCCACCGCGCAGCGCGCGGCCGCGACGCGATCGGCGCCGGCCACCACCACCTGCGGTCCGCGCAGCGCGTGCAGCACGGCTTCGTCCCCGACCTCGGCCGGGTCGCTGCCGGCGCTGACCACGCGGGGCCCGGCCGACGTACGCCCGCCATAGCCCCGCAGCACCACGCCCACGCGGTGACCGCGCAGGCCGAGCTGCCGTGCGAGCCAGGCGGCGACCGGCGTCTTGCCGGTGCCGCCGACGGTCAGGTTACCGACCACCACGACGGGCACCGCCACCCGCTCGGCCCGCAGCACTCCGACGCGGTACAGACCGCGGCGGACGGCGACGACGGCGCGGAACATCCAGCCCAGGGGCCACAGCGGCAGGCTCACCCAGCGCGGCCCGTACCAAAGCCGCTGCAGGGCGCCCTCGAGACTCATTCGCTGAACTGAAGTCGGTGCAGCACAGCGTACTGGCCGTTGCGTGCCAGCAGCTCCTCATGGGTGCCCGTCTCGACGATGCGCCCGCCGTCCATCACCAGGATGCGGTCCGCCTTCTCGACCGTCGAGAGACGGTGCGCGATCACGAGCGTCGTGCGCCCCTTCATGAGCGCCTCGAGCTGCTCCTGGATCTGCCGCTCGAGCCCGGTATCGAGCGCCGAGGTGGCCTCGTCGAGGATCAGGATGGGCGTGTTGCGCAGCAACGCGCGCGCGATCGCGATGCGCTGGCGCTGCCCCCCGGAGAGTAGCGTGCCGCGGTCGCCCACCATGGCGTCGAGGCCCTCGGGCAACTGCTCCGCGAACTCGAGCACCCGCGCCGCGCGCGCCGCCGCCTCGATCTCGGCGTCCGTGGCCGGATGACCGAACGCGATGTTGCTGCGGATGGTGTCGTTGAAGAGCACCACGTCCTGGCTCACGAGGCTCATCTGCGCGCGCAGCCGCTGCAGCGGGTACTCGCGCACGTCCAGGCCGTCGAGCATCACGGTGCCGCCGGTCACGTCGTAGAAGCGCGGCAGCAGGTTCATGATCGTGGACTTGCCGCTGCCGGAGCGCCCGACGATCGCCACCGTCTCGCCGGTGCGCGCCTCGAAGCTGATGCCGTGCAGCACCTCGTCCGCGACGCCGGGATAGGTGAAACGAACGTCGCGATAGGCGATCTCGCCTCGCGCCCGGTCGATCGGCGCAGTCCCGCCGGCCGGCTCGGGCGCCTGGTCGAGAACCTCGAAGAGATTCTGTGCGGCCGCGATGCCCTGCTGCAGCGGGCCGGCCACGTTCACCAGCCGGCGCAGCGGCCCGGTCACCAGGATCAGTGCGGCGATGAACGAGGTGAACTCGCCCACTGTCATCTCGTCCCGGATCGCCTCCAGGGTGGCGAGGTAGAGCACCGCGGCGAGGCCGACGGCGGTGATGGTCTGCACCACGGGGTTGCTCAGGCTCTTGGTGAACATGAGCTTCATGTAAGAGCGGCGGTTGTGCTCGGTCACCTGCTCGAACTGCTCCGCCTCGTAGCCCTGGGCGTTGAACACGCGCACGACGCGCGGCGCCTCGATCGCCTCCTTGGCGACGCGCGTCACGTCGCCCATCGAGGCCTGGATGCGCTTGCTGTAGCGGCGGAACAGGAAATTGATGCGGCGGATCAACGCCGCGATGAGAGGCGCCACGACCAGGCTGATCAGCGTCAGCTTCGGGTTGACGTAGAAGAGGTATCCGATGAGGCCGATGATCGCGAGCGTGTCGCGGATGAACACCGTGATGGAGTCGGTCGTGGCGGTGGCGACCTGCTCGGTGTTGAACGTCAGGCGCGACAGCAGCACGCCGGACGAGCTGCGGTCGAAGAACGTCACCGGCAGGTTGAGGTAGCGGTCGAAGATCTGGCCGCGCAGCGTCTTCACGATGTGCCGGCCGACGTGCCCGGGACAGTAGGTCTGCATGAAGTCCGCGAAGCCGCGCACGATGAACAGGCCGACCAGCGCCACCGGCACCAGCCACACCATGCGCGGGTCCTTGTCGACGAAGGTGCCGTCGAGGAAGAACTTCACGAAGGCGGCCCAGCCGGCGTCGGTCGCGGCGAACAGCACCATGCCCAGCACGCCGACCGCGAACATGCCGCGGTGCGGGCGCAGGTAGCCGAGCAGGCGACGGTACGTCTGCAGGGCGCCCTGCGGCATCCTGAGCGAACCCGGGCTAGCGTCCTTCTTGCCCATCGTGGACCGTCGCGATGTTGATCTGCCGGTAGCCGGCGCGGCCGGCCACGTCCATCGCCGTGACCACGCTCTGGTGGGTCGCCCGTGCATCCGCGCGGATGGTCACCGGAACGGACCGATCGCTGCCCGCCGCACGGGCGATCGCCGCGGCGAGCGTCTCGGGACTGTTGTTGACGAGCGCGCGCCCGTTGACCTGGTAATCACCCTGCGCGGTGATCTCGATCTCGATCGTCTCGACCTCGACGGCCTCGGGTTCGGCGCCCGCCTCGGGCAGGCGCAGCTGCAGGCGGCCCTCGTCGATGAAGCGCGTCGAGAGCATGAAGAAGATCAGCAGCAGCAGGACGACGTCGATCAGCGGCGTCAGGTTGAGTTCCGGCTCCTCGGCCCGCCGCGGGAGGAAGTTCACGCCGCGGCGCCCTGCACGGCGAGCGACGGTGCCGGGCCCGCGCGGTCGATCGCCTGCACGAGCTTGATCGATTCCTTCTCCATCCGGATCACGAGCTCGTCCACCCGCCCGCGCAGGTAGCGGTATGCGACCAGCGCCGGGATGGCCACCAGCAGGCCCGCGGCCGTCGTGAACAGCGCCTCCGAGATGCCGCCGGCCATGGCCGCTGGATTTCCCACGCCCGCCACCGTGATCGCCTTGAACGTACGGATCATGCCAGTCACCGTGCCGAGCAGACCGAGCAGCGGCGAAATCGCGGCGATCGTGCCCAGGGTGTTAAGGAAACGCTCGAGGTCGTGCACGACGTGGCGACCGGCGTCCTCGATCGCCTCGAGCATCACGGCGCGGTCCCGGTTCCGGTTGGCGAGGCCGGCGGCGAGCACGCGACCGAGCGGCGAGTGCTGCTGCAGGGCGGCGACCTGCTTGTCGGACAGCGCCCGGTTCTCGACCCACTGCCAGACCTTGTCGGCGAGCTCGGCAGGCACGACGCGCTGCTCGCGCAACGTCCACAGCCGCTCGAGCGTGATTGCGACGGCCAGGATGGAGCACAGGATGATCGGCATCATCACGATGCCGCCGGCCGTCACGATTTCGAACATGTCCTGGCCCGTACTCCGTATCTCCAGCGCATGCGGATGATACTGCATGGCACCGCATCGCCGCGACCGGCGCCGCTGCCCGCGCTGCGCTCAGGGATCGTGCCAGAGCCGTCGCTGCGCCGGGCGATGCAATCGCGGCGCCGCCAGCGGGCGATCCGGATGCACGTCGAACTCGACCGCGCCGCTCGCCGAGCCGACCACCACCGAGGCGCCGGTGGCCTCCCAGCGTGCGACGACGTCGGGCTTGGGAAAACCCCAGCGATTGCGGTGGCCGGACGGCACCAGCGCCCAGCGCGGGCGGGTCGCGTCCACGAACGCCTGGGTGGAGGACGTGCGGCTGCCGTGGTGGGGCACGGTCAGCACGTCCACCCGCCCCGGCTCCCCCTGCCCGGCGATCTCGGCCTCCGCAGAGCGCTCGATGTCGCCGGTGAGAAGCAGCACGTGCGATCCGACGCGCACCCGCAGCACGCACGAGCGGTCGTTGTCCCCGGGCAGCGGCTCGGGCCCCGGATGCAGCCACTCGAAGCTCACGCCGTCCCAGCGCCACTGCCCGCCGCGACGGCAATGCTCGATCGGCCCCGGCGTCGCGAGGGCGTGTCCGTTCGTGATGAGCCGCCGGATCGGCATCAGTCGCGCGAGGGAGTCGACGCCGCCGGCGTGATCGAGATCGTCGTGACTCACCACCAGCGCATCGACGCGACGCAGGCCGCGGTGACGAAGGTACGGCTCGACCACCAGCGCGCCCGTGTCGCTGCCGCTGCGGAACGCGGGCCCCGCGTCGTACACGAGCACGTGGTGGCGCGTCTCGACGACCGCGGCCAGGCCCTGCCCCACGTCGAGCATCGCAACGTGCGCGGCGCCCCACTCCGGCGCCGCGGCGCGCCAGCCGCAGGCGGCGACCGCGAGCACGAGCCCGGCCACCCGCCCCGGTGCCGGCAAGGGTGCGAGCGCCGCCACGGCACCGGCGACGAGGACGGCCCAGCCAATGGGGCCGAGTCCGGCGACACCCCAGGTGGCCCACGGCCACGCGGCCGGCACGGCGATGAGCGGCCAGGTCGCCTCGATCAGCCACGCGACACCGGCGAGCGCCACGCTGCCCGCCGCGGGGGCTGCGAGCACCAGCGCCGTCGCGAGCAGCACGGCCGGCACGACCACCAGCGTGTAGAGCGGGATCGCGAGGAAGTTCACGCCGACCGACACAAGCGACACAGTGCCGAAGCTGCCGACCAGCACCGGCACCAGCCCGGCGGTCACCGCCCACTGCGACTGCGCATAGCCGCGCGCCACGCCCGGCCGCGCGAGCTGGCCGCTGGTCACGAGCAGGATCGACGCGACCGCACCGAACGACAGCCAGAATCCCACCGAAAGTGGCGCCAGCGGCTCGATCGCGAGCACGGCGATCGCGCCGGCCGCCAGCGCGTCGGCGGACCCGACGCGGCGCCGCGCGCGCAGCGCAAGCGCGACGATGGCAATCATGATCGCGGTGCGCTGCGTGGGCACCGACCAGCCGGCGAGCGAGGCATAGGCCAGTGCGGCGAGGCTGCCTGCCACCACCGCGGCATCGCGCGCCGTGCCCAGCGCGCCGCGGCGCTGCCTAAGGCGCTGGATGCGCGCGACCACCCAGCCCGCAACCAGTGCGAACATGCCGATATGCATCCCGGAAATGGCCATCAGGTGGCTGGTGCCGCTGCGCGCAAGCTCACGCCATTGCGCGGTCGTGAGCGCGTCCTGCAGTCCGACCGACAGGCCCGCGACGATGCCGGTGGCCGGACGCTCGCCGAGCGCGGCGCGGATCGTCCCGGAGATCGCGTCGCGAGTGACCAGCACGGGGAACCGTGCAACGTCGCGACCGCCGCGACCGAGCCGCGTCGCCGAGCGCACGTAGCCGGTGGCGCCGAGTCCCTCGCGCAGCAGTCGCGCCTCGTAGTCGCCGCCACCGGGATTGGCGAAGCCGCGCGGCTGGCGCAGCCGAACCTCGAGCTCGAGTCGCTCGGCCGCCTGCGGCCGCCACTGCGGCGAATACCAAGTGAGTTCGACGAGTGGCGGCACCCCGGCCTGCGGTTCGACCGCGAGGCGGAACCGCAGGCCGTCACCGACGGTCTGCGGAACCGAGGCGACGTGGCCCGCCACGCGCAGCGACACGCCCTCGAGCGCGGGATCGAGCCGCTGACCGAGGCGTGCGTCGCACTGCTGCCAGGCAAGTGCGAACCCGAGCGCGAGACCGAGCACGGCCCAGCGCCGCAGCACGGCTGCGGCGAGCAGAGCCACGGCGCACACGATCGCGACCGCATGCCGCGACGGCAGCTCGGATTGCAGCAACAGCGCGCACGCGCCCGCGAGCCAGGCCACCGCCGTCCAGACCATCGCCGCTCCCACGCGCCCTGACGAGGGACAGCGTGCGCGCGACGGATCGCCGCGGCGAGGCGCTTATCTCCCGGGAAGGAGCCGATTCAGCGCTGGACCAGCCGCCCGTCCTCGAGCACCAGCACGCGTTGCATGCGCGCGGCGATCTCCGTGGCGTGCGTGACGACCACGAGACTGGTGCCGAGCTCGCGATTGAGATCCAGCATCAGCTCGAGCACGCCGCGCGCGTTCGCGCCGTCGAGGTTGCCGGTGGGCTCGTCGGCCAGCACCAGCTGCGGCCGCGTCACCAGCGCCCGCGCGACCGCGGCGCGCTGCCGCTCGCCACCGGACAGCTGGGCCGGGCGGTGCGTGAGTCGAGCGCCGAGGCCGACGCGCTCGAGGATGGCGCGCGCCTCACGCTCGGCCTCGGCAACCGGCAGGCGCCGCACCATGAGCGGCATCGCGACGTTCTCCAGGGCCGAGAACTCGGGCAGCAGGTGATGGAACTGGTACACGAACCCGAGCGCCTCGTTGCGCAGTCGGCCGCGGGCGCTGTCCGCGAGTTCCGCGAACGAGCGTCCCTTGATCCGCACCGTGCCGCCGGTCGGCAGGTCGAGCCCGCCGAGTATCTGCAGCAGGGTGGTCTTGCCCGAGCCGGAGGCGCCGACGATCGCGAGCGTCTCGCCGCGCTCAACGACGAGATTGACGTCCCGCAGCACCTCGAGCCGGTGATCGGCTTCCTCGAAGTGCTTGCTCACGTGCTCGCAGGTGAGCGTGGCCGGATCAGTCATGCCGCAGGGCCCTCGCCGGGTGGGTGCGCGCCGCCCGCCACGCGGGATACAGCGTCGAGAGGCAGCACAGCGCGAACGCAGTGGCCGCGATCAGCGCGACGTCGCCGGGCAGCACGCGCGCCGGCAGGTCGCTCATCAGGTACACGCTCGCGTCCATGAAGCGGGTCCCCACCAGTCGCTCGAGCCCGTGCACCAGCCGCTCGAGGTTGAGCGACAGCGCGACGCCGAGCGCCACGCCGCCAAGCGTGCCGAGCAGCCCGATCACCGTGCCCTGCGTCGCGAACACCGCGAGGATGCTGCCCGGCCGCGCTCCGAGCGTGCGCAGGATGGCGATGTCGGGCTGCTTGTCCTTCACCGCCATCACCAGCGTGGAGACGATGTTGAAGGCCGCGACCGCTACCACCAGCAGCAGGATGAAGAACATCATGCGCTTGGTGAGCTCGATGGAGCGGAAGAAGTTCGCGTGGCGCTGGGTCCAGTCCTCGACCCAGAAGCCGCCGCCGAGGTCCTCGGCCACCGCGCGCGCGACCGACGGCGCGCGCAGCGGGTCGCGCACCGAGAGCCGCAGGCCGCTGGCGTCGAACCCGGTGCGCAGCAGGCGCGCGGCGTCGGCCAGGTGCACCAGCGCGAGGCCGTTGTCGATCTCGTACATGCCCGAGTAGAAGACCCCGCCGACGGTGAAGCGGCGCATGCGCGGCACGACGCCGGCCGGCGTCACGTTGCCCTGCGCGATCGCGAGCACCACGGTGTCGCCCTCCGCGACCCCGAGCCGCGTCGCGACCTCGGCGCCGAGCAGCACGCGATAGGCGCCGGGCTCGAGCGCGGTGAGCGCGCCGCTGCGCATGCGTTCGCCGATCGCCGACACCCCGGCCTCGAGCGCGGGGTCCACGCCGCGCACTTCGAGCGCGGTGGAGGCGCCGTCCGCGCCTTCGCCGATCGCGAGCGCCTCGCCTTCGAGGTAGGGCGCGACAGCCTGCACCTCGGGATGCGCGAGCGCGCGCTCGCGCAGCGCCCGCCAGTCCTCGAGCGCGCCGTTGAAGCCCGTCACCGTGGCGTGCGAGGTCACGCTCAGGATGCGCGTGCGCAGCTCGCGCTCGAAGCCGTTCATCACCGACAGCACCACGATCAGGACCGCCACGCCGATCGCCACGCCCAGCATCGAGATGAGCGAGATGAACGACAGGAAGCGGTTGCCGCTGGAGCGCAGGTAGCGCCGTCCGATCCGCAGCTCGTAGGGCACTCCGCTCATCACTCGTACCGCAGCGCCTCGGCGGGCTCGGTGGCCGCGCCGCGCAGCGCGGGGTAGATCGTCGCGAGCACGGTGAGCGCAAAGGCCACGAGGCCGATCGCCGCCACCTGCCCGGTCCGCACCTCCGAGGGAATCTCGGTGATGTAGTACACGGTCGGGTCCATCACGTGGAAGCCGAGGATCCGCTCGAGCACCGGCACGATGGTGCCCACGTTCAGGGCGACGAGCAGCCCGAGACCCACGCCGATCAGCGTGCCGATCGCGCCGATGACGACGCCCTGGGTGAAGAAGGCGCCGACCACGCCGCCGCGCGCGAGCCCGAGCGTGCGCAGGATCGCGATGTCCGAGCGCTTCTCGTTCACGACCATGACGAGCGCCGCCACGATGTTGAACGCCGCGACCGCCACGACCAGCATCAGGATCAGGCTCATCATCGTCTTCTCGATGCGGATGGCCCGGAAGTACGCGGCGTGCTCCTGCGTCCAGTCGCGCACCGCGACGCCGGGGCCGGCCGCCGCGGCAGCCCTGGCCCCGAGCGCGGGCGCGGCCATCACCTCGTCGAAGCGCAGGCGCAGCCCGGCCGGTCCCGCCGCGCGGCCGGACAGCGCCGCGGCGTCCTCGAGCGCCACCAGCGCGAGCGAGGCGTCGTGCTCCTGCAAGCCCACCTCGAACATGCCGGACACCGTGAAGGTCTGCAGCTTCGGGCGACCGCCCGACTCGAGCAGCTCGCGACCGGGCACCATCACCGTGAGCTCGTCGCCGACCTCCGCGCCGATCTGCCAGGCGAGCACGCGACCGATCACGATGCGTCGCTCCCCCGGCACGAGCTCGGCGAGCCGCCCGGCGACGAGGTGCCGCTCGACCGTCGAGACCTCGCGCTCGACCGCCGGATCGATGCCGTGCAGCAGCACGGGCTGCAGGTGGCCGGCCCGCCCGACCATCGCCTGGACGTCGACGAACGGTGCGGCCCCGGACACGCCCGGCACCTCGCGGACGCGCGCTGCGACGGCGTTCCAGTCCGTTCCGGCCGCAGGAGGCGCCTCGAGTGTCGCGTGGGCGGTGAGGGCCACGAGCCGGCTGCGAAGCTCGCCCTCGAAGCCGTTCATCACCGAGATGATGGTAATCAGCGCCGTCACCCCGACGGCCACGCCCAGCAGGGAGACCCACGAGATGAAAGAGACGAAGAATCCCTGCCGCCGGGTCCAGACGTAGCGAAGGCCGACGAAGATGGGTAGCGGATGGAACATCGGGACCCGTCAGGGGCTCGCACGGGCGCGCGAAAGGCGGCAAGGCTACCCGCCACCGGGTTCCATTGCACGTCCCGCGGCAAGCGCATCGAATCGCCGGACTCGGCGTGCGCCAGCCGGGACGGGCGCCCCAAACCCGGCGGCACGTCACGTCTGCGATCATTCTCCCGGTGCTAATATCGCGCCGCCTTTCCTGCCGGAGACCGGAATCATGCGCAATGCCGTCTTGGCGGCGATCGGAATCGCCTGCGGACTCGGGTACGTGTCGTCGCATGCCCAGGAACTGCAGATGGTCGAACCTGCGGCGGCCCGAGCCGCGGTCGGGACGCCGAGCCGTGGCACCAGCATGGGCGAGGTCGAGGCCCGCTTCGGCGCGCCGGCCGAACGGTATCCCGCGGTCGGGCAGCCGCCGATCACCCGCTGGGTGTACCCGTCGTTTGTAGTGTTCTTCGAGTACTCCCACGTCGTCCATGCGGTAGCCCGCCGTCCGGCGCCTGCCGCACCCTGACCCGACGCCTTCCTAACCCAGCCCTCGAACCTCGAGTAGATCCTTGGATCTACTCATAAATTATTGTTTAACATAATGTCTGACGACCTGATCCTGCCGACGGACAAGCGATCGCGGGTGCGCTGGCAAGGCCTCGCAGGGGCCGCCACGGGCCTCTACCTCGCCCGGGCGGCGCAGCGCCTCGAACGGCCCCTGCTCGTGATCGCCCGCAATGCCGCCGAGGTCGCACGCCTCGAGGACGAGCTGCGCTTTTTTGCGCCGTCGTCGCTGCCGGTACTCGCCTTCCCCGACTACGAGACCCTGCCCTACGACCAGTTCTCGCCGCACCCGGACATCATCTCCCAGCGCCTGCGCACGCTGTCGCGCCTGCCCGGCCTCGCGACCGGCATCGTCGTCACGGACCTGCCCACGTCGCTGCAGCGGCTCCCGCCCCGCAGCTTCGTGGACGGCCACGCCTTCGTGCTCGAGGTGGGGGCGGAACTCGACCTGGAGGCGTTTCGTGGCCGGCTGACGGCGGCCGGCTACACCAGCGTGCCGCAGGTGGCGGCACCCGGCGAGTTCGCCATCCGCGGCTCGCTGTTCGACGTATTCCCCATGGGCAGCGAGGCCCCGCTGCGCATCGACCTGTTCGACCGCGAGGTGGACAGCATCCGCAGCTTCGACGCGGACACCCAGCGCTCGAACGAGCGGCTCACGCGACTCGAGCTGCTGCCGGCGCGCGAGTTCAGCCTCGCGCCCGATTCGATCCGCGACTTCCGCCGCCGCTACCGCACGCGCTTCGAGGGCGACCTCACCCGTATGCCCGTGTACCGCGACGTCGGCGAAGGCCTCGCGCCGGCGGGCATCGAGTACTACCTGCCGCTGTTCTTCGAGACGACCGCGAGCCTGTTCGACTACCTGCCCGACACGGCGGTGGTCGCGCTCGCGACCGACCACGAGGCCGGGGTGGCCGAGGCCTGGCGCACCGTCGAGACACGCCACGAGGAACGCGGCTACGACATCGAGCACCCGGTGCTCGCGCCGGCCGAGCTTTGCCTGCCGCCGGCGGAATGGATGGCGGCCGCGGGCGCGCGCAACCAGTTGCTGCTCGGCGCCGCCGCCGCGGGCGACGCGGCAGCCGGCGTCGAGGTGGTGGATCTCGGCACGACCGAGGCGCCGGCCTCGCGCCTCGATGCGAGACGCGAGGAGACGATCCGCGCGTTCGCCGAGCGGCTCGCCGCGCATCCGGGACGCGTGCTGCTGGCGGCGGAATCGCCCGGTCGCCGCGAGTTGCTGTTCGACCTGCTGCGCCCGTTCGGCGTCGAGCCGCGCATCGTCGCGGGCTGGCACGAGTTCCTCGCCGGCGATGCGCCTGTGGCCATCACGGTCGCCCCGCTCGCCTCGGGTGCGGTGCTCGCCGACCCACCCGTCACCCTGTATGCCGAGGAGCAACTGTTCGGCGACCGCGCGCGCCAGGAGCGGCGACGGCGGCGCTCGGACCGCGACCCCGCCCGCATCATCCAGCAGCTCGCCGACCTGCGCCCCGGCGCGCCGGTGGTGCACGAGGACTATGGCGTCGGTCGCTACCTCGGGCTGACCACCATGGACGCGGGCGGCCTGCCCGCCGAGTTCCTGGTGCTCGAGTACGCCGAGGGCGACAAGCTCTACGTTCCGGTGCAGGCGCTCGAGCGCATCAGCCGCTACACCGGGGCACCGGCCGAGACGGCGCCGCTGCACAAGCTGGGAAGCGAGCAGTGGTCGAAGGCGCGCGCCAAGGCCGCGGTGAAGATCCGCGACGCGGCAGCGGAACTGCTCGACGTGTATTCACGGCGCGCCACGCGCCCCGGGCATGCCTTCGCGGTGGACGAGCAACAGCTGCACGCCTTCGAGGCGGGCTTCCCCTTCGAGGAGACCGCCGACCAGGCGGCGGCCATCGAGCAGGTGATCGACGACCTGCGATCGCCGCGGCCCATGGATCGCGTGGTCTGTGGCGACGTCGGTTTCGGCAAGACCGAGGTGGCGCTGCGCGCCGCCTTCGTCGCGGTGCAGGGCGGACGGCAGGTGGCGGTGCTGGTCCCGACCACCCTGCTGGCCCAGCAGCACTACCAGACCTTCGCAGACCGGTTCGCGGACTGGCCGATCAAGGTCGAGCTGCTGTCGCGATTCCGCGGCGACGCGCAGGCGAAGGGCGTGCTCGCAGGCCTTGCGGACGGCAAGGTGGACATCGTCATCGGTACGCACAAGCTGCTGCAGAGCGGCGTGCGCTTCAAGGACCTCGGGCTCCTGATCGTCGACGAGGAGCACCGCTTCGGCGTGCGCGACAAGGAGCGGCTCAAGGCGCTACGTGCCGAGGTGGACGTGCTGACGCTCACCGCGACACCGATACCCCGTACGCTGAACATGGCGCTCGGCGGACTGCGCGACCTCTCGCTCATCACCACGGCGCCGGCGGCGCGGCTGTCGATCAAGACGTTCGTGTCGGAGTGGAACGCGACCGTGGTGCGCGAGGCCTGCCTGCGCGAGCTGCGCCGCGGCGGGCAGGTGTACTTCGTGCACAACGCAGTCGAGACCATCGAGGCGATGTCGCAGCAGCTCGCCGAGCTGGTGCCGGAGGCGCGCGTGGTCATCGGCCACGGCCAGATGCGCGAGCGCGACCTCGAGCAGGTCATGCTGGACTTCTACCATCGCCGCGCCAACCTGCTGCTGTGCACGACCATCATCGAGAGCGGCATCGACGTGCCGACCGCGAACACGATCGTCGTCGACCGCGCCGACCGCTTCGGGCTCGCGCAGCTGCACCAGCTGCGCGGCCGCGTGGGTCGCTCGCACCACCAGGCCTATGCGTACCTGATCACGCCGCCGAAGAACGCCATGACGTCCGATGCGAAGAAGCGCCTCGAGGCCATCGAGTCGCTCGAGGACCTCGGCGCCGGCTTCGTGCTCGCCACCCACGACCTCGAGATCCGCGGCGCGGGCGAGCTGCTCGGCGAGGGCCAGAGCGGCCAGATCCAGGAGATCGGCTTCGCGCTGTACATGGAGCTGCTCGAGCGCGCGGTGGCTGCGCTGCGCGCCGGCAAGTCGCCCGAGCTCGAGCGGCCGCTGCACCACGGCCCTGAGCTCGACCTGCACGTCCCGTCACTGCTGCCGGAGGCCTACCTCCCCGACGTCCATGCGCGGCTGGTGCTCTACAAGCGCATCTCCGCGGCCGGGACGGAGACCGAGCTCGACGACCTGCAGGCGGAGACCGTGGACCGGTTCGGCCTGCTGCCGGAGCCAGCGAAGAACCTGTTCAGGATCGCGCGGCTGCGCACCGCGGCCGCGCGACTCGAGATCGAACGGCTGGACGTCTCGCCCGCCGGCGGCTCGGTGACGTTCGCCGCGTCCACACCGATCGATCCGGGTGCGCTGATCCTGCTGGTGCAGCGCAGTGGCCGCGCGATGCGCTTCGACGGGCCGAGCAAGCTGCGCTTCACCGGACAGCACGACGAGCCGGAGAAGCGGTTCGATGCGGCGGATCGGATGCTGGGTGCGCTGGCACGCTGCATCGGCTGATCACCAGGGCTCTCCACAATCCGCGTTGTCGAATCAAGGTCAGTTCCGACCATGGCCGCAGCACATAAGAACGTCACGGCACGCAGCCTCGCGGCGTGTGGCTCACGTGCGGCGGGCAACCCGATCCTGATCCAACCACCGGAAGCCACGTGCGAGTGGCACCGACACTGTAATAAGCTCGCGTCATGCGAATCACGGCTCTGATCGTTGCGGCGCTGCTCACGGCCGGTATCTCCCATGGTGCCGGGACGCTGGCAGTCACGAACGTGACGGTCATCGACGTCGAGGACGGCCGCTCGCGATCCGACCAGACCGTGGTTGTCGAGGACGGTCGCATTCTTCATGTGGATGACGCCGAACGCACCCAAGTGCCGCCTGGCGCGACCGTTGTCGATGGCGTCGGCAGATTCCTGCTACCGGGCTTCTGGGACATGCACGTGCATTCGCACCGGCAGCGACGCTGGACTTACCACTATCCGCTTTTCATTGCGCACGGTGTCACCGGCGTTCGGGACGCAGGCACCCATCTCGCGTCTGCACTCGGGCCGATGACCGCCGACTCTCGAGACCCGGTGGCCCCCACCGTAGTCTGGGGCAGCCCGCCGCTCGACGGACCGACTCCCGTCCTGTCGTTTGGACTCGTTGTGGAAGACGACGCAGCCGCCGACGACATCGCGAGTCTCATGAAGCGCTCCGGATTCGACTTCATCAAGACCTACGATCGCCTGCCGCCGGAAACATACCATGCGCTCGCGCGCGCGGCCGACCGCGAAGGCTTGCGTATCGAAGGTCATGTTCCGCTCGGGATGTCTCCTGCAGAAGTTGCGGCCGCAGGCCACGACCTGATCGATCACCTGACACTCGTCGTGGAGTCCTGTGTTCCCGGCGCACTGGACCATGTACATGCGAGGGTTGCGGCAAACCCGTCGGCGGCGGACAGCATGGAACTGCTGTTGGACCCAGCGCTCGAGAGATTGCTCCAAGGCTATGACGTCGACAGGTGCCGGACACTCTTCGAGATGTTCGCAGAACTCGGGGTCTGGCAGGTCCCAACGTTGGTGCAGCTGCGCGGCTTCGTCCTTCCCGACGAAGCACGCCGACTGACAGCGGCCCGGGCTGCGGAGACGACCCCGGCCCTGCTTTCGGACTGGATGGCAGCGACGGAGGACAGTGACACGGCGAGCCTGGCCGCGGGGGCTGCGATCTATCGACGACAGCTCGCGGCACTTCGCCCGATGCAGGATGCGGGCGTGCGGTTGATGGTCGGCACCGATACCAGCAGCGAGCCATGGGTGTTCGCTGGTTCCAGCGTGCACGACGAGATGGCCCTGTTCGTGGAAGCCGGGCTCAGCCCGCTGGAGGCACTGCAGGCGGCCACGCTGCGGCCTCTGCAGTACGCGAAGCGCGCCCGATCCGGACGCGCCATTGCTGCCGGAGAGGTGGCCGACCTGGTGTTGCTCAACGCAGACCCTCGGATCGACATTGCCAGCACGCGCAAGATCCGCGCGGTCGTCATGCGCGGTCAGCTGTTCGACCGGGATACGCTCGACGGCTTGCTCGAGCAGGCTCGCGCGGCCGCAAGCAGCGATGGATCGAGCAGGTGATCAAAACCGAACCCGCATGAGCATGAGCCCAGCGGGGCGATTGGAAAGCGGTCGGTCTGCGGCAACTCGCGACCCCAAGCGGACATCGCGATCAGTCGCTGTTACGCCAGTCAGCCCCGACCCGTGTCGATTCGAGGCAGCTTGGAGTACGCTGCATCCAGGCCGAAGGTGGCGAATAGAGAAACGCACATGGTCAAGGGGGGAGAGCATGCAAGGCGCTGATTCCCAAACGGTGCTGACGTACTTCGATGCTTGCAACACGGGCGATATCCGTGAACTGATGGTGACCATGGATACCGACATCGTTCACTACTTCCTGCCGCCCGTTCACCGGGCAATTCACGGCGCTGAGCACCTCGCGCGATATTGGAGCAAGTTCAAGCGGCTGTTCGATCCAGTTTGGCGGATTGATCACATCATCGAGGCAGGCGGCGAGGTTGTCAGCGAATGGAGCTGTGCATACAGGCCGAGTGGTGGCGGTGATCGCAGAATGTTTCGCGGCACCGAATGGTATGTCATGCGGAATGGCCTGATTGCCGAGGTTCGCGCCTATTACAACTACGACGAGGCACGCGACTGTCAGCTGACGGATTTCAATTACGCGGAACGCGGGTACTTGTTGAAGTAAGTCGCTTCGACTAGCTCCGTCGCGCACTGTTCACCGGTGTCGCCGTCCATGAGGAAGTCTGCTCCTGGCCGATTCTACCCGTGCACTAGCGTCCGCTTCCCAAGCCCAATCAACCAATGCTCGAGCTGATGCCTCCACCCACCGCAATCGCAAGGTCCAGGCCCAAGAGATGCTCGGCATCAATCCAGCGGACGCTGAGCAGCCCTGCCCCTTCAAGTCGGCGCTGAGTCATGCCGCGTCATTCGCTTCCGAGGAAATGCCGCATCAAGCATCAACTCGATCGGACGGCATTCAGCCCAGCTCACCCGCCACCACACAGTTCCCACCGCGCTCCTTGCCCTGGCCCAGCGCCCGCCGGGCCGCATCGAGCAGCACTTCCATGGGCTGGTCGCTCGGCGGCACCACCGTGACGACACCCACGCACACGGTGAGATAACGCCCGGTCCGCGACCTCGGGTGGTGAATCGCCAGCGCGCGCACACGCCCCACGATGTGCTCGGCGTGATCGCGAGCCTTGCCCTCTTCCATCGAGACGCCGAGCAGCAGGAACTCGTCGTTCGCAAGATGGGCGACGATGTCGCTGGTGCGGCGCATCGCGGAAGCGATGGTGCGACCGACCTGGCGCAGCATGTTGTCCGTGGCGCCACGACCGAAGACGTCGTGGTAGTCGCGGCAACCGTCCACGTCGATGTGCATGATGGTGATCGTGCGGAAGTCGCGCTGGGCGATCGACCAGTCGCGGCGCAGCACCTCGAGCAGGTGCTCGGGCGTGCTCAGGCCGCTCGAGCGATCGACGGCTGCGGCGAGCGCTCCGGGCGCGCTGCGGGGCAGCGGCCGGTAGTGGAGCGCCATCTTTCCGTCGGCCAGCAGCATCGCCCAGCGTTCACACTCGACCGTCGTGCCGTCGGCGCGCCGCAGGCGCACCCGCTGGCCGATGCCGACGTTCGTGGCGTTGGGATCGGCCGGCGCCTCGATCTCGATGTCCTCGAGCGTGTGACCCACCGGCCATTCCTCGGCCCGTCGCAGCAGGCCGCCGAGCGTGGCATTGGCGTACACGATGCGGGGCGCACCGTTGCCGCCGTCCACCACCGCCACGCCGTCGAGCGCATGGCGCAGGACTTCGGCCAGCAGTGCCGGATCGGACGTGGTCATGATCTCGGTTCTCCCTACGCGTCGAGTCTGAGTTGTGGCGCGTCCCGGCAGTGGTCCACCGCGGCGCGGCACTCGAGCCAGCGCGGGTGCTGCTGCAAGGCGAGTCGATCCGGCATCGGCCGTCCGTGCAGGCGTGCAAGGCGAACCTGGCTGAGCGGGTCGGACTCGCCCGCGAGTTCATCCAGCACCGCGAGCGTCGCTTCACGGTCGTTGCAGACGGACAGCACGTCGCAGCCTGCGGCGAGCGCGCGCCGGGCCCGCTCCGGCAGCGTTCCCACGAACGCCGCGCCGCCCATGCTCAGGTCGTCGGAGAACACGGCGCCGGTGAAGCCGAGGTTCCAGCGCAGCTCCTGCTGGATCCAGCGTCGCGAGAAGCCGGCGGGCGCCTCGTCCAATTCGGGGAAGAGCACGTGGGCGACCATGATCGAGGACAGGCCGTTGGCGATGAGCCGCTGGTAGGGCAGCAGGTCGCCCGCCAGCTCCGCGAGCGGCCGGCGGTCCACGGGCAGGCTCTTGTGCGAATCGGCGACGACCGCGCCGTGCCCGGGAAAGTGCTTGGCGGTGGCGGCCATCCCGGCGGCCCGCATGCCCTGCATGCAGGAGACGGCGAGTCGAGCGACTACCTCGGGGCTGGCGTGGTAGGCACGGTCGCCGATCACCTCGCTCACTCCGTAGTCGAGATCCACGCAGGGCGCGAAGCTCATGTCGATGCCGACGGCGCGCAGCTCGGCGGCGAGCAGCCAGCCGCACTGCCAGGCGAGGCGGCGGCCGGCCTCGGCGTCGACGTCGTACAGCCGCCCGATCGCGCGCTGCGGCGGCAGCACGGTGAAGCCCTCGCGGAAGCGCTGCACGCGCCCGCCCTCGTGGTCCACCGTCACGAGCAACGGCGGGCTGCGGACGGCGCGGATCTCGCGCACCAGCGACTCGAGCTGGCCGACGCTCTCGTAGTTGCGGCTGAAGAGGATTACCGAACCCACCAGGGGCTGCGCGAGCACGCGCCGGTCTTCCGCGGTGAGCTCGGTGCCTGCGACGTCGACCATCAGCGGGCCGAGCGTCATCGCGCCGCTCCCGCCGCGGGCCACGAGCGCCACGGCTGGCGCGCGAGGTTCGTGTTGAGATAGCGAGCGTCCGCGGTCACTTCGAGCCCGAGCCACGGCGGGCGCGCGAACGGCTCGGTCTCGTCCTCGAGCTCGAGCTCCGCGACGACGAGCCCCGCGTTCTCGCCCAGGAACTCGTCCACCTCCCACTCGTGACCGGCGTGGGGCACCCAGTGCCGCCACTTCTCGACGCGCCCGAGGGCGCAGATCTCCTCGAGCATCTCGTTCGCCTCGTCGACCGGTATCTCGTACTCGTACTCGAGGCGAGTCGCGCCGTGCATGCGACCCTTGAGATTGAGCCAGGCGTGCGCTTCACCCACGCGCACCCGCACCGAGCAGCGCTCGCTGGCCGCGAGGTAGCCCTGGGCAAAGTACTCGCGACGGCGGGCGTCCGCCCGCCAGGCGTCGCTCTCGACCAGGAACTTGCGCTCGATTTCGAGGGGCATCTGTCAGCGCTCGAAGACGGCCATTGCTTCGACGTGGGTCGTGTGCGGGAACATGTCCATGACGCCGGCGGCGACCAGCCTGAACCCGTGCTCGCGCACGAGGAGGCCTGCGTCCCGGGCGAGGCTGCCCGAATGGCAGGAAATATACACGACGCGCCCCGCGCCGCAGCGGCCCACCACCGGCAGGACCTCGCGCGCGCCGGCGCGCGGCGGATCGAGCAGGACGCGGTCGAAGCGACGCATGGTCCACGGAGCGTCGGCCACCAGTGCGGCGAGGTCGGCGGCCACGAAGCTGGCGTTGCCGATCGCCTGACGGCGGGCGTTGTCGGCCGCGCGGGCGACGAGCACGGCTTCGCCCTCCACGCCCACCACCTCGGCCGCCCGGCGCGCCAGCGGCAGCGAGAAGTTGCCGATCCCGCAGAAGAGGTCGAGCACCCGATCGCCAGGCTGCGGATCGAGCTGCTCAACCGCACGCGCGACCATCGACTGGTTCAGCCGCGCATTCACCTGGATGAAGTCGGTCGGCTCGAACTCCAGGGTGACGTCGAAGGCGTCGAGGCGGTAGTGCAGCGGCGCGTGGCCCGGCGTCAGCGGCGCCACGGTGGCCGGGCCACCGGGTTGCAGGTAGAGCCGCACGCCCTGGCTGCGCTCGAAGTCGCGCAGTCGATCGAGATCGGCCGCCGTGGGCGGATCGAGCACGCGCAGCACGACGGCGCAGCCGTTGTCGGCCGCCGCCACCTCCGCCTGCGGCAAGCGCGCCGCGATCGACAGCCCGCCCACGAGTTCGGCCAGCGGATCGATCAGCCGGTCGAGCGGCGGGGCGAGGATGCGGCACTCGTGCAGGTCGGCGACGTAGGGTGCCGCGCGCTCCCGGAAGCCCACCACCACCCGCCCCTTGCGTGTGACGTACTTGATGCCGAGGCGCGCCCGCCGACGGTAGCCCCATACCGGGCCGGTCAACGGCTCGAGCAGGCGCGCGGGCTCGACATCGCCGAGGCGCGCCAGGTTTTCGAGGAGCTGCGACTGCTTGAAGGCGAGCTGGGCCGCCGGTTCGAGATGCTGCAGCGCGCAGCCGCCGCAGGTGCCGTAGTGCGGGCACGGCGCGGCCACGCGGTCGGGGCTCGCCACGAGCACCGACTCGAGCACGGCCTCGTCGAAGTTGCGATGGCGACGAACGCGCCTCAATACCACCCGCTCGCCCGGCAGCGCGCCCGCGACGAACACGGCCTTGCCGTCGATGCGCACGACGCCGTCGGCTTCGTGCGAGAGGTCGACGACGTCGGCCTCCTCCGGCGCCGCGCTGATGCGCTTCATCCGCCCCCGGCCGTCCAGGCATCGAGGAACTCGGCGAGGTGCGGCCGCGCCGCACCGCCGAGCCAGTCGCGCACCAGGGAGCACTCGCGCTCGTGCTCCTCCGGCGTGAGCCGGCCGCGCAGCAGCTCGAATCGCAGGTACACGAGGTAGGTGTTGATGACGTCCGTCTCGCAGTAGTTGCGGATGTCCTCGATGCGTCCCTCGAGGAATGCGTCCCAGACGAGCTCCCCCGACATCCCGAGCTTGCCCGGCAGTCCGAGCAGCTGCGCCATCTTGTCGAGGCCGACGCGACCGCGACCCTGGAAGCCCGAGAGGACGTCCATGAGGTCGACGTGGCGCCAGTGGAAACGGCTGATGTAGTTGTTCCAGCGGAACGACTGGTCCTCCTCGCCCATCTCCCAGTAGCGGTGCGCCTGCACGCCGTGGCGCAGCGCGCGGTAGTGCAGCACCGGCAGGTCGAAGCCGCTGCCGTTCCAGCTCACGAGCGTCGGACTGAAGCGCTCGATGCCCTCGAAGAAGCGCCGCACCAGCTCGGACTCGGGCGCAGTCGACCTCGCCGAGGCTCCAGGCCTTGAACCCGTCGCGCGTGCGCATGGCGACCGAGATGGCCACCACCCGGTGCTGCTCGAGCGAGAGGAACTCCGAGCCCGTCTGCTCGCGCTGGCGGGTCTGCATGACGTAGCCCACCTGCTTGTCGGTGAGGCCCTCGAGGCCGTGCAGGCGGCGCCCGAACTCGACGTCGGGCACGGTCTCGATGTCGAAGGCGAAGACGTTGCTGATGGTCACTGGGACTCCTTGCGCATGAGCACGGCGACGGCCACGACGAGCCCCGCCTCGTCGGTGAGGGTGACGTGGCCCTCGCCCGCGCCGAGGCGGTCGCGCAGGGCCCGGCCGCGCTCGGACCAGATCGGCTCCGGTCGGCCCCAGGCGTTCGGCGCGATGCCGACGTCGCGGATCCAGATGCCGTGCGCAAAGCCGGTGCCGAGCGCCTTGACGATCGCCTCCTTGGCGGCAAAGCGCATGGCGAGGAAGCGCACCGGCCGCTTGTAGCGGCGGAAGGCCTCCTCCTCCTGCGGCATCAGCAGCCGGCGCACGAAGTGCTCGCCGTGGCGGGCGAACACCTCCTCGATGCGGGCGAGCTGCACGACGTCGGTGCCGATGCCGAAGATCACGCCGCGCCTTCAGCCGCCGGTGGCGAGGCCGTGGCGCGCGGCGGTCATGAGGTCCTTCATGCCCCGCACCGCTGCAGCCATGCCGTCCACGACGGCGCGCGCCACGATGGCGTGGCCGATGTTGAGCTCGACGATCTCGGCGATGGCCGCGACCGGCTGCACGTTGTGGTAGTGCAGGCCGTGACCGGCGTGCACGGTGAGGCCGATGCGCGAGCCGAATCGCGCCGCCTCGAGCAGCCGCGACAGCTCGAGCGCCTGGCGCTCGCCGGCGGCCTCGGCGTAGGCGCCAGTGTGCAGCTCGACCACGGGCGCGCCGGCTTCGAACGCGGCCTCGAGCTGCGCGGGCTCGGGATCGACGAACAGCGACACGCGGCTGCCCGCCTCGCGCAGCGACGCGCAGGCGTCCCGCAGCCGGTCGAGCTGAGCGACGACGTCGAGACCGCCTTCCGTGGTGAGCTCCTCGCGTCGCTCGGGCACGAGGCAGCAGTCCTGCGGGCGGATTCGGCGCGCGATGGCGATCATGCCGTCGGTCGCCGCCATCTCGAGGTTCATGCGCGTCTGCAGCGCCTGGCGCATGCGCTCGACGTCGTGGTCCTGGATGTGACGACGGTCCTCGCGCAGGTGCAGCGTGATGCTGTCCGCGCCCGACTGCTCCGCGATCAGCGCGGCGAGCAGCGGGTCGGGGTAGCTCGCGCGGCGCACCTGGCGCAGCGTGGCCACGTGGTCGATGTTGACGCCGAGTCGCAGCGGATGGGTCAGCACGTTTCAGCCTCCGGGTCCGGGTGCACCGTGGGCGCGCATCGCGCGCATGACCTCGCGCGTGCGCAGCGGTCGGCCGTCGAGACACTGCTCGATGGCGGCGCGCAGCAGCCGGCGCGCATCGGCGAGGCTCTGCGGGTCGGCGAGTTCCTCGCGGGCGAGCGACAGCAGCGAGGTGCCCGCGAAGATCATCGCCCCCTCGGCCACGCCGTGCACGGCCTCGGCGCCCCCGTCGACACGGTAGCGATAGGCGCGCCCGGGCTCGATGGGCTCGCCGCTGCCCGCATCCTGCGCGAGATCGAGTCCCCAGCCGAGCTCCACGAGCAGTCGCTTCTCGAACAGGCGCAGGGCGCGCGCTGGGTCGACCGCGGCGTCCTGCAGGCCGGCGACGAGGCGCTCGTAGGCCTCGTAGAGCTGCGGGTGCGGATCCTGCCGGGGCAGCAGCTTGAGCAGCAGCTCGTTGACGTAGAAGCCGCTCATCAGGCGGTCGCCCGAGAGAAAGGCCGGCGGGCGGACGGTCTCCGCGCCGGTCAGCTGGCCCGCCTCGCCGCGTGCGCTCCACGACACCAGGACCTCGGCGAACGGCTGCAGCGCGGCCGGCAGCGCCGAGCCGCCGCGGCGCGCGGCGCGCGCGAACAGCGACACGCGGCCGTGGGCCCGGGTGAATAGCTCCAGAATGCGGCTCGATTCGCGAAACGGGTAGTGGTGCAGCAGGAACGCAGGCTCGAGCTGCACCCGTCGCGCCGCGGCCGTCACGTCTCGAACCCGAAGCGACGCAGCAGGCTTTCGTCGTCCGACCAGCCCTCGCGCACCTTGACCCAGAGCTCGAGGTGCACGGGACGGCCGAAGTGATCACGGAGCTCGAGTCGCGCGGCGCGCCCGACCTCCTTCAGCAGTTCGCCGCCCTTGCCGATGACGATCGCCTTCTGGCCGGTGCGCTCCACCCAGATCACCGCCTGGATGACCAGCTTGTCCCGCTCGTCCTCGGCCTCGCCCATGCCCTCCACCTCGACGAACAGGCCGTAGGGCAGTTCCTCCTGCAGGCGGCGCGTCAGCTTCTCGCGGATGATCTCGGCCGCCATGAAGCGGTCGCTGGCGTCGGTGAGCTGGTCGGGCGGATACAGCTGCGGCGACTCGGGCAGGTAGCGAGCGATCACCTCGGGCAGGCGCTCGAGGTTCTTGTGCTTGAGTGCCGACAGCGGCAGGACCTCGGCGAACTCCGCCCGCGCCGCGACCTCGGCGATGAACGGGAGCAGGCGCTGCTTCGGATGGGCGCGGTCCACCTTGTTGATCACGAGGATGATCGGGCGGCCGGCGCGGCGCAGCTCCTCGAGCGCCCGCTCGTCCTCCTCGGTCCAGCGCAGCGCCTCGATGAGGAACAGGTTGACGTCGGCGTCGGCGAGCGAGGCGAGCGCGGTGCGGTTCATGTAGCGATTGATCGCGCGCGGCTGCTTCGAGTGGATGCCGGGCAGGTCGGCGAACACGATCTGCAGGCCCGGCCGGGTCAGCACCCCGTGGATGCGCGTTCGGGTCGTCTGCGGCTTCGGGCTCACGATGCTGATCTTGCGGCCGAGCAGCGCGTTCAACAGCGTCGACTTGCCGACGTTCGGCCGGCCGACCAGCGCGGCAATCCCGCAGCGGCCGCCGCCCGTCACTGCGCCCTCGCCTTCCGCGACCCCGGGCCCGCTCATGGCACGCCCACCGGCCGGGACAGCGTCTCGAGCAACTGCCGCGCGGCTTCCTGTTCCGCGCGGCGGCGGCTCGAGCCCTCGCCGAGCGCCTGCAGCTCGAGCGCCTCGACCTCGCAGCGGGCGACGAACCACTGCTCGTGCGGCTCGCCGCTCACCGCCTCCACCGCGTAGGCCGGCAGGGGCAGGCCGCGCGCCTGCAACTGCTCCTGCAGGCGCGTCTTCGGGTCCTTGAGTTCCTGGGCCTGCGGTAATGCGCCGACCCGGACCGCGAACAGAGACTCGACGACCGCGATGGCCGCAGCGATTCCGCCGTCCACGTACACCGCTCCGAACAGCGCCTCGAGTGCGTCGGCGAGGATCGAGCTGCGACGGTGCCCGCCGCTCTTCATCTCCCCGCCGCCGAGCCGCAGCTGCTCGCCGAGTCGCAGTTCCGCGGCGACCTCGGCCAGCGAGCTGCCGCTCACCAGCGCCGCCCGGTAGCGGCTGAGCTCGCCCTCGTCGGCATCCGGGCAGGCACGGAACAGCAGCGCGGCGACGGCGAAGTTGAGCACGGCGTCCCCCACGAACTCGAGCCGCTCGTAGTTGCGCCGGCCGGCGCTGCGGTGGGTCAGCGCCGCCTCGAGCAGCTCCGGGTCTCGGAACTCGTAACCGAGCCGCGCCCGGGCCCATTCGCCGGCGGTCAGCAAGCCCGGCTCACTGCTGCACGGTGACGGTTTTGTCGAACTTCGCGAGCAGGAAGACGTTCGCGACGAACGGCTGCTCGACCTCATAGGCCGCGCTCACGTCGTACCCTTCGTTGGTCTTCTTGATCACGACTTCCTTCCAGCCGATCCCCTTGATGTCCTCCACGTCCCAGCGCCGCTCCAGCGAGTTGCGGATGAGCTGGGGATTGGAGTCGATCGCGGCGTGCTCGTCGCGCACCTGCTCGAGCGCGCGTGCCACCTTGGTGTAGTCGAGGTAGACGGGCACGAGGCGGATCGCCCCGTACAGGCCGGCACCGAGGATGAGGAGGATGGTGACCATCCCGAGGAAGGTCGCACCGCGCTGACGCTGTTTCATGCAGGACTCCGGTGGCTGCTCAGTGGATGGCGCCGCCGATGCGGCTCCAGATGGGCGCGTTGGGAAGGTTCCAGTTCAGCCAGATCCGCACGGCCCGGCCCACGATGAGGTCCTCGGGCACGAAGCCGACCTCGGGGAAGCGGCTGTCGCGGCTGTTGTCGCGGTTGTCGCCCATCATGAAGTAGTGCCCCGGGGGCACGACCCCGTCGAAATCGTAGGAGGGCCGCCCGGGAATGTAGAGCACCCGGTGGGGCGCGTCGCCGAGTTGCTCCAGCGCCACCTGCGCACCCGTGTGCCCGAAGCCCTCGTAGAGGCCGTCGAGCGTGAGCGCCTGTGGCTGGCCATTGATGTAGACGCGCTTCTCTCGCACCACGACATGGTCGCCCGGCAGGCCCACCAGCCGCTTGATGTAGTTGGTCGAGGGATCCGACGGCAGGCGGAACACGACCACGTCGCCGCGCTGCGGCGAGCCGAGCCCGACCACCTCGGTGTTGGCGACCGGCAGGCGCAGTCCGTAGGTGAACTTGTTCACGAAGATGAAGTCGCCGTCGAGCAGGGTCGGCATCATCGAGTCCGAGGGGATGCGGAACGGCTCGAACAGGAACGAGCGGATCACGAGCACGATCAGGATGATCGGGAAGAACGAGCGCGAGTACTCGACCAGCACCGGCTCGCCCGGCAGCGCGCCGGACCCGGCCCGGGCGAGGCGCCGCGGCTTGAAATACCAGGCATCCGCCGCCCAGACCAGGCCGGTCACGAGCGTGGCGATCACCAGCACGAACGAGAAGTCGAAGATCAAGAGTCACCTCAAGCGGGCTGCGCGAGTATTGTGCAATTCACGCGCCCCATCAATGCCTTGCGTCACACCCCGGAGGGCCTTGGGGTCAGTCCTTGCGCCCCACCTGCAGCACCGCGAGGAACGCTTCCTGCGGAATCTCGACCTGCCCGAGCTGCTTCATGCGCTTCTTGCCCTCCTTCTGCTTCTCGAGGAGCTTGCGCTTGCGGCTGATGTCGCCGCCGTAGCACTTGGCGATCACGTTCTTGCGCAGCGCCTTGACGGTGGAGCGGGCGATCACGTGCGCGCCGATCGCGGCCTGGATCGCCACCTCGAACATCTGCCGCGGGATCAGCTCCTGCATCTTGTCCACCAGCTCGCGGCCGCGCTGGTAGGCGCTGTCGCGGTGGCTGATGATCGATAGGGCGTCCACCTTGTCGTCGTTGATCAGGATGTCGAGCCGCACCAGCGGCGCGGCCTGGAAGCGGTCGAACTCGTAGTCGAACGAGGCGTAGCCCCGGCTGCAGCTCTTGAGTCGATCGAAGAAGTCGAGCACCACTTCGGCGAGCGGCAGCTCCCACTGCATGGACACCTGGTTGCCGAGGTACAGCAGCTTCTTCTGCACGCCGCGCTTCTCGAGGCACAGCTTCATGACCGGCCCGACGTAATCCGGCGGCAGCAGGATGTTGGCGATGATGATCGGCTCGCGCAGCTCGCGGACCTTGTCGACCGGCGGGAGCTTGGTCGGGTTGTCGACGTTGACGACCTCGCCGCCGGTCGTGAGCACCTCGTAGATCACCGTCGGCGCGCTGGTCACGAGCGACAGCTCGTACTCCCGCTCGAGCCGCTCCTGCACGATGTCCATGTGCAGCAGGCCCAGGAAGCCGCAGCGGAAGCCGAAGCCGAGCGCCGTAGACATCTCGGGCTCGTAGTGCAGCGCCGAGTCGTTGAGCTTCAGCTTCTGCAGCGCGTCCCGGAAGGCCTCGTAGTCGTCCGAGCTCACCGGGAACAGGCCGGCGAACACGCGCGGCTTGATCGCCTTGAAGCCGGGCAGCGGCTCGGCGCAGGGTCGCGGGTCGAGCGTGATGGTGTCGCCCACCGGCGCGCCGTCGATCTCCTTGATGCCGGCGATGACGAAGCCGACCTCGCCCGTCTGGAGCGAATCGGCGACCAGCGACTTCGGCGTGAAACGGCCGAGCTTGTCGACCTGGTGCGCGCGCCCGGTGGTCCAGACGCGGATCTTCTGCCCGGTGCGCAGCGAGCCGTTCACGACGCGCACCAGCGACACGACGCCCACGTAGTTGTCGTACCAGGAGTCGATGATCAGCGCCTGCAGCGGGCCGTCCGGATCGCCCTTCGGCGGCGGCACGCGACGGACGAGTTCCTCGAGCAGTTCGGCGACGTTCTCGCCGGTCTTGGCGCTGACGCGCACGGCGTCCTCGGCCTCGATGCCGATGATCTCCTCGATCTCCTTGATGACGCGGGCCGGGTCAGCCGACGGCAGGTCGATCTTGTTGAGCACCGGCACGACCTCGAGGCCCTGGTCGAGCGCCGTGTAGCAGTTGGCGACGCTCTGCGCCTCGACCCCCTGCGCGGCGTCCACCACCAGCAGCGCGCCCTCGCAGGCCGCGAGCGAGCGGGACACCTCGTAGGAGAAGTCCACGTGCCCCGGCGTGTCGATCAGGTTGAGCTGGTAGAGCTGGCCGTCGCGCGCCTTGTAGCGCAGCGAGACGCTCTGGGCCTTGATGGTGATGCCGCGCTCGCGCTCGAGATCCATCGAGTCGAGCACCTGCGCCTGCATCTCGCGGTCCTGCAGGCCGCCGCAGATCTGGATGAACCGGTCGGCGAGCGTGGACTTGCCGTGGTCGATGTGCGCGATGATGGAGAAGTTTCGGATCAGGTTCATCGGTGCGGGCACTCCGGCCCGGCGCCGGCGCAAAACGCGGCATTATACCTGCAGTGCCCGCCGCACTCGGGCCCCATCGTAAAACCCCTCGCAGAGCACCTCGCCGCCGGCCTCCAGCACCGGCACGCGCAGGCCGAACCGCGAAGCGAGCTCCTCGTCGCGGTCCACGTCCACGATGGCCAGTCGCTCGACCGCTGGCCCGAGGTCGATGGACAGTTCCGCCAGGAACAGGTCGCAGAGGTGGCAGCCCTCGCGCACGTAGAGCACGAGCCCGGTCAGCTCAGGCGGCATGGACAGACTCCGCTTCGAGCCGGACCGCGACCCGCGGCGGCGACCGGCGCAGCCAGGCACGGGAGACGGCCCACCCGAGCAGCAGCCCCGCCGCCGCGCAGAACAGGACGAGCCCCTCCCCGCCGCCCGCAACGGCGCGCGCCAGCAGCGCGCCGGCGAGCAAGCCCACGAGCGGCGGAAGGTAGGCACGCAGCGCTGCCCCGAGCAACTCGCCCTCATCGACCTCGACGGTCACCCGCGAACCGGGTACGAGCAGGACGCCGTCGATGGCGCGCGCCGGGACTTCGAGGCGGGGCTCGTGGCCACCTGCCAGGCGCTTCAGGGCGCAGCCGCCCCGGTCGGCGCATGCGGCGCAGGCAAACGTCGCCGAGTCGCACTCGAGTCGCGCCCGGTTCCCGTTCACCTCACGCACCCGGGCGGCGGCTTTCACGAGTCGAGACGCGGGTCAGCGTTCCGCCGGGCCGGGCGGCGTGTCCGTCCGCGGCAACTCCGGCTCGACCGGCGCCAGCGACGTGGCGATGTCGCGCACCGTCGCCGCCGGCAC
Organism: uncultured Gammaproteobacteria bacterium; assembly: GCA_963712815.1. Classification (GTDB taxonomy): domain Bacteria; phylum Pseudomonadota; class Gammaproteobacteria; order Steroidobacterales; family Steroidobacteraceae; genus RPQJ01. The sequence goes on from CAVQJL010000007.1 coordinate 195,222, forward strand.
CTCGCCCACTGCCGTCACGACGTGACCGCGCAACTGCGTCGAGAACGCGTTGGCGGAGCCCACGGTCGTGGATTCTGCCGGCACGGGCCCTTTCTCCGGCGCCGGCTCGATGAACACCGAGACCGAGGCGAAGCCGTCGGAGAAGATCAGGTGCTGCATCGGGATGGGCGAGCCTGGCACCGCCTGGGAGCGGGATACCACGAGACGGAAGCCCGGCGGCATCTTGCGCGGGAGCCACCCGGCGACCGGCGGCCCCGCGACGCGGGTCTCGGCCCGGCGACCGGCACGGATCCACTGGAAGCCGGTCGTATCCACGGCCGGCTGCAGGTCCTTCGGGTCGATCGACTCGTCGATGTCGAGCCGCGTGAAGTGAATCGCCTCGACCGTCGCGCCCGAGCCGTCCACCACCTCGGAGCGCAGCGGCATCGCCGTCTCACGGTCGAGCCAGAGCCGGTATCCGTAGCGGTAATCGTCGCGCGGGCGGATTTCCAGCACGCGCACGTCGCGCCCGAGCAGACGATGCCCCTTGCGCAGTTCGATGGTGTAGAGGGCGTCGAGCCGCGGACCCGGAGCGGGCAGCGCCTTGAGCAGGGAGCCGTCGTCGGAGCGCGGCTCGACCAGCACGACGCGTCGGTCCGGCATGTAGAAGTGGACTTCGCCGGGCGTGCGAACGATCTCGCGACCGCTGCCGTCGAGAGAGACAAGCCGCTCGACGCTGCGCCCGCCCTCCATCCGGTGGACGATGCGCATGGTCTCCGACTGCTGGCCCGCCGTGTGGGTGAACAGGCCGTCGTAGTCGCGCGTCGCCAGCGACTCGGTCATTCGCCCCAGCCATTCGCTTGCGGTCGACCCGGCCGCCTCGGCGTGTGGCATGGCCAGGGCCACCGCACTGGCGAGGGCGAGCGCCAGCACGCGACGCATCAGGGCTTCTCGGCGATCTCTAGGGCGACCCGGGTGATGCCGGGATCGGCGGCCAGCGCGTTCGACCACGCATTGCGGCGTCCGATCGGGCTGGCGTACTGGCCGTGCGCCATCAGGTAGCCGGCGAGGCGCTGGTTCTGCGCCGGGGTCGGGCTCGCGCCGCCGGGCGGCACGGCTGCAACGGCCATTGCGGCCGGAGCCGCCCCGCGCTCGGCCAGCATGCCGTTCCCATCATCGCCCGTGGGCACCAGCAGGATGGCGGCAGCAGCGGCACCGGCGGCCACCGCGGCCGCGGCCAGCGGACGCGCCCAGCGGCGCGGCGCAGGCCGGTCGATCACAGGCGCGGCAGGCACCGACGCCCCATCCGCATCGAGCGCGGCGCTTACCCGAGCGGCGAACCCCGGGCTCGCCGTCAACCCGCCCGGTGCGCGCAACGACTCACCGGCCAGCACGTAACTGCCGAAGGCGCGGCGCAGTTCGGCATCCCGCTCCATGCGCCGAACCAGCAGGCTGATCTCCCCGGAGGCGAGTTCGCCGTCGAGCAGTGCGGAAATCTGTTCGCGAATCTGGTCAGTCATCGTTATCCGTTCAATCGAGCAGTGGCTTCAGGTTGCGGTCGATGGCCTCGCGTGCACGGAAGATGCGCGAGCGCACCGTGCCCACGGGGCAATCCATCGCCGCGGCGATCTCTTCGTAGCTGAGTCCCTCGATCTCGCGCAGGATGATCGCCGTGCGCAAGTCCTCCGGCAGGCCCTCGACGGCGCGATTGACCGTCTCGTGGATTTCATCCGACAGTGCCGCCGCCTCCGGCGTGTCGCCGTGCCGCATCCGCGACTCGACCACCGACTGCTCCGACTCGCTGAGATCCGCCTCGTAGTCGAGCGGACGCCGCTGCCGGGACGCCATGGTATTTCGGGCAGTGTTGACGGCGATGCGGTACAACCACGTATAAAAGGCACTGTCGCCTCGAAATGAACCGATGGCCCGGTACGCCTTCACGAAGGCCTCCTGGGCCACGTCCTCGGCTTCCGTCGGATCCCGCAACAATCTCGCCACGAGCTTCACGACCCGGTGCTGGTACCTGAGCACCAGCAGGTCGAACGCACCACGCTCGCCCCGCTGGACCCGCCTGACGAGCTCGAGATCGCTCTGTTCGACGCCGGAGGCCGGACGCTCGCGCCCATCTCGAGGCTCGTGCCCGTCGATAGACCCGTCAGATGGAGGAAAGTTCGCCATCGGCTTCATGGTCCGGCCACCGCGTGGTCGGTCACCGTCACCCAGCGACCGCCGACCGTCCGGCAAGGATGTGCACGCGGATCGCGCGCAAGGCATCGTCCGGCACGTCGGCCGGCGTCAGCCACAGCGTTCCCGCGCGGTCCACGCCCCGCCAGTGGAGCACGGCCGAGCGGCCGAGCACGCGCGCACGGGGACCCGTCGCCGGGACCGCGATCGACGAGCCGCCCGGCTGTCCGCGCCGCCGGCCGCGCAGCTGCACGCTCACCCCCTTCGGCCCGATCGAGACCAGGCTCGGCCGGCGCCGCAGTCGCAGCCACTGCCACAGGAGCAGCAGGCTTCCGGAGGCGACACCGGCCCCCGGTGGCAGGCCAGGGTGGCGCGCCAGCGTGACCTCGATCGCGACGCCGCAGGCCAGCGCCAGCGCCCAGGTGACGCGGTCGGCCAGCAGCCGCGCCGGCAGCTCAACGGTCATGACGGATCCTGGCGAGGACATGGCGCAGCCCGGCGTCGGAGGGAGAATCCCTGCCCACAAGATACCCGAAGAGCTCCGGGTCCTGCAGGTCGAGAATCCGGGCGAACGCCTCGCGATCGGCCGGCGACGCACCGGGATATTCCTGCTCGAGGTAGCGCACGAGCAGCAGGTCCAGTTCCTTCATGCCGCGCCGGCAGCGCCAGCGCAGGCGCGGAACCTCGACTGCGTCCCCCGCCGTCGTTCCCGGCGCGGAGGCGCTCAGTGCTGCCGCTCCGCGATCATTTTCTTGATCTGGGCAATCGCCCTGGCCGGGTTGAGGTCCTTCGGGCAGGCCTCCGCGCAGTTCATGATCGTGTGGCAACGATACAGGCGGAACGGGTCCTCGAGCTCGTCGAGCCGCTCGCCGGTCGCCTCGTCGCGCGTATCCACGATCCAGCGGTAGGCCGCGAGCAGGGCGGCGGGACCGAGGTAACGGTCGCCGTTCCACCAGTACGACGGGCAGCTCGTCGAGCAGCACGCGCACAGGATGCACGCGGAGGGCTGGTCGATCTTCTCCTGGTCTTCCTTCGACTGCAGGCGCTCGCGATCCGGCGGGGCCGGCGTGCGCGTCTGCAGCCAGGGCTTCACCGCAGCATACTGAGCGTAGAAGTTGCCGAGGTCGGGGACGAGGTCCTTGATCACGGGCATGTGCGGCAACGGGTAGATCTTCACGTCGCCGCGAATCTCGGCCGTCGCCTTGGTGCACGCGAGCGTGTTGACGCCGTCGATGTTCATCGCGCAGGAGCCGCAGATGCCCTCGCGGCAGGAGCGCCGGAAGGTCAGCGTCGAGTCGACCTCGTTCTTGATCTTGATCAGCGCGTCGAGAACCATCGGTCCGCATGCGGCGAGATCCACCTGGTAGCTGTCCACCCGCGGGCTCTCGCCCGAATCGGGGTCGAACCGGTAGATGCGGAACGTGCGCACCTCCTTCGCGTCCGCGGGCGCCGCGTGGGTCCTGCCCGGCCCGATCCTGGAGTTCTCGGGAAGCCTGAATTGCGCCATGTCAGTAGGTCCTCGCCTTCGGCGGGATGGCCTCGACGTCGCTCGTGAGCGTGCCGAGGTGCACCGGCCGGTAGTCGATGCACACGCGGCCCGACTCGTCCGCCCAGGCCAGGGTGTGCTTGAGCCATTCGACGTCGTCGCGGCCCTGGTAGTCCTCGCGGGCGTGTGCGCCGCGGCTCTCCTTGCGGTTCTCGGCCGACTGCATCGTGACGAGCGCCTGGCCTAGCAGGTTGTCGAGCTCGAGCGTCTCGATGAGGTCGGTATTCCACACCAGCGATCGGTCGGCGACCTGCACGTCCGCGAACGAGGCGTGCACCGCGGCGAGCTTGTGCACGCCTTCGGCGAGCGACTCGCCGGTACGGAACACGGCGGCGTGGTTCTGCATCACGCGCTGCATGTCGAGGCGGATCTCGGCCGTGCGCCGGCCGCCGCGGGCGTTGCGCAAGCGGTCGAGACGGCTGACGGCGAGCTCGCCGGCGTCCCTCGGCAGCGCCTTCTGGGTCGCCCCGGCGTTGGTCGTCGCGGCGCAGTGCCGCGCCGCCTCGCGGCCGAAGACCACGAGATCGAGCAGCGAATTCGAGCCGAGGCGATTGGCGCCGTGCACGGAGACGCAGGCAGCCTCGCCCACGGCCATCAGGCCGGGCACGACCGAATCCGGGTTGCCGTCGCGCAGGGTGACCACCTCGCCGTGCACGTTGCAGGGAATTCCGCCCATGTTGTAGTGCACGGTGGGCAGCACCGGGATCGGCTCCTTGTTTACGTCCACGCCCGAGAAGATGCGAGCCGTCTCGGCGATGCCGGGCAGCCGTTCGCGGATCACGTCGGGCCCGAGATGCTCGAGGTGCAGGTGGATGTGGTCCTTGTCAGGGCCCACGCCCCGGCCCTCGCGGATCTCGATGGTCATCGAGCGGCTCACGACGTCGCGCGAGGCGAGGTCCTTGGCGTTCGGCGCATAGCGTTCCATGAAGCGCTCGCCGGCGGAATTCGTGAGGTAGCCGCCCTCGCCGCGCGAGCCCTCGGTGATCAGGCAGCCGGCACCGTAGATGCCGGTCGGGTGGAACTGCACGAATTCCATGTCCTGCAAGGGCAGGCCGGCGCGCAGCACCATGCCGCCGCCGTCGCCGGTGCAGGTATGGGCCGAGGTGCAGGAGAAGAATGCGCGGCCGTAGCCCCCCGTCGCGATGATCACCTTCTGCGCCCGGAAGCGGTGCAGCGTACCGTCGGACATGTCGAGTGCCACGACGCCGCGGCAGGCGCCGTCCTCCATGATCAGGTCGATCGCGAAGTACTCGATGAAGAAACGCGCCTCGTGCTTCAGCGACTGCTGGTACAGCGTGTGCAGCATGGCGTGGCCGGTGCGGTCGGCGGCGGCACAGGTGCGCTGCGCGATGCCCTTGCCGTAGTGCGTGGTCATGCCGCCGAAGGGACGCTGGTAGATGCGACCGTCCTCGGTGCGCGAGAACGGCACGCCGTAGTGCTCGAGCTCGATCACCGCGGCCGGCGCTTCCTTGCACATGAACTCGATGGCGTCCTGGTCGCCGAGCCAGTCCGAGCCCTTGATGGTGTCGTAGAAGTGGAAGCGCCAGTCGTCCTCGCCCATGTTGCCGAGGGCGGCGCTGATGCCGCCCTGCGCGGCCACCGTGTGGCTGCGGGTCGGGAACACCTTGGTGAGGCACGCGGTGGCCAGGCCCGCCTGCGCGAGCCCGAAGGTGGCGCGCAGGCCGGCGCCGCCCGCGCCAACCACGACGACGTCGTACGTGTGGTCCGTAAACGAATACGCGCTCATGCCGCGACTCCGAAGGTGATGCGCAGAACGGCGAGCACGCCGATCACGGCGGCTACGACAAGCGCGAACTTGACCGCAAGCAGCACGCCCGTGCGCGTACCCCTGTTTGCGACGTAATCCTCGATCACCACCTGCAGGCCGAGCAGCGCGTGGTACGCCGCCGTCAGCACCAGCAGCACGGCGAGCGCCGAGGCCAGCGGCGAGGACAGCCACGTCACCACGCGCGCATGCGAGGCGCCGCCGAGCGTGGCGAGCGAGATGACGAACCACAGCCCCAGCAGCACGAGCGCCACGGCCGTGACGCGCTGGGCGTACCAGTGAGCCGCACCGCCCCTGGCGGAGCCGAGGCCGGTGACGCGGCGAAGCGGGCTGCGCAGGCTCATGCCGCACCCCCGAGCCCGGCCCGCACCGTGAACCACAGTGCAAGCCCGAGGATGAGCGCGCCGATAGCCACGGCCCAGCCGCTCTTCCGCGCGGTCTTGAGGTCGAAGCCGTGGCCGAGATCGAAGAACAGGTGGCGCACGCCGTTCAGCAGGTGGTAGCAGAAGCTGATTACCGCGCCGAACAGCACGAACTGCGCGAGCGGCGTGCCGAGCGCGTCGCGCGCCGCCTGGTAGCGCTCGGGGCCGGCGGCCACGGCCGCGAGCCAGTAGACCAGCAGGAAGAAGCCGAGGCTCAGCAGCACCCCCGTGATCCGGTGCAGGATCGACAGCGTGTTGGTGTACTGCCAGCGATAGTGCAGGAACGGGGACAGCGGCCGCGCGCGCTGGGCCATTTCGATTACCTCCAAGGGGGACGCTGCTAGAAGTCGATGCAGCGCCCGTTCTTTTCCCAGTCGCCGTAGCGCGTGGGCTCGGGCCCGTCCCGTCCGCCGATTTCCCGGGGCGTCGGCGCCGGCGTGGGCGCAGCCGGTGCGGCATCGGTGGGGGGTTGATCGGGTTGCTTTTCTTGCGTTGCATTCATGGCGACGAGGCTGCAGTCTGCCAGATCCGTGATTCATTCACCATCTTGAAATCAAAGGCAAAATTTCCTGCAAGTCGATCGCATCAAGCCCCGGCGGACCGCCGCGGCGCAAGTGCTTTCGCGACCGCCGCGAGCGGGTAAACTCGCGCCCGAGGCCACCATGAACGCCACCTTCACAGGACCGCGCCCCGCCCTGCTGCCCTTCCTCGGAGTGCTGCGCGTCGCCGGCCCGGACGCGGCCAGCTACCTGCAGGGACAGCTCACGCACGACACGCGGCTGCTCGCCGACGCCCGGACGCTGCTCGCCGCCGCCGCCACGCCGCAGGGACGCGTGGTCGCGGTGCTGCGGCTGCGCACAGCGCGGGCATGGCGTCGATGCACTCCTGCCGGCAGACCTCGTGGAGCCTGTCGCTACCCGCCTGCGGAAGTTCGTCCTGCGCGCCAAGGTGGATGTGCGGGTTGCCAGCGACCTCGCGGTCGCCTCGGTGACAGATGTCGTGCCCGCCGTCCCCGCAGCCGCCACCGACGGCGATGGCCCGACCTGGTTCGACTATGCCCCCGGCCGCCAGGTGGTCGCGGCGCCGGAGGCCGTGCTGCGCGAGCTGATCGGACCGCAACTCGCGAGCGGCGAGGCAGGCATCGAGAACGCGTGGTGGGCGGCGGACGTGGCCGCCGGCCTGCCGCAGGTATTCGCGGCGAGCTCGGAAGCATTCGTGCCGCAGATGCTGAACCTCGACCTGCTCGACGCCATCAGCTTCGCCAAGGGCTGCTACACGGGCCAGGAGATCGTCGCGCGCACGCAGCACCTCGGGCGCATCAAGCGCCGCACGTCGCGCTTCCGGCTGCCGGCCGGACCGCCGCTGCCGCCGCTCGCCGGCCTGTTCCTCGACGGGACCAAGGTTGCCGAGGTCGTGATGTGCGCCGCTGGGAAAGACGGGCTCGACCTCCTCGCGGTCACGAGTCTCGACGTCTGGGGCCGCACGCTGCGTGCCGAGGACGGGCGCGAAGCGGCGCCGCAGCCACTGCCCTATGCAGTCGCCCCGACCGGCTGATCAGCTCTCCGGCCGCATGTGCGGGAACAGCACCACGTCGCGTATCGACGGCTGGTCGGTGAACAGCATCACCAGCCGGTCGACGCCGATGCCGAGGCCCGCCGTCGGCGGCAGGCCGTACTCGAGCGCGCGGACGTAGTCCGCGTCGTAGAACATCGCCTCCTCGTCGCCCGAGGTCTTGCGCGCCGCCTGCTCGCGGAAGCGCGCCGCCTGGTCGTCGGGATCGTTGAGCTCGGAGAAGCCGTTGGCGAGCTCGCGCCCGCCTACGAAGAACTCGAAGCGGTCGGTGATGAAGGGATCGGAATCGTTGCGCCGCGCCAGTGGCGAGACCTCCGCCGGGTAGGCGTAGACGAAGGTCGGCTGCAGCAGGCTCTCCTCCGCCGTCTTCTCGAATATCTCGATCTGCAGCTTGCCGGGGCCGTCGCCCGCGGCCGGCTTGATGCCGAGGCGCTCGCACACGCCGCGCAGGTACTCGAGCTCGCGCAGCCGCGCCGGCTCGATTCCCGGATTGAAGTTCAGCACGAGTTCCTCGACCGTCACGCGACGGAACGGGGCGTCGAAATCGTAGGTGTCGCCCTGGTAGGGAACGAGGCGCGTGCCGAGCAGCGTGTCGGCCAGACCCTGGAACAGCCGCTCGACGAGGTCCATCAGGTCGCGGTAGTCCGCGTACGCCTGGTAGAGCTCGAGCATGGTGAACTCGGGGTTGTGGCGGGTCGAGAGCCCCTCGTTGCGGAAGTTGCGGTTGAGCTCATAGACGCGCTCGAAGCCGCCCACCACCAGGCGCTTGAGATACAGCTCCGGCGCCACGCGCAGGTACATGTCGAGACCGAGCGCGTTGTGGTGCGTGACGAAGGGCTTGGCCACGGCGCCGCCCGGGATCACCTGCATCATCGGCGTCTCGACTTCCATGAAGTCGAGCGCCTCGAGAAAGCTGCGCAGGTAGTGCACGATGCGCGTGCGCCGGCGGAACACCTCGCGGCTCTCGTCGCTCACGATGAGGTCCACGTAGCGCTGGCGGTAGCGGCTCTCGACGTCCGCGAGGCCGTGCCACTTGTCGGGCAGCGGGCGCAGCGATTTCACGAGCAGGCGCAGGCGCTCCACTTTCACCGTCAGCTCGCCGGTCTTCGTCTTGAAGAGGGTGCCCTCGGCGCCCAGCACGTCGCCGACGTCCCAGCCCTTGAAGTCGTCGTAGGCCGCGCCGAGTGCGCCCTGCTGCAGGAACACCTGGATGGCCCCGCTGCGGTCCTTGAGCTTGGCGAAGCTCGCCTTGCCCATGACGCGCTTGGCCATCATGCGGCCGGCGATGGTCACGCGCGTCGGGTGCGCCTCGAACCACTCGGGCGGGTGCCCGCCGAAGGCCAGGTGCAGCTGCTCGGCCGTCGAATCGCGCCGGAAGTCGTTCGGAAACGCCCCGCCCCGCTCGCGCAGGCGCTCGAGCTTGGCGCGCCGCTCGGCGATCAGGTGGTTGACGTCGACCTCGGGCTTTTCGTCGCTCATCTCACAGTCCCTGCTTCAGGCTGGCTTCGAGGAAGGCGTCGAGGTCGCCGTCGAGCACCGCGGTGGTGTTGCCGATCTCCACGCCGGTGCGCAGGTCCTTGATGCGCGACTGGTCGAGCACGTAGGAGCGGATCTGGTTGCCCCAGCTCACGTCGGACTTCGCGTCCTCGAGCACCTTGGCCGCGGCATTGCGCTTGTTGACCTCGAGCTCGTAGAGCTTGGCCTTCAGCATCTTCATGGCGGTGGCGCGGTTCTTGTGCTGGCTGCGCTCGTTCTGGCAGGCGACCACGATGCCGCTCGGCATGTGCCGCAGGCGCACCGCCGACTCGGTCTTGTTCACGTGCTGGCCGCCGGCGCCGCTCGAGCGATACACGTCCATCTCGATGTCGGCCGGGTTCACCTCGATGTTGATGTCGTCGTCCACCTCGGCCGAGACGAACACGGATGCGAACGAGGTGTGGCGCCGGGCGTTCGAGTCGAACGGCGACTTGCGCACCAGGCGGTGCACGCCGGTTTCGGTGCGCAGCCAGCCGTAGGCGTACTCGCCCTCGAAGCGGATCGAGCAGCTCTTGATGCCGGCGACCTCGCCGTCGCTGATGTCGGTCACCTCGGTCCTGTAGCCCTGCTTGTCGGCCCAGCGAAGGTACATGCGCATGAGCATCTGCGCCCAGTCCTGCGCCTCGGTGCCGCCGGCGCCGGCCTGGATGTCGAGGAAGCAGTTGTGCGAGTCCATCTCGCCGGGGAACATGCGCTGGAACTCGAGGCGCCCGACCTCGGCCTCGAGCCGGCCGACGTCCGCCTGCACGGAGCGCACCATGCCCTCGTCGGCGTCCGCCTCGGCGAGTTCGAGCAGCTCGGCCGCTTCATCGAGCCCGGTCTTCAGCCTGTCGAGGGTGCCGACGACCGCCTCGAGCTTGGTCCGCTCGCGGCCCAGTTCCTGGGCGCGTTCGGGCTTGCTCCAGACGGTGGGATCCTCGAGCTCGCGCAGCACCTCGGTCAGACGCTCGCTGCGGCCCTCGTAGTCAAAGAAACCCCCTGAGCGCCACGCAGCGCTGCGCCAGGTCGTCGAGGGAGCGGCGGATCGGGTTCGTTTCCATGCGTCGGTCGGTCCGGGTGCGATCGAGCGCGGCAGTCTAGCATGGCCGTTGCGGCCGGCCGGCCGACCCTCAATGCCCGGGCGCGTCGTCGACGACCGGGACGAGCCACTCCGTCACGAGTTGCAACCGCCGTCCGCCGCCGTACTCGTCGAGCCCGGCGCGATATACGATTTCGAGAGCGTCGTGCGGCCTGACGGCCTTCGCCTGCGGATCGTCGAGGTACCGGAAGGCGATCGCATCGACGGGCTCGCCGGAGGCTGCTCGCAGTCGCAGCTTGAGGTGCCGGCCGCCGACGACGCGAGTGTCGAGCACGGCAAAGCGCCCGTCGAACGCCGGCTCGGCGAAGCCCGAGCCCCACGGCCCGCCCTCGCGCAGCGCCACGGCGGTTTCGGCGTTGAACTCGCCGGCCTCGAGCGGGCCGTCGGTGTGAAGGTTCCCCGAAAGCACGTCGTCCCCGGCCGCGCGGGCGACCTCGTGGGCGAACGCGACCCTGAACTCGTCGAAGCGATCGGCGCGCAGCGTCATGCCCGCGGCCATCGCGTGACCGCCGAACTTCTCGAGCAGCCCCGGGCAGTGGGCCGCGACTGCGTCGAGCACGTCGCGCACGTGCAGGCCCGGCACCGACCGGGCCGAGCCCTTGAGCCAGCCGTCGCCGGCCGGCGCGAAGGCGATCACCGGTCGCTGCAGCCGCTCCTTGACGCGCGAGGCCACGAGCCCGATCACGCCCTGGTGCCAGCCCTCGTCCTGCAGGCACAGTCCTGCGGGCAGCTCGCCTTCGAGCGACGTGAGCAAGGCCTCGACCTGCGCCAGCGCCTCGCCCTGCATGCGGGCCTCGATGTCGCGCCGCTCGACGTTGATCTGCGAGAGCCGCGCCGCGATCTCCCGCGCCACGGACGCCTCGCTCGCCAGCAGGCACTCGACGCCGAGCGTCATGTCCTCGAGCCGCCCCGCTGCGTTCAGGCGCGGCCCGACCTGGAAGCCGAGGTCCTGGGCGATCACGCCCTCGAGCCGGCGACCCGCGACCTCGAGCAGCGCCTGCAGGCCGGGCGTGCAGCGCCCGGCGCGGATGCGGCGCAGTCCCTGCGACACCAGCACGCGGTTGTTGAAGTCGAGCGGCACGACGTCGGCCACTGTGCCGAGCGCAACGAGGTCGAGCAGGTCCGCGGGATTCGTCGCGGGGCCCGACGGAACCTCGCCGCGCTCGCGCAACCGGTGCGTGAGCGCCGCCATCACGTAGAATGCGACGCCCACGCCCGCGAGCGCCTTCGAGGCAAACTGCTCGCCGGGAAGGTTCGGGTTCACGATGGCTGCCGCCTCCGGCAGCGACGAACCGGGCAGGTGGTGATCCGTGACGAGCACCTCGATGCCGAGCCGCCTTGCCTCGGCCACGCCCTCGAGCGAGGAGACGCCGTTGTCCACGGTGACGATCAGGTCGGGTTTCGAGGCGGCGGCGACGCGCACGATCTCCGGCGTCAGCCCGTAGCCGAACCGGAACCGGTCCGGCACGAGGAAGCGCGGGTCCTCGAAGCCGAGCCGGCGAAGTTGGCGGATCACGAGTGCGGTGCTGGTCGCGCCGTCCGCGTCGAAGTCGCCCACCACCAGGACGCGCTGCCGATCCCGCCGGCACTGCAGCAGCAGTTCCACCGCCGCTTCGACGCCGCCGAGCGAGCCGACCGGCAGCAGTCGCTCGAGACTCACGTCGAGGTCGTCGGGACTGCTCACGCCCCGTGCCGCGTAGACCCGCCGCAGCACCGGATGCAGCGAGGCCGGCAGCGTGCCCGGATCCGCGCTGCCGCGACGCAGGATGCGCCGCCGGCTCATCGCAGGATCTCCGCGAGCGGCCGGGATCGCCGCCAGAACCGCAGCCGCGCCCGGCGCGTCACCGCATGGCACGTGGCGCCGGAAAGGAAGTCGGCCTCGTGCAGCGCGCCGCTGTCGAGTGCCGCCCTCACCGGCGCGAACACCCGCCGTTCGAGTCCGCACAACGTCGATTCGACATCGGCCGTTCCGGGGTCAACGAGACCGAGCCGGATCAACGCGCCCTCCCCGGCCAGCGCCGCCGGCAGTCCATCCGGTGTCGCAGGTTCCCCGCCGATCAGCCGCCAGCATCCCGCGAGCCAGTCGTCGTCCGTCAGCAGTACGCCCTCAGGCGCGGACTGCGCGGCGCCGGCTCGGCCGAATCCCCACAGCCACACCGAGTTCACCGCGGGCAGGCCGCGGTCGCTGCGCCGTACATTGACCGGGTGCTCGTGGAGCACCATCTGTGCCTCGTTCGTCCAGGCGCGGACGCGGGACGCATCGCGCCCCGAGGGCATCAGCTCGCGCAGGTTGCCGCCCACCGCAAGCGCTGGCTCGACCGCTCGACAGTCGAGATCGTCCGGGCACCGGCACAGCCAGCCCCGGCCCGCGACGTCCTCGAGCAGGAAGCCGCGGTGGGCGAGTTCGACGTTGAGATCCTTCACGAGGTCCGCCGACTCGCCGGGCTCCAGCGGCACCGGTACCGGTGCCGCGAGCCGCAGGTGATCGAGTGCAGTGAGAAGATGCACCGGTGCAGCGGCGGCCCAGGTTCCGGTGGGACGCTCGCCCCCCCAGGCAGCCCGCACGCAGGGCCCGGCGGGGAAGTCGTCGAGCGGATTCGCGCCGCTCGTCGCGCCATTCGACGAGTCGTCGAGCAGCCATTCGCGCCACGGCCGATCCGTCGCCGCCGGACTCGCGCGCGCGACGAGCCACTCGGCTGCCGGCAACCGCAAGGGAGCCGCCGACGTTTCCGCCACAACATCGCCAAGCCACGGCAGCGCAACGCGCAGGCGTCTCGCAACGGGCTTCATTGCGCGGCTCCCCGCGGACGCGCACCGCCTGGCGGCGCGGCCGCCCCGACCTCGCAGGCTCCGGCCGCCGGCCCGGTGATTCGACGTGACGTCCGGCCGGTGACCGCGCCGCGGTCCATCGAGTAAGGTAGCCCGATGAAGTTCACCCTCGATCGTGCCGGCGCCGCGCACGTCGTGCGCGCATATGTCCCGGGGCGGATCCGCATCGGCGATCGCGACATCGCATCGAGCGTGATCGTCACGGCCACCGACCTCATCGAACCGTGGCGACCGCGGCGCGTCGCCGAGCTCGAGGCCGCCGACCTCGAGCCCGTCGTCGCCTTGCGGCCGGAGGTCTTGCTCGTCGGCACCGGCAGCCGGCAGGTGTTCCCGCCCGCGGCCGTGTTTGCCGCGCTGCACGCCGCGCGCATCGGCTTCGAGGTGATGGACACGGGTGCCGCCTGCCGGACGTTCAACGTGCTGGTGGCGGAGGACCGCCGCGTGGCGGCGGCCCTGCTGGTCGAATAGCGGCAGCCTCCGGCGTTCGCGGCCCTAAGGCATGGGGCGGCCACCGCACGCGGGCGAGGCACCGACCTCAAACCAGGCCCTGCAGCAGCGGCACGAAGGTCGCGGGTCCGAGTATCTCGCGCTCGAAATTCTCCCCACGCCGCGTGATGCGCACGAGCTGCTGCTCGCGCTCGGACCCGACCGGCATGACCAGCCGTCCGCCGTTGCCGAGTTGATCGAGCAGGGCCGGCGGCACCGCGAGCGCCGCGGCCGCCACCAGGATGCCGTCGTAGGGCGCGTACGGCGGCCAGCCTTCGAAGCCGTCGCCGTGCCGCATGAACACGTTCGTGATCCGCAGGTCGCGCAGCACCCGCCGCGCGCGCTGCTGCAGCACGGCAATGCGCTCCACGCTGTAGACGGTGGTCACGAGGGGCGCCAGCACGACCGTCTGGTAGCCGCAGCCCGTGCCGACCTCCAGCACCTTGCGCGGCGCCGCGCCCTCGAGCAGCGCCTCGGTCATGCGCGCGACGACGTAGGGCTGCGAGATCGTCTGGCCGTGCCCGATCGGCAGTGCCGTGTCCTCGTAGGCGCGGCTCGCCAGCGCCTCGTCCACGAACAGGTGCCGCGGCACGTTGCGGATGCGCTCGAGCACCGGGGCACTCGTGATGCCCTGCTCGCGCAGGCGGGCGACCAGCCGGTCGCGCGTGCGCGCCGAGGTCATGCCGATGCCGGTGAGGGGCGCTCTGGTCATCGCGTCCGCCGCGGTCAGGGCGCGCGGCCGCGCAACCACTCGTCGAGGTCCGCGAGCGCCGAATGGCGCGTGAGATCCACCTGCAGCGGCGTCACCGACACGTAGCCTGCCGCAATCGCCGCGAAGTCGGTGCCCTCCCCGGCATCGGCACCCTCGCCCGCCGGTCCCACCCAGTAGACGGGGCGCCCGCGCGGATCCGACGCCCGCAGCACCGACTCCGAACGATGCCGGTGACCGAGCCGCGTGACCCGGAAGCCGCCGAGCTGCTCGTACGGCAGGTCCGGCACGTTGACGTTCAGGATCATCGACGCGTGCAGCGGCGTGCGCGTGAGCCGCATCACGAGCTCGCTCGCCACGCGCGCCGCGGTGTCGAAGTGCAGGCCGTCGCGGACAACCAGCGAGACCGCCATCGTCGGCAGGCCGAGGAAGCGTCCCTCGACCGCGGCGGCGACGGTGCCCGAGTACAGCACGTCATCGCCGAGGTTGGCACCGTCGTTGATGCCGGAGACCACCATGTCGTGCTGGAAGTCGAAGAACCCCGAGATCGCGAGGTGCACGCAGTCGGTGGGCGTGCCGCTCACGTAGTACATGGCCTCGCCGTAGGGCGAGACGCGCAGCGGCACGTCGAGGGTGAGCGAGTTGCTCGCGCCGCTGCGGTTGCGGTCGGGCGCCACGACGGTGACGTCCGCGAGCGGACGCAGCGCGTCGGCGAGGTGCTGCAGGCCCTCGGCGCGGTAGCCGTCGTCGTTGCTGACCAGGATTCTCACGGGGGGAAGCGACCGGGGCGAAACGCGGCGAACTATACTGGAATCCGCGCAGCCGCCGGAAGCGAACGCACGGAGGTGCCAGTCATGACCGACGACGACCAGCGCGCCTTCGAGGAGGCGATGAACGGCGTGCGACCGCTGCCGCCGCGCGAGCGGGTCGCAGCGCCGCCGGCGCCGCCGATTGCCCAGTTCGCGCGGGCAGATCAACAGCAGGTGCTGATCGAGAGCCTGCTGCCGCCGGAGGACCCGGCGCTGCTCGACACGGGCGAGGAGATCGCGTTTCGCAGGCCGTGGATCCGCGAGGACGTGCTGCGGAGGCTGCGGCGCGGGCAGTTCGCTGTCGCCGCCGAGTCGGACCTGCACGGGCTCGGCCGCCACGCCGCGCACGAGGCGCTGCGCGGGTTCGTCGCCGAGTCGGTCGCGCGGGGGCTCAGGTGCGTGCGAGTCATCCACGGCAAGGGTCGCGGCTCCGGGCCGCGCGGGCCGGTGCTGAAGCACGTCGTGAACCACTGGCTGCGCCGCATGGACGACGTGGTCGCCTTCGCCTCGGCACGCCCGGTGGACGGCGGCACCGGCGCAGTCTACGTACTGCTCGCCCCGGCCGGCGCGCACCGCGGCAGCCACGGGCAGAGGCGACGGTAGTCCGCTACTGGTCCTCTCCGCCCGCGGCGTCCGCCCACGCCTCCTGGACGATCTCGTGCAGCACCGCGGTGGCGAAGGCGCCTCGCGGCAGTTCGAACGCCAGCACGAGTCCGTCGACGTCGATCGACCACTCGAGTTCCCGTACCGGCAACCGCAGGCTACGCCGCTCCTGCTCGAGGCCCTGCGACTCGAGCAGTGCGCAAAGCGCAGCCTCGCCCGCAACCACTGAGTCCTCGACGGCGAGCGCGTCGGCCGTCGCCGGCGAGGCGCCGCGGCCCCACAGCGGGCCGCTCGGGTGCACGTCCATGGCCTCGCAGCGCGCCGCGAGTTCGTCGTCGATCGCCGCGGCACGGAAGAAGCTGCGCCGGCCGTCGAGCACTACTGCCTCGCCCGGCAGCAGCCGATCCCACCGGCCCTGCGCCACGCGTGCCGCGAGCACCGCATTGAACACGGCACTGCGGCCCGCGGAGAGCGCGAAAGCGCGCGCAGCGCGGTCCCGCGGCGCGGCGCCGCCCGCGGCCCAGTGACGTGCGCGATCGAGGTTGCTGCCGCGGCGGCCGAAGCGCTGCGGCCCGAAGTAGTTCGGCACGCCGCTCCGGGCGATGAGTTCGAGGCGGGACCGCAGCGCATCGGCATCTCCCTCGATATCGCGCACCCGCAGCGCGAAGCGGTTGGCGCGGTGCGAACCCGGCCGCAGCTTGCGGCCGTGACGGGTCGCCGCCACGACGCGATAGCCGTCGCCCGCCAGCGCGAGGCAGGGCTCGAGCGGGGCCTGCGCGGGCCAGGGCAGCGTGTAGGCCTGCCGCGTCACGGCATCGCGGTCCTTCTGGCCGGACCAGCCGACGTCGCGGGCCGCGACGCCCGCCGCCCTGGCGAGCTGTGCGGCCACCCAGCCGGTGTTTGCGCCGCGCTTCTCGACCACGAGCAGCACGTGGGAGCCGGACCCGTTGGCTTCGAAGCCGAGCACCTCGTCCACCCGGAAATCCTCCGGGCTCGCGCGCACCCGGCCGCGCACCGGCGGCGTCCCATGGGCCGTCGGCACGTGCAGCGGGCCAGCGGGTGGATCGGCGCGGTCCGCCGCGTCGGCGGTGCCTGTCACGGGCGGGTCACGAATTGGCGCGCACGACCTGGTGCGCAAGCAGAACGACCGCGTGGCAGGCGAGACCCTCGGCGCGACCGATTGCGCCGAGCCCCTCGCAGGTGGTCGCCTTGACGTTGATGCGGTCCGGCGTCGTCTCGAGGTCGCTTGCGACATTGGCGCGCATCTGCGCCCGGTGTGGGCCCAGCCGCGGCGCCTCCGCCAGCACGGTCAGGTCCGCATTGACGAGTCGATAACCGTTCTCGCGCAGCAGCCGCGTGCAATGCCGCAGGAACGTGCGGCTGTCGGCGCCCTTCCAGCGCGGGTCGGTATCCGGGAAGTGCTGGCCGATGTCGCCCAGGGCCATCGCGCCGAGCAATGCGTCGCACAGTGCGTGCAGCAGCACGTCGCCGTCGGAGTGCGCCTTCACGCCGTGGTGGAAGGGGATTCGGACGCCGCCGAGCGTGACGTGATCGCCCGCCTCGAAGGCGTGCACGTCGAATCCGAACCCGACCCTCATCGCCGGACCGCCGCGCCGAGGATCGCTCCGGCCAGCGCGAGATCCTCCGGATGCGTGACCTTGAGGTTGTCGCCGCGCCCGCGGACCAGCCGCGGCCGCAGCCCCAGCGATTCGACGGCGGCCGCCTCGTCCGTCACGCTTCGCTCACGGTCGAGGCACAGCGCGAGCGCGCGCCTGAGCACGCCATAGCGGAACATCTGCGGCGTCAGTGCCCGCCACAACCGCTCGCGCGGCAGGGTGCGATCGCTGCGCCCGTCCGACGCCGCGACCTTGAGCGTATCGTCGAGCGGCACCGCCAGCAGGCCACCGACCGGATCGTCGCCCACACCGGCGATGAGCGCGCGCAGGTCCGAGCGCCGCAGGCAAGGCCGCGCGGCATCGTGCACCAGCACCCAGTCACGGTCGCGCGCCTCGGGCTCGAGCGCACGCAGCGCGTTCGCGACCGAGATATCGCGGCGCGGCCCGCCGACGCAGCTGCGCACGCGCGCCTCGCGGGCCTCCGGCAGGCGCGCGAACCGCCGGTCGCCGGGCGCGATCGCGACCACGACCGCCGCGATCGACGGCTCAGCGAGCAACGCGCGGAGCGCCCACGACAGGACCGGCCGGCCCTGCACGGGCGAATACTGCTTGGGTTGCGCCCGACCGAAGCGCTCGCCACGCCCGGCCGCCGGCACGACCGCCCAGCGTCGATCGCGTCGGCTCATCGCGAGTCGGCCTCGGCGGTACGCCGCTCCTCCTGTCCGGGTTCGGGCGCATCGTCCGGGGCCGTGGGCAGCACCTGGAAGAACGTCTCATTGGCGCCGATCATGCCGAGGTCGGCGCGCGCACGCTCCTCGATGGCGGCGCGACCCTCCTTGAGGTCGCGCACCTCGGCGGCGAGCCGCCGGTTGCGCTCGCTCAGGCGGGCGTTCTCGGCGGCCTGGGCGTCGATGGCGGCCTCGGTTCGCCACAGGTCGCGCATGCCGTTGGGCGAGATCCACAGCCGATACTGCAGCGCCAGTAGAGCCGCGATGAGCAGCACCGCCACGATGCGTGCGCTCATGGGTCGGCTCAGCCCCGTGCCGCCGGCAGCGGCACCGGGAAAGCGGCGCGGCCGGCATAGGAGACGTCGGCGCCGAGCTCGGCCTCGATGCGCAGCAGCTGGTTGTACTTGGCGATTCGGTCCGAGCGGCACAGCGAGCCGGTCTTGATCTGCGTGGCGCGCGTCGCCACGGCGATGTCGGCGATGGTGCTGTCCTCGGTCTCGCCCGAGCGATGCGAGACCACCGCGCTGTAGCCGGCGGCGGCCGCCATGTCGATCGCCTCGAGCGTCTCCGTGAGCGTGCCGATCTGGTTCGGCTTGATCAGGATCGAGTTGGCGATGCCGCGGGCGATGGCGTCGCGGAAGATCCGTGTGTTGGTGACGAAGACGTCGTCGCCGACGAGCTGCACCTTGCGGCCGAGCCGCTGCGTGAGCAGCGCCCAACCGTCCCAGTCGGCCTCCGCCATGCCGTCCTCAACGGTCACGATCGGGTACCTGTCCACGAGCCCTGCGAGGTAGTCCACGAACTCGGCCGGCGTGAAGCTGCGGCCCTCCGACTCGAGTTCGTACTTGCCGTCCTTGAAGAACTCCGAGCTCGCCACGTCGAGACCGAGGAAAACGTCGCGTCCTGCCTTGAAGCCCGCGCGGCCCACGGCCTCGAGGATGGTCTCGAGCGCCGCTTCGTTCGACGGCAGGTTAGGGGCGAAGCCGCCCTCGTCGCCGACCGCCGTTGCGAGCCCGCGCTCGTGCAGCACCTTCTTGAGCGTGTGGAAGATCTCCGCGCCGCAGCGCAGCGCCTCGGAGAAGCTCGGGCTCCCGACCGGCAGCACCATGAACTCCTGGATGTCCACGCTGTTGTCCGCGTGCGCGCCGCCGTTGATGATGTTCATCATCGGCACGGGCATGACCATCGGACCTGCGCCCCCGAGGCGACGGTAGAGCCCGTGCCCGCTCGAGCGGGCGGCGGCGTGCGCTGCGGCGAGCGACACCGCGAGGATCGCGTTCGCGCCGAGCCGCGACTTGGTCTCCGTGCCGTCGAGCTCGATCATGCGCCGGTCGAGTCCCGCCTGGTCGAGCACGTCGTGGCCGAGGAGCGCGCCGCGGATCTCGCCGTTGGCGTTCGCCACGGCCTTGCGGACGCCCTTGCCGAAATAGCGGCCCTTGTCGCCGTCGCGCAGCTCCACCGCCTCGCGCGTGCCCGTGGAGGCCCCCGAGGGCACCGCCGCACGGCCCGTCGCGCCGCCCTCGACGAGCACGTCGGCTTCCACGGTGGGGTTGCCGCGTGAGTCCATGATCTCGCGGGCCTTGATGTCGACGATCCGGGTCATAAGCCTGATTCCTCGTAGGGCCGCGACTTCACCGCGGCGTCAATCTCTTTCATCACCGTGAGCAGTGCGCGCATGCGATCGAGCGGCCACGCGTTGGGGCCGTCGGAGAGCGCCCGCGCCGGGTCGGGATGGGTCTCCATGAACACGCCGGCGATGCCCGCGGCGACCGCGGCGCGGGCCAGCACCGGAACGAACTCCCGCTGGCCGCCGGAGGCATTGCCCTGCCCGCCCGGCAGCTGCACGGAGTGCGTCGCGTCGAACACCACCGGGCAGCCGGTCTCGCGCATCACCGCGAGCGAACGCATGTCCGCGACGAGATTGTTGTAGCCGAAGCTGAAGCCGCGCTCGCAGACCAGGATCTGCTCGTTGCCCGTCGAGCGCGCCTTCTCGACCACGTTGCGCATCTCCCAGGGCGAGAGGAACTGGCCCTTCTTGATGTTGACGGGCTTGCCCTGCGCGGCGGCGCCGACGATGAAGTTGGTCTGGCGGCAGAGGAACGCCGGCGTCTGCAGCACGTCCACGACGGAGGCCACCTCGGCGAGCGGCGTGTCCTCGTGCACGTCGGTGAGCACCGGCACGCCGAGCTGACTGCGCACTTCGGCGAGGACGCGCAGGCCTTCCTCGATGCCCGGGCCGCGGAAGCTGCCCTTCGAGGAGCGGTTGGCCTTATCGAACGACGCCTTGAAGACGTAGGGGATGCCGAGCTCGCCCGTCAGCTCGCGCATGCGGCCGGCGACGTCGATCACCAGCGCCTCGCTCTCGATGACGCACGGTCCCGCGATCAGGAAGAAGGGACGGTCGGGTCCGACCTCGAATCCGCAGAGCCTCATGCGCCAGCCGCCGCCGGCAGCTGCTCGGCACGGTGCACCCGCGCCGCCTTCACGAAGCCCGTGAACAGCGGGTGGCCGTCGCGGGGCGTGGATCGGAACTCGGGGTGGTACTGGCTCGCGACGAAGAACGGGTGCTGCGGCAGCTCGATGACCTCGACGAGCCCGTCGCGCGAAAAGCCGGAAAAGCGCAGCCCCGCGTTCATGAGCTTCTGCAGGTAGTTGTTGTTGAACTCGTAGCGGTGGCGATGGCGCTCGCGGATGACGTCCGCGCCGTAGATGGCATGCGCGCGCGAGCCGTGCGAGATGCGGATCTCCTGGGCCCCGAGGCGCATGGTGCCGCCGAGGTTGGAGGCCTCGTCACGGGACTCGACCGTGCCCTTCTGGTCCTGCCACTCGGTGATCAGCGCGATGACCGGGTGGGGGCTGGCGCGGTTGAACTCGGTGCTGTGCGCGCCCTCGAGGGAGGCGACGTGGCGGGCGAACTCGATGATGGCGAGCTGCATCCCGAGGCAGATGCCGAGGTAGGGCACGCCGTGCTCGCGCGCGTAGCGCACGGCCTCGATCTTGCCCTCGATGCCCCGCTCGCCGAAGCCGCCCGGCACCAGGATCGCGTCCAGTCCTGCCAGGCAGTCGGTGCCGTGCCGCTCGACGTCCGTGGCCTCGATGAACTCGAGCTTGACGCGCGTTCGGGTACGCAGCCCGGCGTGCATCAGCGCCTCGCACAGCGAGATGTAGGCGTCCTTGAGGTTCACGTACTTGCCGACCATGCCGATCGTGACGCCCAGGTCCGGGCTGCCCTTGGCGGCGACCACCTGGTGCCACTCCTTCAGGTCGGCCGGCGGCGCCGAAATGCCGAGCTTCTCGCAGACGATGGCATCGAGCGATTGTTCGTGCAGCAGCTGCGGGATCTTGTAGATGTCGTCCGCGTCCACGGCGGAGAACACCGCGCGCTCCTCGACGTTGGTGAACAGCGCGATCTTGCGCCGTTGCTCCGGCGGCAGCGGGTCGCGGCAGCGGCACAGCAGCACGTCGGGCTGGATGCCGATCGAGCGCAGCTCCTTCACCGAGTGCTGCGTGGGCTTGGTCTTGATCTCGCCCGACGTCGCGATGTAGGGAATCAGCGTCAGGTGCATGTAGAGGACGTTGTTGCGGCCCATCTCGACGCCGAGCTGGCGGATGGCCTCGAGGAACGGCAGCGACTCGATGTCGCCCACCGTGCCGCCGATCTCCACCATGCACACGTCGGCATCGCCCGCACCCATGCGGATGCAGTGCTTGATCTCGTCGGTGATGTGCGGGATCACCTGCACCGTCGCGCCGAGGTAGTCGCCGCGACGCTCCTTGGCGATCACCCGCTCGTAGATGCGCCCGGTGGTGAAGTTGCTGTGACGCCCGGTGGTCGTGCGCACGAAGCGCTCGTAGTGGCCGAGATCGAGGTCGGTCTCGGTGCCGTCGTCGGTGACGAACACCTCGCCGTGCTGGAACGGGCTCATGGTGCCCGGATCCACGTTGATGTACGGGTCGAGCTTGACGAGCGTGACCTTGAGGCCGCGCGCCTCGAGGATGGCGCCCAGGGAGGCGGCGGCAATGCCCTTCCCCAGCGAGGAAACCACACCGCCGGTCACGCAGATGAACTTGGTCATTGGGGGGCACCGTCGCAGGAGAAATACGACGGGAGAACAGTCTATCGGAACGGCCCCTCCCCGGCCACCGGCAATCGCCACGCTATGGCCTCCGCCTCCGTCAGCACCGGGCGTCCGGACCAGGCGATCTCCCATGCGTCCTCGCCCGGTCCGGCCGCGAGTTCGCCTCCGCAGGCGAGGTCGCCCAGCGCGACGATCTCCCCCGCGGCGTAAACCACCGGCAGCGACTCGCGCAGCCAGGGCAGCACGCCCTGCTCCTGCAACCACTTGCGCAGCGCCCGCCGGTGCGCGGTGCCGGCCGGCCGGAACACCCCAGACGCGGGACGCGAGCCCACGACGAGCGGCCCGACGAGCCGGGCGCGACTCAGGCCGCGCCCGGTCGCCGGCCGTAGCGTGAGTCGCCCGAGCGCCCCCAGATCGAGCGTTTCGCCGGGGCGCCAGCCGATCGAGCCCGATTCGAACGGCTGCAGCAACAACTCCGCTGCCGCGTCCGCATAGAGCCGTCCGCGGTAGCGTCGCACGACGACGCCCCGCCAGCGCGTCTCGGGAAGCCGATCCGCCGCCGCGCGCAGCGCATCCCGTCGCAGCGCCTCGAGCGTTGCGGCGGCGGGCACCGGCAACCCGAGTGCCCGCAGCCAGGCCCGCAGCGCGCGGCGCTGCCGGGCGGGACCGAGCGCGACGAGCCTCGACAACGAGACCGTCCGGCCTTCGGCCACCGCCGCGAGATCGGCGGCGGCCGACGCATCGTCGAGTGCGACCGCCTCGGCCACCTGGACCGCGACCCGCCCGACGGTGCGCGCGGCGGCCGGCCAGCGCCGGCGCAGGGACGGCAGCACCTCGAGCCGCAGGTAGTTGCGGTCGAAGCGCGGGTCCAGATTCGAGGGATCCTCGAGCCAATCGAGGCCCCGCGACATCGCCCACTCGCCGAGCTCGGCGCGCGTGAATGGCAGCAGCGGCCGCGCGTGCCAGCCGCCCACGAATGCACCGACCGACGGCATGCCCGCGAGCGCGCGCAGTCCCCCGCCCCGCAGCCACTGCAGCAGCACGGACTCGAGCTGGTCGTCGCCGTGATGCGCGGTGAGCAGCACCTCGCCTGGCCGCAGTCGCGCGCCGAGCGCAGCGTAACGGACGGCGCGCGCCGCGGCCTCCGGGCTTTCGCCGGCCGCCGCCCGCGCATCCACATGCACCACCTCGCAGGCCACACCGAACCGGGCGGCGAGCGCCACGCTGTGCCCGGACCAGGCTGCAGCGTCCGGGTGCAGGCCGTGGTGCACGTGGATCGCCCGCAGCGGCGCGAGTGCAGGGGCGGCGGCGAGGGCCGCGAGCAGCACGGTCGAGTCGAGTCCGCCGCTCAGCGCGAGGCAGTAGCCGGTGGGCACTGCACCGGCCTCGCCGAGCGCGCCTTCGAGCGCCTCGCGCAGACTTTCCGGGGTAAAGGCCAAGGACCGGTCAGCCGGCCCGATACACGCCCTGCGCGCGCAGCCGCGCCTGACGCCGCTCGAGCAACTGCTCCTCCGGCCACTGCTCGACCTCGTGCAGGTGCCTCAGGAGCGCGGCCTTGAGATCGTCGGCCATGACCTGCGGATCGCGGTGCGCGCCGCCGAGCGGCTCGCGGACGATCTCGTCGACCAGCCCGAACTTGGCGATGCGCTCGGCGGTGATGCCCATCGCCTCCGCCGCGAGTTCCTTCTTGTCGGCGCTCTTCCAGAGGATCGAAGCGCAGCCCTCCGGCGAAATGACCGAGTACACCGCGTACTGCAGCATGATCAGCCGGTCGCACACGCCGATCGCGAGCGCGCCGCCCGAGCCGCCTTCGCCGATCACGGCGGTGACCACGGGCACCCGCAGCGTCGCCATCTCGAAGAGGTTGCGGGCGATTGCTTCGCTCTGGTTGCGCTCCTCCGAGCCCACGCCGGGGTAGGCCCCCGGGGTGTCGATCAACGTCACGATCGGCAGCCGGAAGCGCTCCGCGAGCTTCATCAGCCGCAGCGCCTTGCGGTAGCCCTCGGGCCGCGGCATGCCGTAGTTGCGGCGCACGCGCTCCTTGGTGTCGCGTCCCTTCTGGTGGCCGATCAGCATCACGGGCCGGCCGTCGAGGCGTGCCGGCCCGCCCACGATCGCGTAGTCGTCGGCGTACATTCGATCGCCGTGCAGCTCGTGGAACTCCTCGAAGATGGTCGCGGCGTAGTCGAGCGTGTAGGGACGCTGCGGGTGCCGGGCGAGCTGCGCCACCTGCCAGGGCGTGAGGTTTGCGAAGATGCTGGTGGTCAGCACCCGGCTCTTCGCGCGCAGGCGCGCGATCTCCTCGCCGACGTTGACCTCGTCGTCGGTGGCGACGAAGCGCAGCTCGTCGATCTTCGCCTCGAGCTCGGCGATCGGTTGCTCGAAATCCAGGAAGCTAAGCGGCATGGCCGGGAAGGATGCCCTGAGTGGGGGGGACGTGGCTAGCGGCGACTCAGCCCGCGAGGTAATCGGCCACGGTCGTGACGGTCTCGCGCAGCGAGAACAGCAGCACGACCGCCACCACCGGCGGCACGATCCAGCGCAGCACGAACAGGATGCGCGGCACCTGGCGCTGCCAGCGCGGGGACGCGCCTGCCATCAGCTCGTCGCGCACCTCGCCCGCCAGTCGCCAGCCGGCGAGGATCGCGAGCGCCAACGCACCGGCCACCAGCAGGAACTCGCCCGCGATCTTGTCCATGAGCCCGAGGGTGTCCGTATCGAGGGCCGGCAGGATGCCGAGCGCCGCGATCCCTGCACCGGTCGCGATGGCGGCCTTGCGCCGCGACAGCTGCATCTCCTCCATTACCGACGCGGTGACGACCTCGAGCAGCGAGATCGCGGAGGTGAGCGCGCCCAGCGCGAGCGCGACGAAGAAGAAGATCCCCACCACGCGACCGGCGGCGCCCATCGCCTCGAAGGCCCCCGGCAGCGCGATGAACAGCGCGCCGACCGTGCTCGCACCGACGGCGCCCTGCAGCCCGAGCGAGTAGATCACCGGGAACACCACGAGCCCCGCGATGAACGCCACGCCGAAGTCCGTGTAGGCGACGACCGTGGCGGACTCCGGCAGGTTCTGGTCGCGGCTCAGGTAGGACGCGAAGGTGAGCATGCCGCCCATGCCGAGGCTCAGCGAGAAGAACGCCTGCGCGACCGCGGCCCGCCAGACCGACGGGCTCATGAGCTCCTCTAGCTGCGGCATCAGGTACACGGCATAGCCGGTCCCGGCGCCCGGCAGCGTCGTGGCCCACACGGCGAGCGAGATCACGATGAGGAACAGCAGGGGCATCAGCAGCAGCGAGGCGCGCTCGATGCCGCCCTTCACGCCGGCCACCACGATCAGCACGGTGAGCGCCATGAAACCGAGGTGGAACGCGACGGCATCGCCGCCGGCGGCAATCTCGCCGAAGTGGTCCGCGGCGGAGTGCTCGAAGCCGTGAAGCGCGGCCTCGATCGCGTAGCGCACCGTCCAGCCGGCGATCACCGAGTAATAGGCGAGGATCAGGAGTCCCGCGCTGACGAACACGTAGCCGAGCCGGCCCCAGCCGCGACCGGCGAGCGCCCGCAGGCTGCCGATCGGCGCGCGCTGTCCGCGACGGCCGATGCCGAACTCGGCGAGCATCAGCGGGATGCCGAGCAGCAGGGTCATGGCCACGTAGAGCAGCACGAATGCAGCGCCGCCGCCCTCGGAGGCCTGGTAGGAGAATCGCCACATGTTGCCGAGCCCGACGGCGCTGCCGGCGGCGGCCAGGATGAACCCGGCGCGGGTGGCGAAGGCCTCGCGGCCTGCGGTCGGTGCAGTCATGCATTCCCCCTCTCTGGCACTAGCCTTCCACGCGCGGCGCGTACAGGAGCTCGACGCCGTCGCGCCCGACCAGCTGGCCGAGGCGCTCGATCAGTTCCTGGGACGGCCGCACGCTCCACTCCTCGCCGAGCAGCACGTTGGCGCTCGCCGCCCGGGCCGCGTAGCGGATCGCCACGGCGCAGCGCCCGCCGCGAGCCGGCCGCAGCGCCTGCTCGATCGCGCTGATGAGCCCGTTGCCGTCGCCGTTCGTGCCCTGCGGCCAGCGCAGCACCAGTCGACGCGCATACTGCTCGCGCGCCTGCGCGATGTCGATGATGCGCTTGGCGGCGATGCGCCAGTCGTCGACGAAGTCGTCGAAGCGCAGGCTGCCCTCGACCACCAGGATGGCGTCGCGCGCGATCAGCGCCCGGTGCTGCTGGTAGACCTCCTCGAACAGCGTCACCTCGATGCGTCCGCTTCGGTCGTCGAGCACGAAGCTGTTGCGGTTGCCGCGCTTGCGGATCTCGAGCACCAGCCCCGCGACCGTGACGTTCTTCCCAGGGCCGCGCCAGCCCCCCTCGCCCGCGCCGACCGGTCGCGCGCCGCCGACGTCGGCGATGCGACCGCTGACGATCGGCCGGAACTCGCGCTCGTACTCGGTGATCGGGTGGCCCGTGAGGTACAGCCCCAGCGTCTCGCGCTCCCCGGCGAGGCGCACCGCCTCGCTCCACTCCGGCAGCCGCTCGCCCGGCGCCTCGGTCTCCTCGGCGGCGGGCGCGGCCACGGCGAGGCCGAACAGGTCCACCTGGCCGGCCGCCTGCGCGCGGGAGTGCTGCTCGGCCGCCTGCATCGCCGCCGGCAGCTGGTGCATGCAGCTTGCGCGGTTCACGCCGAGCGAGTCGAACGCGCCGGAGCGGATCAGCGCCTCGAGCACGCGGCGGTTGACGCGGGTGAGATCGAGCCGGCGGCACAGGTCGCGCAGGTCCCTGAACGGGCCGCGCACCGCGCGCTCGGCGAGCATGCTCTCCACGGCCGCCTGGCCGACCCCCTTGATGGCGCCGAGCCCGTAGCGGATCGCGCGCGTGCCCGACACCGTGAACATGAACTGAGAGGCGTTGACGTCGGGTGGCTCGACCGCGAGGCCCATGCGCGCGCACTCGTCGATGAGCGTCACGACCTTGTCGGTCTTGTCCATGTCGGAGGACAGCACCGCCGCCATGAACGCCGCGGGGTGGTGTGATTTGAGCCACGCCGTCTGGTAGGACAGCACGGCGTAGGCCGCGGAGTGCGACTTGTTGAAGCCGTAGCCCGCGAACTTCTCCATCAGGTCGAAGATGTGGGCTGCGGTCCTCTCCTCGACGCCGCGGCCCACCGCTCCTTCGACGAAGATCGAGCGCTGCTTGGCCATCTCCTCGGCCTTCTTCTTGCCCATGGCGCGGCGCAGCAGGTCGGCGCCGCCGAGCGAGTAGCCCGCCAGCACCTGGGCAATCTGCATGACCTGCTCCTGGTACAGGATCACGCCGTAGGTGGGGAACAGCACCGGCTTGAGGTCGGGGTGCAGGTAGTCGATCGGCCCGGTGGTCTTGCCGTGCTTGCGGGCGATGAAGTCCTCGACCATGCCCGACTGCAGCGGGCCGGGCCGGAACAGTGCCACCAGCGCCACGATGTCCTCGAAGCAGTCCGGCTGCAGGCGGCGGATCAGGTCCTTCATGCCGCGCGACTCGAGCTGGAACACCGCCGTGGTCTCGCAGCGCTTGAGGAGCGCGTAGGTCTGCGGGTCGTCCATCGGCATCGCCGTGAGGTCGAGCGGCGGTTCGCCGCGCGCCGCGCGCTCCGCGTCGATCGTGCGCACCGCCCAGTCGATGATCGTGAGCGTGCGCAGGCCGAGGAAGTCGAACTTGACCAGCCCCGCCGCCTCGACGTCGTCCTTGTCGAACTGCGTGACCACGCTGCCGCCACCCGATTCGCAGTACAACGGCGCGAAGTCCGTCAGGACCGACGGCGCGATCACCACGCCGCCGGCGTGCGTTCCCGCATTGCGCACCAGGCCCTCCAGCGAACGCGCGAGGTCGATCACCTCGCGCACCTCGTCCTCGGCCTTGTAGCGGCGCCGCAGGTCCTCCTCCTTGGCGAGCGCGTCGTCGAGCGTGATGCCGAGTTCGAACGGAATGAGCTTGGCGAGGCTGTCGGCGAAACCGTAACTGCGGCCGAGCACGCGCGCCACGTCGCGCACCACGGCCTTCGCGGCCATCGTGCCGTAGGTGATGATCTGCGAGACACGCTCGCGGCCGTAGCGCCCGGCGACGTACTCGATCACACGGTCGCGGCCTTCCATGCAGAAGTCCACGTCGAAGTCGGGCATCGACACGCGCTCGGGATTGAGGAATCGCTCGAACAGCAGGTCGTAGCGCAATGGGTCGAGGTCGGTGATCCCCAGCACCCAGGCGACCAGCGAGCCCGCGCCCGAGCCGCGGCCAGGCCCGACCGGCACGCCGTTCTCGCGCGCCCAGCGGATGAAGTCCGCGACGATCAGGAAGTAGCCCGCGAAGCCCATCTGGCAGATCACGTCGAGCTCGCTCTCGAGCCGCTCGTCGTAGCCGGCCCGCCCGTTCACGCGCTCGTGCGCCGGCGCCGCGACGGCAAGTCGCCTCGCGAGACCGGCGTGCGCCTCCTCGCGCAGGTGCTCCTCCGTGGTCCGGCCGACCGGGACCGGGTAGGCGGGCAGCGACGGCTGGCCGAGCCGGATCTCGAGGTTGAGCCGGCGCGCGAGTTCGGCCGCGTTCTCGAGCGCCTCGGGCAGGTCGTCGAACAGCTCCGCCATCTCCTCGGGGGAGCGCAGGTACTGCTGCTCGCTGTAGCGGCGCGGCCGCGACGGGTCCGCGAGCAGCGTGCCCTCGTGGATGCAGACTCGCGCCTCGTGGGACTCGAAGTCGTCGCGGCCGAGGAAGCGAACGTCGTTGGTCGCCACCACCGGCACGCCGCGCGCCACCGCGAGATCGAGCGAGCCCGCGATGCAGTCCTCCTCGCCCGGGCGGCCCGTGCGCGTCAGCTCGAGGTAGTAGCGATCGCCGAACACCGCCAGCCAGGCCTCGAGCGCACGGCCGGCCTCGTCCTCGCGACCGGCGAGCAGCGCGCGCCCGACGTCGCCGTCGCGCCCGCCGGACAGCGCCACAAGGCCCGCGGCCGCCCCCGCGTCGAGCCAGCTGCGCTCGACGGTCGGTCCGTGGCGGCCCTGGCCCTCGAGGTAGGCTCGTGTCACGAGGCGCGTGAGGTTGCGATAGCCGGTTTCATCCTGGCACAGCAGCACGATCCGGCTCGGCTCGGCGCGCTCGCCCTCCTCCCGCAGCATGAGGTCCACCCCGACCAGCGGCTTCACGCCGCGTGCGAGCGCCGCGCGGTAGAACTTCACCAGCGCGAACAGGTTGACCTGGTCCGTGACCGCCACGGCCGGCATCGCCATGCGCGCGCAGGCGTCCACCAGGCCCTCGCGCGCGACGGACCCGTCGTCGCGGCGCTCGCTGTCGATGCGCAGCGCGCCGTCGACCAGCGAATACTCGGTGTGAACGTGCAGGTGGACGAAGCGCGGCATCGGGGCTCGGGTCGGAACGCGGCTCAGGGAGATCCGAGCGATTGTACCGGCGCGAAGCTCAGGCGGTGGACGGGCGAGGCGCCCAATCGCCGCAGGGCCACGAGGTGCGCTGCCGTCGGGTAGCCCTTGTGCGCGGCGAAGCCATAGCCCGGGTAGCGGGCGTCGAGTTCGCGCATGCAGGCGTCGCGCGCGCACTTGGCGAGGATCGAGGCTGCGCTGATGCTCGGCACCGTCGCGTCGCCGCGGACCACGGCCAGGGCCGAACACGGCATCGAGAGGCCGCCGAGGTCCGGGCAACGATCGCCGTCCACGAGCACGTGGGACGGCGACGCACTGAGTGCGAGCAGCGCCCTGCGCATGGCAAGGAACGTGGCCTGCAGGACGTTCAGCGCATCGACCTCCGCGGCGTCGGCCCAGCCGAGGCCCCAGGCTGTGCTGCGGGCACGGATCTCGAGCGCCAGCGCCGCGCGCCGCGGCTCCGACAGGACCTTGGAGTCGGCCAGCCCCTCGATCGGCCGCGAAGGGTCCAGGATGACCGCCGCCGCGGCCACCGGGCCGGCGAGCGGTCCGCGGCCAGCCTCGTCAACACCGGCAACCAGCCCCGGACGGCGCCAGTCGAGCACGCCCTGGCCGGGCGCACGCCGCTTCATCCGACCGGCCGCCGCGCAGCCAGCAGTTCGAGTATGGCCTCGGCCGCGCGCTCGCTTGCATCGCGACGCAGGCTCGAGTGAATGGCCTCGAAGGCCTCGATCAGTTCGTCGCGGTCGGGGCGCTCCAGCTGCGCCAGCACCGCAGGCCCGAGCACCTCGGACCGCACCTGCTCCTGGAAGAATTCCGGCACCAGCGCGCGGCCGGCGAGCAGGTTCGGCTGCGAGAAGAACTCGGTCTTGACCAGCTTCAGGTCGCGCAGCAGCCAACCCGTGAGCGGCGCGACGCGGTAGGCGACCACCATCGGCCGCTTCACGAGGGCGGTCTCGAGCGTAGCCGTTCCGGAGGACAGGAGCACGACGTCGCTCGCGGCAATCGCCTCCTGGGCGCGGCCGTCCACGAGGCGCACGGGCACGTGTGGTGCGTGATCCTGCAGCGCCTGCTCGAAGGCCTGGCGCACCGCGGCACCCGCCATCGGCGCCACGAACCCGAGGTCCGGACGGCGCTCGTGCAGCCAGGCGAGCGTCGCCGCGAACGGCGGACCCAGCCGCGTGACCTCGCCGCGGCGGCTGCCCGGCAGCACGGCCAGCAGGGCGCCGCCCGGCGCGAGGCCGAGCGCCGCGCGCGCTGCGGCAGGATCGGACCGCCACGGGATCCGGTCGGCCAGCGGGTGGCCGACGAACACCGCGCGCACGTCGTGGGCCGCGTAGAAGGCGGTCTCGAACGGCAGCACGCAAAGCACGAGATCGACGGCCCGGCCGATGGTGCGCACCCGTCCCTGGCGCCATGCCCAGACCTGCGGGCTCACGTACTGGACCGTCGGGATGCCGCGGCGCTTGAGCTCGGTCGCGACGCGCAGGTTGAATTCCGGCGAATCGATGCCGACGAACACCTCCGGAGGCGCCCCGGCGAACCGCCGCAGCAGCTCCCGCCGCAGCCGCAGCAGCCGCGGCAGGTGCCGGACGATCTCGGCCAGTCCCATCACCGCCAGCGTTTCGGACGGGTACCAGGCCTCGCAGCCGGCGGCCGCCATGCGGGGCCCGGCGATGCCGAAGAACCGCGACCCCGGCGCCCGAGTGGCAAGGGAATCGATCAGCGGCCCGCCAAGGTTGTCCCCGGACGCCTCTCCGGCCACGAGGGCGAACGATGGCCGGCCGCCAGTCGCCGCAACTGGCCCGTCGGCGGCGGTCAACGCACGATGCTGCGCGTGGATTGCGGCAGGAACTCGACGATGGCGCGCACCTCGGGCTGCTGCTCGGCCATTGCGGCTAGCTGGGTGGCGGCATCGGCGAGCTTGAGCCCCGAGCGGTACAGCAGGCGGAACGCATTGCGCAGGTTGCGGATCTGCTCCGGCGTGAAGCCGCGTCGCTTGAGCCCCTCGGCGTTGACGCTGTGGGCCGCGGCCGGCTGACCCACCGCCATGATGTAGGGCGGCACGTCGCGGGTCACCGCCGCGTTGTTGGCGATAAAGGCGTGCGCGCCGACCTTGCAGAACTGGTGTACCCCCGAGAAGCCGGCCATGATCACCCAGTCGCCCAGGTGCACGTGCCCGCCGAGCGTGGCGTTGTTGGCGAGCACGCAGTGACTGCCGACGCGGCAGTCGTGCGCAACGTGCGAGTAGGCCATGAACAGGTTGTCGTCGCCGATGCGCGTAACACCCTCGTCCTTGGTCGTGCCACGGTTCAGGGTCACGAATTCCCGGATCACGTTACGGTCGCCGATCTCGAGGCGCGTCGGCTCGCCCTTGTACTTCTTGTCCTGCGGTGCGGAACCCACCGAGGCGAACGCGGCGACCTCGTTGTCGGCGCCGAGCCGTGTCGGGCCCTCGAGAACCGCATGCGCCCCGATGCGACTGTTGGCGCCGATCACGACGCCCGCGCCGATCACCGCGTACGCGCCCACCTCGACACCGTCGCCGAGCTCGGCCTCGGGCGCGACCAGTGCCGTCGGGTGGATTTTTCGTGCCATGCCTGCCTCTCCAAGGATCCGACCACTGCGCCGTTCAGCCCGGCATCACCATCATCTCGGCAGCGCAGGCCTCCTGGCCCGCAACCTCGGCCACCGTCGAGAATTTCCAGATCGTGCGGATGCGCCGCTCGAGCTTCGCGCGCAGCACGAGCTGGTCGCCCGGCACGATCGGCCGCCGGAAGCGCGCCTTGTCGATGCCGGCGAAGTAGAACTTGACGGTCTCGTCCGGGTAGATCCCGGCCGTGACGAAGGTCAGGATCCCGGCGGTCTGTGCCAGCGCCTCGAGGACGATTACCCCTGGCATGACCGGCCGGCCCGGGAAGTGGCCGTTGAAGTACTGCTCGTTGGCGGTCACGTTCTTGATCGCGACGATGTGGTCGCCGGCCGCGCACTCGAGGACCCGGTCCACGAACAGCATCGGATAGCGGTGCGGCAGCCGCCGCATCACCTCGTCGATGCCGAAGCCGCCCTGCTCACTCATGGTCGTCTCCCTCCGCATCTTCGTTGCCCGGCGCATCGGCGCCGCCCTCGAGCCGGCGCACGCGCTTGGCCAGCTCGTCGAGGTGCTGGAACCGGGCCGCATTGCGGCGGAAGCGCCGCGCGTCGTCGGCCGGCAGGCCGCTCGAGTACATTCCGGGCCGGCGGATCGAGCTGCTGACCATGGTGCGCCCGGTGATCGCGACGTCGTCGCAGATCTCCAGGTGCCCGACCACGCCCACCATCCCGCCGAGCATGCACCGCCGACCGATGACTGCGCTGCCCGAGACGCCCGAGCAGGCCGCAATGACGGTGTGCTCGCCGATGCGCACGTTGTGCCCCACCTGCACCTGGTTGTCGATCTTCACGCCGTCG
This sequence comes from uncultured Gammaproteobacteria bacterium, assembly GCA_963712815.1. Taxonomy (GTDB): domain Bacteria; phylum Pseudomonadota; class Gammaproteobacteria; order Steroidobacterales; family Steroidobacteraceae; genus RPQJ01. The sequence continues at coordinate 228,022 of CAVQJL010000007.1, forward strand.
CCGATCACCGTGTCGCCGATCGCGCCCCGGTCGATGGTCGTGTTGGCGCCCACGTCGACGTCGTCGCCCACCGTCACCGAGCCGACTTGCGGCACCCGGACGTAGCCGCCCGTGTCCTGCGCGTGGCCGAAGCCATCCGCTCCGAGCACCGACCCGGGGTGCAGCATGCAGCGTACGCCGATGCGGACGCGCTCGCAGACCGTCACGCGTGCCACCAGGCGCGTGTCGGCCCCGATGCGGGCCCCGGCGAGCACCACCGACCCCGGGCCCACCAGCACGCGCGGACCGATCACCGCGCCGGCCGCGACGAACGCCAGCGCACCGACGTACGCAGTGTCATCCACCTCTGCGCCATCCTCGACGACGGCGCTCGGGTGACGACCGGCGGCCACCGGCGGCTCGGGGTGAAGCAGCTGCGCGATGCGTGCGTAGGTCGCGTAGGGATTGGGCGTCACCAGCGCGGCGACCGGGCAGGTCCCGGCTGCCGACGCATCGACCACGACCGCGGTCGCGCGCGTGGCCGTGAGATGGCGGCGATAGCGAGGATTGGCGAGGAACGCCAGCGAGCCCGGCCCGCCCTCCTGCAGCGAGGCGACCCGGTCGATCGACGCGTCCGGGTCGCCGCGCAGCTCGCAGCCGAAACGGACGGCCAGTTCGGCGAGCTTCAACGGCACCCGCGCCGCCTCGATGGGCCCGCGCGTCAGGGCTTGGCGGGTGCCGGGCCGCGGCGCGACTGCAGGGCGGCGAGCACCTGGTTGGTGATGTCCACGGCGGGGCTCGCGAAGAGCGCGTCGGCAACCACGACGTCCAGGTTCGCGCCCTTTGCATAGGTCTGCACTTCCTGCAGCACGGTGCGCTGCAGCTGGCCGAGCGCCTCGTTACGGCGGACGTTGAGGTCCTCGAGGAACTCGTTCTGCTTGCGCGCCAGGTCGCGCTGGCCGTCGCGCAGCGTCTTCTCCGCGTTGCGCCGCTCGGCCTCGGCCATCACGGCGCCATCCTTCGCGAGCTTCTCCTCCTTGGCCTTGAGATCGCGCTGCTGGTTCTCGAGGTCGCGCCGCCGCGCCGCGAACTCGTTCTCGAGCGCCTGCGAGGCCGCCTGGGCCTGGGGCGCCTCCTGCAGCAGTCGCTGGACGTTGACCACGCCGATCTTGGCCTGTGCATGGGCCGCGCCGAGCGGCAACGCCGCGGCGGCGAGGGTCACGAGGGCCAGAGTCACGATCTTGATGCGCATGGAGCGAGGTACCTCAGAATGCCTGTCCGATGGAGAACTGGAAGCCTTCCGTCTCGTCGGCGTAGGTGACGCCGTCGCTTTTCTCCGCGTTGAGCGGGAAGGCATAGCTGAAACGGAAGACGCCGAGCGGGGCGAGCCACTGCACGGCCATACCCGTCGAGTACTTGAGTTTATCAAAGCTGAACTCGTAATCCACGGGCGTGACCCGGTCGCGACCCACGTAGGTCACGCTGTCGGTCGAGAACACGTTGCCGACGTCGAGGAAAACGCTGAAGCGCGCGCTGTTGCGCCATTTCTCGGGCATCGGCAGCAGCAGCTCGAGCTGGTTGGCGACCTTCAGGTTGCCGCCATAGGGATTTCCGAAGGAGTCCTTCGGGCCGAGCCGGCTCTCGCGGAAGCCGCGCACGGTCTCGGGACCGCCGGCGAAGAACCGGCGGTACGGCGGGATCGACGTCGTGTCGCCGATGTCGAAGCCGTAGGCGATGTCGAGGCTGTTGAGCAGCGTGAACCACCTCGAGATCGGGACGAACTGCAGGTAATCGTAGTTGAAGGTGTAGAACTCGACGTCACTGAACGGCAGCGTGTAGCTCAGGTTCAGGCGGTGGCGCGCGCCGCGGTCGGCGAAGATGCCGCGGTTGCGCGAGTCGAAGCCCCAGCCGAGCGCCAGCGAGAACGTGTCGAACTTCGTCCCGTAGAACTCGTAGGAGATCGGCGGTATGCCGTAGCTGGCGCGTTCGATGTACGGGTTGCCGTTGTTCTGCACCCACTCCACCGCCTCGCGCGCGCTGTTGTTCGGGTCGGTGACGAGGTCGGAGCGCTGGGCCGCCAGCCCGAGCCTCAGCGACTGGAACTCCGAGATCGGCCAGCCGTAGTCCACAGCCAGCGTGCCGGTCTCGGTCTCGAAGTCGGACGAGGCCTGCGTGAACTGGGTGATGCTGCGGAAGGTCGCGCTCACGGTGCGCGAAATGCCGTCGATGGTCGTGTACGGGTCGGTGTGCGACAGGCTGAAGACCTTGCTGTACTGGCCGGCGTTGATCTCCGCCGCGACGCGGTTGCCGGTGCCCATGAAGTTGCTGTGCACGAAGCTGCCGTTCAGCAGCACCGACTGCGACTCCGAGTAGCCGATGCCGCCGCTGAACTGGCCGGGCAGGCCCTCCTTGATCTGGAAGTCCACGTCGACGAGGTCCGACGAGCCCGGCACCGGCGTCGTCTCCACCTCGACGCTCTCGATGTAGGGCAGGCGCTGCAGGCGGAGCTTCGAGCGCTCGACGGCGGCGTTCGAAAGGTAGCCGCCCTCCATCTGGCGCATCTCGCGCCGCAGCACGTCGTCGTTGATGCTGGGCGCCCCGGCGAAGTTGATGCGCCGGACGTAGGCGCGGTTGCCCGGATCGACGAGGAAGGTGATGGCAATCTCCTTCGTCTCCGGATCGACCTGCGACACCGGGTCGATCTTCGCGAACGCGAAGCCGTCCTGGCCGAGTCGCAGGGACATCAGCTCGGTAGTGGCGGTGAGCATGCGCCGCGAGAACACGTCGCCCGAACGCACCTGCACCAGGCCGCGCAGCTGCTCCTCGGGTACGACGAGGTTGCCCGCGATCTTCACCTCGGAGATGCGGAAGACCTCGCCCTCCTGCACGTTCAACGTGATGAAGATGTCGTCTCGCTCGGGCGCGATGGCAACCTGCGTGGTCGTGACGTCGAAATTGGCGTAGCCGCGGTCGAGGTAGAACGAGCGCAGCTTCTCGATGTCCCCCGAGAGTTCCTCGCGCGAGTAGCGATCGTCCTGCCGGTACCACGACAACCAGTTCGGGGTCTGCAGCTTGAGCTGCTCGAGCAACTCGTCGTCGTCGAAGGCCTCGTTGCCGACGATGTTGATCTGGCGGATGCGCGAGCGCTTGCCCTCGACGATGTCGATCGCGATCCTCACGCGGTTGTCGGGCAGCTCCTCGACCGTCGTGTCCACGCGCACGGCGTACTTGCCGCGCGAGAAGTACTGGTCGGTCAGGAAGCGCTTGACCTCGTCGAGCGTCGACTCGTTGAAGGTCTTGCCGCGCGCGAGGCCGACGTTGCGCAGCGACTTCTCGAGGTCCTCGGTCTTGATGTCCTTGTTGCCCTCGATCGTGAAGCTCTCGATCGACGGCCGCTCGAGCACCGCGACCACCAGCGTGCCGCCGTCCCGGCGCAGCTCGACGTCGCTGAAGAACCCGGTCGCGTACAGGGCGCGCAGCGCCTCCTCGACGCGGCGTGGGTCGAGCCGGTCGCCGATGTTGACCGGCAGGTAGTTGAAGACCGTGCCCTCGCTGATGCGCTGCAGGCCCTCGATGCGGATGTCCCCGACGGTGAACGAGGCCGGAGCGCCCTGCGCAAGCACGGCGGGTACGGCGAGCAGGGCCGGGATCGCGGCCAGTAGCTTGCGTCGCATGTGGCGGCTCAGCTGAACAAACGCGACAGGTCGTTGTAGAACGCGAAGCTCATGAGGATCAGCAGCAGCAGCAGCCCGACCTGCTGACCGACGGCCTGCGCGCGGTCCGACAACGGGCTGCCCTTGGCGAGCTCCGCCAGCTGGTAGACGATCTGGCCTCCGTCGAGGATGGGTATCGGCAGGAGGTTAAGCACGAACAGGCTCACGCTCACGATGGCGAGGAACGACAGGAAAGCCAGTATGCCTTGCCGCGCCGAGAAACCGGCGTATTCGGCGATGTTGATCGGGCCGCTGAGGTTCTTGACCGAAACGTCGCCGGTGGCGACGTTCCAGAGCATGCGGACGGTGAGCGCCGACATGTTCCACGTCTTGTCCGCGGCACGGGCCAGGGCGGCCAGAGGACCGTACCGCTCGAGCGTGCGCATGCCGGCGGGCAGCTCGCCCGACTGCGCGGGCTGCAGGCCGATGCGGCCCACGAACCGCTCGCCTTCGCGCTGCGATTCCACCTCGACCGGCACGTCCAGGGTCTCGCCGCCACGGACGATTGAGATCTCGAGCCGGGCCCCGGGGCGCGGCTGGACCCGCGCGACGAGGCCGGCGAAGTCGTCGACCGCCTCGCCGTCCACCGCGACGATCTCGTCACCCACCTGCAACCCGGCGCGCTCCGCCGGGCTGCCGGGCACGATCTTTCCGACCCGCGCCGGGACCGCGGGATACCAGAACTCGAACCCGATCCCGGGCAGCAGCGCACCGGGCTCGGTCAGGGCGCGTCGCTCGCCGTCGACGCGCAGCTCGACGCGCCGCGCCTCGCCGTCGCTGCCCCGCAGCCGCAGCTCGATCGCGGGACCCTTCATCAGTTGGTCGAGGATCGCGAGCACCGCGCCCTCGCGCGTCCCGGTGTCGCGCGTCCCGACGCCGACGATCTCGTCGCCGGCAAGCAGCCCGGCACGCGCAGCCACCGACTCGGCGGCGACGTCGCCGACCACCGGCTTCAGCGCCGGCACGCCGGCCACGAACAGCACCCAGTAGGCGGCGACGGCAAAGAGGAAGTTGGCGAACGGCCCGGCGAGCAGCACCAGGATGCGCGCCCAGACGGGCTTGCGGTTGTAGGCCTCGGAGGCGACAGCCGGGTCGATCGGTCCCTCGCGCTCGTCGAGCATCTTGACGTAGCCGCCGAGCGGGATGGCCGAGATCGCATACTCCGTGCCGTCGGCTCCCTGCCTGGACCACAGGGGACGCCCGAAGCCGATCGAGAAGCGCAGCACACGGATGCCGAGCCGGCGCGCCATCCAGAAATGGCCGTATTCGTGCACGGCGACGAGGACGCCGATCGCAACCAGGAATGCCAGGACGTAGCTCAATATGGTCATGACTCCGCCACCGCCGACGCGGCCACCATCGCTTCTGCCAGCTCGCGCGCCCGGCGGTCCGCCTCGAGCACGGTCGAAAGGTCGTCGGCAGGCATGCCCGGGTGACGGCCGAGCACGGCCTCGATCACCCGCGGGATACCGAGGAATCCGAGTCGTCCGCCGAGAAATGCCGCCACTGCCACCTCGTTCGCCGCATTGAGGACCGCGGGTGCCGTGCCGCCGGCCTCCGCCACCGCCCGGGCGAGCCGCAGGGCCGGGAAGCGCTCCACGTCCGGCGGCTCGAAGTCGAGGCGAGCCACCGCCGCCAAATCGAGGGATTGTACACCGGAGCCGATGCGCTCCGGCCAACCAAGGGCATGGGCGATCGGCGTACGCATGTCCGGGTTGCCGAGCTGGGCCAGGATCGATCCGTCCACGTACTCCACGAGCGAGTGCACGATGCTCTGCGGATGTACGACCACCTCGACCCGGGCAGGTTCCATCCCGAACAGCAGGCAGGCCTCGATAAGCTCCAGTCCCTTGTTCATGAGCGTGGCGGAGTCCACGGAGATCTTGCGCCCCATGCGCCAGCGCGGGTGGGCGCAGGCCTCGTCCGGAGTGACGCCGGCCATGCGCTCGAGCGGCGTGCGCAGGAACGGGCCGCCCGAGGCCGTGAGCAGGATGCGCTGAACGCCGCGGCCCGGCCGCCCGGTCTCGATTCCCGGCGGCAGGCACTGGAAGATCGCGTTGTGCTCGCTGTCGATCGGGATCAGCGTGGCGCCGCCTGCACGCGCCGACTCGATCAGGAGCGGCCCGGCCACGACCAGCGACTCCTTGTTCGCGAGCAGCACGCGCTTGCCCGAACGCGCGGCCGCCAGCGTGGACGGCAGGCCCGCGGCGCCGACGATGGCCGCCATGACGGCGTCCACGTCCGGGCTCGAGGCGCAGTCACAGAGCGCCTGCGGCCCGCACCGCACCTCGACCGCGGCGCCGGCCGCGCGCAACGCGGCCGCCAGGCGCCCGGCCCCCTGCTCCGACTGCAGCACGGCGACCCGCGGTCGATGCCTGAGGCACTGCTCGAGGAGACGCTCGTCGTTGGTGGCGGCTGCGAGCGCCACGACCTCGAAGCGCTCCGGATGCCGCCCGAGCACATCGAGCGTGCTGACCCCGATGCTGCCCGTACTGCCGAGAACGGCGACGCGCATCAGCCGGCGACTCCGAGCAGGTGGAGCCCGAGCAGGAAAACCGGACTGGCGGCGCTCAGGCTGTCGAGCCGGTCGAGCACGCCGCCGTGCCCGGGCAGCAGCGTGCCGCTGTCCTTCAGCCCGGCACGGCGCTTGAACATGCTCTCCGCGAGGTCTCCGACCACCGAGACCAGCGCGACCAGCAGGCACACGGCGAGCCACGGCAGCACCGGGAACCCGAGCAGGCGAGCCCCGGCGACGGCCGCGAGACCCGCGGCCGCGAAGCCGGCGGCGAGGCCTTCCACGGTCTTCCCCGGGCTCACCTGGGGCGCGAGCTTGTGCTGGCCGAAGCGACGCCCCCCGAAGTAGGCGCCGACGTCCGCAGCCGCGATCAGCACGAGCAGGAAGAGCAGCAGCGTCTGCCCGTCTGGCGTCAGCGTTACCAGGCGGCCGAGCGCGACGGCCGCCGGAACGAGCACGAGGAAACCGGCCAACGCCGCGCTCCGCGACCCGCCCCGGCCCGGGGCCGTCGCAATCCAGCCGAGCGCCACGAGCCACCACGCGGCGGCCAGCCACAGGAAGGCGACTTGTGCCCCTGGCGACTCGGTCAGGCCCCAGGCCAGCACGGTCGCGAACCCGACGGCTGCGGTGTAGCCGGCCCGGGCGAACGGTGCGCGCAGACCCGCGAGCCCGGCCCACTCCCACGCTCCGGCCGCCACCGCGACCATCACGGCCAGCACGGCCACCGCGGCCGGCAGCCAGAAAAGGATGACGAGGACCGCCGCCGCGAGCAGCAGGGCGGTCATCACGCGCGCGCGCAGGCCGCTAGGCACCCGCCACCTGGTCGGTCGTCAGGCCGAAGCGCCGCTGCCGGCTGCCGAAGAAGCGGAACGCCTTCTCGAGGTCGGCGTCGCCGAAATCCGGCCACAGGGTGTCGCAGAAATAGAGCTCGGTGTAGGCCAGGTGCCACAGCAGGAAGTTGCTCAGGCGCTGCTCGCCGCCGGTGCGGATGAAGAGGTCCGGCTCCGGCGCATCCGCGAGCTCGAGCCCGCGACCGAGCGCCGCCTCGTCGACTGCATCCGGGCGCAGTTCGCCGGTCGCCACGCGCTCGGCCACCCGGCGGGCCGCCTGGACGATGTCCCAGCGCCCGCCGTACGAGAGCGCGACGTACAGCGTCATGTTCGCGTTCGGCGCGGTGCGCGCCTCGGCGGCCGCGATGCGCTCGATCAGGTGCGGCTTCAGGGTGCCACGGTCGCCGATGAACCGCAGGCGGATGCCGTTGCGGTCGAGATCGTCGAGCTCGCGATCCATTGCCTCGATAAACAGCTCCATGAGGCGCGCCACTTCCTCGTTCGGGCGACCCCAGTTCTCGCTCGAGAACGCGAACAGCGTGAGCGCCTCGACACCGCGCCGCGCACAGCCCTCGACGACCGCCCGCACGGCCCGCACTCCGGCGCGATGCCCGACGTGCCGCGGCAGCGCACGGCGCGACGCCCAGCGGCCGTTGCCGTCCATGATGACGGCGACGTGTCGTGGCGTGCCGGGCCGGCGCGTATGCGGTGGCGCCACGGCGTCAGACCTGCATCAGTTCCTTTTCTTTCTCGGCGACCACCTGGTCCACCTCGGCCACGAACTTGTCGGTGAGCTTCTGCACCTCGTCGTGGGCGCGGTGCTCGTCGTCCTCGGAGACGAGCTTTTCCTTGAGCATTTCCTTCAGTTCCTGCATGACGTCGCGTCGCACGTTGCGGATCGCGACGCGGGCGTTCTCGCCCTCGTGGCGCACGACCTTGCCGAGGTCGCGTCGCCGCTCCTCGGTGAGCGCCGGCAGCGGCACGCGGATCACGCTGCCCGCCGTGGCCGGCATCAGCCCGAGGTCGGACTTCATGATCGCCTTCTCGATGACCGGGACGAGCTGCTTCTCCCAGGGAACGACGGTCAGGGTGCGCGAGTCCTCGACGGCGACGTTGGCCACCTGCTGGAGCGGCACCTCGCTGCCGTAGTAGTCCACGCGGACGTGCTCGAGCAGCGCGGTGCTCGCGCGCCCGGTCCGCAGTTTCTTCAGCTCGTTGCGCAGTGCAGCCACGCACTTTGCCATGCGTTCGGCCGCGTCCTTCTTGACGTCCTCGATCATGGGTGGTCTCCGTGGGCGCCTCGGCGCCGCGTCACTTGGTCACCAGTGTGCCGATGTCCTCACCCACCGCGGCACGCACCAGCGCACCGGGCTCGTTGAGGTCGATGACCCGCAGCGGCAGGTCGTGGTCGCGGCACAGCACGATGGCCGTCGCGTCCATCACGTTGAGCCGCCGGTCGAGCACCTCGTCGTAGGTGAGCCGATCGTAGCGGCGGGCCGCGGGGTTGAGCATCGGGTCCGAGTCGTATACGCCGTCCACCTTCGTGGCCTTCACCAGCAGGTCGGCGTCGATCTCGATGGCGCGCAGGCTCGCCGCCGAGTCGGTGGTGAAGAAGGGGCTGCCGGTCCCGGCCGCGAAGATGGTCACCCGCCCCTTCTCGAGGTGGCGCACCGCACGCCGGCGGATGTAGTCCTCGCAGACCTCGTTGATGCGGATAGCGGACATCACGCGTACGAACACGCCGATCGACTCGAGCGCGTCCTGCAGCGCGAGCGAGTTCATGACCGTGGCCAGCATGCCCATCTGGTCGCCGGTCACGCGGTCCATGCCGGCGCGCGCGAGGCCGGCGCCGCGGAACAGGTTGCCGCCGCCCACCACGACCGCCACCTCGACCCCGTGCTCCCGCATCGCCCCGATTTCGCCGGCGAGGCGCTTGAGGAAGGCCGGGTCGATGCCGTAGTCGGAGTCGCCCATCAGGGCCTCGCCGGACAGCTTGACGAGGACGCGTCGGTGGGCCGGTTTACCGCCTTCGGGTGGAGCCATGGGTGGTCTTCTCCTGACGGGGGCCATTATAAGGAACCCCGCTCACGCGGGGTTCCGGGGGGTGTCGAGCGGGCGGGCGCGGCCTCAGGCGCCCCGCACCTGCGCCATCACTTCCTCGGCGAAATTCTCCTGCTTCTTCTCGATGCCGGCGCCCACTTCGTAGCGCACGTAGCGCAGCACCCTGGCATTCGACTTCTGCAGCAGCTTCTCCACCGTGACTTCCGGGTCGCGCACGAACGGCTGGCCGAGCAGCGTCAGCTCGGCGAGCGACTTGCGCAGCCTGCCCTCGACCATCTTGGCGATGATCTCGCGAGGCTTCTTGCCCTGGGCCTCCGCCTCGGCCTTGGCCATCTCGATCTCCCGCTCCTTGGCGAGGAAATCGGCCGGCACCTCGTCCACGGACAGGTACTGGGGGTTGATCGCGGCGACGTGCATGGCAAGGTCGCGGCCGAGCGTCTCGTCCCCGCCCTCCAGCGCGACGACGGTGCCGATGCGGCTGCCGTGCAGGTAGATCGCGAGCGGCGCCGGGGAGGTGACGACCTCGAACCGGCGAACGCCGATGTTCTCGCCGATGCGGGCGATGAGGGCGCGTCGCGCCTCCTCGACCGTCTGGCCCGAGGGCAGTTGCGCTGCCATCAGGCCCTCGAGATCGGCCGGGCGGGCGGCAAGCGCCAGCCGCGCCACGTCGGCGGCGAAGGACTGGAAGTCCTTCTCGCGGGCGACGAAGTCGGTCTCGGAGTTCACCTCGACGACGGCGACGGCCGTGCCGTCGGCGGAGCGCTCGATGGCGACCACGCCCTCGGCGGCGATCCGTCCGGCCTTCTTGTCGGCCTTGGCGAGGCCGGCCTTGCGCATCGCCTCGGCCGCGGCCTCGAGATCGCCGTTCGCCTCGACGAGCGCCTTCTTGCACTCCATCATGCCGGCGCCGGTTCGCTCACGCAGCGCCTTCACTGCCTCTGCGGTGACGGCCATGGTCACTCCCCCTCGGGCGCCGCGGCAGCCGCAGCTTCGGGTGCAGCGGCGGGAGCCGCAGCCGGCGGGGCCTCGGGCGCCTTGCGACGAGCCGCCTCGCGGCGGGCCATGAACGCCTCGGGACTCTCCTCCGGGTCCGCCTCGGCCAGCTCGGCGGCCGCATCCACGGCCGGCTCGGCCTCCGTCGCCGGCTTGCGCCGCACCGGGGTCTTCTTCCTGGCCGGCGCTGGGCGACGCTTCGCCGCGCCCTTCGGCCGCGGCCTGCCCTCTTCGTCAAGCTCGACGAATTCGTCCTCGCCCACCGGCACGTCGGGGATCGTCGAGCGGCCCTCGATGACCGCGTCGGCGACGCCGCCGGCATAGAGCTCGATGGCGCGCATGGCGTCGTCGTTGCCCGGGATCACGTAGCTGATGCCGTCGGGCGAGCAGTTCGTGTCCACGACGGCGATCACGGGGATGCCGAGCTTCTGCGCCTCGTGGATGGCGATCTTCTCGTGGCCGACGTCCACGACGAACAGCGCGTCGGGCAGGCCTTCCATCTCGCGGATGCCGCCCAGGCTGCGCTCGAGTTTCTCTCGCTCGCGGCGCACCATCTGCGCCTCGCGCTTGCTGCGCTGGTCGAGCAGGCCGTTCGCCGCCATCTCGTCGATCTCGGCGAGGCGCTTGATGGACTGACGGATGGTCTTGAAGTTGGTGAGCATGCCGCCGAGCCAGCGATGCGTGACGTGGGGCATGCCGCAGCGCGCCGCCTCGCGGGCGATCGCCTCGCGCGCCGAGCGCTTGGTGCCGACGAACAGGACGCGGCCGCCGTCGGCCACGAGATGCTTCACGAAGTCCGCCGCCTCGATATAGAGGGGCAGCGTCTTCTCGAGGTTGATGATGTGGATCCGGTTACGCTCGCCGAAGATGAAGGGGGCCATCTTCGGGTTCCAGAAGCGGGTCTGGTGTCCGAAGTGGACACCCGCTTCCAGCATCTGTCGCATGGACACGCTGGCCATGGTCAAAGTCTCCTTGTGGGGTTAAGCCTCCACGCACCCCATGCGGCAACCGGCAGCGCCTTGCGGTCGAAGCCGGCACCCAGCCACATGTGACGGTGCGTGTGCGGATTTGGTTGTGAAAAAGGGCCGCGCTTTATACCATAACTTTCCATTCCCTCAAATACTTGCGCCTGCCGTAACGCCGCGGCGGCAGCGAGGCGACGGATACCGATGAATCAATCCCAGCCAGCTGCGACCTCCTGGCGCTCCGACAGCGCGGGCAACGTCACCCTTAAGAGCCCCGCCGAGCAGGACGCCATGCGCCTCGCCGGGCGCCTGGCCGCCGAGGTCCTCGACATGATCGGTGCCCACGTCCAGCCGGGCGTTTCCACCGACGAGCTCGACCGGATCTGCCACGACCACATCGTCAACGTGCAGCAGGCGGTGCCGGCGCCGCTCGGCTACCGGGGATTCCCGAAGTCGATCTGCACCTCGGTGAACCACGTCGTCTGCCACGGCATTCCCGGCGAACGGCGCCTGAAACAGGGCGACGTCGTCAACGTCGACGTCACCGTGATCAAGGACGGCTACCACGGCGATTCGAGCCGCATGTTCGCCGTCGGCCGCATCCCGCCGCACCTGCAGCGCCTCGTCGACGTCACCTACGAGGCGATGTGGCTCGGCATCCGCTGCGTGCGGCCTGGCACGCGCCTCGGCGACATCGGCGCCGCGATCCAGCGCTTCGTCGAGGGAAACCACTACTCGGTCGTGCGCGAGTACTGTGGCCACGGCATCGGGCGAGGCTTCCACGAGGATCCGCAGGTGCTGCACTACGGCTCGGCGGGCACCGGGCTCGAGCTCAAGGCCGGGATGACCTTCACGATCGAGCCGATGGTCAACGCCGGGCGGCGCGAGGTGCGCCTGCTGCCGGACGGCTGGACGGTGGTGACTCGCGACCACTCGCTGTCTGCGCAGTGGGAACACACCCTGCTCGTGACCGATACCGGGTTCGAGGTGCTCACCCTCGGCGCCGGCGAACGCCCTCCGGGTTGACCCGCCCGGGAATGGCCGCCTCCACCGAAGACGCGATCGAGTCCACCGTCGCACGGGTGGCGTCGCCGCCGTGGGCGTTCCTCGAGACGCTGCCCGCCGCGCTCGACGCCGGCGACGACCCCGTGGCCGCCTTCCGCGATGCGCTCGCCGCCGGGGACGCCAGCCTGCGCCGGCGCTTCGAGGACGACGAGCCCGTCGAGGCGCTGGTGCGCGACCGCGCCCGCATGGTGGACGTCGTGCTGCGCCGCGCGTGGTCGCGGCACGCCGGTCCGCGCGCGAACGACGTGGCCCTGGTGGCCGTGGGCGGCTACGGTCGTGGCGAGCTGCATCCCGTGCTCCGACATCGACGTGCTGATCCTGCTGCCGAAGAGCGAGGTCGCCGACGACCACGACGGTATCGGGCGGTTCCTGACCTTCCTCTGGGACATCGGCCTCGAGGTCGGGCACAGCGTGCGCACCATCGACGACTGCCAGCGCGAGAGCGCGGCGGACGTCAGCGTGGCCACGGCGCTCATCGAGGCACGCCTGCTCTGCGGCCCGGAGTTCCTCGTGCTGGCGATGCGGCGCGCCCTCGGGCAGGACCGCGTCTGGTCGTCGCAGGCATTCTTCGAGGCCAAGGTGGCGGAACAGCAGGCCCGCCACCGCCGTCATCACGACACCGCCTACAACCTCGAGCCTAACGTCAAGGCGAGCCCCGGCGGCCTGCGCGACATCCAGACGATCGGCTGGGTGGCGAAGCGGCACTTCGGCGCCGAGACCTTCGACGAACTGGTGCAGCACGGCTTCCTGACCGCCGGCGAGCTGCGCAAGCTGCGCTCCGCGCAGGCCTTCCTGTGGAAGGCGCGGTTCGCCCTGCACGTCATCACCGGCCGGCGCGAGGACCGGCTGCTGTTCGACCACCAGATCCGGCTCGCGAAGATGTTCGGCTACGAGGACGCGACCTACACGCTCGCGGTCGAGCAGTTCATGCAGCGCTACTACCGCACCGTCATGGACGTGAGCCTGCTGAACGAGATGCTGCTGCAGCTGTTCCGGGAGGCGATCCTCGGCGACGGCGAGGCCGAGATCGTGCCGCTGAACGCGCGCTTCCAGGTCCGCAACGACTACCTCGAAGTCACCTCGGACGACGTGTTCGCGCGACATCCGTCGGCGATGCTCGAGCTGTTCCGCCTCATGCAGGACCACGCCGAATTGCGCGGGGTGCGCGCCACCACGATCCGCGCGCTCGGGCGACACCTGTGGCTGATCGACGAGGAGTTCCGCCAGAACCCGCGCCACCACCGGCTGTTCCTGGACTTCATGCGCGCACCGCAGGGCGTGACGCACGAACTGCGCCGCATGAACCTCTACGGCGTGCTCGGCCGCTACATCCCGGCGTTCGGCCGGATCGTCGGGCGGATGCAGTACGACCTGTTCCACGCCTACACGGTGGACGCGCACACGCTGTTCGTGGTGCGCAACCTGCGACGCCTGGTGCTGGCGCGCTTCGAGCACGAGTTCCCCGACCTCTCGCGACTGATGCGCTCGCTGCCGCGGCCGGAGATCGTGCTGCTCGCGGCGCTCTTCCACGACATCGCCAAGGGACGCGGCGGCGACCACTCCGAGCTCGGCGCGGTGGATGCCGAGGCGTTCTGCCTCGAGCAGGGCCTGTCGCGCTACGACGCGCGCCTGGTGGCATGGCTGGTGCGCAACCACCTGCTGTTCTCGGTCACCGCGCAGAAGAAGGACATCTCCGACCCTAAGGTCATCCAGGACTTCGCGCAGGCGATCGGCGACCAGTCGCACCTCGACTGCCTGTACCTGCTCACCGTCGCGGACGTACGCGGCACGAATCCGAAGCTCTGGAACTCCTGGAAGTCGTCGCTGTTCAACGACTTCTACGAGCGCGTGAAGCGGGCCCTGCGACGCGGCCTCGAGGCCCCCGTGGACCAGGAGGAACTGGTCGCGGAGACGCGCGCGGCCGCGAACGAGCTGCTGTCGCGCCTGGGGCTGGACGCGGAGCAGGCCGCGGCCGTCTGGGCGCGGATGAACGACGGCTACTTCCTGCGCCACACGCCCGAGGAGATCGCCTGGCACACCCGCCTGCTCGCCGAGCGCGAGCCGGGGGACGCCTCGCCGCTGGTCGCGGTGCGCGACGCGACCGAGCGCGGCGGCAACTCCGTGCTCACTTACATGCCGCACCGCCAGCACAACTTCGCGCGCACGACCGCACTGCTCGACCAGATGGGCCTCAACATCGTGGACGCGCGGATCACCGCGCTCGACGGCGGCCTGAGCCTCGACACCTACCTCGTGCTCGAGGACACCGGCACGCCGATCGCCGACCGCCACCGCGCACACGAGATCGAGCAGCAGCTGTGGCGCGTGCTGCAGATGCCGGAGGACGCCACGCCGCCGGCCGTCACCCGCCGCGCGCCGCGGCAGGTGCGCATGTTCTCGACGCCGACGCAGATCACCTTCACCGAGGATCCGGTGCGGCAGGACACGATCCTCGAACTCATCGCCGGCGACCGCCCGGGGTTGCTGTCGGAGGTCGGCAAGGTGCTGCTCGCGGAACGCGTGGACGTGGTCACGGCGCGCATCATGACCATCGGCGAGCGCGCCGAGGACGTGTTCCACGTCACCGACGATCGTGGCCGGCTGCTCACGGAAGACGCCCGTGCGCGGCTCGAGCAGAACCTCATCGAGGCCCTCGACCGGCGCGACGGCGCGCAGCGCGCCTGATCCCGGCCGCATGAACCCGCGGCTCGCACGGCTCCGTCCCTACCCGTTCGAGCGATTGCGCGCGCTGCTCGCGGGCGCCTCGCCGCCACCCGGGCTGCCTCACATCGCGCTCGCCATCGGCGAGCCCCGCCACGCCCCCCCGCCCTTCGTCGCGGCGGAACTCACCCGGGCCCTCGACACGCTCGGCAGCTACCCGCTGGTCGCCGGCCTTCCCGAGTTGCGCGCCGCCATCGCGCGCTGGCTCGAGCGCCGCTTCGGCCTGCCGGCCGCAGCGGTCGACGAGGCGTCCATGGTGCTGCCGGTGAACGGCACGCGCGAGGCGCTGTTCGCGTTCACGCAGGCAGTCGTCGATGCGGACCGTCCGGCACCCGCCGTGCTGATGCCCAATCCCTTCTACCAGATCTACGAGGGCGCGGCCGTGCTGGCCGGCGCGGAGCCCGTCTACCTCGACTGCGACGCGGCCGCGGGTTACCTGCCCGATCTCGACGCCGTGCCGCTGGCGACGTGGCGGCGCTGCCAGCTGCTGTTCCTCTGCAGCCCGGGCAATCCCACCGGTGCCGTCATGACCGAGGCCTACCTGCGCCGCGCGCTCGAGATCGCCGACCGCCACGGCTTCGTGATCGCCTCGGACGAGTGCTACTCGGAGATCTACCTGGACGAGGCGCGGCCGCCGCCCGGCCTGCTGCAGGCGGCACACGCCTCCGGACGCAGTGCATTTGAGCGCTGCATCGTGTTCCACAGCCTATCCAAGCGCTCGAGCGTGCCCGGCCTGCGCTCGGGATTCGTTGCGGGCGATCCTCGCCTGCTCGAGGGCTTTCGTCTCTACCGCACCTACCACGGCTGCGCGGTGCCGGTGCACACCCAGCGCGCCAGCCTGCCAGCCTGGCAGGACGAGGCGCACGTGCGCGAGAACCGGCGCCAGTATCGCGAGAAGTTCGCCGTGGTCGTGCCGCTGCTCGGCGAGGTGCTCGAGGTGGCGTCGCCCGCGGGCGGGTTCTACCTGTGGCCCGAGGTGGGCGACGACGAGGCCTTCGCGCGCGGTCTGTTCGAGCGGGAGCACGTGACCGTGCTGCCGGGCTCCTACCTCGCACGCGACACGGCGACGGGGAACCCGGGGCGTGGACGCGTGCGCATCTCGCTGGTCGCGACCGTTGCGGACTGTGAGGAAGCGGCACGTCGCATCGTGCGCTTCTGCCGGACTACGCAGGCGTCTTACGGTCAATCGCGGGCATGAGCGAACCGGACCGCGATCCCGGCGCGCTGCGCCGTCCGATGGGCCGCGCCGCGGCCGCGCTGCAGTGGCTCGCACTCGCGCCGCTGCTCGCCCTGCCCGGCTGCGGCCCACGCGAGGCGCCGGTCGTCGAGGCGGGTCCGCTTGCCTTCAGTCCCACGGCCCACCATCCGGCTAGCGGCCCGCTTCCCGTCCGGGACGCGGCGGTGTGGCGGCAGCCGGCCGGTGCGAACGAGCACCGGTACTACGCCGCGCTGGGCAGCGAGGGAATCATGGTCCACCTCGCGGATGGCGCGTTCCTGCAGCGTCTCGCGCAGTCGGCCGCCTCCCACCTCGGCGTGCTGCATGCCCTGCCGGTTGACGAGGTCGTCGCCGATTTCCTGGTGGCGGCGGATCCGTCGCGAGCGCAACTCACTTGGTTCGAGATCAACGCAGGGTCGGGCGCACTGCGACGCCTGGCAGGGCAACCCGCCGACATCGGCGAGCCAGTGGCCGGCCTGTGCACGCACTCCGACGCCGACTCCAGACTCCATCGGGTCGTGGTCGTCACGCGCTCGGGGACGTTGCAGGACTGGACCGTCGCGGCCCATTCGGGCAGGCAACCAAACTTCGCCAACCGGATCGTCGCCACGCGCGAGCGCGCGTTGCCGCTGGGCGGCGCAGGCGGCGACTGCGCCGTGGACCCGGTCACCGGTGAGGTCTACGTCGTGGTGGACGCGAGCGAAGTGAGGCGCGTGGACTCCGACTGGAATCTTGCGCCGCTGCCGGTGGTCCGCAGCGGCGATCCGCAGTCACTGGAAGGAAAAGTCAATTCGATCGACCTGGTCCGGGGCACCGACGGTGCGCCGCTGCTGCTGGTGGTGGATCGGGACGGGGGACGGCTGGTGGCGTCGGACGATGCCGGGCGGATGCTCGCGTCGATCGCGCTCGAGCCCAGGCTCACCGCCCTGCGTGTCGACGCTGAATCGGTCGCAGTCGTGACGGACTCGGCCGAACTGCATCTGGCCGCCTGGGCGAGCGTTGCCGCCGCGCTCGGCCTCTAGGGCGTTGCCGATCCCGGCAGGCGGGAAGACTGGAACGCAAGTCGGGAACCGGCGCCCGACGGCGCTGCGGCAGCGGCGGGCGGCGCGGGCCACCCGCCGCACCGGATCAGAAATTGAACCGCAGGTCGGCCTTGAAGGTCATCCCGATGTCCTGCTCGAGCACCGTGACGCCACCCTGGTCGATCTCGATGTTCTCGTCCAGCAGGTTCTGAAGGCGCAGCTTGAGGCTCCAGTTCTCGGCCGGGTACCAGCTGTAGGTCAGGTCGAGCGACCCGAACGGCTGCTCGTAGGCGTCCGGGGCCCCGTTGCGTCCCGCGTAGTAGAGGCGCTCGCTGAAGCTGTTCCACGACAGCGTGGCGCTGTGCCGGTCGTTCGGCGCGTCGTAGCCGAGCTGGATATTCAGGATCGTGTCCGACTGCTGCGTCAGCGGGCGCTTGTCGTTGGTCAGCGCGAAGGCCGAGCTGCCCACCTCGAGCTCCGAGTCGCTCAGGGTCACGTTGCCCGCGGTGAAGAAGCCCGATGCCCACTGGCCGAGCCACTGGTCGACGAAGGCGAGGTCCTTGTACCACTCGATCTCGACGCCGTAGATGTCGGCAGTCTTCGCATTGATGAACGTGAAGGACAGGTTGTTGTCCGTGCCTGCACCCTCCACCGTCTCGATCGGCCGGTCGATTTCCTTGTAGAAGGGACTGACGGTGAGGTTGTCCCGGTTCGCAAAGAACCACTCTGCGCGGATGTCGAAGTTCCTGAGGTCCGACGGCACGAGCAGCGGGTTACCGGTCACCCGGGCGTCGGTCAGCGGGTCGATGAACGTCGACTGCGTGACCTCGCGGATGTCCGGGCGCGCCGTCGTCTGGCTGTAGCCCACGCGCAGCTGGAACTCGTCCGCCCAGAAGTCCGGGCGCATGTAGGTGATGGCGGCCGACGGATACAGGTCGTCGTCCGTCTTGCCGGCGTTGGCGAGCTGCTCGACGGTCAGCGGGATCTTGCCGACGCTGGTGCGGAATTCGTTCTGGTTCACGGGCACGGACAGCTGCGACCAGTCTTCCCAGCGCACGCCTGCATTCAGGCGCCAGGTCTCGTCCAGGGTGAGGTCCACGCCGCCGAAGGCCGCGTCGATGGTCTCGCCCGCGAGGTAGCTCTCCGTGCCGATGCCGCCCAGCGAGAGCAGGAACTGGTTGGTCGGATCCAGGATGTTCTCGTCGGTCAGCACGGTGCCCGGCGTACCCACGAGGATCGGCTCGGCGGCAGCGGCCGTGGTGCCCAGGTTGAACTGGGTCTGCAGGTAGCTGCGTCCCTTCTCGTAGTAGTCGTAACCTCCGAAGACACCGCCGGTCAGGCGACCGGAGGCCATCTCGAAAGGCAGGTTCAGCTTGTAGCCGTAGCTCTCGACGTCGTCCTCCAGATCCGTGAAACGGTACTCGGCGGCGCTGGTGGTGGAACGGATGCTGGTCGAGAGCACCTCGCCGGTGACCGGATTGACGGCGTCCACCGCCGAGACCGTGACTTCGCTCGGCAGGTCGGTCGTGGCCTTCGCGTCCGAGTAGTACCAGCCGAGCTCGAGGCCGTCGAGGAACCCTGCGGTCGTGTCGCCGAGCGTGTCCGGCCCCAGCACGTGCCTTCCGGTGATCTGGAGCAGGTTGAGCTCGCGCTCCTCGTAGCGCACCCGGTAGTCGCGCAGCTGGGCGCCCTCGTCGCGCCGGAAGTTGAAGTTGTTGCGCTCGGTGATCGCAGCTTCGTCGTCCGTGTTGCGCAGGAAGATGTAGGTGAAGCCCAGCGAGTGGTCGTCGCCGTAGCTGACGCCCGCGCTCGCCGACCCGGTCAGGGCCACCTGGTTCGTCGATATCTCGGTCGTGCCGTTGTCGATGTCAGGCAGCTGCTGCGAGCGGACGATGCGCGTCTTGTTACGCCAGGTGTTCTTGTAGTCACCGACGCCGAGCACACCCACCTTCCACATGGCGCTCTCGCCGAGCACCCAGCTGTTGCCGAGACCGGCCTCGACGCTGAGGTCGGGGTCGGCCGATTCGCTCCGGATGTCGAGCTCGCGGTTCAGGCTGGTCGCGAGTGTACGGTTGATCTGCTCGGCCTCGGCAAACGCCGGGTCGCCGCCCTGCGCACGCAGGGTCGAGAAGATCGAGGTGGGTGTGATCGAGCCGCGATACGTCTGGATCGCCTGGCTGAGTTCACGCGGCAGCGCGCGTGTGCCGTCATCGGTGCCGAGCCGGTCGTCGCCGCCGCCCTTGTAGGTCAGGACGTCGTCGGACAGGTCCGAGTTCCAGCCGGTGCCGACCTGCAGTGTCGCCAGCAGGTCCTCCGGGATGGTGCGCGTGCGGATGTCCACGTTGCCACCGCCGAAGGCGGCGGGACGATCCACGGTGAAGCCCTTCTGGATCGACAGCGAGTCGAGGATCGAGGCCGGGAAGATGTCGAGCGGGATGACGTTGCGCGTCAGGTCGGGCGAAGGCACGAGCGCACCGTTGACGGTCGTGCTGGAGTAGCGCTCGCCGAGGCCGCGGATGTAGATGAAGTCGCCGACCAGGCTCACGCCCGGCAGCCGCCGCAGCGCCGTCGCCACGGTGCTGTCGCCGACGCGCGAGATCTGCTCGACGCTGACGAGGTCGACGACGACCGGCTGGTCCATGCGCTCCTGGATGACGTCGGTCGCGGCGCGCTTCTGGCGCGCGGTCACGATGATTTCCTCGATGGGGCCGCCGGTCGCGACGGCAACCGACGTGTCGTCGCCGGACTCGACCTCCTCGTCCTGGGCGACAGCGGGTGCAGCCTGGACCAACGCGCCGGCCGCCGACAGCGCGATCAACTTCCGGACGGCTTTCCTGAGCTCGACACTCATACTCAATCTCCCACGGAGCGCTTTGCAGACGGCCCGGTCGACGCCGCATGCATCGACCACCGGGCCGGATACCACCGGTTCGGGTGCTTACTCGAACCAGAGCGGCTGGCCGCGATTGCCCTCGCGCAGGCCGTACGCCCAGGGCCGGGTCCAGTCATTGGCGCGCGTGACGCCGCCGAGACCACCCGCAGGCGTCGGGATCGGATTGCCGGCTGCATCCGTCAGCGCCGGGGCGGTGTAGAAGGTGCCGGGCTCGAGCAGCGTGACAGCGGCGTTGCCCACGTCGCTGATGAGCGCGTTGCCGCTGTTGAACGTGTACGCGCCGGCGCCCGAGAGCCAGTTCTCGAAGGTCGTGCCGTTCGGCAGCGAGCCCGGCGACAGCACCTCGCACGCAAGCACGGTGTCCTTGACCGAGACGAGCTGGTTGTCGACGGTGCTCGCTTCCATGTCGCGCAGCGTGGTCGGGCTCTCGGGGCGATAGCAGCGGTTGTTCGCGGTGCCCACGGCGCCGAGCTTGTTGGCGTAACCCGAGTACACGAGGCTGTTCTCGATGTTGGCCCGGCCGCCCTGGCGGATACGGAAGCCCGAGGAGTCGCTGTGGGTACCGGCGCGCATGTTCGAGAGGATGCAGGTGTAGTTGCGGACCGTCGCCTCCGTCACCGGCGGCAGGTCGAACGGCTGGCCGGCACCGCTGCGGCTCGAGCCGATGTTGTCGAGTTCGATGCACTGGTTGCTGTCGAACCGGCTGTGGATCGCCAGCGCGGTGTCCACGGTGCCCACGTAGCCGTCCGAAAAGTCGAGCGAGTCGTCCTTGACGTACACGAGCACCGCGTTGCTGACGTCCACGGCGCCACCGAACCACTCGATGCCGTCGTCGTAGGCCGAGTAGATCTGCACGTGGTCGATCACCGTGCCCGAGCCCACTGCATTCAGGGTCAGCCCGTTCAGCTCGTCATCGGTTGCCACCTCGAAGCCGGCGTGCTTGATCACGACGTAACGCAGCTCGCCGGAGCTCTCGGCGTTATTGTTGCCGCCGTAGAACGTCGGCTGGCCCTCCGAGACCACCGCGCAGGTGCCGTCGGTGCGCTGCTGGTCGGTGCAGTTGTTGGTGATGCCGTTGCCGTTGATCACGAAACCGCCCCACAGCTGCACGTCCTCAGGTCCCGCCGTGCCGGTCACCGCGTCGGTGAAGCCCGTGAGGGTGATCGGCGCGGTCGGCGAGCCGTTGGCGATGATGCGCGAGCCGCGGTTGATGAGGAGGTAGTCGGCCGCGTCGGTCCAGGCCAGGGTGTTGCCCGCCTGGATGGTCAGCGTCGGGCCCTCGCCGTCCCGGGGCACGGCCACGCCCGGGTTGCGGTTGTCGATGCTCTCGCCGACGAACAGCTTGTCCTCGAAGATGTGCACGCCCGAGATGAACGGGATGGTCACGTCCACCCTGAGCGGGTTGTTGCCGCCGACGAAGTCGGCGCCGTAGAAGCAGTTGCGGCCGTCGAAGGTGCCCGTTCGCTGCACACCGCCCAGGTCCGTGTACTTCGCACAGGGGTTGGTGCTGCCGCCACCCCCGATGACCGTGCTCGTGCTGTTGTCGACCGAGTTGTCCACGGTCGAGACGTTCAGGTCGACGCCGCCGCCCTCGCAGGCCGCCACGCCGAGCGCCGCCAGGCCCACGAACAGCAACTGGTGATTTTTCATCGCTACCTCTCCAAGCCGATTGAGTAAGCTCTGCGACGCCCGCCGGGGGCGTGAGATCCTGAGTAGATGAAGTGACGGGACGCATGCTCCCGACGACATGCGGCACGTTAGGCGCGACAGGTTTCAGAAAAGTGGATCCTGTGTTACCAATCCGTGACACCAACGACCCAGGCCGGCTCTGCGGCGGATGAGGCCAATCGATGACATCCCAGCTCGACATGCGTGAAACAATCGACGCCGCTTTCGAGCGGCGAGCGGAACTCGGTCCGGCCAATGCGCCGGCCGATGTCGTCGCTGCGGTGGAGGCGGCGATCGATGCTCCTGGATCGCGGCGAGGCACGGGTCGCCGAGAAGACGGGCGGCGCGTGGCACGTCAACGACTGGCTCAAGAAGGCCGTGCTGCTGTCGTTCCGGTTGTTCGACAACCGGGTGGTCGAGGCGGGCTACACGCGATTCTTCGACAAGGTGGGCCTCAAGTATTCCGGCTACGACGCCGAGCACTTCCGCGCCGACGGCGTGCGGGTGGTGCCGCCTGCCGTCGTGCGCCGCGGCGCCTACGTGGCGGGGAACGCCGTGCTGATGCCGAGCTACGTGAACATCGGCGCCTACGTCGGCGAGGGCACGATGGTGGACACCTGGGCGACGGTCGGGTCCTGCGCGCAGATCGGGCGGAACGTCCACCTCTCGGGCGGCGTCGGCATCGGCGGCGTGCTCGAGCCGCTGCAGGCGAACCCCACCATCATCGAGGACGACTGCTTCATCGGCGCGCGCTCCGAGGTCGTCGAGGGCGTGATCGTCGAGCAGGGCGCGGTGCTGTCGATGGGCGTGTACGTGGGACAGAGCACGCGCATCTACGATCGCGAGCGCGACGAGGTGCTCTACGGCCGAATTCCAGCGGGTGCCGTGGTCGTGCCCGGGTCGCTGCCCTCGGCCGATGGTCGCTACAGCCTCTACTGCGCGGTGATCGTCAAGCGGGTGGACGCCCAGACCCGGGCCAAGGTCGGGATCAACGAACTGCTGCGCAGCACCTGAGGCGGCCCGGTCGCAGCCGCGCGACCCGATGGCACCCGGACCCGACCGCAGGCACCTCTGCATGCGCGGTTGACACGGTCACAACATTTCGATCATTCTGGAAATGTGAACATCGAAGCCGCCGTCGAGTCCCTCGCCGCCCTGGCGCAAGACAGCCGCCTGCAGGTGTTCCGCCTGCTCGTCGTGGCGGGTCCCGAGGGACTGCCCGCCGGGGAGATTGCGGATCGCCTCGGGATTCCGGCGAGCACGTTGTCCTTCCACATGAAGACGCTGAACCATGCCGGCCTCGTCGAATCGCGGCAGCAGAGCCGGTTCGTCTACTACTCGGCGAATTTCGGGGCCATGAACGCCCTGCTTGATTACCTCGGCGACAACTGCTGCGGCGGCCGCTCCTGCGCGCCGACCGCCTCCCCTACCCGCCGGAAGAACATCCGTGAGGCTTGAGCCATGAACCCGAACGAAAAGACCTACAACGTGCTGTTCCTTTGCACGGGCAACTCGGCGCGCAGCATCCTCGCCGAGGCGCTGCTCAACCGGCACGGCGGCGGCCGCTTTCGCGCCTTCAGCGCGGGCAGCCAGCCCGCGGGCCGCGTCAATCCCTTTGCCATCGAGCTGCTCCAGGATGCGGGCTTCCCGACCGAGGGACTGCGCAGCAAGAACTGGGACGAGTTCGCAGCGCCCGGCGCGCCGCAGCTCGATTTCGTCTTCACGGTCTGTGACAACGCCGCGGCCGAGGTGTGCCCGATCTGGCCGGGGCAGCCGGTGTCGGCGCACTGGGGCGTGCCTGACCCGGCCGCCGTGCAGGGCTCGGACGAACTCAAGCGCAAGGCGTTTCGCGACGCCTTCATCACGCTGGAGCGACGCATCAACCTGTTCCTCAGCCTGCCGATTCGCAGCCTGGACCAGCTCGCGCTGACGCGACACGTGACCGAGATCGGCAAGGCCTGAGACGTGTCCGCGCAGGGTGCAGTGACGTCCGGGCGCGCCGCGCAGGCGCCGCTCGGTTTCTTCGAGCGTTATCTCACGCTCTGGGTCTTCGTCTGCATCGTGGTGGGCATCGCCCTCGGTCGCTTCCTGCCCGGCGTTTTCCAGGCCATCGGGGCCATGGAGGTCGCCAAGGTCAACCTGCCCGTAGGCCTGCTCATCTGGGTGATGATCATCCCGATGCTGCTCAGGATCGACTTTGGCGCCCTCGGCCAGGTCCGGAGCCACGTCAAGGGCATCGGCGTCACGCTGGTCGTGAACTGGCTCGTCAAGCCGTTCTCGATGGCGCTGCTCGCGTGGGTGTTCATCCGGCACCTGTTCGCACCGCTGCTGCCCGCCGAGCAGATAGACAGCTACATCGCCGGCCTGATCCTGCTGGCGGCCGCGCCCTGCACGGCGATGGTGTTCGTGTGGAGTCGGCTCACCAACGGCGATCCGTACTTCACGCTGTCGCAGGTGGCGCTGAACGACGTGATCATGATCTTCGCGTTCGCGCCGATCGTCGCCCTGCTGCTCGGCATCGCGGCGATCACCGTGCCGTGGGACACGCTGCTCACCTCGGTGGTGCTGTACATCGTGATCCCGGTCGTCATTGCGCAGATCTGGCGCCGGTCGCTGCTGCGCAGGGGCCAGGCGGCCTTCGACGCGGCCCTGGCGAGGATCGGCCCGTGGTCGATCACGGCGCTGCTAATGACGCTGGTGCTGCTGTTCGCCTTCCAGGGCGAGGCGATCCTCCAGCAGCCAATTGTTATCGCGCTGCTTGCCGTGCCGATCCTGATCCAGGTGTTCTTCAACTCGTCGCTCGCCTACCTGCTCAACCGCGCGATCGGCGAGAAGCACGCCGTCGCCTGCCCGTCGGCGCTGATCGGCGCGTCGAATTTCTTCGAGCTCGCGGTCGCGGCGGCGATCAGCCTGTTCGGATTCGAATCGGGGGCGGCACTGGCGACGGTGGTCGGCGTGCTGATCGAGGTGCCGGTGATGCTGCTGGTGGTGCGCGTCGTGAACGCCAGCAAGGGGTGGTACGAGGCCGGGCCGCGCGTCCCGGCGGGCTAGGCGCTCTTCTTTCCAGGTCGCTCGCCCTCGACCATGTAGAGCACCTGCTCGGCGATGTTCTTGGCGTGGTCGCCGATGCGCTCGAGGCCCTTGAGCGCGAAGATCGTGTCGACCGTGGCACGCAGGAACTGGTGGTCCTCCATGACGAAGGACATCAGCTGCCGTATCGCCGTGGCGAACTCCGCGTCGAGTTCCTTGTCGAGCGCCAATACCTCGTGGGCCAGCTTCGGGCTCGCCTCGTCGAGGGCGCGCACGGCGCTGCGCAGCATGGCCGTGGAAAGGCCCGCCATGTGCCGGAGGTAGCGCGCGACGGCCCCGACCGGGTCGTGCTCGGAGCCGGCTCCCGCCTTGGCGGCGAACCGCGCGATCTTCTTCGACTCGTCGCCGACGCGCTCGAGCTCGAGAGCGACGCGGGCCACCGCTCGCGTCGCCCGAAGGTCGCTCGCGACCGGCTGCTGCAGCGCGATGAAGGTGAGCGTGTCGCGGTCGAGCCGTGACTCATAGTCGTTGACCAGCGGCTCGCGCGACAGCACGAGATCCGCCAGGCGCAGGTCGCGTTCCAGCAGCGCCCGCACCGCGCTGCCGACCTGGTCGATGACGAGCCCACCCATCTCGACGGCGTGCGTACGCAGGTCGGTGAGCGACTGGTCCATGGCCTTCGAGGTGTGCCCCTCGAGCGGGTCGGAGCCCGCACGGGCGCCCGCTCCGCCTGGCCCAAGCTTCGAAGTCGCCTGGCCCGCGGCGGCGGTGGCTTGCTCGTCGGCTTCCATGGCGCCTCCGTCAGCCGTAGCGACCGGTGATGTAGTCCTCGGTCGCCTTCTTGGAGGGATTCGTGAAAATCTTCGAAGTCTCGTCCACCTCGACGATCTCGCCGAGGTACATGAAGGCCGTAAAGTCGGACACCCGCGCCGCCTGCTGCATGTTGTGAGTGACGATCAGCACGGTCACGCGCTCGCGTAGCTCGGTGATCAGCTCCTCGATCTTGGCGGTCGCGATCGGGTCGAGCGCGGAGGTCGGCTCGTCGAACAGCAGGATCTCGGGCTCGGTGGCGAGCGCGCGCGAGATGCAGACGCGCTGCATCTGGCCGCCCGAGAGGGCCAGCGCCGAGTCGTTCAGGCGATCCTTGACCTCGTCCCAGATCGCGGCGCCTCGCAGCGCCTTCTCGACCCGTTCGGCGAGTTCGGTCTTGTTGTTGATGCCCCTCAGCCGCAGGCCGTAGGCGACGTTCTCGAACACCGACTTCGGGAACGGATTCGGCTTCTGGAACACCATGCCGATGCGCATGCGGACCTCGATCGGGTCGGTCTCGGGACCAACGAGGTTCACGTTGTCGGGGCGCAGCGTAATGGCGCCATCGTACTTGGTGTCCGGCTGCAGATCGTGCATGCGATTGAAGCAGCGCAGGAAGGTGCTCTTACCACAGCCCGACGGGCCGATCAGTGCCGTGACCTGGTGCTCCGGAATCACCAGGTTGATGTTCTTGAGGGCCTGGTTGCTGCCGTACCAGAAATTCAGCTTCTCGGCGCTCGCCTTGGCTGGATTGGCGCGCGCGGCCTTGCGCTCCTCCATCACGATCGACAGTGATGGACTGTCGGATCCCTGCGCGCGGGTTTCGCCTTGCATCGTTGCGGCCTGCCTGGGTTGGGTTGCGGTCTTCGTTTCGAGGATCGTGGTCATCGCACTCACCAGCTGATCTTCTTGCGGAAGCGGTAGCGGATCCAGATCGCCACCGCGTTCATGGCGAGCGTCATGCCGAGCAGGATGGCGCCCGCCGCAGCCGCGTTCGCCTGGAATGCCTGGTCCGGCCGCGAGACCCAGTTGAACATCTGGATGGGCATGGCCGTGAACTCGCTCATGAGCCACTCGAAGTTCAGGAACGGGAATTCGCCCGTGACCGGCGACGGCGGCAGGAAGGCGATGAACGACAGCGCGCCGATGGTGATGATGGGCGCGGTCTCGCCGATGGCGCGCGAGAGCCCGAGGATCAGCCCCGTGAGGATGCCGCCGGTTGAATAGGGCAGCACGTGGTCCTTGGTGACCTCCCAGCGGGTGGCGCCGAGGCCGTAGGCCGCCTCGCGGATTGCCTTGGGCACGGCCCGAAGCGACTCGCGCGTCGCCACGATCACGATCGGCAGGATGAGGAGCGCGAGCGTGAGACCCGCCGTGAGCACGCTCTGGCCAAAGTTGAACTGGTACACGAACAGTCCGAGCGCCAGCAGACCGTAGATGATCGAGGGCACCCCCGCGAGGTTCGTGACGTTGATCTCGATGATGCCGGTGAACCAGTTCTTCGGCGCGTACTCCTCGAGGTAGATGGCGGCCGACACGCCGACCGGCAGGGCGACGAGCGCGGTCACGAGCATGATGAGCATGGTGCCGACGGCCGCGGACAGGATGCCGGCGTTCTCGGCCTTGCGGGACGGGAAGGACGTGAAGAAATCCCAGCCGAATCGCGAAGAGCCGTCGCGCACCAAGTCGAAAAACAGGGTCGCGAGGATCCCGAGGCATCCGAACAGCAGCGCGAGCCCGATCGCAATGAAGAGCTTGTCGATCTGTTTTCGCCAGGAGAGTCCCTTGCGGATCTCCTCGAGGGTCAATTGGGCGGTGGCGGCCATGTCAGTACGCCTCCCGGAACTTGCGCGTGAGGAAGTAACCGATGACGTTCAGCACCAGCGTCATCAGCATCAGCACCAGGCCGGCCGCGAAGATGCTCTGGTAGCCGATGCTGTCGTGCGGCAGGTCGCCGAGGCTCACCTGCACGATGTAGGCCGTGATGGTCGCGGCCGGTTCGGTCGGGTTGAAGGTGAGGTTCGCCATCATGCCGGCCGCGATCGCCACGACCATGGTCTCGCCCACGGCGCGGGAGATGCCGAGGATGTAGGCCGCGGCGAGGCCGGAGAAGGCGCCCGGCACCACCACGCGCAGCGCCGTCTGCATCTTGGTCGCGCCCATCGCGTAGGACCCCTCCCGCATGTACTTGGGCACGGCCCGCATCGCGTCCTCGCTGACGGAGGCTACGTAGGGCACGATCATCAGGCCGATCACGAGGCCCGCGCTCAGCATGTTGAAGCCGGGCAGGTCCGGCCAGATCTTCTGCAGCAGCGGGGTCACCGCGAGCAGCGCGAAGTAGCCGTACACCACGGTCGGCACGGCGCCCAGCAGCTCGAGCACCGGCTTGACCGACTCGCGCAGGCGGTGCGGGGCGAACTCGGACAGGTAGATGGCGACGATGGTGCCGACCGGGATCGCCACGAGGACCGCGACGCCGGTGACCGTCAGCGTACCCGACACGAGCGGCATGATGCCGTAGCGGGCGTCCGCGAACAGCGGCGTCCACATCGTGTCCGTGATGAAGTCCTTGATCGAGACGTGCTCGAAGAAGAAGCTCGATTCGTAGAACAGGATGAACACGATCGCGACGGTGGTGAACACCGCGACGAGCCCCGCCATCAGCAGGATGAACTCGATGATGCGGTCGCGCGTCTTGCGGTAACGCAGCGACGCGAACGCGCCCTGCGCCATCTGGGTCTTGCCTCGACTCATGGGGTGATTCCCCTTCCCCTCGTGAGCGCCCGGGCCACACTCTACCCGCGAAGGCGCCTGATTTCGACTCTACCCCAGCGGCATGCGGGGAGAGGGTCCCGGGACCCCCTCCCCGCCGCCACGATCAAGCCGGTCCGGGCTGGCTCAGAGCTTGGCTTCCATGGCCAGCAGCTCGTCGATCGTGATGCCGACCTGGTTGTGCCCGCCGAACACGGTGCCGAGCTTTTTGTTGTCGAAGTGCTTCCAGGCGAGGTCGTACGCACTCTGCGGCAGCGGCACGTAGCCCACTTCGCTCACGAGCGCCGAGCCCTGCTTCATCATAAACTGCACGAATTCCCGCACCTCCGGCCGGTTTGCCGAGGACTCGCGGACGTACACGAACAGCGGCCGGGACAGCGGGCTGTAGCTGCCGTTGAGCACGTTCTCGATGCTCGGCAGCACCGGGCCCTTGCCGCCGTCGATCGCCACTGCGCGCAGCTTGTCCTTGTGCGCGGCGTAGTAGGCAAAGCCGAAGTAGCCGAGGGCCGACTTGTTGTTCTCGACGCCCTGCACCAGCGTGTTGTCGTCCTCGCTCGCCGTGAAGTCGCCGCGGCTCGACTTCGCCTTGCCCATCACCGCCTCGGTGAAGTAGTCGAAGGTGCCCGAGTCGGCGCCGGGGCCGAACAGCATGAGCTTCTCGGCCGGCCATTCGGCGCGAACCTGCTTCCACTGGCTGATGCGGCCCTGCGCGGCCGGCTCCCACATCTTCTTCAGGTCGGCGATCGTCATCGCATTGCCCTTGACCCAGTCGTTCTTCGGGTTGATCACGACCGTGAGGGCGTCGAACGCGACCGGCAGCTCGAAGTACTTGATTCCGGCCTTGCGGCAGGCTTCCATTTCCTCCGTCGATATCGGGCGCGAGGCGTTCGACATGTCCGTCTCGCCGCGGCAGAACTTCTTGAAGCCGCCGCCGGTGCCGGACATGCCGACCGTCACGCGGACCTTGCCGCGCTTGGAGATCTGGAATTCCTCGGCGAAGGCCTCCGAAATCGGGAACACGGTGCTCGAGCCGTCGATCTTGATGGCGGCCTGCGCACTGGCGCGCTCGGGCGCTGCGGCGGCCACGACGCCGACGAACAGCGCCGGCACGAATACTTTCTGCCACAACTTCATGGACTTAACCCTCTGCAGGTGAACGGGCGTTGGAAGTCTCAACCTGATGGCGCGCAAGTGTGACGGCCCCGTGTGACAGGAGTGTTACAGGCCCTGCATCCCTTGCCCACCGCGCAGCGCTCCGCTATACACCGGACGCTTCGGGCGCGTGACCTGCGCGTCCCCGGCCAAGCCACCATCGTTACAGCTTCATGTCACCGACCCTCGCCCTGACCGAAGACCTGCTGCGCCGGCCGTCCGTGAGTCCGGAGGACTGCGGCTGCCTCGACGTGATCGGGGACCGCCTGGCGGCCCTCGGCTTCCGCAACGAGCGCCTGCAGTACGGCCCGGTGGACAACCTTTGGGCCGTCCACGGCCGCAGCCGGCCGCTCCTGTGCTTCGCCGGCCACACCGACGTGGTCCCGACCGGACCGCGCGAGGACTGGCATACCGACCCGTTCGAGCCCGTGATCCGAGAAGGCGTTCTCTACGGTCGCGGGGCCGCGGACATGAAGAGCGGGCTCGCGGCCATGGTCACGGCCACGGAGCGCTTCCTCGCCCGGCACCCCGAACACCGCGGTACCCTCGCCTTCCTGTTCACCAGCGACGAGGAAGGCCCGGCCGTCGACGGAACCCGGCGCGTCGTCCAGGTGCTGGAGGCGCGCGGCGAGAAGATCGACTGGTGCGTGGTGGGCGAACCCACCAGCCACGAGGCGCTCGGCGACACGATCAAGATCGGGCGGCGCGGCTCGCTGTCGGGCCGGCTGACGGTGCACGGCGTGCAGGGCCACATCGCCTACCCCCACCTCGCCGACAACCCGGTGCACGGCTTCGCACCGGCGCTGGCGGAGCTGGCGAGCCGCCACTGGGACGAGGGCAACGCGTACTTCCAGCCCACCTCGTTCCAGGTCTCGAACATCGCGGCCGGCACCGGCGCACCGAACGTGATCCCGGGCGAGCTCAAGGCGAGGTTCAACCTGCGATTCTCGACCGAGCAGACGGTCGAGACGCTGCAACGCAGCGTCGTCGAGGTCCTCGACCGGCACCGCGTGAACTACTCGCTCGAATGGTTCGTGTCCGGTCTGCCGTTCCTGACCGAGCCCGGCCTGCTCACCGACACGGTAGCGGCCGCTGTCCGGGAAGTCGCCGGGCGAGCGCCGCGGTTCTCGACCACCGGCGGTACCTCCGACGGCCGGTTCATCGCGCCCACCGGCGCGCAGGTGGTCGAACTCGGCGTGGCGAACGCCACCATCCACAAGGTCAACGAGTGCGTGCGCGTCGCGGACGTCGAGCTGCTGAGCCGCGTGTACGAGCGGGTGATGGAGAAACTGCTCGCGACCGGCTAGGCGCGCCGGCCGAACCAGTTCACGGCCAGGCCCCAGGTCCCGACTGCCACCAGCGAGATCAGCACCCAGGTCGGCATGTTGAGGCCGGCGAACTCCCAGTCGATCTTCGCGCACTCGCCCGAGCCGGCGAGCACTTTCGCCAGCACCTCGTGCAAGGGCAGCACGTCCATCATGTAGTCGAGGCTCGCGCCGCATTCGGCCACCGAGCCCGGCGGCTGGGCGATGATCCACATGTGACGGGCCGCGACGACGATTCCGCCGAGGGCGGCCAGGTCGATGAGCACGCCGTAGACGCGCGCACCGCGTCCGGCCGGGTCATGCAGCGCGGCGAGGAGGAAAAGCACGCCCGCGACGATGACCGCCACGCGCTGCAGGATGCACAGCGGGCAGGGTTCGAGGCCCTGGACGTACTGCACGAAGAGCGCGTAGCCGAGCAGGCCCGCGCAAGCGGCAAGGCCGAGGACGTTCCCCGTGCGCCGGGTGAGCCAGGCGGGCATGGTCTCCGTCATTTCCCCGCGGCCGTGCCGGAACCGGCGCGCATCGAGCGCACGTCCGCCAGCTGCCGCTCGACGTCCTCGATCGACAGGTGGCGGATGTCCTTGCCGAGCACCATGTAGATCACGTACTCGCAGATGTTCTTGGCATGGTCGCCGATGCGCTCGAGCGCCCGGGCCACCCAAAGCACGTCCAGGGCCCGGCGGATGGTGCGCGGGTCCTCCATCATGAAGGTGATGCACTGGCGCTGGATCGCGTCGTATTCCTCGTCGACGACACGGTCGCGGCGTGCCACCTTGAGGGCCGCCTCGGTGTCGAGACGTGCGAATGCGTCGAGCGCGCCGTGCACCATCTCGCCCACCAGCTCGCCAATGTGCTTGATCTCGCGGTAGCGGTCCGTCGGCCGGTCGATGCTCGAGAGGCGCGAGGCGATGTGACCGAGCTTCTCGGTCTCGTCGCCGATGCGCTCCAGGTCGGTGATGGTCTTGATGACCGCGACGATCAGCCGCAGGTCGGACGCAGTCGGGTTGCGGGTGGCGAGGATGCGGCTGCAATCGTCGTCGATCGACACCTCCATGGCGTTGACCTTGTGGTCGAGTCGCGCCACCTCCTCGCCGAGCTGGCTGTCCCCGGAGACGAGCGCCTTCACGCCGTTCTGAAGCTGCTGCTCGACGAGCCCGCCCATCTGCAGGACACCGGAGCGGACGCCCTCGAGGTCCGCGTTGTAGCGGCTCAGGATGTGGTGCGAAAGGTCGGTCGTATCCATTCAGGCCTCCAGCGATCCCATTCGTATATCAGGAGCAGCGTGACGGGATCAAGACAAGACCCTCACCCGGCCGATCGGCCACCCTCTCCCGCCACGGGCGGGAGAGGGTCGGGGTGAGCGTCCGGCAGGGTCCCCGCCCGCGCGCAGAGGAGTGGGGGTTCAGGGCGTCGGGGCCGCCTCAGAACTTGTAGTTGACGTCCAGCTGCAGGCGGTTGTAGTCGAGTTCCGCTCCAACGTCCTTCTGGCGGGTGTTGATGAAGTAGGTGCCGTTGAAGGTCACGTTCTTGACCCAGGCGTAACCACCCTTGATCACCCAGCCCTCAGCGTCGGTGGCGCCGTCGCCGAAGTCCGAGTCGATGAACTGCGCGAACAGCGCGTCCTTGTCGATCGACTGGTAGAACAGGCCCGCTTCCCAGGTCTTGGCGTTGCTGGCCTTGCCCAGCGACACGCCGACGCCGTACGCGGTGTCGTACTCGACGTCCGACGCCATGTTCCGTGCATAGTCCGCCCAGAAAGTGAGCGGCAGCTCGAACAGCGTCGTGCCCATTTCGCCCGACAGCTGCAGGATCTGGTAGTCGTACTTCAGCAGGTTCGTGGTGCTGGTGCCCACGCGATACGTGGTATTGCCGTTGCCGTTATTGTTGTACAGAGGCGAGTTGTCCTGGCAGGCGCCGCAGTCGTAGTAATGCGCCGCGACCCGCGTCTCGCCGCCGAGCAGCGCGAACTTGAGGCCGGCCTGCGCACCGAACACGTTTGAGTCGTTGTTCTCGCCGGCCGGGTTCGAGTTGAACTGCTCGGTGAGCCACCAGCCGTAGGCGCTCCCGAACAGCATGCCGCGGTCGAAGGTGACGGACCCGCCCTCGGGATTGAAGTCGCCGTCCCAGAACAGGCTCTGGCCGGGGCGCCAAACCGGGTTCTTGATCTTGCCGAGCGACGCCGCGGCGCCGGGCATGAATCGGTATTCGGCGTAGGCAAGGTCGACGCCGACGCTCTTGCGGGTGCTGTTGTCACCGAGCGTCTGGTTCGACGAGCGCGGATCGGTGCCACCGGTGGCCAGCTGCACAACCACGTTCGAGTTGTCGGTGACCTTCGCGTCCAGGGCCACGCGGGCACGAATGCGTTGCCGGGTGCGGTCTGCGGCGTCCTCTGCCGAGCCCGACACCTCGCGGTCCTGCGCGATCATCTCGTGCCGGTAGCGCAGGTCGCCCTTGAACTTGATCTTCGAGGCCCAGTCGGCACCCTTGACCTTGCTCACCTCGTTGGAAACCACGGCGCCCTCCTCGCGAAGGTCCTTGGTCTGGGCCTTGAGGTAGTCGATCTCGGCGTCGCGGCGCTCGACCGCCGACTTGAGCTCCGAGTTCTCGGCCTGCAGCGAGGTGTTGGCGGCCTCCAGGCGGTTCAGGCGTTCGGCCAGCGCGTTCATCTGTGCCTCGATGGCCTGCACCTCGGCCTTGGTGGCACTTCCCTTCGCCTGCGCAAAGGCCTCGGGTGCGGCAAGCGCCAGGGCGGCGGCGACCGCAGTCGCAAGCACGGTGTTTCTCACGGGTGACCCCTCACGGTTGGAACTGGACGACTGGACAACGCACGGCGACACCGTGCGGGAAATTCATGGCCCAGCGTTGTACGCCCGATGTGTTACAGAAACGTTGCAACGGGCATTTCGTTCGCGTGACAGCCGCCCGGACGCTGCCAGGAAGGCCTCGGCGGCGCTCAGCCGGCCTCGGCCCGCGGGCGCTCGGCCACCCGTGAGGCAGGAAAGTGACAGGTGAAAGTACTGCCCTTGCCCTCGACGCTCGCCACATCCATGCGCCCGCCGTGCCGCTGTAACGCATGTTTCACAATTGCGAGCCCGAGGCCGGAGCCGCCGAGCTTGCGCGAGCGGCCGGCATCCACCCGGTAGAAACGCTCGGTGAGGCGAGGCAGGTGCTCGGCGGGGATGCCGATGCCGGTGTCGCGAACCTCGAGGTGGCCGCCCTTCGCGTCGGTCCACCAGCGGATGTCCACGCGGCCGTCGACGGGCGTGTACTTGACTGCGTTCGATACGAGTTCGCGAAGATCGAGTGCAGTTCCGTCTCCGAGCCCTTCAGGAGCGCGTCGCTGTCGAGGTGCAGTTCGACGACGGCCGGGCGCTGCGGCCTGGCCAATGCGTCCTTGCGGATCAGCGCCAGCATGCCGCCGACGTCCACCTCGGTCGTCTCCGCCTCCCCGCCATGGGCCTCGAGCCGCGACAGCTCGAGAAGGTCCTGGACGATGCCGCGCATGCGGTCGGACTGCCGCCGCATCTCCTGCACCGGACCCTGCCAGGCGGCATCGAGGCCCGGCTCGTCCGCGAGCGCATCGAGATAGCCACTGATCACGGTGAGCGGCGAGCGCAGCTCGTGCGAGGCGTTGGCCACGAAGTCCTTGCGCATGGACTCGAGCCGGGCCTCGCTGGTCACGTCGCGCAGGATGAGTAGTTGCTGGCCCGTGGCGTTGGTGGTCACCAGCCGCACCAGCAGCCAGCGGTCGCCGCTCTTCGGCAAATGGATGCGCGGCGGCGCGGTCGCGCCCCGCCGGTCGAGGTACTCGACGAAGTCCGGGTTGCGGACCAGGTTGTCGATGCGGATGCCGTAGTCGACCTTGCGCTTGAGGCCGAGCCAGCGGCCCGCGGTGCGGTTGAACCAGAGGATCTCGCGGTTCTGACCGAGCAGCACGGCCCCGTCCGGCATCGCCGAGGTCATGCGACGGAACTCGCGCAGCAGCACCAGCACGCGCCGCTTGTGGAACACCTTGCGGCGGTAGAGGCGGCTCGTGGTGGCGAGCACCTCGCCCCACAGGCCCGTCATGTTGGGCGGCGCCTCGGTGGTGCGATGGCGCAGCCAGTGCTCGAAGCGCAGCAGGTTGCGGATTTCGTAGGCGAGCACCGCGGCCAGCGTGACCACAATGAAGAGCAGCAGCGCGGTCAAAGGCCCAGCCGAGCAGCGCCGCGACCAGCAGCGCGGCGGCGATCCACAAGAGGTGCTGCGTGGCGGGTCTGGACAACTCGAACCGCCCTCCGTCCCGGCTCACTCGGGACGGGTCGAGTAGCGGTAGCCTGCGCCCCGCACGGTCTGGATCAGCCCGTCGCGGGCGAAGGGCTCGAGCGCCTTGCGCAGGCGACGGATGTGCACGTCCACGGTGCGCTCCTCGACGTAGACGTTGCCGCCCCACACGCGGTCGAGCAGCTGGCTGCGCGAATACACGCGCTCGGGGTGCTCCATGAAGAAGTGCAGCAGTCGGTACTCGGTCGGCCCGAGCGGCACGGACTGTCCGTCCACCGTGACGCGATGCCCGGCGGCGTCGAGTTCGAGGCCGCCGGACTCGATCGTCCCGCCCGTGCCCGCCACCGAGGTCCGGCGCAGCACGGCGTTGATGCGCGCCAGCAGTTCTCGCGGGCTGAAGGGCTTGGTGACGTAGTCGTCCGCACCGCCCTCGAGGCCGGAGACCTTGTCGTGCTCGTCGGCCCGCGCCGTGAGCATGATCACCGGCATGTCCTCGGTGTCCTTGTTGCGCTTGATCGCGCGGGTGAGCTCGAGGCCGCTCTGGTCGGGCAGCATCCAGTCCACCAGCAGCAGGTCCGGCCGGTGGTCGGCGATGCTGGCGCGCGCCGCCGAGCAGTCCTCGGCCTCGCGCACGTCGAAACCGGCCCGGCGCAGCCCGAACGCGATCATGTCCCGGATCGGCTTCTCGTCCTCGACGATCAGAATCTGCTTGCCAGTCATGACGCCTCTGAAGATGGCAGTCTCGTTGCAGCAGAATTACAAACCCTGATTATTGCATTCACGTGACGGGCGTGCCTGGAACCCGGGCCACGTCGTCGCGGACATACACCGGCAGCGCCTGTTCGGCCGGCAGGCCCTCACCTGCTGCGAGCACCGCTGCTCCGAGGCGGGCGATGGCATCTGCGCGCGGCAGCAGGCCCTCGTGAAGCCGCAGTCCCTGCGCCGCGAGGCGCTCGGCCAGGACGGGATGCCGGAGCAACGCGTTGCCGGCAGCGTGACTTGCAATCGGCGCACCCTCGCCTACGAGCGCCGGCGCCGACACGGACTCCGTCGCGAGCGCACTCACGATGCCGTCGGCCTCGAGCCGGAAGACGCCCCAGTACACCTCGCCCATGCGCGCATCGTTGCACACCAGCACCACTGTGCCGGGTGGCGCCAGGACCTGCGCCGCCACGGCCGCGAGGCTCGACACCGGCGCCACCGTCAGGTTGGCGCCGAAGGCAAGCCCCTGCACAACTCCGGCGGCGATCCGGAGGCCCGTGAAGGCGCCCGGACCACGACCGAAGGCGATGCCGTCGAGGTCGCCGAGCGCGAGCCCCGTCTCGGCGAGCAGCGCGTCCACCATCGGCAGCACGAGTTCGGCGTGGCCACGCTCGGTGATCTCGGCCCGCAGCCGGACGTCGCCGCCCTGCAGCAGCGCGACGGAACAGGCTTCGGTCGAGGTATCGAGGGCGAGAATGCGCATGAAAAGCCAGACCGGACGACACGGCCGAAGGCCAGTGTACCGATCGCGCAGGCTTTGCCCTATCCATGGACGCGAATCAACTCGCAGCGGGCCATACTCGTCGGCACCGCCGCAGCGAGGGCGACCGATCGAGAAATCAAGAGGGCGCGTGCACGGGAGCCGCCTCGACCGCCCGCGACGGCACGGCGAGCGCGCTGAGGAACTGACGGGTCGATGCCGCCCAGGAACGCGCGAGCGCGTGCGCCCGGCACGCCGCCGGGTCGAGTTGCAGCGCGGCGAGAGCTGCCCGCTGCAGGTCTTCGTCCAGGATCCCGGTGACGCCGTCGACTACCACGTCGATCGGGCCGGTCACCGGGTACGCAGCGACTGGCACCCCACAGGCCATGGCCTCGAGCAGCACCAGGCCGAAGGTGTCGGTGCGGCTCGGAAATACGAACACGTCGGAGGCGGCAATGTGCGCGGCAAGGTCCTCGCCGTGGCGGTAGCCGGCAAACACGGCGTCCGGATAGCGCCGGCGCAGCGACTTGCAGGCCGGGCCGTCGCCCACGACAAGCTTGGTACCCGGCAGGGCGAGGCGCAGGAAATCCTCAACCCCTTTCTCGACAGCTACCCGGCCGAAATACAGCCAGACCGGCCGGGGCAGATCGAGCCACTGCTTGTCTCGCGGGCGGAATAGGTCCGTGTCGACGCCGCGTCCCCACAGCGCAAGGTTGCGCAGCCCCCGCGACTCGAGCAACTGCTGCATCGACGGGGTCGTGACGAGAGTGCGTGCGGCCCGGCGGTGGAACCAGCGGACGGCCGCATAGCTCCAGGCCAGCGGAATCGGAAAGCGCGTGCGCACGTACTCGGGAAACTGCGTGTGATAGGCGGTCGTGAACGGCAAGCCGCCACGTACGCACCAGTTGCGTGCCGCCATGCCGAGCGGCCCCTCCGTCGCGATGTGCACCGCATCCGGCGCCAGCGCCGCGAGGCGTCGGTGGACGGCCCGCCCCGCGAACACCGACAGCCGGATTTCCGGGTAGGTCGGACACGGAATGGTGCGGAAGTCGGCCGGCGAAATGACCACGACCTCGTGCCCTTCCCGCTCGATCTCGCGAATGGTCTGACCGAGCGTCCTGACGACGCCGTTGACCTGAGGAATCCACGCGTCCGTGACGAGCGCGAGTCTCATGCCGCCGGATCCAGGGCGACCGCGCCGTCGAGCAACGGCAATGCCTGCGATCCGACCAGCACCTCGACCGTCTCCGTCCAGCGGAGCAGGCTCAGCCGTCCCTGGAAGTCCTCGACCAGCGCCGTGCAACTCTCGACCCAGTCACCGTCGTTGCAG
The DNA here is from genome assembly GCA_963712815.1 of uncultured Gammaproteobacteria bacterium. Classification (GTDB taxonomy): domain Bacteria; phylum Pseudomonadota; class Gammaproteobacteria; order Steroidobacterales; family Steroidobacteraceae; genus RPQJ01. The sequence goes on from CAVQJL010000007.1 coordinate 265,807, forward strand.
TAAGTGATGCCGTCGATATCCGCGATCTCGGCACGGTGGATGTGGCCGCAGATCACGCCGTTGACCCCCCGGCGGCGCGCCTCGACGGCGAGGGCCCGCTCGAAGTTTGCGATGTACTTCACCGCGTTCTTCACCTTGTGCTTGAGGAATGCGGCGACCGACCAGTAGGGGTACCCCAGCCGGCGCCTCGCGGCATTGACGTATCGGTTGAGGTTGAGGGCGGCTGCGTAGGCACGGCTGCCGACCGACTCGAGCAGCGGACTCGCCCGCACGATGCTGTCGAACTCGTCGCCGTGCAGCACCAGGAAGCGGCGCCCATCCGCAGTCTCGTGCACCGCCTCGCGGCGGATCTCCACGTTGCCGAGCACCAGCCCGTCGTGGTCACGGAACGGTCGGTCGTGGTTCCCGGGCACGTACACGACGCGCGTACCGTGCTTCGCCTTGCCGAGGATCGTGCGGATGACGTCGTTGTGTGCCTGCGGCCAGTAGAAGCTGCGCGTCAGGCTCCACACGTCGATTATGTCGCCGACGAGGTAGATCTGCCGACACTCCACGCGGCGCAGGAAATCCAGCAGGAACTCGGCTCGACAGCCCTTGAACCCAAGGTGAACGTCGGAGATGAAGATACTGCGGAATCGCAGGTTCGGTCGCGTCGCCGGCATCTCGTCCATGCGTACCCCGTCGCCGTGGCTTCGATGTGAAGTGATGCTGGCGCGCACCGGTGACCAGGTCGTGAAGGAATTGCGACGCCGCCGTGACAACCTCCGCGACGCTACCTTGACGCTCCGTGAAACGACCGACCGGTCCTCGCCACATTTCCGTCACATACGCTGCCTACGCTTGGAAGTCCTCTGCAAAACCTTTCCCCGATGGCTGCCGACCGACTCATCCAGCGCACCCTGGCGACGTTGCGCGACCTGCGCGACCAGGCCATCGGTTTTGCCGAGGAGCATTCGCGCGCGGTCGATGTCGTCGATGCGCGACACGCCAACAGCGCGCGCAACCTCCTGCACTACCTGAGCATTCGCCAGAGCGACATCCGCGAGTTGCAGCATGACCTGCACTCGCTGGGGCTCTCCTCGCTGGGCATCCTCGAGGCGCACGCTCTTGCGACCCTCAACGCGGTCATCGGCAACCTGGAGGTGCTGGCGAACGTGCCCGCCAGCGACCCGCCGCCACCACCCGTCGATTTCCGGACCGGCCGGCTCCTGCTGCGTGACCACGCGCGACGCCTCCTGGGGCCCGTCCCTTCCGACCGCTCGGTACGCATCATGGTGACGATGCCCAGCGCAGCCGCCGACGATGAGCGCCTGATCGAAGACCTGCTGCGCGCAGGGATGGACCTGATGCGAATCAACTGCGCGCACGACGACGCCCGGGCATGGCGAAAGATGGCGGCCAACCTGCGGCGGGCCGAGCAAACCGTCGGTCGGCGGTGCGCCATTCAGGCGGACCTGGGCGGGCCCAAGCTGCGCACGGGCAGCATCGAGCCGGTCGGGCGCTTCGTGCGCATCAAGCCGAAGCGGGACGCGGCCGGGCGCCTGACGGCGCCGGCACGCGTCTGGCTGACGCCCGCCGAACAGCGGGAGCCTGCGCCGCCAGGCGTCAGCACGGTCCTCCCGGTCACCGCCGGCAGTCCGCGTTCGCTGCGCGTTGGTGACACACTGCTGATCAGCGACCTGCGCGGTCGCGAACGCACGCTCACGGTCGTCGCACGCGTCGGCCGTTCCGCCATCGCCGAGGCGGAGAAGACCATCTACGCCGCATCGGGAGACCGGTTGAGCGTTCGCCGCCGCGGCGCGCGCGGCGCGGCCTGCGAGATCGGTGACCTTCCCGGCGTGACCGCGCCCATTCCACTGCAGGTCGGCGACACGTTGGAGCTCACGCGTGATCCCGCGCCCGGCCGCCCGGCGCTGCGGGATCCCACCGGGTCGGTCCTCACGCCCGCCCGGATTCACTGCACTTTGCCGGCCGCCTTCGAGCACGTCCGGGCCGGTGACCGGGTTTGGATCGATGACGGCAAGATCGGCGGCTTCGCCTTGAGTAACGACGGCGAGCGCATAGCGCTGGAGATAACTCAGGTCCCACCTTCCGGTGCGAGGTTGCGGGCCGAAAAGGGCATCAACTTTCCGGACACGGAACTCGGACTGTCTGCAATGACCGAGAAAGACGTCGCTGACCTGCACGAAGCCGTTCAGTTCGCCGACATCATCGCGCTCTCATTCGTCCGCTCGCCCGACGACGTCATCGAGCTCGGCAACCGGCTGCGCGAACTCGGCGCCGGGCAGGTCGGCATCGTCTTGAAGATCGAGAACGCGGCAGCCTTTCGCAACCTGCCACGCATCCTGCTGAGCAGCCTGGGCACGCCGCCCGTCGGCATCATGGTCGCGCGTGGCGACCTCGCCGTAGAGGTCGGGTTCCAGCGGCTCTCCGAGCTGCAGGAAGAGATCCTGTGGCTCTGCGAAGCGGCACACGTGCCGGTGGTCTGGGCCACGCAGGTGCTCGAGGGACTCGCCAAGGGCGGCGCTCCGACTCGTGCCGAAGTCAGCGACGCGGTCATGAGCAGCCGCGCAGAGTGCGTCATGCTCAACAAGGGTCCCAAGGTGGTGAGCACCGTCGCGTTCCTCTCCAACGTGCTCGAACGTATGGAAGAGCACCACGACAAGCGGATGGCGCTGCTCAGGCGACTGTCCGTGTCGGAAATCTGATCGAAAGACGGAGGACAGCGCGGCCGCCGCAACGGCCGCCAGGGCTTCGGCACGTCGGTCAGGGCTCGCCCTCTCCCAGCCGCTCCCGCAGGAAGGCCTGGACCTCCGCCAGCTCCCGGGTCCGGCGCATCGGCGGCAGGCTCTGGATGAACGCGCGTCCGTAGCCGCGTGTGACGAGCCGGGTGATCGCAGATCATCACCACGCCGAAGTCGCCCTGGTCGCGGATCAGCCGGCCCACGCCCTGCTTCAGCGCGATCACGGCCTGCGGGACCTGCTCGTCGAAGAACGGATTGCCGCCCTGCGCACGGATGGCCTCGAGCCGCGCCTTGAGCAGCGGATCGTCGGGCGCCGCGAACGGCAGCTTGTCGATGATCACGACCGAGAGCGCGGCGCCCTTCACGTCCACGCCCTCCCAGAAGCTCCCGGTGCCGAGCAGCACGGCATTGCCGGCCTCGCGGAAGCGACGCAGCAGCTGGTCGCGCGCGCCGTCGCCCTGCACCAGCACCGGCACCGGCGGCGCCTCGCCCCAGGCGCGGCGCAAGGTTTCCGCCGCCTCGCGCAGCGCACGGTGGCTGGTGAACAGCAGGAACGCGCGTCCGCCGCTCGCCTCGAGTACCGGCAGCGCGGCCTCGATCACGGCGTTCGTGTGACCCGGTGCGCCGGGATCCCCGAGCCCCTTGGGCAGGTACAGCAGCGCCTGGTTCGCGAAGTCGAAGGGACTCTCGAAGCGCACGCTGAGCGCACGCGCGAGGCCGGTGCGGCGCTGGTAGTGGGAGAAATCCTCGCCCACGGCGAGCGTCGCCGACGTGAGGATCCACGCGCAGGACTGGGCCTCGAGCAATGCGGCCAGCTGCGAGGCGACGTCTACGGGCGCATAGTGGCAGCTCACGTTGCGCGGACTCGTCTCGGCCCAGCGCACGCCGCCCTCGGCTTCCTCTGCGGTGAGCGCGCGCAGGCGCTCCGCGCCCTCGACGAGCCGCTCGCGCAGGCGCGCGAATGCACTGGAGCCGCCCTCCGCGACCGGCGCAAGCACCTCGGCGAGTTCCTGGGCGCGGGCCGACAGGCCCTGCAGCGCCTCGATGAGTCGCTCGGGCCACTGCGAATGCTCGAGCCGCGCCTCGATCCCGGCCGTCGCCGCGATCACCGCGGCCACCTGCGCGTCCAGGCCGACGAGTGCCGCATCCACGCCGCCGCCCATCTGCTGTGCGAGCAGCAGCTCGCCGGCCACGTCCTTGGCGATCGCGGCGAGCTGGCGCGTGCTCACGCTGTAACCGAGGAACTGCGCCGCGACGTCGGGCAACTGGTGCGCTTCGTCGATGACGATCGCGTCCGCGCCCGGCAGCAGGTCGCCGAAGCCCTCCTCCTTGAGCACGAGATCGGCCATCAGCAGGTGGTGGTTGACGACGACGATGTCGGCGGCCTGCGCCTCGCGACGGGCCGCGAGCACGAAGCACTCCTCGTAGGCCGGGCACTCCGATCCAAGGCAGTTCTCGCGCGTCGAGGTCACCCAGGCCAGCACGGGGTCGCCTTCCCCGAGTCCCGGCAGTTCGGCCACGTCGCCGCGGCGTGTCAGGTGCGACCAGGCGCGTATCTTCGGCAGCGCCATGGCCACCTCACGCCGCAGGCCGCGCGCGTGCGCCTGCTGCTCGGCCAGGTCGAGTCGGTGGCGGCAGAGGTAGTTGGCGCGGCCCTTGAGCAAAGCGATGCGCGCGGGACGGCCGAGCGCACCGCAGATCGCCGGCAAGTCGCGGTGGTAGAGCTGGTCCTGCAGGGCCCGCGTGCCGGTCGAGAGGATTACGCGCCGCCCCGACAGCAGCGCCGGCACGAGGTAGGCGAAGGTCTTGCCGGTCCCCGTGCCGGCTTCGACGATCAGGGTCTCGCGCGCCTCGAGTGCGGCCGAGACATGCTCGGCCATCGCGATCTGCTCGGCCCGCGGGGCATAGTCCTCGAGCCCACGCGTCAGCGGTCCTTCCGGACCGAAGAGTTCGGTCAGCGTGCTGTCCACGTGCTCAGCGGAACGTCGCGCGGAAGCGCAGCAGGGCCGTCGCTCCGGCCGGCAATGGCCGGCGCAGGGTCCAGCGGACGTGCGTGAACGGGCCGCCCTGCGGCTTCGCGAGAAAGGTCGCGCCGCTGTCCGCGGAAAATTCCACGAGGCTCGCGGGCCCCGCAGCCGATCCCTCGATGAATTGCATCCCCTGCGGCATGCGCTTGGTGACCTGCACGTCCGTGACCGGAGCCTTGCCAGGGTTGGTCACTCGAAGGGTGTAGAGCACCTCGTCCCCGGCCGCGAGGCGGCTGGCCGGCACGAATCGCCCGGCGCCCTTTCCGGGGCGCACCGGGGCCTCGAGCTTCTCGACCACGATCGCCGTTTCGAGCAGGTCGCTCCCGGTCGCGACCGCGGCGCCCGTCGCCGAAAGTTCCGGTCCAGCCGCGCCGGTGGTGGTCCACGCCGCGACTGCAAGCAGCGCACCCGCGCGGGCAAACAGCCTCGAAGCGCAACGTTTTTCGGGTGGATGGGCCATGCGCCCGCGACTGTGCGCGAGGCCCGGCGTTCGGGCAACCCTGGTGACGACCGCGTTTGCCCGCTTTCGGGCCCCGGCGGCGGGCGAAAAGTCGTCTGTACTTCACCCATTTGACACCCGGACCTCCCGGAGTTATTGTGCAATGCAGCAATGCTGCGATGCAGCAGTCCAAGTCGTGAGGAACAGGCCATGATGAACCAGATGCAGGAATTCGTTGCTGAGCAGGCAGCCGCCCTGAGCAGCCAGGTCGAGAAAATTCGCAAGGAGTCCGTCGAGACCGTCCGCGAAGTCGCGGTCGATTCCGCCTCGGGCCTCAAGTCGCTCAAGTCCCCGGTGCGCACGCTGGCGCGTTCGGGCATCAAGATCACCACCGTTTCGCAGAACGCGGTGGCGAGTCTCATCGAGTTGCAGTCCGACATGCTGACGTCGGCGATCACCGCGACGGCGCTGCGCCTTGAGCGCGCCTCGCGTGCCGACAACATCGTCGAACTCGTCCGCGAGCAGATCGAGATGATCCCGGCGACGCGCGACCGCTTCGTCGAGGACGCGCAGCGCGCCGTGCTGATCTTCAAGCACGCCGGCCGCGACCTGCGCGGCGTCGCGACGCACCTCTACGAGCGCGTCGTCGAGACGGCCGAGGAGAACATTCCCGAAGTGACCGTCACGAAGCGCAAGACCAAGCGTGCCGCGCGCAAGACGAAGACGGCGACGCGCAAGACGGCGACGCGCGTCCGCAAGACTGCGAAGAGAGCTGCCAAGACGGCGGCCACCGCCTGAACGAGGCCCCGCGCCGGACACTTCGCCGGCCACTTCCAAGTACCGATCTCCCCCTGATTGCCCCCTCCTCGGAGGGGGCTTTTTTTTGGTTCGACGATCGCCGCTGGCAGCGCGGACTGCGTCCAATGCGCACGGCATCGCGCAGTCTCGCGAGGCTATAATCGGCCGATCAGACACAGACCCAATGCCCGCAATGCCGGCCATCTTTCGAGCCGGCGCGGACGCCGACGAAGGAAGCCAGCCCAATGACCACGACGAACGCTGCACTCCGCGACTGGGTCGCAGAGACCGCCAGGCACACCCGGCCCGACCGCATTCACTGGTGCACGGGCTCGGACACCGAGCGCGACGAAATCACCCAGCTGATGCTGGGCAGCGGCGACCTCCTCGAACTCGACCAGGCGACCTTCCCGAACTGCTACCTGCACCGCTCGCACCCCTCCGACGTCGCCCGCGTCGAGCACCTCACCTTCATCTGCACGAAGAACCGGGACGACGCCGGCCCGAACAACCTCTGGATGGATCCGGCCGAGGCCCACGTCAAGGTGGACGCCCTGTTCGAAGGCTGCATGAAGGGCCGCACGATGTACGTCGTGCCCTACTGCATGGGCCCGATCCTCTCGCCCTACGCACGCTGCGGGGTGGAGATCACCGACAGCCCGTACGTGGTGCTCAACATGCGCATCATGACGCGCATGGGTGCCCAGGCCCTCGCCCGCATCGAGCGCGACGGCACCTTCGTGAAGGGGCTGCACTCGGTCGGCGACCTCGATCCCGACCGCCGCTTCATCATGCATTTCCCGGAGGAGCTCTCGATCAAGAGCATCGGTTCGGGCTACGGCGGCAATGCGCTGCTCGGCAAGAAGTGCCACGCGCTGCGCATCGCCAGCTGGCAGGCGCGCACCGAGGGCTGGCTCGCCGAGCACATGCTGATCGTGGGCATCGAGAACCCGCGCGGCGAGGTCCACTACGTCGCGGCGGCGTTCCCGTCGGCCTGCGGCAAGACCAACCTCGGCATGCTGATCCCGCCCGACACCATGCCCGGCTGGAAGGTGTGGACCATCGGCGAGGACATCGCCTGGCTGCACGTCGGCAGCGACGGCCGACTGCGCGCGATCAACCCCGAGGCGGGCTTCTTCGGCGTGGTCCCCGGCACCAGCCCGAAGACCAACCGTAACGCCTACGAGATGATCCACCACGACACGATCTTCACGAACGTGGCGGTCACCGCCGACAACCAGCCGTGGTGGGAAGGCCGCACGAGCGGCGCCCCGGCGATCGACTGGCAGGGCCGGCCGTACGACAAGGCGAACGGCCCGGCAGCGCACCCGAATTCACGCTTCACGGTCTCTGCGAAACAGAACCCGGCCTACAACCACCTGATGGAGCACCCCGAAGGCGTGCCCATCTCAGCCATCCTGTTCGGCGGCCGCCGCCGCGAAGTCGCGCCGCTGGTCTTCGAGGCCCGCGACTGGGCCCACGGCGTGATGATCGGCGCCGGCATGGCCTCGGAGACCACCGCGGCCGCCGTCGGCCAGGTGGGCGTGGTGCGGCGCGACTCGATGGCGATGAAGCCGTTCTGCGGCTACAACTTCGCCGACTACTGGACGCACTGGCTGTCGTTCCAGGACCGCGTCAAGCAGCTGCCGAAGGTCTACCAGGTCAACTGGTTCCGCCAGGACAAGGACGGCAAGTTCCTGTGGCCGGGCTTCGGCGACAACCTGCGCGTGCTGTCCTGGGTGATCGACCGCTGCGAAGGACGGGCCGAGGCGCACGAGACACCGATCGGTTTCCTGCCGCACAAGGAAGACCTCGACCTCAAGGGCCTCGACCTGCCCGAGGGCACGCTGCACCAGCTGCTCGACGTCGACCTCGACGCGTGGCACCGCGAGATCGACGACATCGGCCGCTATCTCGAGGAGTTCGGCGACCGCCTGCCGGCGGCACTCCGGCGCGAGTACCAGCGGGTCAAGGCTGCGCTCGGCTAGACGCAGTCATTCCTCGAGCTGGTAGCGGATCGCGTCGGGAGAGTTCGCGCCGGGCAGGTGGCCGAGGCCGATCAGGCCCCGGCCCTGCAGGGTCACTGAGTCGCGGCGCACGAACGCCTCGCGGCCCTCCGCCGTGGTGACGAACGAGCCGTTCGTGCTCTGGTCCACCAGCACGACCTTGCTCCGCCCCATCTCGATGCGCGCATGCACGCGCGAGATCAGGTTGCCCTTCACGACGATGTCGTTGTCGTCGGCCCGGCCGAGCGTGAGGCTTTCCTTGCCTTCGCCGCCCTCCCCGAGCACGTATTCGCGATCGTGATAGCGCAGCCGGATCCGCTTGGGGCGATGCGCAGTGCGTGCGTCGATCTCGATCGACGGGAGCATGCTGGTCGCGTCCTCCTGCTGCCAGAGCACCTCGAAGAGTTCGACGTCCTCGCTCCGTCCACGCAGCGGGGTCACGTCGATCTGGCGTGCCGCCGCGCGCCACTCCGGGCACAGTCGCTGCACCGTGTCCGCGGTCGCGATGATCTGGCCGGCCTTGGCCTGGCTGGTCATGCGGTTGGCCGTGTGGACCGAGGCGCCGAAGATGTCGCGGTTCTCGAGCACCACGGGCCCGAAGTGGCATCCGATGCGGATCGCGACGTGCTGGCCGTTGACCTGCAGGCCTGGATGGCCGGCGATGTCGTGCTGCATCTCCCCGCCGGCGTTCACCGCGTCGTCCGCCGTGGGGAAGATCGCCAGGATCTCGTCACCGATGGTCTTGATCACCTTGCCGCGATTTCGCTCCGTGGCGCTGCGCATGATCTCGACGCAGGTCACGATCATGTCGCGCGCGAGGTGGTCGCCCAGCACCTCGTAGAGGCGTGTGCTTCCCACGACGTCCGCGAACAGGACGGCGACTTCCGTTTCGTTGCTCATCGGCAAGACGACCCCGCTGCCCGGCATGCGCTGCCCCCAACCATCGCCAGGTGTCGAATAATTATACAGATGCAGCCCCCTGCGGAGCCGCGACCCTAGGCGGCCCGGGCGAAGACCCGGAGCGACTGGCGCAGCACCTCGGCGCCGGCGCCCGGTCGAACGGCCTGCTCGCCGAGGAAGCGTCGCCACGAGCGGGCACCGGCGAGTCCGGCGTACAGCCCGTGCACGTGGCGCAGCATGAGCGGCACGCTGTGCCCGGCCGCCGCCATGCGCTCGACGTACTCCGCGTAGAGATCGACCACGGTCTCCCGCTGACGGCGGTTTCCAGGCGGGATCCAGGAACTCGCGGTGCAACTCCGCGAGCAGGTACGGCTCCTGGTAGGCCTGCCGGCCGATCATCACGCCGTCGAACCGGGGCAGCCACTCACGCACCTGCGCCACGGACTGCAGCCCGCCGTTCAGGATCACCGACAGCTCGGGATGCTCGCGCTTGAGGCGCTGTGGCACCTCGTAGCGCAGCGGCGGGATCTCGCGGTTCTCCTTCGGACTCAAGCCCTGCAGGTAGGCCTTTCGGGCATGGACGATGAAGACGTCCACGCCCGATTCCCGCACCACCGACACGAAGTGATGGAAGAACCCGTAGTCGTCGAGCTCGTCGATGCCGATGCGGCACTTGACCGTGACGGGCACGCGCACCGATTCACGCATGGCACGCACACACTCCACCACGGTCGCCGGGTCGGCCATGAGGCAGGCGCCGAACCGACCGCTCTGGACCCGGTCGCTCGGACAGCCGAGGTTGAGGTTGATCTCGTCGTAGCCATACTGCTCGCCGAGTCGTGCGGCGCGGGCGAGCAGTTCGGGGTCCGCACCGCCGAGCTGGAGCGCCACCGGATGCTCGAACGGATCGAACCCGAGCAGCCGCTCCACGTGGCCGTGCGCGAGCGCGTGCGCGGTCACCATTTCCGTGTACAGGAGCGCGCCCGGACTCAGCAGCCGCAGCAGGTAGCGGCAGTGCCGGTCGGTGTAGTCCATCATGGGGGCGACCGAGAGGCGGCGGTCGATGCCCGTGGCTGCGTCCGCCGGGCGAGGGCCCGGACGGTCGGTCACCTCGCGGTCTCCGCGACGAGCCAGCCGACGACCGCGCCGAGCGCCTCCTCGACACTCGCGCCCTGGGCCAGCGCCTCGTCATAGACCTGCAGCTGGCGATGCGCGCTGGTGCCGCGGGAGACGATCTCCCGGAGCCGCTCGACCTCCGCAGTGCAGCCGAGCGCCTCGGCATCCTCGCGCACCAGTGCGATCAGCTCCTCGAGCAGCTCGGCAAACGGCACGATCCGCTGCTGGCCGAGGTCGAGCAGCCCCGCGTCGTACGAGTAGCGCATCGCCCGCCAGCGGTTCTCGCCGAGCAGCAGGTGCGAGTACATGCGCCAGCGCTGGTTGGCGCGGCGCAGCCGGTAGAGCATGCGGATCAGGCACTGGTTGAGCGCCGCGAGGCTCAACGCGTCCTCGACCGTCGTGCAGCAGTCCATCACCCGCGTCTCGAGAGTGGGGTAGCGAAGGCTCGGGCGCAGGTCCCACCAGATGCGCGAGGTGTCGGCGATCACGCCGGTCTCGGCGAGGATGTCGGTGTGGCGACGGTACTCGCCCCAGCTCGAGAACTGCTCCGGCAGTCCCGTGCGCGGCACGCCGTTGAAGATCATCAGCCGGAACGACATCAGCCCGGTGCGCTCGCCCTCCCAGAACGGCGAGCTGCACGACAGTGCGAGCAGGTGCGGGAGGAAGTAGCTGAGCTGGTTCATCAGGTCGATGCGCAGGTCGTCGTCCTCGATGCCGACGTGCACGTGCAGGCCACAGATCATCATGCGTCGCGCGGCGCCCTGCATTTCCTCGAGCAGCGCGACGTAGCGCTCCTTGTCGGTGCGCTTCTGCTTGGAGGTGAGCGAGAACGGGTGGCTCGAGGCTGCGATCGGCGCGAGCCCGAAGCGATCCGCCTCCTCGATCACGGCGCGACGCAGGCCGGTGAGTTCGCGGCGCGCCTCGGCGATGTCGCGGCACACCGGGGTCGCCACCTCGACCTGCGCGCGCAGGAACTCCGGGAACGCCCGGCCGTCGGTGCGCTCGTGCAGTGCAGCGAACAGCTCGTCGGGCGGCTCGGCGGCCACTGCGCCGGTCGCCTGCTCGACGAGCAGGTATTCCTCCTCGATGCCGAGGGTCAGCGGAGGTTCGCGAGTCGCCATGGGGACTCCATATCGCGCAGGCGGCGGATCTCGGGATCACGGGCCAGCTCGCCGACCAGCCGCCCGAGCAGCCGCACCCAGCGCTCGGTGCCGGCCGGCGACTCGAGCTGGTCCTGGCGCACCTCGATGCACAGGTGGGGCAGCCCTGCCGCCTCCGCATGGTGGTCGATGGTGTAGTCGCAGGGATGCTTGCCGCTGTAGGGCTCGTTGTCGCCGACCACCAGCCCCTCGACGGCGCGCAGCCCCTCGATCAGCCGCCGGGCGCTCGGCTCGTCCTTGTCCCACAGCACACCCACGTGCCAGGGCCGCTCGAACCCGCCAATCTCGGGCGTGAAGGTGTGCACCGAGACCACCATCGGCACCACGCCGCGGGCCCGGAAGCCCGCCAGCATCGCCGCGATCGCCTCGTGGTAGGGATCGAAGAAGCAGGCGAGGCGCACGCGGCGCTCGAATTCGGTGAGCGCCTGGTTGCCGGGGATGGCCCAGCCGTCGCTCTGGGTCCGGAACGCCTCCGGATCGTCGGGTTTGCGGTTGCAGTCCACGATCAGGCGCGAATAGCCGGCCAGCACGGCCGGCGCGTCAAGCAGGTTCGAGATCCCGCGGGCGAGTTCTCCGGCGCCGATGTCCCAGGCGATGTGCTGCCAGCTCGGCAACTCGGGCAGGCCGAGGCGCTTCATGCCACGCGGGAACGCACGGCTCGCGTGGTCGCAGAGCACGAGCGCCGGGGCGGCACCGTGCTCGTGCAGGACGACGAACGGAGGCGGGTCGTCGCGGCCGATCAGGGGGCTCGCGACCGGCGGATGCTCGATGTTTTCTGGGGACATGGACGAACGGGACCGGAAGGAGCGCGCATTGTAGCCGATGCACCGCGGCCGACCCTCGCCGGCGTGACCCGGACCCGCGCTGCGCCAGGTGCCGGGACCCCGGGCGCCGGCTACGGCCACGCGGCCGCCGACTGTGACGCGGTTCACGACCCGGTCATGGTCCCGCGAATACTATCGCCTGGGTCCAGCCCCGGTTCAGGGACGGCCGCAGCATTCAGGGCATGCGAGCATGAGGCGAACAACCAGCAACCCCCTCGCGGATACCCATCCGGACCGATGAGCCTCCATCCCCTACTGAAGCAGCAGTTCGACGACGCACGCCAGCCGGGCGGGCGGCTCGACCTGCGCAGCCTGCTGCAGTCCATCAGCAGCGCCTACGCCGAATGGGACGACGAACGCCGGGGCGTGGTGCGCTCCATGAAGCTGCTCGCCGACGAGACCAGCGCCTTCACGCGCGAGGTGCGCGAGAGCGCAGCCGCACAGCTGCAGGCCATCCTCGACCACGTCAAGGACGCAATCCTGACGGTGGACGAGACCGGGCGGGTCGAAACGGTGAACTCGACCGGCGAGCGCGTATTCGGCTACCAGGAAGACGCGGTGCGGGGACGCCGGCTCGACCTCCTGATCCCCTCCCTCGCCCGCCTCCCGAGCCTCACCGGCGCCCTCGAGGAACTCGCAGAGGCGCTCGAGGACACGCAGGTGGACCTCACGCCGCGGGAAACCCGCGGGCGGCGCCGCGACGGGTCGCTGTTCGACGCCGAGCTCGGCGTCAGCAAGATCCGCCTCGACCGCCGCGAGACCTTCATCGTGTGCCTGCGCGACACATCCGACCGCAAGCGCGCCGAGGCGGCGATCCGCGAGAGCGAGGCGCGCTACCGGACGCTGGTCGAGAACGCCCCCGAGGCGATCGTCGTGCTCGACGTGGACGCCGGCGGCTTCGTCGAGTGCAACGAGAACGCGGTGCGGTTCTTCAAGATGTCGCGCGAGCAGCTGCTCGCGAGCGGCCCCGCCGAGGTCAGCCCGCCCGAGCAGCCCGACGGCGGTCCCTCCACAGGCATGTCCCGTGGCTTCCTCGACCGCGCGCTCGCCGGCGACGCGCCGTGCTTCGAGTGGACGCACCGCGACTCGACCGGCCAGGACATCCCCTGCGAAGTCCGGCTGGTGCGGCTGCCGTCGTCGAGCCAGCGGCTGATCCGCGGCAGCATCACGGACATCACCGAACGCAAGCGCGCCGACCTGCTCGCGATGGGCGAGCGGCGGGTGTTCGAGCGCATCACGGGCAACGTCGAGCTGCCGGAGACGCTGGAGGCGATCGCCGAGGCCGCAGAGCGCGTCACCCCGGACGCGCTCTGCGCCGTGAACCTCTACGACGCGGCGGACGAGGCGCTCAGCCAGGTCGCCGGACGACGCCTGCCCCAGCACTTCCGGCGCGTCCTCGAGTCCGTGCCGGTCGGCGTGCGCAACGGCTCCTGCGCCGCAGCGGTCTACCTGCAGCGCCAGGTCGTCGTGGCCGAGATCTCGCGCGACGCCCTGTGGGAGGAATTGCGCGGCCCGGCGCTGTCGGCCGGCCTGCGGGCCTGCTGGTCCACGCCGATCCGGGCTTCCGACGGGCGCATCCTCGGCACCGTGGCGCTCTATTTCCACCACCCGCGCAGCCCGCTCAGGCGCGACTTCGAGCTCATGGCACGGCTGACCGCGCTCGCCGGCATCGCCATCGAGCGCGAGCAGTCCGAGGCCGCCCTGCGCCGCAGCGAGGCACGCTACCGCGGACTGTTCGAGAACGTCATCGAGGGCGTGTACCGCACGACAGCAGAGGGCCGCATCGAGTCAGCCAACCCGGCGCTGGTCGAGATGCTCGGTTTCGAACGGGTCGAGGAACTTCGTGCCCTGCCTTCCACGAGCGTGCTCTATGCCGATGCGGCCGATCGCGCGCAGGTCGTCGAGGCACTGCACCGCGACGGCATCGTGCGCAATGCCGAGTACCAGCTGCGCCGCCGCGACGGCACGGTGATCACCATAGTCGAGAACGCGCGCGTAGTGCGCGACGCCGACGGCGCGATCGTGGGTTACGAGGGCACGCTCGCCGACATCACCGAACGCAAGTGTGCCGAGCTGCAGCTCTCCGACGAGAAGGAGAAGGCGCAGGTCACGTTGCAGTCCATCGGCGACGCGGTCATCACGGCCGACGCCGAGGGCCGCATCGAGTACCTCAACCCCGTCGCGGAGGCGCTCACCGGCTGGGCCTCGGTCGAGGCCGCCGGGCGGCCGGTCGCCGAGACCATCCATCTGCTCGGCGAGGCGACGCGGCAGCCCATCGACAATCCGATCCTGCGTTGCCTGCGCGAGGGGCGCATCGTCGAGCTGGCCGAGCCGTCGCTGCTCGTCAGCCGCAGCGGGCAGGAGATCTCGATCCAGGACTCGGCCGCGCCGATCCGCGACCGCGGCGGCCGCATGATCGGCGCCGTCATGGTGTTCCACGACGTGAGCCAGGAGCGGCGCCTGCAGCGCGCGCTCGCCTACCAGGCCACCCACGACGCACTCACCGGCCTGATCAACCGGCGCGAGTTCGAGAACCGTCTCACCGAGGCGCTGCTGGCCGCGCGCGAGAATCCCGCGCTGCACCACGTGCTGCTGTACCTCGACCTCGACCAGTTCAAGGTCGTCAACGACACCTGCGGGCACCAGGCCGGCGACCGGCTTCTCAAGCAGCTGACCAGCGTGGTGCAGACCCGCATCCGCACGACCGACGTGCTGGCCCGCCTCGGCGGCGACGAGTTCGGCGTGCTGCTCTCCGACTGCACGCTCGACACCGCGCACCGCATCGCCGAAAACCTCCGCCAGGCGATCCGCGACTTCCGCTTCGTCTGGGAAGACCGGGTCATGAACGTCGGCGTGTCCATCGGGCTCGCCGAGATCGACGGCCAGGTGGACACGCTCGACGCCGTGATGAGCGCCGCGGACGTCGCCTGCTATTCGGCCAAGGACTCGGGCCGCAACCGCGTGCAGACCTACCAGCAGGGCCGCGCCCCCGAGCGCCACCGCGAGATGCAGTGGGTGTCGCGCATCAACCGCGCCTGCGAGGAGAACCGGCTCGAGCTGCTCTGCCAGCCCATCGTCCCGATTCGCGCGGGCGTCGAGAAGCTCAGGCACTTCGAGCTGCTGCTGCGCATGCGGGACGAGCAGGGCCGCCTGGTGCAGCCGTCGGAGTTCATCCCCGCCGCCGAGCGCTTCAACCTGATGCCCGCAATAGACCGCTGGGTCGTGCGGCAGGCCTGCCGGCAGCTCGCGCACCGCCGCAGCAACACGCAGCGCGAGCCCTACGTGCTCGGCATCAACATCTCGGCCACGACGCTCAACGACGAGCAGTTCCTGGATTTCGTGATCGCCGAGCTCGCCCGGGCCGACCTCGCCACCGGCGCGCTGTGCTTCGAGCTGACCGAGGGCGCGGCCATGACCAGCCTCGCCTCGGCGACCCACTTCATCCGCGAGCTGCGCGATCGCGGCTGCCGCTTCTCGCTGGACGACTTCGGCAGCGGGCTGTCGTCGTTCATCTTCCTGAAGAACCTGCCGGTCGATTTCCTCAAGATCGACGGGCAGTTCATGCACAACGTCACGCACGACCACATCGACCGCAGCCTGGTGGAGGCGATCGCGCAGATCGGCAAGACCATGGACATCCGCACCGTCGCCGAGCGCGTGGACTCCGCCGACGTGCTCGCCCGCCTCGCCGAGATCGGCATCGAGTACGCCCAGGGGCACTACATCGGCGCGCCCCAGCCCGTCGCGGTGCTCGAGTCGCTCGTTCGGGCCGACAGCGACGAGCTGCGGCTGTTCGCCTGACCCTTCCACCCCCTCTCCCGCTTGGCGGGAGAGGGCCGGGGTGTGGGGGTCCCCGGCGAGCAACCCCAGTACAATGC
The DNA here is from genome assembly GCA_963712815.1 of uncultured Gammaproteobacteria bacterium. Classification (GTDB taxonomy): domain Bacteria; phylum Pseudomonadota; class Gammaproteobacteria; order Steroidobacterales; family Steroidobacteraceae; genus RPQJ01. Next base: position 281,699 of record CAVQJL010000007.1, read on the forward strand.
GCTCCATGCCCGACAAGCTCATCCTCCTCATCCACTGCCCCGACCGCGAGGGCCTCGTCGCCTCGGTCACCGAGGCGATCCGACGCTCGGGCGGCAACATCGTGGACCTCGACCAGCACGTGGACGCCGCGCGCAGCGTGTTCTTCATGCGCGTGGCCTGGACTCCGCCCGCCGACGACCCGGACGGCGAGCAGCGCTTCCAAGCGGCCTTTGTCGCGGAGGTCGCGACGCCGTTTGCGATGACCTGGCGCATGGAGCGCGCTGCGAGTCGCGCGCGACTCGCAATCTTCGTCTCACGCTACGGCCACTGCCTGTACGACATGCTGGCCCGCTGGGAGTCGGGCGAATGGGCGGTGGACATCCCGCTAATCGTGAGCAACCACCGCGACATGGAACCCGTGGCGCGTCGGCACGGCATCCCCTTCGAGCACGTGCCGGTCACGGCCGCCACGCGCGCCGACGCGGAGCGCAGGCAACTCGACCTGCTGCGGGATGCCGGGGTGAACCTCGTGGTTCTCGCCCGTTACATGCAGATCGTATCCCCGGGGTTCATCGACGCGCTGGGCGGCAACGTGATCAACATCCACCACTCGTTCCTGCCCGCCTTCGCCGGCGGGTCGCCCTACCACGCAGCGCATGCCCGCGGCGTAAAGATCATAGGCGCCACCAGCCACTACGTGACGGCGGACCTCGATGCAGGACCGATCATCGCGCAGGACGTGGTCTCGGTGAGCCACAAGTACTCGGTGGAGGACATGGTCCGCAAGGGGCGCGACCTCGAGAAGATCGTGCTTGCGCGTGCGGTGTATGCGCACCTGCAGCACCAGGTGCTGGTGTACGACAACCGTACCGTCCTATTCGAGTGATATCTGTCGCAGCCCGAACTGGCGGGCGGACTACGGGGGACGTAAATGTTGCGCTAATGTATTCGGAGAGCGGACCACTGTTCTACAAAACTTGTGCTTGAGAACTCACTCGTAATTGTGACGATCCATAAACTGCCGCAATTGCGTCGACAACTCAGGGTGATTCGTCAGTTCATCCACGTAAGCCACCTTCTCCGGGCTCTTCTTCCACCCACCGATGCTCAATGGGTCGAAATTTCGCAAGGTATGCAAAGCCCTCATTCTGCCAACAGGCTGGCCGAGCGCGGCAACATTTTCCGCCATTTCCGCCCAACTAGTAATGCCTTCCCGAAGACGGAGGCCTAGTTGCCGTTCGAGCAAGCTTTGAACTGAGCCCGGATTAAGAACGACGTCTTCATATTTGATCGTAAGCTTCCTGTTATGCCCTTCAAGTTGCGCAAATAGCGTCTCCGCCGCCGCGACGCTCGCCAGCCACCTCTCCGGCTCGAGATAAAATGACTTTTGAGTCGAATGCACGCTCGTCATTGCGTCACGCGGATCGCGAACTATATTGATCAGGCCCATGCCGCTCCGCCGCACATCCTGTGCGAGTTGCTGTATGTTGCGCTCCTGAAACCATCCGTAGTTTCTCTTGGTCACGAGAATGGTCCGTTCGCGACGGAACATGTTTTTCAAAGCCATACCTAAGGATGCCGTCATGCTGGGCGTCCGGACTGGATTAGTCTCCTCATCAAACAGCACGACACGCTCGAAGGCAGAAAGGGCATAGTGCAACATCGTCGTACCGGAGCGCGCAGCGCCGACAATGTGAATTCGATCTACGCCGCCGACATTCAGAACCCATTGCCTAGCTGCCAGTTGATCGCTAATTGATTGCATTTCTTAAGCTCACTGTCCGTTCCGCCGATAGTGAACCGACGGCCACTGATTACACGAGAGGCCAAATCCGGCCAACCATGCTCTAGGGAACCTCTGGTCTAACAGGGTTCATGACGCGATCGACGTTCAATTTGGGAGCTGGCATCACGACAGTCGGTGGTTTTCGACCGATCCGTGGCGGCGATGGCCGGCTTTCCCAGATTTCACCGACACGTCCCCTATGCCAGGCGCAACAACGGTCGCCGCAGCATGAACAGGTTGACGAGTGCGCAGGCCACGTTCAACCGCTGCGCATTCTTGGCGATGCCGCGGTAGCGCACCTTGCGGAAGCCGAAGATCACCTTCAACACCAGGAACGGATGCTCGACCTTCGCCCGCACCCGCGATTTGTTCCGGTTCTTGCGCCACTGGATCGGATCGAGCCAGCCACCGCGACGATAGCGGCGGTGGGTCATGTCCCGCGCCTGCGGCGCGAGCGCATGGATCACATCGCGCTTGCCTTGATACGCCGAGTCGCCCCAGACCTTGGTCTCGTGGCCGTGCAGCAGCTCGGGCAACAGATGGGAGTCGTGCACGTTGGCGGCCGTCGCTGCCACCGCGTGGATCAGAGTGTGCCGGCTGTCGACGCCAATGTGCGCCTTCATGCCGAAGTGCCACGTTGATTGCCCTTCTGGGTCTGGTGCATCTCCGGGTCGCGTGCCCGTCGGTTCTTCGTCGACGGCGGCGCCTGATGATCGTCGCATCGACGATCGTGCCGGTTCAGACAGCTTGGCGCTGCTCGAGTAACGCCCGCACCGCGGCGAAGATCGCTCGCCCAACTCATGCCCTCCAGCAGGTGGCGGAACCGCAGGATGGTCGTTTCGTCCGGCACGGCGTCGGCGCCCAGGTCAATGCCGACGAACTCGCGCATGGCCCGCGAATCGTAGAGCGCTCCTCTACCGCCGGGTCGGAGAGGTTGAACCAGTGCTGCAGGAAGTAGATGCGCAGCATCCGCGCCAGCCCCATCGGCGGGCGACCCGCACCTTCGCCCTTCGGATAGAGCGGCACGATCAGCTCCATCAGCGCCGCCCACGGAATGACCGGGTCCATGTCGGCCAGAAAACGCTCGCGCCGCTTGCGCTTGCGGTAGCGCTCAAACCCGCTCGCCGCCAGTGTCTGCTGCTTCGGTCGCATCGCTTTACCTTGCCTGCACCGTCGTTGCCGAAGTGTACGATGCTGGGCAATAAATCAGAGAATCCCTAGGTGTTTTCGGCCGAAATGCCTGCCTCGCACACGCAAAATCACTGAAATGACTGCACCTCGGTCCAGGAGCGGCCCCCGCCATGTGCTCACCAACACGCAAGGTCGGGCTACAGGCCCAGCCACCGGGAAATGATGTTGCGTTGCATCTCGGAGGTTCCCGAATAGATCGTGGCACCGATGGCGTCGCGCAGGGCCCGTTCGACTTCGTACTCGGACGTGAAGCCGTAGCCACCGTGCAGCTGCACGGTATCGATGGCCGCCTTGACCAGCGATTCACTCACGAACAGCTTCGTGATCGCTGCGTCCATGGCGACGTCGCGTGTGCCGCGGTTGAGTCGCCAGGCAGCCCGGTACGTGAGCAGGCGTGCAGCCTCGAGCGCTACCTTCATGTCGGCGATCTTGTGTGACACCCCCTGAAGTTTGCCGATCGCCTGCCCGAACTGCGAACGGGTGCGTGCGTAGGCGATCGAGGTCTCCAGCAGCCGCTCCATCGCGCCCACGTGTGCGGCGACGAGCAGCACACGCTCCCAGTCCATGGCGGTCGCGAAGACGGCTGAGCCTCCGCCGACCTTTCCCAGTACCGCGTCGGCTCGAACGAGCAGGTCCTGGAACACGAGTTCGCCCACCGGTGACGTCCGCAGACCCATCTTCTCGAACTTCTGGCCTGCAGTGAAACCCGGCATGCCGCTCTCGAGCAGGAATCCCGTCATGCCGCCGTGGAATCCCTTGGCGGGGTCGGTCATCGCGAATACGACCGCGACGTCCGCCACCGGTCCGTTCGAGATGAACGTCTTGACGCCGTTCAGGCGCCAGCCGTCACCGTGGGGTTCGGCCCGGGTCCGCATCGAGAAAACTTGAACCGGACCCCGGTTCGGTAATGGCATGGCAGCCGACGAGGGAGCCGTCGCACAGGCGCGGAAGGAATCGCTCTCGCTGCGCGTCCGTTCCGTGCATCCAGACGGGGACGACGCACGCGAGCAGGTGGGCGCACAACGAGAAGACCAGCCCGCCATCCCGGCAGCCGTATCCCAGGGCCTCGAGCGCGATCGCGCAGGACACCGGGTCCAGGGCGC
>CAVQJL010000008.1:0-997668 GCA_963712815.1 uncultured Gammaproteobacteria bacterium
GGCGGCGTCGAAGATGTAGCTCGAGTCGCGGCCGAGCATCGTGAACCAGCTCGGCTGCGCCTCGGGCAGCGCGGTTTTGCCGACCTGCTCCGGCGGCAGGGGCGCGCCGTGCGCAGGCCATGCGAACGCGAGCGGCAGCACGAGCCTGACGATGAGTCGCATTGTCGTTCTCCCCTGCTCGCCCTGCGGACTGCCGCGGGCGGCTGTTCTGGCCGGAGTATAGGCTGATTTGGCGGACAGGTTCCGCTGGGAGCTCGAAGTGAACCGACTGCGCCGACGAATACTTCAACTCGGGTCGCTGGCAATGGTCGGTGGCTGGGTCCCGGACGCCCGGGGCGACGAGGAAGCATGGCGCACGGTCGCCGCCGGCGGCTGCGCGATCCTGCTGCGCCACGCCCGCACCACCCCTGGAATCGGCGATCCGCCCGAGTTCCGGCTCGAGGACTGCTCGACCCAGCGCAATCTCTCGGACGCCGGCCGCGCGCAGGCCCGAAGGATCGGGCTGGAGTTCGAACGTCGCGGGATCCAGGCGAACGAAGTGCTGTCGAGCCGCTGGTGCCGCTGCCTCGACACCGCCCGCCTCGCCTTTCCGCGGCAGACGGTCGAGCCGCTCGAGGTACTGAACTCGTTCTTCGCCGACGGTGCTGCCGGCGGCGCGCAAACAGCCGCACTGCGCGACTACCTCGGCGCGCTGCCGGCGACGCACCGGGTCGTGCTGGTCACGCACATGGTCAACATCACGGCGCTGACCGGCGAGGCGCCGGCGATGGGCGAGGCGCTCGTCGTGCGGACCGGAGCGAAGGACGCCGGCGCGGTGCTCGGCTGGATACGGGTGGATTGACCGCTGCGTTTGGCGTGCCGAATCAGTCGTCTCTAAGAGTTGCCGCTGTCAGTGCACTCCGCACAGCGTCGCCCGTCGCCGCCGGACTCTCTTCGCGTTGGTCTCCTGGCCCGCCCGAGCAGCGGCGAGCGTCTCCATCGCCGGGCCCGGATCCATGCACAACGTCCGCTTGTTGGCGCAGGCGAGGTCTCAAGTCGACCCGAAGCGGCGGTTTGGTCGTTCCGGAAGCGGACACATCTGGTTAGCCGCGTTGCCGGAAGCGGGACAGAAACAATCATTCCACTGCCAAGACTGACGATCTCCCTTCGTTGACACAGGTCATCGGCTCACGCTCCCGCGAGCCAGATAGTCAAGCAACTCGGAGGCACTTTCATAGCCAAGGCTGTAGATCGCTGCCCAGAGGGCTGCCTGCACTGCAGTTAGGACGATTAGTACGATCGCCATTCGGAGTCGTGAACCGATTTCCCCGCGGAAGAAGATCACCACCTGTTCGGGGCCACTCCAAAACGTCGCCTGCGCCACGACGGCGGAGAAAGTCAGGTAGCCCGCCGCCCGCGACTTGCCATGAATCACATTGGCCGCTCGACGGAAGTCTTCTCCCAGAGTCAGATCAACTCCCGTTCGATCCCACAGCACCACGAATGACGCGGCGACGATGAAATCGAATGCCCACAGGGCGAGGAAGATCAAGCCGAATTGAAGACCGAGCGCCTTCAGGGCTATTACTAGTGCGGCTGAGATTCCCATCAGCCAGTAATCGGCAACTACATAGGCAAATCGTCGGGCTGAAAAGCCTGCGACCTTTGCCGCCGCAGCGCCGGCACCCTCGTCGTCAGAGATGCCAAACAGGGCGGCACCAACCTCCTTCGACGATCCAATCGCTCGGACGAGAGTTCGCTTCACTCGTCGAATCACCTACCGTCTCCGTACCGGGTCGATCGTCGACGCTCCCGCGACGTGACAACGGGAGTTTGGAGACACCCTTCGGGCCAATGTGTGGATGGCGGCTCAGATCCGTATCCATCGCCGCATTTATCGACACCGATCACGATCGCACCGAAGTGAAGTGCGATGAGCTTCGATTCTTGTGGCCACCCACCTCCCGGCGCTTCCGCCTTGCATGCCCTTGGACGAAATCCATGAGCTGAAGAGGGTAGGCCTCCCAGTTTCGTTCTTCCTCGGTTCCGGGGTCGACGAGCGGCACGACCAGAGGCCTGACGCCGAACATGTCGTGAATGAACTCGAAGGCAGGCGCGAACACCGCTCTGAGAAACTGACGCTCGGCCGGTACGGACAAAAGGAAGTACTCGAACAGCACGCCGTGGGCCAAGAATAGAGCCAGATGTTGCTTATAGTGTTCGGTGAGTCGACCTCGATGGTGACGATCGATCCACGCCGTTTCGTCCGCCAGGTGCGGCGGACGGATATTCAGTTCGTTGAAAAGAGACACGTGAAATTCAACGAGTGACGTACCCGCGAACGTCTGCAATTCATGCAATTGCCGACCCTGCGAACTATTGAAATCAAGCACGGTGACGTACTCGATGATCTCTGCGCCGCTTCTGTCCTGCCCTCGAACGACGGGCAGCTTGCCGAGAGATCGTTTCAGAGAATTGTGGGAGACGAATACGTCGTTCAGATCCTGTCCGATGACTGCTTGGTATTGATGCCGTTCGCAGCGCTCCAGAAAAAGTAGCGTCTCTCGATTTGGGGTAGCCACATGCCTCGCAAGATACAGGACGGGCCCATTCCTAAAATGCGCCGGAATGTCGCTGCGAAAGTACCGCTCGATACGATCTCGAAGCTCTGCATCCCTGCGCCGCTCTTCGAGCTGCTTGATGGCGAGGCACAACGGCGTGAAGTACCGACTCACCTCCATGTTGTTTGCGTGGCCATCCATAAGTCATCCGTATCAATGTGCCGGCGCCGTGATCTCCCTCGGCGTCATACCTCACTTCCGCACAACGACAGGAGTTAGAAATCCGCCTCGCCTGCTGACGAATGGACAGCTTGCTGCCTATCGCGCGATCTATCCGTCAGTACGTCTTGGTCCCTTCTCCGGTGCCTCTGCTAACTTCTTTGGAGCACCTCGGCCAGAATGTCGCCATATTTATAGTTCGCACGTCAACTGCGACCTTCGGCTATTAACAGAATCAAGCGTTAATCAAGAATGGTTCTTGTTGAGCTCGCGGGCAGGACCCGAGGTACCGCCGATGCTGTACCGACTTAACCCATCGGGCCCACATCGCGCCAGCATCATGCGCCGGTCCGCCCGACATCGGTTCCCCCTGAGTTACAAACGGTCATCTCGCAGCAGAGTCCTCGTCGCCGCGTTGCCCACTTGCAGTTACATCGGGGCGAGCGACACCAACTTCCTGACGTCGCCTCAGTTCGGGCGCTCTCCTTATCTTTTTTGGATCCAAAGGCGCGGCAACGACCGGTATTGGTGTTAGCGTCTTACGACCGCTCCTGGCCGAGGCTGTGTGATAACTCATCGCGGCAGCGATAGTCCGGCCACCCAGCGGCACCGTTTCGTCCGATCAGATGATAAGCCGCGCCCGATCAGGCGCGCAGCGCCGCGATCATCGGCCGGATTCCCATGATCTGCATCACTCGCTTCATGTTGTACGCCAGTACGTGCAAGCTCATCTCCGCGCTCACCCTCGGTAGTCGCCGACACAAGAAGTGGGTGGCGCCCATCCAGGCCTTGATCGTCCCGAACGGATGCTCCACCGTTCGCCTGCGTACAGTCATCAGCGCCGGGTCGCGCTCCAGCCGCGCCTGCATCCGCTCGAGGACCGCCTCGTGCTCCCAACGCGTCAAGCGCCGGTACTCGCTGGTGGTGCACTTCGATCGCAGTGCGCAGCGCGGACAGGCCGATGACCAGTACTTGTGGATCATCAGGCCGTTCATCTCGCTCGCGAACCGGTGGATCGCATACTCGCCCGCCGGACACCGATAGGCATCGCGCTTCGGCAGGTAGGTGAAGTCCCATTTCTCGTAGCGACCGCCAGCCGCGCTGTTCGAGGTGATCGGCTTCGGCACCACCGGGGTGATGCCCGCGTCCTCGCAGGCCTTGATCTGCTCGCTGCTGTAGTAGCCACGATCGGCGATCGCCGTCAGCTCCTTCGTGCCGAGCGCTTCGCGCGCCGCTTCGGCCATCTTGCACCAGGTGCGCCCGATCCGAGCCCACGTTGGTGACCTCGTGCGTCACGATCAGGTGGGTCTTCGCGTCAACGGCCGTCTGCACGTTGTAGCCGACGATGCCGGTGCCCTTGCCCTGGCTGGCCATCGAGCGAGCATCGGGGTCGGTCAGCGACACCTGGCCGTCGGGCGCAGCTTCCATCCGCCGCTTCAGTCCTTTCAGCCGCGCCATCTCGTCCTTCAGCGTCGCGATCCGATCCTGCAGCCGTGCCGCCTTGCGCGGGTTGCGCGGCGTCTCCTTGCGATCCATGCGATCGAGGTGCATCAGGTACTCGGCGATGCTTTCCTCGATCAGCGCCATCCGCGTCTTCATCTTGGCGCTCGTGAAGTTGCGGTCGCGGTGGTTCACCGCCTTGAACTTGCTGCCGTCGATCGCCACCGTCGCCTCGGTGAACAGTTGCCAGCGCCGGCACAGCACGATGAACTCGCGGCACACGTTCTTGATCGCCGCCGTGTTCCCGGCACGGAAGTCGGCGAGGGTCTTGAAGTCGGGCGCCAGGCGCCCGACCAGCCACATCAGTTCGAGGTTGCGGCGGGCTTCCTGCTCGAGCCGCCGCGTCGACTGGATGCGGTTCAGGTACCCGTACAGGTAGATCTTGAGCATCGTCGCCGGGTGATAGGCCGGGCGGCCCGTCACCTTCGGGCTCGACGCCCGCGAACCCGAGCTCCGCCAGATCGAGCGCTTCGACGAACGCCTCGATCACCCGGACCGGGTTCTCCTCGGCGACGTACTCGTCGATCGACTCGGGAAGCAACGTGCCTTGGGATCGGTCGGCTTCAGCGATGAACCGGCTCATGAAGGGCCTCGAGCGGGAACTCACGCCGAATGCTAACCTCAGCGCGGAGTTTTCACACAGCCTCGGCCGGTTCCCGCCCTCCCTGATTGCGCCATAAAGCAGCCATTCGCCATTCCGGCCGGTCATTCCGATTGGCACGGCGTGAACGTCGCGCCGCAAGCCAATCGGATCACTGGCCCACGCCTGTCAGGCCAGGCAGCGCTGCAACAGTGCCTCGGCCTCGGGCAGCCGCATGTTCTTCGGTACCGGGTAGTCGCGGTGCGCCTCGATCATCGCGGCGCGCGCCACCTCGTGCACGTCGCCAGGCTTGAGCGCATCGATCTTCTCCGGGATGCCGACGGTCCGGTTGAGCTCGCGGACCCGCTCGACAAAACGCTGCGCCAGCACCGCCTTCGGCTCGGAGTCGTTGCCCGCCCCGATGGCCACGGCGAGTTCGGCGAGGCGCTGCTCTGCGAGCGGCGCGTCCTTGAGGAAGTCGAGCACGTAGGGCAGCAGGATCGCGTTGCCGAGGCCGTGCGGCACGCCGTACATGCCGCCGACCTTGTGCGAGAAAGCGTGCACGTAGCCGACGTAGGCCTTGGTGAACGCGAGGCCGGCGTAGAAGGAGGCGAGCAGCATGGCCTCGCGCGCCTCGAGGTCCTCGCCGTTCGCGCAGGCGCGCGGCAGGTTCGCGAAAATCATGCGCACGGCCGAGATCGCGTGGAACGGCGTCTCGGCATGCGGCCAGCGATTGGTGTAGGCCTCGACCGCGTGGGTCAGTGCGTCCATGCCCGTCGCGGCGGTGATGGATTTCGGCATGCCCTTCGTCAGCAGGGGATCGAGCGCGGCCGCCGCCGGCACGAGCTTCGGATCGATCACCGGCGCCTTGGCGTGCTTCACCGGGTCGGTGACCACCGCCGCCACGGTCACTTCGGAGCCGGTGCCGGCCGTGGTCGGGATGGCGAACAGCGGCAACATGGGCTTGCCGACCTTGAGCATGCCGACGAGCTTCGCGGGGCTCTTGCCGCTCACCAGCATCGCGTCGATCACCTTGGCCGCGTCGATGACCGACCCGCCGCCGATCGCGAGGATTGCGTCGCTACGATGGGCGCGAGCGGCCTCGAAGCCCCGTTGCAGCACGTCGTGAGTCGGATCGGGTGTGATGCCGTCGTGCACCGCGACGTCCACCCCGCGCTCGGCGAGCGCCGCGCGCAGCGGCTCGACGATCCCGAGCTTGACGAGCACGGCGTCGGTGACGATCAGCACGCGCTTCAAGCCGAACTGCGCGATCGAGTCGCAGAGCTTGATCGCCGAGCCGGGCCCGACGAAGGTCGTCGGTCGCGGGATCGGCACCACGCGCGAGGTGGGCCACTGGAAGGGCTTGACGAGCCGGTAGGCGAACAGGCGCAGGCTGAACAGCATGACGATTCCCCGTGAATTGCGGGGAAACGTAGCACGGGGCGTGGCGCCGGGCATCGTGGGGAACCGGCGTCGGGAAAGGACTCGCGCCGGCCCGCTGAATGCGGGCCTTTGCGAATCCTTTCCCGACGCTGGACACGCGGCGCCTGAGCGAGTGGCCGCCGAGCCGGCCACTCGCACGGCGCAAGTGACGTTTACCGGATCCAGCGTCGCAGGGCGCGGCCATGAGCAGGCACCGTACGGTCGATACGTGCGCAGAGCCCGACGCCGAATCCGGTGGACGCTTCATGCGCCGTGCGAGCCGGTCGCTCCGGCTCGCCCAGGCGCCGGGTATCAAGCGTCGGTTCGGGGTTCGCAGAGGCCCGCATTTCGAGCGGGCCGGCGCGAACCCCGAACCGACGCCCGCAGCCACCGCAGCCGCCGCTGCCGCCGCGACCGGTGCCGGGTCCCGCAAGCGTCCCGGCACTTGCCGCAGGTCAACCGCCCCGCGACACTGATCGTCTGGCCCCGCGACAGAGCCGCAGTAGCAGCCGACGAGCCACTTCAAGGAAGCGCCCCATGTCCGAGCGAACCCCGATCCCCCGCGACCCGCAGAACGACTACACGCCCGAGATGGCCGAGCGCCGGGCCGAGTTCCTGCGCGAGCGCACGGGCGTGGCGCTGGACCACGTCCGCAAGGCCTCCTTCGACCCGGGCCTGCTGCCCGGCAACATCGAGAACTTCGTGGGCGTGGCGCAGGTGCCGATCGGGCTCGCAGGCCCGCTGCGCGTGAACGGCGAGCACGCCACGGGCGATTTCTACGTGCCGCTCGCGACGACCGAGGGCACGCTGGTGGCGAGCTACAGCCGCGGCATGCGCGTGCTCACCGAGTGCGGCGGCGTCACGGCGACGGTGGTCAAGCGCTCGATGCAGCGCGCCCCCGTGTTCATGTTCGGGACCGCGCGCGAGGCGCGCGACTTCGGTGAGTGGCTGGTCGAGAACTTCGCGGACGCCAGGGCGGCGGCCGAGTCCACCACGCGCGTCGGCAAGCTGGTCGAGATCGAGCAGTACGCGCTCGGCAACCTGCTCCACCTGCGCTTCAACTACACGACCGGCGACGCCGCCGGCCAGAACATGACCGGCAAGGCCACGTTCGCGGCCTGCGAGTGGATCCGCGCCACGCACCCGGCGCACCCGAAGTACATGCTCTCGGGCAGCATCGACACCGACAAGAAGCACTCCGCGATCAACACGCTGCGCACGCGCGGCCGGCGCGTGGTGGCCGAGGCCGTCATCAAGAGCGAGGTGCTCGAGCGCCTGATGCGCGTGGACACGAAGACGCTGTTCCGCGCCCGGCAGATCTCGAACGCCGGTTCGCTGATGGCGGGCTCGGCCTACAACGGGCCGCATGCGGCGAACGGCATCGCCGCCATGTTCATCGCCACCGGCCAGGACGTGGCCAACGTCGCCGAGTCGCACGCCGGCATCACCTACGCGCAGCTGCTCGACAACGGCGACTACTACTGGTCGGTGACGCTCACTTCGCTGATCGTGGCGAGCTACGGCGGCGGCACCGGCCTGCCGACCCAGCGCGAGTGCCTGGAGGTGCTGGGCTGCTACGGCCTCGGCAAGGCCGACCGGCTCGCCGAGATCGTCGCGGCCACGGTGCTCGCCGGCGACGTGTCGCTCGGCAGCGCGGTGCTCGCGGGCGAGTGGGTCACGAGCCACGAGCGGATGGGACGCAACCGACCCTGAATCCGCGCGGCCGATCGCACGGCCACCTGCTCAGCGTCGCAGGAAGGCGTCGATCAGCCGGTTGACCTCGTCCGCCGCTTCCTCCTGCACCATGTGCCCGCAGCCCGGCAGCACGTGCAGCTCGACGCCCGCGTCCTTGAACTCGCCCGGCGGCGGCGGCGGGATGACCGCGTCCTCGAGACCCCAGATCACCAGCGTCGGCACCGAACCCACCACCTCGCGCAAAGAGCGCCCCAACGGGGTGCGGCCGTAGCGGCTCGTGGCGATCTTCGTCAGCGCCTCCACGACGCCCTCCCGCCGCTTGTACGAGACGAGGGATTCGACGAGGGCGTCGGTGACACGACGCGGGTCCGCATAGAGCATCCGCAGCAGCGGCGCGATCTCGTGCGGCTCTCGCGCGCCGATGTAGCCGCGGATGAAGTCCGCGTTGATCTTCTGGCCCGTGCCGGCCGGGCCGATCATCGTCAGCGAGCGCACACGCTGCGGCACGCGGTCGGCGAGGACGAGCGACAGCGCCGCGCCCATCGAGTGCCCGACCAGGTGGGCGCGCTCGATGCCGAGAGCGTCGAGAACAGCGAGCACGATCGTCGCGAGTTCGTCGAGCGAGCCCGAGCCCACATCCAGCGAGGACTCGCCGTGCCCGGGCAGGTCGAGCGCAATCGCGGTGCGTCCGGCCGCCAGCGCACCCAGGTTCGCCGACCAGTTCTCGAGGCGGCCGCCGAAGCCGTGCACCATCACGACCGCGTCGCCGCCCTCCCCTTGCCGGACGTAGCGGAGGCGCCGGCCGGCGGCGTCGAGCCAGCGCGGCAGCACCGGCAAGGTGTCGGGCTCGCTCACGGGATCGCGTGCGGCGCGATGCGATCGCGCCAGGGCATGGCCTGCTCGAGCTGGGCGGCCAGGCGGAATAGCGTCGCTTCGTCGCCGATCCGTGCGGTGAACAGCATGCCCATTGGCAGCAGGTCCTCCGTCCAGTGCAACGGCAGCGACATCGACGGCTGGCCGGTGACGTTGGCGATCATCGTGTAGGGCGCGGCCTCGAACACCGGCTCGAACGCCTCGACGACCTTGGAGCGCTGGCTCAGCAGCGCGCCGCCGGGCAGGGCCCCGAGCAGCCTGAGCCCCTGCCGCTGCATCGTGGACAGCTTGTACGCGCCGATCGGCATGGGCGGCACGCCCACCGTGGGCGTGAGCAGGACGTCGAAGGCCGCGGACCACGCCAGCCACTGGCGCGAGAACGTCTGCAGGGCCCACATCGCCGAGGCCACGTCCGCCGCCGACTGCGCCTCGCCCATCTTCGCCAGGATCCACGTGGCAAGCTCGACGTCGTCGCTGGTCGCATCGCGGCCGACGAGCTGCCCGGCCGTGCGCAACGTCGCCGCGACATCGGCGGAGACCAGCGCTGCGTAACCCTCGATGAAGGTCTCGGGTGGCAGGGGCAGCCGCACCTCGACCACCTCGTGCCCGAGCCGGTCGAGCACCGCGGTCGTCGCCTCGAGGGCCTTGCGGTTCTCCGGATGCAGCGTCTTGCCGAGACCGGGGTCGAAGCTGAACGCAACACGCATCCGTCCCGCTTCGCGCTGCGTCTCCTCGAGGAAGGGTCGCGCGGGCGGCGGCAGCTTCATGAGCTGCTGCGGGTAATCGCCGGCGGTCGCATCGAGCAGCGCGGCGCAGTCGCGCACGCTGCGCGTGTGGACGTGCTCGCCGATGAAGCCCCACCAGATGTCGGGCGCCTGCGGTCCCGTGGGATTGCGGCCGCGGCTCGGCTTGAGGCCGACGAGTCCGCAGTTGGAGGCCGGCGTACGGATCGAGCCGCCACCGTCGTTGGCATTCGCTGCCGGGACGATGCGCGCCGCCACTGCCGCGGCCGATCCCCCGCTGGAGCCGCTGGAGGTGCGCTCGAGGTTCCAGGGATTGCGCGTGGGGCCGAAGAGCTCGGGCTCGGTCACGTTGGTGAGGCCGAACTCCGGCGTGTTGGTCTTGCCGAAGATCACGAGCCCGGCCTCGCGGTAGCGGCGCGTGAGCTCCTCGTCCGCCGGCGGCACGAAGTCCTTCAAGAGGCGCGAGCCACAGCGCATCGGCTCGCCGGCAAACGCGGTCATGAGGTCCTTGATCAGGAACGGCACGCCGCGGAAGGGCCCGTCGGGCAGGCCGGCGGCGATGGCCTCGCGCGCGCGCGCCTCCATCAGGTGGATGACGGCGTTGATCTTCGGGTTGACCGCCGCCGTGCGCGCGAGCGCCTCGTCGAGCAGCTCGGCCGGGCTCACCTGGCCCGTGCGCACCAGCTCGGCGAGCCCGAGCGCGTCGTAGCGACCGTATTCCGCAAAAGGCATCGGAACTCCGTCATCGAGGGGGGTGGGGAGGCGCCATGATGTGCCCGACGGTTGCGGAATGCGATCCTCAACTCACCCGCCAGGTCTTGCCACGCCCTGGCGTCACGCCGAAACTCACGTCCTTCCCGCATTCCAGCAGTGATCGCTCATGAACCCGACCCGCCGACCTTGTGTGCCCTCCTCCCGAATCGTGATCCTGCTCGCCTGCAGCGCCGCGGCGGCCGCGGGCGCGAGCGCTGACGAACGTCCCGGCGGGGCCGCGACACTGGACGGCGCACGCATCGTCGCCGCCGACCGCGAGCCGCACAACTGGCTCGCGCACGGCCGCACCTACGACGAGCAACGCTACAGCCCGCTCGCGAAAATCAACGCCGCCAACGTCGGCGGACTCGGCCTCGCGTGGTCCTACACCACCGGCACGCTGCGCGGCCTGCAGGCGAGCCCGATCGTCGTCGACGGTACGATGTACACGACGGGCACCTGGAGCGTGGTTTGGGCGCTCGATGCGAAGTCCGGCCGCGAACTCTGGAAGTACGACCCGCAAGTACCGCGTGAATGGGGTCGAAACCTGTGTTGCGACGCGGTCAACCGCGGTGTCGCCGTGTGGAAAGGCGCGGTGTACGTCGGCACGATCGACGGCCGGCTCGTCTCGCTCGACGCGAAGACCGGCTCGAAGCGCTGGGAAGTGAACACCATCGACCGCAGCAAGCCCTACAGCATCACGGGCGCGCCGCGGGTCGTGAAGGGCAAGGTGCTGATCGGCAACGGCGGCGGCGAGTATGGCGTGCGCGGCTACTTCTCCGCCTATGACGCCGATACGGGCAGGCTCGCGTGGCGTTTCTACACGGTGCCCGGCAACCCCAAGGACGGCTTCGAGCACCCGGAGCTCGCGCAGGCCGTGAAGACGTGGAACGGCGAGTGGTGGGTCGGCGGCGGCGGCGGCACGGTGTGGGACTCGATGGCCTACGACCCGGAGCTCGACACGCTATATGTCGGCACCGGCAACGGCTCGCCGTGGTCACGCGACATCCGATCCCCGGGCGGCGGCGACAACCTGTACCTGTCGTCGATCCTCGCATTGAATCCGGACACCGGTCGCCTCAAGTGGCACTACCAGACGACGCCGGGAGACAACTGGGACTACACCGCGACGCAGCACATCATCCTCGCGGACCTGGCGATCGACGGGAAGCCTCGCAAGGTCCTGATGCAGGCGCCGAAGAATGGATTCTTCTACGTGATCGACCGCGTGACGGGTGAACTGCTGTCGGCGGACAAGTACATCCCGGTGACCTGGGCAAGCCACGTGGACCTGAAGACCGGGCGCCCGGTCGAGACGGCGGAGTCGGACTACAGCAAGAAGACACAGATCATCGTTCCGGCCGCGTTCGGGGGTCACAACTGGCACCCGATGGCGTTCAATCAGCAGACCGGGCTCGTCTACATTCCGGCGATGCAGCCGATGGGCATCTATGCGTTGTCGGAGGAGTTCAAGGCGACCGGCAAGTACCCCCGGCGCGACATGTTCTGGAACCCGGGCCTCGACTGGAACACGTACACGGACACAATCTACGCACTGCTCGAGCAGTTCAACGGCGTGCTACCGCCGGACCGCGGTTTCATCAAGGCCTGGGACCCGGTCCGCAAGAAGATCGTCTGGGAGATCGAACACCCCGGGTTCTGGAACGGCGGCATGTTGACGACCGCGGGCAACCTGCTGTTCCAGGGCACCGGTGACGGCCGCTTCGTAGCCTATGCGGCCGACAGCGGCAAGGTCCTATGGGCCGTGCCGACGATGGTCGGCATCATCGCGGCACCCGTGACCTACGCGGTGGATGGTGAGCAGTACGTCGCCGTGATGGCAGGCTACGGCGGTGCCGGCGCCCTGCAGGGGTCCGACCCGCGCTCGATGGCGTCGTCCAAGTACGTCAACGAAGGACACGTGCTGGTATTCAAGCTCGGCGGCAAGGCGGCCATGCCACGCATTGCGGAGCGCAACGCGACGATCCCGTTGCCGCCAGCATCGGACGCGACCGCGGCGCAGCTCGAGAACGGCAAGCACAAGTACGGCAGCACCTGCATGGTCTGCCACGGCGCGCTCGCGATCTCGGGCGGCGTGGTGCCGGACCTGCGCATGCTGACAGCCGAGAAGCACTCGATCTTCAAGGAAATCGTCTACGACGGGCTGATCCACGGCGCCGGCATGCCGCGGCTCGGCGACCTCGTGACCGAGCAGGACGTGCGCGACATCCAGGCCTACATCATCGAGCGAGCGAATCAGGACCGTGCCGCCGCGGCGGCGGCGGCGGCGACAACCCGCTGACGGGAGAGTACGCGCCACGAAAAGGCCGTGGCCGTGCATGCCGGCTCCGGCCGCGCTGCCGGAGACCGGCGGATGCAGCCGGTGCCTGCGTCAGTTGTTCTTGGCGCCCTGCTCGACCCAGCGGCGGATCGTGAGGATCTCCGCCTCGGTCGGTACGGAAGCGTCGCCGTGCGGCATCTTGAGTGACGGGTCCACGCGGCCCTCGACCAGCATCACGAGCACGCTGGTGAGGGGGTCGCCAGGCAGCACCACCGGCCCATAGACCGTGCCCTTCATGAGCGACTCGTAACTCCCGAGTTCGAAGCCGCTCACGACGTAACCGGGTTGCCCGGGCACGTGGCAGGACTTGCAGTGCTTGTCGAGCACCGGCACGACGTCCCTGGCGAAGCTCACTTCAGGCGTGCGGGCACAACCCGCGGCGGCGGCCAGGCAGGCGGCGGCCAGCAACCAGGTTGATCGACTCGGGCGCATGACGATTCCCTCGGACGACTGGAAGTGCGGCCCACGCTCCGCGCGTTGCGCAACAGCGGCAATCCGCGGATCTACGTAAGCCCCACCCGGCGGAACGTGAGGTTGATGCGCTCGCCGACGGGGACCGTGGTCTTAGGCAGCGCGTGCACCCAGTGGTGCTGCGTCGCCCCGGACATCAGGAGCAGGCTGCCGTGGGCCAGAGGCACGTCCAGCCGCAGATCCTTCCGCCGGCGGTGCCGCAGGCAGAATCGACGCGTCGCGCCGAGGGACACCGAGGCGATCACCGGGTCGCAGCCGAGTTCCGGCTCGTCGTCGGCGTGCCAGCCCATGCCGTCGCGGCCGTCGCGATACAGGTTGAGCAGCACGGCGTTGAAGTGCACGCCGGTCAGCCCGGTCACGCGACCTCGCACCCGTTCGAGCGCCGGCGTCCACGGCAGCGGGTGATGCTCGGTGCCCGAATACGTGTAGCTCGCGCCGGGGTCGCCGTGCCAGGCGACGCGACGCGGTACCGGCACGCGCCGGCCGAACATCAGGATCTCCTCCTGCCGCCAGTCGATCTGCCCCCGAAGTTCGTCGAAGAGCCGCGCCGCTTCGCCCGCCTCGAAGGCGGCGGTCCACAGCCGGGCCTCGCCCTCGTACAGGTCGAGCGCGCGGCTGTCCGGCACGCAGGCATCAGGCAGGCTCTTCACCCTGAGGAGCTTAGCGGTGGTCGCGCCGCACCGCAGGCGGCCGCAGCCCGAGGGCGTGCGGCTGGCGTCCGGCACGGCGCGGGTCCACAATGATGCATCGCAGCAAACACAGCGATCTGCCATGCCCAGTCTCCGTGCCCGAGCCATCAACCGCTTCCTGCGCCTGACCACCAAGCGCCTGTGGCGCCCGGGCCTCGACATCCAACAGGTCCGCCGGCACACCGCGAAGATGGATGCCCGCCTCGGCCGGGGCGCGCCCGCGATCGCGATGGAGCAGGTCGAGATCGCCGGCGTACCGGCGACGTGGTTCGGTGCGCCCGAACTCGAGCGCAAGGGCACGCTGCTGTACCTGCATGGCGGCGCGTGGTGCCTGCACCTGCCTTGGGTCTATCGCCGGCTGATGACCAAGCTCTCGGAACAGACGGGCCTGCGCGTGCTGCTCCCGGATTACCGCCTCGCGCCCGAGCACCCGTTTCCGGCAGGCATCGACGACTGCTTCGCGGTCTACCGCTGGCTTGCCGAGCACGGCTACGCCGAGCGCCCGTTCGCGCTGGCCGGGGACTCGGCCGGCGGCAACCTGTCGCTGGTGACGCTGATGCGCGCCCGCGACGTGCTGCTGCCGCTGCCCGACTGCGCGGTGCTGCTGTCGCCGGCGACCGACCTGACGGTGTCCGGGCCATCCCAGCGCTACAACGCGAAGGCAGACCCGATGTTCTCGCCGGCCGCAGTGGACCTGCTGCCGGATGTCTATTGCCCAGACCAGGACCGTCGCAACCCGCGCCTGTCGCCGCTGTTCGGCAACTGGAACGGACTGCCGCCCCTGCTCTTCCACGCCGGCTCGACCGAGATGCTGCTCGACGACTCCGTGCGCGCCCACGACCGGGCGGTGCAGGCCGGCGTCGAGGCCGAGATCGAGGTATGGGTCGGACTGCCGCACGTGTTCCACGTGTTCAGCCTGATGCCGGAGTCGCGTACCGGGATTCGCGCGCTTGCCGGGTTCATCTCACGGCACGGCGAGCGCCGCCGAGCGGCCGTGGCCGCGGCCACCGCGCCCGCGGTGGCTCTCGGCGAGACCGTCACCTACCCCGCATTCTGATCCGGCTCGAGGGCGTCGAACCGCCTGCTCCTACGCGGCGGTCGGCGCGCGAAGGAATCGACCGACCGCCTCGAGCGCACGGTCGGCGTCCGCCAGCACGCCGGCGTTCGCCTGGAACACGTGCCATCGTCCGGGAAACTCCTGCAGCCGCGATTCCGCGCCCGCGGCCTGCAGGCAGGCATGCAGCCGGCGCGAATCGGGCAGCAGCAGTTCGTCCGTGCCCACCTGGATCAGCGTCGGCGGCAGGCCCGCAAGGTCGGCCCCGATCGGCGAGATCAACGGGTGGCGGGGGTCGGTCCCCGCCGCGTATCCAATCGCGCACTCCCGCACCCACGGCAATGTGAGCATGACCTCGCCCGGCGGCGCGGGCGACAGCCGCTCGAGGGCGAGATCCACCCAGGGCGAGAACAGCACCAGGGCGCGCGGCATCGGCTCTCCGAGATCACGGAGCCGCAGCGCGGTGGCGACCGCGAGACCGCCCCCCGCCGAGTCACCTGCGATCGCGATGCCGCGGGCATCCGGGTCCTGGCCTTGCAGGCCGCGCCAGGCGGCCACGGCGTCGTCCACTGCCGCTGGAAAGGGGTGCTCGGGCGCGAGGCGGTAATCGGCCGCGAAGACCCTCGCGTCGCAACGCGCCGCGAGATGTCCGGTGAGGGCGCGATGCGTCGCGGGGGAGCCGGTCGTGTAGCCACCGCCGTGCAGGTAGAGCAGTGTGAGGGCTGGCCGCTGGTGGCCGCGCGAGCGGATCCACTCGCCCCGCACGCCTCCCACTGTTGCGGCCGTGAACGATGCGGCGCGGGGCGGCAGCGTCAGGCGCGAGACCCGCTGCAGGCGAAGGCGCTGCTGCTCGACGGGCAGCCCGGCGCGAAACGTCCGACCCAGCGTCGCGCGCAGCACGACGCGCAGCACGGCGGCGATCCAGCGTTGCCCTGTCGATCCGCCGCCCGGGATTCCCGCCGCAGTCGAATCGCTCATCCCGCCCTGAGAACTGCGCAGCACATTCCGCGCCCATTCTTCCCGGGCGCGCCCCGGCCGTCCACTTTTCGCCAGGCGCGCTCGTGGAAATAGAACGCGACCGTATTGGCCAGCGGCTCGATGAGGCCGGATCAGTCGCCGAGCACCTCGATCCGGGCGCGCGCCAGGCCGCGGCTCAGGATGCCGAGCGAGGCCGCGGCGGCCTGCGAGAGGTCCGCGATGCGGCTGCCGACGAACGGCCCGCGGTCGTTGACGCGCACCACCACGCTGCGACCGTTGCGCAGGTTCGTGACCAGGACCTTGGTGCCGAACGGCAGACTCGGGTGCGCCATGGTCAGGTCGGCAACGTCGAACAGCTCGCCGCTGGCGGTCGGCCGGTTGTGGAAGCGCTCGCCGTACCAGGAGACGATGCCCTCCTGCACGCCGGCACGGGCCGCGCCAAAAGGCAGGGCCAGGGCCAGGACGGCCAGCGCCAGCAGGCCGCGTGGCCGCCTGCGCCGCGACGGGCGATCGCCGCGATGGTTGGTCCGTGTTGCCATGGGATCGAAGGGTCCTGCTCGAGTCGGTGGGGTGTCGCAGCCTGATCGCGAGGCACAAGCCGTGTTTGCGATCGGGTGACGGCAATCAGGGACGGCCGTCGGTACTGGCTGCTGGCGGGTCAGACTGCTGCACCGCCGCAAAGTTCGGGCACGATACCAGACGCGCTGGCCCAGGTCACCCCGGGCCAACGAAAATCACATTCCGATCAATAAGTTAAATCAGTTCGGTCCGGCTGGCGGTGGGGTCTTTCGGCGGCGGAAGAACCAGATCAGGAGCGCCGCACCGGCCACGGAGGCAAGCAAGCTGGTCCAGCCCGGCAGGTGGATGAGCCGGCCGAGCAACCCGCCGAGGAACGATCCTGCAAGGCCATAGCCGATGGTCGGCAGCCAGCCCATGGGATCCGGGCCGGGCAGTGCCCAGCGTGCCAGCGCGCCGACGATGAGGCCGGTCAAGGCCGCAAAGAGAATGAACAGCCCGAAGCCGACGCCGAGCACCGTACCTGCCGAACCTGCGTCCATCGTGTCCCCTTTTGATTCTCGTGCGCCGACCGTACGCCGGCTCCCAAAGTGTAGCTTATTCAGGAGCTTGCTCGAGGCCGGCACGGCGCCGACCGGCGCGGCACCGGCCGACTTCCCGCTCGACTTTGCTGCACTGCATTGACGACGGCAGGGCCGCGTGTCATATGAGAGGGGCTTCCACGATTCCGTCACGCACGCGGGGAGACCTTCCGGCTGCGACAGCCGTGGGCTCACCGTGCCCCCTGAGCGACGCCTTACGACCGGCAGGCAGGCCCGAACCGATGAGCAGCACCCAGCGACCCGTCCACATGCGCCCAGGCCCGCAGGGTCTCTACGACCCGCGGTTCGAGCACGACGCCTGCGGGCTCGGCTTCGTCGCTCACATCAAGGGGCACAAGTCGCACCGCATCCTCGAGCAGGCGTTACAGGTCCTGAAGAACCTCGACCACCGCGGCGCCTGCGGCTGCGAGGTCAACACCGGCGATGGCGCCGGCGTCCTCATCCAGATGCCGCACGCCTTCAACGAGGAGGTTTGCAAGAAGGCCCGCATTCCCCTGCCGGCCGCCGGCGAGTACGGCAGCGGAATCATCTTTCTTCCGCGCAACCCGACCGTGCGCCGCCTCATCGAGCAGAAATTCGAGCAGGTGGTGCAATCCGAGGGCCAGCACGTCCTCGGCTGGCGCACGGTGGCGACGGTGAACGGCATGCTCGGCGAGACGGCCCGTTCCTGCGAGCCGTTCATGCGCCAGGTGTTCATCAAGCGCGATCCGTCGATCACCGACGAGCTCGCCTTCGAGCGCAAGCTCTACGTGATCCGCAAGCGCGCCTACAACGAGATCCGCACATCGACCATTGCGGGCGCCGAGTACTGGTACGTGGTGAGCCTGTCGTGCCGCACCTTCGTCTACAAGGGCATGCTGCTCACCACGCAGCTCGACCAGTACTTCACCGACCTGCACAACCCGCTCATCGAGACCGCGCTCGCGCTGGTGCACTCGCGCTTCAGCACCAACACCTTCCCGAGCTGGGACCGCGCCCACCCCTGCCGCTACATCGCCCACAACGGCGAGATCAACACGGTGCGCGGCAACGCCAACTGGATGCACGCCCGCGAAGCGCGCTTCGAGTCGGAGGCCTTCGGCGAGGACATCGAGAACATCCGCCCGATCATCAACCCGAACGGCAGCGACTCGGGCATGTTCGACAACTCCCTCGAGCTGCTCTACCTCGCCGGCCGCTCGCTGCCGCACGCGGTGATGATGATGATCCCCGAGCCGTGGTCGAACCACGAGGCCATGGACGACGACAAGCGCGCGTTCTACCAGTACCACTCGAGCCTGATGGAGCCCTGGGACGGACCGGCCTCGATCGCCTTCACCGACGGCCGGCAGATCGGCGCCGTGCTCGACCGCAATGGCCTGCGGCCCTCGCGCTTCTACGTGACGAGCGACGATCTGGTGATCCTGGCCTCCGAGGCGGGAGTGCTCGAGGTGCCGCCGGAGACGGTCGTGCAGAAGGGCCGCCTGCAGCCCGGCCGCATGTTCCTCGTGGACACCGAGCAGGGCCGCATCATCGACGACGAGGAGATCAAGCGCACCATCGCCACGCAGCGTCCCTACCGCGAGTGGCTCGACCAGTACCTCGTGCACCTCGACGACCTGCCTGCGGCGCCCGAGGTGCCCGCCCCGGACCCGGACACGCTGCTGCAGCGCCAGGTGGCCTTCGGCTACACCTTCGAGGACGAGCGCGTGGCGCTGACGCCCATGGCTCGCGACGGCGTCGAGGCCGTCGGCTCGATGGGCAACGACACGCCGCTCGCCGTGCTGTCGAACAAGCCGCGGCTGCTCTACGACTACTTCAAGCAGCTGTTCGCGCAGGTGACGAACCCGCCGATCGACTGCATCCGCGAGGAGCTGATCACCTCCGCCGAGACCCGCCTCGGCTCCGAGGGCAACCTGCTCAACCCGCAGCCCTCGGACTGCCGTCGCCTCGAGATCAAGTGGCCGATCCTCACCAACGAGGAGTTCGCCAAGGTCCGTCGCATGGACCTCCCCGGGCTGCGCGTCGGCGTGCTGCCCATCCTGTTTCGCGTCACCCGCGGCGAGAAGGGCCTCGTCAAGTCGATGGAGGAGCTGCGGCTCATGGCGCGGCGGCTCATCGAGGAAGAGGAAGTCAACGTCATCGTGCTGAGCGACCGGGGAGTCAACAAGGAGTTCGCCCCGATCCCCTCGCTGATGGCGGTGGCCGGCCTGCACCACTTCCTGATCCGCGAGGGGCTGCGCACGCGCGTGAGCATCGTGCTCGAGACCGGGGAGGCGCGCGAGGTGCACCACTTCGCGCTGCTGATCGGCTACGGCGTGAGCGCGATCAATCCCTACCTCGCCTTCGAGACCGTCGACCGCATGATCCGCGAAGGGCTCCTGACCGGCATCGACCACAGGAAGGCCTGCGCCAACTTCGTCAAGGCGGCCTCGAAGGGCGTGATCAAGGTCGCCTCGAAGATGGGCATCTCCTCGCTGCAGAGCTACCGCGGCGCGCAGGTGTTCGAAGCCGTTGGCCTCCGGCAGGACGTCATCGACGAGTACTTCAGCTGGACCTCGTCGCGTGTCGGCGGCATCGGCACCGACGTGATCGCCCAGGAAGTGCTGATGCGCCACCAGGCGGCGTTCCCGGAACGGCCGCTCGAGCGGCACGCGCTGCCCGTGGGCGGCCAGTACCAGTGGCGCGCCGAGGGCGAATATCACCTCTTCAACCCCGAGAGCATCCACCGCCTGCAGAAGGCGGTGCGCACGGGCAGCTACGCGACTTTCAAGTCGTACTCGAAGCTCATCGACGAGCAGTCGACGAACCTCTGCACCTTGCGGGGCCTGCTCGAGTTCAAGGCGGGCGATCCGGTGCCGCTCGACGAGGTCGAGCCCGCGGAGGAAATCATGCGTCGGTTCAAGACCGGCGCAATGTCCTACGGCTCGATCAGCAAGGAAGCGCACGAGACGCTCGCCATTGCCATGAACCGCATCGGCGGCAAGTCGAACACCGGCGAGGGTGGCGAGGATCCCGAGCGCTTCGCGCCACTGCCGAACGGCGACTCGAGGAACTCCGCGATCAAGCAGGTGGCGTCCGGCCGCTTCGGCGTGACGAGCGAGTACCTCGTCAACGCGAAGGAGATCCAGATCAAGATGGCGCAGGGCGCGAAGCCCGGCGAGGGCGGCCAGCTGCCCGGCACCAAGGTCTATCCGTGGGTCGCGAAGACCCGCCACACCACCGCGGGTGTCGGGCTCATCTCCCCGCCTCCGCACCACGACATCTACTCGATCGAAGACCTTGCCGAGCTGATCCACGACCTCAAGAACGCCAACCGGAACGCACGCGTTAGCGTCAAGCTGGTGGCCGAGGTGGGCGTGGGCACGATCGCGGCCGGCGTCGCCAAGGCGCACGCCGACGTAGTGCTGGTGAGCGGCTACGACGGCGGCACGGGCGCCTCGCCGCAGACCTCGATCACGCACGCGGGCCTGCCCTGGGAGCTCGGCCTCGCCGAGACGCACCAGACGCTGGTGCTCAACAACCTCCGCAGCCGCATCGCGGTCGAGACCGACGGCCAGCTCAAGACCGGCCGGGACGTCGCAGTGGCCGCGCTGCTCGGTGCCGAGGAGTTCGGCTTCGCGACCGCGCCGCTGGTGGCCACCGGCTGCATCATGATGCGCGTCTGCCACTTGAACACCTGCCCCGCCGGCATCGCCACGCAGGACCCGCGGCTGCGCGAGAAGTTCAAGGGCAGGCCCGAGCACGTGGTGAACTTCATGCGTTTCGTGGCCGAGGAACTGCGCGAGTTGATGGCCGGGCTCGGCTTCCGGACGGTCGAGGAGATGGTCGGGCGCGTGGACCGGCTCGAGCCGCGCATGGCGATCGACCACTGGAAGGCGAAGGGCCTCGACTTCTCCAACGTGCTTTACTCGCCCGAGGTGGATCCCGACTGGGGACGGTTCTGCCAGGACGAGCAGGACCACGGCATCGACCGTTCGCTCGACGTGACCGTGCTGCTCGACCTGTGCGCCCCCGCCATCGAGCGCGGTGAGGAAGTGGTGGCCGAGTTGCCGATCCGCAACGTGAACCGGGTAGTCGGCACCATCACCGGCAGCGAGATCACGCGCAAGTACGGCGCCAGGGGCCTGCCGGAGGACACGATTCGCCTGCACTTCCGCGGCTCGGCGGGCCAGAGCTTCGGCGCGTTCATCCCGCCCGGCATGTCGCTGTCGCTCGAGGGCGACGCCAACGACTACGTCGGCAAGGGTCTCTCGGGCGGCAAGATCGCGGTATTCCCGCCGCGCGAGGCAACCTTCCCGGCCGCGGACAACATCATCGTCGGCAACGTTGCGCTCTACGGCGCGACGGGCGGCGAGACCTTCATCCGCGGCCTCGCGGGCGAGCGCTTCGCCGTACGCAACAGCGGCACGAACGCGGTCGTCGAAGGCGTGGGCGACCACGCCTGCGAGTACATGACCGGCGGCCGCGTCGTGGTACTCGGCCCCACCGGGCGCAACTTTGCCGCCGGCATGTCCGGCGGAATCGCCTACGTGCTCGACGAGGACGGCGACTTCGCGAGCCGGGTCAATGGCCAGATGGTGAGCCTCGAGCGCCTCGGGGAGGCCGGCGAGATCGCCGAGGTGCGCCGCCTGGTCGAGCGCCACCTCGAGCACACCTCCTCCAGTCGCGCACGGCAGGTGCTCGACGCGTGGGGCGACCTGGTGCCGAAGTTCGTCAAAGTCATCCCGCGCGACTACCAGCGCATGCTCGCCGCCATCGCGCGCGCCGAGGAACAGGGACTGGTGGGCGACGAGGCGGTCATGATGGCGTTCGAGGAGAACGCACGCGACCTGTCGCGGGTCGGGGGCAACTGAGCGGGCCCCAAGGGCCCTGAGAAGTGGACGATGGGAAAGCCAACCGGATTCATCGAGTACCTGCGCGAGCTGCCGGTCGATCGCGCTCCCTCACAGCGGATCGCCGACTGGAAGGAGTTTCACCCTCATCTCGAGGAGAAGCGCCTGCGCCAGCAGGGCGCCCGCTGCATGGACTGCGGCGTGCCGTTCTGCCATACGGGCACGCTGATCAGCGGCATGGCCTCGGGCTGTCCGATCAACAACCTGATCCCCGAGTGGAACGACCTCGTCTTCCGCGGGCTGTGGCGCGAGGCGCTCGACCGCCTGCACATGACCAACAACTTCCCGGAGTTCACCGGACGGGTGTGTCCCGCGCCCTGCGAAGGCTCGTGCGTGCTCGGCATCAACGATCCGCCGGTCACCATCAAGAACATCGAGGCCGAGATCATCGACCGCGGCTGGGAGGAAGGCTGGGTGCTTCCCGAGGCGCCGAAGGCCCGCAGCGGGAAGCGCATCGCCGTGATCGGCTCCGGTCCCGCCGGCCTCGCCGCGGCGGAGCAGCTCAATCGCGCCGGCCACCTCGTCTCCGTGCTCGAGCGCGACGACCGCCCGGGCGGCCTGCTGATGTACGGCATCCCGAACATGAAGCTCGACAAGCGCTCGGTCGTGATGCGCCGCCTCGAGCTCATGGAACAGTCGGGCATCAAGTTCATCTGCAATGCGAACGTGGGCGACAACGTCGAGGCCCAGCTGCTGCTGCGCGACTTCGACGCCACGGTGCTCTGCACCGGCGCCACCCAACCGCGTGACCTCGCCGTCGAGGGACGCAACCTCGCCGGCGTCCACTTCGCCATGGACTACCTCACCGCGAGCACGAAGTCGCTGCTCGATGGCGGCCCGGACGCGGCCCCGATCCACGCGCGCGGCAAGGACGTGGTTGTGATCGGCGGCGGCGACACCGGCACCGACTGCGTCGGAACCGCGATGCGCCAGGGCTGCCGCAGCCTGATGCAGCTCGAGATCATGGCGCGGCCGCCGCTCGAGCGCGCCGCCGACAACCCGTGGCCGGAGTGGCCGAAGGTGTACAAGCTCGACTATGGCCAGGAGGAGGCAGCCGCCAAGTTCGGCGGCGATCCGCGCACGTACCTGACTACGGTGAAGCGGTTCGAGGGTGACGCCGACGGTCGGCTCGAGGCAATCGTCACCGTGCAGGTGAAGTGGGAGCGCAACGAAAAGGGACAGCTCGGGCCGGTCGAAGTGCCGGGCACCGAACAGCGCCGGCCCGTGCAGATCGCGCTGCTGGCGATGGGTTTCCTTGGTCCCGAGCAGCCGCTGCTGGCCGATCTCGGCATCGAGTGCGACCCGCGCAGCAACGTGCGCGCCGAGCACGGCCGGTTCGCCACGAACCTGACCGGCGTGTTCGCCGCCGGCGACTGCCGCCGGGGACAGAGCCTCGTCGTGTGGGCGATCAACGAGGGACGCGGTGCCGCCCGCGAGTGCGACCGGTTCCTGATGGGCAAGACCGCGCTGCCGTGACACCCGAAGGCGCCGCAGCTACCGAGGACCCGACGCAGACCGGCGGAGCAACGGATCCGGTCGCTGCACGCGGCTGGGGCCTGTCGATCGCCCTCTGGCTGGTGATGGGGTTCGTCGTCGTGATCGCGGCGTTCGTCACCGGGGCCATGCTCGCGAAGCGCGGTACCCGCCAGGCCACCGACCAGCTGCTGAGCGTGCAGGCCGAAATGGCGCCGCACACGCGGGCCGCGCGCGAGCTCGGCGAGAGCGCCGCAGCCTTCGAGCGTGCCGTGCTGTCCGTACTGGGCAACGACTCCGATGGCCATCGCGCAACGCTCGCGACCGCTGGCGAGCGCCTGGCGCGCGCCGTCAACGGAGCGCCCGCGCAGCTCGCCCCGGCCGGTGATCACTCGGCGCTACTGGTCGAGGACATCGCCGGCTACCAGGCACTCGGCTTCGAACTGGCTGCACTGCGTGCCGCCCGCAACTCGTCGGTGGAGCGCATGAATTCGGCCTACCGGGCGATCGAGCGGCGGCTCGACGCCAGCGGCGCCGCAGGCATCCGCGTCGGCGAGGCCATGCTCACCCGACCCGAGCTGCAGGAACTCCGGGTCGCCCTCGACGCGGCGCGCGACGACGCCCAGCACAACGTCGATACCGGCGCGGCGCGACCGCTCCGCGAGACCGCGGGCGAGGAGCGCTTCCGGGCCGCACTGGCAAGTCACGACGCCGCGCTGCGGCGCTCACCGGGCGTCGCATGGCTGTCGCTCGTCGAGGAGGACTTCGCCACAGCCGTCCGGATGCGCCGGTCCGCGAGCACGCTGCGCGACGAGAGCGAGTCGCACCGGGCGGTGTTCACCGCAACCGGCGAGGCGCTGGCCGCAAGGATCCGGGAGGAGTACGAGGCCCCGGCGTGGAACCGCTTCGCGATCGCCACCTCGACCGCCGCGCAGGCGGTGCGGCGCGCCGAGGAGGACATCACCGACTCCATGGCCAAGGCAGTGCTTGCCGCCTTGCTGGTGCTCGTCATCACGACCGTGCTCATCACCCGGCCGATCCGCCGCCTCACCGAAGGCGCGCAGCGACTGGCGTCTGGCGATCTGACGACGCGAGTGCGCCGCGGCGGAGCGAGGGAAGTGGACGAGCTCGCCGGCGCCTTCAACCGGATGGCATCGGAGCTCGACGGCGCGGAGCACGCCGTGCGCCGGTACCAGGCCCAGCTGGAGCAGCGCGTGACCGAGCGCACGCAGCAATTGCAGCACCTTGCCGAGCACGATCCCCTCACCAACCTGCCGAACCGGCGCCAGCTGTTCCAGTACCTGAGCGACCGGATCGCCGATGCGAAGCTGCGGGGGGAGCGCATCGCGGTGCTGTTCCTCGATCTGGACAACTTCAAGACGGTCAACGACAGCCTCGGGCACGAGTTTGGCGACCGCGTCCTCACCGAGATCGGCGATCGCCTGCGGCTGCTCTCAGGCGAGGGCGGCTTCATCGCGCGGCTCGGCGGCGACGAGTTCACGCTGGTCTTCCCGTTCGCGGGCCCGATCGGCGAGATCGAGTCGCGAGCCGAAATGCTGGTCAGCCGCTTCCAGCGCCCGCTGCAGGTGGACAGGCGCGAGATCGCGGTCGGGGTGAGTTGCGGTGCGGCTGTGTATCCGGACCACGGCGCCGACGCGGCCTCGCTGCTGCGGGCCGCGGACGCGGCCCTGTTCAGGGCAAAGGAGCTCGGGCGCAACCGCATCTGCATCTACGATCCGGCGCTGCTGATCGCGGCGGCGAACCGCTTCCGCATCGAGCAGGCGCTGCGCCGGGCGATCGAGGCGGGCGAGTTCGTGCTCCATTACCAGCCGCAGGTCTGCCTCGGCCGGCTCGAGGTGATCACCGTCGAGGCCCTGCTGCGCTGGAAGCAGAGCGACTCGGTGATCGTATCCGCCAGCGAGTTCATCGGCATCGCGGAGCAGTCCGGGCTGATGCTCGACCTCAACGACTGGATCCTCGAGCAGGCGGCCCGCGACGTGCGCGCTTGGCGCGACGCCGGCTGGAAGCAGGCACGGGTCGCGATCAACGTCTCGGCACAGCAGGTCCTGTCGGGCGACTTCCCGGGCGACATCGAGCGGCTGCTCGCCCGCCACGAGCTGCCGCCCGAGGCGCTGGAGCTCGAGCTCACCGAGAACATGCTGCAAACGGGTGTGATCACGGTGGAGACCCTGCGGACGCTGAAGCTGCTCGGCGTCGCCACGGCTCTCGACGACTTCGGCACCGGCTACTCGTCGCTGACTTCCCTCGAGCAGCTCCCGCTGAGTCGCGTCAAGCTCGACCGCGGCGTCCTCGCCGAGGTGGACTCGAACCCGCGCGCGGCTTCGATCGCACACGCGATGATCGCCCTGTGCCGCGGCCTCGGCCTGCAGGTGACGGTGGAGGGCGTCGAACGCGCTAGCCAGCTCGATTTCCTGACCGGGCACGGCGAGGTGGGCGTGCAGGGATTCCTGGTTGCCCGGCCCATGGACGCGGACGCCATCCTCGAGACGGTCGGGCGAATGGGTCCGCGGATCCGCGCGCTGCTCGATGCCGGCGAGCGCGGGCGCGCAGACACGCTGCTCGACGATCCGGACGGCACCGTCCGGCACCTGCGTCGCCGACCGCGCTGAGGCCGGGCCGCGCTGCGATCGCGGGCAGGCCGCGGCCGCACGGACGGTTCAGGCCACCCGGAAGCCGCAGGCCTTCCAGGACCTCCGCTCGCGCACCTGGGCAAGGTAGCGAGCGATCGCCGGGTACGCAGCGAGGTACTCGCCCGCTAGCGACAGCGCGTCGAACACCGGCGCGTAGCAGCAGTCGACCAGCGAAAACTCGTCGCCGAGCATCCACGCCTGCTGGTCCAGTCGCTCGTTGACGAGCGAGAGGTAACGGGCGACGGCCTTCCCGGAACGCTCGATTGCCAGCGTGTCCGGCGGACGGTCCATCAGACGCGAGACATAGCCGTTGAACCACAGCTCGCCGATCGGCTCGGAGACGTGGCGCGACTCGAAGAACAGCCACTGTGCCGCGCGCCCCTTGCCCTCCGCATCGCCCGGCCACAGGCGGTGCGTGCGCTCGCCGAGATAGGCGAGGATCGCGTTCGACTCCCACAGCCGGAACGGCCCGTCCACGAGGATGGGCACCTTGCGATTCGGGTTCAGCTCGCCGATCAGGTCGGTGTGCTGTCCACCGCGCGTCAAGTCCACGGTGACCAGCGAGTACTCGAGACCCAGCTCCTCGAGCGCAAGGCGCGCCTTCTGGGGGTTGTACGACCAGAACCAGTACAGCGTCAGCATGTTCGCCTCACAGGATGGGCTCGCGGTGCTCGCCGCGCTCGTACACGACGTGCGCCCTGCCCACGAGCAGCGGGTCGAGGGGGCCGACGCGGTCGAGGTTCTTGTTGGCGTACGGCAGCTTGTGCAGCACGTAGCGCATCGCGTTCAGCCGCGCGCGCTTCTTGCAGTCCGACTTGATCACGGTCCACGGCGCGTCCGCCGTGTCGGTATGGAAGAACATCGCCTCCTTGGCCTTCGTGTACTCCTCCCACTTGTCGAGCGAGGCGAGGTCCACCGGGCTCAGCTTCCACTGCTTGAGCGGGTGCGACTTGCGCTCCTTGAAGCGCCGCCGCTGCTCCTTGCGGCTCACCGAGAACCAGAACTTGATCAGGTGCAGACCGCTGCGCACGAGGTTGCGCTCGAACTCCGGCGCCTGGCGCATGAACTCGAGGTACTCGTCGTCGGTGCAGAAGCCCATCACCCGCTCGACGCCGGCGCGGTTGTACCAGGAGCGATCGAACAGCACGATCTCGCCGCGCGTCGGCAGGTGCTCGATGTAGCGCTGGAAGTACCACTGGCCGCGCTCGACCTCGCTCGGCTTCTCGAGCGCGACGACGTGCGCGCCGCGGGGGTTCAGGTGCTCCATGAAGCGCTTGATGGTGCCTCCCTTGCCCGCGGCGTCGCGTCCCTCGAACAGGATCACGACGCGTTGTCCGGTCTCCTTGACCCAGGCCTGCAGCTTCAGCAGCTCCACCTGCAACTCGTACTTGCGGCGCTCGTAGCTGCGCCGCGACATCAGGTGCCTGTAGGGATAGCCACCGTCGCGCCAGTCGTGCGCGAGTTCGCCATCGGCCTGGTCGCGCCGTACCTTGCGAGCGGCCTCGTAGCGCTGCTTGAGCAGGCTGCGCAGCGCCAGCACGTCGTCCGGAGAGGCCCCGGCGAGGATCGCCTCGAAGGACTCGGCGAGGCCGCGCGAATCGCCGCGCGCGGCGCGGGCGAGGATGTCACGCACGGCGTGCGCCTTCGACTCGACTGCGGCATCCACGGCCTCGTCCACCGTGAACTGCTCGATGCCGCGCGCGGTGAGGCGCGGCGGCACGTCGCCCCTCGCCGCCACCCGTGTCGCGCCCTTTGCGCGCTTTTTGGCGACACGTCGACGCTTGCGCCCGGTCGCAGCCGGCGGCTCGCTCGGAGGCCGCTTGCCTTCCGTCTCGTCCATGTCTCGCTCCTCGGGCGTCTAATAGCGCCTCAGACTCCAGCAGCCTACCCTCGGCAAACGCCCACGGTCCTCCGCAGATTCCGCAGCACGCTCAAGGGGTCACGATGGGAAACCGGCCATCGGGCTTGTCGAGCAGCGACAGGAACGACAGCAGCTTCAGGCGGCTGCCCTCGACCTCGAGCGCATCCGACATGACGAGGTCCTTCAGGCCCGCCTCGCCGATGCCGAGCCGGATCAGAAGGTCCCGGGTGAGGCGCACCGTGGCATCGGCGCCGGCCACCGGCTCGCCGCGACGGTGGTGCAGCACCGCGTTGTCGAGCTCGAGCACGTGGGTCTCGCCGACGTCCGTGAAGACGAAGTTGAACCTCATGCGCTTGCCGTCGGCTTTCGGCCCGTCGAGGCGCACCGTCATCGAATCGAGGAAGCGCTCGACTGGGGTGTTGGCGAGCAGGCCGACCGCGCGGCGCGGATCGAGCGCACTGCCCTGGATGCCGTTGCGCAGCTCATAGGCGCCCGTCAGGTACACGTCGCGCCACGGTCCCGACTCGGCGCGGAAGCCGAGCTGGTCGTAGACCGCCGCGAGCAACGCCCGGGCCTCCGCGTCGTCGGGGTCGGCGAACACCGCGTGGTTGAGCAGCGTCGCAGCCCACCGATCGTCGCCCGCAGCGTGCGCGGCCTGCGCGAGCTCCCGCACCCTGGCGGCCCCACCCATCGCCGCGACGTACTTCGCCGCGGCCTCGGCGGGCGGCAGCGGGTCGAGGTTGGCCGGGTTGGCGTCGTACCAGCCGAAGTAGGCCTGGTAGACGGCCTTCGCGTTGTGCCGGACCGTGCCGTAGTAGCCGCGGTTCGAGAAGCGGTTGCGCAGCGTCGAGGGCAGGTCCAGCTGCTCGGCGATTTCCCGCGGCCCGTAGCCCCGGTTCGCGAGGCGCAGCGTCTGGTCGTGGATGTATCGATAGGTGTCGCGCTGCCCGCGCAGGAACTCGAGCGCGCGCTCGTTGCCCCAAACGGGCCAGTGGTGGCTCGCGAACACCACCTCCATGTCGCCGAACAGGCGCCCCGCCTCGTCGATGTAGCCGCTCCACTTGCGCGCGTCGCGCACCTTCGCGCCGCGCAGCGTGTAGAGGTTGTGCAGGGTGTTCGAGACGATCTCGGCGCCGCACCAGGCCTTGAGGTCGGGCAGGTAGAACGTGAGCTCGGCCGGCGCCTCCGAGGCGGGCGCGTTCTGGAACACGAAGCGCACGCCGTCGAGTTCCATCTCCTGCGGCGTGCGATCGACGATGACCGTCGGCTCGCGGATGCTGATGGTGCCGCCGCCCGGCACGCCCTTGCCGAGGCCGGTGTCGACGTGGCCGACCGCGCTCTTCGGCAGCGCGAGGCCGTACATGAAGAGCGCGCGCCGGCCCATGGCGACGCCGGCGAGGATGTTCTCGCTGGTCGCTTCCTCCATGAAGCCCTCGGGCGCCACGATCGGCACCGTCACGGGCTCCGGCGGCAGCACGCCCTCGATGCCGCCGAAGTGGTCCACGTGGCTGTGGGTGAAGATCACCGCCGACACGGGACGCTCGCCGAGGTGGCGCCGCGCCAGTGCGATCGCGGCGGCGGCCGTCTCGCGCGTCGTGAGCGGATCGACCACGATCCAGCCGCTGCGCCCCTCGATGAGCGTCATGTTGGAGATGTCGTAACCGCGCACCTGGTGGATGCCGGGCACGACCTCGAACAGGCCGTGCGATGTCGTTGAGCCTGGCCTGGCGCCACAGGCTCGGATTGACGGTGGGCGGCGCGTCGCCCTCGACGAAGGCGTAGGACGTCGAGGTCCCAGGCGACGGTGCCGTCCGGCCCGTCGATCCGAGTCGGCGGGTCGGCGGCGATGAAGCCGCGCCGTGCGTCCTCGAAGGACTGCATCTCCTCGAGCGGCAGCGAGCGGGCAAGCGCGCGAGTTGGCCTCCGCGGTGTGCGAGGTGGCGCCGCCCGACGCTTCGGGGGCCGCTTCGCCGCCGGGTCTTCCCCCGCAGGCGGCCAGCAAGGCGGTCAGGATTCCCGTCAGCAGCAGTCTCGAGCCCATCGTCGCGCCTCCCCGTTCGTCCGGCACCTCCCCACCGGCACTCTAGCGGCTGCGGCGGGTCGGTGACAGCACGGCGCGATCGACGCGCCGCGGATCAGGCGTGGAGATCGTTCGTAGCGGCCTGCGGCGCAGCTGCCGGCCGCTTGCCGCCCCAGGCCGCGATCCAGCGGAAGAACACCGGCACGAACAGCGTCGCGACGAAGGTCGCGGCCAGCATGCCGCCGATCACGCCGGTGCCGATCGAGTGGCGGCTCGCGGCACCCGCGCCCGAACTTATCGCGAGCGGCGTCACGCCGAGGATGAAGGCGAGCGAGGTCATCACGATCGGACGGAAGCGCAGGCGCGCGCCCTCGACCGCCGCATCCGCGAAGGACATGCCCTCCTGCACCTTCAGCGACGCGAACTCGACGATCAGGATCGCGTTCTTCGAGGCGAGGCCGATCAGGGTCACGAGGCCGATCTGGAAGTAGATGTCGTTCTCGAGCCCGCGCAGGAACACCGCGAGCAGCGCGCCGAACACCGCGAACGGCACGGCGAGGATCACGGCGAAGGGCAGCGTCCAGCGCTCGTATTGCGCCGCGAGCACCAGGAACACCATCAGCACGCCGACCAGGAACACGACGCGCGACGTGCCGCCCGTGGCCTTCTCCTGGAACGAGGTGCCGGTCCAGGAGAGCGTGTAGCCGTCGGGCAGCGCCTCGGCGGCGACCTCCTCCATCACGGCGAGTGCCTGCCCCGAGCTGTAGCCGGGCGCCGGTCCGCCGAGGACCTTGGCCGAGGGGAACACGTTGTAGCGCTCGATGACCTCGGGACCGGTCACCTCGCGAATGGTCACGAGCGTGGTGAGCGGGATCAGCTCGCCGCTGCCGGTGCGCACGTACACGTCGCGGATGTCGTCGGCGCTGCGGCGGAACTCGGCCTCGGACTGCAGGTGGACGCGGAACACGCGGCCCGAGCGATTGAAGTCGTTGACGTACAGCGCGCCGAAGGTGCTCTGCAGCGTGTCGAACACCTCGGCCACGTTGACACCGAGCAGCTTGGCCTTCTCGCGGTCGAGGTCGATGCGGATCTGCGGCACGCTCGCCGAGTAGCTGGTGGTGACGCCGGCGAGCTCGGGCCGCTGGTTGGCGGCCGCGACCAGACCTTGCACCGCCGCCTCGAGTGCCTTGTAGTCGCCGCCGGCCTTCGACTGCACGAAGCCGTCGAAGCCGCCGGTCATCGACAGCCCCTCGATGGGCGGCGGCTCGAAGGCGAGCACGAACGCGTCCTTGATCCCCATCCCGACGCCGAACACGTAGCCGGCGACGCCGGCGGCGGAGAGGTCCGCGCCCTTGCGCTCGCTCCAGTCCTTGAGGTTCACCCAGGTGATGCCGGTGTTGGTACGCAGCGTGAAGGTGAGCACGTCGAGGCCGGAGAAGGTCATGACCTCGGCCACCGCCGGGTGCGCGAGCAGCGCCTCGGTGAGTTGCGCGTTCACGGCCTCCGTCCGCTTGAGCGAGGCTGCGTCCTGCAGGATGGGCAGGACCATGACGTAGCCCTGGTCCTCGGCGGGCGCGAGCGAGGCCGGCACGGCGCGTGCGAGTCCGACGATGGCGGCAAGCATCGCCCCGAACAGCAGCAGCGCGAGCGCGCCGCGCTTCATCAGGAAGCGCACGCCTGCGGCGTAGCGGTCGGTGACGCGCACGAACCAGTCGTTGAAGCGGTGCAGCACACCGTGGCTCACGACGTCTTCGCGGCGCAGCACGACCGCACACAGCGCCGGCGTCAGGGTCAGCGCCACGAAGCCCGAAATCGCCACCGACACCGCGATCGTGACCGCGAACTGCCGATACATCTCGCCGACCAGGCCGCCCATGAAGGCCACCGGCAGGAACACCGAGGTCAGCACGAACACGATCGCGATGACCGGGCGCGTGACCTGCTCCATCGCCTTGACCGTGGCGTCGCGTGGCGATAGGTCCTCGCTCGCCATGATGCGCTCGACGTTCTCGAGCACGACGATCGCGTCGTCGACCACGATGCCGATCGCGAGCACCATGCCGAACAGCGTGAGCGTGTTGACCGAGAAGCCGAACAGCAGCATCGCGGCCAGCGTGCCGATCAGCGACACCGGCACCGCCAGCATCGGGATCAGCGTCGCGCGCCAGTTCTGCAGGAACAGGAACACCACCAGGAACACCAGCAGCATCGCCTCGGCGAGGGTCTTCAGCACCTCGACGATCGACACCTTCACGTACACGGTGGTGTCGTAGGGGATCGACCAGTCGAGCCCGGCGGGGAACGTCTGCTCGAGCTCGGCCATGCGGGCGCGCACCGCCGTGCCGACCTCGAGGGCGTTGGCGCCGGGCTTGAGGAAGATGCCGATCGGCACCGTCGGCTTGCCGTTGCGCGTCGCCGTGAAGTTGTAGTCCCGCGAGCCGAGCTCCACGCGCGCCACGTCGCCGAGCCGCACGATGCCGCCCGTCTCCGTGGTGCGCAGCACGATCTGCTCGAACTGCTCGGGCTCGGTGAGGCGGCCGAGGGTCGTCACCGAGAAGGTGAAGTCGGACTCGCCCGTGGTTGGCTCCTCGCCGATGCGCCCGGCGGCGAACTGCGCGTTCTGCTCGCGGATCGCGCCCGCCACGTCGGCCGGCGTGAGGCCGAGTTGCGCCAGCCGGTCCGGGCGCAGCCAGACGCGGATGGAGTAGTCCTTGGCGCCGAAGTTCTGCGCGTCGCCGACGCCGGGGATGCGGCGCAGCTCGTCGACGACGTTGAGCAGCGCGAAGTTCGAGATGTACACGGCGTCGAAGCGCGGGTCGGTGGAGTCGAGCGCCACGATCTGCAGGAACGAGGTCGAGCGCTTGCGCACGCTCACGCCCTGGCGACGCACTTCCTCGGGCAGCTGCGACAGCGCGGTCTGCACGCGGTTGCTGACGTTGATCGCGGCGAGGTCGGGATCGGTGCCGATCGCGAAGGTGATGGTCATCGCGAGCGCGCCGTTGCCGGCACTCGCCGAGCGCAGGTACAGCATGTCGTCCACGCCGTTGATCGCCTGCTCGAGCGGCGCGGCCACGGTCTCGGCCACGGTCTCGGCGTTGGCCCCCGGGTAGAAGGCCTGCAGGTCCACCTCGGGCGGCAGGATGTCCGGGTACTGCGCCACCGGCAGCACGCGCAGCGCCGCGAGCCCGGCGATGACGATGAACGCCGAGAGCACCGACGCGAAGATCGGCCGGTCGATGAAGAAGCGCGAGATCACGGCTTCGCTCCGCCCTCGGCCGCCGGCGGAGCGGCCTCCGCGCCTGCCGACGCGGGCGGCGCAGTCCCCGCGTTGCCGGACGCAGCGCCCGGGGCCGCGATCGTCACTTTCACTCCGGGCTGCACCTTGAGCACGCCCTCCGTGACGACGCGCTCGCCGCCGGCGAGACCCTCGGCGATCACCGCCACGTCGCCCACCGTGAGGTCGATCCGCACGGGCCGCAGCTCGACCACGTCGCCCTCGCCCACCAGCCACACGAAGCTGCCCTGCGCGCTCGACATCACGGCGCGGCGCGGCACCGACACGGCCGCCGGGACCGTCACGCCCTCGAGTTGCGCCCGCAGGAACTGCCCGGGCACCAGCCGCCGGTCCGGGTTCGGCAGCACGGCACGCGCCCGCACCGTGCCGGACCCGGCCTCGACCGCGTTGTCGATGAAGGTGAGTTCGGCGGGCTGCGGGTGCTCCGTACCGTCGGCGAGGCCGACGCGGACCGTCGGCGCACGACCCGTCGCGAGCCGCGAGCGCACTTGCGCCGCCTCCCGCTCCGGCATCGAGAACTCGACGTAGATCGGGTCGGTCTGGACGATGCGCGTGAGCAGGCTCGACTCGTCGCCCGCCAGCGCGAGGCTGCCCTCCGAGCGCACCTCGCGGCTCGTGAGCCCCGAGATCGGCGCACGCACTTCGGTGTAGGAGAGGTCGAGCTCGGCCGTGCGCAGCCGCGCCTGCGCCGCAGCGGTGTTCGCTTCGGCTACCTCGAACGCGGAGACCGCCTCGTCGAGCTGGGCCTGGCTCACGAGCTTGCGATCGAGCAGCGACTGGATGCGGTCGCGCTGCCGGCGCGCCTCGGCGAGCCGTGCGCGCTCGACGCCGAGCTCCGCGCGCGCCTGCTCGACCGCGGCCCGATAGCGGTCCGGGTCGATCAGGAACAGCACGTCGCCGCGCCGCACCGCGCTGCCTTCCTCGTAGCGACGTTGCAGCACGATGCCGCTCACCAGCGCGCGCACCTCGACCTCGCGCGAGCCGACCGCGCGGCCGGTGTAGGCGAGGTTGAGCGGCAGGTCGCCCTTCGCCACGGTCGCGACGGCGACTTCGGGCGGCGGCGGCGCCATCGGGCCGTCCTCGCGCGCGCCGCAGCCGGCGAGCGTGACCGCCGCGAGCGCCGCGAGTGCGAGGGCGCTGCCCAGCGCCGGCGCACGTCGGCAATGGTTTCGGCTTGCGCGCTGCTGGCAGGCGCGCTGCTGGCGGAATGGCATGGCGGGGATACCGGGCGAGGGTCGCAGCGCGTACTTTACCGCCCCACGGGCCCGGCGCCCACGGAAGACCCCGATGGCGAGGATCCGGGTTGGCGTCGAGACTGCAGGGTCGGGCGTCCGTCCGGATCGAATCGGGGCCGCGGGTACCGGTTGACAACCTGGCGCCCCACAGCGAGGCCGAGTACATGAGCCATCACTTCGAAACCGACGGCCTGCGCCTCGCCTACGACGACGTCGGCGAGGGCGAGCCGATCGTCCTGCTCCACGGCTTCTCCGCCGACCGCCGCCTCAACTGGAAGCTCCCCGGCTGGTACGAGGCGCTGACGGGAGCGGGCTATCGCGTGCTCGCGCTCGACGCCCGCGGCCACGGCCAGAGCAGCAAGCCCTCGGACGTCGAGGCCTACCGGCCCGCGGGCATCGCTGGCGACGCCGTGCGGCTGCTCGATCACCTCGGCATCCGCAAGGCCTGCCTGCTCGGCTATTCCATGGGCGGACGCAACGCCGCCTGGCTGCTCGCGCACCACGGCCGGCGCTTTCGCGCGGTGGTGATCGGCGGCGCGGGCATGAACCTGCTCGCCCCGGCCGACGCGAAGCGCTGGGCGAAGCGCGGCTACGCGCTCACCGCCGACAACGCCAAGACCGAGTCGCTCGCCATCCCGGCGATGGTGCCGCTGTATCACCGCGCCGTGAAGCGCGGGGGACGCACGGGCGCGCTGGCGGCCTGCCTGATGGGTGCCTTCCCGAATATGAGTAAGCGCGAGTTCGCAAAGGTGCGCACGCCGGCGCTGGTGGCCTGCGGCGGCAAGGACACGCTGTCGGGCAGCCCGATCCCGCTCGCGGCCTCGATCCCGGGCGCGCACGCGGTCGTGATCCCGGGCCGCAGTCACCTGGGTGCGGTGGCCGACCCGTTCTTCAAGGGCGCGGTGCTCGGCTTCCTCGGCAGCCACCGCTGAGCACGGCGCATCGAGGTCGCGCGGTGGGTGCGCGCCGCGGGCGCGTCATCCCGGCCGCCAGCCGCCGAGTTGCCGGTCGTAGAGGTCGAGCCGGTCGTACGCGCGCCAGTATTCGAGGATGCGTCCATGCTCGAGCCGGTAGAGCGTGAGACCGAAGAAGTGCACCGGCTTGCCCGTGGCGCGGTGCGTGGCCGCGCCGCGCACCTCGGCCTCGCTCATCGTCCGCGTCCCTCCTTCCACACCCACCACAGGCCGCGCACGTCGGCCCGCCACTTCGGCAGCCGCGCCACGAGCGCAATCTCCTCGAGGCTCGCGACGATGCTCGCGCCCACGGCGAGGTACAGCAACCACGGCTCGAAGCCGAACAGGAACAGCCAGCCGATGAAGAAGCCGAGCAGGTTCGCCACGATCTTGGACAGATACGTGTGGAAGCTCGACAGCCGGCCATAGCGCACGAGCGCGAGCACATCCTCGAGCAGCCACAGTCCCACTGCCGTGCCGACCAGCCAGGCGTGGCCCTTCACGACCTCCGGGAAGAACATCCACAGGCCGTACAGCGACACGAACATCAGCAGCGTGTCGGCGATGGAGTCGAGCATTGCGCCGAGCCGCGATTCGAGGCCGTACAGCCTTGCGATCAGTCCGTCGGCGATGTCGCTCAGGAGCGCGGGGATCAGCACCCAGGTGAAGGCCGTCTCGCGCCCGAGGGCCGCGAACGCGGCGAGCACCGGCACCGCGAGCAGGCGCGCGACGCTGAGCGAGTTCGGCACCTGCCGCAGCCAGCGGGGATGTGGGCGAGGCTCGACCATGGGCGGGCAGCATTGCCCGGCCTCGCGAGGGCGTCACCTGCGGAATGCCGCAGGCGTCCGCCCTGCGCTCAGGGCCGGTAGTGGAACCTGTGCGGCGCGGCCTCGGGCCCGCGCGCCGCGAGCTGCGCGAACTCGGTGAGCCAGCGACGCGTCTCCGACGGCGGCACGATTTCCTCGACGTAGAAGCGCTCGGCCGAGCGGAATGGCGAGCGCAGGCGGTCGAGCCGGGCGCGGATCTCGCGTTTCGCGGCTTCCGGGTCCGCCGCGGCCTCGATCTGCGCCTTGAATGCCGCCTCGACGCCGCCCTCGACGGGCAGCGAGCCCCAGTCGCCGCTCGGCCACGCGATGCGGTAACGGAAGCGCGTGTGGTCGAGCATGCCCGCGCCCGCGACGCCGAAGGCGCGGCGCAGGATCACGGCGCACCACGGCACGGTGGACTGGAAGATCGTGGCGATGGCGCGCGTACCCTCGCGGATGGTGCCCGCCTTCTCCGCCTGCGAGCCGATGGTGAAGCCGCCCACGTCCACGAAGTGCACGACCGGCAGGCGAAAGGTCTCGGCGAGCTCGACGAGCCGCGCCATCTTGCGCGAGGCCGCGGCCGTCCACGTGCCGCCCATCTGCCCCGGATCGCTCGCGAGCACCGCCACCGGCCGGCCGTCGAGCCGGCGCGAGCGCCGTGACCACCGAGCGGCCCCAGGCGCGACCGATCTCGAACAGGCTGCCGCGGTCGAGCACCGCCTCGAGGATGGGCCGGATCTCGTACGGCCAGCGCCGGTCGCGCGGGATCGCACCGTCGAGCCAGGCCTCGGCGCGATCGGCGGGGTCGTCGCAGGCGACGAGCGGCGGCGCCGCGCCCGCGCGGTCCGGCAGGTAGGAGAGGAATCGCCGCGCCCGCGCGAAAGCATCGGCCTCGCTGTCCACCACGTCGTCCACGCTGCCGGTGCCAGCGTGCAGGTCGGCACCGCCGAGCTGGTCGGCCGTGACCTTCTCGCCCGCCGCCTCGACGACCGGCGGTCCCGCAGTGAACATCTGCGAGAGGCCCCGCACCATGATCGAGTAGTGGCTCGCCACCAGCCGCGCGGCACCGAGGCCCGCGACCGCGCCGAGCCCGAGCGATACCACGGGTACGCGGCCGAGGTTGGCGACCACCTGGTCGAAGCCCGGCACGTAGGGCACGTAGGTGGCGCCGAGGCGCTCCACCTCGGCCACCGAACCGCCGCCGCCCGTGCCGTCGAGCAGGCGCACCAGCGGCAGTCCGTACTCTGCGGCCATGAGTTCCGCCTGCACGTTCTTCTCGTGGTGGTAGGTCTCTGACGAGCCGCCGCGGATGGTGAAGTCGTCGGCGCTGACCACCACCGTGCGGCCGTCGAGCGCACCGCGCCCCACGAGGCAGCTCGAGGCGCGAAAGCCCGCGAGCCGCCCCTCGGCGTCGTAGCGCCCCTCGCCCGCGAGGCTGCCCCACTCACGGAACGAGCCTTCGTCGAGCAGCGCGGCGATGCGCTCGCGCACCGTCAGCTTGCCGCGCGACTTCTGGCGCGCCACGCGGTCGGCGCCGCCCATCTCGGCTGCCAGCGCCTGCCGGCGGCGGATTTCCGCGATTTCCTCGTCCCAGCCCTTGTCGCTCATCCGCTCCCCGCCCCGCTGTTGCCTTGACCGTAACCTTGCGGCCTCCGGATACGACCGCGCAACCGGGCCTTCGCCGCGCCCGGCCGGGATTCGAGGTGCACGGGGCCCGGCGGGCGCGTAGGATGCGCCCGCGCCGCGAAACCCGCGCACCACCCTCAGGAGTCTTCCCGGATGAATCGCCTGCTCAAGACTGTCGCGCCCGTGGCGCTGGCCCTGCTCTCCTCCACCGCCTGCGGCGCCGAGCCGCCCGCCATGGACGAGGCGAGCCGCATGAACTACGCGCTCGGCTACCAGCTCGGCCGCGACCTCGCCGGTACCGAGATCAAGTCCGACGCGCTGCTGAAGGGACTGAAGGACGGCAGCGGCGGCGCCCAGCCCGCGCTCAAGCCCGAGGAGATGCAGGCCGCGCTCGGCGGACTCGAGAAGCGCGTGAACGAGCAGCGCGCCAAGCAGCAGGCCGAGTCGGCGAAGAAGGCGGCAGCAACCGGCGACGCCTATCTCGCCCAGAACGCCAAGCAGGCGGGCGTCACGACCACCAAGAGCGGCCTGCAGTACAAGGTGCTGCAGCCGGGCACCGGGCGCTCGCCCACCGCGAACGACACCGTCACGGTGCACTACCGGGGCACGCTGGTGGACGGCACGCCGTTCGACAGCTCCTACGATCGCGGGCAGCCCGCCTCGTTCCCGGTGGGCGGCGTGATTGCCGGCTGGACCGAGGCGCTGCAGCTCATGAAGGAAGGCGCCAAGTACCAGCTCGCAATCCCGGCCAACCTCGCCTACGCCGATCGCGGCCCGCTCGCGGGTCAGGTGCTGCTGTTCGACGTCGAACTGCTCAAGGTCGAGGCTGGCGGGCAGGCCAAGTAAGCGGCAGACCGGCGCACGTGCCGACGCTCGAGGCCAATGGCCTGACGATCGATTACGAGCTGCGCGGCGATCCCGCCGCACAGCCGTTGCTGCTGATCATGGGACTCGGCATGCCCTCGGCCCTCTGGCCGGACGAGTTCGTGCAGGCCCTGGTGGACCAGGGCCTGCGCGTCGTCACCTTCGACAATCGCGACTGCGGCGGCTCGACGCGCTTCGACGGCGTGCCGGTGCCGAACGTGCTGCGTGCCATCGGTCGGGCGCTGCTGCGCCGGCCGGTGGCAGCACCTTACCGGCTCGAGGACATGGCGGCCGACACCGTGGGCCTGCTCGATGTGCTCGGGCTCGAGCGCGTGCACGTCGTGGGCGCCTCGATGGGCGGCATGATCGGGCAGGTGGTCGCGGCTCAGCACCCGGGGCGCGTGCTGAGCCTCACTTCCATCATGTCGAACAGCGGCAACCCCGACCGCAGGATCGCGTTCGGGCGCTGGAAGGCGCTGCGCGCCATCATCCGCCGGCCGCCGCGGCCCGACGATCACGCGGCGGTGGTCGAGCACCTGGTTCGCGTGTTCGGCATCATCGGCAGCCCCGCCTTCAGGCACGAACTGCCGTCAATGCGGCCACTGTTCGAGCGCGTCGCCCGCCGCGGCCTGTACCGCAACGGCACGGCGCGCCAGCTGCTCGCGATCCTCGCGACCGGCGATCGCAGGTCGATGCTGCAGGAAATCGCTGCGCCCACGCTGGTGCTGCACGGCGCGGACGACCCGCTGGTGCCGCTCGCGGCCGGCCGCGATACCGCCGCGAACATCGCAGGCGCGAAGCTCGAGGTCGTCGAGGGCATGGGCCACGACTTCCCTCCCACGCTGCTGGCCAGGCTCGCGCTGCGAATCGCCGAGCATTGCCGGGACGCGCAACCGGTCACGCGGGTGGTCGCGCATCCCTTGCAGGCTGCAGTCGTCGCGGCGCCGGCCGCAGACATCGAGACGGCAGCGCCCGAGTCGCTCACGGGCGCGCCTGCACCGGAACCGGCCGCGGCACGACCCACGACGACCGTGGCCGCGCCCCCGACGTCCGGGCCCGTCACCCCCGCCTGACTCAGCCGCTGTTGCGCAAGCCGGCGGCGATGCCGTTGATGGTGAGGTGGATGCCGCGCCGGGTGCGTTCCTCGCGATCGCCGGCACGGTAGCGCCGCAGCAGCTCGACCTGGATGTGGTTGAGCGGGTCGAGGTAGGGAAAGCGATTGCGGATCGAGCGCGCCAGCAGCGGGTTCGTCTGCAGCAGGTGGCGCGCCCCGGTGATCGCAAGCAGGTTGTGGATAGTGGCCCGGTGCTCGGCCTTGAGACGCTCGAAGATCGCGGCACGCAGCGACGGATCGACCACGAGTTCCGCGTAGCGTGAGGCGATGGCGAGGTCGGTCTTCGACAGCACCATGTCCATGTTGGACAGCAGCGTCGAGAAGAACGGCCAGTCGCGGTGCATCTCGCGCAGCAGATCGAGGCCGCCCGGGTGGTCGGCGAGCCAGGCGTCCACCGCCGATCCGAAGCCGTACCAGCCGGGCAGCATCAGGCGGCACTGCGCCCACGAGAACACCCAGGGGATGGCGCGCAGGTCGTCGATCGCGGTGGATTTCTTGCGGGA
This sequence comes from uncultured Gammaproteobacteria bacterium, assembly GCA_963712815.1. Lineage (GTDB taxonomy): Bacteria > Pseudomonadota > Gammaproteobacteria > Steroidobacterales > Steroidobacteraceae > RPQJ01. Next base: position 40,252 of record CAVQJL010000008.1, read on the forward strand.
GGCGGGCCGGCTGCCGATGTTGAGCTCGGCGATCTCGCTGATCACCGTCGATTCCCAGAAGTAGCGCTCGAAGCCCTCGGTCTCGTACACGAGGCCGCGATAGGCTCGAAAGGCGTGTGCCGAGAGCTCATCCATGGCCTCGAGGAAGGCCGCGCGTGGCGCGTCGCCGCGCTCGGGCAGCAGCGTCGCCTCGAGCGTCGCCGCGACCAGTGTCTCGAGGTTGCGACGACCGACGTCGGGGTTGCCGTACTTCGCCGCGATCACCTCGCCCTGCTCGGTGACGCGGATCTGGCCCTGCACGGCGCCCGCGGGCTGCGCGAGCACGGCCTGGTAGGTGGGCCCGCCGCCGCGGCCGACCGAGCCGCCGCGGCCGTGGAACAGCCGCAGCCGCACGCCGTGCCGCGCGAACACCTGCACCAGCTCGCGCTCGGCCTTGAACAATTCCCAGCCGGAGGTGAGGAAGCCGCCGTCCTTGTTGCTGTCCGAGTAGCCGAGCATCACCTCCTGGGTCGAGTCCCGGGACGGGAGCAGCCGCGCGTACTCCGGAAGCGACAGCAGGCGGTCCATCACGCGGCCGGCGTTGCGCAGGTCGTCGATGGTCTCGAACAGCGGCGCGATGTTGAGGTCGAGGCGACCCTCACGCGGCCGCAGCAGCCCCGCCTCGCGCAGCAGCAGCGCCACCTCGAGCACGTCGGAGACGCCGTCGGTCTTGGAGATGACGTAGTTCGCGATGCAGGCCGCGCCGTAGCGCTCGCGCATCGCCGCCGCGGTCCGGCAGATCGCGAGCTCGCCGCAGGTCTCCTCCGAGTACTCGACGTAGGGCGACGCGAGCGGCCGGGCGGTACCGAGCTCCGCGAGGAGCAGCGCGACACGTGCATCCTCGTCGAGCGCCAGATAGTTCACCTCGGGACGGGCAGCCGCGAACAGCTCGGCCACCACGCGCTCGTGCACGTCGGAGTTCTGCCGCAGGTCCACGGCCGCGAGGTGGAAACCGAACACCTGGACGGCGCGCCGCAGGTGGCGCAGCCGGCCGCGGGCGAGCAGCACGGAGTTGTAGGCGGTGAGCGAGCGGTGGATCACGTCGAGGTCGGCGGCGAACTCGGCGACGCCGGTGTAGGGCGGCGCGTCGCCGATCGCGTGGCGCATCGCCTCGAGGTGGTCGAGCTCGCGCGCCGTCGCGGCCATGCGGGCATACAGGCCGGTGAGCGCGCGTCGGTAGGGCTCGTCGGCGCGCTGCGGATGCTTGTCCGGCGAGCGCTCGGCGAGCGCGAGCAGCTCTGGGGACGCCTCGATCACGGTCGTCGCGCCCGGCAGGTCGGCGCCGAGCTCGTGCAACTGCTCCAGGTACCAGGTGAAGATCCGCGCCGACTGCATGCGCAGCGTGCGCCTGAGCACCTCGGCAGTCACGAACGGGTTGCCGTCGCGGTCGCCGCCGATCCACGAGCCCATGCGCAGGAAGGGCGGCGGCTCGGCGACGTCGTGCCCGCCCTGCCGGCGTGCGAGCTCGTCCTCGAGCGCGGCGTACAGCCGCGGCAGCTCGTGCAGGAAGGTCTGGTCGTAGTAGGCGATGCCGTTCGCCACCTCGTCGATCACCGCGAGCCGCTGGCGGCGCAGCATGCGCGTCTGCCACAGCGCCAGCACGTTGCGGCGCACCGCTTCGTCATTCGCCTCGCGCTCCTCGGGCGTGAGGCGCACGCGGTCGCGCTCCTCGAACAGCGCGGCGATCCGCCGCTCGGTGTCGAGCACGATGCGCCGCTGCACCTCGGTGGGATGCGCCGTGAGCACCGGCACGATGAGCGCCTGCCGGAAGAACCCGGCCAGCGCGTCGGGCCCGATGCCCGCCGCGGCGACACGGTCCATCGCGCGGGCCAGGCTGCCCTCGCGCGGCGCGGACCCGGCGATCAGGTGCGCCCGGGAGCGCCGGATGTGGTGCAGGTCCTCGGCGATGTTCGCGAGGTGCGAGAAATAGCTGAAGGCGCGCACCACGATCATGGTCTCGTCGGTGCTGAGCCGGTCGAGGACGGCCTCGAGCTCGGCGCGCGCTTCGGCGTCGTTGTCGCGGTGGAAGGCGATGGAGCTGCGGCGGATGCGCTCGATGAGGTCGAAGGCCTCCTCCCCCTCCTGCTCGCGCACCGTGTCGCCGAGCAGGCGGCCGAGCAGGCGGATGTCCTCGCGCAGCGGCAGGTCCTTGTCGTCTTGGTTGCTCAATCGATTGTCCTCGGCCGGGGTGGCTCAGATTCGCGGTAGCTGCCTGGTGCTGCCGGCCGGCTGGCCGTGCTAGACGGGATCATACGTTTACCAGCCGCGCCGTTCCGCACGGTGGCGGCTGGCATCGATTTCTCGACCACGAGCCGGCGCGCCCTGGAAGCCGCGCGATGACTGAGGTCAATTGGCGAGCAGCCAGCCCGTGACGGAATAGCGGGCGCCCACGGCGAACGGCGAGACGATGCTCACGGAGTGCGGCTGGGGCACCGCGAATACGTTGAGGGCATTGAAGCGCGGCACCCAGGCTTCGCTGACATGGCCATCCGGACCGATGAACTGCAGTTGCCCGCCCCAGTCCGGCTGCCAGCGCGGCGTGAGGTTGAAGACGTAGGCGGCGCGGCGGAGCTTGCGGCCGGTCTTGTCGAAGTCGTCGTGCTGCGTGAGGAAGTCGCCGGGCCGATACCGGGTCGCCTGCGCGTCGGCGCGCACGATGTCCGGCTGGCCAGTGAGTCGGCGGGCGAACTCGAGGAACACGGGCGAATTGAGGAAGTCCACGAAGCGGGCGACCGGCGAGGGATCGGCCGAGCGCTCGCGCGGATCGTCCGGCACCTTGCGGTGCTCGTAGAGGAACTCGAAGCCTTCGCGCGCCCGCGCGTAGGCGAAGGCCGCCATCTCGCGCTCCCAGATCTCGTCGGCGTGGCGACGCTGCTCGGGCGTGGCCTCGCGCACGTGCGTGCCATCGTGCAGCACGAGGCTCCACTCGGCCGCCTGCTCGAGGTAGTGGCGGATCTGCTCGGCGCCGGGAGGGACGAGGAAGTCGGGCAGGTGCGCGCGGCCGCGGCCGGCGAACTGCGGCGCGAAGCGGGCGGGATCGATGGCAGGGTTGATCGCGAACGGTGCGAGGTCGTCGTCCATGCCTGATTCTACTGTCGCGAAGGCGCCAGCGCGCCGCGCACCGCCTCGAGCAGGAATGCCTGCACCGCGGCCTGGCGCGCCGGGTCGGCGCGTCCGCACACGAACTCGCAAAGCCGGTCCGTGGGGTCCTCGAAGTCGCAGTGGCTCGTCTCGGCGAGCACTCGGTCGAGGACGAGGTTCGGCAGGGCCTCGACCCACGGCTCGGCGATCGCATAGGCGTTGCAGCCCGCCGAGGGCCCGCGCAGCAGCCACACGGGGACCCGGAGCCGGCGCGCGGCCTCGAGGCCGACGCCGCCCGGCCGGTCGAAGGGATCGAGGCCCACGTAGCCCACCACGCCCGTCGCATCGGCCGCGAGCAGGGCCGCGAGCCCGCCGGCCGAGAAGCCCACCAGCACGAAGCGCTCGAGGCGCTCGCCGGCCACGCCATCGCGCAGCGCCTCGATCAGGTCGCGCAGGGCCCGGGCATTGTCGCGCGAGTCCACCAGGTAGGGCAGGTCGGGCACGATGGCCCAGAGGCCCGAGCGGGCGAAGGCTGCCGCGTGACCGGCCATGCTGTCGCGCGAGCGGGTGAAGCCGTGCGCGAGTATGACCACGTCGCGTGACCCGGAGGCAGCGGTGACGGGCGAGCTCATGTTGACACGCGTCTCGCGTCCGGCGAGCACGATCTCGACGGTGACCGGTGTCGGGCGGACCGGCGGCGTGGCACCCGTCGCCGCGTGCGTGAGCGGTATTCCGAGCGCGAGCAACGCCGCGCCCACGAGCTTCGGAAGGCGGGTCTGGCGGCTCTGGGGACGGTCCATGACTGGCGAAACTGTCAATTGCTCTTTACACAAAGCGTGTCTAGTATAGACGACACCGTGGAAGCCCGCCGGGACCGATCCCCGGCCCCGGTCTGGCGCCGCCTCCACGCGGGAGTGCCGCATGCGCGTCCTGATGATCCAGCCGAACTACCACTGCGGCGGCGCGGAGATCGCCGGCAACTGGCCGCCCGGCTGGGTCGCCTACATCGGCGGAGCGCTCAAGTCGGCCGGCATCACCAACGTCCGCTTCGTGGACGCGATGACCAACGACATCCCGGACGACAAGCTGGCGGAACTCATTCGCCTGAACGCGCCGGACGTCGTGCTCGCCACCGCCATCACGCCCATGATCTACCAGGCGCAGAAGACGCTCGAGATCGCGAGGCGCGAGGTGCCTGGCTGCGTCACCGTGCTCGGCGGGATCCACCCGACGTTCATGTACGCGCAGGTCCTCGGCGAGGCGCCGTGGATCGACTACATCGTGCGCGGCGAGGGCGAGGAAATCGCCGTCGAGCTGCTGCAGGCCATCCAGGACGGCACCCACCTCGAGCGCCGCCGCGAGATCCGCGGCATCGCCTTCCTCGAGGAGGGCAAGCTGGTGGCCACGCCCGCGCGACCCGTGATCCGCGACCTCGACGCGCTGACCCCGGACTGGTCGCTGCTCGAGTGGGACAAGTACATCTACATTCCGCTCGGCTGCCGCGTGGCGGTGCCGAACTTCGCACGCGGCTGCCCTTTCACCTGCCGCTTCTGCTCGCAGTGGAAGTTCTGGCGCAAGTACCGCACGCGCGACCCGAAGAAATTCGTGGACGAGATCGAGGTACTGGTCCGGCAGTTCAAGGTGGGCTTCTTCATCCTCGCGGACGAGGAGCCCACCATCAACCGTCGCAAGTTCGTCGCCCTGTGCGAGGAGCTGATCCGGCGCGACCTCGGCGTGAAGTGGGGCATCAACACCCGCGTAACGGACATCCTGCGCGACCGCGAGCTGCTGCCGCTGTTCCGCAAGGCCGGCCTCGTGCACGTCTCGCTCGGCACCGAGGCCGCCGCCCAGCTCAAGCTCGACCGCTTCCGCAAGGAGACGACCATCGAGCAGAACAAGCTTGCCATCAAGCTCATCAAGGACGCCGGCATGGTCGCCGAGGCCCAGTTCATCATGGGCCTCGAGAACGAGACGGCGGAGACCATCGAGGAGACCTACCGGCTCGCCCAGGACTGGAAGCCGGACATGGCGAACTGGAACATGTACACGCCGTGGCCGTTCGCGGAGCTGTTCGAGGAACTCGGCGACAAGGTCGAGGTGCGCGACTACGCCAAGTACAACTTCGTCACGCCGATCATCCAGCCCGAGGAGATATCGCGCGACCAGGTACTGAAGGGCGTGATGCGCAACTACGCGCGCTTTTACATGCGCAAGAGCTTCCTCGAGTACCCGTGGACGCGCGACCCGTTCAAGCGGCGCTACCTGATGGGCTGCCTGAAGGCCTTCGCGAAGACCACGTGGACCAAGAAGTTCTACGACCTCGAGCGGCTCAAGTTCGACGGCGCCCACGCGCGCTGGGAGCTCGGCTTCGACGAGACCAAGGTGCTCGACCCCGGGCAGATCGCTGCCATCAAGCGCAGCCGCCCGGACCTCGCGGCGGACGTCAACTTCAGGGGCACGCCGGTCAAGGTGATGGCCTGCGGCGGCGGCCCTGAGGCACGTCCGGAGGCGCTCGAGGCTCTCGAATCGCGGTGAGCCCGGAGGCCGAGGGCCGCATCGGCCCGAATGCCGTCACGCGCCTCGCCGAGGCGCTGGACGAGTTGGCCGGAGCGCGCGTCACTGACGCCGTCTTCGGCTCGGCGGGTTTGCAGCGCTATCGGTACGCGCCGCCCTCGACGATGGTGGACGAGGCCGTGGTGACCGCGCTGCACACCGCGCTGCGGGACTCGCTCTCACCGGCGGACGCGACAACCGTCGCGCGACGCGCCGGGGCGCTCACCGGCGTCTATCTGCTTGCCAACCGCATCCCGACCCCGGTGCGCGCGCTGCTGCGCGCATTACCCGCGTCCTGGGCCGCCCGACTCCTTGTGCGTGCCATGGCACGGCACGCCTGGACGTTCGCCGGCAGCGGCGCGTTCAGTGCGGTCGTGATCTCGGGCCGTTCCATGCCGGTCGGGATCAAGCGGCCCGCGGACGGATCGAGCCGCCCGCGGATGCAGCTCGCGGTGAGCAGTTGCCCGCTGTGTCGCGGATCAATCGCGCCGGCACCAGTCTGTGACTATTTCGCGGCGACTTTCGAGCGACTGTTCACGGCCCTCGTGTCGAACTCGGCCACCGTGCGTGAGACAGACTGCCACGCGACCGGCTCGAGTGCCTGCCGCTTCGAAGTGACATGGTGAGGCTTCCCCCGCGGCGGTATCAGCGTCGCCAGCGGCGCGCCAGGTCGGCCACGTGCGCGAAGAGTGCGGCCGCGAGGTAGGGCGCCGGCGCCATCGGGTCGGTATCGACGAGCGCGGCGCGCAGCGCGAGGAGCAGCAGCGCGCCAGCAGCGAGGTTAAGGACGAGGTCGAGCGGCGAGATGCCCCGTCCAGTGCGGCGGTGGTGCAAGCCGAGCGCCAGCGCCTCGAGCACCATCAGCGCCAGGATCATCTCGACGATGCGTCCGCTGGCAAACAATTCCCGCATCAGCGCGCAACTCCGACGTGGCCACGGGACGCCAGCGACGGTCGCAGCGCCGGACGACGTGATCGCGGATTCGTGCCGCCTACATGTCGTAGCGACCCCGCGCGGCATCGAGCGTCCGATCCACGAAGGTCTTCAGGCGATCGGCCAGCGTGTTCGCCGGGCGCGACGCCGCCGCCGCTCCGCCCGACCGGGAAGGCACGGCACCGCGCGGCGCGGATTGGACCATCTCGCCACGGTCGAAACGCATCGCCGTTGCCGACTTGCTCATCGTTCTCATAGTCATTTCCCCCTTCGAAACAGTTTCTGTCGTTCATTCCGCGAAAGGGCGCTGGCGCTCACGCCCGCACCAGCCCGAGTAGGTGCCCGAGGTCCTTGGCGAAGATGCGCGCGTGGGCCATCGGACGCCCGCGCACCAGCTTCTTGTGCATGTACGCCTGCCAGGTGAGCTGCTGCACGTCCGGGTCCCGGCACATGCTCACGAAGCGCTCGCGGCGCTTGTCCGAGGAGTACCAGAAGCGCTGCATGATCCCGAGCACCCAGAACACGCGGCCGTGGTCGTGCATGAAGCGACGCCGCACGTTGGCGAGCGCGCGCCGATTGCCCGTCGCGAGCAATTCGTCCGCCGCCTCGGCCGCGAGCCGGCCGCTCGCCATGGCGTAGTAGATCCCCTCCCCCGAGGCTGGCGCGACGACGCCCGCGGCGTCGCCGATCACCACAACGTCCCGGCCGTTGTCCCAGCGCGCCAGCGGGCGCAGCGGGATGGGTGCACCCTCGCGGCGCACCGTTTCGAGCCCATCGAGGCGGCTCGACCGGCGCAGGTCGGTGACCGCGCCGCGCAGCGAGAATCCCTTGTGGGCGCTGCCGACACCCACGCTCAGGGTGTCGCCGTGCGGGAAAACCCAGGCATAGAAGTCTGGCGACAGCCGCCCCTGGTAGTACACGTCGCAGCGCTTGCCGTCGTAGTCGGCAGCACCCGCACGAGGCGCCCGGACGATCTCGTGGTAGGCGGCGACGAACGGCACCTTTGTCGCGCCTGGCAGGCTCTGGCGGGCCACGGCCGAGCGCGCGCCGTCGGCGCCGATCACCGCGTGTGCGCGTACTTCCCGCAGCCGGCCGCAGTCGGCGGGGTGACTCGATCGGTACTTCAACCGCGCGGTACCGTCGGCATCGCGCTCGATGCACTCGTAGGTTCCGAGCCGGCGCACCGCGCCCGCGCCCGCAGCGCGGCTGCGCAGCCATTCGTCGAACCGGCATCGGTCCACCATGCCGACATAGCCACCGTCGATAGGCATGTCCACGCGGCGCTCGGACGGCGCAACCATGCGTGCCGAGGTGATGTGCGCGACCAGCTGATCATCCGGGATCGCGAAATCTGCGATGAGTCGCGGCGGAATGGCGCCGCCGCAGGGCTTGATGCGCCCGCCCCGATCGAGCAGCAGCACCGAGCGGCCGAGCCGCGCGAGGTCGGTGGCCGCCGTGGCGCCCGCCGGGCCGCCGCCCACTACCACGGCATCAAAGGTCTCGAGTGTCATGTGTGGCTCCTCACTGGCGTGCCCAGGCACCTGCGAGGGCTCGTCGGGCCGCGGGTGCGGCCTGGGTCGCGGGCTGCGTCCGGGGCGCCGCCGGCGAGCCCACGACGCGCGCCGCCATATGCGCCGCGACGAGGAACACGAGCGCCTCGGCCGTGAACACGATCGCGTACGCCGCGACGTTGGTGTCGAGCAACGCTCGCGCGAGGTCCACGGCGCCGGTGCCGACGAGCCCCCCGACCGCGAATGCGATGGCCTGTGCCCCGCCCCACAGGCCCATGCGGATGCCTTCACTGCCCGGGCGTCCGGCGCCTGCAAGCGCCATCATCGAGCCGATCGCGGCGACCGCGAACGCACCGTTCGCCAGTCCGAGCAGGAACACCGAGGGACGCAGCGGCCAGTCCGGGCCGACGAAGCCTGCGGCCGCAAGACCTGCGAGCGCGGCCGCGGAAGCGACGCAGCCGCCGATGGTCCAGGCACGCAGCGAACCGAGGCGCGGCCCGCCGATCAGGCTCGTGCAGAGACCGACCAGCAGCATGCCTGCCAGGACGCCGCCGTTCTGCACGCCCGAAAGTCGAGTCGATTCGCCTGGCGTCAGACCGAAGACGAGCCCGGCGAAGGGCTCGAGGATCAGGTCCTGTGCGCTGTAGGCCAGCATCGACACGAACACGAAGATCGTGAATCGCCGAGCCTGCGGATCGGCCCACAGGTCGAGGATGGCGGCGCGAAAGTCGGCGGTTGCCTCGGGTTCGCCGGTGACACCGGCGGTCGTCGCCCGCAGGTCCGCATCGGTGCCCTCGACATTGCGAACCGCGAACAGCGCGAGCACGAATGCAGAGACGCACACCGCCGTAGCAACGGCCACGAGGCGCGCGCTCGAGAATGGATCGAGGAAATGGCCGGCCAGGCCGGCTGTGGCGATGAAGCCCACGATCATCATCACCCACACGACGGTGGCCGCTGCCGCGCGCCGCTGGGGCGCGACCTGCTTCGCAAGCAGCACCAGCAGCGTGGTGCCCGCAGCGCCGACGCCGAGCCCGATCATCACGAAGGCTAGCGACGGCGAGCGCGATGCCGGCGGAAAGGTTCACTTGCCATCCACGCGGTGGCGACCGCGGCCGCGATGCCACCGAGCGCAAGGACCGCCATGCCGCCCACGATCCACGGCGTGCGATGCCCGCCGACGTCCGAGCCGTGACCCAGCCGTGGCCGCAGCATCTGCAACGACGTGATGCAGCGCCACGAGCGCGCCGGGCAGCATCGCCGGCAGCGCAAGCTCGACGACCATCACGCGGTTCAGCGTCGAGGTGGTGAGCACCACGATCGACGCCGAGCGCCGTCTGCACGAGACCCAGGCGCACGATGCCGAGCCAGCCGAGGTGCGTGCCCCCGCTCACGCCAGCACCGCCGAGCGCAGCGCGAATGCGCTCACGAGCATGCCGAGAACGTAGAGACCGACGCCGGCACCGCTGTACCAGACCGCGCGGGCGACCGGGTCTGCCAGGAATCGCTTCATCAGCAGCAGCTGCGCAACGAGCAGCACGGTGACGGCGGCTGCATGCGCGGAATGGCCCCAGCCGGCAAGGCACGCGATGACCACGAGCTGCGGCACCGCCATCACGACGCAGGCGACCCGCGCCGCGCCGTGCACGCCGAGCTGCACCGGCAGGGATGCGATGCCCATCCGCCGGTCACCCTGCGATGGACTTGAAGTCGTTCAGCGTCATGATCCCGTGTGCGCCGATGCTGTAGAGCACGGCAAGCACGATCACCGGGGCGGACGGCAGCGCGGCCGACATCACGGCCGCGCCCGTGAACCACGGCAGGCCTTCGTAGCACGCGCCCACGGCGGCGTTGCCCCACCAGCCGTTGCGCTTGAGCCGAAACGGCGGCGCGCTGTAGGCCCAGGCGAGCGCCAGCCCGACCACGGCGGCGACCAGCGCCCAGGTGCCGAGGCAGCCGCGACAGCGAGCGACAGCAGCGTCCAGCGCGATCGCGAGACGAGGCCCCAGCGACCCGGCACGCGTCCCGAGGGAATCGGTCGCTGCGGTTCGTTGATCGCGTCCACGTGGCGGTCGAACCAGTCGTTGACCGCCTGGCTCGTGCCGCAGACCAGGGGCCCGGCGAGCAGCACGCCCGAAGGTGATCGGGCCAGCGTCCGCCCGTCGCGATACCCGGCAGAGACGACGCCGCAGCCGAACGCCCACATCGGCGGAAACCAGGTGATCGGCTTGAGCAGTTCGACCACGGCCGGCAGGGCCGGAACGGCCACCGGGGCAGCGGCGGAGAGGGGGCGGGCCATGTGGCCGAAATTACGCTTGACACTTTTTAGTGTCAAGAATGATTTACACTCGACGCGGGCCGCCCGCTACGGGCTCGTCGCCTCCGGCGGTGCGCGCTGCACGCGCGGCCTCCGGGCACGGCTCGTCAGTTGGCGCTCTCGGTCTGATCGAGCTCGCCGAGGCCGTAGCGACGCAGCTTGACGTAGAGGCTCTGCCGGCTGAGGCCGAGCATTTCGGCGGCCGACGCGCGGTTGTCGTTCGACAGCTCGAGCGCCGCCTCGATGCACAGGCGCTCGATCATGTCGGTCGTCTCGCGCACGAGGTCCTTGAGCGGGACGCGCCCGATGAGCTCGGTCAGCTGCTTCGACCGAGCGCGGCAGTTCGCTGCTCGCGCGCGCGGCGTGCCGGACAACCGCGGCCGACACGTCGCGGATCGTGAATCCGTAGCATGGCATCCTTGCCGCTCGGCACCGACAACGGCGGAGATCTCGACGTCGGCTGCGAGCCGTGCTCGCCGCGGATGGGTCGAGAACAGGCGGACGCAGCCGTGCTCGCGCAGGTTCGCGAACAGCACGTTCAGGTCCACACCCGGGCGCCGAGCCAACGGTCGAGCGGTTCGCCACGCGCCTGCTCCTCGGTGCTCAGCTCGGCCATGTCGAGGAAGGCGCGATTCGCGGTCAGGATGCGCCCGTCCCGATCCGTGACCACGAAGCCGTCAGGCGGGCTCTCGATGAGCGTCGAGCAGCTCGCGTCCGGCCGGTCGCGGGCACGGCGCTACCGTCGCGATCGGTGCGGCACGCACCAGCAGGAACGAATGAGCGTTCCTGGCGGAACAGCGAGGCGGAGACGGGGAAATCGCGTCGACCGCCTGCGAGGCGACGCGCACGTCGTCGGTGCGCCCGGCGATTCGGGCGACCGCGAGTCAGCAAGCTGCAGGGCGGCGCGCCGTCTCGTCGAAGTCTTCCGAGCGAATGCCCGATGAGGCGCCGCATCGGCTTGTGGAACAGCGTCAGCGCGGCAGGGTTCGCCTCCGTCACGCGGCTTCGTGCCATCCAGCACCAGCACGGGGTCGGGCGACATCTGGAACAGCAGCCGGTAGCGGGTCTCGGCCTGGCGGAGGCGGGAATAATCCCGCTCCATCGATTGCTGGACCTCGACCAGTCGCTGCTGCAGGCGCGACACCGGCCGCAGGTCGCGCCCGAACACGACGATGCGGCCCGCCGAGCCGATCGGCGCGGTGGAATACAGGATCGGGACCGAAGCGCCCTCGGACGAGAGTTGGTTGACGTGGCGCCAGCGGGCGCCATGCGGACCGCCGGGGCGCGTGAGCATCCTCGACCTTGCCGCGGCTGTCCTTGGCGACCGTGGTGATCCAGCTCTGGCCGAGCCAGTCGCCGTGGGCGGCGAACTCCCGGGACAACTCTTCGTTGCTGAAGGCGACATCGCGGATCACGCCCTGCTCGTCGAGAATGAGGGCGATATCCGCTGCCGCGCTGATCAGCGTCGCTGCCGCGTCCGCATCGAGGTTGCCAAGCGATTTCTGTGGCGTGCTGAAGGCCTTCACCTGAAGTCCTGCCTTTCGTTGTGGCCTGCCCAGGCGTTGTCGCATATCGGATGCTGCAGCGCGATACCGCGGCAGCCGAGGATGGCTGTCGCGAACCCTTCGTCGCCAGCGGGTTCATGGCCGGTCGTCTCATGCGTCCCTGCCGAGCAGCGCCAGCATGGTTTCGGCCTGCAGGGTGCGCCTGCCTCCCGTCGGCGGCCGTCGCATCGGCGCCGACGAGTGCCACGAGGTCGGGATTCTCCATGAACAAAGGCCCACCCACCAGGATGCCGATGCCCGCGTTGCGCGAGGCCCGACGGACGTCACGGATCAGGACAGCCAGATCGCCGATATGATCGTCGCAGGCCAATGAGAAGCCGGCCACGCCGAACCAGATGCGCTGCGCAGCCTCGATGATGTCCGATCGCTCAAGCCGGAGCCCGACCACACATCCCAGCCGGCACCGCGGAAGAACTGCTCCACACGCACCAGAATGCCGAAGCTGTGCTGTTCGCCTGGCGAGGGAGCGAGCAGCACACGGCGGTCGGGCTCCGCGCGCTGCGTGCGCACGACGAAGGCCGGGCTGTACTCGCGCACCACCTGGTGCAGGCAGGACAGGCCCACCGTGACCGCCGTGAAGTCGCAGGTGTCCTCGTTCCCACATCACACCGAGCCGGCGGGCAACCGGCGCGAGGAGTTCGAGATAGAGACGCTCGAGTGGAATGCCGCGTGCGCGCAGGCCCTCAAGGTAGGAGAGGGCGCCAGGCAGGTCGGCTTGCATGGCCAGCCCCGTCAGCGCGCTCACGTCATCCGACGTCGGATCGGCGGCGACCGCCGAGGTCGATGTAGGCCGCGGGGCGACGTTGCGGTGGGCGAGCAGCAGACGGGGGATGATGTCGGTCTCCAGGGTGCGGGCCAGAACGGCGACGCGATTGCGCTTTCGTTGGCCCGGAGGTGCCTTGCGAGCCATGTCCGTGCGCGCCGCCAGCCGCTCAACGAGATCCTGGAGCCCGCGGTCGGTCTCCGGCGCGTCCAGATCGGCGCTCGTGTCGCGGTCCTGATCGGTCACTGGCTTCACGACCATGCCCCTCTCCTGGAAGATGACTTCATGCCTGCACGCCCTCGGTGTCAAGCAATCAATACGTCAATCTTGCTTGACACTCGCCGGAGGTCGCACCTAGCCTCCCTGCAACGAGGAACACCAGACGGGAGGGCCGATGACGGATCTTCGAAAATGTCACGCAAGGCCCCGGCTCCGTTCAATGGAACGTGGCGCCCGGTCCGGGCCCCACGGCAACTCGTTCATAGCCGATGATGCAGGCGAGGGGATGTCAAGCAATGCTACATCTAGGCGAAGCGGCGGGCTTCTCGATGCCCTGGATTGTTCTCCCTGGGCGCTGCCACAGGCCGCTCGAGGCGTTCCGCGGGCCATGCCCGGCCGCTCTACACCCAGGAGGAGCGCGTCCGCCGGGACCATTCGCCATGGACCCTGGTGCAGGGCGTGCTGGCGCCGGTGCAGTTCGCGGTCTTCCTCGTCAGCCTCGGCCTGGTCGTGCGCTTCCTGCCGACGGGCGAGGGCCTGGCCGCCGCGACCTGTCGGTCGTGGTCAAGACCTTCGTGCTCTACGCGATCATGATCACCGGTGCGATCTGGGAGAAGGAGGTCTTCGGCCGGTATCTGTTTGCGCCGGCCTTCTTCTGGGAGGACGTCGTTCAGCATGCTGGTCCTGGCACTGCACACCGCCTATCTCGTCGGCGCTTGTCACCGGATGCGCTGACGCCCGCGCAGCAGATGCTGCTCGCGCTGGCCGCCTATGCCACCTACGTCTTCAACGCCGCCCAGTTCCTGCTGAAGCTGCGGGCGGCGCGCCGCGACGAGATCAGTGGCCGTCCGCAGCCACGCGACGTCCGGCGGCGCGGGAGCTCGCCGAGTGAACGGCGGCCCGCGACCGCTGCCGGCGGTGCGCCAGCGGGTGCGCCGACGCCCGGTCCTGCGGGAACGGGGCCAGCGCGAGGTCTTCTGCGGCCTGACCGGCATCGTCTGGCTGCATCGCAAGATCCAGGATGCCTTCTTCCTGGTGGTCGGCTCCCGCACCTGCGCGCACCTGCTGCAGTCGGCCGCCGGCGTCATGATTTTCGCCGAGCCGCGGTTCGCGACCGCCATCATCGACGAGCGCGACCTCGCCGGCCTGGCCGATGCCAACGAGGAACTCGACCGCGTCGTCGACCGGCTGCTCGCGCGCCGGCCGGATATCCGCGTGCTGTTTCTGGTCGGGTCGTGCCCGTCCGAAGTCATCAAGCTCGACCTGTCGCGCGCGCGCCGAGCGGCTGTCGCGCAGCATCATGCCGAAGGTGCGCGTGCTGAATTACTCCGGCAGCGGCATCGAGACGACGTTCACCCAGGGCGAGGATGCCTGCCTCGCGGCGCTGGTGCCGGAAATGCCGCGCGGACCGCCAGGGCACGCGACCGTCACTGCTCGTCGTCGGCGCGCTGCGCGGATGTCGTCGAGGACCAGTTCCGCCGCCTGTTCGCCGAGCTCGGCATCGGGCCGGTCGCGATTCCTGCCGCCGCGCAGGGCGACGGAGCTGCCGGCCGTCGGTCCCGGCACGCGATTCCTGCTGGCGCAGCCGTTCCTGGCCGACACGGCGCGCGCTCTCGAAGAGCGTGGCGCGCAGCGGATTGCCGCGCCGTTCCCGCTCGGTGCCGAGGGCACGCACGCGTGGCTGCGAGGCCGCGGCCGACGCATGGGGCATGTCGACGCCGCGCAGCTTCGAGCGCCGTGCATCGGCGCCGCCGAGCGCGCGCGCGCACGGCCTCGCGAGCACCGGGCCGGCTCGCCGGGCAAGCGCATCTTCTTTTTCCCGATTCGCAGCTCGAAGTCGCCGCTCGCTCGCTTTCTGTCGCCGCGAACTCGGCATGCAGCTCGATCGAGGTCGGCACGCCCTACCTGCATCGCCAGCATCTGGCCGAGGAACTCGCCCTGCTGCCCGCGGGCGTGCTGCTCAGCGAAGGCCAGGATGTCGACCGGCAACTCGATCGCTGCCGCGCCGCGAACGCCCGATCTCGTCGTCTGCGGTCTCGGCCTCGCCAATCCGCTCGAGGCCGAGGGCATGACGACGAAGTGGTCGATCGAGCTCGTGTTCACGCCGATCCAGGGCTACGAGCAGGCCGGCGACCTGGCCGAACTGTTCGCGCGACCGCTGGTGCGCCGCGCCGCGCCTCGAGGTCTAGCGCCATGCAGCTGACGCTCTGGACATACGAAGGCCCGCCGCATGTCGGCGCGATGCGCGTCGCAACCGCGATGCAGGGCGTGCACTACGTGCTGCATGCGCCGCAGGGCGACACCTACGCGGATCTGCTGTTCACGATGATCGAGCGGCGCAACGCGCGCCCGCCCGTCACCTACACGACGTTCCAGGCGCGCGACCTCGGCGCCGATACCGCCGAGCTGTTCAAGACCGCCGCGCGCGATGCCTACGAGCGCTTCCAGCCGCGAGGCGATGCTGGTCGGCGCGTCCTGCACGGCCGAACTGATCCAGGACGATCCGGGCGGCCTCGCGCGCGCGCTCGGCCTGCCGATCCCGGTCGTTCCGCTCGAGCTTGCCGTCCTACCAGAAGAAGGAAAACTGGGGCGCGGCGGAGACCTTCTATCAGCTGGTGCGGCGCTTGCGCGGCGCCGGGTGCCGCACGCGCGCGGCACGGAGCGGCCGCGTGCCGGCGCCGCGCTGCAACCTGCTCGGCTCCACGGCGCTCGGCTTCCGCCATCGCGACGACGTCACCGAGGTCACGCGACTTGCTCGACCGACATCGGCATCGAGGTCAACGTCGTCGCGCCGCTCGGCGCGACGCCCGACGATCTCGCGCGACTCGGCGATGCCGATTTCAACGTCGTCCTCTATCCCGAGATCGCCGGCACCGCCGCGCAGCTGGCTTCAGCGCCAGTTCGGCCAGCCCTGCACGAAGACCGTGCCGATCGGCGTCGGCGCGACGCGCGACTTCATCGCCGAGGTCGCGGCGCTCGCCGGATCGTCGATCGATCGCGCACGCTGCTCGAGCCGACGGCTCGCGGCTGCCGTGGTATTCGCGCTCGGTCGACTCGACCTACCTGACCGGCAAGCGCGTCTTCGTCTTCGGCGACGCGACGCATGCCATCGCCGCAGCGCGCATCGCGGCCGAGGAACTCGGCTTCAAGGTCGTCGGCCTCGGCACCTACAGCCGCGAGTTCGCCCGCGAGGTGCGCGAGGCGGCACACGAGCTCAGGCGTCGAAGCGCTGATCACCGACGACTATCTCGAGGTCGAGGCGCGCAATCGCGACGCTGCAGCCCGAACTGGTGCTCGGCACGCAGATGGAACGCCACATCGCCAAGCGCCTCGGCATTCCCTGCGCGGTCATTTCGGCACCGGTGCATGTCCAGGACTTCCCGGCGCGCTACTCGCCGCAGATGGGCTTCGAGGGCGCCAACGTGCATCTTCGACACCTGGGTACATCCGCTGATGATGGGCCTCGAAGAACACCTGCTCGGCATGTTCCGCGACGATTTCGAATTCGACGACGGCGTGCCCTGCACCTCGCGGCTCGCAGCCGCGTTCGACCACCGCGCCAGCGCAAGCGCGACGGCTGCGCAGCCGCGCCGGTACGTCGCTGCGGTCGTCGCGGACCGGTCGGCGACACCCGCTGGGCGGACGGATGCCGAGCGCGAACTCGCAAGATTCCGTTCTTCGTGCGCGGCAAGGCGCGCCGCAACACCGAGAGCTACGCCGAGGAGCGTGGCGTGGCCCTCATCACCGTCGAGACCCTGTACGATGCAAAAGCACATTTCGCACGCTGAGCGCGACGCCGGTGCGCGTCGTCATCGTGACGCTGGACAGCCACGTCGCCGGCACCGCGGCCCGCGCCGAAGCCACGCTGCGCCGCGAGCTGCCTGGGCTCGAGCTTGCGGTCCACGCGGCCGACGAGTGGGGCACGGACGACGCGGCGCTCGAGCGCTGCCTCGCGGACATCGCCCGCGCCGACATCATCATCGCGACGATGATGTTCCTGGACGACCACATCCGTGCCGTGCTGCCGGCGCTCGCGGCGCGACGCGACCACTGCGACGCGATGCTGTGCTGCATGTCCGCGGGCGAGGTCGTGCAGCTCACGCGCCTCGGCCGCTTCGACATGTCCGTCGAAGCGACGGGCCTGCTCGCGCTGCTCAAGCGGCTGCGCGGCAAGCGCTCGCGCCAGCGGCGGCTCGAGCGGCGCCGGCCAGATGACGATGCTGCGCCAGCTGCCGCGGCTGCTGCGCTTCATCCCGGCACCGCCCAGGACATGCGCGCCTACTTCCTGACGCTGCAGTACTGGCTGGCCGGCTCCGAGGAGAACCTCGCCGACTCGTCCGCATGCTGGTCGACCGCTACGCGGACGGGGCCGCGACGCCAACTGCGCGGCACGCTGCCGGCGCCGGCGCCGGCGGAGTACCCGGAGTCGGCCTCTACCACCCCCGCGCCGAACGGACGACTGGTTGAACGCCTCGGCGATCTGCCCGCAGGCGGCACTCGCGGTACGGTCGGGCCTGCTGGTGATGCGGTCCTACGTGCTCGCCGGCAACTCGGCCCATTACGACGGCGTGATCGCGGCGCTGGAGGCGCGCGGGCTCAAGGTGATCCCGGCCTTCGCGAGCGGCCTCGACGCGCGGCCGGCGATCGAGCGCTATTTCCTGCGCGACGGCGTCGCCACGGTCGACGCCGTCGTGTCGCTGACCGGCTTCTCGCTGGTCGGCGGGCCCGCCTACAACGATGCGCGCGCGGCTGAGGAACTGCTTGCCCGGCTCGACGTGCCCTACGTCGCGGCCCACCCGGTCGAGTTCCAGACGCTCGAGCAGTGGCAGGCCGATCCGCGCGGCCTGATGCCGGTCGAGGCCACGATGATGGTCGCCATCCCGGAGCTCGACGGGGCGATCGGGCCCATGACCTTCGGCGGCCGCTCGTCCGCGGCTCCGGGCCTCGGGCGGCGGCGACATGGCGGCGCACGACGAGCGCGGCGGGCACCCTCGCCGCACCGCGTCGCACGGCTGGTGGACCTGCGCCGCGTCGAGCGCAGCGAGCGGCGCGCTCGCAGTCGTGCTGTTCAATTTCCCGCCGAACGGCGGCAGCACCGGCACGGCGGCCTACCTCTCGGTGTTCGCTTCGCTGCACAACACGCTGCGCGCGCTCGAGTCGGCCGGTTATACGGTCGAGGTGCCCGGCAGACGGTGGACGAACTGCGCGAGCGAATCGTCGCCGGCAACGCCGCCAACCACGGCATGCCACGCCAACGTCGCCGCGCGCATCCCGGCCGACGACCACGTGCGGCGCGAGCGCTGGCTCGAGGCCATCGAGGCGGCAGTGGGGCCCGGCACCCGGCCGCCACCAGAGCGACGGCGGCGGCCTGTTCGTGCTGGGCGCGCAGTTCGGCAACGTGTTCGTCGGCGTGCAGCCGGCCTTCGGCTACGAAGGCGATCCGATGCGGCTGCTGTTCGAGCAGGGCTTTGCGCCGACGCACGCATTCTCCGCGTTCTATCGCTGGCTGCGCGAGGATTTCGCGCGCCAACGCGGTGCTGCACTTCGGCACGCACGGCGCACTCGAGTTCATGCCAGGCAAGCAGGCCGGCATGTCGGGCGACTGCTGGCCGGACCGGCTGATCGGCGATCTGCCGAACTTCTACCTCTATGCGGCCAACAACCCGTCCGAGGGCACTGATCGCCAAGCGCCGCGCGGCGCGCGACGCTGGTGAGCTATCTCACGCCTCCGATCGCCCAGGCCGGACTGCTACCGCGGCCTCGTCGGATCTGAAGGCCTCGATCGACCGCTGGCGCCGGTTCGAACCGGATGCGGACCCGGAGCAGCGCGCGGCGCTCGAGCGCCTGATCCAGGCGCAGGCCGCCGAGGTGGACCTCGCCGCCGCCGAACCGGCGTGGGACCACTCGGCACAGGCCGAGATCATCGCAGCTGACTGCGGCCGTGCGCGAACTGGAGATACGCGCTGATCCCGCACGGGCTGCACGTGGTCGGCGCGCCGCCGGCCGCCGCTGCGCGCGGCCGCAGCATGCTCGATGCGGCCGGCAGTCGACCGACCCGCGAACGCCGGGCCGAGCCTCGACGCCCTGCTCGCCGCACGACCACGAGCTGCCGGCACTCCTGCATGCGCTCGACGCGCGGCTACGTGCGGCCAGCGCCGGGCGGCGACCTGCTGCGCAACCCCGAGATCCTGCCGACCGGACGCAACCTGCACGGCTTCGACCCGTTCCGGATCCCGAGCGCATTCGCGCTGCACGATGGCGCGCAGCCAGGCCGAGCGGCTGATCGCCCGCCACCGCGCCGAATGGCCACGACCTGCCGGAAACGGTCGCGATGGTGCTGTGGGGCACCGACAACCTGAAGATCCGAGGGCGGCCCGATCGCGCAGGCGCTGTGCGCTGCATGGGCGCCGAGCCCCGCTTCGACAGCTACGGGCGCCTGTGCGGCGCGCAGCTCGTGCCGCTCGAGACGCTCGGTCGGCCGCGCATCGACGTCGTCGTGACGCTGTCCGGCATCTTCCGCGATCTGCTGCCGCTGCAGACGAAGCTGCTGGCCGAGGCGGCGTTCCTCGCGGCCCGCGCCGACGAGCCGCGAGACGCGGAACTTCGTGCGCAAGCACGCGCTCGCCTACCAGCGCGAGCACGGCTGCGACCTCGAGACGGCCGCGCTGCGCGTGTTCGGTAACGCCGACGGCGCCTACGGCGCCAACGTCAACCAGCTCGTCGACAGCGGCGCCTGGAACGACGAGGACGAGCTTGCCGACGCCTATCGTACGCGCAAGGGTTTCGCGTACGGCGTCACGGGCAGGCCCGATGCGCCAGGACGGCGTGCTGGCGAGCGTGCTCGGCGGGCGTCGACCTGGCCTACCAGAACCTCGACTCCGTCGAACTCGGCGTGACCACCGTCGACCACTATTTCGACACGCTCGGCGGCATCAGCCGCGCGGTGCAGCGCGCGCGCGGCGACGCGGTCCCGGTCTACATCGGCGACCAGACGCGCGGCGACGGCGCGGTGCGCACGCTCACCGAGCAGGTCGCACTCGAGACGCGTACGCGCGCGCTCAACCCGAAGTGGTACGAGGCGCATGCTCGAGCACGGCTACGAGGGCGTGCGCCAGATCGAGGCCACGTCACCAACACCATGGGCTGGTCGGCGACGACCGGGCAGGTGGCGCCCTGGGTCTACCAGCAGCTCACCGAGACCTACGTGCTCGACGAGACGATGCGCGCGCCGTCTGGCCGACGCTCAATCCGACGGCGTCGGCCAAGCGTCGCGAACCGCCTGCTCGAGGCGCACGAGCGCCACTACTGGTCGCCCGACGACGCGATGCTCGATGCCCTCCGGCGCGCCGGCGAGGAACTCGAGGACCGCCTCGAAGGCATAAGCGCAGGGGTAGCTGCATGACGAACACGACGACCGTTCCCGTCTGAGCCCTCGGCCGTCATCCGGCGCGCCCGCCCGACGGCGACGGCAGCGTGCAGGTGCACCTCGACCCGACGCTGCGCATCGGCACGGCGAAGGTGTTCGCCGTCTACGGCAAGGGCGGCATCGGCAAGAGCACGACCTCGTCGAACCTCTCGGTGGCCTTCTCCAAGCTCGGCAAGCGCGTGCTGCAGATCGGCTGCGATCCGAAGCACGACTCGACCTTCACGCTGACCAAGCGGCTCGATCCCGACGGTCATCGACGTGCTCGAGTCGGTCGACTTCCACTCCGAGGAGCTGCGCACCGAGGACTTCGTCTACGAAGGCTACAACGGCGTGATGTGCGTCGAGGCGGGCGGCCCGCCGGCCGGCACCGGCTGCGGCGGCTATGTCGTCGGCCAGACGGTGAAGCTGCTCAAGGAGCACCACCTGCTCGAGGACACCGACGTCGTGATCTTCGATGTGCTCGGCGACGTCGTCTGCGGCGGCTTCGCCGCGCCGCTGCAGCACGCCGACCGCGCGCTGATCGTGACGGCCAACGACTTCGACTCGATCTTCGCGATGAACCGCATCGTGGCGGCGATCCAGGCCAAGTCGAAGAACTACAAGGTCCGGCTCGGCGGCGTGATCGCCAACCGCAGCGCCGGCACCGACCAGATCGACCGCTTCAACGACGCGGTCGGCCTGAAGACGCCTCGCGCACTTCCCCGACCTCGACGTGATCCGGCGCAGCCGGCTGAAGAAGTCGACGCTGTTCGAGATGGAGCCTCGCCGGAACTCGATGCGGTGCAGGACGAGTACCTGCGGCTCGCCGCGGCGCTGTGGGCCGGCACGGAGCCGCTCGACGCCGGAGCCGATGAAGGATCGCGACATCTTCGATTTGCTGGGGTTCGACTGATGCCCAGCCGCGACCTATGCACGAGCCGCCGCGGCCAGCTCGAGACCTATTTCGACCGCACGGCGGTCGAGGCGTGGTCGCGGCTGACGTCCGACGCACCGGTGGGCCGGATCCGCGCCACCGTGCGCGCCGGCCGCGACCGCATGCGCGCCACCCTGCTGGCCTGGCTGCCCGCCGACCTCACGCGGCCGGCGCATGCTCGACGCCGGCTGCGGCACCGGCGCGCTGCGGTGGAGGCAGCGCGGCGCGGTGCTCGACGTGGTTGCCATCGATCTCTCGCCGACCCTGATCGAGCTCGCCCGCGAGCGCGCGCCGCGCGATCTCGGCAGCGGCTCGATCGAGCTCAAGGTCGGCGACATGCTCGACCCCGGCGCTCGGCCACTTCGACCACGTCGTCGCGATGGACTCGCTGATCCACTACGACGCTGCGGACGTGGTGCGCGATCGTCGCCGGCCTGGCGGCGCGCACGCGAGCGCTCGATGCTGTTCACCTTCGCGCCGCGCACCCCCGCTCTGGCCGTGATGCACGCCGTCGGACGGCTGTTCCCGCGCGGCCGATCGCGCGCCGGCGATCGAGCCGGTCGGCGAAGCCGACCTGCGCGCGGCTCTCCGGGCCGAGCCCTCGGTCTGGCCGAGCTGGCGGGCGCGCCCGGACGCATCGCGTGGCCAGCGGCTTCTACACCTCGCAGGCGCTGGAGGTCGTGCGCCGATGATGAGGCTCGAGTCGCCACGCTGTCTCGCGGCTGGACGCGGGTCGGGACCCGCTTCCTGCCGTTCGCCGATGCGGCGACGCGACGAGCTGCCGCTGGCGCGGCTGCTGCGCCTCTCGCTGTTCCAGGTTTCGGTCGGGCATGGCGATGGTGCTGCTCACCGGCACGCTCAATCGCGTCATGATCGTCGAGCTCGGCGTGTCCGACCTGGCTCGTCGCGCTGATGGTGTCGCTGCCGCTGGTGTTCGCGCCGCTGCGTGCGCTGATCGGCTTCCGCTCCGACACCCACCGCTCGTCGCTCGGCTGGCGGCGCGTGCCCTACATCTGGTTCGGCACGCTGCTGCAGTTCGGCGGCCTCGCGATCATGCCGTTCGCGCTGCTGGTCCTGTCCGGGCGACACGCAACGGCGCCGGCCTGGATCGGGCCATGCGGCGGCGGCGCTCGCGTTCCTGCTCGTCGGCGCCGGCCTGCACACCACGCAGACGGCCGGACTCGCGCTCGCCGCCGATCTTGCGCCGCAGGCCAGCGCGGCCGCGCGTCGTCGCGCTGCTCTACGTGATGCTGCTCGCTCGGCATGGTCGCCAGCGCGCTCGTCTTCGGCGCGCTGCTGAGCGATTTCAGCCAGATCCGCCTGATCCAGGTCATCCAGGGCGCGGCGCGTCGTCGACCATGGTGCTCAACCTGCGTCGCGCTGTGGAAGCAGGAACCGCGCGATCCGGCGCGCGACCGCACCGCGACCGCGCGCACCGTCGTTCCGCGCATGCGCTGGCGCGAGCTGAGCCGACCGACGGACGCGCCGGCACGCTTGCTGCTCGCCGTCGGGCTCGGAACCGCGGCCTTCAGCATGCAGGACATCCTGCTCGAGCCCTATGGCGGCGAAGATCCTCGGGCTCGCGGTCGGCGCGACGACCACGCTCACCGCGATCCTGCGCCGGCGGCACGCTGGTCGGCTTCGCGCTCGCCGCACGGCGCTCGACGCGCGGCGGCGACCCCTGCCGCCTCGCCGGCTTCGGCGCGCTGATCGGGATCGCGGCGTTCTCGGCCGTGATCTTCGCCGCCCGCTCGAGTCGGCCTGCTGTTCCGGGCCGGCACGACGCTGATCGGCTTCGGCGGCGGTCTGTTCGCGGTCGGCACGCTGACCGCGGCGATGGCGCTTGCGCCGCGCACCAGCGGCCTCGCGCTCGGCGCCTGGGGCGCCGTGCAGGCCACGCCGCCGGACTCGCGATCGCCCTCGGCGGCGCCATTCGCGACGGGATCGGCGCGCTCGCGAGCGCAGGCGCCTCGGCCCCGCGCTCACTCGATCCGGCGACCGGCTACAGCTTCGTCTACCACATCGAAATTGCTCTGCTGTTCGCGACGCTCGTCGCAATCGGTCCGCTTGTTCGCCCCGCGAGCAGCGCGCGCCCGCGACCGACCGCAGTTCGGACTGGCGGAGTTCCCAGGCTGAACGCACATGCTGCGGAGGTCGACATGGAATCGGGTGGCATCACGGACCACATCGACGTCGCGCAAATCGTGCTCTACGCGTTCTGGCTCTTCTTCTTCGGCCTGGTTATTTACCTGCGCCGGGAGGATCAGCGCGAGGGCTATCCGCTGGAATCCGGCCGGACCACCCGCTCGGGCGGTCGCGTGATCGTGCAGGGATTCCCGGCGGTACCGACGCCGAAGACCTTTCGCCTCGCGCACGGCGGCACGGCGATGTCGCCGCGCACCAGAAGCGAGCCGAGTCTGCGGGCGGCGCCCTCCGCGGCCTGGTCGGGCTCGCCGCTCGAGCCGACCGGCAACCCCATGACCGACGGCGTGGGTCCTGCGGCCTACGCACTGCGCGCCGAGGTCCCCGACATGACCTGGGACGGCCGGCCACGCATCGTGCCGCTGCGGGCGGCGAGCGACCACGTTGTCGAATCCCGCGATCCGGATCCGCGCGGCATGGAGGTCCTCGGGGCCGACGGCAAGGTCGGCGGCGTCGTGCGTGATCTGTGGGTGGACCGCTCCGAACCGCAGTTCCGGTACTTCGAGGTCGAGGTGGCCGGCGGCCGCCACGTGCTGCTGCCGGTCTACCACGTGACCGTGGACGGACGGCGGCGCGAGGTTCGCGTGAAGGCCATCATGGGTCACCAGTTCGCAGATGCGCCCGGGCTCGCGAACCCGGACCAGGTCACGCTGCGCGAGGAGGACCGCATCGGCGCCTACTTCGCGAGTGGCCACCTCTACGCGGAGCCCTCGCGCCAGGAGCCGCTGCTGTGAACGAACACGAGTTCGAGCCCGTGCCCGGACTGCCCGAGACGCTGCCGCCCGGCGAGCACCTCCTCTGGCAGGGCGCGCCGCGTTGGCAGTCGCTCGCGATCAGCGCGTTCCACGCGCGCAAGGTCGGGCTGTACTTCCTCGCTCTGATCGCCCTCGACGCGGCCGCCGCGCTCGCCGCGGGTCGGCCCGCCGGCGCCGTCGCCACGAGCGCGGCGGGGCTCGTCGTGCTGGCGCTCGCGGCCGTGGGACTGCTTGCGTTGCTCGCCTGGCTGACTGCCCGCTCGACGCTGTACTCGGTCACGACGCGCCGCCTCGTGATGCGCTTCGGCGTGGCGCTGCCGATGAGCATCAACCTGCCGTTCAGCGTGATCGAGGCGGCCTCCATGCGGACGCGCCGCGACGGCACCAGCGACCTGCCGCTGGTGCTGATGCGCGGGTCGCGGATCGGCTACCTGATCACGTGGCCGCACGTGCGTCCGTGGCAGTTCGCCCGGCCGCAGCCGATGTTGCGCGCGATTCCCGACGGTGAGCGCGTTGGCGCGCTGCTCGCGAGCGGCCTCGCCGCGTCCGCCGGTACCGCACCGGACCGCACGGAGCAGGCGCCGCCGCGGACGTCCGAGCTTACGGCCGCGGCCTGACGGAGACAGACTCATGGGCGATCCGTTTCACGGCAAGACACTGCCCCGCGCCGCGCTCGCCGGCGCCGGCCTGCTGGTTGCCGCCGCGATCGTCGCGAGCGGCACGGCGCGCCTGACCGGCATCGGCACCACGCGCTTGCCCGAGGCCGAGCAGGTGGCGAGCGCAGAGCTGCGTTTCCTCGACCGCGAGGACGGCGCGGTGCTCGTGCAGCGCCACCCGGACGAGACGCTGGTCGCCGTCCTGCCCGCCGGCACGAACGGCTTTGCGCGCGGCGTGCTGCGCGGCCTCGCGCGGATCGCAGGCTTGCGCACCTCGGCGCCGGACCGCCGTTCCGCCTCGTGCGCTGGAGCGACGGGCGCCTGTCGCTCGAAGACCCGACGACTCAGCGCGTCATCGCGATCGAGGCCTTCGGGCCGACCAATGCCCAGGTCTTCGCCGACCTGCTCGTTTCGGCGCAGCACGCGCCCGCCCCGGAGGCACTCACGTGGAAGCTACCTGACCATCGACTCCGCCGAGTCGGCCACCCAGCGCGCGCAGGCCGACACCCTGCTCACGCCGCGCTTCTACACCACCGACTTCGCGGCGATGGATCGAATCGACGTTACGCCGGTGCGCGCGGAGTGGGACCAGTTGATGGGCGAATTCCGCAGCGACACGCAACCGCAACCACTTCGAGCGCCCCGCCGACTTCGCGGCGAGGTGCGCGAGCTGCCGGAGCCGCTGCGCCAGGAATTCCTCGACTTCCTCGTCAGCTCGGTGACCTCGGAGTTCTCCGGCTGCGTGCTCTACAGCGAGATCAAGAGCAACGTGAAGAACCCCGAGATCCGCGCTCGTCATGGGCTACATGGCGCGCGACGAAGCACGCCACGCGCGCTTCATCAACCACGCGCTGAAGGACTTCGGCTCGACGTCGACCTGGGTTTCCTGCACCAGGCGAAGAAGTACACGTACTTCCGGCCGAAGTTCATCTTCTACGCCACGTACCTGTCGGAGAAGATCGGGTACGCGCGCTACATCACGATCTATCGGCAGCTGGAGCGGCATCCCGAGCGGCGCTTCCACCCGATCTTCCGGTGGTTCGAGCAGTGGTGCAACGACGAGTTCCGCCACGGCGAGGCCTTCGCGCTGCTGATGCGGGCGCATCCGCACCTGCTCACGGGGCCTCAACAAGCTACTGGGTTCGCTTCTTCGTGCTCGGCCGTCTACGCGACCATGTACGTGCGCGACCACACGCGGCCCGCGATGCATGAGGCGCTCGGCATCGACCCGACCGAGTACGACTACACCGTCTTCCGCATCACCTCCGAGATTTCGAAGCAGGTGTTCCCGCTCACGCTCGACATCGACGACCCGCGGTTCCGCGCAGGGCTCGAACGGCTGCGGACGCTTTCCGTCGCGACGGACGAGGCCAAGGCGCGCGGCGGACTCATCGGCCGGCTGCGCCAGGCCGGGCTGGCGCTCGCGGCCGCCGCGACGTTCGCGCGGCTGTACCTGCTGCCAGTGAAGCCCAACGAACTGCCGCGGCAGGTGCGGCTCCGCCCCGGCCTGGTAGCGACCGCGAGACCCGGTGTGACCACGCTGGCGCTGTCGGCACTGTTCGCCCTGCTGCTGTGGTGGGCAAGCACCGGAATCGTCCTCTACCTCGACCAGCCGGCCGCGCCCAACCTTGCGCGCAGCCTGCGCGGGGCGTCGATCGTGGGCGGGCTCGCGCTCGCGGGCCTGGTCGCCACCCGCGATTCGCAACGGTCGGCGGCGCCTGTCTCGCCTTCACGTGCGCGGTCCTGGCGTGGGGCTGGCACGGATGAGCTTCCTCACCGGGCGCGTCACGGGGCCGCGCCGGCACGGCTGCGCGGACGGCTGCCGCGGCGTACGTCACTTCCGCCACGCGGTCGAGGCGATCATCCACCACGAGCTCGCCTGGCTGCGACACTGGCGCTCGTCGTCGCGCTCGCCTGGAACGCCGCCAACTGGGTCGGCGCCGCGACCTTTGCCCTGCTGTGGACGATGCGCCTCAGCGCCAAGCTCAACCTGTTCCTCGGGGTGCGCAATCCGGGCGCCGAGTTGCTGCCCGGGCACCTGCGATACCTGGCGAGTTTCTTCGGGCGCCGCCCGGTCAACGTTCTGCTGCCCGTGTCGGTCGCGGCCACCTCGCTGCTGGTCGCCTGGATCGTGCGGTCCGCGCTCGGCGCAGCGAGCGCGTTCGAGGCGACAGCCTACGGCCTGGTCGCGGCGCTGACGGTGCTGGCGCTGCTCGAGCACCTGTTCCTGATCCTGCCCTGGTCCGTCGCCCGCCTTTGGGGCTGGTCCGGGGATCCTGCGGGGACTGGCCCTGCACCGGCCCGGGTCGCCGGCGTCGTCGGAGCGAACGTCCTGCCGGATCCCCGGCCGAGGACGGTCGAGCCGAAGCGCTGAAGGATTGCGTGCCATGAAAACTCCAGGCGTCCCGCTGCTCGACACCATCAACGAACCGGCCGAGCTGCGGGCCTGCCGGAGTCGGCGCTCGAGACTGTCGCGGCCGAGGTGCGTGCCGACTCATCCGTTCCGTGTCGGCCTCCGGCGGACACCTCGCCGCCGGTCTCGGCACGGTCGAGCTGACGGTGGCGCTGCACTACGTGTTCGACACGCCCCGCGACTCGCTGGTCTGGGACGTCGGTCACCAGTGCTACCCGCACAAGGTGCTCACGGGCCGGCGGACCGAGCTCGCCGACGATCCGTCATCACGGCGGGCTGTCGGGCTTCCTGCATCGCGAGGAGAGCAATTTCGACGCCTTCGGCGCCGGCCACTCCAGCACCTCGATCAGCTCCGCGCTCGGCATCGCCGTGGCGGACGCGCGCAGTGAATGCGGCGCGCAGCGTCGCGATCATCGGCGACGGCGCCTCACGGCGGGGCTCGCCTTCGAGGCGCTCGAACATGCCGGTCGATGGACGTCGACCTGCTGGTCATGCTCAACGACAACGGCATGTCGATCTCGCCGAACGTCGGCGCCTGTGCGACTATCTGCCGCCTGGACCACTGCGCGGCCGCGGCCGCGAACGGCCGAGCCGGCGGCCGCGGCTGGCGGACGACCGGCCAGCCGTTCGAGGAGCTCGGGTTTCCGCTACACGCGCCCTGCGACGGCCACCACCTCCCCACCTGCTCGCCGCTCCACGCGCCTGCGCGACCCGGCGCGGATCCGCGCCTGCTGCCCGTGGTCCGCGCAAGGGCTAGGGTCGCAGCCCGCCGAGGCCGATCCGGTCGCTCCGCGGCGTGACGCCGTTCGACCCGGCGCGGGATGGCGCCGCTCACCCGTCCGCGCCGACCTACACCGATGCCTTTGCACGTCGTTTCTCGGCCGCGTACGCGCTCCGCGCCTCCTCGCCGTCGCGCCGGCAGTGCGCCGAGGCCGGCCTGGTGAGCTGGCCGAGCAACTGCCGGCACTGCCTCGACATCGGCATCGCGGCGGCGCAGCATCCGCTCTCCAGCAGTGCTCGCGGCGCGGGGGTTGCGCCCTATCATGAGCGATCTGCTCGACCTTCCTTCAGCGTGCGCACCCCCAGGTGCGTCCACGACATCGCGCTGCAGGGCCTGCCGGTGCTGTTTGCCATCGATCGCGCGGGCGTGGTCGGCCCCGACGGCGCGACGCACAACGGAGCCTACGACCTGTCGTTCATGCGCTGCGTGCCCGGCATGGTGGTAATGACGCCCTCGAGCAGCACCGAGATGCGCGACATGCTGCACACGGGCCTCTACTGTGGCCGCCCCGCCGCCGTGCGCTATCCGCGTGCGCCGATCGCCGATCCCGGTCCCGCGCGTGCGCCGGAGACGATCCCGCTCGGGACCGCCGAGGTGAAGCGGCGCGGCCGCGGCGTGGCGTTCCTCGTGTTCGGCACGCTGCTCGAGACCGTGATGGGCGTGGCCGAGCAGCTCGACGCCACGGTGGTGAACATGCGCTTCGCGAAGCCGCTCGACGAGCGACTGGTGCGCGAAATGGCGCTGCGCCACGATCTCGTGGTCACGGTCGAGGAGAACGCGCTCGCCGGCGGCGCCGGCAGCGCGGTCAACGAGTGCCTGCACCACGGCGGACTCTCGGTCTCGATCCTGAACCTCGGGCTGCCCGACCGGCATCTCGAGCACGGCACGCGCAGCGAGTGCCTCGCCGACGCGGGCCTCGACGCCGCCACGATCCAGGAAGCCGTCGCCGCCCGCCTCCCCGGGCTGCTGTCGGACTTCGACGTGGTCAGCGTGCGGTCGGTACGGCGCGCCGGCGCGCGCCTCGGCGGACGCGCAGTGGCGTTCGTCGGCGAGGCGTTGGCCCGCTGAGCCCAAGTCGATCGAGCGCCCAAGGCGCAGGGTCAGGCCAGCGCGCCAGTCCGGCCGGCAATCGGAAGCTGATCGTCTCGCGCGGCCCGGCAGCCTCGGTGACGGTCATCACACCGAGCGAACGCAGTCTATTCACCACCCCATCGACCAGCGACTCGGGCGCCGAAGCGCCTGCGGTCAGCCCGACGCGCGACACTCCCTCGAGCCAGGCGGGATCGAGTTCCGTGGCGTCTTCGACCAGATACGATCGCACCCCTAGCTGCGCCCCGAGTTCGCTCAGCCGGTTCGAGTTCGAGCTGTTCCGGGAGCCGACGACCAGCAGCAGTTCGACGGACGGAGCGAGGCTGCGGACGGCCTGCTGCCGGTTCTGCGTCGCGTAGCAGATGTCGCCGAGCCCGGGCCCCTCAAGGTCCGCGAAGCGCTCCCGGAGCGCTTCGATCACCTCGGCGGTGTCGTCGAGGCTGAGCGTGGTCTGCGTGACGTAGGCGACGCGCGCATCCGAAGCGACCGGCAGGCGCTTCACGTCGAATGTGTCGCCGACGACGTACGCGGCGTCGCCCACCGTGCCGAGCGTACCCTCCACCTCGTCGTGTCCTCGATGCCCGACGATTACGAGCACGCGCCCGTCGCGCACGTAGCGCCGTGCCTGCACGTGGACCTTGGTTACCAGCGGGCAGGTGGCATCAATGACCTGCAGGCGACGCCTGCGAGCCTCCTCCACGGTGCAGTTTCCGACGCCATGTGCACTGAAGACGATCACGGCGCCGAACGGAACGGCATCGAGATCGTCAACGAACACGGCGCCGCGCGCCGCGAGGTCGTCCACCACGTGCCGGTTGTGGATGATCTCGTGGTACACGAACACCGGCGCACCATGCGCCTCCAGCGCGCGCTCGACGATGTCCAGGGCGCGCGTCACGCCCGCACAGAAGCCTCGGGGCTGTGCGAGCGTGACGTGCTTCACATGGCTCCCGCCAGCGTGGCGCCCGCGTCGTCAGCGCGGACGCTGACCTCGACGCGACGCGCCTCCTCGAGCAAGCCGTCGCCGGTGGTCTCGACGGGCTTGGCAAGATCGATACGCGGCAGGGCAATGCCCTGGCGCACCAGGAAATCACGCACCGCGATCGCGCGGTTCCTGGCGAGATCGAGGTTGTGCTCGAGGTTGCCAGTCGGATCGTGATAGCCAGAGACCACCGCCATCGCCTCCGGGTTCGATTTGAGGAAGGCGACCATGGATGCGAGGGTCGACCCGGCGTCCGCAGGCAGGTCGTAACGGTCCAGCTCGAAGTAGATGTCGGCGGCCGGCACCGGGCCGGCCGCTCCCGTTCCACCCGCTACAGGCGCGACCTGCTCGATCTCGGCACGCGTGCGGATCCGGGCGAGTTCCGGGTAGTCCTGGAGCATGCTGACGCCGTTGAGCGGCTTGTTGACGCCCTGGTGACAGGTGGCGCAACCAGCCTTCGGCGCGTCACCCTCAGGCCCGAGGCGCTCCGCCGGGAAGGTCGTCTTGAGCGGCTCGAGATAGGTCGTGTTGAGTGCGCGCACCATCTGGATGCCATGCCAGGCTGTGACGCGCTGCGGCGGCGACGCTCCCAGTCGTGCCGAACGAGCGCGTGTTGTGGCAGAAGGTGCAGTTCACGCCGAGCGATCGTCGACATGTGCATCATCAGCGAATAGGTCGCACTCGGTGTGCTGATCGATGCGCCGGTTGTTGCCGTCGGCAGCGCCGTCGTTCCAGATCACGCGGATCTGGCTTGTCGCTGAGCAGGAACGCGTGAAGCGGATCGTGCGGCAGCGAGGTGTACGCCGACCGCCTTCGAGGCGCGTTCTGCCCCATCGGATGCCGGCCAGCCGACCAGAGGCGACGTGACCGGGTCGTGAACCAGATGTTCTGCGGCACGGGCTGGCCACGATGGCAGGTGTAGCAGGTCACGCCGGTCTGCGGCGACGTGCGCGTCCAGTTGGCGTTGATGGTCGTGCGTCATCTGCAGCATGCGGCGCGACACCATCTTGGTGTACATCTCGTCGGCGCGAGGTTCTCGATGTTGTGGCAGTAGGCGCAGCCCTGCTCGGGCGAGACCCATTCCGTGATCGCCGTCATCAGGCGCGAAGGAACTCGCCGATCGCTGAGATCGCCGAGAACCTGCACGTTCTGGTAGACCTGCGAAGCGCGCGGGTCCCGTGGCGGAGACCGCGGGCTGCGCCTGCGGGCGGCACGTTGGTTCTTGCGCGAGCTCGGCGATGCGCCGCGGGTTCATGATCTGGCTCCATGCCGGTGCCGCGATAGCCATTCTGCGACGCTTCCAGCGGCGGAGCGCTCGCAGCCGGCGAGCAGCAGGCCACCAGGAGCAGCACGCGCGAACGGCGCCACGTGCTTGCGCGTATGCTCATCGCGCGCCTCCCGCAAGGAGCCGGATCGACGACCGGCGGCGAAGACGTGCGGGTAAGCGGGCGCGACGCCGTGCTTGACGGCCCAGAGGTACCAGTTGTCGACCACGGTTCCGGTCAGCAGGATGCCGATGCCGCCGGTCAGCGGGCACAGCACCGCGAACCACCAGGCCCAGCGATGGATCGACTCCATCGTGGCGTTGAAGCCCATGGTCCAGCGCCAGAACAGCGCGCCGCGCTCGGACGCGGTGCCGCGATCGACGATCTGCTCGATCTCGCGCTCGCCGCCGTAGCGGCTCGACCGCGAGGATGGTCGCG
This sequence comes from uncultured Gammaproteobacteria bacterium, assembly GCA_963712815.1. GTDB lineage: Bacteria > Pseudomonadota > Gammaproteobacteria > Steroidobacterales > Steroidobacteraceae > RPQJ01. The sequence continues at coordinate 72,153 of CAVQJL010000008.1, forward strand.
CCGTGCATCGCGAACAGCAAGCGTCGAGCCGTAGAGGAACACGATCGAGAGCATGTGGAACGGGATTGTAGAAGAGATTGCCGTAGCGGATCGAGAACGCCGCCGTCCAGTCGAGGTGCGGGAAGATGCCGAAGGGCACCGCCTCGCTCCAGCTGCCCATCAGGATCGGCCGGATGAAGCCCAGCACCAGGTAGAGCCAGATCGCCGACGGCGAACGCCCAGGCCACGTGCGTGCCCATGCCGAGCGCGCGCGCCCGGCGGTAGATGCGCACCCACCACAGCAGGATCGACAGCGGTCAGGAAGAAGCCGGCCATGAGCCACCAGCCGCCTTCGTTGAGCGGCGGAAGGCTGAGGCCGTACTCCGGCGGCGGCGGTTCGAGCGCGAGCCAGGGCAGCTGCCGGACGAACTGGATCGGGTCCCAGTTCACCGAGGCCCACATGTTGAGGCCGATGATCTCGAACGCGATGAAGCCGCAGATCAGCGAGGCGACCCCGAGCCAGCCCAGATAGATCGGCCCGATCTGCGCGTCGCCGATCTTGCCGAACCAGTAGTCGAAGCTCGGCCTGTGCCGATGCGCGGCCAGATCCCGGCGTCGCAGCGGCACGCCGGCGTCAGGTGGCGCCTCGCACCTGAACCGGGTGAAGATGTTTTGATATTCGGCCATGTCGTGTCCCCCCGCCTAGCGCCAGATCGGCAGGTTGAGCCACCAGCTCCACCATTCGGGCCAGCCGCGCGTCCAGAACGGACCGCTGATGACGATGCAGACCGCGCTCCAGAAACCGCGCTGACAGCGCCAGGAACAGGCCGAGGCGGTGAATGCCGAGCGTGCCGATCGAATAGCCGATGGTGTCGCGGAAGAACGTGTTCTCGTGCTCGGCGGTCTTCACCGCCTCGCCCTTCTGTCGGGTTGGTCGCCGAGAGAACCAGCGCCGCCGTGCAGCGACAGCGCGAGCGTCGTCGTGAAGAAGAAGGTCACCGCGATCATGTGCGCCGGATTGTAGTGGAAGTGCAGGTACTGGTAGCCGACGTTCGACACCCAGTCGAGATGGCTCATGATGCCGTAGGGGAAGCCGTGCCCCCAGGCGCCCAGCAGCACCGGCCGGATCACGACCAGCGTGACGTAGGCGAAGATCGCGACGCCGAAGGCGATCGGTACGTGATAGCCCATGCCGAGCTTGCGGCAGATCTCGACCTGGCGCAGCGCCCAGGAGACGAAGGCGCCGATGCGCGCAGACCGTGATGAGCTGCCAAAGCCCGCCTTCGCGCCAGCGGCGCGAGCGCCAGCCCGTAGCTGAGATCCGGCGGCGCGATGTTGATCTGCCAGAGGTTCCAGGTCGGCCCCATGCGCCGCGCCCCAGACGATCAGCAGCGTGCCGAGCACGGTGAAGAAGATCGTCGTGACGCCGAAGAATCCGACGTAGAACGGACCGACCCAGAAATCGAACAGATCGCCGCCGAGCAAGGTGCCACCGCGGACGCGGTACTTTCGTCTCGAAACTGAGCATCGCCATGTCGTTGCCCTCCCGACTCGGAGCGGCTTCGCCGTCGCGGCGCGCTTGAATCGTGCGGCGAGGCGGCCTGGCATCGGCCGGACGCGTCCGCCACCTGCGTCACCGAGCATTTCAGCCTAGACGCCCTTGCCGGCGAGTCGACAGTGACTCCGACGTCACCGCCTGCGCGGCGCCGGGCCTTCGCAGCCAGTTGAACCGGTCGGTGCTGAGCAGAATGAAGTGGATCAGCGAACGCCAGCACGAACAGGAACGTGAACAGCGCAATCGAGCGTCCTGCGCGGATCGAACAGTAGCCACATTCGCCACATGTATTCTCCTTATGCCGAATCATGCTGAGCGCCACGCAACGTGCGTCGAGTGCGGCATAGCCCTTCGCGGCCCGGCAGCCACGGACGCCACATCCACACCAGGAAGTGCGCGACGATGGCGATGACCGTGAAGATGATGAAGCTGGTCATGAAGATGCGGTGGAACTCCTTCGCCTCGTTCGCTCACGTGAGCGTCATCGTTCAGCGAGCCATCTGCTGCCTCCGCTCAGCCATGACCGAATGGCCGTACTCCGTCCATTGGCATGGCCGGCCACCTGATGCATGTGCCGTTCCGCCGACGGTCTCCGCGAGCGGGCGAGTGCCGCACCAGCCGCCTGTGATGCGCGACAGGCGTCACGACGGACGCTTCGCGGCATCGCGGATCGACTCGCCGTGCACGGCATGCCGGTGCGGACCGATGCCAGATCACACGACGCTCTCGGCCAGCTGCGAGTCCGCTGCGCATCGTCGCGCGATGACGTGATGGCCCTGCGTCATGCGCGCTCCAGCCTCGCGTGACCAGCGCGCGTGCCTGGTCGACGCGCACGCGTCACTCGCTCCGCGCCGCGCGCGCGTCGCGCTCGGCCGCGTCGCGCAGCCGCTTCGCCGCCGAGATGCGCACCAGCACCGGCTGCGCGTCGACCAGTCGCGTCGAGCAGCCGCCTTGGCGTCGTCGTCCCAGGGCAGCTCCTGCGTGCAGCGCGCGACGGCGTCGCCTCGACCTTGTCCAGCTCGGTGCCGAGCGGCAGGATGTTGAACAGCGCATCGAACAGCGCGTTGCAGACTTCCTGCACGAGGTAGGTCGCGCCGGCGTAGCCCATGAACGGCGTGCCGGTGTGGCGGCGGATGATCGCGCCCGGGAACGACGCCGGGATGTACATGGCCGCGCGCAGCCGATCTCGGCCAGATACATGCGCTCGTTGTAGCTGCCGAACATGATCAGCGGCGGCTTCTCGTGGATCGCCTGCGCGCACCGCCTCGTTGTCGGGCTTGACGCCGGCGCGGCGCGCGAAGGCGAAGGTGCAGGGCAGGCCCATCTTCGTCCTCGAGGAAATGCCGCACGCCGCGCGCGTAGGTCTCGTTGGCGACGATGCCGAAGCTGGCCGTGCCGAAGAAGTCCTGCGTGACCGAGCGCCACAGGTCCCAGAGCGGCTTGATCGTCGTGTGCTTCTCGCGCTCGATGAAGGGCTCGGGATCGAGGCCCAGCAGCTCGCCCAGCGTGCGCAGGAACTTGGTCGTGCTGTGCAGCCCGATCGGCGCCTGCAGATAGGGCCGCTCGAGCGCCTCGCACAGCATGCGGCCGAACTCGCGATACATGCAGATGTTGACGTCGGCATCGACGAGCTTCGGCGACGTCGGCCAGATGGCTGCCGAGCGGGAAGACCATGTTGACCTCGGCGCCGATGCCCTCGACCAGGCGGCGGATCTCGGCGAGGTCGGACGGCATGTTGAAGGTGCCGTAGATCGGGCCGATGATGTTGACGCGCGGCTTCTCGCCGTCCTTGCGCGCCTTGCCGCTGGCGGCACCGTTCTTGAGGCCGTACTCGGTCCACAGCCAGTACAGGGCGCGGTCGGCGCTCTGCCACTGATCCTCGTCGATGGTGCGCGGCAGGAAGCGCTGGATGTTGGTGCCTTCGGGCGTCACGCCGCCGCCGATCATCTCGGCGATCGAGCCGGTCACGACCACGCCGGCAGATCCGGATCGAGCGTCGCGTGCGCGCGGCTCATCGCGCCCTCGGTGCCGTGTCTGGCCGAGTTCTTCCTCGCCGAGGCCGGTGACCACGATCGGCAGTTCGTGCGGCGGCAGCGCGTCGGTGTAGTGCAGCACCGAGGTGACCGGCAGGTTCTCGCAGCCGACCGGGCCGTCGATGATGACCTGCAGGCCCTTGATCGCGGTGAAGACGTAGACCGAGCCCCAGTAGCCGCCGGCGCGATCGTGGTCGAGGATCAGCATCAGACCAGCTCCTCGCGCTCTTGCGCGTCTTGGCCGCTTCGCGAGCTGGCGCTTGTAGCGCTCGCGGAACTCGGGCCGGTCCTGCGGCACGTCTTCCCAGACGCCGGCGGCGTGGCCGTGCCGACGCCGTCGAAGAAGCTCGTTCATCTCGTCGAAGCGCGCCTTGCCGCCGAGCGCCGCGTTGACGACCTGCGCGAGCGAGCCGGCACCGGCCGGACCCATCAGCGGCCGCGCCGAGATCAGGTTGGTGAAGTAGAGCGCCGGGATCGCCAGCTCCTTCGCCTTCTGCACGACCGGCGTCGTGCCGATGGCGAGATCCGGCTCGAATTCGTCGCAGCGCCGCGAGATCCTGCTCGAGCGAGGCGCGGTAACTGCACGTCGCACGCCCTTGCGCCTCGAGCCATTCGCGATCGGCATCCGACCAGCGGCGTGCGCGGGCAGGCGGTGCCGACATAGCGCACATCGGCGCCGCTCTCGACCAGCAGCCGCGCCGACCAGCAGCTCCGAGCCCTCGTAGCCGGACATCGTGATGCGGCCCTTGATCGGCGCTGCCGGCGAGCGCGCCGCGTGATCGCCGGCAGGATGCGGTTCTTGGCCGCGTCGATCTTGCTCGCGCGCGACGTCGCAGGCCGTCGCCGATGGCCTCGAGCCAGGCCGCCGTGCCTTCATAACCGACCGGCGCCGAGCCGACGATCGGCCGGCCCGCCGCTTCGAACTCGCGGATCGAGGCCGTGTAGAACGGGATGGATGGCCGCGACCGCGGCGCAGTCGAGCGCGGCATAGAGCTCGCGCCATTCGCGCGTCGGCACGACCGGACCGGCGGCCAGACCCATCGGCTCCAGCATCATGCCGATGCCGACGGGATCGGCCGGGAACATCTCGCCGAGCAGCGTGACGGTCGGCTTGTCGCTGCGCGCCGCCGCGCGGCGCCTGCACCGGACCCTGCTCGGCCTCCTTGCGCGCGTAGCTGCAGCATCGCGCCGGCCAGCACGTCCTTGGCCTCGGCATGCGTCGGCACGCCGAAGCCCGGCACGTCGATGCCGATGATGCGCACGCCGTTGATCTCCTTCGGCAGCAGCTGCAGCGGCACGCCGGACGCGGTCGGCACGCACAGATTGGTGATCGACGATGGCGTCGTAGAGCGTCGGGATCGGCCAGCTCGTAGCACCGCATCGCGGATGTCCTCGAACAGCTTGCCGGTGACCAGCGTCTCGGAATTGAACGGCACGTAGCCGACCGTGCGCCGCGCGCCGTAGAAGTGCGACGTGAAGGTCAGGCCGTAGACGCAGCAGGCCGAGCCGGACAGCATCGTCGCGGTGCGGCGCATGCGCAGGCCGACGCGCAGCGAGCCGAAGGCCGGGCACATGCTTTGCGGCTGGTCGTGCGGGCCCGATCGGATAGTCGGCGGCGTAGCGCTCGAGCGTCTCGCTCTTGCCGGCCGCGCCGCGGCCGCGCTGCAGCTCGTCCTTGCCGCATGGCAGCCAGCCGTCGGCGAGCCGGCGTCGCGGCGACTCGGCGCGACGTCCGAGTCGGCGTCTGCCGTCGTCGTATGACGGCTTCGGTCGGAGACTCGCTGCGGTCATGGTGCCGCGTCCGCTCAGACCGTCGTCGTAGACGACTTCGAGGGACGGCTTCTCGATCGACGTCGGCGCCGCACATGTCTTCGACGGTCGCCGGCTCGAGCACGACGTCGCGGCCGACCGCGTCGCCCTTGAACAGGCCCGAGCAGTCCGTCCTGCGTCAGCGGCGTCGGGCGCACCGGCGGCGCCTCGGCGACGTTGGTCGCCAGCTCCTCGAACAGCGGCGCCCACTCGCCGCCGGGCTGGCCGATGATCTCGTAGTTGGCGCTCTTGCGGCGGATGTCGTCATCGGCCGGGATCGCGGCCAGCACCGGGATGCCGACGGCCTCGGCGAAGGCCTGCGCCTCGCCGGTGCCGTCGTCCTTGTTGATGACCATGCCGGCGACGCCGACATTGCCGCCGAGCTTGCGGAAGTACTCCACCGCCGAGCAGACGTTGTTGGCGACGTAGAGCGATTGCAGGTCGTTCGAGCCGACGACGATGACCTTCTGGCACATGTCGCGGGCGATCGGCAGGCCGAAGCCGCCGCAGACCACGTCGCCGAGGAAGTCGAGCAGCACGTAGTCGAAGTCCCATTCGTGGAAGCCGAGCTTCTCCAGCAGTTCGAAGCCGTGGATGATGCCGCGTCCGCCGCAGCCGCGGCCGACTTCCGGGCCCGCCCAGCTCCATCGCGAACACGCCGTCGCGCTTGAAGCAGACGTCGCCGATCGCGACCTCCTCGCCGGCGAGCTTCTTCTTCGACGAGGTCTCGATGATCGTCGGGCAGGCGCGGCCGCCGAACAGCAGCGAGGTGGTGTCGCTCTTCGGGTCGCAGCCGATCAGCAGCACCTTCTTGCCCTGCTGCGCCATCATGTAGGACAGGTTGGCGAGCGTGAAGCTCTTGCCGATGCCGCCCTTGCCGTAGATCGCGATGATCTGGGTTTCCTTGGTCGCCGCGCCGGTCGCGACCGGCATCGGGCTCGATCGCCGCCTCGGCGCGCAGTCGCTGGCGTGTGAGCGTCGACGGTCAGCCTGCGAGTGGCGCTGATGGTCGCTCATGAGCAGCCTCTCCAGTCGAGGATCATCTTCAGGCAGGCGGGATCGTCGAAGGCGGTGCGGTAGGCGTCGGCCGCGCTGCGCCGGCATCGCGCGATGGGTGATCAGACCGTCGAGCGACAGGCGCGCCGGTCTCGGCCAGCATGCGCTGCACGGCGGCGAGGTCGGCTCGCTGCCATTCGGCGGCGACGCGGATGCGCGCCTCGCGCATGAAGGCCGGCGGAAACGCGAAGCTGCAGCGGCTCGCTGTAGAAGCCGGCGAGCACGATCTCGCCGCCCGGCGCCAGGCGCGCGATCAGCGTGTCGAGCAGCGCCGCATCGCCGCTGACGTCGTAGATGGCGCGGTAGTCGCGGCGCGTGATCGTCGCCGGGATCGACCACCGCGATAGCCGACGGCGCCGTCGCGCGCGATCGGCGTTGCGTCTCCCAGACGACGGGCGCGGGCTGCCGCCGAGCGCGACCGCGATGCGCGCCAGCAGCCGGCCGAGCACGCCGTGACCGACGATGAGATCGGGCGCGCGGCGTCCGGCGCGGCCAGCGCGTGATGGGCGGTCGCGGCCAGCGCGAGCAGCACCGCCTCTCGCCGAGCGCGCTCGCTCACAGCGGCATGACGCGCGCGCCGGGCACGACAAGCCGCGAGGCCGCGCCGCCGAACAGGCCGCGCACGTCGCCGAAGCAGCGGGCGCCGGGCACGAAGACACGCTCGCCGACGCGCGCGCCCCGAGCGCGCGCCGGCCGCGACGACGCGGCCGACCGACTCGTAGCCCGGCACCAGCGGATAACCCATGCCCGGGAAACGGCGGCATGCGGCCGGACCACAGCAGACGCTCGGTGCCGGTGCTGATGCCGCTCCATTCGATGTCGCACGACGACGTCCTCGTCGCCGGCGGCGGTCAGCGCGAGGCGGCTGAGCGCGAGGTGCTCGGGCGCCTCGAGGACGACGGCGAGGGCATCTGCACGACCTCGACCGGCGTTCGGCTCCCGGAGCCGGCCGATGCCGCAGATTGTCAATCTACAGTGTCAGTTTACGCTGACATCTCAATGTCAAGCTTGACTTAACAGCTAGTCGACCGTCAGCGCCGGCAACGATCAGACGCGCGTCAGCATCGGCCGTGCGCGTCGCGCACAGGCGCGGACGCGCGCGAAATCCGGCCGCGTCGCAGCATGCTCGTCGAGCTCGCTCAGGCGTGCGCGGCCGGCCCTGGCCCATGGCCAGCAGGTAGAAGCCCGAAATAGGCGTCGCCCATCGGCTCGGCGCCGGCCGTCCCCGCCATCGGCTCGGCCACGAGCAGCGCGCCGCCCGGCGGCAGCGCGCGCGCGCGCAGCGCGCAGCAGGCGCCAGCGACCGCGTCGTCGTCGTGGTCGTGGAGGACGCGCACGAGCGAGATGAGGTCGGCGCCCGCCGGCAGCGCGTCGCGCAGGAAATCGCCGCCGATGCATCGCGACGCGCGCCGGCGAGGCCGGCGCCCGCGAAGCGCGCCGCGCGCGCGCGCGCCGCGACCGCCGGCAGGTCGAACAGCATGCAGCGCGCAGCCCGGGCGCGCGGCGCGCGACCGCGGCGAGGAAGGCGCCCTCGCCGCCGCCGACGTCGAGCAGGCAGCGGTGCCGTTGCAGCGGATAGGCGTCGAGAACGTCGTCCGCCACCAGGGGCTGCGATGCGGCCATCAGCGCGCTGTAGGCCGCGACGCCGCTCCGGCATCGACGCTCGCCGGGCGCGTCGGCACGGGCGTAGGCCCAGTAGCCGCGCGAGGCGCGTCGTCGCGCCGCTCGCCGCGCAGCAGCGCCACGGGGTCGGCGAGGTCGGCGTAGAGCAGCGCGTGGTGCTCGACCATCGCCACGACGCCGGGATTGCCCGACAGGGCCGCGCCGAGCGGACCCGAGTCGCGCAGCCGGCCGCGCACCGACGCCGCGACGAGCCGCAGCGCGGCGGCCGCCGCGAGCAGCCGGCGGCCGAGCCGGGCTCGAGGCCGAGCCGCCGCGCGAGGCGTCGTGCGCGAGCGCGGCCCGTCGGCCAGGACGTCGAACAGATCGCAGCTCGCACGCAGGCGAGCAGCACCTGCGAGTAGACGAAGCCCGGCGCAGAGATCGAACAGCGCCGCGCGACGCGCGCCGCGCGATGCGGCGGGTCAGCGGAAAGCCGCGGCCCAGCGCTGGAAGCGCGGGCTCGGCGAGCAGGCCGTCGCGCAGGCGCAGCCAGTCGCTCGAGCGCCGCGCGGGCGATGCGGCTCCGCTCGTCGTGGGCGACCGGATCAGGCCGATCGCCGCGCGGGCGCGTCAGGCGGCGCGCCGCGCCAGCTCGTCGGCAGCAGGCGCTTCGCCTCCTGCAGGATCAGACGCGCGCAGGTCGCCCGCGCCCGGACAGGCGGGAATGGCAGTCGACCGCTGCCATCGACCAGCGACTCGAGCCGGCGGACGGCGCCCATCGAGCCCGAGCTCGCGGCGACGGCGCTCGGCCGGCCGAGCGCCGCGTCGCGACCGACCGGCTTGCCGATCTCCTCCGGGCAGCCGCAGCCACGTCGCGCAGGTCGTCGGCAACCTGGTAGGCCTCGCCGAGGCATTCGCCGAGTCGGCGCCACGGCTGCCGGGTCGGCACCGGCCGCGGCGGCGCCGGCGACGGTGGCGGCGACGAACAGCGCGCCGGTCTTGGCGCGCTGGTAGTCGCGACAGACGACAGCCGGCTCGCACTCCCAGGCCTGGCCGGCGACGATGCCGCGCCGGCGCCCCGACGCGCGCGCCGATCATGCCGAGCAACGCGGCGCAGACGCGCCGGGCGCGCTGCGCGCCGCGCCGCGCAACGTCTCGAAGGCCAGCACGATCAGCGCGTCGCCGGCCAGCACGGCGAGCGGCTCGCCGAAGGCGCGATGCACCGACGGCCTTGCCGCGCCGCGTCGCCGCGTCGTCGAAGCACGGCAGGTCGTCGTGGACCAGCGAGGCGCAGTGCAGCAGTTCGATCGCCGCGGCCGCAGCGTCGGCGAGCGGCCGGCTCGTCGTCGCCGCAGGCACGGGCGACCGCCAGGCACAGGCGCGGCCGCACCCGCGCGCCGCCCGGGAAAGACGGCATAGCGCATGGCGGCCGCGAGGCTTGGGCGGGCACCGGTCGCTGCCGCCTGGGCGAGCGCCGCCTCCAGCGCGCTTCGATCCGCGTCAGCGGCATCCATGGCAGGCCTCCCCAGTCCATACGTCAAGCTTTGACTTGTCACTCAGAACTGTCAAGTAATATAGACACTCATCGCACTCGGGTCGAACGATGTCAACCGGAGACGCCTGGAGGACGCTGCGCAGCGCCACCCGCGCGCGTCGTCGGTGATCGGCGCCGGCATCGGCGGCCTCGCCGCGGCCGTCGACCTCGGCGCGCGCGGGACTCGACGTCACTGTCGTCGAGCGCGCCGCCGCGCCGGGCGGCAAGATGCGCGAGGTCGTCGCTCGCGGCGCGGCCCATGGATGCGGGACCGACCGTGTTCACGACTGCGGCGCGTGTTCGAGGAGCTGTTCGAGCGCGCCGGCGCTCGTCTCGAAGCGGCTGTCACGCTGCGAGCGCGCGGACGTGCTGGCCCGCCACGCCTGGGGACCGACGGCGTGCGATCTCGACCTCTTCGCCGACGTCGCGCGATCGAGCCGACGCCATCGGCCGAGTTCGCGGGCCCCGCCGAGGCCGCGGCGCTATCGTCGACCTTCGCGCCGCCGGCGCAGCGCATCTACCGAGACCCTGGAGCAGCCTTATCTGCGCGCGCCGCGGCCCAGCCCGTGCTGGGCCGTGACCCGGCGCGTCGGATCCGGGCGGCGTCGGCGAGCTGTTGCGCATCCGCCCGTTCGACGACCCTGTGGCGGGCGCTCGGCGGGCACTTCCACGATCCGCGCCTGCGCCAGCTGTTCGGCCGCTACGCGACCTATTGCGGCTCGTCGCCTTTCGCGCGCCGGCCACGCTGATGCTCGTCGCGCACGTCGAGCAGGACGGCGTGTGGATGGTCGAGGGCGGCATGCACCGGCTCGCCGCAGGCTCTCGCCGCGCTCGCCGCGCGCGCTACGGCGCACGATCCGCTACGGCGCGGACGTCGCGCGAGATCGCGCGTCGAGCGGCGGCCGTGCGAGCGGCGTGCGCCTCGACGACGGCGAGCGGCTCGACGCCGACGCCGTCGTCTTCAACGGCGACGTCGCCGCTCTGGCGCACGGCCTGCTCGGCCCGCGAGTCAGTCGGCGCCGTGCCGCCGGTGCCGGCCGCGGCGCCGCTCGCTGTCGGCGGTCACCTGGTCGCTCGCGGCGCGCGACCGCGGCTTTCCGCTGCTGCGCCACAACGTCTTCTTCTCCGGCGACTACGCTGCGGAGTTCGACGACGCTCTTCCGGCGACGGCCGGCTGCCGGCCGAGCCCACCGTCTACGTCTGCGCGCAGGACCGCGCCGACGTCGACGTACCGACCGACGCCATCGGCCCGAGCGCCTGCTGTGCCTCGTCAACGCGCCCGCCGCGGCGACACCGCGCCCGCTCGGCCAGCGGAGATCGAGCGATGCGACGAGCGGACCTTCCGCCAGCTGGAGCGCTGCGGCCTGACCGTCGCAACGCCCGGCGAGGCCACGGTGACGACGACGCCGCAGGACTTCGAGCGGCTGTTTCCGGGGACGGGCGGCGCGCTCTACGGCCGGGCGTCGCCACGGCTGGCTGGCGTCGTTCCAGCGGCCGGGCGTCGCGGACGCCGGATCCCGGGGCTGTACCTCGCGGGCGGCAGCGCGCATCCGGGGCCGGGCGTGCCGATGGCGGCGCTGTCGGGACGGCTGGCGGCGCGAGCCGTGATGGAGGACCTCGCTTCGACCGCGACGGTCACGCCCGGCGGCTACGCCTGGTGGTACGTCGACGCCCTGAGCGACGACGGCCGCGAACGGCCTCACGATCATCGCCTTCGTCGGCAGCGTGTTCTCGCCCTACTACGCTGGGCGCGGCGGCGCGGCGGCGCCGACCCGCAGCACCATTGCGCGCTCAACGTCGCGCTCTACGGCGAGCGCGGCAAGCACTGGGCGATGACCGAGCGCGGCCGCGGCGCGATACGGCGCACCGCCGATCGCTTCATCGTGGGCCCGAGCACGCGTAGCCTGGAGCGGGGGCGTTCTGACCCTGCAGATCGACGAGATCGCGGTGCCTTGGCCGCGCCGCATCCGCGGCGAAGTGCGGCTCGAGGCTGCCGCGCTGTTCGATCACTCCGTCGCGCTCGACGCCGCCGGTCGCCATCACTGGACTGCGCTCGCGCCCTGCGCGCGTGTCGAGGTGGACCTCGAGGCACCGCGGCGACACTGGCGCGGCCACGGCTACCTCGACATGAACACCGGCGACGAGCCGCTCGAGGATGCCTTCGCGTCCTGGCACTGGTCGCGGGCCTTGCTCGCCGACGGCTCCGCCGCCGTGCTGTACGAGGTTCAACGCCGCGCCATCGATCACGCCGGCGATCGCAGCGGCGACTTCGCCAGCTTCGGACTGCGCTTCGACCCTGGCGGAACGGTGACTTCGTTTTTGCCGCCGGCTCCCGCCGCGTTGCCGGGAACAGGCTGGGGCATCGAGCGCGGCACTCGCGCGGACGAGCCGACACGCGCGCGGGTGCGCCGCACGCTCGAGGACACGCCGTTCTATGCGCGCTCGGTTCTGTCGCAGCGGCTGCTCGGGGAGGACGTGACCGCCGTGCACGAGAGCCTGTCGCTCGATCGCTTCCGCACGCGCTGGGTGCAGGCGCTGCTGCCATTCCGGATGCCGCGCCGGGCCCGCTGAGCGCCAATCGCGTTCAGGACTGCGTCGAGGGCGTCATGCCTGTACTCAGCTGCTGCTCACGGCGCTCGAGCCGCTCGAACAGGCCGAGCAGCCAGACGACGCGCTCCTCGAAGCGGCGTGCGCGGTAACCGGCGACAGGCATCGGAACCGCGGCCGGCCGCGCCGCGGCCTCCACCAGGAACCGCGCGGCTTCGAGCGCAGCTGCGTGGCCGGTCGCCACCGGCGTGGCGGCAGCGGCCATCATCACCGCCGGCAGCAGCGCGACCTTGCGCGCGGGCGGCACCACGGCGCGCTGCGATACGGCGTCGAGTCCGCGGCGCTGCACTTCGCGGCCGATTTCCGCATACAGCAGGCGCGCGGCGTGCATGCCGGGCCGGCAGGACGCGGGCAGCTCCGCGATGCCGGCGCTCGAGCGTGCGTAGAGCCGCTCGGCCGCCTCGAGCACCCGCGCGATCACGGTGGCGAGATCCGCGCTGAAGACCGGTCGCGCCAGCCATGCATCGGGATCGAGCCCGGCCTCGCTCATCCAGTTCGAGCGGCAGGTAGAGCGCGGCCGAGTCGGGCGTCCTCGCCGACGTCGCGTGCGATGTTGGTGAGCTGCATGGCGATGCCGAGGTCGCAGGCACGCGCCAGCACCTCGGGCTGCCGCGCGCCCATCAGCACGCGACATCATCGCGCCGACGCTGCCCGCGACGCGGGCGGCATAGGCGCTCGAGATCGGCGAGCGTCTCGTAGCGCCGCCCCTCCGCGTCCCAGGCGAACCCCTCGAGCAGGGCCTCGGGCAGCGCCGCGGGAATCTCGAAGGCAGCGACTGCCCAGGCGAACGCGCGGTCGGCGGGTTCCGGCGCCGGCCGCCCGGCGTACGCGTCGGCGAGCCGCTGCCGCAGCGATGTCGAGCGGCGGCCGTGCCGCCACCGTTCGTCGACCGCGTCGTCGGCCGAGGCGGCAGAAGGCATAGAGGGCGACCGCCGGATCGCGCACGCCCGCGGGCAGGAGCACGCGAGGCGGCGTGGAAAGTCTTCGATCCCTGGCGCAGCAACGCCGCGCAGGCGGCGAGATCGGCGCGCAGCGCAGGCCCGCGTGGGCTCAGGCGAACGCGGCACGCATCCGGCACCACCGTGTCGAGCACGCGCGCGGAGGACAGCACGCCGGGCACGCCCGCACCGGGATGCGTGCCCGGCGCCGACGAGGTAGAGTCGTTCGACGTCCTCGCTGCGGTTGTGCGGCCGGAACCACGCGCTCTGCGTCAGCACCGGCTCGAAGCCGAAGGCCGCACCGCGAACGGACAGCAGCCGGTCGCGGAAATCGATGCGGCGTCATGCATGCGACGAGGTCGACGATCTCGGCCTCGAGCCCGGGCAGCATCGTCTCCTCGAGGGACGCGCGCGATCGCGCCGGCGATAGGGCTCGGCCTGCGCTCGCGCCAGTCGACGCCGCCCTCGAGATTCGGCACGGGCGAGAGCACGTAGAAGGCATCGCAGCCCGCCGGCGCCAGCGACGGGTCGGTGGCGGTCGGCCGGTGCAGGTAGAGGCTGAAGTCGTCGGCCAGCACCTTGCGCTCGAAGATGTCGTCGAGCAGTTCGCGGTAGCGCGGACCGAGCAGGATCGTGTGGTGCGGCACGTCCGGGTAGCTGCGGCGCGTGCCGAAGTACCAGACGAACAGGCTCATGGAATAGCGCGCCCGCTCGAGCTTGCGATCGGTCCAGCGGCGGCGCGCCGCGGCCGGCAGCAGGTGGCGATAGGTCCACGCGGCATCGGCGTTCGAGACGACGACGTCGGCCGCGACGACGCTCGCCGCCGGCGAGGCGCACGCCGGTGGCGCGCCGGCCGCTCACCGTGATCTCCACGACTTCCGCGCCGCAGCGGATCGTACCGCCCTGCCCCTCGATCAGTCCCGACCAGTCCGCTGCACCAGCCGGTGCCGTGCCGCCCATCGCGAAGTGCACGCCCCACTTCGCTCCAGGAACGCGATCAGGCAGTAGATCGAGGTGACGGTGAACGGGTTGCCGCCGACGAGCAGCGGGTGGAAGCTCAGCACCTGCCGCAGCCGCGGATCGCGCACGTGGCGGGCGACCAGCGCCGTGGACGGAGCGGTAGCTCTCGCAGCCGCAGCATCTCCGGGAGGATTCGCGCCATGTCGGCCACGCGTCGAACGGCACGTGCGCCGAGCTGCTCGAAGCCCGACCTGGAAGATGCCTCGCTGGCGCGCATGAAGCGCTCGTAGCCCTCGACGTCGCCGGGCGACGAGCCGCGCGACTTCGGCGCGCATGGCCGCCGGGTCGCCCGAGTAGTCGAAGCTCGTGCCGTCGTCGAAGCGGATGCGGTAGAACGGCGTCGACGGCGCGCAGGTCGATGTCGTCGGCCAAGCGCCGCCCGCGAGCTGACCACAGCTCCTCGAGCAGGAACGGCGCGGTGACGATGGTGGGGCCGGCGTCGAACGTGAAGCCGTCCTGGCGGTGCACGTAGGCGCGGCCGCCCGGCTGCGTCGAGCCGCTCCAGCACGCGTCACGCGATAGCCGCGCGCGCCGAGCCGGACGGCGGCGGCGAGCCCGCCGAAGCCGCTGCCGATGATGACCGCGTGGGGACGGCGCATCGCCGCGCAGGGCAGGGCGCGGTCGACAGCGTAGCCTTGAGCGCCCGTCGCCATGACGAGCCGAGTGTAACAGGGCCGCTACAGCCCTGGCGGGAAGCTTGGTTTACACTCTGCCGACCGCGCGGCCCACCCCCGCCGCACCGGTCGTGAACAGAGGTGCGACGCACATGAGGCTTCCGCCGGACCATCCGCTGCGACTCGCGCTCAACGAGGAGATGCACGCGCGCCCCCCGGAGGCGCTGGCGGCGCCGCTGCGGCTCACCTTTCTCGCGCTCGTTTCCGACCCATCCCTGCGCACTCGGGAATGGGAACACGTCTGCACGCTGGCGCGGCGCCATGGCGTGCCGCCACCGCCGGCCGGCGCAGCGCACTTCAGCGCGGACCTCGGCGCATTCCGACTCAAGTGGGAGCGCCACTCCGAGTTCACCCGCTACAAGTTCATCGTCACGGGAGCCGTCAGCGATCCTTTCGGCGAGCCCGCGTCGGAGTCGGTACCGGCAGACTGGCTGGCGGAGCTGCCGGGCCGGTGATGGTTGCCACGCACGCCACGCTGCTGCCCGCCTCGGAGCTGGCGCCCGATTTCGACTCGCTCTCGACACAGCACTTCGACGGCAACGTGCTGGTCGGCGCAGGGATTGCAGGCGGCGCCGGAACTGCGTTCACGGACGTCCGGCTCGCACGACGGCTACGGACGGCTGCTGGTGCTGAACCGCGACATGTCGCAGCGGCAGACGGGCCGCATGATGCAGCGGTTGCTCGAGATCGACACCTACCGGCTCATGGCGCTGCTCGCGCTGCCGGTGGCGCAGGCGCTCTCGCCCTGGCTCAACCAGGCCGAGCGCGAGCTCGCCGAGGTGACCAACGCGCTCGCAGGCAACCGAGGCGGACGAGCCCGCGCTCCTCGATCGGCTCACGCGGCTCGAGGCGCAGATCGAGAGCCGCGAGGCCGAGAACCACTTCCGCTTCACCGCCGCGGCCGCCTACAGCGACCTGGTGCAGCGGCGCATCGAGGAACTGCGCGAGGTGCGCATCCAGGGACTGCAGAACTTCGAGGAGTTCAGCGAGCGCCGGCTCGCGCCCGCGATGAACACCTGCCGCTCGGTCGCGGCGCGCCTCGAGTCGCTGTCGGAGCGCGTGGCGCGGGCCACCCAGCTCCTGTCCACGCGCGTCGACGTGTCGCGCGAGCGCCAGAACCAGCAGGTGCTCGTCTCGATGAACCGGCGCGCCGAGGCACAGCTGCGGCTGCAGCAGACCGTCGAGGGCCTGTCGGTGGCAGCGATCACCTACTACGTCGTGGGCCTGGTGGGCTACGCGGCCAAGGGACTGCACTCGGCGGGCGTGCCGGTGAACGTCGAGGCAATCACCGCCCTCAGCATTCCGCTGGTCGCGCTCGCGGCGGCGCTCGGCGTGCGTCACGTCCGGAAGATCGTCTCCCGCACCGCGCCCTGAGCCGGGGCCGCGCGAGATCGCCGGCGTCAGCGTTCGGCGGGCACGCCGGCTCGCCGCGCGAATTCCCGCAGCAGTTGCTCGACGGTCGCCGGACGCTCCTCGTGCGCGAGGTGCCCGAGCCCGGGCAGCTCGACGAGTTCGGCAGCGGGTACGCGCTCACGCACGCGGCGGCCCTCGGACGGCGGCACCGTGCCGTCCTGCAGGCCGACGACGAGCAGCAGCGGCACGGCCAGCGCGGGCAGGTCGGTTTCGAGCGCGGCCAGATCCCAGCGAGCCATCATGGTGAGCACGCCCTCGACGTGCGCCGGGATCGCCGCACCAGCCGCGCGTAGAAGTCCACGCCCGCGGCGTCGAGGCTCGAGCCCGGTGCTCGCCACCAGACGCTCGACCGCGGCACGATCGCCCGCGCGCCAGGCGAACAGTCGCGGCAGCGGGCTCGCGGCCAGCAGCCGCGCGAGTGGCGAGAACACCGCGCGCGGCAGACCCGGGCAGTTCGAGCAGCGCCCCGTTCAGACTCACGAGCCCGCACGGTGCGATGGCGCCGTCGAGACACATTCGCGCCAGGATCGCCGCGCCGGCAGAGTGACCGACGGCCAGCACGGGCTCGACGTCGAGCGCCTCGAGCAGTGCACGCAATCCGCCCGCCATGCCCGGCAGGGTCATGAGGGTGTCGTCGACCGGACGCGCCGTGCCGCCGTGTGCGGGCAGATCGGGCGCGACGACCGTGTAGTGACGCGCGAGCAGCGGCGCGAGACCGCGCCAGGTGTGCGTCGCCGCACCCGTGCCGTGCACGAGCAGCACCGCTGGTCCGCGCCCGAGGCACTGCACGTGCCAGCGCAGGCCGCCCGCCGTCGACGAAGCGGCTGTGCTCGCGCAGCGGCCAGTCGTCAGGCAGCACCCGCACGCCGACCCTCTGCGACGCCGCTCGCCACCGCACGCGACACGGCGGCGGCATCGGCCCGGGGCAGCGGCAGGTAGCGCGCCTGCATCGCGTCGGCGAGGCGCTGCGCCAGCGGACCGCGGGCGCGGCGAGGTGTCCACGACCACGGCGTCCACGCCCGCCTCGCGCAGCCGCGCCGCGGCCGACTCGGCGTCCGCCAGCGCCTGCGGCCGGCCGTGGCTACCGTCGCGCGCCACGTTGGCAGCGCCGTCGCTCAGGAACACGAGGAACGGCGTCTCGCCGCGACGCCGCACGGCGTCGGCGAGCGCAGCCGCCGCATCGATGCCGGCGGCGAGCGGCGTGCCGCCGCCGCCCGGCAGGCTCGCGAGGCAGCGCTTGGCGCGCACCAGCGAGCGCGTCGGCGGCAGCAGGAGTTCGGCGCCACGGCCGCGGAACGCGATCAGCGCCACGCGGTCGCGACGCACGTAGCAGTCGGCGAGCAGCAACTCCACCGCGCCCTTCGCCTCGCCGAGTCGATGCAGCGCCGTGGAGCCCGATGCGTCGACCACGAACACCGTGGTGGTCGGCCGGCGCTGGCGAAAGCGCGTGACGCGGAAGTCGTCCTGGCGCACTTCGACCCGCGACGGGCGTGATGGAAATGCGTCGGCCCGGGTCGCCGACGCAGCCGCTGCCACGGCGCCGCGGCGCGCAGCGTCTCGACGAGGTTGAGCCGGTCGCCGGAGCGCGGATCGCCACGCCGCACGCCGGCCGGCCGGCCGCGCAGCCGCGACTGCTGCGGCGCGCCGCCGCGTCCGCTGCCGTGCGGCACCCGGCCGCGCAGCGCCGCCGCGCGCAGGCGCGCCAGCACGCCGGGCGGCAGCACGGCCTCGACCGACGCGACGACTCGATCCTCGAGCGCGGTCTGCTCGCGGACGGGGCCGGCATCGCTCCTCGGTGCTCGATCCCTCGGGCGGCGGCGGCTCCTGCTCGGTCGGGCGGCTCGGCATCAGGCATCCGCGTGGCGCGGGGTGCGAGCACGAGCCGGCCGGCGAGCGCCGCGTCCTCCGGCACCGCGACGGCGCGCCCGGCAAGTGCCGCGATCGCGCGCGTCGCTCGCAGGGCGAACAGCACGGGTCGGATGCGAGCAGATGCCGAGCGCGTCGGCCGCCGCGGCCAGGCCCGCGACGACCTCGTCAGGAACGGTCACGCCGCGAGGCGGCCGCGCGCCGTGGCGACGGCCTGGCGTCGAAGGCTGCACCCGTCGCATCGCCAACGCGCAGCCCACGAGGTTCACGCGGAATGCCAGCCGCTCGGCCAGGACCGCAGGCGTCGTCTCCTCTGCCTCCTCGCCCTCGTCGAGCGCGACGACGCCGATGCGCGCCGCGTGGCGCAGCGCGAGACCGTCGCGCTCGAGCGCCACCTCGCCGGAGTCCAGCACCGCGGCGAGTCGGGCGGCCGTGGCGGCGGCCAGGCGTTCCGCCATCGCCGCGACGACGACGCCGCCGTCGGCCTCGGCGAGCAGGCCGCGCTCGGCCACCGGCCGGCCCGACGCCCAGCGTGGCGGCGAGGTCGAGCCCGCCGAGCAGGCGACCGTCGGTGACATGGGTCGGGCAGGCGGCGCATCGGCGCGCCGGCAGGCAGCAGCTCGCGCAGGACGTGCGAGCCAGCGGTCGCGCACCGGGCCGGCGCCGCGAGCGCAGCACGACGCCGCCGAGGCCCACGGGGTCGACGGCGAGGCAGGCGGCCGCCAGCGTCGCGTCCGACCACGCGTCCGGGGCGTCCCTGCGCTCATGCGCCGAACAGGTCGGCCAGCGCCCGCTCGACGCGCAGTCGTCGAGCCGGCCTCGTCGAGCGGATTGCGCCGCAGCCGGTGCCGCAGCGCGGCCGGCGCCACGCGGCGCAGCTGCGCATCGCCCACCGCGCGAGCGCCCTCGAGCGCCGGCCAGCGGCGCGTGCCGCCCGCATCAGCGTCAGCTCGCCGCGCAGCCCGTCGGTGCCGAGCGCCATGCACAGGCGCGCGGCCTGCTCGAGCGCCTCGTCCGGCACGGCCGACGCGTCGAGGCGCCGCGCGCCGCGGCGATCAGGCGGCGCAGCCGCTCCTCCTCACGCTGCCACTGCGTCACGATAGCGCGTCCGGGTCGCGCTCGAACGCGTCGCGCCGGCGCACGACCTCGATGCGGGTCGGCGAGGTCCTCCGGGCGTACGCACCTCGACCGAGAGCCCGAAGCGGTCGAGCAGCTGCGGGCGCAGCTCGCCCTCCTCCGGGTTGCCGCTGCCGACCAGGACGAAGCGCGCCGGGATGGCGCACGCTCAGGCCCTCGCGCTCGACGACGTTCTCGCCCGAGGCCGCGACGTCGAGCAGCAGGTCGACGAGGTGGTCCTCGAGCAGGTTCACCTCGTCGATGTAGAGGAAGCCGCGGTGGGCCCGCGCGAGCAGGCCGGGCTCGAACGCCTTCTCGCCGTGCGCGAGCGCGCGCTCGAGGTCGAGCGCGCCCACGACCCGGTCCTCGGTGGCGCCGAGCGGCAGGTCGACCACCGGAACCGGCGCCAGCCGGCTCTTGAGCGCGCCCTTCGCACGCCGTCCGCGCGCACTCCTCGCAGAGCCTGCGATGCGTCGGGGTCGCAGCCGTAGCGGCAGCGCACCGCGACCCGCATCGTCGGCAAGCAGCGCCGCCAGCGCCCGCACCGCCGTCGACTTGCCGGTGCCCCGGTCGCCGAACACGAGCACGCCGCCGACGCTGGGATCGACCGCCGCGATCAGCAGCGCGAGCTTCATCTCGTCCTGGCCGACGATCGCTGGGAAGGGGAATACCACCGGCATGAACGTGCCACCTCGGCAGCGCCGCGCTGCGCCGCGAGGTTAGCACGAGGCGGGCGGGCGCCTGAGACGGCCGCCCGGGCGGACTCGTCAGAACGCGTGGCTCACCGACACGCCGGCACCCCAGTCTGGCGAACTGTCGCTGAATCCGGCGATCAGGTACCCGCTTACACGCCAATCTTCGCTCATGCGCTGCGAGAGGGTCGCCGACAGTTCCTGGATGTCGTCGCTGCCAGGCAGCGAGGCCTCGCGGAAATCGTAGAACAGCCCGACTCGCGTGCTTGACGCGACGGCGTACGTGCCGCCGACCGAGACGAACAGCGCGTTCTCGAGATCCAGGGCGTCGGGGTCGCCGCGCATCGTGTAGCCCAGCGTGCCGACGGCCGTGAAGCGGTCGAAGAATCGGAACAGGTCGGCCTGCACGGTGAAATCCGGCTCGCCCGTGCCGAGGCCCTTGTCGACGTCGGCGGTGCCGAGCTTCACCTTGCCGGTGAGGTCGAGCGCGACGTCCCCGCCGCTCGCTACGAACACGTCGTACACGGTCAGCGAGGCGAGCACGTCGCCGATGCCGCTCTCGGTCACGCGGGGGCCCTCGCCGATGATCGGCTGGCCGTCCGGGCCCTCGGTGTAGGTGCCCTCCGGCGCCCGCACGCTGAGGAAGGGCACCGTCAGCCTGAAGGACAGTCGCTGCGTTTCGTACCTGCCGGTGACGGGAACGTAGACCTCGTCCACCGACTCCTCGCCGCCGTACTCGCCGCTCGTGTATTCGGCGCCCACCGCGAGGCTGAAGCCCGTGTCTGCGGCCAGGCAAACGCCCGGCGCCGCAACCGCCGCGAGTGCCCCCAGAAGTACGCCCGGACACGCGCTGGCCGGATGCCCGCCGTCGAACCGCCTCATGTCGCTCTCCTCGGAAAATGACAACGAAACCGACGCGCTGCCCCTCGGCGTCGCGTCGGTTCATTCCTCGGCAGAAAGGCCACCCGATTGCGTCACGTCACTCGTCCGTGACCTCGGCGGGAACGTTGCGCTCGCGCGAGCGCTGCTGCATCTGCTCGCGGTGCTTCGCCTCGAACGCGGCACGCTCCTCGTCGGTCCCGAGTGCGCCGACCTGCTCGCGATAGCGGTTGCGTTCCTGCTCGGTCATCAGGTTCCCGCCGTAGATGCCCTTGCCGGCGCCCGCATGCAACTGCGCCTGTTCACGACTGCGGGCTTGGACCTGGGCCTGCGACTGGGCAGCGCCGGACTGGTCCTGCTTGCGGGCCTGGGTCTGGGTCTGGGTCTGTGTCTGGGTGCCGTCGCCGGTATGGGTCCGGTCACGCTCGCGCGTCTGGACGCGCTCGCGATCCATGGTCTGGTCCCGCCCCATGGAACGCTCGGCCTGGCGCTGCTGCTGCCCGGCCTGTTGGCCTCGGCCTTCCTGCTGTCCGGCCTGCTGACCACCGCGCTGCCCCTGCTGGGCCTCGACGGCAAGAGACGTCACCGCGAGCGTCGCGGCGATGATGGCTGTCAATGCGATCCGGGTCTTCATGGAACGTCCTCCAGGTGCGGTGACTCATTCAGGAGAACGCGCCACCACGCCCAGAGGTTGACAGGCCAAGCTTAAGGACTGCTCAGAAGCGCCCTCGACGGAATCGAATCGAGAACCAGTCTCAGGTCGCGTGGGATGCGAGCCGGCCGCGCACTGCGGCGGCCGAGCGAAGGATGGCCGCGAGGCTCCGCTCCACGTCCTCGTCCGTCGTCGCCCACGAGCAGACGCTGATCCGCATGGCGGTGCGTCCCTGCCAGACCGTGCCACCGCACCAGCATGTGCCGTCGGCCTGCACCGCCGCGATGACCTGCTGCGTGGTCGCGGGCGTGCCGAACGACACGAGCACCTGGTTCAGCACCACGTCGTTGAGGATCTCGAAGCCGTCGGCCGCGATCCCGTCGGCGAAGCGGCGCGCCTGACGGCAGTTGCGCTCGAAGAGCTCCGCGAGACCCGCACGGCCAAGCGAACGCAGCGCCGCCCAGACCTCGACACCGCGTGCGCGCCGCGACAGCTCGGGCGTGAAGTCGGACGGGCTGCGCTCCGCACCCGGCGACGGCAGGTACTCGGCGGTGATGGCCATCGCCGCGGGCAGCGCGCCCGGCTCGCGCACGAAGGCGAGCCCCGAGTCGTAGGGCACGTTGAGCCACTTGTGCGCATCCGTCGCCCAGGAATCGGCGAGCGCCACACCGCGCGCCAGCGGCGCAAGCCGTGGCGATGCCTGGGCCCACAGGCCGAAGGCACCGTCCACGTGCACCCAGGCTCCGGCTGCGCGCGCCGCGGTGCAGATCGGCTCGAACGGGTCGAATGCGCCGGTGTTGATGTTGCCGGCCTGCAGGCAGACGATCGTCGGGCCCTCGACGCGCGGCATTCGATCGGCGAGCACTCGACCCTGCCCGTCCACGGGCAGGCGCACGACGCGCCGGCGCCCGAGACCGAGCAGGCCGAGCGCCTTGAGCAGCGTGGGATGCGCCTCCTCGCCGACGAGCACCGTCACCGCCGGTGCACCGAAGAGCCCGTCCGCCTCGACGTTCCAGCCGGCGCGCGTGAGCACCGCATGCCGCGCGGCCGCGAGCGCCGTGAAATTCGCCATCGTGGCCCCGGTGACGAATGCGCCCTCGGTGTCCGGCGGCAGGCCGAGCACGTCCACGAGCCAGCGCAGTGCCACCGCCTCGATCCTCGCGACGCCCGGCGTGACGGGGCCGAGCGCGGCGTTCTGGTCCCAGGCCGTCGCGAGCCAGCTGGCGGCGAGCGCCGCGGGCAGTGTGCCGCCGATCACGAAGCCGAAGAAGCGCGGCCCGGCCATCGCCATGGTGGCCGGCGAAACTACGACGTCGAGTTCGGCGAGCACGGCGGCCGGATCCAGCGGCGCGTCGTTCAGCGGCACCTCGAGGCTCGCGAGGCCGGCCACCGCCGCCGCCGCAGCCTGCACCGGCCGTTCGTCGAGACCCGCAAGATAGCGCGTGCCGCGCCGTGCCGCCCCTTCGAGCAGCGATGCGGTGGAAGACGCGTCCGGGCCGTTCGAATCGCGGTTCATCGCCACTCCTCAGCGGGGCTGCAGCCAGCGGGGCAGGAACGCATACGGATCGACCGCTGCCGATCGGTCGAACTCCGTTCCGGTCGCATCGAGCATGGCTTGCAGGCGCCCATCTCGCCACGCGTCGAGCGTATCGGTGCATCCGCCCACCAACTCGCCCCCGACGAACAGCTGCGGGATCGTCGTCATGCCGGTACGCGCGGCCAGCGCCGCGCGGATCCGTCCGCCGAGATCTTCGCGCTGGAAATCCACCGAATCGAGGTCGATCGAGCGGAACGGGATGCCGAGCCGCGCGAACAGGTGCCGAAGCGACCAGCAGAATTCGCACCACTCGAGCGCGAACAGCACCACGGGGCGGCCGGCATCGCCGATCGCGTCGGCGACGAATGCTGCGGCCGCAGGATCAACGGCCGGCGTCGCGGCGGGCTCCGGGGCGGGGGCCGGCGCTGGCGCCGGCCGCGCCGCATCGAAGCGATAGCCCGGGGTGGAGCGCGACAGCTCGGCCTCCTCCTCCGTCATCTCCGCGGGCACGTCCTCGAACAACGGTGTGCTGAGGTAGCGCTCGCCCGTGTCCGGGATCATGCACAGCACGTTGGCGCCCTCCGGCAGCCCTCGGCAGACCTCGAGCGCCCCGGCCAGCGTCGCTCCGCCCGAGATGCCGGCGAGGATCCCCTCCTCGGTCGCGAGGCGTCGCGCGAGTTTCAGCGACTCGGCGCCGTTCACGGCCACGACGCGGTCGATGAACCCCTGGCCCACCGCATCCTCCGCGAGCTTCGGGATGAAGTCGGGCGCCCAACCCTGCATCACGTGCGGGCGGAACGCCGGGTGGCTCTCCGCCGGCGAGCCGTCCGAGGCCCGTGACTGCGCGATGCCGCTGCCCAGCACCTGCGAGTTGTCGGGCTCGCAGACGACGATCTGCGTCTGCGGCCGCTGCGCCCGCAACACCCGCGCCACGCCCTTGAGCGTACCGCCGCTGCCGTAGCCGGTCACCCAGGCATCGAGCCGCGTGCCCTGGAAGTCCTCGAGGATCTCCACGGCCGTCGTCTGGGAGTGCACGTCGGCATTCGCTTCGTTCTCGAACTGCCGCACGAAAAACCAGCCGTGTCGGTCGGCGAGCTCGGCGGCTTTCGCGAGCATGCCGCTGCCCTTCTGCGCAGCGGGCGTCAGCACCACGCGTGCGCCGAGGAAGCGCATCAGGCGGCGCCGCTCGACGCTGAAGTTCTCCGCCATGGTCACGACCAGTGGATAACCCTTCGCCGCGCACACCATGGCGAGCCCGATGCCGGTGTTGCCGCTGGTGGCCTCGACCACGGTCTGGCCGGGTCGCAGCGCGCCCTCGCGCTCGGCGCGCTCGATCACGCCGAGCGCGAGCCGGTCCTTGACCGAACCCATGGGATTGAAGGCCTCGAGCTTGACGAAGAGGTTCACGTGGTCCGGTGCGATCCGGTTCAGGCGCACCACAGGCGTGCGGCCGATCGTGCCGAGGATGTTGGGGTGACGCATGCGTGCTTCCTCCACGGTGGGACCGAGGCTTTCCGGCCGCCCGCCGGGCCGGTGCGCAGATCGGGTCAATCATGCCGCGCACGAGCTCGATCCGACTGGCGGGAAAGCCCGAGCGGCGCGCGTGCTACTCGAGGAGCTTCGCGCTTTCTGCCCGGAACACGCAATAGACATTGTCGTTCGCGACAAGCGTCTCGCGCCACGCCACGCGCGGCGCGAGGTTCACGACGCCATTCGAGATCACGCAGTCGACGCTCGCGTCGGGCACGATCGGGCAACTGGTCCCCATGCGGTTCTCCCCCGTTTCCCGGCGATAACGATCGGGACCGCACTTGGGCCAGTCTGGAGATCGCACGGATCGGACGGAAATCGGGGCGGTCTGGATTTGTATCCGCGTGCATACACGGTACCGTGTATCGAAAGTGCAATGGCGTCGACGATGAAGCCGACGCCGCGACTGGCGCGATCATCCGCGAGAGGATTCATTCCAACGTGTCACCCCACCCCCGTTCCAGAAGGCATCCACCGGCTGGCGTGATGCTCGCGCTGGTCGCAGGCGCGGTAGCGGCCGCGAGCCTGTCCGGGCCGGTCGCACCGGCATCCGCGAGTCCTGCCGCTTCGGTCGACACCTGCGTGCCGGTCGGCGCGTGGCGGACCCCGGGCGAGAGCGGTCCCCGGGAGACGACGACCGACGCCGTCGTCACGCGCGCCCTCGCGGCGGGCGCAGTGCTGCTCGGCGAGACGCACGACAGCGCCGAGCACCACCGCTGGCAGCTGCAGACGCTCACGGCGCTCCACGCCCGCCATCCCGATCTCGTGATCGCACTCGAGATGTTCCCGCGGCGCGTCCAGGGCGCGCTGGATCGCTGGGTCGCCGGGGAACTCGACGAGCAGGCCTTCCTGCGCGAGTCCGAGTGGCGCGAGGTGTGGGGCCACGACCCGGCCCTGTACCTGCCGATCTTCCATTTCGCGCGCATGAACCGCATCCCGCTGCGTGGCCGTGAACGTGAGCCGCTCGGTGACGCGCGCCGTGGGCGAGAAGGGTCTCGCCGCCGTGCCGCTGGCCGAGCGCGAGGGCGTCGGCGACCCGGCGCCGGCACTCCCCGCCTACGAGAACATGCTGTTCGAGAGCTGGCGCGATCATCTGCCGGACGATGCGGCGCACGGCTCGCTCGGGCGCACCGACCGCACCGACCGCAGTCAACCCGAGTTCCGCCGCTTCCTGGAATCGCAGCTCGTATGGGATCGCGCGATCGCCGAGGGCATGGCCGAGGCGGCGGCGCGGCGCCGGGGCGCCGTCGTCGTAGGGCTGATGGGCAGCGTGCACGTGATGCACGGCTGGGGCGTCTCGCACCAGTTGCAGGCGCTCGGCCGCCCGGCACCGCTCACGCTGCTGCCGTTCGAGCGCGGCGCCGACTGCGCGCAACTCGCCGGCGGACCGGCGGACCGGCTGGCGGACGCCGTGTTCGGCGTGGCCACGCCGCCGCGCGTCGCCGCGCCTGCGCGCCCGAGGCTCGGCATCACCCTGGGGCCCGCGGCGGGCGGCGTGGGCATCGTCGAGGTCGCGAACGGCTCGATTGCCAAGCGGGCGGGCCTGGAGCAAGGCGACGTGATCCTCGTCATCGCCGGCAGGGAGCCGAAAAGCGCGGCCGACGTCGCCGCGGCGGTCATGCGCCAGGCACCTGGCACGTGGCTGCCGATCGAGGTGCAGCGCGGCGAGCAGCGGCTCGAAATCGTCGCGCGCTTCCCGGCGGCGCCGGCAGACTGATGCTGCGCGCGGCGCTGGGCGCGCTGCTCGGCCTCGCGCTGGCCGCGCCGGGTCCGCTTCACGCGGCGCCAACGCGTGACACCGAGCCCGTGCGCGCCGAGCTCGAGGTGCGGATCGATCCCGGGACGCGCGATCTCACGGGCAGCGGTACCTGGGTGGTGGCAGCCGGCCGCTCCTGGCGCGTGACGCTCGGCGAGCGCTTCGCCGTGCAACGGTTCCTCGTGGACGGAAAGCCCGGTCCCGCGGCCACGGCTGCGGCCGAAGGGCTGCGGGCGTGGCGCCTGCCGGCGGCGCCCCGCGAACGTCGCATCGAGATCGATTGGCACGGCCGGCTCGAGGCCCTCGACGCTACCCTCGACCATCGCACCGTTCTGACATACGCCGCACCCGTGAGCGCGCCGCGCGGCACCTTCCTGCCGTCCGCGACACGCTGGCACCCGGTGTTCGACGGCGCGGGCCTCGCCTACCGCATCGCCATCGACGTGCCCGAGGGCCAGCACGGGATCGTGCCGGGCGCGCCCAGCGGGGAACGCACCGGTGGCGGGCGGCGCGTGCAGAGCTACGTGTTCGAGCAGCCCGAGTCCGCCATCGACCTGATGGCGGGCCCGTACCGCGTCACGCAACGCGACTTCGTCGTCGCCGATGGCCGGAAGATCGCGCTGCGCGCCCTGCTGCACCCGGAGATCGCCGACCGCGGCGACGGGGACCT
The DNA here is from genome assembly GCA_963712815.1 of uncultured Gammaproteobacteria bacterium. Classification (GTDB taxonomy): domain Bacteria; phylum Pseudomonadota; class Gammaproteobacteria; order Steroidobacterales; family Steroidobacteraceae; genus RPQJ01. The sequence continues at coordinate 99,071 of CAVQJL010000008.1, forward strand.
CGACGCCGTCGAGCGCTACCTGCGCCTGTACGAGGGCTGGATCGGCCCGTATCCGTACGAGGCGTTCAGCGTGGTGTCGAGCCCGACGCCCACCGGCTTCGGCATGCCGACCCTCACCTACCTCGGCGTCGAGGTGCTGCGCCTGCCGTTCATCCGCGACACCTCGCTCGGCCACGAGGTGCTGCACAACTGGTGGGGCAACGGCGTGCGGCCGGACTACGCGCGCGGCAACTGGTCCGAGGGGCTCACCACCTTCATGGCGGACTACGCCTACCGCGAGCAGGCAGGCGCCGAGGCGGCACGCGAGATGCGCCTGGCCTGGCTGCGCGACTTCGCCGCGCTCGGCAGCGCCGCGGACCGGCCGCTCGCGGCGTTCACCTCGCGCACGCACGGCGCCGAGCAGGTGGTCGGCTACCACAAGGCCGCGATGGTGTTCCTGATGCTGCGCGACGCGATCGGCACGGAAGCGTTCGACCGGGGGCTGCGCGCATTCTGGCGCGAGCATCGCGGCGGCGTGGCCTCGTGGGACGACCTGCGCACGGCGTTCGAAGCCGCCTCGAAGCGCGAACTTGGGCCGTACTTCGCACAGTGGCTCGATCGCGCTGGTGCACCGTCGCTGCGCCTCGCCTCGGCCACCGCCGCGCGGGACGGCGCGCGCTGGCGAGTGGACGTCGAGTTGACCCAGTCGGCGCCGGCCTATCGGCTGCGCGTCCCGCTGGCACTGCGGTTCGACGGCGGGACCGAGGAGACACGCTGGGTGGAATTCGAGGGCGAGCGCGCGCGCTTCACGCTACTGGCCGACCGGCGACCGGAGAGCCGTCGCCCTGGACCCGAGGCGCGCGTGTTTCGCCGTCTCGCGCCCGGCGAGGCGCCGCCGATCCTGCGGCAGTCGATGCTCGATCCCGCGACGATGACGGTGCTCGCCGGCGCCGCGACAACCGGCGAGTCACTGGCACGACGGCTCACGGAGCACCCGCTGCGAGCTGCACCCGATCGACGGCGCCGCCGCCGACGCAGCCTCTGCTGCTCGTGGGCCTGGCGACGGAGGTCGACCGCTACCTCGCGCGCCACGACCTGCCGAGCCGGCCGCCGCGAGCTCGGCGCGGCCGGCGCCACCGCGACGGCGCTGGGTGTGGACCACGGAGCGACGCAACGGCGCGCCGCTCACGGTGGTCGTGGCCCGCGACGAGGCCGCGCTCGCGGCCCTCGCCCGGCCGCTGCCCCACTACGGCCGGCAGAGCTGGCTCGTGTTCGAAGGATCGACGGCGATCGCGAAAGGCGTGTGGCCGTCACGGCCGCAGCGCATTGCCCTCGGCGGCGGCTGAGCGCCGCGGCGCCTCCACCGCTTCCATTCCGAGTCGCCCGCTGCCCGCGCTCGAGGTCGAGCAGGAACTGCTTGCGCCACACACCGCCGCCGTAGCCTCCCATGCGGCCGTCGGCGTTCACGACGCGGTGGCAGGGAATGACGATGGCGATGCGGTTCATGCCGTTCGCGGTACCGACCGCGCGCGTCGCCCCGGGCTGGCCGATGCGCGTCGCGACGTCGCGGTAGGACCACGTCTCGCCGTAGGGGATCTCGAGCAGCATTCGCCACACCTGCTCCTGGAACGGCGTGCCGCGGATCACGAGCGGCAGGTCGAAGCGCTGGCGTTGGCCGGCGAAGTAGCCGTCGAGCTGTTCGCGCAGCACGTCGAGCCAGCGATGCCGGCCCGGCACCAGCGGCGCGCCCAGCCGGCGTCGCAAGGTCGCAAGTTGCGCCTCGAGCATGCGGCGGTCGCTGAACTCGAGGAAGCACAGGCCTTCGTCCGTCGCCCCGGCCACGAGCGGACCCACGGGCGAGGCGATCCACTCGAGTGCGACGGCCTCGCCGGCGGCCGCCTCGACCGGCGCTGCCCCGAAGGCACGCGCGAACGCGGCGCGAAAACCGCTCTCCGATTCGAACCCCGATCCGCTGGCCACTTCGCTCACGGTGGAACCCCCCTTGATCTGCTGGAACGCGCCGGCGAGGCGCCGCGCGCGGCAATACGCCTGGAACGTCATGCCGTAGTGCTTCTGGAACCAGCGCCTCGCGCGCGCGGGATCCACGCCCGCGGCACGCAGGTCGCCGGCACGGATCCGCTCGCCGGGTGCGGCCTCGAGACGCGCGAGCAGCTTCGCCACCCACGGCGGAGGACTGCCGTCCGCATCGAGCGGTCGGCAGCGCTTGCAGGCGCGGTAGCCCGAGAACAGTGCCTCCTTCGGCGTGGCGAAGAACTCGACGTTCTCCGGCCGCGGCTTGCGCGCCGTGCACGACGGCCGGCAGAAGATGCCGGTGGTCTTGACGCCGGTGAAGAACACGCCGTCGTAGCTCGCATCGCCCGCGAGGAAGGCGCGTCGCATGGTGCGTTCGGAAGGCAGATTTGTCATGCGCCGCACGTTAGCATCGCCGCGCCGGTCGGCCCACCGGGAAAGCGACAAGTAATTCGCGGCAAGCTACATCATCGCAGCGAATCGGGCGCCGGCCGACGGAACTGCTGCGAGTCACGTCGCGCAGGAATCGATTGCGGAATTCCCGGCTACGCACATGCCGCAATGGCGCAACCCGTCAGGCCGGGTTGCAGTGCACGGCCGAACGAGGTGGGAGGTCCAGATGTCCGCGTACGTGATCTTCGACGTCGAGATCGACGACATGGCGCAGTACCAGGAGTACATGCGCGAGGTGAAGCCCGTGATCGAGGCCGCGGGCGGCCGCTACCTCGTGCGCGGCGGAGCGCACAAGGTGGTCGAGGGCAACTGGTACCCGCGGCGTCTCGTGCTGCTGGAATTTCCGTCCATGGCCGTGGCCCAGGACTTCTACCTCAGTCCCGAGTACCAGGCGCTCAAGGCGCTGCGCCTGCGCAGCAGCACCGCGCACGCGGCGGTGGTCGTCGAGGGCATGGACGAGTAACCGCCCCGACGATCCCGGACCCGACGACCTGCGACTGGCACGCCACGGCCGACGTCGTGGTAAAAGGCGGGCCCGACCTATCTCCACGCGAAACCGCCGGCCCGCTGCTGAATGGAAGCCTTCCTCGTTTCAACCGGCGTCGTGGCGCTCGCGGAGATCGGCGACAAGACCCAGCTGCTCGCACTGGTCCTCGCGGCGAGGTTCCGCAAGCCCATGCCGATCATCCTCGGCATACTCGTCGCGACGCTGGTCAACCACGCGCTCGCCGGCGCGGCCGGTGCGTGGATCGCGAGCCTCGTCGGCCCGACCGCGATGCGCTGGATCCTCGGTCTCGGTTTCATCGCCATGGCGGCCTGGACGCTCGTTCCCGACGAGTACGACGAGGAGAAGGACGGGGCCGCGGGCCGGTTCGGCGTGTTCGGCACGACGCTGGTCGCGTTCTTCCTGGTCGAGATGGGCGACAAGACGCAGATCGCCACCGTGGCACTTGCGGCCAAGTACGGTTCGCTCGCAGCCGTCGTGAGCGGCACGACGCTCGGCATGCTGCTCGCGAACGTGCCCGCGGTGCTGCTCGGCGAGGTGGCGGCGAAGAAGCTGCCGATGCGGCTCGTGCACGGCATCGCAGCGGCGATCTTCCTGGTGCTCGGCGTGTCGGTGCTGCTCGGCGCGGCGGAACTCGGGTAGCGCGGCGGCGCGCGGGCGCGCAGCGCAACGGGCGACCTAGGCGGCCCGCCGAACGATCCTCGGCCGCCACACGGCCAGCAGCACGTTGGCGAGCGACAGCGCGAGGATGAGCCACAGGCTGCCCCACTCCGTTCGCAGCACTTCGGCGAGCCGGGCGGGATCGCCTTCGCCCGCGGCCGCCAGCGCCGACAGTTCCGCCGCCCTGCGCGCGCTGCCGCTCACCGTGATCAGCGTGCCCTCGAACATGACGATGCCGAGCAGCGCCTTGATCCAGGCCCAGCCGGCGTCGTGATAGGCGCGGTTCGCCGCGATCGCGAGCAGTCCGCTGACCAGCACGATGGCCAGCGACGGCACGAGCAGCCACTGCGAGATCGCGGCGATCCCCTGCCGCACGGCCGCATAGCCGACCAGCGAGTCGGTGGGCGCCGTCACGATGAGCACGATGCAGGCAGCGAGCGAGCCAGCGAGGCCGATGCCGCCGACCTGGTGGAGCGCCTTGAGGAACCGCTGCATCGCTGCTCGCCTAACCCACCCGGCTCGCCGTGAATCCCGCCAGCGCGCCGTTCTCGTCGATCTCGCCCGCAAGATCTATCGGCTGGCAGCAGACCTGGCAGTCCTCGACGTAGCTGAACGAGCCGGCCGACAGGTCCACCGCCGTCTCGAACGCCTCGCCGCAGTAAGGACACTGGACCGTGGCGAACTCCGTGGGACTGTGCCCGCCCCGGTCACCCGGCTCGATGACGGGTTCGAGTCCGTAGAGGGCGTCGATCGCCTGCGGGTCGAGCGGGTGCGTGGTCTTCATCGGACTGCCTTGTGTCGTGTCCTTGTTCGCCGTCGGCGGCGGTCGGGGATTCAGCGTAGGGAAGCGGAGCCCGCGAGTCACGCAGCGCGGCGTGTCTGCGTCCGCCCGCCGACCCATGCTGCACTGCAGGGTTGCCGCCTGCCCCATGCTGGCGTATTCATCGGTCCACCGCGCATCGACACGGCGTAACACAAACGGCGGCGGGGGCGGTGGCGGCGGTGGCGTGAACACCGCACAACCGGGCAGGAGGAGGAGCGAGCCATGTCTACGGAGAGTCACTACGTCTGCAACATCGACCGGCTGGACTGGCAGGTCGCGCAGGAGTTCGAGACCAACTTCCGCTGGGAATACGCCGACGGGCGCGACTCCCTCCTCAAGCTCTACCGCAAGGGCAAGCGACAGCAGTGGGACTCGGACACCCGCATCGACTGGTCGCAGGACCTCGACCCCGAGAACCCCGCCGGCATGCCCGACGAGATGATCCCGATCCACGGCTCGCCCGTCTGGAACAGGCTCGACGCGAAGGAGCGCACCCGGATCCGGCACCACGTGCAGTCCTGGCAGCTGTCGCAGTTCCTGCACGGCGAGCAGGGCGCGCTCGTGTGCACGGCCAAGATCGTGCAGCAGGTGCCGAACATGGACGCCAAGTTCTACGCCGCCACGCAGGTCGTGGACGAGGCGCGCCACGTCGAGGCGTTCTCGCGGCTGCTGCACGAGAAGTACGAACTCGTCTATCCGATCAATCCCTACCTCAAGAGCCTGATCGAGGACACGCTGCGCGACTCGCGCTGGGACATGACCTACCTCGGCATGCAGGTGCTGATCGAAGGAGTGGCACTGGCGGCGTTCGGACTGATCCGCGATTACGCCCGAAATCCGCTGTCGAAATCCGTCACTGCGTACGTCATGCAGGACGAGTCGCGGCACGTGGCCTTCGGCCGTCTCGCGCTGCGCGACTACTACCCGCAGCTCACCGACAAGGAACGCGACGAGCGCGAGGAGTTCGTCGTCGAGGGCTGCTACCTGCTGCGCGACCGGTTCCTGGCGGACGAGGTCTGGGAATGTCTCGGGCTGCCGGTAGAAGAGTGCAAGGAGTGGGTGGAGAACTCCGAGATGATGCGCATCTACCGCACCAGCCTGTTCACGCGCATCGTGCCGACCATCCGCGACATCGGCCTGTGGGGCCCGCGCGTCCGCAAGGCCTATGCGGACATGGGCATCATCGGCTTCGCCGAGGGCGACGTGGAGGGCATGGGCCTCAAGGACGAGGTCGCGGCGCGGGATCTCGAGGCGCGGCTGGCAGAGATCAACCGCACGGCGGAGTCGGCGACGGCCTGAACGGCCGCGCCCGCCTTCGCGACCCGTCCGGGGGGAGGTACGATCGGCGCTTCGCGGGCACGGTCAGTCGCTGATGCAGAGAGTCCTCACGATCCGCACCCCGGGCCCCGGCCTCCACGAGTTCACGGCGGAGGTCGTCCGCTTCGTGCGCGAGTCCGGCGTCGAGCAGGGGTTGCTCACGCTGTTCGTCCAGCACACCTCCTGCTCCCTGTGCATACAGGAGAACGCCGACCCCGACGTGCGGCGCGACCTCGACGAATTTTTCCGCCGGCTGGTGCCGTCGTCCGACGACCCCTCGATGCGGTGGCTCAGGCACACGACGGAAGGCCCGGACGACATGCCGGCGCACATCAAGGCGGCGCTGAACGCGGTGTCGCTGTCGATTCCCGTGACGGCAGGACGCCCCGCGCTCGGGCAGTGGCAGGGGATCTATCTCTTCGAGCACCGCGACCGGCCGCATTCGCGACGCGTGGTGGCCCAGCTGAACGGGTAGCGGCGAGCGAAGTTCCGGTTGGGCCCGCCGTGGTGACGGGGAACTATCCCGGTCGGTTCGTCTTCCAAGATTGCTAGCATGCGCGACCGAGCGCAGACGTCACCTGGAGTCCCCGATGAGCCGAAAGACCGCGAGAAACCAGCCGGACCCCGATCGCGGCGCTTCCCGGACACCCTCCGCGCCCGTGGCGGTGCAGGGCCGCCGATGGGGCCTGTTGATCGGCACGGTGGCGACCGTGCTGTTCGTCGTGCTGGCGGGGAAGCTGCTGTTCAGCGGCAAGGCGACGCAGCCCTCGCCTTCCGCGGCCGCTGCAAGCCCGGCGGCCCTTGCGAGCGAGCACTCGCCCACGCTCGGCGACCCGGGTGCCGCCGTGCACATCGTCGAGTTCATCGACCCCGCCTGCGAGACCTGCGCCCTGCTGTACCCCCACGTGAAGCAGATGCTGGCGGACAACCCGGGCCGGATCCGCCTGTCGCTTCGACACGTGCCTTTCCACCAGGGCGCCGAGTTCGTGGTCCGGCTGCTCGAGGCGAGTCGTGCGCAGGACAAGTACTGGCAGACGCTCGAGGCGCTGCTGGCGACGCAGGCCCAGTGGGCGCCACATCACACCGTCCAGCCCGACCTTGTCTGGCCCGCGATTGCCGCAGTGGGCCTCGACACCGAGCGGCTGAAGTCGGACATGTCCGCACCCGAGGTCGCCGCGCGCATGCAGCGCGACATCGACGACGCGCGCGCACTCAAGGTGACGGCGACGCCGGAGTACTTCGTCAACGGACGTCCGCTGCCGAGTTTCGGGCTGCAGCAGTTGCAGGATCTCGTGAACGAAGCGCTGCGCAGCAGCGCCGGGCCATCGAACTGACGAGGCCGGCGCCGAGCGGGCATCCGGTTCCGCCCAGGCGTCGGGCGCCGGGGGCTGGTTGCCGCCCGGCACGATCATGCCCATGCAGATTGCGGCTGGTACCGATTGAGATCGGCTCCGCGCTGGTGCAGCGTGCCCGGCGTTGGCCCGAAAGATCGCATGCAAAACAGGGCTGTCCTCGCCGGAACCTGTCCCATGTCCCATCAACCGTCACCCGCTCCGCTCGAGCGACTGCCGCCGACTTTCGCCGCATTTCGTCGCGACCTGATCGAGCAGGCGCTGGAGGGCAGTGGCGTGGGCCTGTGGGATTGGGACATCCCGAGCGGGCGTTCGTCCAACTCCCGGATGAACAACCGGATCCTCGGCTACGACGACTCCGAGGAGCTGGGCCTGACCTTCGACGAGCTTACGGCACGGCTCCACCCCGAGGATGCGAGGGAGATGCGTGCGCAGGTCGCCCGATACCTGCGCGGGGAAATTGCCGCGTATCGCACCGAGTTCCGCGTCCTTCGCAAGGACGGCAGCTACGCGTGGCTCGAGTCGCGCGGCGTCGTGGTGGAGCGTGGTCCGCAGGGCGAACCCTTGCGAATGATCGGGTTCCACGTCGACATCACCGACCGCAAGGCGAACGAGCAGCTGCGGCGCGACCTCGAGCAGGCGCTGCGGCGCAACCAGAGCGAACTCGAGGAACTGGTCCGCCTGCAGACCCGGAAGCTGATCGAGAAGGCCGATGAAGCCGAGCAGGGGAACCGTGCCAAGAACGTGCTGCTGGCGAGGCTGGGGCAGGAACTGCGCACGCCGCTCCAGGTGCTGACCGATGGCTGTGCGCGACTGCTCGCTGCCGAGAAGGACGTGCTGCCGCCGCAGCTGCGGGAGGAAGTGCAGCGGGTCAGGCGCTCCGCGGACCAGCTTTCCGAGAGCGTCTCGCGCCTCCTGGACGTCAGCAGCATCGAGACGAACACCCTCGAGATCCTTGCCACGCCCGTGAACCTGCGCCACGTGCTGCAGGAAGAGTGCGAGGCCATGCAGGGACAGGCGGAGGCGCGCGGCCTCGACCTGAAGGCGCTGGGCTGCGCCGAGGACGTCGTGGTGTTCGCCGACCGGGCGCGGCTGGCCCAGGTCGTCCGCGAACTGCTCGGGAACGCCATTCGGTTCACGGAACTCGGCTTCGTGCAGGTGCGTGCGCGTGTCGTCGAGGGTGCCGTGCTCGTCGAGGTGCAGGACACTGGCATCGGCATCGCGCCGGAGCGCCAGGCGACGCTGTTCCGTGCCTTCCAGCCGACGGCCGACCACCGGCAGCTGCTGCGCCAGGGCCTGGGACTGGGGCTCTCGATCAGTCGCGCGGTGATCGACGCGATGTCCGGGACAATGGGCGTCTGCAGCAAGGTCGGGCAGGGCAGCCGGTTCTGGTTCACGCTGCCGCTGGCGGCGAGCGCCCAGAAGATCAGTTCCACGCGGCACTGACTCGTCGGCCGGCCAGGCCGGTTGGCGAGTTGCTCCACGGCCCCGCTTCCATGACTCTTTTCAAACGGGCTTGAGGCCGTGCTTTCGAAATGGTACCTTTCTGTGCAAAGGTACCGTTCTAAATCCATGACTACCGAATCCAAACTCGCCCCGATACGCAAAGGCCTGCTCGAGTTCCTGGTGCTGAAGATCGTCGGCGCCCGCAGCGTGTACGTGCCGGACATCCTGCGCCGGCTCGCGGGAACCGAGTTCGCGACCCAGGAGGGCACGCTCTATCCGCTGCTCAGCAAGTTGCGTCGTGAGGACCTCGTGCAGTACGAGTGGCAGGAGTCGGACGCGGGTCCGCCGCGTAAGTACTACCGACTGACCGAGACGGGCCGGGCCCAACTCGCGGCCCTGGACGACTACTGGACCCGTATCAACCGCACCATTTCCGACATCGGGGCCTGAGTCATGCACCGCATCTCCGTCACCGCCCGCCTCAACCGCAGCACGCTCCAGTTCGAGGAAGCGGCATACACACGCCTGGCGAGCTATCTCGACGAGGCCGGCCGCACGCTCGCCGGCAACCCCGACCAGGCGGAGATCCTCTCCGACCTGGAGCAGGCGATCGCGGACAAGTGCACGAGCCGCATGCACTCCGGCCAGGGTGTCGTCACGCTGGCGGAGCTCGAGCCGGCGCTGGAGGAAATCGGCTCGGTGCAGGTGCCCGGCGCGGCACAGGCGGCAGACCTCCCGCCGCGCGACGCGACGCGTCCGCTGCAGCAGGTCAGCGAGGGCGCGATCATCAGCGGCGTCTGCCAGGGCCTGGCCCGCTATCTGCGCGTGGACGTCACGCTGGTGCGCGTCATCGCAGTGCTGCTGCTGTTCATCTCCGGTGGCGCGATGATCCTCGTGTACCTGATCTTGATGCTGCTGCTGCCCTTCGCCCCGCTGCAGCCCGGCGGCGCACCGATCCGATCGATCCCGGCGAAGAGTCGGCAGTTTGCGGGGTTCGTGCGCTCGAAACTCGGCGCAGCCACGAGTTGAGGCGGCACGCGACTCAGTACATTCCGCGGTGGTGCGCGAAACGCCACGTTCTTGGCTAGACTGCGGCCCCTGAAAGTGCCCCCTCCCGGCACCGAATCCGGAGATGCCATCGTGTTGAAGTCGATCCCTGCCTCCCTGCTCGCCCTTGCCGCCATCGCCGCCCTCGCCGGCTGCAGCAAGGAACCGACCGCGACTACTGCCGCACCGTCCGAGGCCCCGCCGGCCAGCGCGCCGGCCACTGAGCCGCACCCGATGCCTGCCGCACCCACGGAGGCCGTGGACCTGTCGGGTATCGCGAAGGCGGAAGGCGGCAAGACCGTTGCCGAAGTGTTTGCCGAGAAGGATCAGCTCGCCGGACAGCCGGTCGTCGTCCGGGGCAAGGTCGTCAAGCGCAATCCCGACATCATGGGCAAGAACTGGCTGCACGTCCGGGACGGCTCGGGCGCCGAGGGCACGAACGACCTCACCATCACCACCAGCGGCGCGGTGCCGGACGTCGGGGACACCGTGGTCGTCAAGGGCCCGGTGGCGCTCAACAAGGACTTCGGCATGGGCTACGTCTACGACGTGATTGTCGAGGATGCCGAAGTCACGGTGGAAGAAAGCGCGCCCTGAAGCGAGGCGCTCAGGCGTGCTCGAAGCACGCGACCGTCTCCACGTGGTCCGTGAAGGGCATGAGGTTGAAGGCGGCGAGGCTGCGAAGGCGCAGCCCGCCTCCGGTCGTCAGGCGCGCGGTGTCCCTGAGGAACGACTCGAGGCCGCAGCTCACGTAGATGAAGCGGTCGGGGGGCTGCTCGACGAGGCGCTCGACCAGCTCACGGTCGAGCCCCTTGCGCGGCGGGTCGGCGATGACGACGTCCGCGCCCGAGGCCGCCAGCAGGGCGTCGCCCGCCGCGCCCGGCACCACCTGAACCTTTGCGCGATCCGCTGCATCGAGGCCAGCGACCCCGAGCGCGAGGCCCTGCAGTGAATGCGGGCCCAGCTCGTTCAGCCGGATCGCGCTGACGCGCGGCAGCAGCGACAGGCCGATCGCACCCGCGCCCGCGTAGAACTCCGCGACGCGCGCGCCTTCGGGAACCTGCGCACGGACGTGCTGGACGATTCGCTCGGCGATGGCGAGGTTGCTCTGGCCGAAGGCGCCCGGCGGATAGTGCACCGCCGCCCCGCCGAATCGCTCGATCACGGCCTCCGGTCCACACCAGCGCACGAAACCCGGGCCCAGCACGGCATTCGTCCGCTCGCAGTGCGAGTTGAACCACAGGCTGTGCAGGTCGTCGCCGAGCTGGTCGCGGATCCGCTCGAGGCAGCCGGTCAAAGGCTCCACTGCCGGGATGTTCGCGACCAGCACGACCTGCGCGGATTGCGAGGCGCGCTCCACCACCACCTGCAGGTAGCGGGCGAGGCCCAGGTGGGCGGCCTCCGAGTAGATGGGCACATCGGCATCGACGAGCGCCCGCCGCACGACGGCCGCGACGCGATTGATCAGCGGATGCTGGACGCTGCAGTTCGGGATGTGCACCACGCGGTGCGTGCCGAGCTGGAACATCCCGAGCTTGGGGGCGCCCTGCCGGCCGCGGATCGCGAGCCTCGCGCGCAGGCGAAACCCGCTGCTCGCGCCGGACACCACGGGCACCTGCGGCAATCCGTGCAGGCGCGCCAGCGAGTCGAGCGCCGCGCGCGCGGCCGGCGCAACGCCCGGCTCACCGTAGCGCGGGCAGCCCGGGCACGGCGGGCGATGCGGGCAAACAGGCTGTCCGCGCGGGCCTTGCGGGGAATTTCCAAGATCGGACTGGCGCAATTCGGCACTTTTCACGTTGAATCGGGGGGACTGCCGCTCGCCGAGCCGGCCAGGCCAAGCTTACGCGACCCGCACCACGCCAAAACGGGGTTCAATCATGGCTGCCCAGTCGTCCCTCTCCCGCCGTCCGACACGCCGTTTCTGGGGCTGGGGCCTCGACAGCGACGCCCTCACCCCGCGCGAACACTCGAGGATCGGGGCCATGCTGGCCGGCCTCGGCGCATCCCTCGAGGATCGCCCCGTGCCGATGGTCGACCAGTTCGACCTGCCGTCACCGCGCATCGCGCCGCCGTCGGCGCTGGCCGCGCAGTTCTCGGCCACGCCGCTCGACCGCCTCAACCACTGCGCCGGCAAGAGCTATGCCGACTGCGCACGGATGTGGCTGCGCACGCCGCCCTCCCCGCCCGACTGGGTCGCCTACCCGGAGGACGAGCAGGCGGTCATCGACATCCTCGACTGGGCGCAAGCCCACGACGTCGCCGTCATCCCGTACGGTGGCGGCAGCAGCGTCTGCGGGGGCGTCGAAGCCGCCGTGGGTCCCGGGTACGCCGCCGCCGTCTCGCTCGATCTCGAGCGGCTGAACCGGGTGCTCGAGGTGGACAAGTCGAGCCGCGCCGCCCGCATCCAGGCCGGCGCACTCGGGCCGGAACTCGAGGCGCAGCTCAAGCCGCACGGCCTCACGCTGCGGCATTTCCCACAGAGCTTCGAGTTCTCGACGCTCGGTGGCTGGATCGTCACGCGCGCGGGCGGCCACTACGCCACGCAGCACACGCACATCGACGATTTCGTCGAGGCCACGCGCCTCGTCACGCCGGCCGGCGTGATGCAGACGCGGCGACTGCCGGGCTCGGGCGCGGGTCCCGCGCCGGATCGCCTCGTGATCGGCTCCGAGGGCACGCTCGGCGTGCTGACCGAGGCCTGGGTGCGCCTGCAGGCCGTGCCGAGGTTCCGCGCCTCGGCATCGGTGCAGTTCGACGACTACGTTCGCGCCGTGGCCTGCGTGCGGTCACTGGCGCAGTCCGGGCTCAACCCGAGCAACTGCCGTCTGCTCGATCCGCTCGAGACCGTGTTCTCGGGCGTCGGCGACGGGCGCTCCGCCATCCTCGTGCTGGCCTTTGAATCGGCCGACCATCCGCTGCAGGCATGGATGACACGAGCGCTGGAACTGGTGAGCGAACATGGCGGACGTTACGACGGCACGGCGGTCGCCCGTTCGATGTCCGAGGAAGGCTCCGGCGAGCATCGCACCGGCGCCGCGGGCGCGTGGCGCGATGCCTTCCTGCGCATGCCCTACTGGCGCGACCCCGCGGTCGGCCTCGGCGTGATAATGGATACCTTCGAGACAGCCATCACCTGGGATCGGTTCGAAGACTTCTACCGCAGCGTCAAGGCGGACGTCGCTCGCGCGGTCCGTGACGCCACGGGACAGGCGGCCCAGCTCTCCTGCCGCTTCACCCACCTGTATCCCGATGGTCCTGCGCCGTACTTCACGTTCGTCGCCCGCGCGGCGGACGGCAGCGTGGCGAGCGCGCTCGCGGCCTGGCGCGATATCAAGCTGGCGGCCAATGCGGCGGTGGTGGATCACGGCGGCACGATCACCCATCACCACGCGGTCGGCCGCGATCATCGCAGCGGCTACGAGCGCGAGGTGGATCCACTGTTCCGCCGAATGCTCGCCGCGGCCAAGCAGGTCGCGGATCCACGCGGAATCCTGAACCCGGGCGTGCTGTTCGACCCCGTGGATCGACCGATCGGCAGGACCGGGGCGCTCTATCCACCTCGCGAACGACCGGACGCGATCGTCCCTGGCTGATCGAGCGATAGCACGAGGCCGCCGGGCAACTCTTCGAGGACCAGCCGTGAGATACGAAGCCAGCATCATCGGTAGCGCTGCACGCCTCGGCTTGCTCGCCCTTCTCGCACTGGCCGCGTCCGGTTGCGCGACGTCCTATGCGCCGAATCGGCTCGCCACTCCGGATGAACTGCGCGACGTGAAGACGCGGACGATTGGCGAAGTCAGCGTCTCGGTCTCGATCCTGACCGACGACCAGGCGCGGCGGCATTTCGGCGTCGATTTCGCCCGACACGACCTGCAGGCGCTGTGGATGAGCGTGCGCAACGGCTCCGAGCGCCGGCTCTGGTTCATCCGCAACATGCTCGATCCGGATTTCTACTCGGCCGAGGAAGTCGCGCTCCTCGTGCAGGGCGACGTTCCGAACGACGCGCGGGTGGCGCTCGCGCAACTCCTCCGGGACGAATCGATCCGCTCCCAGCTCGCACCGCGCACCGTCACGGAAGGCTTCATGTTCCTGCCCCGGGTGGAAGGCGGCCGCTATGTCGACATCCGCCTGCAGGGCGACGCGTACCTGCTCGACAGCGGCGAGGCCGCAACTCCGGCACCGCGCGAATTGCGCTTCGATTTTGCGCTTGCCTTGCCGGACGGCGACTTCGACTACGAGCGACTCGACACCGCCCGCATCTACCCGGGCGAGTCCCTGCCCGACCTCACTGTCGCCGAGCTCCGTTCCACGCTGGAGCAGTTGCCCTGCTGCGCCACCGATGCCGAGGGCGGGAGCGAGGGCGATCCCCTGAACGTCGCGATCGTCGGCGAGGCGGCGGACGTGCTGAACTCGCTGTCGCGCAGCGGCTGGTCGTTCACCCACCGCATCGACTTTCGCACGGTGCGCCGCGAGATCGGCGCCGCGGTCGCGGGCACGTCCTATCCGGTGGCGCCGGTGAGCAGCCTGTACGTGTTCGGCCGCAAGCAGGACGTCGCGCTGCAGCGCGCGCGCCGCTCGATAACGCAGCGCAATCACATGCGCCTCTGGCTGGCACCCTACCGGTTCGAGGGTCGCCCGGTGTGGATCGGGCAGATCAGCCGCGACATCGGCGTGAAGGTCACGCCGAAGTCACCCACGCTCACGACGCACATCATCGATCCCGAGGTGGACACCACCCGCGAATACCTGCTCCACAGCCTGGTCGCGGAGGGCTTCGTGGACCGGTTCGGCTTCGTCAAGGGCAGCGCCGCCGGCACGCCGACGGCGCCGCGCATGAATCTCACGGGGGACCCCTATCACAGCGACGGGATGCGCCTGGTCGTCATCCTCGCGACCGATCCCGTACCGCCCGACCGGATCCGCAGCCTGCTCTGGGAGCAGTCGGCCGCCCCGTTCGCCGAGGGACAGAGCGAGGCGGCCGAGCGGAACGTGCGGCCTATCGATTCTGAGCAATCTCCTCCGGCGGACCGTCGCTGAGGACGGTGAAGCCGGAGGCGCTGTTCTCCTCGAGGATGGGCGCGTCCGTGACGAACATGGTCGAGCCGGGCGCGAGCAACAGGTGGATCGCCCTCAGGAAGCCCTCGGGGAAGGCGATTCGCGCGGCCGCCTCGTGCGACAGCGTGCGACCGGCCTCGTCGAAATGACCCGGCATGGCGACGGCGACCCATTTTTCCATGCGTCCATCGGGCGATACCGGATGGGGCGCATCGAGGTGGTCGGCAGTCATGACGTACGCGTGCGTGCCGAGCGGCGACTTGGGATCGCGGATCGCGACGCGGGCCCGCCCGATCTCCACGCCGTTGCGCAGGACCAGCACGCGCTGGTCCGCCGCGCTGATCAGGATCGACACCGGCCCGTGCGGGGACTTCTCGGGCTCGAGACGGAATTCCTGGTCGGCGGCGAGTCGCGCCGGCACGCTCGCGACGCCGGTCACCGCATCGACGGGCGCGAAGGCGGGCGGGTGCGCAACGTCGGCGGGCGCCGTGCGCTCGTCCACGACGACCACCGTCATGCCCATCGGCGAGACGGCGAACAGTTCCTCCGCGAACTTCGACGGCAGGTGCACGCAACCGTGCGACGATGGATACCCGGGCAGCCCGCCCGCATGCAGCGCCACGCCGCCCCAGGTGAGTCGCTGCGTATAGGGCATCGGTGCATTGTTGTAGGTCTTGGAGCGATGGTCCTTGTCCTTCTGCAGGACGACGAACACGCCAGTGGGCGTCTCGTACCCGCCCTTGCCGCTGCTGATGGTCGTGACGCCGATCTCCACGCCATTGCGGTAGACGTAGGCGCGCTGCTCGCCGAGGCTCACGAGCACGACGACGGGCCCGGCCGGAGACGCAGCCGCGTTCCAGACGAACTCGCCCTGCTCCAGGTCGCCGGGCGCGGTCTCCACCGGCCGGGATTCCTGCGCACCCCAGAAGGGCACTGCGAGCGAGGACAGCGGCAACAGCGCCGCGAAGATCAACCAGCAGCTTCGATTGAACATCGGACCACTCGCGTGAAGACGGCCCGCGAAACTAACCGACCGACACCGTTGCGACTATCCAGAAAGCGAACCGCTGGAATCGACTGCCCGAAAGACGAGGCCTTTCCAGCGTGACCGAGTCCGCTTTCGTGCTGCTCGTTCTCGGTGCGATCGTCGTCAGCGCCGACTGGCTGGAGCGGCGCCCGGCAGGACGACTGGTCGGCGGCGCGATCATTTCACTGCTGCTCGGCCTGCTGCTGGCGAACCTTGGGCTCATCCCGACGGTCACCGAGGGCCCCCCGCTGTACGGGTACCTGATCGGCATCGGCGCCCCGGTCTCGATCTTCCTGCTGTTGCTCGATGCGCGCCTGGCCGCGTTGAAGCGGGCCGGCCTGCCGATGCTCACGGCCTTCGGGATCGGCGCCTTCGGCACCCTGGTCGGTGTCGCAACCGCGTTCTGGCTCACGGGTGCACCGGGCTGGCTGGGCGAGCACGCGGCAGCGGTCGGCGGCATGTACGCGGCCACATACATCGGCGGCTCGGCCAATCTCACGGCCGTGGCGCTCCACTTCGGCGTGGTCGAGCAACCGCCGCTCATGGCCGCCGTCAACATCGTCGACAGTGTCGTCGGCTCCCTGTTCATCGCCTCGCTCGTGCTGCTGGCGCGCCTGCTGCAACGACTGGACGGCACCCGGCCCGCTCCGACGAATGCAGGCAGCGAGGAGATTCACGACAGCCGTCGCGTTTCGGTGGCGGGACTGGCCGCGCTGCTCGCAATGGCGTTGGGCGCTTTCTGGCTCTCGCAGCAGCTGGCCGCGTGGATGTCGCAGCGGGGCCTGGCCGTGCCGGCGATGCTGATCGTGACGACTCTCGCATTGGTCCTGGCGCAGATTCCAGCGGTGCATCGACTGGGCGGTGCGCGGATGCTCGGCGTGTACACGGCCTACCTCTTTCTCGCCGTCATCGGCGCGGGCTGCGATTTCGAGGCCCTGGGCGAGCTCGGTGATGTGGGCAGCCTGCTGCTGCTGTTCGTGCTCGTGCTCCTGCTGGTCCACGGCCTGATCCAGTTCGGTGCAGGCCGTCTGCTGCGACTCAGCCCCGCGACGCTGGCAATCGCCTCCTCCGCCAACATCGGCGGCGTCGTCACGATCCTGCCCGTCGCACGAGGCCTCGGACGCATGGATCTCGTACTGCCTGGTATCGTGGCCGGCATGCTTGGCAACAGCCTCGGAACGTACCTCGGCTTCCTGATGGCGTGGTTGCTGCAGGCCATGCCCTCGTCGATCAGCGCCGCACACGCCGTTCCCCCGCCGCCCGATCAGGTCGTGGCCGACTGCAGCCACCCGACCTATGCAAGTGACATGCTGGTGTGCGGCGATCCTGAACTGCTCGGCCTCGATCGACAGGTGGCAGACGCGTTGGAGCGGATCCGACCCGCCACCGTGGCGACACCCGCGTCGCTGCTGGAGACGCAGGAGGCGTGGTTCCGCAGGCGCAGCCGGTGTGCGTTCTCCGCGCAGCACGCAGGCTGCCTGAAAGCGGCCTATTCCGAGCGCGTCATGGTGCTGGACGTCCTCGGCCAGGATCCCCGCGCGCTGGCGCAGAGCTGGGACCGTCGCCACTTGCAGCGTGCGCCGTGGGGGCCGTCGGAGGTTCGGTCAGTCGCCGCTGGCGGACCGTTGATCGTCCTCGACGACGCCGGTCACGTGCTGGCCGTGGCGCTCGACGTGCAGCCGCGCGAGGACTGGGCTGCGTTCGTACGATTTTGTTGCGGACGGCGAGACTATCCGCCTGATCCCGCTCGAGCATCCTCCCTTTCGGATGCCGCGGCCAGCCCCGACCCGAGTACCGCAACCCCCAGATCAGTACCGGCCACAAGAGCAGGTTCATGACGAGCGTGCTCGCGACCGCGCTGTAGACCAGCATCACCGGGATCAGGGGTGACCCCTCCGCGATCGTGGTCAGGTCCAGGCCAGCCTTCTGCGCCGGCCCGATGAGCAGTTCGATCGCCATCGGCCCCGGGTGCAGGCCGAAATAGCGGACATAGGTGGGCCACGCATAGACGACGCCAGCGAGCAGTAAGGCGACGACCGCCCACCGCCCGCCAGAGCGCACCGGCATGGCCGCAAAGCGACGCGCTATCGGCAACTGCTCTCGAAGGCGTTGGCAATCGACGAGACGTGGCGGCTGGCGTTGAAGTGAACGACGACGCAGCGGGAACCCTTGCCCCAGTACGAGTAGACCTCGTCCCCCTGGACTTCATTCTTCCCCTGCCTCCAGCCGCGCCTCATCAGCTCGTCGTCGACCTCGCCGCCGACCCGACGACCGTGCACGAGATCCTGCAAGTCGGCCGGCGTCTCGGTCATGCTGCCGCCCGACGAGGACGATGACGACGACGCCCCGAAGGTCACGGTCACCTTCTTGCCGCCGTCCCACTTGAACTCCTGGGTGTCGCCGCCCGCCTGCGTGCGCACGACCTTGTTGCCCTTCTGGTCCTTGAAGTGATTCGGCTGGTTGCCCGGGCTCAGGCTGTAGGTCTCGCCGTTACGCAGGTCGAGGTCGATGTAGCCCTGGCGCTGCGAGAACGTGCAGGGGCCCGACTGACCGTGCTTGGTCTCGCCGTCCTTGCGGACCTGGCACGTGGCTTCGTTCGAATCGGCGCGGGCAGGTGACGAGCCCGGCGCTCATGGCGATCGCGACCAGGGATGCCGACAGGAATGCAGACTTCATCATGGAACCTCCGATACAGGTATTTCGCTACGGACTTGTGGGACCGACCATGGACCCGATCGCGAGCCGGCGGCGCGACCGAGCGCGTGCGGTGCGCCCCGGTCGCCCGCCTGGCCGATCAACCGCCGAACACGAACGCGTCGGGAATCTCGTACACCTCGACAGCGCCGATCCGGACGATGGACCAGTCGTCGCGTCGCTCGACCCTGAAGGGCGCGGCGGCATCGGTGGAGAACACCTTGCCATCGCGGAAGGTGATGACGCGGCTGCCGCCGTCCGGGGTGGTGACGTGCACGGAACCGCCGCCCGGCGTGCGCTTGACGCCGGCCTCGCACTGGCTCATCGGCTTGCCGGGTTCCGCGACGCAGCGGGATCTGCGCCGTCGCGTGGTAGCTCGGTACCGGGCACCAGCGCGTCGGTGCCGCCCGCAGCCGGGGCCGCGCCATGGGCGGCGCCCGTCACGATCATCTCGAGGCGATAGTTGGCCACTTCATTGCGGCGCGCGGCGCTGCGCATCATGTACACGCGGATCCGGTAGTCGCCGGTTGCGGGCAACTCACCCTCGAACTGGTTGTCGCTCGTCGAGCCGTTGAAGAAGGCGACCTCGGTCTCGCCGGGCGCCAGGATGTTGAAGTAACTGGCGGAGTTGTCGGTCGCCATGCTGACGTTCATGTACTGGCCCTGGGACGCGCGAAGCAGGTAGTCGACGGTGTCGTAGCCCTTGATCGTCCCCTCGACGGTCGCGCTGTTTGCGCCCCTGGCGAACTCAACCCGCTGGGTCCGGATGTCGCCTTCGGCTTGCGCCGAGGAGATCAAGACCGTAAACAGCGCAAGGACGAACGGGAAGTACAGGGCACGGCCGGATGGGCTCAACATGGTCGATCTCGGTTGCGGATCAGGATGAGTTGAATGCTTCCAGCGACGCCGCGGGCGCTCGCGGGGCCCGTCGCTGGTCAGCGCGCGACACTATCGCACCGGGGGAGCCTCCGGCTATCCGAATTCCGCACGTTTACGCGGCCTGCTGGGCGTCTCGGCGTTGCAGGACGGGCGCCGTGCGTCGCTGGTCCTGGCTGCTCAGCGTTGCCTGCCTCACCGCGTGCGTCGAGGAATCCGACCGGTACGTCGCCGCAGCCGAGATCGCGCGCGACGGATTTGCACGCGATGGCGCAGCGTTGCGTGACAGGGACGGCCGCACGATCCGCGTGTGGGGGTTCGTCGATCCCGCGAACCTGTACGGTGACGCCGCGGCCCGCGGGATTCTCGCCGAGTGGTGGGCCGGCGAGGCAAGGGACGCCGCGACCTGGAGCTTCAACGTCAAGGCGAGGGAGAGCGACGGCCCGGGACAGTCGTTCACGGTGTTCGTGCGCACCGACGACGGGCGGGACGTCCTGCTGGCGCGGATCGTCGCGGATGCCCGAACGGGCCGGACGACGAAAGTCTTTGTGACAGGCACGCTACGGACGTTCGAAGCGCCGTTGAATGCCGTCACACGGACGGGGCTTTACCTCGAGTCGCAGGGCTCGAACCAGGTCCGCTTGGGTCAGCCAGCCGGATGACGGATCGTCGGCTCGACGCCGAGTCACCGACCTCACCCGAAGATCGTGAAGCCTTGCCGCAGCCTCCCGATCATGGCTGTCGAGACGCTCGCCATCACGACGATCGTGAAGGCCAGCATCAGGCCCAGCACCAGACGTACGACCATCCACGGCACCGCCGGTTCGGCCGTCGCGCTCCGGTCGCCGCCACCAGTCGAGTGCTTGCGAATCCGCTCGACACTCCAGTGCAGGCCGAAGACGGCGGCGCCGGTCGCGGCGAATGCCAGTGCCACAACCATCGTGATGACGAAGTGTTGCGAACTCAACCGTTCGGCGTGCACCAGGCCGTCAAAGAGGAGTATCCCGGCGTTCAGGCATGCGAAGGCCAAGGCCAGCCACGACCCTGCACGGAAGGCGGCGGTCAGCACTTGGATCCATTTGACAGGTCGCTGCACATTGCGCGGCTCGCCGGCGAGGGACTCACGCGCGAGGGCGACCAGCCCGCCATATCGACCACAAGGTCAGCAGCAGGAGTGCCGGCCAGATCAGCAGCAGGTCGACCCGGATGTTCGCGTCCGGCGTCCGCACCGTGACCAGCCACTCCCACGCCGCGAACGCGACGCAATACGCGGCAGGGACCAGGAGAGCCTTGGTGCGACGGGCTGGCAGGGCAAGGCGGAGCGCGCCCCACCCAGCAACATAGAGCCCGCCGAGGGCAAGAATGCGCAGCGGATTTTGGACGAACCAGCCGATGACGTTGAACAAGGCCGCTCCATGGATTCGAAACACGGGTTTGTAACGAATCCAATGGGGGCTCACTAGCCGAATTCCGCAATAGCTGGCACCATCTTGGCTGGCGGGTTCGCTCGGCCATCCACCTTCGCAGCTCGACATGCTTCCCGTTATTGCCCCACCACCCTACGCGCAACGCGCCCGCAGCGACGACCTCGATGAAGTTACGTCGTGGGTCGCGCAGCGCGATGGTGAACACTCGCGGGTCGTCCATGAGACCGGTCCGTATGGGTACGAAGCCGCCATCCTGACGGGCCAGACCGTGAAGCTCGGCTGGTTTCGTGCCGGGCTCCGGCAGACGGTCCGTGCTCGCTTCCCCTGGTCCTGCGTCCACGTGCCGATCAACAGGACGCATCAGTACGGGTTTGGACGTCGACGCTTCAGCGTCGCCCCCGGCAGGTTGGCGTTCATCCCTGCCGGCGCCGAGACAACCAGCCAGTTCGCGGCCGGCTCGACGTTCGCCCTGCAGGTCGACGATGCCGCACTGGCCGATGAAGCCCAGGCACGCTGCCCTTCCGGCGCGCTCGCATGGCCCCGGACTCCACTGGCCCTGGAGCTGCCGATGCCGGTGCGGAAGAGATTCGACGACGCCGTTGCGGAGTTGGTCGGGGTCCTCGGTCCCGACGCATCGGCGACCGAGCAGACGCGAAGTGAGCGTCGCGTGATCGCAGCCATGGTGGATGCACTGGCATTTTCGCCCGGTGCGGTCACCTCGACCCGGCTCTCGAGGCAACGGCTCGTGGATCTCGAGGCATGGGTCGACGCGCATCTCGGCGAAGCCATCACGATCGGACGGCTCAGCTCGGTGGCCCAGGGCAGGCGAGCGTTCGCTGCAGATGGCCTTCCAGGCGCATCGCGGCATGTCGCCGATGCGCTTCGTCTGCGAGCGGCGCCTTGCCGCCGCGCATCGGCGCATCGCAAACGCCGGCGCGGCGGACGCGATCACCTCGATTGCCACCGGCCTCGGATTCACGCACCTCGGCCGCTTCTCCATTGCGTACCGCGAGGTCTTCGGCGAATCACCGTCGCAAACGCTCCAGCGCGGCCGCGTGAAGGCTGCGCGACGCTAGCCCCGTTCCCACGACAGCAGGTTCAGGAACTCGCGCCGCGTCTTCGGCCCGTAGGTGACGAACGACGGATCCGGCTGCTGCCGGTACTCGGCTCGCTGCCTCGCCACGCGGTCGCCCCGCAGGTGCGCCTTCAGCACGCCCTCGGGCACCGGGTAGATGCCGAGCGCATTCAACCCGAAGATCTTCGCGCGCAGCGCAGGCGTCATCGCCGCGTACCCGTGCCGCTCGCGCAGCTCGGGCGCGATCTGGAATGTACGGAACGCCTGGATCTGGTCCTGCGGCGATCCGTACCAGATCGAGTCCGTGCCCCACAGCACGTTCGACTCACCGCAATATTTGACCAGCTTGCCGAGTGTGTGCGCCGCCGTATCCGGGTCGCGCATGCACAAGCCGCCACGTCGAGCCGAGCTCCGCATACACGTTGGAGCCGGGCGCGACCCCGTTCTCGAGCAGGCTCGTCACCAGCGCATCCACGCCGTCGGTGCGCGCCGGGTCGTAGGGGCCCTCCTTCGCATCGGCCACGAAGCCCGAGTGATAGATGAGGAAGTTGACGTCGGGATAGCGCTTCGCGACGCGCCCGATGTCCTTGCACGTCGAGTGCTCGTAGGACTGCGGCCCGAAGGAAAGGCCCTTGTGGATGGCGATGTTGCGGACGCCGAGCTTGCGGGCCTTCTCGATCATCGCGATGCCGGGCTCGTCGTCCATCCAGAAGCCCTTCTGCTCCGGGCCCCACTGCGTGTAGGTCTTCCAGGCCGCGACCTTGTGCTTCTCCGCGAGCAGGTCCATGCGCTCGAGATCGCCCGGCTGGTTCGGATTGACGCGGCCGTGGATGTAGAGACGGTGCGTGCCCTCGAGCTGCTCGACGATGCGCGCGGTGGCCTCGGCTTCCTCGATCTTGAGCGGCTCGCCCTCTGCGGTGGACGGCACGAAGGACAGCACCATGAGATCCGTGTCGGAGTCCATGAAGACGTCCTTCACGAACTGCTCGGGACCGACGCAGCGCAGGTAATCGAGGTCGCCCGGCCCCCGGTGCGGCTCGCAGCGCGGGTCGGTCGTGAAGCCGCGCAGCGGGCTGCGCGCCCTCGGGCAGGCGCTTGAGCCACGCGCCGGTCGGGTTCACGAAGTGCCCCTGCACGTCGAAGATGAACTCCCCGCCCTCAACGGCACCGCGCGCGACCTCGGCCTCGAGGGCGGCGAGCGTCGGCACGTCGTACCAGCCGCCCGTGCGGCCGGCCCGCGCATACGCTGCATTCATGCCGAGCAATGCAGTGGCCGCTCCGCAGGCCGAGACGAGGAACTCGCGGCGTTTCACGCCGAGCCGCTTCGCGTTCGACGTGGCCGCCTCCATCGCGACTCGAATCGCCTCGCGATGCACCGGCTCGAGCGGAATGGGCGCGTACTCGCCGTTCGACGTCGCGTCGAGCTTGACGGGCAGCCGGCGTCCCTCGGGGTCGTTCCTGATCGTCATGACCGGTCCTCCTCGTTCCCGCGGAGCCCCTGCAATCGCAGCGACTCCGTGCTGGCACAGTCGATCGGCTACTCCTCGAGCAGCGAGCGAAGCATCCAGGCAGTCTGCTCGTGAACGGTCAGGCGCTGCACGAGGAGGTCGGTCGTGGGCTCGTCGCTGGCGGCCTCGACCACCGGCAACAGGCTGCGCGCCGTCCTCGCCACGGCCTCGTGCCCTTCCATCAGGATGCGCACCATCTTCATCGCCTTCGGCGGGTTTCCGGGCGCATCCGGAGGGAGCCCAGCTTGCCGAACTCGGCGTACGACCCCGGTGCCACGTGGCCGAGAGCGCGGATCCGCTCCGCGATCGGATCGACGGCGTTCCACAGCTCCGTGTACTGCGTCATGAACATTTCGTGCAGGCTGTTGAACATCGGGCCCGTCACGTTCCAGTGGAAGTTGTGGGTCGTGAGATAGAGCGTGTACGTGTCGGCGAGCAGGCGGCTGAGGCCTGCCGAAATCGCCGCACGGTCCGACTTGCCGATGCCAATGTCGATACGCGACGTGGCCTCGGTACGTGTTCTGGCTCGCTTTTTCATGGTCCGCCTCCAGGTGCATTGACGCTTGGACACCATGGTGCCTCGTCAGGCGCCGTTGATCCAATTGCCTGATCGGATCCCGTTCATAGCCTGCCCGAATCGCGTCCGCGTGCTTTGGATGCATCGGGCTTCGCTATAGTAGCCGTCGATTCCGCATCGAGGCGACCGGCATGACCACGGGCAACATCACGCTGCAGATACACCGCCTCCGGCACGGCGAGTCGCGGCTCTGCGAGGCCACGATGCCGGGCCTCGCGGAAGGGCAGGTGCGCTTGCGCGTCGAGCGGTTCGCAGTGACCGCCAATACGGTGACCTACGCGACTACCGGCGACGTCCTCGGCTACTGGGATTTCTTCCCCACCGGCGAGCCGGAGTGGGGCTGCGTCCCCGCGATGGGTTGGGCGGAGATCGTCGAGTCGCGGCACCCCGAGGTCGCCACCGGGGGTCGCTACTACGGCTGGTTCCCGATGGCGCGGTACGTCGACATGCAGGTGACACCGGTCGCCGAAGGCTTGCGCGACGACGGCCCGCACCGCGCGGCACATGCGCCGGTGTACCGCTCGTACGTGGCCACTGATCGCGACGCGTTCTACCGGGAGGGCGTGGACGCCGAGGACAGGCACGCGTTGCTGCGCGGGCTGTTCATCACGGGCTGGCTGGCCGAAGACTACTTCGCCGACAACGACTGGTTCGGCGCTCGACGCGTCGTGGTCCTGTCGGCTTCGAGCAAGACGGCCATCGGCTTCGCGCATTGTGCCGATGCGCGCGCCGGGATCGAGATCATCGGCGTCACCTCGTCGCGCAATCACGCGTTCACGCATCGCCTGGGCTGTTACGACGAGGTCGTCACCTACGACGAGATCACGCGTCTCCCTGCGGCGACGCCGCTCGTGTCGATCGACATGGCCGGCAACGGCGCAGTCCTCGCGGCGGTTCATGCCCACGTCGGCGACCAGCTCAAGCACTCGATGGCCGTGGGCCGCAGCCACCACGAGGCCCCGGCCCGCACCGCTGCGCTCGCCGGGCCGAAGCCGGCCTTTTTCTTCGCACCGTCGCAGGTGAAAAAGCGCGTGCAGGACTGGGGTATACGCGCCTACCAGGAGAGGGTTGCCGCTTCGCTCGAGGGTTTCGTCGCCTGGAGCCGCGAGTGGCTGACAGTCAAGCACTCGCTCGGCGCGGACTCTGCCGCCGCGACGTGGGGCGAGGTGCACGCGGGACGCGTTCCGCCCGACGTGGGCTGCGTCGTCTCCCTGTGGGATCGAGACTCCGGCCCAGCCTGACCGCCGGCGCGCGAAGCGCGTCGGCCGAGGGCGGCGCTCGTGACGGGCTCAGTCCCCGCCCCGCTGGTCCCTCGGCTTCGTGGAGGCGCGCACCATTCGTCCGAAGTCCCGGTCCTTCTTTCGTCGTTCGGCATACGACAGATCGTGGAACGCAGACTCTCTCCTGAGCTTCAGGTAGTCCTGCAGGCGCTCCTCGCCCAGTTCGTGCCGTTCGATCGCCGCTCGCACGGCGCAACGCGGTTCCCTCGAGTGAGTGCAATCCGCGAACCGACAGTTCTCCGCAAGCCCCCCGATGTCGGCGAATGCATCGTCGAGGCCTCGGCCGACCCCGAGCATGCCCAGCTCGCGCATGCCGGGCATGTCGACCAGCAGGGCCCCGCCTGCGAGCATGACCAGCTGGCGACGCGTGGTCGTGTGTCGCCCTTCGCCCGTATGACTGACGGCCCCGGTCTCGAATTCCGGGCTGCCCGCCAGGCGGTTGATGAGCGTCGTCTTCCCCACTCCCGAGGAGCCGAGTAGGCAGTACGTCCTTCTGGGGACCAGAAGCTGCCGTACCTGATCGAGGCCCGCTCCCGTCACGTTGCTGAGGGCAACGAGGGTCGCGTCGATTCCGGCGACCCGGATCCTCCCGATCAATGCTTCCAGCTCTTCGGCGCTGACGAGGTCGGTCTTCGTCAGGATCAGCACGGGCTCGATGTGCCCTTCGCCCAGCATCACCAGGTATCGCTCCAGCCGGCGCACGTTGAAGTCGAAGTGGCAGGACTGGATGACGAACGCCGCGTCGACGTTGGCGGCGATCATCTGGAATTCGACGTTCCTGCCCGGTGCCTTCCGCCTCAGGAACGACCTGCGCGGCAGCACGCCGTGAATGATCGCCTGGGATCGGCCGTCGAGGCAGCGCACGCAGACCCAGTCACCGACGCAGGGCAGCTCGATGGACGACTCGGCGACGAACTGGAGCCGTCCCGTCAGCTCGGCCGCGAGCTCCCCGTGCTGGTCGCGGATGACATACCGGCCCCTGTCCACGGCGGTGATGCGCGCAACCGACAGGCCGGAGCCGCACTGCTCGCGCGCGTTGTCGGCGAACCAGCCGTCGAAACCAAGGTCGCGCAGATCCATGACCGCAATCTCTCAGAAGCCGGCCGGCTTGCCAATCGCGCACTCCCGGACGAACCGACCGCGACCCGGCGAGGGGGCCTGCCCATGCCCCCAATCAACAGAATGAATTGGATCGCCGCCCGCCAACCCACTACCTTCGGTGAAACCACAACGGGATTCGAAAGGAGCAAGCCATGTCGAGCGAAGCGAAGTGCCCATTCGCCCCGATCCACGGTGCCCGCACCCATGCGAGTGCCCAGTCGAATAGCCACTGGTGGCCCGGCCGGCTCAACCTCCAGATCCTGCGCCAGCACTCGGCGAAGTCCAGCCCGATGGGCGAGCAGTTCGACTATGCCGATGAGTTCGGGAAGCTCGACCTGGCCGCGCTGAAGAAGGATCTCCATGCGCTGATGACGGATTCACAGGAATGGTGGCCCGCCGACTGGGGACATTACGGCGGGCTCTTCATCCGCATGGCCTGGCACAGCGCCGGCACCTACCGCATCTCGGACGGGCGCGGCGGCGGCGGGACGGGGAACCAGCGCTTCGCGCCGATCAACAGCTGGCCGGACAACGGCAACCTCGACAAGGCACGGCGACTTCTGTGGCCCATCAAGAAGAAGTACGGCAACAGGATCTCCTGGGCCGACCTGATGATCCTCGCGGGCAACTGCGCACTCGAATCCATGGGCTTCAAGACCTTCGGTTTCGGGGGCGGCCGCGCGGACATCTGGGAGCCCGAGGAAGACATCTACTGGGGCAAGGAGACCACGTGGCTCGGCGACGAGCGCTACAGCGGCGACCGCGAACTGGAGAACCCGCTCGGCGCCGTGCAGATGGGCCTCATCTACGTGAACCCGGAAGGCCCGAACGGCAATCCCGATCCGGTCGCCTCCGGACGCGACGTGCGCGAGACCTTTGCCCGCATGGCGATGAACGACGAGGAGACCGTCGCCCTGGTCGCGGGCGGCCATACGTTCGGCAAGTGTCACGGCGCAGGCGATCCGGCGCTGGTGGGCCGCGAGCCCGAAGGCGCGTCTCTCGAGGAGATGGGCCTCGGCTGGAAGAACGCCTTCGGAACCGGAAAGGGCGCGCACACCACCACGAGCGGCATCGAGGGCGCCTGGAAGCCGAACCCGACCCGGTGGGACATGGGCTACTTCGACACGCTGTTCGGCTACGAGTGGGAGTTGACGAAGAGCCCCGCCGGCGCCCACCAGTGGACGGCGAAAAACGTGCGGCCGGAACACATGATCCCGGATGCCCACGACCCGTCCACGAAGCACGCGCCGATCATGACGACGGCCGACCTCTCGCTGCGCTTCGACCCGATCTACGAGCCGATCTCGCGTCGCTACCACCGGAACCCGCAGCAGTTCGCCGACGCCTTCGCCCGCGCCTGGTTCAAGCTGACGCATCGCGACATGGGCCCGCGTGCGCGCTATCTCGGGCCCGACGTGCCGGCCGAGGAGCTGATCTGGCAGGACCCGGTGCCGGCAGTGGACCACGCACTCGTCAACGATCGGGACATCGCAGCGCTCAAGGCCACGGTCCTCGCATCGGGCCTGTCCGTCTCCCAGCTCGTCGCCACGGCGTGGGCGTCGGCCGCGACGTTCCGCGGCTCGGACATGCGCGGTGGGGCCAACGGGGCGCGCATTCGCCTCGCACCGCAGAAGGACTGGGAAGCGAACCAGCCCGCTGAACTCGCGACGGTACTGAAGGGGCTGGAAGCCATCCAGGGAGCGTTCAGCGAGGTCCACGCCGGAAGGAAGAAGATCTCGCTCGCCGACCTCATCGTGCTGGCAGGCTGCGCTGCGGTCGAGGAGGCTGCGCGAAAGGCCGGCCACGAGATCAAGGTGCCCTTCTCGCCCGGACGCACGGATGCCTCGCAGGAGCAGACCGACGTGGAGGCGTTCGCCCCGCTGGAGCCCGTCGCGGACGGCTTCCGGAATTACCTGCGCAAGGGCCTCGAGACACCCGCCGAGGAGTTGCTGCTGGATCGCGCCCAGTTGCTGACGCTGACGGCCCCGGAGATGACGGTGCTGGTCGGTGGCCTGCGTGCCTTGGACGCGAACGTCGGGCAAGCCACGCACGGCGTCCTCACGGTCAGGCCTGGGGCCCTGACGAACGACTTCTTCGTCAACCTGCTCGACATCGGCATCGAATGGCGCCCGGCCGCATCGGCCGGGCTCTACGAAGGGCGTGATCGAGCCTCGGACCAGGTCAAGTGGACGGGCACCCGAGCTGATCTCGTGTTTGGCTCGAACTCCGAGCTCAGGGCACTGGCGGAGGTCTATGCCTGCGACGGCAACGAGCAGAAATTCGTGCAGGACTTCGTCGCTGCCTGGAACAAGGTGATGAACCTGGATCGCTTCGACCTGGCGTGATCGGCAAAGGGTCGACCGCGCAGGATGCTCGCGGGGTGACACCGCGGTCAGCCTGCGGGTCGGCGCTCCCGCGGACCCTCACAGGTCGTAGCGGTTGACCAGCGCCAGGGACAACGTCACCAGCATGAGGATCACGAGCGGAACTCCAACTCGGACGAAGTCACTGAAGCGATAGCCGGCGGCGTTCATGACCAGCAGGTTCGTCTGGTAGGCCATCGGGGTCGCGAAACTCAGGTTGCTGCCGAACAGGATCGCCAGCACGAACGGCTCGAGAGGCAGTCCGAGCGCCTGCGCGGTCGCCACGGCGATCGGCGTGCCGACGGACGCTGCCGCCGCGTTCGAGACGAAGTTGGTCAGCAACGCCGCGAAGCACATGAAGACGGCGAGTTGCAGCGCCGGCGGTGCTTCACCGACCAGCGCTGCGGCACCCGTCGCCACCCAGTCGGCCGCGCCGGTGGTCACGAGCGCGTGCCCGAGCGCGACGCTCGACGCCACCAGCAGGATCACTTCGAGGCTCAAGGCCCGTCCCAGACCGTCGAGACGGACGCAGCCGGTGAACAGCATTGCGAGCACGCCGAGGAATGCCGCCACGTGAATCGGAAGTGCTTTCGTTGCGGCAAGCATCACGACGACCGCCATGATGGCGAGCGCGATCGATGCGAGCCGCGACCTCGGCAGCATCAGGCTTGCATCGAGCACGAGCAGCCCCGGCACCGTTGCCAGCTGGCGGACCCGGTCGACCGGCCCCTGGATGAGCAGTATGTCGCTGGCAGCCAGCGGCTGGTCCGCGATATCGGTGATCCGCGGCCGCAGGCCCTCCGTGCCATGGTTCACGCCCACGACGACCACATGATGCTGTTCGGCGAACCGTGCATTGCGCAGGGTCCGGCCGATCAGGTCGGAGTCGGAACCGATGGCGACCTCGATGAAGTGCATGTCCACGCGCTTGACGTCGTCTTCGATGAATTTGCCGAGTCCCTGGCGGTCGAACAACTCGACCTTGAACGTGGCGGCGACTTCGCGCAGGCCAGCAGGATTGTCGCGCAGGACGATCGCGTCGCCAGGCTCGAGGCTCAGCTCGTCGCTCAATTCGACGGGAAGTCCTTCCCGCCGGACGGCGACGACCGGCAACGCCCGACCGAGCATGCGGCCGAGTTCCCGCAGGGTGCAGCCTGCGAGCGGCGTCCCGACGCTCGAGTCTTGCTGCGGATCGCGAACGGGGCCGATCTGGATGCATGCTTCGAACTGCCGGGACGACTGGGCGAACGCCTGCTTCGTGTCCGGCAGCAGCCGCGGGGCCACGAGCCAGAGGTACGGTAACGCGACTGCGAAGGCCATTGCGGCAGTCGCCGTGAACGCAAACAGTCCGAGCGGCTCCATGCCGAGATCCGTCGCGATCGACAAGACCAGCAGGTTGGTCGATGTCCCGATGCTGGTCAGCATGCCGCCGGCGAGAATCGCGAAATTGACCGGCATCAGCGTGCGCGAGGCGGAGTGCCCGGTCCGCTCTGCGAGGCTGAGGAGCATCGGCAGCATCAGGACCAGGACAGGCGTGTCGTTGACGAAAGCACTCGCCGCGCCCGCCACCACCAGCGTGACGAGCAGCCCGAGCACGCCGTTGAATCGCCAGAGCTTGCCGAGGGCTCGGACGGCAGGCTCCATGGCACCGGTCATGGTCAGCCCGCGGCCGAGAATCATCAGGCTGCAGATCGAGACCAGCGCAGGATGGCCGAAGGCACGAAAGACCTCGAGATCCGTCAGCTGTCCCGCATGTCCCTCGTAGGGGAAGACGTAGAACATCACCAGCAGCGTCGTCAGCAGGATCAGCGACACGTACTCCATGCGGATCCACGGCCGGGTGTACAGGTAGAACACCAGGACGGTGATGGAGATCATGGCAATGGCATGGGGACCCGGCATTTGTGCGACTTGCTCCTGGGCTGACTGAGGTCTGGACGGGGGGGGGATTCTAGCGGTGCCGCACGCCGGTCTCGTGGGAATCCGAAACGCTGCGCGCGATCAGCGGTTTTCCCGGCGCTGGCGCTGCGTGCGCCGAATGAGACATCATCCGGCGCTGCCGTCGCCCGGGGAGTCCCCCGGGGAGGCTGCCACTGGCGCGTACGGAGAGACTGCATGTCGAAAAAGAACGGTCGCGGCGTGGGATCCGGTCGACCACGGCTCAAGGTCGTGGCGCGTGACGGATCCATCCGCGACTCCGCCACGACCGCGGCACGCGATCGGCAGGGGCGCGCCACGTTTCCGGTCGTCGTCGAGTTCGAGCGGGGAAGCACGAGCCCCCGTGCCGAAAGCCTGGTCGCCCTGCACTCCGCTGCCCGGTGGCTGGCCCGGCACGCCCAGGAACGCGTCACCGTGGTCGGTCACGCCAACGTACGCGGCAGCGAGACGTCGGCCGCAGCGCGGGCTCGTGCCCGCGTTGCCGTAGTGGCGGACCTGCTGATCCTGCTGGGGGCCGCCCGCAGCCAGCTCGTCCCGCTCAGGTCCACTCGGCTGCACTCGATTCGGGCCGGGTCGACCGCCGGCGGGAGGCGGCAAAGGCGGGTTGTGGTGATCTACCGTCACGATCCGCCCAAGGCCGCGATTGGCAAGGCTGCGCGCCGGGTTCCGGCGGCCCTGTCGGGGAGTGCCCGGTGATCAGGTGGACCGATCGAATGGCGGCACGCCCGGCCCCCGCCCGGAGTGCTTGCGCCCCGACGGGCGGCAGCATCTCGTCGAGCTGTCCGTCCACTTGAATCACCTGCCGCGAATGTCCCGTTGGCCGGAAAGGCTGCACCGCCTGCGGCCTGCGGGACCGGCCGATGCCGCCGAACACGCCACGACCGCGGCGGTCATCGCGGAAGGAGCCGAACTCGGACCCCGATTCGGTTTCATGGTCGTGATGTCCTGCGGCATCGCAATCCTCGGACTGCTGCAGAATTCAGCGGCGGTCATCATCGGCGCCATGCTGATTTCCCCGCTGATGGCACCGATCGTCGCCCTCGGATTCTCGCTGTGCCGGCTGGACTATCGACAGATGCAGCGCAGCCTGGCAACGATTGCAGCGGGCATCCTCCTCGCACTGGCAATCGCGGTCCTGATCGTGCTGGCGTCGCCACTTCGGGATCCGACGGAGGAAATACTGGCACGCACGCAGCCCAACCTCTTCGACCTGCTGGTGGCCGTCTTCTCCGGGCTTGCGGGCGGATATGCGGTCATCAGGGGACGCGGCGAAACGATCGTCGGAGTCGCGATCGCCGCCGCGCTCATGCCGCCGCTGGCGGTGACCGGATACGGGCTGGCCACCGGACAGGCGAGCGTCGCAATGGGCTTCGGTTTCCTGTTCATGACGAATCTCCTGGCGATCGCCGTGTCCGTCTCGCTGGTCGCCCGCTGGTACGGGTTCGGGCCGCAAGCGACGCCGACCCGGCATACCTGGCAGGCGGCCATCGTCTTTGCGACCTTCGCCGCTTTGTCGGTGCCGCTCGGGCTGTCGCGATTCCGGCGCGTCGAGATCCGGCCCGAGGTGTTCGCTGGTCCGGTGACCGATGCCCGTCCGGCAGGAGTCCAGTGAGATGTCGTGGCAACGCTCGCAGCAGGATTGACTGATGCGTGACCAGCCCCGCAGCGGCCGGCAGGCCGCCAGATCGCTGTTTGCGCCCGTACGCGTCTGGCGCGCGCTCGAATCCCGG
The DNA here is from genome assembly GCA_963712815.1 of uncultured Gammaproteobacteria bacterium. Lineage (GTDB taxonomy): Bacteria > Pseudomonadota > Gammaproteobacteria > Steroidobacterales > Steroidobacteraceae > RPQJ01. The sequence continues at coordinate 131,335 of CAVQJL010000008.1, forward strand.
CCGATCGGCCAGCGTCGCCTCTATTTCGGGCGCGCCCGATCCACGGGGATGTCTCTCGTCCGGAGGGCCCTGCTGGTGGGAGCGCTGGTCACGGCGGTCATCGTCGTCTTTGCGCTCGACCGCGACGGCCTGCGCGATTCCGTCGATGGCCACGTCTCGATCGCGGACGTCGTGTATTTCGCGCTGATCACGATCACCACGGTCGGTTATGGCGACATCGTCCCCATCACGACGACGTCACGACTCGTCGATGCGTTCGTCGTGACCCCGATCCGACTGGTCGTCTGGGCCATATTCTTCGGCACGGCCTACCAGTTCATCGCCCAGCGAATCATCGAGGACATACGCATGCGCGTTCGCCAGGCCAGCCTGAGAGACCACATCGTCATTTGCGGATTCGGACACGGGGGCCGCAGCGCCGCGGGTGAACTCGTGCGACGCGGCGAAGACCCTGCTCGAATAGTAGTCGTCGACCAGTCCGAGTCCGCGCTGCTCGATGCTGCGGAAGGCGGCATGGTGGGCCTGCGGGGCGACGCGACGCGCGAGTCGGTATTGCACGATGCCAACGTGGGCAGCGCGCGGTCCGCCATCGTGTGTCTCGGGCGTGACGACACGACCGTGCTCAGCGTGTTGACCATCCGCACGCTCGTCGCGGATTTGCGCGTTGTCGCCGTCGTGAAGGACGCGGAGAACGAGCACCTGGTTCAGCAGAGCGGTGCGACGGCAACCATCTGCCCGTCGACGGTCAGCGGCATCCTCCTGGCCAATTCGGTGACATCGTCGCGAATCGCCAGCTACGTGTACGACATGCTCACCGTGGACGGCCGCGTGACCCTTTCCGAACGGGTTGCAAGCGGCGGCGACATCGGTCGTCGACCGTCCGAGCTCGACGGCGGCATCGCACTGCGGATCCACCGAGGCGAGCAGGTGATCGGCTTCTGGGAGCCGGACGCCCGCGTCGAGGCAGGCGATCGGCTCATCGTGCTCGCTCCGCGCCCGGGCGCCGGCCCGCCGACTTCCACAGGGCTGAAGACATGTCACTCCGAACCTGACGCTCGTCCCACTGCTCGGCCTGCTTGGCTGGCTCGCGGGCTGTTCCTCGAGCGGCGTCGTGCCCCATGGCGGCGGCTCCGCAGACGCCCGGGTCACGGGCACGGTCACCTATCGCGAACGGGTTGCGCTGCCTCCGGGCGCCGTCATCAAGGTGCAGCTGGTCGACGTCTCGCGCGCCGACGCGCCCGCCATCGTGCTCGGCGACCAGCTCATCGAAGCCGCCGGCAGGCAGGTGCCGTTCGAGTTTGCCGTTCCGTACGACCCTGCCCGGATCGACGAACGGATGAGCTACGCGGTGCAGGTCCGCATCGAGGCGGGCGAGCGGTTGCTGTTCATCAACGATCAGCACCATGCGGTGCTCACTCGCGGCGCGCCGAATCACGTCGATCTGATCCTGAAGGGCGTCGGCAGGAATTGATTCGGTCAAGCCCGCGGGACGTGCCTCCGGGACGGTGGCGAGCCAATACGCCCGACACGCGCACAGCTGCGCCATGGAGATCTCTGCGTGAAATCGACGCCGGCCAGCGCCACGCGAATTGATCGTCACGATGCCCACAGCCGTGCCGCCTGGGCGGCTGCAGGGCATCAGCATGCGCCACCGAATTCTCTAAACGGAGCCTGATCGCCCATGTACATCGCTCTTCGACACCCGCTCAGTGCACTCCTGCTCGGCTGCCTGCTCAGCGCCGCCTCGTTTCCAGGCCATGCCCAGGAGGCCTCCGCCGCGGCGCCCGTCGAGCCGGCGGCAACAAGCGTCCCGGGACCGGGCACCTCGATCCCGGTCGACGCCCCGGCGGAGGTCGTCGCACTTCGCCTGCTGCCGATGACGGTCAGCGAGCTGTCGAGTGAGGCCGATGGCTGGATTCTGGAGATCCAGCATCGGACCGCGCGGATCGTCGACCTCAAGATCGCGATCGCCGGGGAAGCAACGGATCCGGCGCGCACGAAGGCGCTGCAGGACGAACTGGCTGCGTTCACCGAGTCCCGGCGGGCAGTGTTCAAGAACTTCGATCAGTTGCTGGTCTCGTGGGAGTCCAAGGGCGGCGCTGCAGAGGCCATCGCCGGCCACCGCAAGTTCGTCACGGCCTTGCGCGCCGACGAACTGAAGGCGACCGACAAGGGCACGCTCCTGACCGCCGCCAGCCAGTGGCTGGTCTCGAAGGATGGCGGCATGAGGGTCGCGTGGCACGCTATCGCGGCCATCGGATTGCTGCTGCTGATCTGGCTGCTGGCGAAGCTGGTCTCGCGGCTCGTGCACCGGGCCGTGCTCCGCTGGGACAAATTCTCGACGTTGCTCGATCGCTTCCTGGTGCGGGCGGCCTTCTGGGCCACGATGGTCGTCGGCACGCTGACCGTCCTCTCGTGGCTCGGCGTCCGCATGACTCCGATCCTCACGCTGCTCGGCGGTCTCAGCTTCGTCGTCGCCTTCGCCATGCAGAGCACGCTCAGCAATTTCGCCGCCGGCCTGATGATCATGATCTACCGGCCCTTCGACGTCGGAAACATGGTCACGGTGGGCGGCGTGACCGGCAAGGTCCAGGCCATGAACCTCGTCTCGACGACCCTGCTGACAGGAGACAACAAGGTGATCATCGTTCCCAACAGCAACGTCTGGGGCAGCATCATCACGAACGCCAACGTGCGCGACACGCGTCGCGTGGATCTCGCGTTCGACGTCCGCCACGTCGACGACCCCGCCGTGGTCCAGCGGATCCTGGAGGAAGTCGTGGCCGGGCACCCGCTGGTGATGAAGGAGCCGGCGCCCGTGATCCGCATCAACGAGATGACCGCGATCGCAGTGAAGTTCGTCTGCCGCGTGTGGGCCCGCACGGAAGATCACTCGACCGTCCTCTGGGACGTCACGGAGCAGGTCAAGCGACGCTTCGACTCGGCCGGCATCCTCGCCCCATTGCCGTCGTAGCGAGCGAGGCCGGTCGAGGCGCGTTACTTCACGGGCTCGAAGTCACCGGGCTTCCAGGTCTGGTCGAACCACGGCTGCAGCGGACCGTACAGGCGCAGCAGCACGTTGTAGCTCTTGCCGGGCATGGTCTGGATCCAGTTTCCCTCGTGTCCCTTCGGTGCCTGCGGCCCAAACCACATGGTGTAGGAGCCGTCGGCATTGGGCTTCACCGAGGGGTTCAGGCTGTCGAGGCCGGCCAGCTTCTGGTCGGTCTCGAGCATCGACCGGTGCTGCCCGGAATAGACCATGAACGACCAGAAATCCTTGGCCGGGACCGGTCCGGGCAGCGTGACCGAATACGTCTTGCCGCCGTCGAGGTATTCCCCGCTCGAGTCGTGCGCGGCGATTGCGTAGACGGAGCCCAGGCCTACCTTCGGCGCAGTCATCGCCGGGGTGATGCCGGTCGCGTAGTAGTGCATGAACGTGCGGTCATCGAGCATGCGCTCGCCGTTGTCGTAGAACTCGTAGTTGCCGCCGCCGGTAAACATCGAATACCACTTGCGGTCGGGATAGAAGAAGTACCGCGGATTGCGCGGCGCGAACGTGAGCGCGCGCGCCGTGGCGTTGCCGATCGCCACCGCTTCGGTGAGGATCTTCTTCATCCGCGCATCGGGCTCGAACGGCTGCCCCTTCTTGATGCCGATCGCGGCGAACAGTCCAACCAGCTCCGGATCGAACGAGTCGGCCGGCTCGTACTGGACGACCGCGTTCAGTTCCTCGTAGAACTCGAAGTTGTTGGCGTGGACGGTGTTCATCTGCTTGCCGGACAGGTTGACGAAGCGCTGCTTGGGCGGATTCGCCCGCCTGCGAAAGCGGATAGGTGCGGAAGCCTGCCTTCACATTGTCGGCCGCCGCCTTGAGGTCGCCGTCCTTGGGAATTGCGCGGAAGAACGACAGGTTGCGATAGCTCGGCGTCCTTACGACGAAATAGCCGTCGGGAAGGTCACCCTTGTAGTCGCGGTGCACGAACAGGTACTTGCCGCCCTTGCCCTGGTCCGGGCCGGTGAAGCCGAAGTCCGTGACGTAGCGGAAGTAGGCGTCGTCCACGGGTCCCAGGATGCCCGGCGGGACTTCAACGACGATGGGCCCGTCTTTGACGTTGATTTCCATCATGTTGTAGATGGTGGTCGAGTTGGCCGTCAGATAGAGCGAGCGGGCATCCATCAGCTGCTCGAACATGCCCAGGTCGCCCGGATTGATTCCGGCCTTCTTGAGACCTTCGAGCACGCCGTAGATCGAAGCCGCGGGAATGCCGTTAAGGAAGGCTTCCGCGCCGCGGGCCGTATCCAGGAAATCGTAGGCCTTGCGGACGGTCTCCTTGCTCGGCATGCCGTCGAAGAACTCGAGCTGACCGAGCAGCTCGGTGTGAACCTTGTCCGGCGTCGTGACCGAGTCCGGAACCTTGGCCGCGTACTTGGGCTCTTGCGCCCAGGTCGAGGCCGGCGCTGCTGCGAGCAGCACTACGCCGAGAATCGCGCCGAGCCGCCGATCAGTGAATTTCATGTCTCATGCCACCTTTCTGGTTGAGGCCAGGTGCGACTGGTCCAGGAACTTGTCGAAGTGAATGCTGGCCGCCGCCATGCCGCCGGCCGTGAGGCCACCAATGCAACTGTCGATCATGCCGGGCGGCCCGCACAGGTAAGCCTGTTGGGCGCCGAGCGATTCGCCAGGCAGGCCGGCCAGGTGATCGACGATCAGTCCGCGCCGCCCAGCCCACGTGCTTCCGCCGGGCTCTTCGGCCAGGACCGGCACGAAATCGAAGCGAACCGGCCATTCGCGTCGCAGTGTATCGATTGAATCCAGCATGTACAGGTCCTGCTGCCTGCGAGCGCCGAATACGAGGGTTACCTCGCGAGGCCGTTTCAAAGACAGCAGGGCCCCTTGCAGCAGCGACAGCACCGGTGCCAGGCCGCTGCCGCCCGCCATGCACAGCATGGGCGCAGAAGATTCCTGCAGCACGAATTCGCCGAAAGGCGCGTTGACGTCCAGCGTATCGCCGACCTTCGCCTCGGTGAACAGCCACTCCGTGAAGCGACCAGCCGCCACCTTGCGGATGAAGAACTCGGCGTTGCGCGACGTGCCGTTGGCATCGGGGACGTTTGCGAACGAATAGCTGCGGGTCACGCCCGCGGCACTGCCTTCCCGCGGCGACAACTCGCAGTACTGCCCCGGGGTGAATGGCAGTGCGTGATCGAGCGTCAGCGCGACGTGCAGGATGTCGTGCGTGAGCGGCACCAGGCGCGTGATGCGCGCGGGGCTCTGGTGAGTCTGCACCAGTGTGCTCGCGTCCCGCAGCTGGACATCGATCTCGACGTCGCTCTGCGGGATGCTCTGGCAGGCCAGCACGTAGTTGTCGCGCAGCTCCTCGGCCGACAGGATGTAGCTCTTGTCGGTCAGTTCCCGGACCTTGCCCTTGACGAGACGGCACTTGCACGCGCCGCAGCCTCCCGCACGGCAGTCGTGCGGGAAGGCGATGCCCTGGTTCAGTGCCGCCTGCAGCAGCGTTTCCTTCGATCCCACGCGCAGCTCGACGTTGGCGGGGGCGAGTCGGGCGCCGTAGGACGCCGGCTTCTTGCCGAACAGGCTGGACAACATGATCTGTCTCCTTGGCGGCTTGCTGGCGGGGCTCAGGCGGACAGCGGCGAGGCGAGTACGAGGCCGCGCATCCCGGACTTCAGGCTCGCCGCACGGGCCAGCTCGCGTTCGGCGGGGGTCGCGTAGGAGCGGTCCCACTCGTTGAGCGCCGGTGTCATCACTCGCTTGAACAACGGCGGGATGAGTGCCACGGGGATCATGGTCAGGTAGCCGCCGGGAAGGTTGGGCGCTTCGGGCATGGCGTCGAGCGTCCAGTAGGCGGCATCGGCCTCGGCATGGTGGTGCGAGTGGCGCGCCAGGCTGTAGAGCACGTTGGTGCTCATCCAGTGGTTCGAGTTCCACGAGTGACGCGGCTGCACGGGCTTGCCGGCCTCGCGCACCATCCCGTAGTGGGCGAAGTAGTTCTGGATTTCCAGCAGCTCCTTGCCGATGAAGGCGATCAGGATCCAGACCGCGAGGCCGGCGAAGCCGGCCAGCGCAAATGCCGCGATGGCCGGAACGAGGTTCTGCAGGTTGCCGCGCATGAACGGGCTGGCGAGCGGATTCCACACGGACTTGCCGAACTTGGCGAGGCGGGCCTTCTCCATCTGGTACGCGTGGACATACGAGTGGATCGTCGAGCGCCAGGCGAAGGCGTAGAAGCCCTCGCCACGGCGCGCCGTGGCCGGGTCGTCGGGCGTGGCGACGCGGGCGTGATGACCGTACACGTGCTCGATGGCGAACGAGGTGTCTGCCGTGAACGTCAGCAGCCAGCGGCCCAGCACGAGGTCGAACGGGCGCGAGGTGCGGTGCGTCAGTTCGTGACCGGCGACGGTGCCGGCCAGCGCATTGATCATGCCCGCCGAGATCACGCCGCCAGCCCAGTGGAGCCAGTGCGTCGTGGCGGCGCGGCCCGCAAACAGGTCGATCCCGGCATGGGCTCGTACCCATTCACCGACGTGCGCGACGTCACCGCTGCCCAGCAGCCAGATCAGGAGTCCGTTGAACGCGATCAGCAGCGGCAGGATGGAATAGATGGGCAGGTTGAAGATCCCGCTGTCGGACTCGATCGCCGCGCTCGTGTCCCGAGGCAGCAGCCAGTCGCCCAGAACGAAGGCCGCGAACAGCCCGAGGGCCGGCGCCCAGAGCCACCAGCCGCCCGCGGCGATGGCAAGGATGGACAGTACGATCGCGAGCGGCATGAGCCACCCCTTCATGAGCTTGATCAACATGTCTCCTCCGGAAACTTGATTTGAGTCGTGGGCCGCGCCGGGTGCCTTGATCTGCGCTCCGGCCAGCGAGGGGACGCATGCTAGGGGCGGGGTGACTCGTCGGGAATATCGCTTTGTGACGCCCATCTGGTCATTTAGTGACATACTGCTCGGATGGCCCATCCGACCGACTCGCTGCCGTGTCCCAGCACGTATTCACGATTGCTGCTGCAGCGCTGGCCGACGGCACAAGGTCGCCTGCTCGCCGGGACGGAACTGACGCCGGAGTCACTGGTACACCATGGCGCGATCACGGTGTCGCAGCAGTTGCAGGTGCTGCGCAACGCGCGCGTCCTGGCCGGCCGGGAGGATTGGGCGCTGGAGTTCGGCCGCCGGCTCAACATCAACAGCCACGGACCGCTGGGCTTCGCCGCAATCAGCGCGGCGACACTCGGTGAGGGCATCGAGACCCTTGGTGCATTCGCGCGCATACGCTCGCCTTACATCGAGCACAGCGCCGTCGAGGAGGATCGCAGGCTCGTCCTGCGGTTCGACACCTCACGCTACCCACTGGGCGATCTCGAAGTGCCGCTCGTCGAGATCCTGCAGCAGATCGCGCTGTCCTACGTCCGGGCCGTGCTGGGCGAGGACAACTCGGATGCGACGCTGTGCTTCGCGTATGCGGCGCGCGGCCATGCCAGCCTCTACCGCGAAACGTTCAACACTCGCTGTGAGTTTTCCGCCGGCTTCAACGGGATTGCCCTGCCCGCGGCCCTGAAGGCACTGCCCTGTCCGTTGCACGACGAAAAGATCTTTCGTTCGTCCGTGTCCCGCTGCCGGGAAGCCCTGGCGGGCGTGCTCGCCGAGGATGACGTCGTGGCCCGGACGTCGCACTGGCTGGCGGCGCACTTCGAGCACATCTCGACCAACCGGAAGTTCACGAGCCTGCCCCGGCTCGAGCAGATGGCCGATGCATGGGGCGTGACGACGCGCACCGTGATCCGGCGGCTGGCCGACAACGGCGTCCGCTTCGGTGAACTGCGCGCCGCCCAGCAGCTCGAGATGGCGCGCCGCATGCTCGACGACGCGCGCTACACCGTCAGCGACGTCGGCTACCTGCTCGGTTACGGCGATCCGGCGAACTTCGGGCGCGCGTTCAGGCGCCTCACGGGTCAGTCACCCAGCGAGTACCGTCGCCGTGCTCGCTGAGTGTTGCCAGGACACCAATCCAATGAACTGGGAGCGCGAACCTCCGGCGGGCCGCCACCCTGCCTTCCACCGCAGTTACGCCGGGCCATAGACTGGGTGGGACTGTGTCTTCGAGGAGTCGCCAGTGAATACGACAGTGATTTTCCGCGCCTTTGGGCTGTGCTCACTATTGACTGCAGCAGGCCCGGCACAGGCCGACTCGTATGAGCCGATGGGACAGATCATGCTAGTGGGCACCTTCCACTTCAGTAGTCCGGGGCGGGATGCGGTCAAGACGCGAAGCCTTGATGTGACAACCGCTGAGTCGCAGCGGTACCTGGAAGCGCTGGCCAGGCGAATTGCCACTTCCTTTCGGCCGACCCGGGTTCTGCTCGAGTATCCGCCCTCCAACCAGGGTGACGTCGAGCGGCAGTTTCGTGAATTTCTGAAAGGCCAGTTCGAATTGCCCGTGAACGAGATCTATCAGCTGGGCTTTCGCGTCGCCAAGTACAGCGGACTTGAGCAGGTCGCATCATTCGACCACGGGGACATCGAGTGGCAGGCAGATCGGATGCTCGAGTACGCCGAGCAGAACGATCCCATGGCCGTCGCTGATTTCAACCGCAAGATCGAGGAAATGACCGCGAAGAGTCAGCTGCAGCAGGACTCGCTGTCGCTCCAGCAGTTATTGGAGTTGCACAATGACGCACAAGAGTTTGCGGCCAACAAGGCCTTGTACATCGACACAAACGCGATAGGAGTCCGCGATGGCTACGCAGGAGCCGATGCGGCCGCGAGTTGGTGGCATAGGAACTTCCGCATGTACGCCAACATACAGGCCGAAGCGCAACCGGGTGAGCGGGTGCTGGTCATCGGCGGTAGCGGACATATCGCGATAATTGCAGACTTCCTGCAATGGGACAGCCGCAGAAGGGCGTCTGACGTGAAGCCGCTGCTCAAAGAGTGAAGTGGGCCTGTCGCCACCAATCGGCGAGGCTCTTGCTTTCGGTGTTGAACTCAGCAGCCGATACTCGGCGGGTCCCGGCTGGCGCTGTCTCAGCCTGGCGGGAAAGTGGAGCGGGTGATGGGAATCGAACCCACGTTAGTAGCTTGGGAAGCTACAGTTCTACCATTGAACTACACCCGCTGGCCGGCGAAAGTTTATTCGCGTTCGAATTGATTAGGCAATCCGGCCAACAACCGCTCGATCCGGCGGCATCCAGATCGGCGCGCGCTGCGGCGACCACAGGCAACGGCTGACTCGAATCGCCCCCGATGACGTAACATTCGGAGTCGCCGCTCGGCGGCCAGCCGGACCCACGATGGCGCACCAGCGGGCGTGCCCAGGTAACCGAAAGCCATGTCCATCCACGTCGCACTGACGCACGAGACCCGCTACCACTACAGCCGGCCGGCGACGCTCGGGCCGCAGGTGATTCGACTGCGACCGGCGCCGCACTCCCGCTCGCGAATCCTGAGCTATGCGCTCAAGGTCGAGCCGGCCGGGCATTTCCTGAACTGGCAGCAGGATCCCCTCGGCAACTACCTGGCCCGGATCGTCGTGCCCGAGAAGACCCGCGAGTTCCGCCTGCAGGTGGACCTCGTCGCCGAGATGGCGGTCTTCAACCCGTTCGACTTTTTCCTCGAGCCGGAAGCCGAGCAGTACCCGTTCGTGTACGAGCCGCGCATCGCCAAGGAGCTCGAGCCCTACCTCGAGCTCGAGGCGACCGGCCCCCTGCTCGCGGCGTGGATCGGAACGGTCGAGCCCGGCCCGGTGCCCACCGTCGACTTCCTGGTCGAGCTGAACCGGCGGCTGCACCAGGCGGTCGCCTACATCATCCGCATGGAGCCTGGGGTGCAGGCCTGCGAGGAAACCCTCTCCACGGGCAAGGGCTCCTGCCGCGACTCGGCCTGGCTGCTCGTGCAGATCCTGCGCCGGCTCGGCCTCGCGGCGCGCTTCGTCTCCGGCTACCTGATCCAGCTGAAGCCCGACGTTGCCGCGCTCGACGGTCCCTCGGGCACCGACAAGGACTTCACGGACCTGCACGCCTGGACGGAGGTGTACCTGCCGGGCGCCGGGTGGATCGGCCTCGACCCGACCTCCGGGCTGCTGACCGGCGAGGGGCACGTTCCGCTCGCGTGTGCGCCGCATTTCACCGGAGCCGCGCCCATCACGGGCACCGCGGACGTGGGCGACGTCGAGTTCTCCTTCGCGATGCACATCGAGCGCATCGTCGAGAGCCCGCGGGTCACGCGGCCCTACGCCCCCGGGCAGTGGTCGGCGATCGACGCGCTCGGCCAGGCCGTGGACGAGCAGCTGGCCGAGGCCGACGTGCGGCTGACCATGGGCGGCGAGCCCACGTTCGTGTCCATTGACAACGTGGACTCACCGGAATGGAACACGGCTGCGCTCGGGCCCCACAAGCGCGTGCTCGCGGCGCGGCTGATCCAGCGCCTGCGCGACCGCTTCGCGCCCGGCGCCCTGCTGCACTTCGGGCAGGGCAAGTGGTACCCCGGCGAGTCGCTGCCGCGCTGGGCCTTCGCACTCTACTGGCGCGGCGACGGCCAGCCGCTGTGGCGCGACGCCCGCCTGATCGCACAGGAGGATGACCCCGGCAGCTCCACCCTCGAAGACGCCAGGGCATTCACCGAGGCGCTCGCCGAGGCGCTCGGGGTGGCGGCCGATCGAGCGCTGCCGGCCTACGAGGACCCGGTGCCCTACCTGACCCGCGAGCAGCGTCTGCCCGACAACGTCGACCCGTTCGAGTCGAAGCTCGAGGATCCCGAGGAACGTGCCCGTCTGGCGCGGGTGTTCGAGCGCGGCCTCGCCAGTCCCGTGGGCTACGTGCTGCCGCTGCAGCGCTGGAACGCGCCGCACCAGGCGGCCTGGTACAGCGAGCGCTGGACGACCCGGCGCGGCCGCCTCTTCCTCGTGCCAGGCGATTCGCCGATTGGCTTCCGGCTGCCGCTCGACTCGCTCCCGCACGTGCCGAGCGAGGACTATCCGTACTTCATCCCCGCCGATCCCTTCGCGCCGCGGGCGCCCCTGCCACCGGTGCCACCGGTGCCACCGACGCCGTCCGACGTCGATCAGCAACGCAGCATCCAGCAGGTATCCGGTGCAGCCGACGTCCGCCAGCAGCTCGTGGAACAGGGCGGCAAGGCAGGGGCCGACGGCGTCGTGCGCACCGCGCTCGCCGTCGAGCCGCGCGACGGCCGGCTGTGCGTGTTCCTGCCGCCGACCGAGACGGCCAACGACTACGTGGAGCTGATCGGCTGCGTCGAGGAGACCGCGGCCCGGATCGGGCAACCCGTCCACGTCGAGGGCTACACGCCACCCGCCGACGAGCGGCTCAACGTCATCAAGGTCACCCCGGACCCGGGCGTGATCGAGGTCAACGTGCACCCCGCGCGCGACTGGAACGAGCTCAAGGCGATCACCTCCACGCTCTACGAGGAGGCCCGACTCAGTCGTCTCGACGCCCAGAAATTCATGATCGACGGCCGGCACACGGGCACCGGCGGCGGCAACCACGTGGTGGTGGGCGGCGCGACGCCGGCAGACAGCCCGTTCCTGCGCCGTCCCGACCTGCTGCGCAGCCTGATCGCCTACTGGCAGAACCACCCGTCGCTGTCGTTTCTCTTCTCGGGGCTTTTCATCGGGCCGACCAGCCAGGCGCCCCGCGTGGACGAGGCGCGCCACGACGGACTCTACGAGCTCGAGATCGCGTTCCGGCAGATGGAGCGCCCGGCGGAGGGCGAGCCGGTGCCGCCGTGGCGCGTGGACCGCCTGCTGCGCAACCTCCTGATCGACGTGAGCGGCAACACCCACCGCACCGAGATCTGCATCGACAAGCTGTACTCGCCCGACGGCCCCACCGGTCGCCTCGGCCTCGTCGAGTTCCGCGCCTTCGAGATGCCGCCACACGCGCAGATGAGCCTCACGCAGCAGCTGCTGCTGCGGGCACTGATCGCGCGGTTCTGGCGCACGCCTTATTCGCAGCCGATGGTGCGCTGGGGCACGGCGCTGCACGACCGCTTCATGCTGCCTCACTTCGTCTGGCAGGACTTCCGCGACGTGCTGCGCGACATGCGCGAGGCGGGCTTCGCGCTGCAGGACGACTGGTTCGCGCCGCATTTCGAGTTCCGCTTCCCGCGCTACGGCGCGGTCGAGCGCGGCGGCGTCGAGCTCGAGCTGCGCCAGGCCCTCGAGCCCTGGCACGTGCTCGGCGAGGAAGGCTCGGTCGGCGGCACCGCGCGCTACGTCGATTCCTCGCTCGAGCGATTGCAGGTGCGCGTCCGCGGGCTCACCGAGTCGCGTCACCTCGTCGCCTGCAACGGGCGGCGCGTGCCGCTGCGCGCCACCGGGACTGCGGACGAGGCGGTCGGCGGCGTCCGCTTCCGCGCCTGGCAGCCGGCGCGCTGCCTGCACCCGGAGATCCCGGTGCACGCGCCGCTGGTGGTCGAGGTCCTCGACCGCTGGTCGGGGCGCTCGCTCGGCGGGTGCACGTATCATGTCGCACACCCCGGTGGCCGCAACTACGAGACGTTTCCCGTGAATTCCTACGAGGCGGAAAGCCGGCGGCTGGCGCGATTCTCGGAACTCGGGCATTCGCCCGGTCCGGTCCGGCTGCCGGCCGAGGAACCGAACCCCGAGTTTCCGCTGACGCTCGACATGCGCCGCGCCGTGCCCGGCGAGGAACGCCCCGCTTGAATACCCAGACCGAGTCGCTGCCGGGGCCGATGGACCAGACGCTGGCTCCGCTGTTCGACGCCTATCGGTCCCTCCCCGGCACGTACGACGAGATGAAGTCGGCCGACGGCCAGATCCGGCCGCACTGGCAGAAGCTCGTCGATGCGCTGCGCTTGCTGAGCCGCGTCGAGATGGACTCGCGCTGGAAGCGCGTCGAGCGGATCCTCTACGAGAACGGGCTCACCCACAATATCTACGGCCAGGGCTATGCGACCGAGCGGCCGTGGCGGCTCGACGCGCTGCCGCTGCTCATCTCGGCGGAGGACTGGCGCCGCCTCGAGGCGGGCCTCGTGCAGCGCGCGCGGCTGCTCGACGCCGTGCTCGACGATTGCTACGGCGCGCAGCGCCTGATGCTGGACGGGCACCTGCCGGCGCCGCTGGTGCTCGGCAATCCCCAGTTCCTCAGGCCCTGCCACGGCGTGCCGGTGAGCAAGGGCAGGCGCCTGCACTACTACGCCGCCGACGTCGGGCGCGCACCGGACGGCAGGTGGTGGGTGATCAAGGACCGCTGCGAGTCCCCGGTGGGCGGCGGATACGCCCTCGAGAACCGCATCGCGCTGCGCAACTGCCTGCCCGACGAGTTCGTCGCCAATCGCGTGCAGCAGCTCGCCGGCTTCTTCCAGTCGGTCCACGACGGCCACGTCGCGCTCACCGGCCGCGAGGATCCGCGCATCATCGTGCTGACGGCCGGGCCCACCACCTCCGGCTACTTCGCGCATTCCTATCTGGCGCGCTACCAGGGCTACGTGCTCGCCGAGGGCGCCGATCTCACGGTGCGCGACAGCCGCGTGTTCCTCAAGACGCTCGAGGGGCTGCGCCCGGTGGACGTCATCATCCGGCGCGTGGAGGCGGCCTCCTGCGATCCGCTCGAGCTGCGCAGCGATTCGCCGCACGGGGTGCCGGGCCTCGTCGACGCCGTGCGCGCCGGGACGGTGAGCGTGGTGAACGCGCTCGGCAGCGGTCTCGCGGATACCGAGGGCCTGATGCCGTTCCTGCCCGGGCTGTGCCGGACGCTGCTGCAGGAGGAACTGCAGCTGCCGTCGCTCGCGACCTGGTGGTGCGGCCAGGACGAGGCACGCGAGTACGTGCTGCGAAATCTCGGCCAGCTGGAAACACGCGACGTCTTCTACCGCGGCGCCAGCGAGCCCGGCACGCAGAATCCCGACGGCCCCGAGGCCTGGCAGGTCGGCGGCCCCGAGCAGCGGATCGCCGATCGGGGCTTCGCCTACCTCGCGCGCGAGCCGATGCGCCTGTCCACGGTGCCGGTGATCGGCCCGCAGGGCCTGCGGCCGGTGCCGTTCGCGCTGCGGGTGTTCGTCGCGGCGTCGGCCGATGGCTACGCGGTGATGCCGGGCGGGCTCGCGAGGCTCTGCCCGCCGCACACCGGGCAGGCCTTCGACTTCGGGCGCTTCGGCGATGGCAAGGACACCTGGATTCTTTCGGACACCTCCTCGCGAGCGACCAGGCCCCGGCGAACACGCACTGGAGCAGTGGAGTTGCGGCGGACGGCCCGCGAACTTCCGAGCCGTACTGCCGACAACCTGTTCTGGCTTGGACGCAATGTCGAGAGGGCCGAGGCGATCATGCGCCAGGTGCGCGCGTCTATCCTGCGCCTCGTCGACGACGACCGGCCCAGCGAGGACCTGCTCGCCATCGATCGCGTGCTGCGTCCCACGTTCGCCAAGGCCGGCATCGCGCCGCCGGACCAGGCCGAGCTCGACGCCGGAATCCGCACCGGCCTCGAACGCGAGCTCGGCGAGCTGGTGTTCGACGCGGACCGCGATTACGGACTGCGGCGCACGCTGCGCGATCTCGGCCGCACCGCGTCGCTCAGCCGGGAGCGGCTGTCCGGGGATTCCTGGCGCATCCTGCACGGCCTGCAGCCGGACGATTTCGCGCGCCGTCCGGGGCTCGCGGTGCCGCCGCGACGCTCGCAGGTGGCCGGCGTCCTCGGCCCGCTCGACCAGGGCATCCAGCGCCTCGCGGCCTTCAGCGGCATGGGCACCGAGAACATGACGCGCAGCTTCGGCTGGCGCTTCCTCGACATCGGTCGTCGCATCGAGCGCAGCGTCCAGATGACCGCGCTGCTCGGTTGCCTGCTGACCGCGGAGGACCCGGAGGACGACGGTAGCCTGATCCTGGTGCTCGACATCGCCGACAGCTTCATGACCTACCGTTCGCGCTACCTGCTCACGCCACAGCTCGCGCCCGTGCTGGACCTGCTGCTGCTCGACGAGGCCAACCCGCGCTCGGTCGCCTTTCAGCTCGAGGCCCTGGCCGCGCACCTCGAACGCCTGCCGCGCTCGGTCGCGGAGCCCGCGGGCGGCAACGCTCAACGCATCGTGCACGGGTTGCTCGCGGAGTTGCGCCTCGCGGATATCGACGGCCTGTCCCGCAAGAGCCGGCTCGGCGACCGACCGGGGCTCAAGGCATTGCTCGGGGGCATCGCCGAGGACCTCGCGCGCCTGACGCCGGACATCGCGCGCACCTACTTCAGCCATGCGGACGATGGCCGTACCGTCTCGGCTGCCGGCGCCGCGTCCCGCTGAGTCGCATGCGCTACGACGTACGGCACCGCACCACGTACCGGTACAGCCAGCCGGTGTCGATCTCGCACCACGTGCTGCGGCTTGGACCCCGCCGTTGCGACCATCAGGTGCTGCACGAATCCTCGATCGAGGTGTCGCCGCAGCCGGCGGTGCGAAGTGATTCCCTGGATTATTTCGGCAATCCGGTCACGTACCTGACCATCCAGGAGCAGCACGAGCAGCTGGTGATCGAGGCGCGCGCGCGGATCGACGTTGCCGCGCCGCCGCCGCGCGAACCGTCGCAAACGACACCCTGGGACCGGATCTTCGGGCAACTCGAGCGCAATCCATCGCCCGATGGCATCTCGACGCTGCAGTTCGCGTTCGACTCGCCTTACACGCGCACCACGACCGACCTCGCCGCCTACGCACGGGACTCGTTCACGCCGGGCCGGCCCGTCATCGAGGCGGCCCGCGACCTGACGCGGCGCATCCACGGGGATTTCCGCTACGACAGCACCGCGACCGACGTCTCGACGCCGGTGGACGAGGTGTTCAGGCTGCGGCGCGGCGTCTGCCAGGATTTCGCCCACCTCGAACTCGCCTGCCTGCGTGCGCTCGCACTCCCGGCGCGCTACGTGAGCGGCTACCTGCTGACCCGGCCCCCGCCGGGCCAGCAGAAACTCGTCGGCAGCGATGCCTCCCACGCCTGGATCTCGGTGTGGTGCCCCGAGGCGGGCTGGGTGGACCTCGACCCCACCAACGACGCGCTCGTCCGGGACGAGCACGTCACGCTGGCCTGGGGCCGGGACTACGGGGACATCAGCCCGATAAACGGGGTAATCTTCGGCGGCGGCGACCACGACGTCGAGGTCGCGGTGGACGTGACGCCAGCCGCCGCCCAGCCGACCGAGGAGCAGCAACGGGCATGACGCAGCGCGGATCCGCCGGATTGCTCGGAGCCTACGACTCCGGGGGCTTCTACTGCGAGGTCTTCGGTGGCCCGAAGCAGCCGGCACTGCACACCCGCACCGTGCGTGAACGGCTCGACGGATTGAGCCTCGCCGAGCTGCGCCGGCGGGCGCAGGCGGCGGAGCGCGAGCTCTACAACCTCGGCGTCACCTTCACCGTCTACACGAGCCGCGAGCAGATCGACCGCATCCTGCCGTTCGACGTCATCCCGCGCGTGCTGTCGGCGGCCGAGTGGGACACGATCGAGCGCGGGGTGATCCAGCGGGTCACGGCGATCAACCGCTTCATCGAGGACGTCTACCACGAGCAGAAGATCCTGCGCGACGGGATCGTGCCGGCCGACCTCGTGCTCGGCAACGCGAACTACCGGCCGCAGATGCGCGGGCTCAAGGTTCCTTTCGGCAGCTACGTAAACATCTGCGGCGTGGACATCGTCCGCGGCGCCGACGGCCGCTTCTGCGTGCTCGAGGACAATGCGCGCACCCCGTCGGGCGTGTCCTACGTGGTCGAGAACCGCCACCTGACGCAGCGGGCGTTCCCGGATCTCATGCGCAACATCGGCGTGCGTTCGGTTTCCAACTACGGCCAGCGACTGGCCGGAAAGCTCACCGAGCTCGCCTCGGGCATCGGCGAGGATCCGTCCGTCGTGCTGCTGTCGCCGGGCGTCTACAACTCCGCCTATTTCGAGCACGTCTTCCTCGCCCGCGAGATGGGCGTGACCCTGGTCGAGGGTCGCGACCTCATCGTCCGCGACGACCGCGTCTTCATGAAGACCACCCGCGGCCTGCAGCGGGTGAACGTCGTCTACCGGCGCATCGACGACGATTTCCTCGACCCGGAGGCCTTCAACCCGGCGAGCATGCTCGGCGTGCGGGGACTCATGCGCGCCTACCGCTCCGGCAACGTGGTGCTGGCGAACGCGGTCGGCACGGGCGTCGCAGACGACAAGGCCGTCTATGCCTACGTCCCGCGAATCATCCGCTACTACCTCGACGAGGAGGCGATCCTGCCGAACGTCGAGACCCACATCTGTCGCGAGGGCGAGGGCCTCGAGTACACGCTCGCGAACCTCGAGGAGCTGGTGGTCAAGCCGGTCGGCGAGTCGGGCGGCTACGGCATCCTCATCGGGCCGCACGCGAGCCGCAAGGCGCTGGCGGAGTTCCGCCACAAGCTGCGGGCGGACCCGGGGAACTACATCAGCCAGCCGGTGGTGCAGCTGTCGGTGTGCCCGACGGTCACGCGCAGCGGCATCGAGCCCCGGCACGTGGACCTGCGCCCCTTCGCCGTGACGGGCCGCTCGACCTGGGTGCTGCCCGGCGGGCTCACCCGCGTGGCGCTGCGCAAGGGCTCGCTGATCGTCAACTCGTCGCAGGGCGGCGGATCGAAGGATACCTGGGTCCTTGAATAACCTCCTCGCACGGCACGCGGAATCCATCTTCTGGCTGGCCCGCCAGGTCGAGCGGGCCAACAGCACCGCGCGCATCCTCGACGTGAACGAGACCTTCAGCCGCAACGCCCGGGGCGAGCACGACTGGGAATCCGTGCTGCGCCTGTACGGTGACGAACTGAACTTCCGCGCCACGGGCCGCAAGCCCAGCGCAGACGCCGTCCTCCACTACTACATCCTGGACGACCAGAACACGAACTCGGTGCTCAGCAACGTCCGCATGGCGCGCGAGAATGCGCGTGCGCTGCGCCCGCTGATCTCCACCGAGATGTGGGTGCAGCTGAACGGCTTCCACAACCGGCTCTCCCGGCTGCGCCGCCCCGACCTGCGGGCCGAGAACCTCAACCGGCTGTGCAGCTACATCAAGGAGTCCTGCCAGACCCACAGCGGCATCACGGCCGAGACGCTTTACCGCGACGAGTCCTGGTATTTCCACCAGCTCGGGCGCGCGATCGAGCGCGCCGACCAGACCACGCGCCTCGTGGACGTCAAGTACCAGGTGCTGCTGCCGCAGCCGAGCGACGTGGGATCGCCCATCGACGAGGCGCAGTGGAACACGGTGCTGCGCTCGGCAGCCGGCTTCCACGCCTTCAGGCGCGTGAATCCGCAGAGCATGTCGCCGCCCAAGGTCGTCGAGTTCCTGGTGTTCGACCAGCGTTTCCCGCGCTCCGTCGCCGCGAGCGTGCTCGTGGCGAACGAGCACCTCGGCGAGCTTCGCCTCAAGTACGGCCACACGGCGAAGCGCGCCGCTTCCGGGCTGCTGCGCAAGCTGGCGGCCTCGCTGGCGGAAGACACCGCCGTGGATCTCATCGCGCGCGGCCTGCACGAGGGTCTCGACGAGCTCCAGGCGGAGCTGGCCCGAGTGACCGATGCCCTCGGCCGGGAGTACTTCCTGCTGGCGGAAACGGACGAGGTAGCGTCTCCGACCGGCGAAGCACCGGCCTGACGCCGCGAGCGGCGACCCTCGAGGACACGCCCATGCCCGGACCCACCCGAACCCACCTGTCTGATCTGCGCGGCGCCGCCCGCATGGCCTTCGACGCCACGGCAGGCGTCGCCGGGATCGTCGAGAAGATGCACCGTACGATCCAGGTGCTGCCCATGCCGGTCGGACGCGCCGAACCCGGATCCACGCGCGGCATCACGGGGTTCGTGTACCGCAGCATCCAGGGCAGCGTGCGACTGATCGGCCGGGGCATCGACCTCGGCCTCGCACCGGTCGTGGCGCTGCTTCCCGAAGGCGAGTCCACGCCGGTCCGCGACGCATTCGTCTCGTCCGTGAACGGCGTGTTCGGCGACTACCTCGTCCGCACCGGCAACCCGCTCGCGATCGAGATGGGGCTGCGCTACCGCGGCCGCCCGCTGGACCTCGACAACCTGCCGGGCACCTTCGGCAGGGACGACAACACAGCGCCGGGCGGGCGGATCCTCGTGATGGTGCACGGCCTGTGCCTGAACGAGCGCCACTGGACGCGCGAGGGCCACGATCACGGTGCGACGCTCGCCGACGAGCTCGGGTTCACGTCGCTCTACCTGCGCTACAACACGGGCCAGCACATCGGCCACAACGGGCGCGAGTTCGCGGCGATGCTCGAGAGGCTCGTCTCGAGCTGGCCGCGACCCGTCGAGGAACTCGTGATCCTCGGGCACAGCATGGGCGGGCTCGTGGCCCGCAGCGCCTGCCACTACGGCCGCGAGGCCGGGCACGGCTGGCTCGAGTACCTCGGGAAGCTCGTCTTCCTCGGCACGCCGCACCACGGCTCGCCGCTCGAGCGCGGCGGCCACAGGCTCGACTACGTGCTTGAGGTGAGCCCGTACTCGGCCCCGTTCACCCGCATCGGCAAGACACGCAGCGCCGGCATCACCGACCTGCGCCACGGCAGCATCACGACGGGCGCGCACGAGGTCGTGCCGCTGCCCGCGGGCGTGAAGTGCTATGCGGCGGCCGCGACGCTCGCGGCCCGGCGCAGCGTGCTCGCCGAGCGACTGGTCGGCGACGGCCTGGTGCCGCTCGACAGTGCACTCGGCCGGCACGCCGAACGCGAGCGCACGCTGGCGATCCCGAAGGACCGTCAGTGGGTCGGATACGGCATGGGGCACCTCGAGCTGCTCAGTCGCGCCGAGGTGTACTCACAGCTGCACGAGTGGCTGCAGGACCGGGGTTAGCGTCCCCGCCCCCGCCCACCGCGCCGGGCGTGGCCGGCCTGCGCCTGCCCGTGGCCGCGCTGCTGCCCGTAGGTCGGGCGCGCCGCACGAGGTGCCTGCGCGACCGCCGCCTGGGCCTGCACGGGGCGCTCCACCGGGATGCGGATGCCCGAGCGGTCGAGCGGCAGCACGCTGATCTTGCGGCCGAGCACGCGCTCGATGGCGCGCAGTCGGTCCTTCTCGTCGGTCGCCACGAGCGACAGCGCCTGGCCGGTGCTGCCGGCCCGGCCGGTGCGGCCGATGCGGTGCACGTAGTCCTCGGGGACGTGCGGCAGCTCGTAGTTCACCACCTGCGGCAGCTCGCTGATGTCGAGCCCGCGCGCGGCGATGTCGGTCGCGACCAGCACCTGCACCTTGTAGTCCTTGAAGTCGGCGAGCGCCTTGGTGCGCGCGTTCTGCGACTTGTTGCCGTGGATGGCCGCGCACTCGATGCCGTCCTTCGACAGCTGCTCGGCGAGCCGGTTGGCGCCGTGCTTGGTGCGCGTGAACACGAGCGTCTGGGGCGTCGCGGCACCCTCACGCAGCAGGTGGCTGAGCACGGCGCGTTTCTCGCCCTGCTCCACGAGGTGCACGCGGTGCTCGACGAGCTCGGCCGGGGCGTTGCGCGCTGCGACCTCGACGGTGAGCGGGTCGTGCAGCAGCCCGTTCGCGAGCGTGCGGATCTCGTCCGAGAACGTCGCCGAGAACAGCAGGTTCTGGCGCTGCTTCGGCAGCACCGCGAGCACGCGGCGGATGTCGCGGATGAAGCCCATGTCGAGCATCCGGTCGGCCTCGTCGAGCACGAGGTGACGGACCTTCGTGAGGTCCACAACCCGCTCGTTGATGTGGTCGAGCAGGCGCCCGGGCGTGGCGACGATGATGTCCACGCCCTGGCGCAGCGCATCGATCTGCGGGCGCGGGCTCACCCCGCCGAAGACCAGGATCGTGCGCTGGCGCAGGTGGCGGCCGAAGTCCTCGAAGGACTGGCCCACCTGGGCGGCGAGCTCGCGCGTGGGTACCAGCACCAGCAGGCGCGGTGCGCGCGAGCCGCGCGGATTGGGCTGCTCCTCGCTGAGCTTCTGCAGCAGCGGCAGCGCGAAAGCCGCCGTCTTGCCGGTGCCGGTCTGGGCGGCGGCCAGCAGGTCGCGGCCGTCGTGGACGGCGGGAATCGCGCGCTGCTGGATGGGCGTCGGGACGACGTAGCCCAGTTCCTGGACCGCACGCAGGAGTTCGGCCGAGAGGCCGAGTTGATCGAAAGACATGTATGGATACCGTGCGCTTCCCCCGCGCGAGCGGGAACCGGACGAAGCGTCATTGATTCAATGACAGGATCGGGGGTGCGGAATGCAGACCACGATGAGTCTGCAGGAGGAGCCGCGAGGGAAGGGGCAGAGCCCTTCGCCGTAGAACCTCGGGCGCAGACCGGACTGCGCGGCGGCAAACTTGGCGCGCAGTATGCCCGAGTCGCCCGACCGGCGCCTGACTGTTTCACAAATCGTTGAATGGAAAGGCGAAGTCGATCCGCTAGGACCGACGTATCATGGTGCCAACGACCTGACGGTGTCCCATGGTGCACGTCGAGCCCTTCCGCCTCGATTCCGAGCGCTACCCCCTCAAGGTGCGGATCCTCGCCCGCTACGCGGACGTCGATCCGCTCTGGCACATCAACAACGTCGCGATGGCGCAGTACTACGAGGAAGCGCGCGTCTCGGCCACCATGATCGTGATGGGCGGCAAGAGCATTCCCACGGCCACCGGCGAGCGGATCCTGATCGCGCACCAGTCGATCGACTACCTGCGCGAGGCGACCTATCCGGGCATGCTCGAGGTCGGCGTCGGCGTGCTGCGCATCGGCCGCTCCTCGTTTCGCTACGGCATGGCGATGTTCCAGGACGGCGCCTGCGTCAGCGTGTCCGAGGCCGTGCTCGTCTACGCCGATGCGCAGGGCACGGCCGCGCTGCCCCCGGAGTACCGGCAGCGACTCGAGGGCTGGCTGATCGCGGCGCCCTGAGCCCGCCCCCATGCCCATGCGCGATCGCTTCCTCGTGCGGCTGGTCCTCCTCGGGCTGTTGGTCTTCCTGGCGGTGGGGCTGTGGCGCAGCCTGTCCGGCACGGGCGACTGGTTCGGCGGCCGCGACCGCGACGCGGCCCCTCGGGCCGTCCTGGCGCGCGGCGACCTCGCGGCCGACGAACTCTCCACCATCGAGCTGTTCGAGCGGGCGCGCGACTCCGTGGTGTTCATCTCCACCAGCCGCCAGGTGCAGGATTTCTGGTCGCGCAACGTCCTCTCGGTGCCGCGGGGCTCTGGCAGCGGCTTCATCTGGGACGACGCCGGCCACGTGGTCACGAATTTCCACGTCATCCAGGGCGCCAGCGAGGCCACGGTGCGGCTCGCCGACGGCCGCGACTACAAGGCGAGCCTCGCCGGCGTGAGCCCGGCCCACGACATCGCGGTGCTGCGCATCGGCGTCGACTTCAAGCGGCCGCCACCGGTGCCCGTCGGCACCAGCGAGGACCTCAAGGTCGGGCAGAAGGTGTTCGCCATCGGCAACCCGTTCGGCCTCGACTGGACGCTGACCACCGGCATCATCTCGGCGCTCGACCGCTCGCTGCCGAGCGACTCCGGCCAGACGATCGAGCACCTGATCCAGACGGACGCCGCCATCAACCCCGGCAGCTCCGGCGGCCCGCTGCTCGATTCCGCCGGCCGGTTGATCGGCATCAACACCGCCATCTTCAGCACCACGGGCGAATCGGTCGGCATCGGCTTCGCCGTTCCGGTGGACACCGTCAACCGGGTCGTGCCCGAGTTGATCAGCCAGGGACGCTATGTCCGTCCGGTGCTCGGCATCGACATCGACGAACGGATCAACCGCAGGATCGTCGCAATGACGCGCACGGAGGGCGTGTTCGTGTTGCGTGTCACGCCCGGGTCCGCCGCCGAGGCCTCCGGGCTGCGGGGCGCACGCATCGACGACGACGGCAGCTTCGTGCCGGGCGACGTGATCGTCGGCGTCGCGGGGCGGCGGGTCACGAGCGTGGGAGAGCTGCTCGGCCGGCTCGACGAGTACCGCGCCGGCGAGCCCGCCTCGCTCAACGTGCTGCGCGACGGCGGGGAGATCGAGGTGGTGGTCATATTGCAGCCGGGCACCTGATGATGGGCAACCCGGCGGGAGCAAGACATATGCGGACATTCAACGAGTTCCTGAAGACTACGATCGTCGGCGGGCTGCTGTTCCTCGTGCCGGTGGTCCTGTTGCTGATGATCCTCGGGCAGGCGATGGGGCTGGTCGGCAAGTTCGCGGCGCCGATCGCGGCGAGGTTCCCGGTTCACGAGATCGCCGGGGTGGCCTTCGCCAGCGTCGTTGCTGCGTTGGTCCTGCTTCTGATCGCCTTCCTCGCCGGCCTCGTGGCGCGCACCGACACCGGCCGCGCTGCGGTGCGCTGGTTCGAGGAGTCGCTGCTCGGCGGCCTGCCACAGTACCGGATGATGAAGACCATGGCCGACGGCCTCGCACAGGTCGAGGACGCAAGCGGCATCAGGCCGGCGCTCGTGAGCATCGAGGGCGGCTGGCAGATCGGCTACGTGCTCGAGGAGATGCGCGCCGACTGGACCGCAGTCTTCCTGCCGCAGGCCCCCACGCCCATGGCAGGCAACGTGATGTACATGCCTTCGGACCGGGTTCGTCCGCTCGACATGCCGATCGGCGAAGCCATGCTGCTGGTGAAGCGCATGGGGGTAGGCTCGGCCGAAGCCCTGCGCCAGGCCGACCTGACGCCCGTTCCGGAGGGCTGACCCTTGGCAGGGAATGCGACGGACGTGATCGTCGTTGGTGCTGGCATCGCCGGCGTCACCGCCGCCATCGAGCTGCTTGGGCGAGGCCGGCGCGTGCTGCTGCTCGACCGCGACGTCGAGGCGAACATGGGCGCGCTCGCCAAGGAGAGCTTCGGCGGCATCTGGTTCGCCGGCACGCCGCTGCAGCGCCGCTACGGCATCCGCGACGGCGCCGAGCAGGGCCTGCGCGACTGGCACGCCTTCGCCGAGTTCGGGCCCGACGACCACTGGCCGCGCGCCTGGGCCGAGGCCTACGTGCAGCGCGCCAACGAGGAGATCTTCGACTGGCTGCGCGGCCTCGGCGTGCAATTCATGCCGATGCCGCTGTGGGTCGAGCGCGGCCTGCACACGCCGGGCAACTCGGTGCCGCGCTGGCACATCGTCTGGGGCACGGGGCACGAGCTCGCCGTGGTGCTGAACCGCCACCTGCTCGCGCATCCGCGCAGGGACCTGCTCGAGCTGCGCTTCGGTCATCGCGTCGAATCGCTGGTGACCACCAACGGCGTCGTGACCGGCTGCCGCGGCCGGCTCGAGGACTCCGGGGAGGAATTCGAGGCGGCAGCCGAAGCCGTGGTGATCGCCTCCGGCGGCATCAACGGCGACATCGACCGCGTGAAGCAGCACTGGCACGCCGACTGGGGCCGCCCGCCCGAGACGATCCTCAACGGCTCGCACAAGTACGCCGACGGGCGCCTGCACGATGCGGCCGCCGAACTCGGCGCCAACGTCACCCACCTCGACTGGCAGTGGAACTACGCCGCGGGCGTGCATCACTGGCAGCCGCGCAAGCCCGCGCACGGCCTGTCGCTCGTCCCGCCGAAGTCCGCGCTCTGGCTCAACTGGCGCGGCGAGCGCATCGGCCCGATGCCGCTCGTCACCGGGTTCGACACCCACGACCTCGTCGCGCAGATCTGCCGGCAGGAGCGCGCGTACTCGTGGCAGCTGCTGAACCGCCGCATCGCGCTCAAGGAACTCGCCATCTCCGGGGGTGAGTTCAATCCGTCATTCCGCGACAAGAAGCGGCTCGCCGTGGCCCGGGACATCCTGCGCGGCAACCACTGGCTCTACGAGCAGGTCACGAACAACTGCCCCGACTTCGTGGTGGCCGACTCGCTGCCCGCGCTGGTCGAGAAGATGAACGCGCTCGTGGGCGACGGCTCGGTGGATCCTGCCGCGCTGACTGAGGCCGCCGTACGCTACGACGAGCGCATCGACGCCGGGCCGCGCTTCCACGACGACGAGCAGTTGCGGCGCATCGAGTTCGCGCGTCGCTGGACCGGCGACCGGCTGCGCACCTGCAAGTTCCAGAAGATCCTCGACCCGAAGGCCGGCCCGCTCATGGCCATCCGCGAATTCATCATCAGCCGCAAGAGTATGGGCGGACTGCAGACGGACCTCGCCTGCCGCGTGCTCGACCGGGCGGGCGAGCCGCTGCCCGGGTTGTACGCCGCGGGCGAATCTGCGGGCTTCGGCGGTGGCGGCATGAACGGCAAGCGCGGCCTCGAGGGGACGTTCCTCGGTGGCTGCCTGCTCGGCGGGCGCATCGCGGGCCGGACGGCTTGAGGCACGAGCCTGGACTCTCGTCCACCGGCCCGGCGCAGAGCGCTCAGCGCAGCGCGGTCTTCTCGGCGATCCGTCCCGAAAGGTTCCTGGCCTTGAACGCGAACAGGATCTTGAGGACGCCGATCATCAGCGACCAGGCGGCGATGACGTAGACGATCGACAGGCTGCCGAGCCCGGGATTCGCGAGCACCAGGGCCCCGAACAGGATGGACAGCCCGCCCGCCAGGTACAGCATCCACTCGCGGTTCGACGCCTTGCGCACCTTGTAGCCCAGCATCACCAGGAACACGCCGAGCAGGATCGCCTCGAACGCCACGATCAGCACGAATGCCAGGATGCTGATCGGCGGGTTGAGCAGCGCATAGCCACCGACGGCCGTGCCGAGGGCGCCGATCAAGAGCATGATCCACCAGCCGTCCTTGCCGCGGTTCTGGATCGAGCCGATGACGTTCGACACGCCGTCCACCAGCACGGATGCTGCGAAGAACATCGCCAGCACGAACAGCGCGACCCCAGGGTTGATGAAGGCCAAAGCCCCGAAGGCGACCATCGCAATGCCGCCGACGAGGAAAACCCACCACGCGCGCCGGACCAGCGCCTGCGCGTCTGCGCCCAGGTGCTCGAACACGCCTTTGGAACTCGTCATTGTGATCTCCCGGGCCCAGCCGGGCCCCGTATGATTCTTGTGGCAGACGATCCTGCCTCGCTACCCTATCCGCTCACCCGCCATGACGCCAGAGCACGACCCCCCGGCACCGCCGCCGCCGGATGCCCCGCCCCGGCGCGCCATCCGCAGCTTCGTCGTACGTACCGGCCGCATGACGGTCGCGCAGGAGCGCGCCTGGGCCGAGCTTTGGCCGCGCTTCGGCCTCGGGACCACCGACGCACCGCTCGACCTCGTCGCAGCTTTTGGACGCGAAGCGCCGCGGACGCTCGAGATCGGCTTCGGCAACGGCGAGTCGCTGGTGGCGCTCGCCACCGGTCACCCGGAGCGCGACTTCCTCGGCATCGAGGTCCATCGCCCGGGCGTCGGCCACCTGCTGCTTCGCATCGAGGAACTCGGCCTTCGCAACCTGCGCGTGGTCTGCCGCGACGCCGTCGAAGTGCTGCAGCATTGCATTGCCGAGGCCTCGCTCGACGAGGTGCTGCTCTACTTCCCCGACCCGTGGCCGAAGAAGCGGCACCACAAGCGCCGCATCGTGCAGCCGGACTTCGTCGGGCTGGTCACGAGCCGCCTGCGGCCGGGCGGCGTGTTCCGCATGGCGACGGACTGGCAACCCTACGCCGAGCACATGCTCGCCGTGGCCGGCGCCTGCGCTGCGTTGCGCAACGACTCCGCGGCAGGCGATTACGTGGCGCGGCCCGAAAGTCGCCCGATCACGCGTTTCGAGCGCCGCGGCCAGCGTCTCGGCCACGGCGTGTGGGACCTCGCGTTCAGGCGGACATAGCGCCGCGGATCCCGTCCAGCACGAACTGGGAGGCGAGCGCCGCGAGCAGCACGCCGAGCAGGCGACCGAGCACCGCGCCGCCGGTGACGCCCACGACGCGCATCACCGGTCCGGTCAGGAGCATGAGCGCGAGTGTGATGGCCAGCACCAGCAGGATCACGCCGACCTGCGCCACGAACTGCAGCGACGCGGGCGGCACACCGGCGAAGGCGAGCAGGATCACGGCGAGCGCGCCCGGACCTGCGATCAGCGGGAAGGCCAGAGGGAATACCGAGATGTCGCCGCGGTGGTGCGCCTCGACGTCCTCGCCCGGCGTGATCGAGCGCGCTCCCGAGGGCCGCGCGAACACCATCTCGATGGCGAGCAGGAACAGCAGGATGCCGCCGCCCACCTTGAAGGCGTGCACGCTGATGCCGAGGAGTTGCAGCAGTGCGCTGCCGCCCGCGGCAAACACGAGCGAGACGACGGCGGCGATGCCGACGGCCTTCCACGACATGCGCCGGCGGTAGGATTCGTCGGCGCCTTCGGTGAGGCCGGCAAGCACCGGCAGCAGCGACAGCGGCTCGACCACGACCAGCAGGACCACGAAGAATTTGACCAGTTCGTCGAACATTGTGTGTTCGCAGATTCCGACACTTGAACTCGCCGCCGAGCAGGTCTACAAGGGAACCAGAGACACCCAGAGGATAGCAGCGCAGCGACGCCCGGAGAGGATGAAGACCATGCCGAACCCCGCACCCGTCATCGGCCAGTGGTACCGGCGAACCGGTGGAGATTCGTTCGAGGTAGTGGCCAACGATCCGGACGACCGCACCATCGAGATTCAGTACTTCGACGGCACGATCGAGGAGCTCGATCTGGACGAGTGGCGCGAGGAGGAAATCTTCTCGACCGAGCCCCCCGAGGACTGGACGGGTTCGGTTGACGTCGAGCCCGAGGACACCGAGAACGAGTACGAGGCCGAGCCGAACGGCAAGGCGACCTGGGGCGATCCGCTGCAGTTCGTGGACCGCGGCGAGGTCGGCGGCTACTCCGAAATCGAATTGTCCGATTCCCAGCAGGACGAGGCCGACCGCTACTGAGTCAACGGCCGAGGTCTGCCGGCTCCTCGAGCGGCACGCGCTCGTCGAGCATCACATAGCCCCGTTCGATCGTCACCGGCAGCGCGCGCAACGCGAGGCCGGCGCACGGACCTGAAACGCACTCACCCGTCTCGATGTCGAACAGCGCGCCGTGCATGACGCACAGGATCAGCGGCGCGTGCGGCGCGAGGAAAGCGTCCGGTTGGCAATTGAGTGGAAAGCCCGCGTGCGGGCAGTGGTTCACGTAGGCCCGGACGGACGAGCCGCGCCGCACCACGAACCCGCGCAGCGGCCAGTCGCCGGAACCACGGGTGAAGCCCTTCGCACCGGGATCGGCGAGCTCGTGCAGCGGGCAGATGACGCGCTCGAGGTCCAGATCGTGGGACATGACTTGCGGTCCAACGCGCTCGTTTGACAAGGCCGGCGGCCGAGTCTTTCATTGCTGCCCAGCACGATCAACGGTGGGGAGGAACGATGAGCGGCGCGCCCGGGCCGGTCGGCACGCTCGAGGTCGCGCTCGATCACGCCACGCGCCTGCTCGAGGTGGATCCCGCACTCGCCGCCGAGCAGGCCTTGGCGATCCTCGAGGCCGTGCCCGGACACCCGGCGGCGACGCTGGTCCTGGCGGGGGCTCGCCGCACCGGCGGCGACCTCGCCGGCGCGCTGGAGATCCTCGAGTCACTCGTGAAGGTGCAGCCGGCCTGGCCCGCGGCGCATTTCGAACACGCCGTCGCACTCGGCGCCGCCGGGCGCGGCGAGGCCGCGGTGGCGGCACTGCGGCGCGCCGTGCAGATCCAGCCCGACCTCGGGGGCGCATGGCGGCTGCTCGGCGATCATCTCGCGGCGATGGGCGACACGCGCGGCGCGGATGTCGCCTACGCGGCGCACGTCAAGGCCTCGATTCGCGACCCGCGCCTGCTCGCACCCGCAGCCGCACTCTGCGAGGGCCGCATCGCCGAGGCCGAGCGCCTGCTGCGCGAACATCTCAAGGCCTTCCCGACCGACGTCGCGGCGATCCGCATGTTCGCCGAAGTCGCTGCCCGGCTCGGTCGCTTCGCCGACGCCGAGAACCTGCTCGCGCGCTGTCTCGATCTTTCGTCGAGCTTCACGGCGGCGCGCCACAACTACGCGGTGGTACTGCATCGGCAGGGCAAGTCGGCCGCCGCGCTCGAGCAGGTCGAGCGCCTGCTCGCCGGCGAGCCCGGCAATCCCGGCTATCGCGGACTCGAGGCCGCGGTGCTCGCGCGGCTCGGCGAGTTCGACCGCGCAATCGCCGTGTACGAGGACCTGCTCGCCGGCTATCCGGGCCAGGCGCGGCTCTGGATGAGCTACGGCCATGCCGTCAAGACCGCGGGACGGCAGCCGCGCAGCATCGAGGCCTATCGCCGCAGCATCGAGCTCGAGCCGTCGCTCGGCGAGGCGTACTGGAGCCTCGCCAACCTGAAGACCTACCGTTTCGCGCCCGGCGAGGTGGCCGCCATGCGCGGCCAGCTCGCTCGCTCCGAGCTGCGGGACGAGGATCGCCTGCACTTCCACTTCGCGCTCGCCAAGGCACTCGAGGACGCCGGGGAGCCGGAGGAATCGTTCGAGCACTACGCGGCCGGGAACCGGCTGCGCCGCGGCGCGCTCGGCTACCACGCGAACGACACCACCGCGCTGGTCGAACGGTCGCGCGCGCTCTTTTCCCGGGATTTCTTCGCGCAGCGGGCCGGATCCGGCAGCCCGGCGCCCGACCCGATCTTCGTCGTCGGCCTGCCGCGCTCGGGCTCGACGCTGGTCGAGCAGATCCTCGCGAGCCACCCGGCCGTGGAGGGCACGATGGAGCTGCCCGACCTGCTCGCGCTGGTCCGGGAGCTCGGGGGCGGCACGCGACGCTCGTCGGGCCCGGGCTATCCCGAGATCCTTGCCGGCCTCGATCCCGGCGAGCTGCGTGCGCTCGGCGAGCGTTACCTCGCCGGGACCCGCATCCAGCGCAAGACGGACGCCCCGTTGTTCATCGACAAGATGCCGAACAACTGGGCGCACGTCGGGCTCATCCACCTCATCCTGCCGAACGCGCGCATCGTGGACGCGCGCCGTCACCCGATGAGCTGCTGCTTTTCGGCCTTCAAGCAGCACTTCGCCCGGGGCCAGGGGTTCACCTACGACCTCACGGACCTCGGTCGCTACTACGGCGACTACGTCGCGCTCATGGCGCACGTCGATGCCGTGCTTCCGGGCCGCGTGCACCGTGTCATCTACGAGCGGATGGTGGAGGAAACCGAGGGCGAGGTCCGGCGGCTGCTCGACTACTGCGGCCTCGCGTTCGACCCGCGCTGCCTGCGCTTCTACGAAAACCAGCGGGCGGTGCGCACGGCGAGCTCGGAACAGGTACGCTCGCCCATCTACCGCGAGGCGGTGGGCCACTGGCGGCGCTACGAGCGCTGGCTCGGACCGCTGGTGCAGGCGCTCGGTCCCGTGACGGACGCCTACCCGGACGCACCGCCAATTGAATTGCCGTCGCCGACGCATCCAGAATAGCCGGACAACAAACAGGGGGCTCCCGGAATGAACGATCACCCGACCCGCTCGCTGCGGCATGCCGTGGCGATGCAACTCCGCGGCTGCGCGCGATTCGGCCTGCCGGTCGCACCGATGCTGCTCGCCGGCCTCCCCGCGGCCTTCGCGCAGACCGCGGGCGGCCTCGAGGAGATCATCGTCACCGCGCAGAAACGCGAGGAGAACCTGCAGACGGTGCCGCTCAGCATCCAGGCCATCGGCACCGAGCGTCTCGAGGAACTGCGCATCAGCGCGTTCACGGACTACGTCAAGTTCCTGCCGAGCGTGTCGTTCACGACCCTCGGGCCCGGGTTCGGCCTCGCGTATTTCCGCGGCGTGGCGAGCGGCGAGAACAACAACCACTCGGGCCCCTCGCCGAGCGTCGGCATGTACCTCGACGAGCAGCCGATCACCACGATCCAGGGCTCGCTGGACGTGCATCTCTACGACATCGCACGCGTCGAGGCGCTCGCGGGCCCGCAGGGCACGCTGTACGGCGCGAGCTCGCAGGCGGGCACGATCCGCATCATCACCAACAAGCCCGACCCCTCGGGCTTCGAGGCCGGGTACGGCCTCGAGGGCAACACCGTCTCGCACGGCGGCACGGGCTACATCGCCGAGGGCTTCGTCAACCAGCCGATCTCGGAGAAGGCCGCCATCCGCCTGGTGGGATGGGTACGGCACGACGCGGGCTACATCGACAACGTCAAGGCGACGCGCACCTTCCCGACGTCGGGCGGCTGCATCGTCAACAACAACCAGCCGACGCCGGGCTGCACGCTGAGCCCGGCCCGCGCCGAGGATGACTACAACGACGTGGACACCTACGGCGCGCGCGCCGCGCTGCGGGTGGACCTCGACGACAACTGGACCGTCACGCCGCAGCTGATGGCCCAGAAGCAGGAAGCCAACGGCAGCTTCGGCTACGACCCGGCCGTGGGCGACCTGGAAATCGCGCGCTTCTACCCGGAGCGCTCCGAGGACGAGTGGTGGCAGGCCGCGTTGACGGTCGAGGGCCGGATCGGCAACTTCGACGTGGTGTACGCGGGGGCCTATCTCAAGCGCGACACGGTGATCGACTCCGACTACGCCGACTACACGTATTTCTATGACAAGTGCTGCGGCTACGCCGCCTACTGGGGCGACGACACGGGCATTCCGCTGCAGGACCCGTCGCAGTTCATCCACGCGACCGACGGCTACACGCGCCAGAGCCACGAGATCCGCCTCGCCTCGCCGCAGGACGAGCGTTTTCGCGTGGTCGGCGGGCTGTTCTACCAGAAGCAGGAGCACGAGATCTTCCAGCGCTACCAGATCCGCGGCCTCGGCGGCTTCCTCGACGGCGACGACTACGTCCCGATCGAGGTCACCGGCTGGCCCGACACGATCTGGCTCACCAACCAGCTGCGTGAGGACACCGAGTACGCGGTCTTCGGTGAGCTGTCGTTCGACTTCACGGAAAAGCTGACCGGTACGGTGGGCCTGCGCTGGTTCGACACCGAGAATTCGCTGCAGGGCTTCTTCGGCTTCAACGCCAACTACAGCGGCAACTACGGCGAGGCGCTGTGCTTCTCCGACAGGCAGTACAACGGGTCGCCGTGCACCAACCTCGATGACTCGGTGAGCGAGAACGGCACGGTGCCGAAGGTCAACCTCACGTACCGCTTCGACGACGACCGGCTCGTGTACGCGACTTACTCCGAGGGCTTCCGGCCGGGCGGCATCAACCGCAACGGCACCGTCCCGCCGTACAAGTCCGACTACCTGAACAACTACGAACTCGGCTGGAAGACCACCTGGGCCGACAACCGGCTGCGCCTCAACGGCGCCGTGTTCCTCGAGGACTGGGAAGACATCCAGTATTCGTTCCTGCCGCCGAGCGGCGCCGGCCTCACCGTGATCCGCAACGCGGGATCGGCCCGCATCATCGGCATCGAGATGGACGTGCTGTGGGCTGCGACCGACTCGCTGATGATTTCGGGCGGACTGTCGCTGCTCGACACCGAACTCTCCGACGACTACGTGCCCGATCCCGACGCGCCGCCGACGGCGTTCGAGGGCGACCGGCTACCGATCAGCCCGGAAGTCCAGGCCAACGCGACGGCCCGCTACACCTTCGCGCTCGCCGGTTTCGATGCCGGCCTGCAGGGCGCGGTGATCTACAACGGCAGCAGTTACTCCGACCTGCAGCGCGAGGAGCGCGAGGCCTTCGGCGAGCAGGACGCCTACACGATCGTCGATCTCTCGGCCGACCTGACGCGCAGCAACTACACGCTGACGCTGTTCCTGGACAACGCCTTCGACGAGCGCGGCCGGACGTTCACCTACGCGCAGTGCACCGTGAGCGTCTGCGGCGAGAATCCCTACTATGTGCCGAACCGGCCGCGCACGATCGGCCTGCGGTTCAGCCAGCGGTTCTGATCGGGCCCGGCATGAAGCAGACCGTCCCCGAGCTCCTCGATCGCTACCGGCCCGACCTCCCGCTCGAGGAGGCCAGCACCTGCCCGGCCGCGTGGTACGTCGACCCGCGCATCCTGGAGCTCGAGCACGGCACGGTGTTCGCACGCACCTGGCAGTACGCCTGCCGGCTCGACCAGGTGAAGGAACCCGGCCAGTTCGTCACGCTGGAGCTCGCCGGCGAGCCGCTGCTGGTGGTGCGCGGCAGCGATGGCGTGCTCCGCGGCTTCTTCAACGTGTGCCGGCACCATGCGGCTGCCGTCGTGACCGAGTCCGCCGGTTGCGCGAAGCGGCTGCGCTGTCCCTACCACGGCTGGACGTACACGCTCGAGGGTGCCCTCAAGGCGGCGCCCGCGTTCGAGGGCGTGCGCAATTTCGACCCGTCGGAAAACGGACTCGTGCCGGTCGCCACGACGGTCTGGGAGAACTGGGTGTTCGTGCGGCTCGCGGCCGAGGGGCCGTCGCTCGAGGACGCACTGGGCGCGGAGGTGGTGGCGCAGGTTCGCGGCCTGAACCTGTCGAAACTCCACTGGTTCGACCGGAAGCACTACGTCTTCGACTGCAACTGGAAGGTGTACGTCGACAACTACCTCGACGGCGGCTACCACGTGCCCTACCTGCACGAGGGCCTCGGCAGCGTGCTCGACTACCACAAGTACACCATCGAGAACGGCCCTCGCCACTGCCTGCAGTCGAGCCCGATGGTGACGCGCGGCGCCGAGGCCGAGACCGGCGCGGTGCGCAAGGGCGAGCGCGCCATGTACTACTGGTTCTACCCCAACTTCATGTTCAACTGGTACCAGGGCGTGATGGACACGAACCTCGTCTATCCGCGAGGCGTGAACCAGACCGAGGTGATCTTCGACTTCTGGTTCGCGGACGTGTCGGAGGCGGCGCGCGAGTTCAACCGCGCCTCGATCGACGTCGCCAACCGCGTGCAGGACGAGGACGAGGGCATCTGCCGCTCGGTGCAGCGCGGCCTGGCCTCGCGCGCCTACGATACCGGGCGCCTCTCGGTGCGGCGCGAGGCGGGCGAGCAGCTCTTCCACCGGCTGCTGCACGCGGACCTCACGGCCGGCGCTGCGCGCGACTGAGCCGATGGCCGACCTCTACCAGCTCAAGCGAACGCCGTTCCACGCGCGCACGTCCGCGCTGTGCCTGCCGCAGAACTGGCGCCGCTGGGCGGGCCACATCGCCGTGGGCTCCTACGACCTCGGCCTCGAGCGCGAGTACTGGGCGATCCGCAACCACGCGGCGCTGATCGACGTCTCGCCGCTGATGAAATACCTGGTCGAGGGACCGGACGCTGCCCGCCTCCTGGACCGCATCGTCCCGCGCAACATCGCCAAGCTCGCTTTGGGCCAGGTCTATTACACCGGCTGGTGCGACGACGATGGCAAGCTACTCGATGACGGCACGGTGACGCGGCTCGGCGAGGCGAGCTTCCGCCTCACCTCGGCCGAGCCCTCGCTGCGCTGGCTGCACATGAACGCGGTCGGCATGGACGTGACGATCACCGAGCGCACCGACCAGATGGCGGCGCTGTCGCTGCAGGGGCCGAAGTCGCGCGCGGTACTGAACCGCTGCTGCGAAACCCCGCTCGATGGCCTGAAGTTTTTCCGCATGGCGCCGAACGTGCTGGCAGGCAAGGCCGTGACGGTCTCCCGCACCGGCTACACCGGCGACCTCGGCTACGAGATCTGGATGGACGCCGCGGACGCCCTGCCCGTGTGGGACGCGCTGCTCGCGGCCGGCGACGACTTCGGCACCATCCCCTGCGGCATCCTCGCGATGGACATGGCGCGCGTCGAGGCGGGGCTGTTCATGCTGGACGTGGACTACACCGCCGCGACGCACGCCTGGATCGCGGGCCAGAAGTCCTCGCCCTACGAGATGGGCCTCGGCTGGACCGTCGCGCTCGACAAGCCGGGCTACTTCGTCGGCCGGCGCGCGCTCGAGCGCGAGGCGCGCGAGGGATCGGCCTGGAAGCTCGTCGGCGTCGAGGTGGACTGGGAGGGCCTCGAGCGCCTGTATGCCGCGGTGGGCCTGCCGCCGCAGATCCCCGCCATGGCCGTGCGCGCCAGCCTGCCGGTGCGCAAGGACGGCCGGCAGGTGGGCTATGCCTCGACGAGCACGTGGTCGCCTGTGCTCAAGAAATACATCGCGCTCGTGCACCTCGAGCGGCCGCACTACGAGCCCGGCACGCGGGTCGAGATCGAGATCACCGTGGAGCACCACCGCCGCTACGCGCCGGCCACCGTGGTCGCGTTGCCCTTCTACGACCCCGAGTGGAAGCGCAAGTGATCGCCGGCCGCTACGACGCGATCGTGATCGGCGCGGGCCACAACGGACTGATCGCCGCGGCCTACCTCGCGCGCGCCGGCAAGAGGGTACTGGTGCTCGAGCGGCGCGAGGTGGTGGGCGGCGCGGCGGTCACCGAGGAGATCTTCCCCGGCTACCGCTTCACCGAGTTCTCGTACGTGGTGAGCCTGCTGCGGCCGGAGATCATCCGCGACCTCGAGCTGCCGAAGCACGGCCTCAAGATCCTGCCGCTGCCCTCGACCGTGACGCCGCTCGACAACGGCGACTACCTCGCAGCCTGGGACGACCACGATCTCACGCGACGCGAGCTCTACCGCCACTCGCCGCGTGACGCCGAGGCCGCCGACGAGTACTCGCGCGTGATGGCGCGGGCCGCGAAGGCGATCAAGCCCATCATCGGGCTCGTGCCGCCCGACCCGTCGTCGCTCTCCTGGCGCGACCTGCGCGGCCTGCTCAAGCTCGGCCAGTACGGCGCGAGCCTGTCGGAGCGCGAGATCTACCGCATCGCCAAGCTCGTCACGCAGTCCGCGGCGGACCTGCTCGACGAGTGGTTCGAGCTCGATCCGCTCAAGGGCACGAAGTCGGCGAGCGGTATCATCGGCACCTTCCTCGGGCCCCGCTCGCCCGGCACGGCCTACGTGCTGCTGCATCACTACATGGGCGAGATCGACGGCGCGTTCCGCGCCTGGGGCTTCGCCAAGAACGGCACCGGCGGCGTGAGCGCGGCGATCGCACGCTCCGCCACTGCGCTCGGCGTCGAGATCCGCACCGGCGCGGCGGTGGACCACGTGGTCGTGCGCGACGGGCGGGCCTGCGGCGTCGCACTCGAGAACGGCGACGATTTCGAGGCGCCGGTGGTGATGTCGGCGGCCGACCCGAAGCGCACCTTCCTGCAGTTCGTGGATCGCCGCCACCTGCCGGGCGAGTTCGTGACCGCGATCGAGCGCTTCCGCGTGCGCGGCTCGTCGGGCAAGGTGAACATCGCACTCTCCGAGCTGCCGCAGTTCACCTGCCTGCCGGGCGAGGGGCCGCTGCACCGCGGGGCGATCTCCATCAGCCCGAGCATCGACTACATCGAGCGCGCCTACGATCAGGCGAAGTACGGGCAATTCTCCTCGCAGCCGTACATCGACATGATCATCCCCTCGATGATCGACCGCGACATGGCGCCGCCCGGGCACCACGTGGCCTCGTGCTTCGTGCAGTACGCGCCCTACGACATCGAGGGCGGCTGGGACGACGCGAAGCGCGAGGCCTTCGGTGAGACGGTGATCGCGACGCTCGAGCGGTACGCGCCCAACATCCGCCGCGCCATCGTCGGCAAGCAGGTGATCACGCCGAAGGACATCGAGCGCATCGCCGGCATCACCGGCGGCAACATCTTCCACGGCGAGCTGCTGCTGCACCAGCTCTTCTTCCTGCGCCCCGCGCCGCAGTGGGCCGACTTCCGCACGCCGCTGCCGGGCTACTATTTCGGCGCCTCGGGCGCGCACCCGGGCGGCGGCGTGATGGGCGCGGCCGGCAAGCTCGCCGCGCACGAGATCCTGAAGGACTGGCGATGAGCGCCGCGAATCATGACGTGATCGTCGTCGGCGCCGGGCACAACGGGCTCGTCACGGCCGCGTACCTCGCCAAGGCCGGACGCAAGGTACTGGTGCTCGAGCGCGCCGAGGTGCCGGGCGGCCAGCTCGCCGCGCGAGGCCTGTGGCCGGACGTCGAGGCGCCGGTGCTGCACGCTTCCGGCCACTTGCGGCCCGACATCGTGCGCGACCTCGACCTCGAGCGACACGGCCTGCGGACGGCTGCGCCGAGCGTCGGCGCGTATGTCTCGCTGCTACCGGACGGCGGTTCACTGCGGCTGACGACCGATGCCGGCGACGCCGCGACGCTCGAGTCGATCGGCAGGCTCTCCGCACGGGATGCCGCGCACTGGCCAGAATTCCTCGCGTTCATGAACGGCGCGGCCGCGTTCCTCGACGCGGCCTACCGCACGCCCATGCCGCGCATGCTGCGCAGCGAGCTCGTGCGCGACGGGCTGCCGCTCGCCTCGCTGCTGCTGCGACTGCGCCGGCTCGGCCGCAAGGACATGTTCCGCGTGATGCGCAGCCTGTCCATGTCGGCGCGCGAGTTCACCGAGGAGTGGTTCGAGTCCGAGCCGCTCAGGGCGGCGATCGGGGCGCTAGCGATCCACGGCGTCACGCTCGGGGCGTACTCGGCGGGGACCGGCTTCACGCTGATCCACAACTGGCTGAACCGCGGCGGACTCGCGCACCGGCCGTCGATCGGCGGCGCCTCGCTCACCGACGCGCTGGTCGGGGCCGTTCGCGCCGGCGGCGGCGAGCTGCGCACGTCCGCGGCGGTCGAGCGCATCCTTGTCGACAGGCAGCAGGTGCAGGGCGTGCGTATCGCGGGCGGCGAGGAGATCGCGGCGTCGATGGTCGTCTCCGCCGCCGATCCGCGCACGACGCTGCTTGGCCTCGTCGGCGCGCATGAGCTGCCACCCGAGTTCGTGTGGCATGCACAGTCCATCCGCATGCGCGGCTCGGTGGCAAAGGTGCACCTGCTGACCGACGGCCGGCACGGCCTGCCCGAGGGCACGCTCGTCGTCGCGCCCACGCTCAAGTACCTCGAGCAGGCCTACGACGCGTCGAAGTACGGCGAGATTTCCGAGCGGCCGTACCTCGAGGTGACGACCGCGGGACCCGTGGTGTCGGTGCACTACCAGTTCGCGGCGTGCGCGTTGCGGAAGGGCGACTGGCAGGACGAGCGGGGTACGCTAGAGACGCGTGCCATCGACACGCTTTCGTCGTACGCGCCGGCGCTGCGCGACTCGATCCGCGGCGTGCAGTCCATCACGCCGCTCGATCTCGAGCAGGGCTGGGGGTTGGCCGAGGGCGACCTGAACCACGGGCAGTTGATCCTCGACCAGATCTTCTTCATGCGACCGCTGCCCGGGTGGTCGGATCACCGCACGCCGGTGGACGGGCTGTTCCTGTGCGGCAGCGGCGTGCACGGGGGCGGCGGGATCAGCGGGGCGAGCGGGAGGAATGCGGCGCGGGTGGTGATGAGGGGAGGCGGGCGCTGAGTGCCGCTTCGGTCGGTACGGCGGAGCGCCGCCGTTGGCCAGATGTGACGTATATGTGGCGGGCCATTAATTGACGGGTTTGCCGCTCGGTGGTGCTGTCGGATCAAAGGGTTGGGAGGTGGAACGTCAACTTATGCGGCACGAGTGCGTGTTTTTGGCGGAACTTATTTCCGCAGACCGGCGGCCAATTGTTCCCACCTAATTGTTGTTAGGCGGCGAATCTGGCGATTCGCGCAGCATTCGAACATTCACGGAGCGGCACACCAACCCTAGCGTTGGCGGATGAAGGTGAAAGAGCTGCTCCGACTTCTGCGCGCAAACGGCTGGTCCTTGGTCGCAACTCGCGGGAGTCATCGTCAATTCAAGCACCTTGCGAAGCCCGGCCGCGTAACTGTTCCGGGAAAGCCCAGCGACGATTTGGCCCCGGGCACGCTCAACAGTATTCTCAAGCAGGCCGGTCTGAAGCGAAACTAAGGTAACTGCGATGCGCTACGCCGTCGTCATCGAAAACGCGGGATCGAACTTCTCAGCCTACGTCCCGGATCTTCCCGGCTGCGTTGCTACTGGGGCCACCCTTGCGGAAACGGAAGCGGCGATCCGTGAAGCCATCGAATTTCACCTGGATGGGTTGCGTGAGGACGGTTCGCCCATCCCTCCTCCATCAAGCAAGGTGGAGTATGTGGAAGTGGCCGCCTGACCACGCGCTGAACTGGGACGCGCATGGCCTGTCACGCACTTTGCAGTGCGAAGGTCGTGCCAGCCTTCAGCGCGCCGGCAAGCGTGAGCGATAGACGAAAGAATGAAAACGCACGGAATGCTGACGAAGTGGAACGACGACAGGGGCTTCGGGTTTGTCACTCTTCCTCAGAGCCATGAAGAGATCTTCGTGCACATTTCGGCGTTCCCAAGGGACGGAGTGCGTCCTCGGATCGGCGAGACCATTTCGTTTGAGATTCGCACGGCACCGGATGGGAGGAAACGCGCTGAGGGTATTGAACGCCCTGGCTCCAAAAAAGCATCAGCGAAGCGCCAGGAACCGAAGAGTGCTCGAGGGCGTAGTCTGGTTGGCTCGATGTTTACGGGCGCCGCAGTGATCGTGCTCGGCTTTGTAGGGTACAACTCGTACGTCTCGCGCCAAGGGACGAATGCAGCGGCGTCACTATCCACTGCCGACGAGACGGCCAGCCAGTCATTCAGATGCGATGGGCGCACGCATTGCTCTCAGATGACATCGTGCGCAGAGGCACGTTGGTTCGTAAAGCACTGTCCGGGAACGCAAATGGATGGGAATGGGGATGGTGAGCCATGCGAGCAGCAATGGTGCAACTGACTCGCCGGCGTCTAATGGACTCATGCGTGCGACGCGCGAAAGCGCACGCGCGATGAATGGCGTTAGGCCGTACAAGCGCCGGACCACTGCCCTCGCTTCGCCGTTCGGACTGTCGTCCATCGGCGCACTCAAAGGAGTCGAGCATGGGTCGATCGATCATCGTCGGTAGTGCCGCAATGCTGCTTGCCACCGCCACAGCCCTGGCCCAACCCGCCCCTCCAGTCCCAGCCGCCCACCAACCCGCCGAGGAGTCAGCGGTTCTCGCGGCCCTCGATCGATACGTACGCGCCATCTCCACCCGGGATCTGCGCACCATGGCCGCGATGCAGACGCCCGATGGCATGACCTACGTGGCGCGACCCAAGGAGGGCGCCGGCATCGAGATCGTTGGCCGGCCGAGTTCCTATTGGGTCGATCCCGCCCGCGCCGAAGGCCCCACGCTTCGCGAGCGGTACTGGTCTCCAACGGTGCTGGTTCGCGGGCCGATCGCCGTGGTGTGGGCGCCCTATGAGTTCTGGCAGGACGGCAAGACCAGCCACTGCGGAGTGGACGTGTTCGACCTCGTGAAGATCGACGGAGAATGGCGGGTGTCGAACTCGATGTGGACGGTCGAGCCCGACGCCTGCACCGAGTTGCGGCCTGCAGACGCCTCGCAACTGCGCCCTGAAGGCTGATGCCAGGCAGACAGAGGCCAGCCGACAGCATTCCTCGCCAGGCTTTTTTCGAACTGACATGAACACTCAAACCTATTTTGAACCAACGCAAGAGTCCGGCCGTGCCCTGTTCGTTCGCGGCATATCCGGTCCCGTCGTGATGCTCAACCTGCTGCGCTTCCGTGCGGTCGCGGACTATTCCGCCAGTCCCGAGCTGGCTCCTGCAGCGCCCATTTCCGGCGAAGCCGCCTATCGCGTGTACATGGCGCACACACTCCCATATCTGCAAGCATCGGGAGGCGAGCTGCTGTTCTATGGCAAGGGCGGCGGGTTCCTGATCGGCCCGAGCGATGAGCGCTGGGATGCGGCGATGCTCGTCCGCCAATCGAGTATCACGGCGTTCTTCGCATTTGCATCCAATGAAGGCTACCTGTCAGGCATGGGGCATCGCGTTGCCGCGCTGGAAGATTCACGTTTGCTCCCTTTGGTCGAGGAGCCGGCGTGACCATGCCTTCGAGCCGAGTGCGGGGTGAGGTGCAGGACGCCGCGGGCGGGGCCCGCACGTCGCCGGTTGGGTTTCACGAGACACGCATGCCGAAGTTCCAGCTTCTCGAATACCAGGACGAGTGGCCCTTCCGGTTCCAACTCGTGGCCGCCGAACTGATCGCTGTGTTCCCGTCATCCGGCGTCGCGGTCGAGCACATCGGAAGCACCGCTGTGCCAGGGCTGTGTGCGAAACCCGTGCTGGACATTCTGGTGGGCGTAGGCAGCCTCCGCGATGCCGAAGAACGTCGATACGACTTGGCAGCGCTGGGTTACGCGTACAGGGGCGAGTACGAGGCTAGGCTACCGGGGCGCCGGTACTTCGTCAGGGCGGAAGGACCGACACTTCGGGTGCATGTGCACTGTGTCGTTCGCGGAGGCAGTCTTTGGCAGCAGCACATCGAGTTTCGGGACATGCTACGCCGCAGCCCGGCACTCCTTCGGGAGTACGCTGCCCTGAAGCGAAGCCTTGCGGCGGTGCACGCGGAAGACAAGAGTGCCTACACTGAAGCCAAGGCACCATTCATACAACGAGTCCTGGCGGCTGCGACGCGGTCGGCCCGGCTCGAACGCTAGGCGTCATGGTCCAAAGTCCTCGCAGGTATTCGCAGGCGACCGATGCCGACGAGGCATGGGTGATCTTTCGCCTCAGCTCGACTCCGATCGGGACGGAGGAAGACGGTGATCTTCACTGCGTTGCGCTGATGGATGTCGCAACCGGGTTCCTGCTTGGCATCGAAATGGTGCCCGTCGAGGCCACTGACACGCTTGGCTCCGCCGCTCCGAGCCTGCTCGGGCGTGCGAGGGAGCGGGGATACGCAGCTGGGCGTCTTGTCGTTCCGGCCAGCGGAATGTCGGCAGGGATTTCCACGCTCGCCATGTCGATGCGAATGCAGGTTGATGAAGCCGCGGACGCCGACCTGGCGGAACTCCTGGAAGAGCCTCGGAGCAGCTTCGCCGAACGCTTCGGTGGCAAGCTTCAATGACGAGGCCGACTTTGTATCCGCAGCAGACATCGATGCCAATGCGGGACGGACGAGCGAATCGCAGGAAATCCACTGGAAGCGAACTCTTGTCGAAGCTGCGGCAATCGTTGCGAGCATACCGTTTGCGTTCGTCATTGATGCGAGGTGGCAGGGACGGGTCGTAGGCCGTCTCGTCAGCGCCCGCCCCCCCCCTGCAGGTCGCCGTCCCTCTGTCGTCCGATGGCTTTTCCATACGACATATGGGACGCTGGCGCCGTGAACAAAAGTGACGTTCACGGGGAGGACACAAATGCATGGTCGTTGCCTGATCGCCATCATGGCGCTTGTCTGGCAAGTTGAAGTGCATGCGGCCGATACGCTCGGCAACGGTGCCGTCGCTGACCAGCGACGCCTCGGCACGGCTGAATTGATGCTGCTCTGTGCCGGCGGCGCCCCCATCGACATGGGAGTGGCTGCCCAGAAGTACTCCTGCCTCCACTACCTGCAAGGCTTCATCGACGCCCATGTAACGGCAATGGGCCGGCTGCGGTGGGCCGCGTCCGAGGATCCGTCGATCACGCTGCCGAAGAACGCCGTTTCCTGCGTCAGCCGCGAGCGGGTCACGCCGGCCGTGCTGATCGAACTGCTGAACAAGCGCTACTCCACGATGACCGCGCTCGCGCGCCATCCGAACGCGGACGGGGCGCTCACGCGGATCCTGATCGAGGTCTATCCCTGCAAGTGGGACCCGGACTAGCGCATCGAGCATGGATGTGCGCGCCTGCGCTGCGAGCGCTGACGCGGAGGACGACCCAATGATCAAGGGCCAATGCAACTGCGACGCGATCGAATACGAGATCGACGCCGACCTCCCCGGCATCTTCGTCTGCCACTGCTCCATCTGCCGTCGCTCCACCGGTAGCAGCGGCATCGCGGTGGTGGTGTTCCCGAAGGACCGGTTCCGCTGGATTCGCGGCGAGGAATTCGTCACGAGCTGGAAGAAGCCCGGCGCGGACTGGGAGAAGTGGTTCTGCCGCGTCTGCGGCTCGCCCGTGCCGGGCGAGAACGACCCGAAGACGATGTTCGCGCCGGCGGGCTGCCTCACCGAGGGCGCCGAGGCGCTCAAGGTGATCCACCACGTGTGGGTCGGCTCGAAGGCCGCGTGGGACGAGATCGGCGACGCGGGGATACGACATGCCGAGGGCTTCCGGGCCTGAGGGACGCGTCCGGCTCGGGCCGACAGGGGGCGGGCATCATGGTTCTTCGCGAACTGCTGGGCGTCGAGCTTCCAGTCATCCAGGCGCCGATGGCCGGCGTGCAGGGCAGTGCCCTGGCCGCGGCCGTTTCAGAGGCTGGCGGCCTGGGTTCGCTGCCGTGTGCGCTGCTCGATCCGCCCTCGATTCGCAGCGAGATTCGGGCCACCCAGGCGCAGACCCGCCGACCCTTCAACGTCAATTTCTTCTGTCACGCAGTGTCGCCGCCCGACGCAAACCACGAAGCTGCGTGGCGGGAGGCGCTGTCTCCCTATTACCGCGAGCTCGGCATCGACTCCGCCAGCATTCGGGCGGGCGCATCGATTGCACCTGTGAGTTCCGACGCGATTGCAGCTCTGGCCGACTCACCGCCGGCGGTCGTGAGCTTCCACTTCGGGCTGCCCTCGCCGGAGTTGCTCCGGCAGGTTCGCGCCCTCGGGTGCCGGCTCGTTTCCTCCGCGACGACCGTGGGCGAGGCACGCTGGCTCGAAGCGCAGGGTGTCGATGCGATCATCGCGCAAGGACTCGAGGCCGGAGGCCATCGCGGCATGTTCATGTCGGCAGACCTGAGCACCCAAGCCGGCACGTTCGCGCTGCTGCCGCAAGTGGTTCGCGCAGTGAGGGTCCCCGTGATCGCAGCCGGCGGTATCAGCGATGCCCGGGGCGTGGCCGCCGCCATGGCTCTCGGCGCTGCGGCAGTACAGGTCGGAACCGCCTACCTGCTTTGCCCGGAAGCCAGCACGGGCCCGCTGTATCGCACCGCACTCCGTAGCGACGCCGCGCACCACACGGCGGTCACGAACGTCTTTTCCGGGCGTCCAGCCCGGGCAATCATGAACCGCATCATTCGCGAGCTCGGTCCGATGAGTGCGGTCGCCCCCGGGTTTCCAGCGGCGCTCCCCGCGCTGGCTCCGCTGCGCGCGAAGGCCGAGAGCCAGGGCTCGGGTGATTTCTCTGCGTTCTGGTGTGGCCAGAATCCCGGTGGCTGCAGGGAGATCCCCGCAGCAGCGCTCACGCAGCAGCTCGCGGCGAGGCTCTAGACCCGCCCGCGCCGCACGACGGCTCAGGGCTCGAGGTACCGGCCGAACCACCCGACCAGTCGTCCGAGCCGGTCGCGCAGGTAGCTCGGTACCGTGATTGCGTGGTTCTCGCCCGGATAGACGACGAGCTGCGTCGGCACGTCGCGCGTGCGCAGGGCCTGGTACATCTGCTCGGTGCCCTGGCAGGGCACGTTGAAGTCGTCTTCCGCACAGTAGAACAGCGTCGGCGTCGCGATGCGCCCGGCCTCGAGGAACGGGTAGCTCAGTCGGTCCCATGCCTCGCGCGTGCGCCACGGAAGCCCAAGCTCGAGGTCGTACTCGCGGGTGTACATGTCGTGGCCGTACAGGGCGATGAAGTTCGAAGCGCCCGCCCCGCTCACCGCCGCCTTGAAGCGTCCGTCGCTGGCGATGACGTAGTTGGTGAGGATGCCGCCGTAGCTACGCCCACCGACGCCGAGCCGCTCCGGATCCGCGACGCCGATCGCGACGGCGTGGTCCACGGCGGCCAGCACGTCCTGCACGTCCTTGTTGCCCCAGTCGGCGTAGATCGCGCGGGCAAAATCGAAGCCCCGGCCCGAGCTGCCGCGCGGATTGGGCGCGATCACGGCGTAGCCGGCGGCCGCATACGCCTGCCAGTCCGGCATGAACT
The DNA here is from genome assembly GCA_963712815.1 of uncultured Gammaproteobacteria bacterium. Classification (GTDB taxonomy): domain Bacteria; phylum Pseudomonadota; class Gammaproteobacteria; order Steroidobacterales; family Steroidobacteraceae; genus RPQJ01. The sequence continues at coordinate 175,968 of CAVQJL010000008.1, forward strand.
CGTGGCTGTACTGGTACACGGGCCCACCGTGCAGCCTGAGGATCGTGGGGTAGCGGCGGCCGGCCACGTAGTCGAGCGGCTTCACCAGGAAGCCGTGGATCTCCGTGCCGTCGGCACTCCTGAAGCTCACGTCCTCGACCGGTGCCAGGCGCTTCGCGGCCAGCCATTCGTTGTGCGCGCCGAGTGCGCGCAGGCCGCGCGGCTCGACGGCTGCGAGATCCGCCGGGCGATCGTCGCCGCCGCCGAGCACCACGAGCCGGTCGCCGGACGCCGCGAAGTCCACGTCGAATCGCGGCCCGTTCGTGAGCGGCGTGACGCGCCCGTCAACCGGCGTCACCTGCGAGAGATGCGTGACGCGGCTGTCCTCCACGAGCACGAAGACGCTTCGGCCGTCCTTCGACCAGCGTGGCTTGGCGAACCATCGATCGAGGTCCGTGGCCAGGGTCTCCTTGCCGCTCGCGACGTCCACCACCGCGAGCCGCGCGGGCGCGTAATAGACCCACTTGTCCTCGCCGCCCTGCAGGTAGGCGATGCGCTTGCCGTCGGGCGACCACGCCGGTCGCGACCCCCAGGCCGGGTCGAGGTCGGCCCCCTCGAAGCGCGTGAGCTGGCGCTCGACGGCGCCGGCCCGCGGCTCGATCAGGTGGATGTCGAAGTTCAGGTGGCGATCCGGGTCCGCGCCCCGCTTCGTGACGTACGCGATCTGCGTCCCGTCGGGCGACCACGCGGGGAGGTCCTCGTCGTGATCGCCGGGCGTCAGCAGCTCGGCCTTGCCGGTCGCCACGTCCACCACGTAGAGGTGCCGACGGCGATGGTCGAGATAGCCCGTGCCGTCCTCCTTGAACCAGTAGCGGTCGGTCACGATCGGCGGCGGGTGCTTCGGCTTCGGCGCGCCCGCGGGGCGCACCGGGTCCCACGCGATGACCGCGAGCCGCTTGCCGTCGGGCGACCAGTCGTAATCCTCGACGCCCTCGGGCAGCTCGGTCACGCGCCGCGCCTCGCCGCCCAGCGTGGGCATGAGCCACACCTGCGTCTTTGCGTCCTCGCCGCCGCGGTCCGACAGGAACGCGAGCGCGCCGCCGTCTGGCGACCATCGAGGCAGCCACTCGCTGTGCTTCGGCGTGTGCGTGAGCTGCACGCGGTCGCGACCGTCGTAGCGGACCCGCCAGAGGTCGGACTGGCGCTTGTCCGCCTCGACGTTCGTGGTCGTCACGCTGTAGACGAGGTGCTCGCCGTCGGGTGACAGCGCCGGCTCCGCGACGTCCGCGATCCGGTCGAGGTCGGCCGGATCGAACCGGTCGGCCGGTGCCTCCGCGTATGCGTCCGGCACGAACAGCAGGGCGAGCAGGCCGGTCAGGTATCGCGTCATTCTCATTCCTTCGAATCGCTGGGTTTCACGGCCGCCGACTGCGCATGGGTATCAGGCGCTCGTGCCGCTCATCGCCTCGTCTAGGCTGGTGCGCAGCAGGCCCACGGCCTCGTCCACCTCGGCCTCGCTCACCGACAGCGGCGGCATGAAGCGCACGGTGCTCGTGCCGCAGGTCAGCAGCAGCAGGCCGTTGTAATAAGCCCGCGTGACGACGTCGTCGCACAGCTTGCGCGCCGGGGTGCGGGCCGCGTCGTCCTCGACGAGCTCCATGCCGATCATGAGGCCCTTGCCACGCACCTCGCCGATGCAGGGGTACTCGCGCGCGAGCTCGTCGAGGCGGCGCATGAAGTGCGCCCCGACCCTGGCCGCGTTGGCCGCGAACTCGCTCCTCACGAGGTCGAGGGTCGCGATCGCCGCCGCGCAGGTCACCGGGTTGCCGCCGAACGTGTTGCCGTGCGCCCCGCGCTTCCAACGCTCCATCACGCTGCGCTTCGCCACGACCGCGCCGATCGGCAGGCCCGAACCGAGGCCCTTCGCCGTCGTCAGGATGTCCGGCCGCACGCCCCAGTGCTCGCAGGCGAACATCCGGCCCGTGCGGCCGACGCCCGATTGCACCTCGTCGAAGACGAGCAGGATGCCGTGCTGGTCGCAGAGTTCGCGCAGGCCGGCGAGGAAGCCGTCGGGCGGCACGAGATAGCCGCCCTCGCCCTGGATCGGCTCGACCAGGATCGCCGCGACCTCGGACGGCGGCACGTTGCGCTCGAACAGCATGCGGATGTAGTCGAGCACGGCCCGTCCCTGGTCGGGGCCTGCGAGCAGCGGACGGTAAGTGTTCGGATACGGGACGTGCGTGACGCCGGGCATCGTCGGCGCGAAGCCCTGCTGCTGCGTGTACTTGCTCGAGGTGAACGACAGCGAACCCATGGTGCGCCCGTGGAAGCCGCCGAGGAAGCCGATGAAGCGCGGCCGCCCGGTGACGAAGCGCGCGAGCTTGAGCGCGCCCTCGACCGACTCGGTGCCGGACTGGCACAGGAAGCTCATCACCGGCTCGCCCATCGGGGCGACCGCCGCGAGGCGCTCCGCCAGCGCGACCATGTTCTCGTGCCAGTAGTCGCTGGAGATGTGCAGGAACCTCTCCGCCGCCTGCTTCACGGCCTCGACCACGACGGGGTGCGCGTGGCCGGTGGCGCACACGGCGATGCCCGAGGCGAAATCGAGGAAGCGGTTGCCGTCCACGTCCCACACTTCGGTGCCGCGCCCGTGGGAGATCGCGAAGGGGTAGTCGCGCGGGTAGGACGGCGAGATGACCGCGGCGTCGCGCGCGATCAGTGCCCGCGCCTTCGGCCCGGGCAGTTCGGTCTTGATGTGGGGATTCGGCACGGTGGACTCCTGGGGACCGGATCTCGCTCAGCGGCCGGCCGTGCCGACCGTCGTGTCCTGCCGCCTCGCCTGGCGCGTGAGGATGTACAGCATCACCAGCGCCGGAATGCCGAGCGAAGAGGTGTACACGAAGAACCACGGGTAGCCGACCGCGTCCACGACGAACCCGGAGGTGCCCATGAGCAGCTTCCCGGGCAGCGCGTACATCGAGGAGAAGAGCGCGTACTGCGTCGCAGTGTACGAGGCGCTCGTGAGGCTCGAGAGGTAGGCGATCAGCGCGGTGCCCGCAATGCCCATGGCGAGGTTGTCGGCGCTCACCACGATCGCGAGCCCCGTGATGCTGGGGTGGTCCTGGAATGCGAGGGTCATGAACATCAGGTTCGACGCGATCACCGCGAGGCTGCCGAAGGCGAGCGACTTGACCGTGCCCAGCCGTGCCACCGCGACTCCGCCGAGCAGCACGCCGACGATCGACGACACCAGGCCGAAGAGCTTGGCGACTGCCGCGATCTCCTTCAGCGTGTAACCCACGTCCAGGTAGAACGGGTTTGCCATCACGCCCATGGTGAAATCGGTGAGCCGGTAGCTCGCGATGAACGCGAGCATCAGTACCGCGAGCTTCGTGCCGTAGCGCGTGAAGAAATCCACGAACGGGCACACCACGGCGCCCACGAACCACGAGCCCACGTCCCGCAGCGACTCGGGCCAGTGCGCCTTGCGCTCCAGCCAGTCGATGACGCGCTGCTCCTGCGCCAGGGTCTGCTGCGCCACGCGCGGCTGCGGCTCCGCGATGGCGAGCGTGGTGACGATGCCGACGCCCACCATGACGGCCATCGCCGTGTATGCCGCCGTCCAGCCGTGGTCGGCCGCGATCCACAGCGCCCCGGCGCTGGCCACCATGATCGCGATGCGATAGCCGAGCTGGTAGGCCGCCGCCATCACGCCCTGCATGGACTGCGGCACGGCCTCGATGCGCCAGGCGTCGATGGCGACGTCCTGGGTGGCCGAGGAGAACGCCACCAGCAGCGCAAGTGCCGCCATGGCGCCAAGGTGCCCGACGGGGTCCACGTGCGCCATGTTGAAAAGGCCCAGCGCGATGCCCGCCTGCGCGAGCAGCATCCAGCTGCGCCGACGCCCCAGCAGCCGGTGCAGCAGCGGCAGTTGCAGCCGGTCCACGACCGGCGCCCAGAAGAACTTGATCGAGTAGATGATGCCGACCCATGACAGCATGCCGATGGTGGCGCGCTCGATGCCGATCTCGCGCAGCCACGCCGACAGCGTCGAGAACACCAGCATGAACGGCAGGCCGGCGGAGAAGCCGAGGAACAGCATCGCGAGCACGCGCGGATGCTTGTAGGCGGCAAGAGCCTCGAGCCAGCCGCGCCACCACGGCTTGCGCGGCGCAGCCGCGTCCGCCGCTGGCGTGGGCACGCTGCTCACAGGTCGAAGTCGAGCGTCAGCGGCGCGTGGTCCGAGAAGCGCTGCGTCTTGTAGATGTCCGCGGACTTCACGCTGCCGCCGAGGCCCGGGCTCAGCACCTGGTAGTCGATGCGCCAGCCGACGTTCTTCGCCCAGGCCTGGCCGCGGTTCGACCACCACGTGTACTGCTCGGGCTCGCGGTTGACCTCGCGGAAGCCGTCCACGTAGCGCACCTCGCCGAACAACTCGTCGAGCCAGGCTCGCTCCTCGGGCAGGAATCCGGAGTTCTTCTGGTTGGAGCGCCAGTTCCGAAGGTCGATCTCCTTGTGGGCGATGTTCCAGTCGCCGCAAAGCACGTAGTCGCGGCGCTTTCGCTTCAACGCGCGCAGGTAGGGCATAAACTCGGCGAGGAAGCGGAACTTCGCCTGCTGCCGCTCCTCGCTCGACGATCCCGACGGCAGGTACACGGACACCACGCTCAGGCCCTTGAACTGCGCCTCGATGTAGCGGCCCTCGGCGTCGAACTCGCGCGAGCCGAAACCGGTGACGACAACCTGCGGCTTGACGCGCGAGTAGATCGCCACGCCGCTGTATCCCTTCTTCACGGCGTCGTGGTAGTGGCAGTGATAGCCGTGCGGCCGGAACACGGGGTCGGCGAGCTGGTCCACCTGCGCCTTGGTCTCCTGCACGCAGACGACGTCCGCGTCCTGCGCCTCGAGCCAGTCGAAGAATCCCTTGCGGGCCGCCGAGCGGATGCCGTTGGCGTTCAGGGTGACGATGCGCATGGCGGCGCAGTATAAAGTACGCCCATGCACCAGCCCGACTTCATCCGCCTGTGCCTCGAGCTCGGCGTGCTGCGCTTCGGCGAGTTCACGCTGAAGTCCGGGCGCGTGAGCCCGTACTTCTTCAACGCCGGCCTCTTCAACACCGGTCACGCCATCGCCGGGCTCGGTCGGTTCTACGCCCGGGCCGCCGCGCTGTCGGGCATCGACTTCGACATGCTGTTCGGGCCCGCCTACAAGGGCATCCCGCTCGTGACCGCGACGGCCGCAGCGCTCGCCGAGCACGAGGGCATGGACCTGCCCTTCGCCTTCAACCGCAAGGAGGCGAAGGACCACGGCGAGGGCGGCTCGATCGTGGGCGCGCCGCTCGCCGGCCGCGTGCTGATCGTGGACGACGTGATGACCGCCGGCACCGCCGTGCGCGAGTCGGTCGAGATCATCCGCTCCCACGGCGCGACGCCGGCCGGGGTGCTGATCGCGCTCGATCGGGAGGAGCGCGGCCAGGGCGAGCGCTCCGCGGTGCAGGAGGTCCAGGAGAACTACGGCCTGCCCGTGGTGAGCGTGCTGCGGCTGCGCGACCTGCTCGCACACCTGGAGGCCAGCGGCGAGACCTCGGCCTTCGACGCGGTGCGCGCCTACCGTGACCGCTACGGCGTCTGACCGCGCCGGTCGGCCTTGACCTGGTTCACAAACCTGATGCGACCGGTTTCGTGCGCGCGCCGCGCAGGGCGCACAATCCGGGCCATGCGACCTGACTACGGACACCGACGCATCCTGGCCCTGGCTTCGGCCCTGCTGGTCGTGGCCGCCGCGCCCGCGACGCTCGCCGCGAGCAAGCAGACCGCGAAGCGCTCCAGCGCCGAGACCGCGTTCCGCTGCAAGGACGCCCGGGGCCAGACCCACCTCGGACAGAGCATTCCGGCACCCTGCCTGGAGCTCGATGTCGAGGTGCTCGACAACACCGGGCGCGTCGTGCGCGTCATCCCGGGCCGACGCGCCATGGAGCAGGTCGCCGAGCAGCAGGCGGCCGAGGAAGCGGCCAAGGCCCAGGCCCAGCGCGACCGGACCCTGCTCGCCACGTACCTTTCCGTCGCCGACATCGAACGGCTGCGCGACCAGCGCCTCGAGCTGCTCGAGCAGCAGTCGCGTGTCACCAACCAGTACATCGCCAACCTGCGCGAGCGCGAAGCGCGGCTGATGACGGACGCGAAGCGCTACCGGCCCTACAGCGACAAGCCCAAGGCGCCGCCGCTGCCCGACCACGTGTCCGAGGACATCGTCAACACCGTGAACGGCCTGCAGGTGTACGAGCAGGAGCTCGCGAAGATCACGACCGAGCAGGAACGGCTGCGCAGCGAGTTCGCCGCCGACATCGCGCGCTACAAGGAACTGCAGGGAATCAGGTAGTCCCGGAGCTGCCGAAGCCGCCGGAGCCGCGGTGGCTCTCGGTGAACTGCTCGACGATCTCGAAGTCCACCTGCACCACGGGCACGACGACCATCTGCGCGATGCGCTCGCCCGGCGCGATCGAGTACGGGGCGGTGCCGCGGTTCCAGCACGACACCATCAGCTGGCCCTGGTAATCGGAGTCGATCAGCCCGACGAGGTTGCCGAGCACCACGCCGTGCTTGTGGCCGAGCCCCGAGCGCGGCAGCAGCACCGCGGCCAGGCCCGGGTCGTCGAGGTGGATGGCGATGCCCGTGGGCACGAGTTCGGCCCGTCCCGGCTCCAGCGTGAGCGGAGCGTCGAGGCAGGCCCGGAGGTCGAGGCCTGCGGAGCCCGGCGTGGCGTAGTGCGGCAGCGGGAAGTCGCGCCCGACCCGAGGGTCGAGCACGCGCACCTGCAGCGCCCGGCGGACCGGACCGATCGTCGGCTCGCTCATCGTGCCGCCGCGCTGTCCGGAACGCGGCCCATCTCGCCAGGGGCGGGCTGCCCGTGGACCGCGAAGCGCTCCGCGATCACGCCGACGAGTTCGTCGGCAAGCAGTCGCTTCGGCGCACGGGCGAGGTCGCGCCGGCCGCCCGGCCAGTACACGGTGAGGGCGTTGTCCTCGCAGTCGAAGGCGAGTTTGTCGCCGACCTGGTTGGCCGCGATCATGTCGAGGCGCTTGGCCTCGAGCTTGGCGAGGGCGTTGCGCTCGACGTTCTGGGTTTCCGCGGCGAAGCCTACGACGAAAGGCCGCGGCGTGCCGGCGGCCACCGTGGCGAGGATGTCGGTGGTGCGCGACAGCGCCAGCATCAGCGAGTCGCTGGTCTTCTTGATCTTCTCCGCGGCCGCCTGCACGGGTCGGTAATCCGACACCGCCGCGGCGGCGATGAAGATGTCGGTGCCAGGGAGGTGGGCATTCACCGCCGACAGCATCTGCTCGGCGGTCTCGACGTCCACGCGCTGCACTCCCGCGGGCGTCGCGACGTTGACCGGGCCACTCACCAGCACGACCTCGGCGCCCGCCGCACGGGCTGCCTCGGCGACTGCGAAGCCCATCTTCCCGGAACTGCGATTGGTGATGAAACGCACCGGGTCGATGCGCTCGCGCGTGGGCCCGGCGGTGACCAGCACCTTGCGGCCGGCCAGCACCCCGGCCGGCATTCGTTCTGGCCACAGGGCCGCGAGAATCTCCGCCGGCTCGAGCATCCGTCCGGGGCCCGTCTCGCCGCAGGCCTGCTCGCCCTCGGCGGGCCCGAGGATCGCGACGCCGCGCGCGCGCAGGGTGGCGACGTTCGCCTGCGTGGCGGGGTTCGCCCACATCAGCCTGTTCATCGCCGGCGCCACGGCGAGCGGCGCACCGGTCGCGAGGCACAGCGTCGCGAGCAGGTCGTCGGCGAGGCCGTGCGCGAGGCGGGCGAGGAAGCTGGCACTGGCGGGTGCGATCACCACCCGGTCCGCCCAGCGCGCGAGCTCGATGTGGCCCATCGCCGCCTCGGCGGACGCGTCCCACAGGTCCGACCGGACCGGCCGGCCCGACAGCGCCTGGAAGGTGAGCGGCGTGACGAACTGCCGCGCCCCATGGGTCATGACGACCTGCACCTCGGCGCCGCGCTCGCGCAGGCGCCGCACGAGTTCGGCGCTCTTGTACGCGGCGATGCCGCCGGTGACGCCGAGCAGGACGCGAATCGGAGCGGTCGCGTTCATGGGCCGATTATGGGGCGGTGGCGATCCGGGCCGCAAAGGGACACACCGCAGCCCGGCCATCCGGTCTGAGGACATAACCGGGCGTCAGGTCTGGCAGTGCGGGCAGAAATAGGTCGAGCGCTGGCCCTGGACGAGCTTGCGGACGGTCGTCCCGCAGCGACGGCAGGCCTGCCCGGCACGTTCGTAGACGTAGAGCTGCTGGCGGAAATAGCCCGGCGTGCCATCGGCACCCACGTAGTCGCGCAGGGTCGTGCCGCCCTGCCGGATCGCGTCCTCCAGCACCTCGCGCACGGAGCGGGCGAGCGCCTCATAGCGCGTGCGGCTCACGCGGCCGGCCGCGCGCCGCGGATGGATGCCGGCCCGGAACAGCGCCTCGGAGGCGTATATGTTGCCGACCCCGACCACCGTATGCTGGTCGAGCAGGAACTGCTTGACCGAGACCCGGCGACCGCGCGCCCGGTCCGCGAGACAGGCACCGTCGAAGCCACGGTCCAGCGGCTCCGGCCCGAGGTCCGCGAGCAGCGGGTGCGCGAGCGGATCGCCCGTCACCCAGTGCAGGCTGCCGAAACGCCGCGGATCGTTGAAGCGCAGGCCGAGGCCCGAGTCGAGTCGCAGTTCGTAGTGATCGTGCCTGAGCCACGGCGTGGCGACCGGCATGACCCGCAGGCTGCCCGACATGCCGAGGTGCGCGATCAGCGTGCCGCGCTCGAGCTCGATGAGCAGGTACTTCGCACGGCGGCCGACGTCGCGGATCCGCTGCCCCGGCAACTCGCGCTCTAGCGCCGGGTCCACCGGCCAGCGCAGGCGACGGTCGCGCAGGACGAATTCCACTGTGGTTCGGTCGCGCAACGCGGCCCGGATGCCTCGGCGGGTGGTCTCGACTTCCGGGAGTTCGGGCACGGCGGCGGGGTCGCTGGCGGCGGAACGCGGATGGTAGGAACGAAAAACCCGCCGTGCGGCGGGTTCTTCGTCAGACCAGCGGGCGCGGGCGCCTCACTTGATCTTGGCTTCCTTGTAATTCACGTGCTTGCGGGCCTTCGGGTCGTACTTCTTGACCTCGAGCTTCTCCGGGTGGAGGCGCTTGTTCTTGGTCGTCGTGTAGAAGTGACCGGTGCCGGCGGTCGACAGCAGCTTGATCTTGTCGCGCATGGTTCGTGCCTCCTCAGACCTTGACGCCCTGGGCGCGCAGCTCGGCCACCACGACCTCGATGCCCTTCTTGTCGATGGTGCGCATGGCGTGGCCGGAGACGCGCAGGGTCACCCAGCGCTTCTCGGTCTCAAGCCAGAAACGCTGCGAATGCAGGTTCGGGAGAAAGCGGCGCCGATTCCGGTTGTTGGCGTGCGACACGGTATTGCCGCTCATCGGGCGCTTGCCGGAGACCTGACAGACTTTGGACATGGCTGGATCCTCAAGGCCTGGGCCGGCAAAGCGGCCGTCCCGGCGTAAACGAGCCGCGTTTTATACCAGCGGACCCGCCCGGAGGCAAGGATTTACAGCAGTCCCCGCTCCGCGAACGACACGCAGGCCCCGTCGCCCACCACGATATGGTCGAGCACCCGGATGTCCACAAGAGCCAGCGCCTCGCGCAGCCGCCCGGTGATCAGCTCGTCCGCCTGGCTGGGCTCGGCCACGCCCGAGGGGTGATTGTGGGCCAGGATCACGGCGGCCGCATTGCGGGCCAGGGCCAGCTTGACCACCTCCCGGGGGTGGACGCTGGCCCCGTCGATGGTGCCGCGGAACACCTCGTCGAAGCAGATCACGCGGTGGCGGTTGTCGAGGAACAGGCAGCAGAACACCTCGTGGTCGCGGTCGCGCAGGCGTGCACGCAGGAACTCGCGGGTGGCGCGCGGGTTGGCGAGCGCAGGGCCCATCTGCATCTGCTCGGCATAGTGGCGGCGGGAGAGTTCGAGCGAGGCCTGCAGCAGGGCGTACTTGGCTGCCCCGAGACCGCGGACCCGGCAGACGACGTGGCGCTCCGCGGTGAGCAGCCCCCGCAGGCTGCGGAACTCGCCGAGCAGCCCCCGAGCCATGTCGAGCGCCGAGTGCCCCGCGGTGCCCGTCTGCAGCAGGATGGCGAGCAGCTCGGCCTCGGACAGCGACGCGGCGCCGAGCTTCAGCAGTTTCTCCCGCGGGCGTTCGGTCTCCGGCCAGTGCTGCAGCGACATCGGGCGCGTTCCTCCGGGCGCCATGGTCGCCGCATCGGCACGCCGGCCGCACCGCGCAAATCGCGCGGGTCGAACGAGATTCTTGGGGGCGGCTGCCCCGGCGGCCCGCCCGCCGCTAACGGGCGAAGCGCTCCCGCAGCGCCTCGGCCACCAGCGGGTGCACGAACTCGCGCACGTTGCCGCCGAGGCTCGCGATCTCGCGGATCAGCGTGGACGAGATGAAGTTGAACTGCTCGGTGGGCGTGAGGAACACGGTCTCCACTTCGCCGTTGAGGCGACGGTTCATGGTGGCCAGCTGGAACTCGAACTCGAAGTCCGAGACCGCACGCAGCCCGCGCACGATCGCGTTGAGCCCGTGCTCGCGCGCGAAGTCCACGGTCAGGCCCGAGAAGCCCGTGATCTCGACGTTCGGCACGTCGGCCAGCACGCGGCGCGCCAGTTCCACCCGCTGCTCGAGCGGGAACAGCGGCGTCTTGCCAGGGTTTGCCGCGATGGCTACCACCACGTGGTCGAAGATGCGGCAGGCGCGCCGGACGAGGTCGTTGTGCCCGTTGGTGAAGGGATCGAAGGTCCCCGGATACATCGCACGGCTGCCCATCGGATCCCGCCCGCTAAACGTCGGCCACGTCGCGACGCGCCAGATGATAGCCCACCTCGCCGGCGCGCTTGCTGCGCAGCAGCGTCCAGCCGCTGGGCAACTCAGGCGGGCCCGCGGCCGCCGGCGCCTCGAGGTAGACGAAGCCGCAGGGCGCGAGCCAGCCGTCACGCTCGAGCCGGCGACAGAGGTCCGGCAGCACGGCGGCGTCGAAGGGCGGATCGAGGAAGACGAGGTCGAAGGCCTGCGCCGGGCCGACGAGGTAGCGATCGGCGTCCGAGCGGACCACCTGCCCGCGATCACAACGGAAGTCGCGCAACCGCTCGAGCAGGTACCGCGTCACGGCCGGCTCGATGTCCACGAACACGACGTGCGCCGCGCCGCGCGACAGCGCTTCGAACCCCAGCGCGCCGCTGCCCGCGAACAGGTCGAGGCACCGGCGACCGGCCACCTCTTGCTGCAGCCAGTTGAAAAGCGTCTCGCGCACGCGGTCCGGCGTCGGCCGAATGCCGGGCACTGCGGGAAACCGCAGTAGTCGGCCACGCCACTCTCCGCCGACGATACGCACTACGTTGCGCTCGGCCGGCGGCGGCGGCGGGTGTTTCCGGGCGGACGGGTTCTTGCGTGGCATCCCCGCGCCAGCGTAGGCTCCGGGGGCGAAAATTCATAGAAGCGCGGCTTTCCGCGCGGACCAGGTCATCTTGAGGGGAAGAATCATGCTGAGCTTGAATTTGCGGCGGTGGACACCTGCGCTCGTGCTCGCCATGGGCGCGGTGCTGAGCGGATGCGAAGCGTCGAAGGATGGCCAGGATCCGTTCCCGGCACCGCCACCCGAGACCGGCGTCGCCAAGTTCAACATCAACCTCGCGGCCTCGGTGCTCGAGGTCCCGTACCCGTACGATCTGTATTTCGCGATCCCGGGCGCCCCGGTGGACGGAACCCTGAACATCCCCGCACTGCCATGGCGCAGCGCCGCGATGCAGGCTGCGCTCAACTCGCAGGACGGCTGGTCCACGACCGCCTCGCTCACGACCGGTTTCTCGCTGCCCATCGATCCGGCGTCCATCGGCGCCAGCTCGGTGAAGATCGTCAAGCTCTGGCTTGACCCGACGACGAAGGCCCCGGCCACGAATCCGGCCTTCCTGCCGACGGGCGCGGCGAGCCCCGTCGCCGGCGTACTCACCTACGGCACCGACTTCACCGCGGACGTCTCGCCGGACTACGACAGCCACGGCACGTTCATCCGCATCACGCCGCTCAAGCCGCTCGCCTTCAGCAGCGGCCCGGCCGTGAACGACAGCGGCCCGAACATCGGCAAGGTCCTGAACGTCGGCTACCTCGTGGTGCTCACCGACGGCCTCAGGGCCACGAACGGCAGCGCCATGGCGCCGTCGGACCTGTACGCGTCGTTCAAGTCCGCGCCCGCCAACTGCAGCACGATCACCGACGCGACGCTGAACCTGCTCTGCCAGCTCACCAAGGCGCATCTCGGCATCGCGGGCGCCACGGGCACGAGCCCGGCCTCGGTGATCCTCACGTGGAGCTTCTCCACGCAGTCCGTCAACGACGTGCTGAACGTGATCACGAAGACCACAACGGCGCAGCAGACGTTGATCGTGCCGTCCGGCCTGACGACTGCTGCGATCGGTGCCGCCGGCAAGGCGGACATCTACGTCGGCTCCACGAAGTTGCCTTACTTCCTGACGCCGCCCGCCACCCCGACCGACAGCGCAGCGGTGCTCACCAAGTTCTGGACTGCGGCCGGCCCCTCGCCGGTGCCGGGCATCGACGCGACGAGCCGGAACCTCACGATGTTCAACCCGTTGCCCGCCAAGGTCGCCGACGTCACCGTACCGATCGTGGTCTCGATCCCGAACGCCGCGTCGGCCTGCCCGGGCAAGCCGACCGCCGGCTGGCCGGTCGCCATCGTGCAGCACGGCATCACGGGCAACCGCGCGCAGGCGCTCACGATGGCTGATGCCTACGCGGATGCCTGCTTCATCGTGGTCGCAATGGATCTTCCGCTGCACGGAATCGTGCAGGGCGACCCGACGTTCGGATCCCTGTACTGCTCGCCGGCGTTGCCGCAGTGCATCGGCGCCACGGAGCGCACCTTCGACGTCGATCTCGTGAACAACACGACCGGCGCCGCCCCTGGCGACGGCAAGGTGGACGCCTCCGGCACGCACATGATCAACCTGACGAGCCCGGCCACGGGGCGTGACAACCTGCGCCAGGCCGAGGCCGACCTCATCCAGCTCACGAAGTCGATTCCGGGCCTCGCGATCGCCCCCGGCACCCCGGCGCCGGCCGGCCCGGTGGGCGTGGACCCGACGCGCATCAGCTTCACCGGCCTGTCGCTCGGCGGCATCGTCGGTGGCTCGCATGTGCACTTCGTGCCCGAGACTCGCACGGCGACCCTGGCGGCGCCGGGCGGCGTGTTGACCAAGCTGCTGCTCGACTCGCCTACCTTCGGCCCGCGCATCAAGGCAGGCGTGACGGGGCAGCTCGCGCTCGACTCTTACAACTACAACCTCTTCTTCCGCGACTTCCAGGCGGTGGTGGATTCGGGCGACCCGATCAATCACATCAAGGCGACGGCCGCCGCGGTCCCCCTGCACCTGACCAAGGTGCTGAACGACACTGTCGTGCCGAACAGCGCTACCGACCGGCTGATCGCCGCGGGCCCGCTGGCCAAGCTCAAGACGATCGGCCCGAACGCAGTCAGCGCAGGCAGTGGCGGCTACGTGTTCTTCTCGAAGGGTTCCCACGGCACGCTGTTCGATCCCACGGCCAGCCTCGCGGCGACCGTCGAGATGCAGCGGCAAGCGGTGCTGTTCGGCGCCTCGGCCGTGCAGCCCGGCGGCCCGTTCGTCGTGCTCACCGATCCGACGGTGCTCGATCTGAACTGACGCCCCTCCGGGCATGGCAACCGAAGGGCGGGTAGCGATACCCGCCCTTCTTCTTTTGCTCCGCTACAATCCACGTTCCGCATCGCGTTGCCGAATCATGTCCCTGTTCAACTTCAGGTCCAGAAAGCCCGGCGAGGCCGCGCCGGCACCGGATGCGAAGCAGCCGGGTTTCGTCGCGCGACTGCGCGCGAAGCTGAACAAGGGCGACTCGTGGCTCACCTACGATCTCGCCAACCTGCTGCCGGGCGGAAAGATCGACGACGCCGTCCTCGACGAGCTGGAGATGCGGCTGATCGGCGCCGACGTCGGCATCGAGACTACCGGGAAGATCCTCGACGGGTTGCGCGGCAAGGTCGCGCGCAAGGAACTCGCCAATCTCGACGCGCTGGTCGCCGCGCTGCGCCAGTCGCTGCTCGACATCGTGGCCCCGGTGAGCCGTCCGCTGGTGGTGGACGAGGCCCGGCGGCCTTTCGTGATCCTCGTCGTGGGTGTCAACGGCTCGGGCAAGACCACCACCATCGGCAAGCTCGCCCGCCGACTCACGGGCGAAGGTCGCAAGGTCGTGCTCGCCGCCGGCGACACGTTCCGCGCCGCGGCCATCGAGCAGCTGCAGGTCTGGGGCGACCGCAATGAGGTGCCGGTCGTTGCGCAGGCCGCGGGCGCCGACCCGGCCGCGGTGATCTTCGACGCGCTGCAGTCCGCCCAGGCGCGCGGCGCCGACGTGCTCATTGCCGACACCGCCGGACGACTGCACACGCAGAGCAACCTGATGGACGAGCTGCGCAAAGTTCGCCGCGTGCTCGGCCGGCTCGACGAGTCGGCCCCGCACGAGGTCCTGCTGGTGCTCGACGGCGGCCAGGGCCAGAACGCGCTCGCCCAGGCGCAGCAGTTCCACCAGGCGCTCGGCGTCACCGGCCTCGTGCTCACCAAGCTCGACGGCACGGCGAAGGGCGGCATCGTGTTCGCCATCGCGGACCGGCTCGGCATCCCGCTGCGCTTCGTCGGCGTTGGCGAGTCGGCGGAGGATTTCGGCGTGTTCGACGCCGAAGCGTTCGTTGACGCCGTGCTGGCCGGACCCCGCTCCGACGGCCCGACGACATGATCCGCTTCGACCACGTCTGGAAGCGCTATCCGAACGGACGCGAGGCGCTCTCGGACCTCACGCTCGAGATCGAGCGCGGCGAGATGGCCTTCCTCACCGGCCACTCCGGCGCCGGCAAGAGCACGATGCTCAAGCTCATCGCGCTGATCGAGCGGCCCTCGCGAGGCACGCTGCTCGTCAACGGGCAGAACACCGCGGCAGTGCCCCGCCGCAAGATACCCGCGTTCCGCCGCCAGATCGGCGTGGTGTTCCAGGACCACAAGCTGCTCATGGACCGCCCCGTGTATGACAACGTGGGGCTGCCGCTCGTCATCGCAGGCGTGCCCGAGAAGGAGATCGGCAAGCGCGTGCGCGCCGCGCTCGACCAGGTCGGGCTGCTCGGTCGCGAGCGCAGCCGGCCGCTCGAGCTCTCGACCGGCGAGCAGCAGCGCGTCGGCATCGCGCGGGCCATCATCGGCAAGCCGGCGTTGCTCATCGCCGACGAGCCGACTGGAAACCTCGACCCGGACCTCTCCCTCGAGGTGATGAACATCTTCAAGCGCTTCAACGAGGTCGGCGTCACGGTGCTGATCGCGAGCCACGACATCGGCCTGATCGAGCGCTTCGGCGTGCGCCGCGTGATGCTCGAGGGCGGCCGCGTGGCCGGCAGCGTCGACCCGATGCCGGACCTGCTCTCGATCGTGACGGAGCGGCCGTGATCTCCTGGCTGGAGCGCCACTTCCAGACGATGGTCGGCTCGCTGGGCCGGCTGTGGACTCAGCCCTTCGCGACGCTGCTCACGATCCTGGTGATCGGCATCGCGCTCGCCCTGCCCGCCTGCCTGCACGTGCTGGTGCAGAACGTTCGCGTGGCGAGCGGCGGCTGGGGCAACGCACTCGACATCTCCGTGTACATGAAGCCCGAGGCCACGCTCGAGCAGGCGCGCAAGGCCGCCGAGCGGGTGCGACAGCGGCGCGACGTCGAGTCCGTCACGCTGGTCGAGGCGGATGCGGCGCTCGAGGAGTTCCGCACCAGCTCGGGCTTCGGCGAAGCGCTCGATGCGCTCAAGGACAACCCGCTGCCGCACGCGCTCGTCGTGCGCCCGGCGGCGGAGTTCCGCGAGCCCGCCCAGGTCGTGGGCCTGACCACCGAACTGCGCGGGCTCGAGGGCGTGGACATCGTCCAGCTCGACACGGCCTGGGTCAGCCGCTTCAACGCGATCCTGGACGTGGTGCGCCGCGTGGTGCTGCTCGCGGTCGGCCTGTTCGCGCTCGGCGTGCTCGTGATCGTCGGCAACACCATCCGTCTCGACATCGAGAACCGCCGCGACGAGATCGAGGTGACCAAGCTGGTCGGGGGCAGCGACGCCTTCGTGCGCCGGCCGTTCCTCTACAACGGCGTCTGGTACGGCCTCGGCGGCGGCCTCATCGCCTGGCTGGTAGTGACGATCGTGATCACGGCACTGGCCGAGCCGGTCCAGCGCATCGCCGGGCTCTACGGCAGCAGCTTCGAACTGCGCGGCCTCGGGCTCGAGGGCAGCGGCGCCCTGCTGCTCGGCGGGATCGTGCTCGGCTGGGTCGGCTCGTTCATCGCCGCCACGCGGGAGCTGCGCGGCATCGAGCCGAAGTGACTGAATGCACCGCGATGGGTCAAGCGGCCCGCTGATCGGGTATGCGGTCGACCAAGCGAGTATCGGGGAGCGACTCGACCGCATACCCGGTCGGCGGGCCGCCGCAGCCGATCATAACTCCCATTTCTTTCAATGACTTACGGTAGCGCCGCGACGGCGTCCCGGCGTGAACTTCCGCGCCGCTTAGCACTCTAATCGCCTGACTGCTAATATCGGCCTCGTTGCCGGGGAGACTGCAAAGCACATGACCGCCGCCCTCGTTCGCCGCAATCCGTCCGACCTTGCGCTGATCGGCCCGATTGGCAGCTTCGACGCGTATGTCGATGCCGTGAGCCGCATCCCGGTGCTGAGCCGCGAGGACGAGTCCGAACTGGCCACCCGCTTCCGCCGCGACAACGACCTCGACGCGGCACGGCAGCTGGTGCTGTCGCACCTGCGCTTCGTCGTGCACATCGCCCGCGGGTACCACGGCTACGGCCTGCCGCTGGGCGACCTCGTGCAGGAGGGCAACGTCGGCCTGATGAAGGCGGTGAAGCGCTTCGATCCCGAGGTCGGCGTGCGGCTGGTGTCCTTCGCCGTGCACTGGATCCGCGCCGAGATCCACGAGTACGTGCTGCGCAACTGGCGGCTGGTGAAGATCGCCACGACCAAGGCCCAGCGCAAGCTGTTCTTCAACCTGCGCAAGTACAAGCGCCGCCTCGGCTGGCTCACGGCGGAGGAGACCCAGGCCGTCGCCCGCGACCTCGGCGTCAGCACCGACGAAGTCACCGAGATGGAGCGACGGCTCGCCTCGCGCGACCTCTCCTACGACCCGGCGCCGGACGCCACCGAGGACGACGAATCGTATTCGCCTGCGGCCTACCTGCCGGCGCCGGACGCCGATCCGGCGGTCGCGGTCGAGCGCGCCGAGTGGGACGACGACGTCACGGACCGCGTCGCCGAGGCGATGTCGCAGCTCGACGCCCGCAGCCAGGCCGTCCTGCGCGCCCGCTGGATGGGCGAGCACAAGGCCACGCTGCACGAACTCGCCGACGAGTACGGCGTTTCCGCGGAGCGCATCCGCCAGATCGAGGCGAACGCCATCAAGAAGCTGCGCAAGCTCGTGGTGGCGGAAGAGGCCTGAGCGGGCTGCCCCCGCCCCAACCCTCTCCCGCACGAGGCGGGAGAGGGCTCGCGAATCAGCCCTTCCTGGCCTTCTGCAGGCTGTCCTCGGTCACCGGGACGATGGTGATCTCGACGCGGCGATTCTCGGCGCGACCGGCCTCGGTCGAGTTGTCGGCGACCGGGTGGTCGGGACCGGCGCCGATGGTCTGCATGCGCTGGGCCGGTACCCCGCGCCCCGCCAGATAGCTCTTCACGCTGCCGGCGCGCTGCTCGGAGAGCTTCATGTTGTAGGCGTGAGCGCCGGTGCTGTCGGTGTGCCCGGCGATCTGGATCACGGTCTGGTCGAACTCGGTCAGCGTCTGCGCCACCTTGTCGAGCACCGAGTCGAACTGCGGGTTCAGCGCCGCGCTGTCGAAGGCGAAGGTCACGTTGCCCGGCATGTCGAGCGTGATGTTGTCGCCCTTGCGCACGACATCGACGCCGGTGCCTGCCATCTGCTTGCGCAGCTTCGCTTCCTGCTTGTCCTGGTAGTTGCCGACGGCGCCGCCCGCCAGCGCGCCGACCCCGGCGCCGATGAGCGCGCCCTCCCAGCCGCCGCCAACCAGCAGGCCGACGACCGCGCCTCCCGCGGCGCCGATGCCGGCGCCCTGGCGCGTCTTCTCCTTCTCCGGGTTCTGTGCGAAATCCTCCATCGCGGCACACCCGGCGAGTGACACGGTGGCGGCGACGGCGACGAGCAGGGCTGACTTGCGATGAATCATGGTTCGAGGGCTCCTGTGATATGCGGCGGGGTCCCATCCGGCGGGATGCCCGATCCAGGCGCGCATGATCGCGCCCGGGGGGCGGCACTGACAACCTCGCCTGCGGAACGCATTTCGCCGGCGGCCAGGCGGTGCGCCTCGCGGAACACGATCGAGTGCAGCTCCGCGGTGCGGGCGGGGGTCGGCGCGTAGCCACCCGCGATGGTGATCACGAGCGGCAGGCCGCGCCCTCGACAGGCCTCGAGGACGTGCCGGTCCCGGCGTGCCAGCCCTTCGTCCGACAGTGAGAGACGGCCGTAGCGATCGCCGCGGACCGGATCGACGCCGGCGAGGTAGAAGACGACGTCGGGAACGAACTCCCCGAGGATGCGGCCGAGGTGCCGCGTCAGCAGGTCGAGGTACGCGCCGTCACCGATGCCATCCGGCAACCCCACGTCGAGGGTCGAGCGCATCTTGTTCAGCGGATAGTTGCGCTCGCCGTGCATCGAGAACGTGAACACATCGGCGTCGCCCTCGAAGATGGCTGCCGTGCCGTTACCCTGGTGAACGTCGAGGTCGATCACGAGGGCTCGGCGCGCCTGGCCGTCGCGCTGCAGGACGCGGATCGCCACGGCCACGTCGTTGAGCAGGCAGAAGCCCTCGCCGTGGGCCGGAAAGGCATGGTGAGTGCCGCCGGCGAGGTTGGCTGCAAGGCCCTCCGCGAGCGCGGCCCGCGCGGCCTCGAGCGTGCCCTGCACCGCGAGCCGCGACCGGCGCCACAACGCCGGCGACCACGGCACGCCGATCCTGCGGATCGCCGCCGCCTCGAGCGTGCCCGCGGCCAGCCGGTCGAGGTACCCGTCGTCGTGCACGAGCCGCAGGTCCGCGAGGCAGGCCTCGCCGGGCTCGACGAGGTCGCCCGGCTGGACGAGCCCGTCGCGCCGCAGCGCCTCGAGCAACAGCGGGTACTTCGCCATCGGGAAGGGGTGCGACGGCGGCAGGGCGACGAAGTAGTCGGGGTGGTACGCGCAGCGCATGTCGATTCGTCCGTTCGCGCGGCAGGCTGGACCGGGTTCGAAGCAGGCCGCTTTGCGGCGCGTCTCGCGATTACTCAGAATAGCCCCCTGCCCACCCCATCCACACCGGGAGCCGTTCCGTGGCCACCTCATCCATCGACCTGCCGAAGAAAAAACCCTCCCGCGCGCTGGACCCTCTCGACCTCTACGACGTCCGCGGCCTGCTCTCCGAAGAAGAGCAGATGGTGAAGGATGCCGTCGCCCGCATGGTGGACGAGAAGGTACTGCCGATCATCCAGCAGCATTTCGAGAACCACACGTTCCCGGGCGAACTGGTGGGCGAGCTGGCGGGGCTCGGGCTGTTCGGCAGCTCGCTCGAGGGCTACGGCTGCGCCGGCATGAACGCGGTGAGCTACGGCCTGATCTGCCAGGAACTCGAGCGAGGCGACTCCGGGCTCAGGAGCTTCGTTTCGGTGCAGTCGAGCCTGTGCATGTATCCGATCCATACCTACGGCAGCGAGGCGCACAAGCAGGCGTGGCTGCCTCGCATGGCGACGGGCGAGGTGATCGGCTGCTTCGGCCTCACCGAGCCGCACGGCGGCTCGGACCCCGCCAACATGAAGACCCACGCGAAGCGGCGCGGTGGCGACTGGGTGCTGAACGGCGCCAAGATGTGGATCACCAACTCGCCCATCGCCGACCTGTTCGTGATCTGGGCGAAGACCGAGGAAGGCATCCGCGGGTTCCTGGTCGAGAAAGGCACGAAGGGGCTCGTCGCGCCCGAGATCGAGAAGAAGTTCTCGCTGCGCGCCTCGATCACGGGCTCGATCTTCCTCGAGGACGTGGTGGTGCCCGTGGAGAACATGCTGCCGGGCAGCACGGTGGGCATCAAGGCGCCGCTCTCGTGCCTGACGCAGGCGCGCTACGGCATCACCTGGGGCGTGATCGGCGCGGCACAGGCCTGCCTCGCCCAGGTCCTCGATTATTCGCAGTCCCGCGTGCTGTTCGGACGCCCGCTGGCCGCGACCCAGGCCATCCAGATCCGGCTCGCCGAGATGGCGCGCAGGATAACGACGGCCCAACTGCTCTCGCTGCAGCTCGGCCGGCTCAAGGACGCGGGCACGATGTCGCCCTCGCAGGTCTCGCTCGCCAAGTGGAACAACTGCCGCATGGCGCTCGACGTGGCGCGCGATGCGCGCGACATCCTCGGCGGCGCCGGCATCAGCGCCGAGTACGTGCCGATCCGCCACGCGCTCAACCTCGAGAGCGTGATCACCTACGAGGGCACGGAGACCATCCACCAGCTCACGATCGGCCGCGAACTGACCGGCATCAACGCGTTCTGACGCTCGACGCGCGCTTTCCCGCCCGGTCCCGCATCGGCTGCGGCGGGCAGCGTGGCGCGAAGAAAACGAGGAACACCGACGGATGACTCCAGTTCCCCGCGAACGGCAGACCACGCGTCTCGAGACCTTCGTCGACGCCGCGTTCGCGTTCGCGTTGACGATGCTGGTGATCTCCGTCGACGTGATCCCGGACTCGATGGAGCAGCTGATCGATGCGCTCAAGCGGATCCCGGCATTCGCGGCCAGCTTCGCAATCGTCGTGAATTTCTGGCACGGGCACTACCGCTGGAGCCGCCGCTACGGGGTGGAGGATGCGGGCTCGGTCGTGCTGAGCCTCCTGCTGGTGTTCATCGTGCTCGTGTTCCTGTACCCGTTGCGGCTGATGATGTCCGGCGCGTTCGGCGCCATGTCGGGGGGCTGGTTGCCGAGCGAGATC
The DNA here is from genome assembly GCA_963712815.1 of uncultured Gammaproteobacteria bacterium. Taxonomy (GTDB): domain Bacteria; phylum Pseudomonadota; class Gammaproteobacteria; order Steroidobacterales; family Steroidobacteraceae; genus RPQJ01. The sequence continues at coordinate 197,076 of CAVQJL010000008.1, forward strand.
GAGGTGACGAGCGTCGGCGATCTCCGGCTGCTGGCCGTCGTCTACGGCGTCGCCTTCGCGCTGTTGTCGGCCACCCTCGTCGCGCTCAATGCCCGCGTGCGGCGCATGCCGGTCGAACCACCGCTGTCGGCAGAGGACCGGGCGGTGGCCAGAGTGGAGGTGCAGGCCTGGGGGATTCTGGCGGGCCTCGGCGTGGCCTCGTCCACGCTCGCGCTGCTGTTGCCACCGTCCCTGCTGGGGCTGGCCGTGTGGATCTGGATGTCGCTCGCGGTCATCATGCCGTTGATGAGCCGCCGCTGGAACCGCGTGGTCGAGCTCGCCGCCGCCGCCGACGCCCGGGACGCCCGCCCATGAACCACAGTGACCGACCTTCCGTCCTTCAGCGCGACCACCGCAGCACGCGCGGCACCATCACCTACCTCTCGCACAAGCCCGACCGATACCTGCAGGAGCGCGGCCGCGAGTACTTCCACATCGACGTCCACTCCGACGGCAAGCGCACCGTCACCGCGCACTGCGAGATCGACGACAGTCCGAGCGTGATGCGCGACATCACCTACAGCCTCGACGAGCACTGGCTGCCGATGGACTGCTTCGTACGCATCACGGTGGGCGACCGGTTCATGGGATCGGGCTGGTTCAAGTTCCACCCCGGGCACACGGAGTGCGAGGCCTTCACCGCGCCCGAGGGCCGCATCTCGCAACGGATGGAGCACCGCGACCCGCCGCTGCGCACGTTCCAGAACCACGCGATCGCCTGCGACGCGTGGCACCTGCGGCTCTACGACCGCTCCAGGGGCCCGGGCGTGCAGGCCATCGACGAGTTCCTGCTCTCCTCGCCGGACCACCGCGGCGCGACCGGGCCGATGCTCTACCGCATCGGCGTGCACGTCGAGTACGTCGGCGAGGAGCGCGTGACGGTGCGCGCCGGGACGTTCGACGCGCTGCATTTCCGTTACGTGTCGGCGCCGGGGCTGCCGCAGGAGCACCCGCCCTACGATGTGTGGTGCACGAACGACGGCGAGTTCGTGTTCCTCAAGGGGCAGGTCGCGGGGTACATGCAGACGTACTACGAGCTGGTCGAGCTGGTTCGCTGACCATCGTTCGCCATTGCGTCGGTGGCTCGACGGGGATCGGGACCCGGTTTCGAGTCGCTCCACGTGATTCGCTTTGTCGAAACCGGGTCCCGATCCCCGTCTGACACGCGGCGGCGGGGTGAGGCCTAAATACGCCGCACCTGCAGCGGCAACGGTCCCTGTTCAGCCGCCATCGGTGATGCTGGGTCCGGCAAACGCTTCATGCGCCGTGCGAGTGGCCGGTTCCTCCGGCCGCTCGCTCAGGCGCCGAGTGTCCGGCGGTCCGTGCCGGGCGCGTTTCGACAAAGCGAATCACGTGGAGCGACTCGAAACGCGCCCGGCACAGACCGCCCGCCAGCTCGATGCGGCCGACTGCGGCGCCGCATCGGGACCGGGACTCGCATGGGACGCCATTGGGTCCGATGACGCGCCGCTCGTCAGGGCGGGTTTGCATCGGCGAGTGTCGGCATTCTTTACGACCGCCTCGCGGAACGCGGTCGCCGGGTCGGCGGGTCGATCGTAACTCCTTGTTTTTCATCGGCACCAGGCACGTTGGCACGTTCATTGCTCTGTAATCGTTCAGGTCGCGCCGGAGCGTGGCCGCGGCAAGATCAGGTGATGGTGGGAAGTGGGCGATTCGGTGAGGACAACGAGGATCCAATAACGACATCAGGGACGGGAGCGAGCAGTACCCCAACCGGGGCGTCAACCAAGAAGAAGACCAGAACAAAAAGAGCGATGCCCTTTAAATGAAAGACGACCCCGCGCAAGCGGGGTTTTTTTTTCGGTAACCTGCGCGGGTGTACGAACTCATTGCCAACGCGCACGCCATCGCGGTCCTCGCGTTCACGGTCGTCGCTTTCTTCCTGTTCACCCGCGAGCGCATTCCGATCCCGGTGACCAGCCTGATCGTGATCACCGGGCTTTCGCTCGGCTTCCACCTGTTCCCATACGAGCACGACGGGGTCGAACTCGGCATCCGCCAGATCTTCCTGGGCTTCGGCCACGAGGCGCTGGTCGCGATCTGCTGCCTCATGATCATGGGGCGAGCCCTCATGGTCACCGGGGCGCTCGAGCCGCTGGCGCGGCTGCTCGCCCGCATCTGGGCGTTCAACCCGCACGTCGCGCTGCTCGCCCTGCTGTCGAGCGCGATGGTCCTGAGCGCGTTCGTCAACGACACGCCGGTGGTGGTGGTGCTCATGCCGGTCGTGATCGGCCTGGCGATGCGGGCCGGCCGCTCCCCGTCGCGCATGCTGATGCCCATGAATTTCGCGGTGATCGTGGGCGGCATGGCGACGACGATCGGCACTTCGACCAACCTGCTGATCGTCTCCCTGGCGCGCGACCACGGCGTGGAGCACATCGACATGTTCGAGTTCACGCCGCTGGTCGTCGGCCCGGCGGTGCTTGCCCTGCTGTACCTGTGGCTGGTGGCGCCGCGGTTGCTGCCCGACCGCCCCAATCCACTCGCCGGGATGGTCCCGCGGCGCTTCAACGCCGTTCTCTACGTCGGTCCCCGCAGCCGGGCCCGCGGCAAGACGGTCGCGCAGGCGCGGCGCTGGACCGGCAACAAGATGACCGTGCAGCGCGTCCAGCGGGGCGCCGAGGCGCTCACGCCGAACGACGCCCTGGTGCTGCTCGAGGGCGACCGGCTGCTGGTCAACGACACGTCCTCGTACCTCAAGGAATACGAGCAGGCGCTCGGAGCCACTTTGTTCGACGCCGGCAGCATGGACAGCCTGCCCCCCGAGCAGCACCCGCTGCGTGCCGAGGACCAGCAACTCGTCGAGGGCGTGATCACCGAGGAATCGCCGCTGCACCACGGCAACCTGCGCGAGGCGCGCTTCGCCGAGCGCTGCGGCGTGATGATCCTGGCGATGTACCGCCCGTCGGACGAGGAGTCCCTGGCGGGCGAGATCCCCGACCGCGAGCTGCGCTCGGGCGACGTGCTGCTGATCCAGGGGCCGCCGGCCCGCATTGGCACGCTCAAGCGCGAGCCGGGGCTGCTGGTGCTCGACGGCACGCTCGACCTGCCGCGCACCCGCAAGGCCCCGCTCGCGATCCTGATCATGGCCGCAGTGGTGCTGCTCGCCGCCTTCCGCGTGCTGCCGATCGCGATGTCCGCGCTGCTCGGCGTGCTGGCGCTGATCCTGACGGGCTGCCTGAAATTCGAGGGCCTCGGCCGAGGCATCAGCGCCGAGGTCGTGCTCGTGGTCGTGGCGAGCCTCGCGCTCGGCCGCTCGCTCACCGCGACCGGCGGCGCCGACATCCTTGCCGACGCATTCATGTCGGTCGCAAGCGGCCTGTCCACGCAGATGGTGCTCGCAGCCGTGATGGTCTTCCTGGGGCTGCTCACCAACTTCGTGTCGAACAACGCCGCCGCCGCGGTCGGCACGCCGGTGGCGCTCGCCATCGCGCAGCAGCTCGGTGCGCCGCCCGAGCCGTTCGTGCTCGCTGCGATCGTCGGCTGCAACCTGTCGTTCGCCACCCCGATGGGCTACCAGACCAACGTGCTGATCATGCAGCCCGGCGGCTACGTGTTCAGGGACTTCGTGCGCGTCGGTGGACCGCTGGTCCTGATCATGATCGTCGCGTTCTCGATCGAGCTGACCAACGCCTACCCGATGTAGCCGGTCGCCCCGGCCGATGCGCCCGTCCGCCGGGTCGCCATCCGCTCAGCCGGCGGGCACCGCCATAGGCTCGATCTCGTAGCCGATCACCTCGCGGGTGTGCGGATCGACGATCGGCTTGCCTGAGTTCAGCCGACCGGCCAGCCGGGCTGCCCGCAGCAGCGCCTTGTCCGGTCGCAGGTTCCGCAGCTCCATGGCGCCTTCGGCATCGCGCAGCAGTGCCGTGACGACCGGTGTCTGCCCCTCGGACGACGGGTGCGACTCGGGAAAGAGCAAGGCGATGACTTCGGACTGCATCTGGGGTCTCGTGACCTCGCTAAGGCGATTGCCGGACGAGCAGCAAGCATCGTGCCAACTCACGGTTATCCACGAATTCAGGGGCTTGCCTGTCCGCGCCGGTCGCTCGCGATGACCAAATGCGTCAGTCGTCTGCCGGCCCCTGTCCATGCGTGATGCCGGTCACGCGGCACACGGACACCACCTGAGCGACGGCCGCGTGCACGCGGCCAAGCTTATGTAAACTCCATCGCGGGCGAGAACGGTCGAGGCGATCGATGCCATCTGTTCCAGAACTTCCGGCGATCATCGCGCACCGCGGCAATGCGATGGAGTTTCCCGAGAACACTCTCGAGGGACTCGCGTCCGCGGTGGAACTGGGCGCGCGGTACGTCGAGTTCGACGTGCAGCTGACGGGCGACCTCGTGCCCGTGCTGATGCACGACGCCGACCTCTCCCGCGTCGCCGGTCGTCCGGAATGCGTCCACGACCTCACCTGGCCGACGCTCTCGGGGATTCCCGTCGGCGAAGTTGCGCGGCTCGGCCATCGCCATGCCTTCGTGCGCCCGCCTTCGCTCGAGCAGGCGGTGGAAGCGATCGCCGGCTGGAGCGGCGTCACCGCCTTCGTCGAGATCAAGCGCGCGAGCATCCGCCGCTACGGACGGGAAACGGTGCTGCGCAAGGTGACCGAGGCGCTGCAGCCGGTGCTCGACCGGTGCGTGCTGATCTCGTTCGACCTCGTGAGCGTCAAGATCCTGAGAATGATGGTCGGCGCGCGCATCGGCTGGGTGCTCACGAATTGCGACGAGGCCGCCCGGGGCCAGGCCGCGTCGCTCGCGCCGGAATTCCTGTTCGCCAACCTCGAGCGACTGCCACCGCCGCCCGAGCCCCTCTGGCCCGGTCCCTGGCAGTGGGCCGTTTACGAGGTGCGCGACCTCAAGACCGCACGCGATTGCCAGGAGCGCGGGGCGCACTTCGTCGAGACGATGGCCGTGCGCGGACTCATGGCCGCCTACGCGGAGAGCCGGCGCGCGTGGTGATGCCGGACGACGCGCTCGTGCTGGCGCTCGACCAGGGCAGCCATGCGAGTCGCGCCGTGCTGTTCGACGCCACTGGCGCCGAGGTCGCGCAGGCGCGCCAGCCGGTCGGGACGCGCCGCGAGGGCGGCGATGTCGTCGAGCAGGATCCGCAGGAACTGCTCGCCTCGCTGCAGACGGCTGCACTGGACGCCTGTGAATCGGCGGCGACGCAGGGTCGCCCGGTCGCGGTGGCGGGCCTCGCCACGCAGCGCTCGACCGTGCTTTGCTGGGAGCGCCGCAGCGGACGCGCGCTCACCGACGCGCTCTCCTGGCAGGATCGTCGCAACGCCGACTGGCTCGCCCGCCTGCATCCGCACGCGTCGCAGGTCCGCCAGATCACGGGGCTGCCGCTGTCACCCCACTACGGCGCCAGCAAGCTGCGCTGGATGCTCGACCACGTGCCGACCGTGCGTCGCGCCGCCGCCGACGGGCAGCTGGCCGCCGGGCCGCTGTCGAGTTACCTGGTCGCGCTGCTCGTGCCAGGCCTGCCCTGTGTCGTGGACCCCGCGAACGCTTCGCGCACGCTGCTGTACGACCCGTCGGCACTCGACTGGTCGGACACCCTGCTCGCGCTGTTCGGAATCGAGCGCCGATACCTGCCAGCCTGCGTAACGACGCGGCATGCCTTCGGCGCGCTGCAGGCGGGAGCGCAGACCATTCCGCTCGCGATCTGCACGGGCGACCAGTCCGCGGCGGCGTTCGCGTTCGGCCGGCCGGATCCGCGCTCGGCGCTGGTCAACGTCGGCACCGGCGCGTTCGTTCAGCGGGCAGCACCGGGCGACGCGCCCCTGCCCGAGGGCCTGCTGCGCAGCGTGCTGTGCGCCGACGCGGGCGGAGTGCTGCATGCGCACGAGGGCACCGTCAACGGCGCCGGCAGCGCGCTCGACTGGCTGCGCGAGCACGTGGCGATCGACGTGGACCGCGCGCTCGCGGCCCTGGCGCCCGGCCCGCGGACAGCACAGACGCCGGCGTTCATGAACGGCGTCGGTGGACTCGGCGCGCCGTTCTGGCGGTCCGACTTCCCGGTGGAGTTCGTGGGCGACGGCGACGAGACGTCCCAGCTCGTCGCCGTGCTCGAGAGCATCGCGTTCCTGCTGTGCGTGAATCTCGAGGCGCTCGGCAACGTCGCGCCGCTCGAGCGCATCCGCCTCTCCGGCGGGCTCGGGCGCAGCGACTACCTGTGCCGATGTCTCGCTGAGACCAGCGGCCTCGAGGTCGAGCGCTACGCCCTCGCCGAGGCCACCGCCCGCGGCGCCGCCTACCTCGCGGCCGGCGAACCCGCCTCGTGGCGGTCGCCGCCGCTCGAGCGCGTGTTCAGGCCCACCGGCGATGCCGCGCTCATCGCGCGCTACGCCCGCTGGCGTGGCGAGATGGAACGGCGCGGCGCAGGAAGGTAGCCAGACCGAGCAGCGGTCGTCCCGCCGAGGGGTAAGAGGGAGGTTCTCTCCCGCTCCCGGTCTCCGGCGCTTCGAAAAAGCGCCCGGAGGAATCCGGGCGTTTTTTTCGGCGAGCCTTGCTCGGGCGGTCGCCGGGGCGACATGCCGAGTGTGGCCGCCGTACCACGCCGGGACGCCCCGGTCCAACGCCCTCGCGGCGGCCTGCGACAGGTCGCGGGAGAGAACCTCCCTCTTACCCCTCGGCGGGACGCTCACCCGCGTACGTCGCGTTCCAGCGTCGCGAGCACCTCGCGCTCGAGCCAGGTGCTGCCCGGCCCGCCCTCGAAGTAACCGCAGTGGCCGCCGAGCGCGGTGCACGTGATCTCGAGCACCGCCGGACGCGCCAGGCGCGCCAGGTCGACCGCGGGAATGATCGGGTCGTCCGCCGCGGCGATGATGCGCGTCGGAGAGGCAAGGCTCGAGAGCGCGTCGCCCACGATCGCATAGCCGTGCAGGTAATCCGTGAGCGAGGGGAACCCGCCGTACCGGCACACGAGGTGCTCGGTAATCTCCGTGAGCGTGTCGAGCTCGAGCGCGGCGCCGAGGTCGTACACCTGCGGCCACGCAGCCTGCTTCCTGCGCAGCGAGCGGCGCCACTTCCAGACGAAATACCGTCGGTACAGCGCCCAGCCGCGCTCCAGCCGGTGCAGCGTGTGCTCGGGGTCGAGCACCGGGCAGATGGCCACGACGTGCTCGAGACGCAGCCCGGTCGCCGCGGCGCGTGCGCCGACGCGCAGGCAGAAATTACCGCCGAGCGAGAAGCCGACGAGGTTCATCCCCTGGCCCGGATTCAGCGCCTGCAGCCTCTGCACCGCACCGACCACCTCGGTGATGCGGCACGAGTGGAAGATCTCCTCGTTGAGGTGATGGCTTTCCCCGTGATCGCGCAGGTTGAGCCGCACCACCTCGAAGCCCCGGTCGAGAAGCTGCTGCCCGATCGAAACGACATAGAGCGAGTCCGCGCTCCCTTCCCAACCGTGCAGCAGCACCGCGATCCGCGTGGCCGGTGCGCGGCCAAGCCGCTCCTGCGTGGCGCGCTGCGCCAGCAGGCGCACGCCCGCGCCGCAATCGATCACCTCGGGCACGGACACCGCGAGCAGTTGCCGGCAGCGCCGCTCGACCGCCGGCCTGCGCAACGGAAGGCTCGGCAGGATGGACTGCAGGTGGCGATTGGCGAGCCACGCCGGTGGCTGGAAGTCGCCGGTCCCGCGCAGCGGGGCGACGTCGATCACCATCGGGCCCACGCCGGCCCGGCTCCGCGGCCCCTCATCCGGCGGGCACCAACCGGAACTCGACACGATTGTTCTGCACGGCCACGGCGTTCCACTCGCCGGCGGTGCTGCCCTCGCCCTGCTCGGGGTACATGACCGGGCTGCGGCGGCCGGCGCTGGCCGTCTCGACGACGATCGCGCCTGCCGTGCGCTGGCGCAGCGTGGCTACGAAGTTGGCGAACGCAACGGACTGGCGCTGCGCGGACGAAAGCCCGTCCTCGAACGGGTTGCCGACGAGGTCGCAGTTCTTCGTGGAAACCGTGGCCGCAGCCGGCTCGAATCCTTCCGCAACGCTGCCCGACAGGCAGAAATCGCCGACGAAGGTCTCGACCACGATGCGACCCTGGAACTCCTGGGCCTCGAGTGTCGCGGCGAGCTCGCGCAGGCGCTCGAGGCGGGTGCCGGCGAGCGGCGCCTCCCCGTAAGGCACGTACTCGATGGCCACCGGGTCGGCCGGTGTCGCCGGACCCGGATCGGCGGGCTCCGCCGCCGCTGGCACCGCTGCCACCTCGATGGCCTCGCGGACCGCCGCCGCGGCGGCGGCGGCAGCCGTGGCGGCCCTGGAGTCAGCCAGCTCGCGCGCGAGGCCGGCATTGCGCTCGGTCGCCTGCCAGTAGAGAAAGCCGAGGACCGCCGCGGGCACGGCCGCGAGCAGACCCGTCAGCACGACCGGCCACCACGGGGTGGGCGCTGGTTCGGGCAGCACGGCCTCGGCGGGCGGCGGCTCCTTGGCGAGCCCCTCCTTGATCTCGCCGCTCATGCGGCGCGCGAATGCCTCGAACGTCGCCAGCGTGAAGCGCCGCTGCTCGGCAAGCTGGTCCTTGACGACCTGCTGGAGCGACTGGCGCAGGCTGCCCTGCAGCTCCGACAACGCCGCGGCCGGGAGTGCGAGGGCGTGCGCGCCGTTGGCCGGATCGCTCGCGGCTGCGTCTCCTGCGGGCGCGGTGGCCTCGCCCTCGCCAGCCGCCGCCTGCGCCGCCGCGGCGGCCGCATCGAACAGCGGCGAACGCTGCTGCCGGCGGTCCGGCAGCAGGTGCAGCTGGTAGAGCACGCGTGACACGTCCACCGGGCGCACCGTCTTCGGCAGCACGCCGACCGCGCCGAGCGCCCGCGCCTGGCTGACATACAGCTCGCCTTCCTGCGACGTGTACATCATCAGCGGGATGGTGGCGGTCTGTGGCTCGCCCTTGATGGCCTGCACCGCCTGGAATCCGTCCATGCCCGGCATGAGGTGATCCATGAAGATCACGTCCGGGCGGTTCTGGCGCAGGTATTCGAGGGCCTGCTCCGCCGACTCGGCCGTATCCACCGCGAGGCCGTGCTGCTCGAGCATGCGGCTCAGGATCACCCGGGCCGAGCGCGAATCGTCCACGATCAGGGCCCGCTTGCCCGTCGTCATTCTCTGGTCTTCCCTTGGTAGGCGGGCGGACTGCCGCCACGAGTACCGGCTTTCTACCTTGATCCGGCCGGCAAGCCAATCCCGGCAAACGCCTCTAGCCCCGGACCGGGCCCGGCGTATGCTCTTGCTATCGCATTAAAATGAAAATGGAGGCATCGCATGCCCTACACCACCGCGGACATCCGCAACATTGCATTGGTGGGCCAAGCCGGCGCGGGCAAGACGCTGCTGGCCGAGGCCTTGCTCGCGCAGTCCGGAGCGATCCGGTCCAAGGGGTCGCTCGCACGAGGCTCGACGGTGTGCGACTTCGATCCCCAGGAGAAGACGCTGCTGCACTCGCTCGACGCTGCGATCTGCGGGTTCGAGACGCAGGGCCGGCGCGTCAACGTCATCGACACCCCGGGTTACCCCGATTTCCTCGGCCGCAGCCTGGTGGCCCTCGAGGCGGTCGAGACCGCGGTGATCGTGGTGAGCGCGGTGAACGGCATCGAGCCGATGACCCAGCGCATGATGGACTTCGCCAAGGCGCGCGGCCTGTGCCGGCTGATCGTGATCAACAAGATCGACAGCAAGGAAGCGCGCACCGCGCAGGTGCTCGAGGAGATCCGCGAGACCTTCGGCAAGGCCTGCCTGCCGCTCAACCTGCCGGCCGACGGTGGCCAGTCCGTGGTGGACTGCTTCTACCAGGCGCGCGGCAAGGCGACGGACTTCTCGTCGGTCGAGGCGGCGCACACCGAGATCATCGACCAGGTGGTCGAGGTGGACGAGCAGCTGATGGCGCTCTACCTCGAGCAGGGCGAGGAGATCTCGCCGGAACAGCTGCACGACCCGTTCGAGCAGGCGTTGCGCGAGGACCACCTCGTGCCGATCTGCTTCTGCTCGGCGGAGACCGACGCCGGCGTCCCCGAGCTGCTCGAGGTGCTGGCGAAGCTCGCGCCGAACCCGACCGAGGGCAACCCGCCGCCGTTCCTCAAGGGCGAGGGCGCCGACGCAGTGCGCGTCTCGGTGTCGCCGGATCCCGACAAGCACGTGCTCGCGCACGTGTTCAAGGTCACCATCGACCCGTTCGTGGGCAAGCTCGGCATCTTCCGGGTGCACCAGGGCACGGTGAAGTCGGGCGCGCAGCTGCTCGTCGGCGACGCACGCAAGCCGGTCAAGATCGCGCACCTCTACCAGCTGCAGGGCAAGGAGCACGTCGAGGTCGCGCAGGCGATCCCGGGCGACATCTGCGCCGTGCCGAAGATCGACGAGCTGCACTTCGACGCGGTGCTGCACGACTCGCACGACGAGGACCACCACCACCTCAAGTCGGTGGCGTTCCCGCCGCCGATGCTCGGGCTCGCGATCCGCGCCGAGAAGCGCGGCGACGAGCAGAAGCTCTCCGAGGCGCTGCACCGCCTCGTCGCGGAAGACCCCTGCGTGCGCGTCGAGCACCACACGACGCAGAACGAGACCGTGCTGTACGGCCTCGGCGACCTGCACCTGCGCGTGATGCTGCAGCGGCTGACCGAGCGCTACGGCGTCGGGCGTCAAGACCAGCCCGCCGAGCGTGCCGTACCGCGAGACGATCACGCGCCCGGCCGAGGGCCACCACCGCCACAAGAAGCAGACCGGCGGCGCCGGCCAGTTCGGCGAGGTTTACCTGCGCGTCGAGCCGCTCGAGCGCGGCGCGGGCTTCGAGTTCGTCGACGACGTCGTCGGCGGCGCGATTCCCGGCCAGTTCATCCCGGCGATCGAGAAGGGCGTTCGCCAGGTGCTGACCGAGGGCGCGATCGCCGGCTTCGAGCTGCAGGACATCCGCGTGAGCGTCTACGACGGCAAGCACCACCCGGTGGACTCCAAGGAGGTCGCGTTCGTCTCGGCGGGCACGCAAGGCCTTCATCAGCGGCGATCCGCGAGGCGGCGCCGATCGTGCTCGAGCCGATCGTGCGCGTCGCGATCAACACGCCGGCCGGCTCGATCGGCGACGTGACGAGCGACCTCGCGACGCGACGCGCGCGCATCAGCGGCCAGGACACGCTGCCCGGCGGTCGCGCGGAGATCCAGGCACTGGTGCCGCTCGCCGAGCTGCAGGACTACCTGTCGCGACTCAAGGCGCTCACCGGCGGCGAGGGCACGTACACGATGGACCTGAGCCACTACGACCCGGTGCCGCCACGCCGGCAGCAGGAACTGGTGGTCGCGTTCAAGCCGCACGAGGAGACGGAGTAGCTTCGGGCCGCGAGGCGGGGTCGCATGTACGCGTTCGTGCACATCGACAAGACCGCGGGCGGACGGTACGCGCGATCCTGCCAGCGCTCGTTCGGCGCCGGGCACTGCGAAATCCGCACGCCCTATGCGCGCCGCCCGGCCGACCGCAACGACCGCAGCGTGCACGTGACCGCCGACGACCTGCGCCGGGTGCGACGCATCTACCGCAGCCTCCGCGGCATCGCCGGCCACAACGTCAAGCCGTGCTCGGACCTCGAGCGGGCCGCCCCCGGGATCCGCTACTTCACTTTCCTGCGCGACCCGGTGCGGCGCTACCTTTCGCACTTCAAGAACAAGGCCGGCACCTACAACCGAAAAGACTTCGAGCGCTGGGCGGAGGCGCAGTGGACGCACGACTTCCAGACGAGGACGCTGGCCGGGGAGGCGAACGCACAGAAGGCCATCGACCTGCTCGCGGGCCGCGTCGGCTTCGTGGGCTTGACGGAGGCCTTCGACGAGTCGCTGCTGATGCTCGGCCAGTGGCTCGACGAGCCCGACTTCCGCCCCGAGTACCGTCCCGTCAATCGCCTCGCGGACAAGCAACGCGAGCGGGACGCGGGTCCGCGAGCATTCGGACCTCGGCTATCTCGAGGAACCCGCGGTGCGGGATCGCCTGCTCGAGATGAACGCGATCGACCAGCAGGTGTACGACTTCGCCGCAACGGAGTTCCTGGCGACGCCAGCGCCAGTCGTATCGCGGCGACCTCGCGACGGACGTGGCGGCGCTGCGCGAGCGCAACCAGCAGGTCACCGACTGCGACGAAGCGCTGTCGAGTCGCCTGCTGCGCAACTGGGTCTACAAGCCGGCACTGGTCCTGCGGCTCGCCTGAGCGGGCGCCCGGTCGGCGCAGGCTCAGTCGGGATCGCGCTCCTCGCGGGCTCCTCGGGCGTGGACGCCTCGATGCCGAGCCGGCGACGCAGACTGCGCCACGCCGGTCGCCAGGGCGCGTCCAGCTTGGTCGGGATTGGCGTGCGGCCACGGCGCCTCCGGCACGGGCGCACCGAGGAACGCGCACAGGCGGTCCCAGCTCGTCTCGCGCGTCGGGTCGAATTCGAGGTACTGCTGCGGGCGGCTGGCGAAGTGCGCGCGCACCGCGGCATTGTGCGCGCGATAGGCGTCGAGCCAGGCCTGGCGGCTGGCCTCGTCGCGCGAGGGGTTCGCGTGCGGCCCGAACATCCACACGCGCATCGGGCGGATGCGCCGGTGGCGGAAGAACTTCACGCAGCTCGCGATCCAGCGCTCCTCGTCGCGCACCGTGAGGATGTAGCGCGCATCCGGGTAAGATCGCGTAGATCTGCGCGCCAGATCCGGAAGTACGGGTTGTCGGTGAACGCGTCGAACAGTCTCGAACGTGGGCAGCCGGAAGTCGCCAGCGTCGATCTGCCGGATCAACGTCGCGCCGTCGTCGGCACCCGGGTAGCTGCCGGGCTTGTCGCCGTTGACCGTGTGGTAGCCGAGCGTCCGCAACGCGTCGTAGAGCGTCGTCGTGCCGGTCTTGTAGAAGCCGATGCCGAAGATCTTGCCGTCGTGCTGGGCCATGGTGCCGGACTCCGGTCAGCCGCGCCCGCGCCGCGAGGCCCTGCACTTCGTCGGCCAGTGCGAGCAGCTGCCGTCGGGCCGCGGCGCGCTGCTGCCGGCGTCAGCGTCGCATCGAGCGCGACGACGAGTTCGATCAGCGACTCGCGGCGTCGCTCGAGGCGCTGCCGGTATGCCGGCGTCCACAGCTCGTCCGGCCGGGCGATCAGCACCAGCATGCGCGCCTCGAACGCGGCACCGCTGCGTCGCGTTCGCGAGCGCGTCCGCGAGAGCCTCGCGCCAGACGCGCCGGTTGTCGCGCCACTCCGGCCATGAAGGACGGCGAGCTCGCCACGTGCTCGCGGATCAGCTCCCGCTGCGACGGCGCTCAGCGGCCCCGTGAAGCGCTCCACGGCGCGGCGCATTGACTTCTCGCGCCGCGCGTCGCGCTGCCCGGGCGTCCGCGGCATCGAATTCGCGCCGATGCCTTCTCGTCCTCTCGCTCGAGGTTCTCGAGCAGTTCCGCGACCTGCGCGTCGGTGAAGGTGGCCGCGAGCGCCGTGTAGCCGGGAGCGGCCTGCTCGAAGATCCCGCGCCAGTACTGCTCGGTGCGGCGGCTGGCCGCGAGCCAGTCGTCGCGGCCGGCACCGCGCTCGACGGTAACGGCCAGGTCGCGCAGGAAAGCCGAGTACCGGTCGAGCTCGGAACGCCGATGCCACTCGAGGTTGCCCGCCAGCGTCCGCTTGAGCGCGGCGGACTGCGCCTTGTCGAGCGTCACCAGGCCCTCGACGTAGAAGCCGACGACGGTGTCGAGCCGCGGGTAGACGAGGCCTAGACCGCACCCGGCGAGGCCGACTGCGAGCAACGGCCACGAGCCAGCCAGCGGGGCACCAGCCGGGGCAGGCGGCGGATCCGGCGGAACGGGCGCTCTGCGGCATGGGATGCGACTCTACGCGGCGTCGTCGGACGTGCCAACCGGTTCGACCAACCCGGCCCCCTGGTTGCGGGCGTCATTGACCCGGCGGCTGACCGGCCGCGCGCCGCAGCCCCGGCAGTTCGCAGGGCACCAGCAAGGCGGCGAGCCGGTCGGTCGTCGGTCGTGCCCGAGTCCAGCCACTCCCCGTGGCGTGCGGGCGGAACGATCACGGGCATGCGATCGTGCACGTGGGCGATGACCTTCGCTGGCGCCGTGGTCACGATGCAGCAGCACTCGAGCGTCTCGCCGCTCGCCGGATCGCGCCAGCGCTCCCAGAGGCCCGGCCATGCCGAAGGGCTGCCCGTCATCGAACGAAATGAAGTACGGCTGCTTCAGCGCGCCGGAGCGCTGCCACTCGTAGTACCCGTCGGCGAGCACGAGGCAGCGGCGCCTCTGGAACGCGTGCCGGAACGAGGGCTTCTCGGCGAGCGTCTCGGCCCGGGCGTTGATCAAACGCGCGCCGATCGCGCGCTCCTTCGCCCAGAACGGCACGAGACCCCAGTACAGCATCGCCACGGAACGCAGACCGCCCGCCTCGCGCACGGTCGCGACGAACTGGGTCGGCGCGATGTTGTACCGCGGCTCGATCGCGGGCGCGTCGGGCACGGCGAACAGCCGGGCGACGGCCTCACGCGGGGAGTAGAAGGCGAAGCGGCCGCACACGACTCATTCCCTCGTCCCGATGCCCTTCTCCAGCAGCCAGACGCAGGCGACGAACAGCGCCACGGCGGCCACCACCATGATGCCGAAGGACAGGCCGAGGCCCACGTCGGAGTGCCCGAGGAATCCGTAGCGGAACGCGTTGACCATGTAGAGGATCGGGTTGGCGCGCGAGGCGATGTTGCGCCCAGTCGGGCAGCATCGCGATCGAGTAGAACACGCCGCCGAGGTAGGTCATCGGCGTCAGGATGAAGGTCGGCACGAAGCGTGATCTGGTCGAAGTTCTTCGCGAACACCGCGTTGATGAACCCGAGCAGCGAGAAGACCACCGCCGTGAGCAGCACCGCGCCGATCACGACCGAACAGGTGCTCGACGTGCAGTCGCGTGAAGAACAGCGCGATCAGCATCACGACCAGGCCGACGAGCAGCCCTCGCAGCAGGCCGCCCGCGACGTAGCCCAGCACGATCAGCCAGTTCGGCAGCGGCGCGACCAGCAGTTCCTCGATGTGGCGGCCGAACTTCGCGCCGAAGAACGACGACACGACGTTGCCGTAGCTGTTGGTGATCACCGACATCATGATCAGGCCGGGCGCGATGTACTGCATGTAGCTCACGCCGCCCATCTCGCCGATGCGCCGGCCGATCAGGCTGCCGAAGATGATGAAGTACAGCGTCGCGGTGATCACGGGCGGCACGATCGTCTGGCCCCAGATGCGCAGGATGCGGCTGAACTCGCGGATGACGATGGTGCGGAAGCCCACCCAGCGGTGGCCGCCGCGCGACGCCGTCGCGAAGTGTGTTGCAGGCTCGTCGCGGCTCATGCGGCTGCCGCCGGCTTCACGAGCCCGGTCTCCGCGTCGCGCCCCTCGACCAGCCTCATGAACAGTTCCTCGAGCCGGTTCGCCTTGTTGCGCATGCTGACGACCTCGATGCCGCGCGCGGACAGCGCGGCGAAGATCTCGTTCAGGTTCTGCTACTTGGTGACCTCGACCTCGATCGAGCCGTCCACGGCGAGCTTGACCGCGTAGCCGGGCAGCTCGGGCACGGTCGCGACCGGCTGGCGCAGGTTCAGCACGAACACCTCGCTGTGAAGCTTGCGCAGCACCGTCGCCATGCGGTCGTGCTCGATGATGCGGCCCTCGTCGATGATCGCGATGTGGCGACAGAGGCTCTCGGCTTCCTCGAGGTAGTGGGTCGTGAGGATGATGGTCGTGCCGTCCTCGTTGAGCTGCCGCAGGAACTCCCACATCGAGCGGCGGACCTCGATGTCGACGCCGGCCGTGGGCTCGTCGAGGATCAGCAGGCGCGGCTCGTGGATCAGCGCACGCGCGATCATCAGGCGCCGCTTCATGCCGCCCGAGAGCGAGCGCGAGACCGCGTCGCGCTTTTCCCAGAGCTGCAGCTTGTGGAGCCACCGCTCCATGCGCTCGCGCGCGACCCGGCGCGGGATGCCGTAGAAGCCGGCCTGGTTGAGCAGGATCGTCGAGACCTTCTCGAACTGGTTGAAGTTGATCTCCTGCGGCACGAGGCCGAGGCAGGCCTTGGCCGCCTCGAGATCGGTGTCGGTGTCGTGACCGAACACGAGCACCTGTCCCGAGGTCTTGTTGACCAGCGAGGCGATGATGCCGATGGCCGTGGTCTTGCCGGCGCCGTTCGGCCCGAGCAGCGCGAAGAAGTCGCCCTGCTCGACGTCGAGGTCGATGCCCTTGAGCGCCTGCACGCCGTTGCGGTAGGTCTTCGCGAGCTGGCGCAGCGACAGGGCTTGCATCGGGGGATCGCCGGGCGAAAGGGAGCGAAGCGTAATGCGCCACCCCGGGGCGGCAAGGAAGTCAGCGCCGCGGCCGGCGCCTCCCTGCTCCAGGCGCCACCCCGGGAGCGTCGACGCCGAGCAGGCACACGCCGACGCAATGCGTCCATTGCAGCGCCATCGCCGAGTCGCGCCGTGCCGCCGCCGCCAGCATCTCCCAGAACCGCAGGTGACCCGGCCACCGCGGGCGTGCGATCCCCGGCTGCGCGGCGGCCGCCGCGAGCTGCGAGGGGGACATTGCAGCGAGCAGCGACTGGGCCTCGGGCTTGAGGTCGAGCACGACGCTGGCGCCAAGATCGGTCCCGTCCACCAGCCGGCGCGCGAAGAATGCCGCCTGGTGCGCGAAGGACATCCAGCGCCCCTGCCAGCCGGTCGCGGTCGCGGCCGTGGCCGCCGGCAGGTCGGCCACGCCGCCCGGAGGTCCCGGCAGCAGCGGGCCGAGGGGCGCCGGGAGCATCAGCCGGAACAGTGCGAACGGCGCCGCGGCCATCCGTGCCCGGCACGGCCGGTCGATCTCCCGCAGGCGCCGGCGAACGGGGTCGGCCCAGTCGCAACAGACCTCGGCGGCCGCGTCGGCGGCGAGGCTCAGGTCGAGAAACTGGCTGTTCAGGTCGGCCAGGTCCCGCCTCAGGGTAGGTGGCAAGAGACCATGACGGGCCGGAGTCCCGAGGCCTGACCCCGGGTCGGAGGGCAGTGTTGTCATGGCAATTACTCCACATATGGTCCAAAGCGACCATATTTGGTTATAGACTGCCAAAGATGGTCCGTTTAGACCATATATGGCCGGAATGACCAGATTAGGGGAGCAGCCATGCGTATCACTGACTGCCGCTACGACCGGGACCGGCAGCGACTGGCCGTCGCTTACCGACTCATCTCACACGAGGCGCGGACCCAGACCATCCGGCAGTGCCACGCGGCCTGTCGGGCGACCGGATCCGCAGGCTCTACCGCGACTACTTCAAGGGACAGGCCGCTCGCCCGGTGAAACGCCGGCGACGGGGCAAGTCGCCTCGCCAGATGGCTTTCTTCTGCCGCCGCCCGGCCCACGAGCTGCAGGCCGCCACGCTGTGCGCGCTGCTGCGCCAGTGCGGGTTGCTCGGCCAGCGCGCAGGTGCTCTACCGGCCGGAGCCTCGAGGAAATCGCGCCGCTTCTGCGACGTGTACGAGACGTTCTGCATCCTCTGCCCTGCCACCGTGATCACGTTCGAGCACGCGTGGTACCTCCTGCAGGTGCTGGCACGACTCGACGAGTTCGTGCTGGCCCGTTGCCCCGACTGCCAGGCGCTGTGGATCCGCGACACGCTCGACCTGCTGCCCGACAACTGCGCAGCCTGCCGGACCGGTTCGCCGCCGGACTAGAAATGGGGGGCGGGCTGGTCTCCAGCCCGGGTCGCCATCCGGGTGCCCGGCGGGGTTGCTAGACTGCGCCCGCTCCGCTCCCGCGATCGCCGTCTTGCGCTCCCCAAACATCTTTTCGGGACCCTATCTCGACCGCGCGGCGCACCTTCGCAAGGATCCGGCCGCCATCGCAGCCGCGCTCGCCGAACCGGGCTCGCTGATCGTCCCGGTCTGGCACTCACGCAGCCTCGTGCGTCGCGGCGGACCCGGGCTGCACCGCGGACTTCGTCGAGACCACCCACGAGATCCGCCAGGCGCTTGCCGGACGGCGAGCTCGTGCTGCTCGGCCGGTTCCGTGGCCACGTCTGCTTCGCCGCTGAGCTGGCCGGGGAACCGCCGCCCGCCCTGCCGCGGACGCGACGTTTCGAGGACCTGCGCGTCGCCGGCGGCCAGCTGCCGGACGACGAGGCGGGCCTGCTCGCGTACGCGCGGGCCATGATGCTCTGGCGACAGCGGCACCGTTACTGCGGCAGTTGCGGCGCCCCGGCGCACAGCGAGAGCGCCGGTCACGTCATGAGCTGCACGGCAACCGGCTGCGGCGCCGAGCACTTCCCGCGCCTCGACCCGGCCATCATCGTGCTGGTCACCGACGGCGAACGGGCCCTGCTCGGCAGGCAGGCCTCCTGGCCGGCGGGCCGTACTCGACGATCGCCGGCTTCGTCGAGCCGGGCGAGAGCCTCGAGGATGCGGTCGTGCGCGAGGTCTCGAGGAGACCGGCGTTGCGATTACGCGACGCGCGCTATCACTCGTCGCAGCCCTGGCCGTTCCCTTCCTCGCTGATGGTCGGCTTCACGGCACGGGCCGCGCCGGACGCGGTGCCGCGCGCCGACGAGGAACTCGAGGACGTACGCTGGTTCAGCCGCGACGACGTCGCGGCAGGGACCCCACGCCTGCCGCCGCCGCAGTCGGTCTCGTTCCGCCTCATCGAGGACTGGTACGACGCCGGCTCGTCGCTGCCGCTGCGCCGGACTCCCGGCGTTGCCTGTGGGGTCCGCGCTGAGCCGCCCGGAACCGAGCGCGTGAGCCTCGAGATTTTCGTTCGTGCTCGTCGCGGCGTTCGGCGCCGGCGTGATCGACGCGATGGCGGGCGGCGGCGGACTGATCCAGTTGCCGGCGCTGTTCGCAGCGTATCCGGCGACGCCGCACCCGACGCTGCTCGGGACCGGCAAGCTGGCGGGTTTCGCGGGAACCAGCAGCGCCCTCTTCCGCTACCTGCGCCACGTGTCGGCTCGACTGGCGACTGGTGCTGCCGGCCGCCGTCGCCGCCTTCCTCGCCGCACTCGTGGGCGCGTGGATCGCCACGCGCATCGCGCCGGACCGGTTCCGCACGCTGGTACCGCTGCTGCTCACGCTCGTGCTCGCTTACACGCTGCTGCACCGTGACTTCGGGCTCGAGCATCGCCCGCGCGGAGCTGGGCCGGGCCGGTCGCGCAGTCGGCGCTGCCGGCGCGGGCGTGATCGGCCTCTACGACGGCTTCTTCGGGCCCGGCACCGGCAGTTTCCTCATGTTCCTGTTCGTGCGCGGCTTCGGCCTCGACTTCCTGCACGCCTCGGCGTCCGCCAAGGTCGTCAATGCGGCCGCGAACGCGGCCGCGATCCTGCTCTTCGGCCTGACCGGCGAGCTGCTGTGGCTGCTCGGGCTCGCGATGGCGGCCTGCAACGTCATCGGGGCGCAGTTCGGCAGCCACCTCGCGATCCGCCACGGCAGCGGCTTCGTGCGCCTGCGTGTTCCTGCGTCGTCGTCGGCGCGTTGATCGCGAAGACGGCCTCGGACGCGCTCGGGATCGGGACGTGATTGTCGACCCGGTTCGGATCCGTCACGATTCCGGCCGCGGCCGGCCCGCCGCCTCCGACAACGGACTTCGCATGGACCTGTCGTTCGAATCGCTGATCGGCGTCGCACTCGGCATCGGCCTCGCCGCCGCGACCGGCTTCCGTATCTTCGTGCCGTTGCTGATCGCGGGGCTGGCGGCGCGCTTCGGCTACCTGCCGCTGGGCGAGGGCTTCCAGTGGCTCGCGAGCACGCCGGCATTGCTCACGCTCGGCTCGGCAGCAGTCTTCGAGACGCTGGCCTACTACATACCGGGCGTGGATCACCTGCTCGACGTGCTGGCGAGTCCCGCCACGCTTGCCGCGGGTGTGGTCGCGAGCGCGGCTGTGATGGTCGACATTCCGCCGGCCGTGATGTGGCCGGTCGCCGTCATCGCCGGCGGCGGCGCCGCCGGGCTTACCAAGGGCAGCACCGCGCTGCTGCGGGCCAAGTCCGGGGCGATGACCGGCGGGCTCGCCAATCCAGTGGTCTCGACGGTCGAAACGGTGGGCGCCACGGGCCTCGCCGTGTTGGCAATCGTCCTGCCGTTCCTCACGCTGGCGGCGCTCGTCGCGCTGCTCTACTGGGCGACCCGCAAGGCCGGGCGCGTGCTGTTCGGTCGGCGCCGGCCGCCGTCGCGCGCCGGGCGGGGAGTGAGCACCCGCACCGTACAATGCGGCCATGTGCCTGCTCGTCTTCGCCTGGCTCTCGCATCCCCGCTATCGCCTCGTCGTGGCCGGGAATCGCGACGAATTTCACGACCGGCCGGCGGCGCCGCTCGGCTGGTGGACGGACGTGCCGGGGATTCTCGCCGGGCGTGACCTGCGCGCGGGCGGTACGTGGATGGGCCTGTCGCGCTCGGGCCGCTTCGGGGTCGTGACCAACTTCCGCAACGTCGAGGCAGCGGCGCCGAAGGGCTCGCCGTCGCGCGGCGAGCTCGTGCCGCGCTTTCTCGGCGACGGCGGCGCCCCCGGCCGCTTCGTCGAGAACCTGCACGACGAAGCGGCCAGGTTCGCGGGCTTCAGCCTGCTGGTGGGCAGTCCGTCCACGCTGCACTACTACTCGAACGTCATGGACGAGAGCGCTCGCGCGAGCTGCTTCCGGGCATCTACGGGCTCAGCAACCACCGGCTCGACGAGCCCTGGCCGAAGCTCACGCGCACGCGGACGCGCTTTGCAGCGGCACTCGCGCAGGACGATCCCGCGCCCGCGGACCTGCTCGACCTGCTCGCCGACAGCGAGCCGGCCGGCCCGGACACCAGCGCTGTGAGCGGACTCCCGGAGGAACTCGAAAGCGCGCTGTCGGCGCCGTTCGTGCGGCACGAACGCTACGGTACGCGCTGCTCCACGCTCGTGCGGGTCGAGCACGGCGGCCGCACGATCGTGCACGAACGGCGCTTCGATGCCCGCGGCGCGCAAAGCGGCTCGAGTCGGTTCGAATTCCAGACCGAGGCTCGATGATGCGACGCACCGGTGCGCGGGCCGATGGCCGCGACCGTTCGCGGTTCGCGGCCATTCTCGCTGTCGCGCTCGGCCCGGTCCTGCTGGCCGTCGGGTGCGGCACGGCCGGCGCCGCCGACGCGGGGCGCATCATCATCGAGGTGGACGGTGTCGAGCGCGAGGTCGCGGACAATATCCGCGCCTTCCTGACGCTGACCCGCTACCTGGATCGCGACGACGTCACCGACGCGCAGGTGCGCCGGCTCGCAGACCGTGCGGTGGACGAGGCCGCCGACGCGATGCGGCCTTTCGGCTACTACGAGCCGGTCATCCGGAGCCGGACCAGCCGCGACGACACGCGGTGGATCGTGCGCCTGCGCGTCAAGCCGGGCGAGCCGGTGATGATGGAATCGGTGGACGTGCGCATCACCGGGCCCGGCGCCGGCGAGCCGGCACTGCTCGCCATCGCCGCCTCGAGCGCCCTGCAGCCCGGCAGCCGCCTCGACCACCCGGCCTACGACCGACTTCGCAACGACCTGCTGCGGGTCGCGCGCGACATCGGCTTCCTCGACGCGGAGCTGACCCGTCGCGAGCTGATGGTGAACCCGCCTGGCGCGCGCGGCGTGCGGCGCTACCTCGAGCTCGAGACCGGCGGGCGTTACCTGTTCGGCGCGGTGTCGATCGAGCAGGACGTGATCGACGCGGAACTGCTGCAACGCTTCGTCCGCTTCGAGACCGGGCAGGTGTTCTCCACCACGCGCATGCGCAACACCCAGTTCGCGCTGCAGGACAGCAACTATTTCTCGACCGTGACGATCACGCCGGGCGAGCGCGACCCCGAGACGCTGACCGTGCCGGTGACCATCCGCGCCGACCCCAACAAGCGGCACCGCTACTCGATCAGCGCCGGCTACGGCACCGACACGGAGATTCGCGGCCGCTTCGCCTGGGACAATCGCCGCGTCAACGACCGGGGGCATCGCCTGCGCTTCGAGGCGACGGGTTCCGCCGTGCTGCACCGAGATCATCGCCCGCTACGTCATCCCGGTCGGCGACCCGGCGCTCGAGAAGCTGGAGTTCAGCGCCGGCCACATCGACGAGGAACTCGGCGACCTCGACAGCCGGCGCACCGAGCTCACGGGCGGCCTGACGCAGGCGATGGGCCAGTGGCAGCGCGTGCTGTTCCTGATGCTCAACCAGGAGCGCACCGGCTTCGCGGACGGCAGCTCGCGCGACGACCTGCTGCTGATCCCCGGCATCAGCTACGCGAGCATGCCTCCCAACTTCCTCACCGGCTGGGTGCGCGACGCCGCGTACTACTTCGAGCTGACAGGCAGTCCCGAGACGCTCGGCTCGGACGCGTCCTACCTGCGCTTCTACACGCGCGCGGAACGCGTCTGGCCGGTCTCGGGCCCGTGGTACCTGCGGCTGCGCGGCGAGTTCGGCACGAGCTGGGTCAACGACTTCTCGGAGCTGCCGGCCTCGCAGCGCTTCTTCGCCGGCGGCGACCGCAGTGTGCGCGGCTTCGCGCTCGACGAGCTGAGTCCGGTCGTCGAGACCGTTTCCGACACCGGCGAGGTCACGCGCCAGTCGATCGGCGGCGAGCACAAGGTCGTCGGCTCCATCGAGATCGAGCGCGATTTTCCTTACAACCTCCGCGGCGCGGTCTTCGTCGACGCCGGCAACGCCTTCAGCGACTGGAACACGCCGCTCGAGTACTCCGTCGGCGTCGGCCTGCGCTGGCGCCTGCCCATGCTGCTGATCGGGGTGGACGTCGCGCAGGCGCTGTCGGAGTCCGGCAAGAGCCCGCGCCTGCACCTCAACATCACACAGGTGCTCTGATGCGCTGGCGCTGGATCGTCCTCATCGCCGCGCTCGTCCTGCTGGTGGCCGTGCCCGGTCGTGGCCGCGTATCGGGTGCTGAACAGCCAGGCCGGCCTCGAGCTGGCGCTCGCGCAGTTGCAGCGCCTGGAGAGCATCCGCATCGAGGCGACCGGCGCAAGCGGCACGCTGGCAGGGCCACTGCGGGTGGAGCGCCTGGTCATCGAGCACGAAGCCGTGCGCATCGAGGCCTTCGATCTGCGGCTGCAGGCGCGCACGCGCGCACTCCTGCACGGCACGGTCCGGATCGACCAGCTCGCAGCCGCGCGGATCGAGGTCGTGCTGAAGCGCCGCGAGCCCCGGCCGCCGAGCGAGCTGCACTTCCTGCCGAGGTTCCTCCAGGTTTCGGCACCTGAAGTGCGGCTCGGCGACATCGGCCTCACCCTGCTCGACGGTCAGCGCGTCGAGGTCGCCTCGCTGCAGGCCGCGCTCGCCATGACGCGCTGGCGCATCGACCTCACGGACCTGGTGGCCGACGACCCGGCGGGCCACGTCGAAGGCAGCCTGCGGCTGAACGCGTGGCAACCGCTCGGCCTGCGGGCGGCGCTGAACGGGCACTGGCGCCTGCCCGACGAACGCATCTATCGGTTCGCGGCCGCGGCGCGCGGCAATCTCGGCCGGCTCGGCACCACGGTCACGCTCGCAGAGCCCGCGAACGTCTCGTTCATCGGCAACCTGCTGACGCTCGACGATGACCCACGGGCCGTGGGTACGCTGCGCGTCACCGACTTCGACGGCTCGCCGTGGATCGAGCCGGGCACGTGGCCGATCGTGAGCGGTTCGGTCGCCGTCGACGCCCGCCGTGATGCATTCGGCCTGGACGGCACGATCGTCTCGACGGTGTTCGGCGAGGGCCCGCTGCGCGTGCAGGGAGCAGGCCGGTGGCACGACTCGACGCTCGAGCTCGCGTCGGTCGAGGCGTGGCTGCCGCGCTCCGGCGCGACCGCGAGCGTGGCCGGAAGCATCCGGTTCGGCGAGCCGGATCCAGTGCTCGCCCTCGCCGGCGAGTGGGGCAACCTGCGCTGGCCGCTCGAGGGCGACGTCGCGGTCGAGAGCCCGCTCGGGAGTTTCACGCTGCAGGGCGGGCTGCCCTACGCCTTCGAAGTGCAGGCCGTGACCCAGGCTCCGGACCTGCCCGACGCAGACTTCACGGCCGCGGGCGCGATCGACCGCGGGCAACTGCTGCTCGAGCGCTTCGACGGTCGCCTGATGGACGGGCGCTTGCGCGGCTCGGGCCGGCTCGCCTGGAACGGCGCCCAGCGCTGGAGCGCGCGGCTCGATGGCGAGCGGCTCGACATCGCGACCGTGCGGCCGGACCTGCCGGGGCGCGTCACGTTCGCCGCCGCCGTCGAGGGCAGCGGCTTCAGTCCCGAGGCGCCGTGGACCCTTCGGCTCGCGTCACTGTCAGGCACCGTGAAGGGACGCGCGCTCACCGGCCGCGGCGAAGTGAGGCATCGCGCCGGCACCTACGAGCTGCGCGGCATTCGCGTCGCGAACGGTCCGTCGCACGTCGAACTCAATGGCCGCTGGGGGCCGAGCATCGACCTGCGCTGGGACGCCGACCTGCGCTCACTTGCGCTGCTGCACCCCGATCTCGACGGCGAACTCGTCACCTCCGGACATGCACGCGGCAGCCCCGGCCGCCCCGAGGCTACCGGCGAGGCCCGCGTGCGCAGCCTGCACTACGACGGCATCACCGTGCAGTCGATCGAGGCCGGGGTCGACCTCGACCTCAGCGACCGTCGCGAGTCGCACCTGGACCTGCGGGCGAGCGGCATCGACCTCGGCGCGATCGCGCTCGATTCCGCAACCCTCGCGGCCCGCGGCCGGACCCGGGAGCATGCGTTCGACCTGCGCTTCGCCTCGCCCGGCGACCCCGAGCAGGACATCCCCGGGTTCAAGGCCCGGCTCGCGGCCGACGGCGACTACGAGGCAGCGGGTCGCGGCTGGCATGGGACGCTGCGGGAGACCTCGATCGTATTTCCCGACGACAGCGCGAGCCTGCTGCAGCCCGCGGCGCTCGAGGCGGGACCATCGGGCATCCGCGCGGCGCCGATCTGCATCGCGACCGGCGAGGCGCGCCTGTGCGTCGAGGGCGAGTGGCGCACAGACCCTGCCTCCTGGCGCGTGCTCTATAGCGCACAGGACTGGCCGCTGCAGCGGCTCCTGCACTCGCTGCTCGGCTGGCGCGATTTCGACGGCCGATTGCAGGCGAGCGGCTGGGCCGCCCAGGAACCGGGCCAGGCCTGGACCGGCGGCACGACGCTCGTGCTCGACGAGCCGACGCTCGAAATCCCCCGCAACCAGTTCCGCACCGACCGCGTGTCGCTTGGAGCTGCGCGGCTGGACGTATATGCCGAACCCGACGCGATCCGCGCGACGCTCGCGGTCAGCGTGGCCGACAGCACCCGTCTGGACGGCACGCTGACGGCGCTGCGCGAGCCCGGGCGCGAGCTGCTCGACCTGCCGCTCCGCGGCGAGGTGCGCGGCGAGTCCTCGGCGATCACCGCCATGCCCCTGTTCGTACCGGAGATCGATCGCTCGGGCGGGGAGCTCGACGCTCGCGTGTCGGTCTCCGGCACGCTCGGCAGTCCGCTGTTCGACGGCGAGTTTCACGTCCGCGACGGCCGCTTCGACCTCTATCGAACCAACCTGCAGCTCTCGAAAGTCACCCTCGACGGCCGCTTCGTCGGTGATCAACTCGTGTTCGACGGCAGCGGCTCGACCGCGCGCGGCGACCTGCAGCTGGAAGGTCGCTTCACCTGGCCCGACAACGTGATGACCGGCACGATGCGGCTGCGTGGAGAGAACCTGCAGGTAGCGGACACGCCCGATTTCCGCATCGTCGCCTCGCCCGACCTCGTCTTCACCGCCGGCCGCGGCGGCTTCGACGTCGACGGCGAGGTGCAGATTCCGATGGCCCGCATCACGCCGCGCGACCTCACGACCACGGTCACGACCTCCTCGGACGAGCGCATCGTCGGTCTCGAGGTCGAGGATCTCGGGCCGTCCACGCTCGAGCGACTGCGCAGCCGCATCCGCGTCGAGCTCGGCGACAACGTCCGGGTGAACAGCTTCGGCCTGCGTGCCACGCTCGAGGGAGGCGTGACCGTCATCACGCGGCCCGGCGACGTGGCACGCGGCGACGGTGCAATCCGCGTAAAAGAAGGCGAGTACAAGGCCTTCGGCCAGTTCGTGCGCATCGTGCGCGGCGTGCTGAGCTACGACATGACGCCGCTCAACGAGCCGACGCTCGATCTCGTCGCCGAACGCGAGATCCGCCGCGAGGACGTGACGGTCTCGCTCAACGTGCGCGGCACGCTCGCCGACCCGTTCATCACGCTGAGCTCGGTGCCGGCGATGTCGCAGAACGAGGCGCTGTCGTACCTGCTGACGGGTCGCTCGATCAACACGCTGCAGTCGGGCGAGGCCGCCTCGCTCGACCGGGCAGCCGAGAGCCTCGCGCTGAGCGGCGGCGGCCTGCTGCTCGGCGGCATCGGCAGCCGCGTCGGCCTGGACGAGGTCACCGTCGAGCAGACTGGCGATGACGACACGGCGGTGGTGCTCGGCAAGTACCTCTCGCCCAATCTGTTCGTGAGCTACGGCATCTCGATCGCCGAGGCCATCAACACCATCAAGCTGCGGTACACGATCAACCGGAACTGGTCGCTCAAGGCAGAAGCCGGGCTCGAACAGAGCGCGGACGTGGAGTACCGGATCGAGCGCTGACGGCGGCTGTGACGCCGCGTGTGCGCCCCCGGGAGCGCGGTCGCGAGTGATTCGCGTTGCGATCTTTGGCCGATCGGCGTAAGCAGGTAGTCCGTCTGAAGCGATCAGGGAGAGGTTCCATGAACCGAATACTTGTCGTTGCACTGGTCGCCATCGCCGTCGCCGCGGGTCTCTTCTACGGGCGACGCACCTCCGACCAGTCGCCTCCGCCGCCCGTCGTCGAAATCCCGGCGCCCGTCGGCGCGACCCTGCTCGAGGGCCTCGGCGACTACACGTTCCCCGTGTCGAGTTCGCACCCCGAGGTGCAGCGCTGGTTCGACCAGGGGCTCATGCTCACCTACGGATTCAATCACGACGCGGCCGAGCGCTCCTTCATGAAGGCCGCGGAACTCGATCCCGGCTGCGCGATGTGCTGGTGGGGCGCAGCGCTCGTGCTCGGTCCGCACGTCAACAGCGGCATGGACCCCGCGAACAACGCGAACGCGTGGTCGCGGCTGCAGCGCGCGCTGGAACTGGCGCCTCAGGCAAGCGAGCGCGAGCAGGCCTTCATCCGCGCGCTCGCCGCGCGCTATGCCGGGGACCCGCCCGACGACCGGCGGCCGCTCGACGAGGCCTACGCGCAGGCGGCGGGCCGGCTGGCCGCCGATCGGCCGGACGACCTCGACGCTGCGACCCTGCACGCCGAGGCCCTGATGGACCTGCAACCCTGGGACTATTACGACGAGCAACTCGAGCCGAAGGGAAATACGGCCCAGATCGTCTCGATCCTCGAGTCCGTGATGGCCCGGAACCCGGATCACGCCGGTGCGCTGCACCTGTACGTGCACGCAGTCGAGGCGTCCGCCGACCCGCAGCGCGGCGCCGCGGCGGCCGATCGACTGCGCGAGCTGATCCCGGGCTCCGGACACCTCGTCCACATGCCGGCGCACATCTATGCGCGCGTCGGGCGCTGGCACGACGCGGTCATCGCCAACCAGAAGGCGATCGCGGCCGACGACGCCTACCTGGCTGTGTGCCGCGGCAATGCCAAGGGCATCTATCCGCTCGGCTACGTGCCGCATAACCACCACTTCCTGTGGTTTGCAGCCACGATGGGTGGCGCCAGCGAGATCGCGCGCGACGCCGCGCTGCAGACGGCCGCGCGCGTCAATCTGCCCGAACTGATGCGACAGCCGGGCTTCGCGGGGCTGCAGCATTACTGGATGACACCGTGGTTCGACCGCGTCCGTTTCGGCCGCTGGGAAGAAATCACCGCCGAGGCCAACCCGGCGCCCGACCTGCCCTACGTGACCGCGATCTGGCATTACGCCCAGGCCATGGCCGCCCTGCGCCAGTCACGCCCGGACGACGCAGCGAAACACTACGACGCGCTTCAGACGCTGGCTGCGGACCCGGTCATGGACACCCTTATGGTCTGGGACCGCTATCCACTCGCCTACGCAGCTCGAATCGCCGAGCGCACCGTGAGCGCCGAGCTCGCACTCGCGCGCGGCGAGCATGGCGCTGCAATCGCGGCGCTGCGGGAGGCCGTCCTGATCGAGGACGGGATTCCCTACGACGAGCCGCCGGGCTGGCACGCCCCGGTGCGTCAGACGCTCGGCGTGGTCCTGCTGGCAGCCGGCCGGCCGGCCGAGGCCGAGGCCGTGTATCGGGAGGAGCTTGCGCGCAACCCGTCGAACGGTTGGTCCCTGCAGGGACTCTCCGACAGCCTGCGCGCGCAGCAGAAGAGCCGCGAGGCAGCGGAGACCGAGCAGAAGCTGGCACTCGCATGGGCCCACGCCGACGTCGAGCTGGCCGCGTCGCGCCTCTAGGCGTGCAGCAGCCTGGGAAGCGGGGGCTCGCCTAGTCGAAGTCCGTGGGCAGCGTGCGATCCCGCCAGTGCTCGAGCATGCGCGCCACCTGGCCTGGCGTGCTTCGCCCGAGCGACATCGGCGGCAGGTCCTGCGGGTCGAAGAAGCCGACCCCGTCGGTCTCGTAGCTGCCGCGGGCCTCGCCGCCGGTGAGTTCGCAGAGCAAGAACGCCTTCCAGCCGTGGAACGGCATTTCGCCGTGGCCGTGGCGGCTGCGGTCGTAGAGCGCGGCGAGCTTCACGGCCCGGGCGCGGAAACCCGACTCCTGCTCGATCTCCTTCTCGATGGACTGGGACGGCGACTCGCCCACGTCGGCCCAGCCGCCAGGAAGCGTCCAGCGGCCGTCGGCAGTCTCGCGCACCAGCAGCACGCGACCCTCGCGGAAGCTCGCGCCGCGCACCTCGACCTTGGGCGTCACGTAGCCCGTCTCCTGGCGCCACAGCGCCAGCAGCGTGTCGCGGTCGGCGGGCCGACCGCCTGCGACCAGCTCCGCCGCGATGCATTCGATCTCCTCGTAGCGCTGCCGGTCATACTCGCTGCCGCAGAAATGCAGCCCGGTGCGCGCGAGCGCCTGCAGGCGAAGGGCGAGATCGAGATGGCGATCAGTCACGGACGGGATCAGGCGCGGCCCGCCTCGTGCCGCCGGATGAACTCCGCGGGCGGTGTGCTCGCGATCTCGCGGCCGATCGCTTCGAGCGGCAGCTCCCCGATCGACTTGAACCGCAGGCAGGACTTGCCCATGTCGGGCCGGCGACCCATGGCCGTCCACGCCTGGCGCAGCCGCTCGGCGCGCGCCTCGTCGAGGTAGGCGCAGGTCAGGTACAGGGCGTAGGTGTTCTTCTGGGCCGCGAGCGCCACGTACATCAGCGGCTTGCCGTTGCAGGTCTTCGGACAGTCCTCAAGCGGCAACTCGTAGCAGATCATCCCGAAGCCCATGGCCTCGCAGTAGCCCTTCGGCAGGTGCTCGCGGACGAACCGGCGCATCGCGGCGACGACCTTGCGCCGCTCGGGCGGCAGGGTCGCGAGGTACTCGGCGACGGTGGCGGCGGAGCTAGAGACCACAGGTCGGTCCTCCGGGGCGGTCGCCGGGAGTATGCACAGGACCGTGCGGCGCGGCGATATTGACAGCTCGCTGTCACTCTGTAAGTCTGTTGGCAACTTACCCGTGGGATGCCCATGGCCGCGACCGAGCGCAGCGCCGACGACGCCTTCCAGAATGTGTTGCTCGCCCTGTTCCAGCTGCACGGCCGCGTGCTGGAAGCCGCCGACGCGATGTCGGGCGGATTCGGCCTCACCGGCGCGCGCTGGCAGGTCATGAAGGTCGCCGCGCGGCAGTCGCTCACCGTCTCGCAGATCGCGCGCCGGCTCGGGCTCAAGCGCCAGAGCGTACAGCGCACCGTGGACCAGCTCGCCGGGCAGGGGTTCGTGGAACTCGCACCCAACGCCGATCACCAGCGCGCCAGCCTCGTGGGCCTCTCGGCCGAGGGCAAGCGCATCCTTGCCGCGCTCGAGTCGCGCCAGCAGGCATGGCTCGACCGCTGCCTGCGCGGTCTGGGCAGTGCCGAGCTCGAGTCGCTCGCGAACTCGCTGGGCGGGCTCTGCGAGCGCGTCGGGCAGGCGACCTCGCGCGAGCGGCGTGCAGCCGGACCGGGTGCGCGCCGCGCGTCCACGGGCGGACGCCGCCGCCTCGTGGCGGCCTGAACGGACAACGCACTCACGCGACCCCGGGAAGAACGCCATGATTCCGACGCTGCTGATACTGAAGTGGGCCCACATCATCGCCATGGTGTACTGGCTCGGCGGCGAGTGGGGCGTGTTCCAGACCTCCTACCACGTCACCAACCCGCGGCTCTCGCTCGAGGAGCGGCGGCGCCACATGGAGACCGCCTACCGCATCGACATCCTCGCGCGGCTCGGCATCATCCTGTTGCTGCCGATCGGCCTGCACATGGGTTATCTCTGGGGCACGCAGCCGCTGGGTGGCGGCTGGCTGGTGGCGATGTGGATCCTGAGCGCGGCGTGGGTCGGGCTGGCACTCGCAGCGTTCGCGAAGCGCGGCACCGACGACGGGTCTGAAGCTCACGATCTGGGACGACCGAATCCGCTACGTGCTGATCCCGGCGCTCGCGGGGATCGCGGCCTGGTCGCTGCTCACCGACTATCCCTTCCAGCAGAACTGGTACGCGGCCAAGGTTCTCATCTACTCGGGCCTGCTGGTGATCGGCCTGATCCTCCGCTTCGTGATGCGCCACTGGACCCTGACCTTCCGCCAGCTCGCCGCCTCGGGCCCGAACGCCGAACTCGAGGCGAAGCTCACGCGCGAGATCAACCTGTCGCGCAAGCTCGCCTACGTGTACTGGGTCGGCATCGGCACGGTGGCGTTCATCGGGGTGACGAAGTTCTTCTGACGGCGGACGGGCTCCATGGGCCCGCGCCCTGCGGGCTCGCCTCCCCTGCCGTGTCCCGAGTGGCCATCCTGCGCCGTGCGGAGGGCCACGGGGCCTGTCGATCGACCTTGACAGGTGGCGCATAATTATGCACATTTGAATGAATTTTATTCAGTCCATCACGCTCAGCCCTTGGCCACCGATCCCCACATCCAGCTCCACCGCCGGGACGCCATCGCGCGCATCCTGCGGCGCGCCGCGGTCGGCCGTCAGGCCGAGCTCGTCGAGCTGCTGCGCGCCGAGGGTTTCGAGGCCACGCAGTCCTCGGTGAGCCGCGACCTGCGGGAGCTCGGCGTGGTGAAGGGCGCCGACCGCTACCTGCTGCCCGCAGCCGAGGACGCGCTGACGCCGAGCCACTTCGAGGACGTGCGCGCCTTCGTGAAAGGCTACCGCGCGGCCGGCCCCAACCTGACCGTGCTTCGCACCACCACCGGCACGGCGCAGGGCGTAGCCATCGCGCTCGACAAGGCGCGCTGGCCCGAGATCGTCGGCACCATCGCCGGCGACGACACGATCTTCATCGCGACCGCGAGTGAGCGCACCCAGCGCCGCCTGCACGCGCACCTGCATTCCATCTTCGGACGCTGAGACCTCCCATGCCCCACGCTTCCACGGGCGCCAAGCCCATCCTGCTCGCTTTTTCCGGCGGCCTCGACACCTCGTTCTGCGTGCCCTGGCTCGCCGAGACCTACGACTCGCCCCGTCGTCACGCTCACGGTGAACACCGGCAGCATCGACGCGGCCACCGCCCAGATGCTCGAGGAGCGCTCGAAGACCCTCGGCGCCGTGGCACACCACCTCGTGGACGCGCGCCCCGCCTACTTCGAGCAGGTGATCAAGTTCCTCATCATGGGCAACGTGCG
Organism: uncultured Gammaproteobacteria bacterium; assembly: GCA_963712815.1. Classification (GTDB taxonomy): domain Bacteria; phylum Pseudomonadota; class Gammaproteobacteria; order Steroidobacterales; family Steroidobacteraceae; genus RPQJ01. The sequence continues at coordinate 228,873 of CAVQJL010000008.1, forward strand.
CCGCGGCAACCTGTATCCGCTGTGCGTCGGCGCCGAGCGGGTACTGCAGGCACAGACCGTCGCGCAGTGGGCACGCAAGCTCGGCACGGATGTCGTGGCGCACGGCTCCACTGCCGCCGGCAACGACCAGGTGCGCTTCGAGGTCGCGCTGCGCACGCTCGCTCCGGAGCTCGAGATCCTCGCTCCCGTGCGCGACCGCGCCTTCAAGCGGCCCGACCAGCTCGTGTACCTCGAGTCGCGCAAGCTGCCGGTGCCGCCCTTCGGCGCGGCCTACTCCGTGAACCGCGGCCTGTGGGGCACCACCATCGGGGGGAAGGAGACGCTGGTCTCCGACACCTGCATCCCGGACACCGCCTGGGTGCTGACGCGCGATGCGTTCACGAACCCGCTGGCACCGGAGCGCCACACGATCGGCTTCGAGGCCGGTGTCCCCTGCGCGCTCGACGGCGAGGCCATGGACCCGGTCGGCCTGATCGAGGCCGTCGAGGCGCTGGGCGCCAGGTTCGGCATCGGCCGCGGCATCCACCTCGGCGACACCATCATCGGCTTCAAGGGCCGCGTCGCGTTCGAGGCCCCGGCGGCCGAGATCCTGCTCACCGCGCATCGCGAGCTCGAGAAGCTGGTGCTCTCGGCGCGCCAGGCCCGCCTCAAGGATTCGCTCGCCGGCCCCTACGGCGACCTCGTGCACGAGGGCCAGCACCTCGACCCGGTGTGCCGCGACATCGAGACCTTCTTCGTCTCGACGCAGCAGCGCGTCACGGGCGAGGTGAACCTGCTGCTCCGGCCGGGCGTCGTGTTCGTCGAGGGCGTGGCCTCCACGTACTCGCTCATGAAAGCCTCCAAGGGCGCCTACGGCGAGTCCGCCGGCGAGTGGACCGCAGCGGAGGCGCACGGCTTCTCGAAGATGCTGGCGTTGCCCGGCATCTTCTACACGCGGGCCGGCCGGCCACCGCAGGGGTCATGACCATGGCGAGCCCGATGCGGACAGTGGTCGTCGACAAGATCGCCTCGATCGCGCAGGCCTGCGGCCTGAGCCACGAGGTGCGCATCGCCACCCGCGACATTCCCTGCGAGGAAGGCGCGGTGCTGGTGGTGGAGATCCTCACCAACAAGTCGACCTACAACACGCTCGAGCTGACCAGCGGCCGCATGGCCAAGGTGGCGCGCGGCGACGTCGTGGTCGGCGCCCTCGGCCACCGCCAGGCGCTGTTCGGCTACTCGGGCCACATCCCCGACAAAGTCCAGGCCGGCGACGTGCTGCAGGTGCTCAACATCGGCGGCGTGCTCGGCGTGTGCGACTCGGTGAACCCCGACAAGGGCAAGCCCTTCGACTGCCGCGTGCTCGGCTGCGTGCTGCAGTTCCCGTTCCTGGGCGAGCGCATCGGCGTGCCGGCGAAGGTGGGCCACCGCAAGCTCGACTACGCCGCGCCGCTCGACACGCACGGCGTGCCGGTGGTGGCGCTCGCCGGCACCTGCATGGAAGCCGGCAAGACTGCCGCGGCCTGCGCAATCGTCAGCCGCATGCGCCATCGCGGCCTCATCGTGCACGCCTTCAAGGCCACCGGGGTATCGTTGCGCCGCGACATCCTCGCCATGGAGGACTCCGGCGCGCGCCGCAGCATGATCTTCACCGACCTCGGCATCGTCACGACCACGGCGGCCTGCGGCCCCGCGCTCACGCGCACCATGCTCTCCGAGATGACGCAGGGCCGTCCCGACGTCGTGGTGTTCGAACTCGGCGACGGCATCCTCGGTGCCTACGGCGTCGAGGCGATCCTCGCGGAGACCGACATCCGCGAGGCGCTCACGGCCGTGGTGCTCTCGGCCAACGACCCGGTCGCGGCATGGGGCGGCGTGAAGCTGCTGCGCGAGCGCTTCCAGATCGAGCCCTGCGCCGTGACGGGACCGGCCACGGACAACGCGGTGGGCGTGAACATCATCCAGGACCAGATGGGCGTGCGCGCCGTGAATGCCATGACGTCTGGCGCGGCGCTCGGCGACCATCTCATCGAGAGACTGGGGCTCGGGGCGAAGCTCGCGCAGGCGGCCTCGGAATGACGGCGCGCCTCCCCGCGATCGTGCTGGGCGGCACCGGCTACGTCGCGGGCGAACTGCTGCGCCTGCTGGCCTCGCACCCGCACCTCGACCTCGCGGCCGTGGCCTCGGACAGCCAGCCGGACGAGCCGGTCGCGCAGTTCTTCCGTCACCTGCAGCCGGTGCTGCCACACCTGCGCTTCGCCGGCCACGACGAGACGATCGAGTACGTCACGGCGAACCCCGCCACCGCAGTGTTCTCGGCGGCGCCGCATGGCGTGTCCGCGCCGCTGATCGACCGCCTGCTCACGGCTGCGGAGCAGGCCGGTACGCAACCACGCGTGGTCGACATCTCGGCTGACTTCCGCTTCCGCACGGCGTCCGCGTACGAGGCCGTGTACAAGCATGGCCACGGCGCGCCCGCGCGCCTCCCAGAGTTCACCTGCGCCTTGCCCGAGCACCTCAACGCGCTCGACACGCCGCACGTCGCGCACCCGGGCTGCTTCGCCACCGCCATCCTGCTGGCGAGCGTGCCACTGCTGTCGCTCGGGCTCGTCGAGCCGCGCCTGTTCGTCTCGGGCATTACCGGCAGCACCGGCTCCGGCCGCCAGCCGACCGCGGGCACGCACCACCCGCAGCGCCACTCCGACCTCTACGCGTACGGCGCGCTGGCCCACCGCCACGCGCCCGAGGTTCGCGCGCTCGCGCTGGAGGCAAGCGGCGTCGATGCGGAGGTCAACTTCGTGCCGCACTCGGGACCCTTCGCGCGCGGAATTCACGTTACGGTGCAGGCCGTCGCCTGCGAGCCGCTCACCAGCCACGCACTGGTGCATGCGCTGCGCGACTTCTACGACCAATCGGTGTTCGTGCGGGTCGGCGCCGAGTTGCCGCGACTGAAGGACGTGGTCGCGAGCAATTTCGCGCAGCTCTCCGGCGTCGCGCAGGGCGGCACCGTCGCCGTGACCTGCGTGATCGACAACCTGACCAAGGGGGCGGCCGGCGGCGCCGTCCAGTGGATGAACCGGATGCTCGGCTTCGACGAGACGGCGGGGCTCATGCAGAGCGCGGCGGGCTGGACGTGACGACCGACCACCTCGCCCCCGTCTATGCGCAGTGGCCGATCGACGTGGTGGACGCCGACGGCGTGCACCTGCGCACGCGCGACGGCCGCCGCATCCTCGACCTCTACGGCGGCCACGCCGTGGCGGCGCTCGGATACTCGCACCCGCGCTGGCGGGCGGCGCTCGAGGCGCAGTCGCGCGCGCTGCCGTTCCAGAGCAATGCCGTGCCACTCGAAGTGCGCACACGCGCCGCTACTCGCCTCGCTCACTTCGCAGGCCTGGGGCTCGACACGGTGTTCTTCTGCAACACGGGCGCGGAAGCCAACGAGAACGCGCTCAAGCTCGCGCTCAGGATCACCGGCCGGCGCAAGGTGGTGGCGATCGAGGGCAGCTTCCACGGTCGCACCGCCGCCGCAGGCGCCGTGACCTGGGGCGCCGCGAAGAAGTGGTACGGGTTCCCGCAGGCCCCGTTCGACGTCGAGTTCCTGCCGCGCGGCGACATGGACGCCATCGCCCGCCTGGTCGGCACCGACACCGCCGCGGTGATCGCGGAGCCCGTGCAGGGCGTGGCGGGCGCCGTGGACCTCGGCCAACCCTACCTCGCGGCGCTGCGCGCCCGCTGCAGCGAGACCTGCACGCAGCTCGTCCTCGACGAGGTGCAGTGCGGCATGGGCCGCACCGGCTTCCCGTTCGCGGCCAGCATGCACGGCATCGCGCCCGACATGCTGACCACGGCCAAGGCGCTCGGCGCCGGATTCCCGTGCGCGGCGCTGCTCATGGCCGACCACGTCGCGGCGCACCTCAGGACCGACGACCTCGGCACCACCTTCGGCGGCGGCCCGATGGCCTGCGCGCTCATCGAGGCGGTGGTGGACATCATCGAGAGCGAGGACCTGCTCGGCAACGTGCGGAGACTTGCCAGGCAGGTCCGCGAGACCTGCGTCGTGGGCCCGGTGACGGACGTCCAGGGCGCCGGGTTCCTGACCGGCCTGCGCACCCGCCGGCCAGCCAGGGAGGTGCAGCGCGAGCTGCTCGAGCGCGACATCCTCACGGGCACGTCCGCCGACCCGAACGTGGTGCGCATCCTCGCGCCGTACGTGCTCGGGGAAGCGCACGTCGTGCAGCTGCGCGATGCGCTCGCCTCGCTGCCCGCCTAGCGCGACGGACGCGCCACGACCCGCCCTCGCCGTCACGCCGACGCACGACCACGCCCGACCGAGCCCGACATGAACCGTTTCCTCGACCTGGCCGATTTCTCCCGCGACGAGGTCGTTGACCTGATCACGCTCGCGCGCCGCCTGGAGACCCACCCCGAGCCTCAGGCGCTCGCGGGCCGCATCCTCGGGCTGCTGTTCATGAACCCGTCGCTGCGCACCCTGTCTTCGTTCCAGGCCGGCATGATGCGGCTCGGCGGCACCTCGTTCGTCGTCACGCCCGGCCAGGGCACCTGGCAGGTCGAGACGCGCACCGGCGCGGTGATGGACGGCGGCGCCGCGGAACACGTGCGCGAGGCGATCCCGGTGCTCGCCTCTTACTGCGACGCGCTCGGGCTGCGTGCCTTCGCCGAGGGCAAGGACCTCGCCGCGGACCTTGCCGAGGCGCCGTTCAGGCTGATGGCGAGCCTTTGCAGCAAACCGTTCATCAACCTCGAGTCGGCGATGAACCATCCCTGCCAGGCGCTCGCCGACTGGAAGACGATGGACGACCTCGCCGTGCCGCGCGCCGGCAGGTTCGTCCTGTCCTGGGTGTACCATCCGCGCGCGCTGCCGCTGGCGGTGCCGGCCGCCGCGCTGCACATGGCGGCGCAGCGTGGCATGGAGGTCGTGGTGCTGCGTCCCGACGGCTACGCATTGCCGGAGCCCCTGATGGCGAAGGCACGCGCCGCGGCCGCAGCCTCCGGCGGCTCGGTGACCGAGACCACGGACCGCGCCGCCGCGCTCGCCGGCGCCCACGTGCTGTACGCCAAGGAGTGGGGCTCGGCCGCCTGCTACGGCGATGCCGAGGCCGAGTCCGCGCTGCGCCGCCCGCTCGCCGACTGGCGCGTCCGCGAGTCGTGGTTCGCCGGCGCGCGCGAGGACTGCCACTTCATGCATTGCCTGCCCGTCCGGCGCAACGTCGCCGTGGCGGACGAAGTGCTCGACGGGCCGCGCAGTCGCGTGGTCCGCGAGGCTGCCAACCGCATGGCCGTGCAGATGGCCGTGCTTTACCGACTGCTCAGGGGATAGCGATGACGATGATCGGACACAAGGGCGAACAGGCCGTGACGGTGCGGGCGCTGCGGGGCGCGGCGCCCTACATGCACATGTACAAGGGCAGGATCTTCGTCATCAAGACGGGGGGCGGCGCGTTCCGCGACGGCGCGACGATGCGCGCCTTCGTCGAGCAGATCGCGATCCTGCATCACCTCGGCATCCGCGTGGTGCTGGTGCACGGCGGCGGGCCGCAGCTCGACCTGGTGGGGGCGAAGCTCGGCGTTCAGACACGCATGGTACAGGGCCGGCGCGTCACGGACGGCGGCGCGATCGACGTGGCGTGCATGGTCCTCAACGGGCTCGTGAACACGCGCCTGCTCGCCCTTTGCCACGAGCTCGGCATCGGCGCGATCGGCCTGTCCGGCGTGGACGGCGGCCTCGTCAAGGCGCACAGGCGCGCGCCCGTCACGCTCGCGAACGGCGAGATCGTGGACTACGGCATGGTCGGCGACATCGACGGCGTGGACGGTACGGTGATCACGCGACTGCTCGATGCGGGCTTCCTGCCGGTGGTGAGCCCGCTGTCCTGCGACGCCGCGGGCCACCTGCTCAACATCAATGCGGACACCGTGGCGGCGGCGATCGGCGGCGCCCTGGTCGCCGAGAAGCTGATCCTCTGCACCGGCGCGCCCGGTATCCTCGAGCGGGTCGACGACCCGCACTCGCTGATCTCATACACCGACGTGGCGGGCCTGCGCCGGCTTCGGGAGGAAGGCGCGCTCACCGACGGCATGCTGCCGAAGTCGAGCGCCATCGAGGCCGCGATCCGCGGCGGCGTGCGGCGCGTGCACGTCATCTCCTACTCCGCGCCGGATGCCCTGCTCGCCGAGGTGTTCACCAACGAGGGCACGGGCACGCTGGTGGTGCGCGACACCAAGGCCCTGAGCGCCGCGGAACAGGGCGGGACGGAAGCGGGCGCCGCCCCGTGAGCCGGCTCTGGGACAAGGGTGCGCCGCTCGACGAGCGCGTGCTCCGCTACACCGCGGGCGAGGATCACGCGCTCGACGACCGGCTCGTTGCATACGACGTCCAGGCCTCGATCGCCCACGCCGAAATGCTTCACGATGCCGGGCTCCTGGCCGACGCGGACCTCGCGGCGATCACGGGCGGCCTGCGCGAGATCGCGGCCGCGCACGCGCGCGGCGAGTGGCGGGTGACGCTCGAGCTCGAGGACGGCCAGACGGCGCTCGAGACGCTGCTCACCCGGCGCGTCGGCGAGGCCGGCGCGCGCCTGCATGCGGGCCGCTCTCGCAACGACCAGGTGCTTGCCGCCCTGCGGCTGTACCTGCGCGACGCCGTGGAGGATCTCGCCCGGGGCGCGCACGGCGTCGCCGACGCGCTCGAGGGCCTCGCTGCGGCCCAGGGCGAGGTCGCCCTGCCCGGCTACACGCACATGCAGCAGGCGATGCCGAGTTCGGTGGCGCTCTGGGCGCGCGGCTTCGCTGCCGAGCTCGTCGACGACGCCGACGGGCTGCGGCACGCGCACCGGCGCATCCTCAAGAACCCGCTCGGCTCCGCGGCCGGCTACGGGACGCCCAACCTGCCCATCGACCGCAACGGCACGCGCACGCGCCTCGAGTTTCCGGTGAACCACGAGCCGGTGACTGCAGTGCAGCTCTCGCGCGGCAAGGCCGAGGCCGAGGTGCTGTTCCAGGTCGCGGTCCTGATGCAGGACCTCGGCCGCCTCGCCTCGGACCTGCTGCTCTTTTACACACGCGAATTCGGCTTCGTGGACCTGCCGGACGCGTTCACGACTGGCTCCTCGATCATGCCGCAGAAGCGCAACCCGGACGTGTTCGAGCTGGTGCGCGGACGCTCGGCGACGGCCCAGGCCTGCCTGGTCGAGGTGCTGGGCATCACGGCCAAGCTGCCGTCGGGCTACCAGCGCGACCTGCAGCTCATCAAGGCGCCGCTGTTCCGCGCCATCGACCTGTGCGCCGAGACGCTCGACATCATGGCGGCGGCCATCCCCCGGCTGCGCTTCCGGCCCGATCGCATCCGCCTGGACGACGATATCCACGCGGCGGCCGAAGCCAACGAGCTGGTGGCGAAGGAGGGCATCCCCTTCCGGGAAGCCTACCGTCGGGTTGGGCAAAGACTGCGCGAGGGCTGATAGCATCGGCGGCATGAAAAAGCCGCTGCTGCCCATCCTCGCGCTGGCGCTGGTCGCCGCGTCCGCCGCCGCCGCCGAACGCGACTTCTCGCGCCTCGGCAAGGACCTCACGCCCATCGGCGCCGAGCGCGCCGGCAACGCCGACGGCACGATCCCGGCCTGGGAGGGCGGCCTCACCGCGCCGCCCGCCGGGCTGGACGCCGCAGCAGGGCTACGTCGATCCGTTCCCGGGCGACCAGCCGCTGTTCACGATCACCGCCGAAAACGCCGACCAGCACGCGGCCCGGCTCACGCCGGGCATGCAGGCGATGCTGAAGAAGTACCCGCAGCACTACCGCATGCAGGTCTACCCGACGCGGCGCACCGCGGCGCTGCCGAAGGACGTCACCGACCGCGTGCGCGAGCAGGCGCCGCAAGGTCGAGCTGAATGGCTTCGGCCTGACGAATCTCGGCGGCTCCACGACGCCCTTCCCGATCCCCGGCAACGGCCTCGAGGCGATCTGGAACCACCTCGTGCGCTACGTCGGCGGCGGCACCGAGCGCATCGGCGCACTCGTTCCCGGTGCGCGCCAGCGGCGACTACTTCAAGATCGGGTTCCGCTCGCAGCGCATCTACGCGCAGAACATGCAGGACGCGGAGCCGAACCGGCTTTTCTACGCGCTCGGTTACTTCACCGAACCGGCGACGCTGCGCGGCACGATCTTCCTCGTGCACGAGCCGGTGGACCAGGTGGCCGAGCAGCGCTCGGCCTGGATCTACAACGCCGGCGCACGGCGCGTTCGGCGAGCACCGGATCTCAACTACGACGGCGTCAACGACGGCTCGGAGGGCATGATCGTCACTGACCAGGTGGACGGCTACAACGGCGCGCCCGACCGCTTCGAGTGGAAGCTCGCTCGGCAAGCGCGAGATGTACGTCCCCTACAACACGTACCGGCTGTCCGACAAGTCGCTCAAGTACAAGGACATCATCGGCAAGCACACGATCAACGCCGACCTCGTGCGCTACGAGCTGCATCGCGTGTGGGTGGTCGAGGGCACACTCAAGCCGGGACAACGCCACGTGTACGGCCGGCGCACCTTCTACCTCGACGAGGACAGCTGGAGCGTCGTATCCGAGGAGGCCTACGACAACCGCGACGGCCTCTGGCGCGTCGCCCTGCACGGCATGATCCAGTTCTACGACGCCGTGGTGCCCTGGTACCGCTTCGGCGTCGTTCACGACCTGACGACCGGCGGCTACATCGCCGGCGGCTTCGACAACGAGATCAAGGAGCCGATGCGTTTCGACGTGAAGGGCCGGCTCGGCGACTTCCAGCCCGACGCGCTGCGGCGGATGGGAGGCACCCTCTAGCAGCCGCGACCCGCTTCACGGCGGGACCGTCACGGTCACCCGACCCGACGGTCATCCTGCGTGGGGCGGGGCGTCCGGCTGGACCTCGGGCCGCGCGGCGGCGAATGCGGGCAGTGCCTCGAGATGGCTCGCAATCCCGGCCAGGCGGGGATAGGGCGCAAGATCGAGCCCGGCGCGGCGCGCGTTGTACAGCTGCGGCACCAGGCAGGCATCGGCCAGCGTGACCGATTCGCCGAAGCAGTGTCGGCCGTCGGCGGAGTGGCGGCCGACGAGCGTCTCGAGCGCGGCGAAGCCCTCGGCCATCCAGTGCCGCACCCAGCGCGAGACGGCGGCCTCGTCCTGCCCGAGCACGTCGCGCAGGTACTGCTGCACGCGCAGGTTATTGAGCGGGTGGACGTCGCAGGCGACGGCGAGCGCCATGGCGCGCACCGCCGCGCGCGCGCGCGGACTGGCGGGCAGCAGCGGCGGCTCGGGGAAGCGTTCCTCGAGGTACTCGCAGATCGCGAGCGACTGCCCGACGACCAGGCCGTCATGCTCGAGCGCAGGGACCAGGCCCTGGGGATTCAGCGCGAGGTAGTCCGGTTGCCGCTGCTCGCCACCGTCGCGCAGCAGGTGCCGCGGGACGGACTCGTAGGGCAGGCCCTTGCAGGCGAGCACGATGCGCACGCGGTAGGCCGCCGAGCTGCGCCAGTAAGTGTGGAGCCTGAGCGCCATGGCGCCTCCCCTCCGCGCCCGCGGGCGCTCAGACGATGGTGGTGCGCAGGGTCTCGAGGCCGTCGATCCCGCCGACGAGGCTGTCGCCGCGCCGCACCGGGCCGACGCCCTCGGGCGTTCCCGTGAAGATCAGATCGCCCGGGCGCAATTCGAAGTAGGTGGAGAGCTCGGCCACGATCTCCGGAACGCTCCAGATCATCTCGGACAGGTTGGCGCGCTGCCGGGTCTCGCCATTGACCTCGAGCCAGATCGCGCCGCGCTCGACGTGGCCGATCTCGCTGGCAGGCCGGATTGCACTCACCGGTGCCGAGCAGTCGAAGCCCTTCGCCACGTCCCAGGGCCGGCCCTGCTCTCGGGCCGCGAACTGCAGGTCGCGCCTCGTGAGGTCGTTGCCAACCGCGTAGCCGAACACGTGCGCCAGCGCGTTCTCGAGCGGGATGTCGCGACCGCCGACGCCGATCGCCACGACGAGCTCGATCTCGTGGTGCAGGTTCGCGGTGCGCGGCGGGTAAGGCACGGGCGTGCCGTTCGACACCACCGCGTCGGCCGGCTTCGAGAAGAAGAACGGCGGCTCGCGTTCGGGGTCCATGCCCATCTCCCGGGCGTGCGCGGCGTAGTTGCGTCCGACGCAGTAGACCCGGTGCACCGGGAAGCGCGCGTCGCTGCCGATGACTTCGACCGAGGGCTGTGCGGCCGGCGGGATCACGAACGTCATGACGGGCCTCCTCGGGTAGCGTTCAGTCGCAACGGCCGAGCGCGGGCAGGAATACTTCCTGCACCAGGATCGGCGGGCCGCCGAGCCGGTAGACGGCGCGGCGCGCCCAGAGCGGGCCGCTGGCCGCATCCTCGCGACTCGCCGCACGCGCCAGCGGGTGGCCGCCCGGCAGCTCGACGTACTCGAGCGGCTCGCGCCGCACGTCGTCGACCGCCGACAGCGACTCGCCGAGGCCACGCTCGCCGAGCTCGCGCAGCCACGGGTGACTCCGCACAGTGGACTGCGGCAGGACCGACTGCGCGAATACCCATCGGCGGGAGCCGCAGGTGAACTCGATCTCGCGCAGCAGGCAGGTCGTGTCGTCCACGCCGAGTCGGTGCGCGACCTCCGGGTCCAAGGGCGCAGGCTCGAGTCGCAGCAGCCGCAGGCGCGTGGTCGCCCCGCACTCGGCGCGCACCCGGCTGGTGAGCAGGCCGGGCTCGGCGAGCCAGGGCATCAGCCGCTGCGGGACGCGCGCCTCGCACTCGGCCAGCGTCAGCCATGCGTCGCCCGAGGCGGGTCCGGCGGCCCACGGCGGCGCGACGTCGAGCAGTGGCTGGACCATGGTCGCAGATCAGAAGTGGTCGGCCGCGAGCGCCATGGTCGAGCCGCTGCCGGCACGGACCGCGGCGGCGTGCGCGGAGCAGCGCGGCAGCACGTGCTCGGCGTAGAACTTCGCCATCACGACCTGCGTCTCGAGGAAGGCGTGGTCGCCGCCGGCGGCGATCTGCTCGAGCGCCAAGAGCGCGCCGCGGGCGAGCTGCCAGCCGCCGATGACCGTGCCGATGTGCATCATGTAGTCGAAGGCCGCCGCGCCGACGAGCTCGGGATCGCGACGCTCGCCGGTCAGCAGCAGCGTCGAGCACTGCACCAGCTCGTCGAGCACCGCGCGCGAGCGCGTGTCGAACGGTGGCGAGGTCCTCACCGGCGTTGGCGAGCGGCGCGTCCACGGCGCGCATGTCGCTGATGAAGGCCGAGACCGTCGCGCCGCCGTCGCGCAGCAGCTTGCGACCGACCAGGTCGATGGCCTGGATGCCGTTGGTGCCCTTCGTAGATCGAGGCGATGCGCGCGTCGCGATAGAACTGCGCGACGCCTGTCTCCTCGACATAGCCCATGCCGCCGTGCACCTGGATGCCGAGCTCGGTCACCTCCTGGGCGACCTCGGTGCACCAGGCCTTGGCGATCGGCGTCATCAGATCGGCGCGGGCCTGCCAGTGGGCGACGGATTCGGCGTCGGTGCCGTGCGCGGTGCGGTCGAGGCAGGACGCCGTGTAGTAGCAGATCGGCGCGCGACGCCTGCGTGAGGCTGCGCATCAGCAGCAGCATGCGGCGCACGTCGGGGTGGCGGATGATCGCCACGCGGCCCTTCTCGCCGGGGGCGCGGCCCTGCACGCGCTCGCGGGCGTAGGCCACGGACTTCTGGTAGGAGCGCTCGGCGAGGCCCGACGCCCTGCGCGCCGACGCCGAGGCGCATGTAGTTCATCATCGTGAACATCGCCCCGAGGCCCTCGTTCGGCTTGCCGACGAGGTAGCCCTCCGCCCCGCCGCCGTCGCCGAAGGCCAGCACGCAGGTCGGGCTCGCGTGGATGCCCATCTTGTGCTCGACCGACACCGGGCGACACGTCGTTGCGCTCGCCCGGCGTGCCGTCCGCATTGAGCCTGTACTTGGGCACGACGAACAGCGAGATGCCCTTCGTGCCGGCCGGCGCGTCCGGCAGCCGGGCGAGCACCAGGTGGATGATGTTCTCGGCCATGGGGTGGTCGCCCCAGGTGATGTAGATCTTGCTGCCCGGTGAGAGATAGCGGTCGCCCTGCGGCTCGGCCGTCGTGGTGAGCGAGGAGAGGTCCGAGCCCGCCTGCGGCTCGGTCAGGCACATCGTGCCGGCCCACTGGCCGGCGACGAGCTTCGCGAGGTAGGTCTGCTTGAGTTCGTCGGTGGCGTGACGGTCCATCGCGAGGATCGCGCCCTGCGACAGCTCCGGGCACAGCGCGAAGGCGACATTGGCCGCGGCCCACATCTCGTCGCAGGCGAGCGCGACGGTCTTGGGCAGGCCCTGGCCGCCGAACTCGGGGTTCGAGGCGATGCCCGGCCAGCCCGCCTCGCAGAACTGCGCATAGGCGTCGCTGAATTCCTGCGGCACAACGACGGCATCGTTCTCGACCCTCACGCCCTGCCGGTCGCCCAGCCAGTTGATCGGAGCCAGCACGCCGCCGGCGAATTTCGCCGCTTCCTCGAGCACGGCCTGGATCGTGTCGCCGTCCACCGACGAGAAGTCGGGCAGCGCCGTCACCGCAGCGAGGTCGGCGAGGTGCTCGATCGTGAAACGCATCTGCGAAACGGGGGCGTGATAGTCGGTCATGGGGACTCCGCTAACCGGATTCGTGGTCTTTTGCTCTGCAGCAATTCTGCCTCTTCGGGCGCCCCGGCGCCATGCGCGACCACCGCGCCTGGCGGGCGCGGCGACGGCGGCAGGTACAATCGGTGCCCCGACCTGCGGGCACCCGCCGAGCTACCCGATGAGCATCTGGTATCGACCCTTCACACTCGAGGACCTCAACCGGCAGTCGCGCGGCTGCATGGTCGAGCTCATCGACATCCGATTCAGCGAGATCGGCCCCGACTATTTGCGGGCCACGATGCCCGTGGACGCACGAACCTGGCAGCCGTTCGGACTGCTCCACGGCGGCGCCTCGGTGGTGCTCGCGGAGACGCTCGGCAGCGTCGGCGCCAACTGCTGCGTGGACCCTGCCCGCTTATTACTGCGTCGGCCAGGAGATCAACGCCAACCACCTGCGCGCCGTGCGCAGCGGCCGCGTGACAGGCACCGCCCGGCCCGATCCACGTCGGCGGCCGCTCGCAGGTCTGGGAGATCCGCGTCGAGGACGAGCGCCAGCGGCTCGACTGCGATCTCGCGGATGACGCTGGCCGTGGTCGAGGGGCAGCCGCCCGCGCTCGGCGGCGGAGGGGCGCTCGTGAACGGTCGCCTGCTGGTCCCGTTGCTCGCGCTCGCGACGTCGCTGGCCGGCTGCGGGCTCAAGGGATCGCTGTATCTGCCCGAGAAATCCCGCGAGGTGATCATCCGGCCCGCGCCGGGCACCCCGGCGGAGGCGCCCACGCCGGCCGAGCCGGCGCCGGCGACCGAGCCTGCGACCGGGACGGACGCCGAGCCCCGGGCGCCGGCCGACCCGCAGGCCCCGCCGCCCGGAACCGACCATGGCTGACGCACCGGCGCTGGTGCTGGTGGACGGCTCGTCGTACCTGTACCGGGCCTTCCACGCGCTGCCGCCGCTCGCCAACTCAAGGGGCGAGCCGACCGGCGCCGTGCTGGGCGTGCTCAACATGCTGCTCAAGCTCCTGAAGGAGCAGGACCCGCCGCGCATCGGCGTGGTCTTCGACGCACCGGGCAAGACGTTCCGCGACGAGCTGTTCGCCGAGTACAAGGCGCACCGCCCGCCGATGCCGGACGACCTGCGCGCGCAGGTCGAGCCGCTGATCGAGGCGGTCGAAGCGCTCGGGCTGCCGCTGCTGCGCGTGCCGGGCGTCGAGGCCGACGACGTGATCGGCACGCTGGCGCGCCGCGCCGCCGAGCGCGGCCTGAGGGTCGTGATCTCCACCGGCGACAAGGACATGGCCCAGCTGGTGGACGGGCGCGTCACGCTCGTCAACACCATGACCGACACCTCGCTCGACCGGGACGGCGTGAAGCGCAAGTTCGACGTCTTCCCCGAGCAGATCGTCGACTTACCTCGCGCTGGTGGGCGACACCTCGGACAACATCCCCGGCGTCCCGAAGGTGGGACCCGAAGACCGCCGCGAAGTGGCTCAACCAGTACGGAACGCTCGACGAGCTGCTGGCGCACCAGGACGAGATCGCGGGCAAGGTGGGCGAGAGCCTGCGCGCCCACACGAAGGAACTGGCGCTGTCGCGTCGCCTCGCGACGATCGATTGCGCGCTCGAACTGCCGCAGCAGCCGGACGACCTGGCGCGGCGGAATCCCGACGTCGAGCAGCTTGCGCGAGCTTTACTCACGCCTCGAGCTGCGGTCGCTGCTCAGGCAGCTGCCGGGCGCGGCGCACGTCCACGGCGCCCGGTGCTGAGTCGGCTCGCGGGCTTCAGCCCGCTGCCGCGAGCGACGATCGCGTCGACGGTCCGGACTCCACTGCCGCGCCTGCTGGAGACGGGTGGGGCGACGCCCACCGCGAGCTACGAGACCGTCCTCACGGAGGCGCAGCTCGATGCCTGGATCGAGCGCCTGCAGGCGGCCGAGCTCTTCGCCTTCGACACCGAGACCACCTCGCTCGACTACATGCAGGCCGAGATCGTCGGCGTGTCGTTCTGCGTCGAACCGGGCCACGCCGCCTACGTGCCGCTCGCGCACAGTGTATCCCGGCGCGCCCGAGCAGCTCGACCGGACCGCGGTGCTCGCGCGCCTCGAAGCCGCTGCTCGAAAACCCCGGGCTCGGCAAGCTCGGTCACCACCTCAAGTACGACGCGCACGTGCTGCGCAACCACGGCATCGAGCTGCGCGGCATGCGCTACGACTCGATGCTGGAATCCTATGTGCTGAACAGCACGGCAACGCGCCACGACCTCGACTCCGTGGCGCGGCACTACCTCGGCGTCGAGACCATCCACTACGAGGACGTCGCCGGCAAGGGCGCCAAGCAGATTCCGTTCGACCAGGTGCCGGTGGAACGCGCCGCCGAGTACTCGGCCGAGGATTCCGACGTCTCGCTGCGGCTGCATCGCACGCTCTGGTCGCAGATCGAGCGGCTGCCACGAGTCCGCGAGCTCTACGAGGAGATCGAGCAGCCGCTGGTGCCGGTGCTGCTCGACATGGAGCACCTCGGCGTGCTGATCGACACCACGATGCTGCGCAAGCAGGGTCACGAGATCTCGAAGAGCCTGCTCGAGCTCGAGCGTCCGCGCATGCGATCGCGGGCGCGAGCGTTCAACCTCGACTCGCCGAAGCAGCTGCAGGAAATGCTGTTCGGCAAGCTCGGTCTGCCGGTGAAGCGCAAGACCGCCACCGGACAGCCCTCCACCGCCGAGGACGTGCTCGAGGAGCTCGCGGCCGACTACGAGCTGCCGCGACTGATCCTCGACTACCGGGGCCTCGCGAAGCTCAAGTCGACCTACACGGACAAGCTGCCCGGCCAGGTGGACCCGCGCACCGGGCGAGTGCACACGTCCTATCACCAGGCCGTGGCCGCGACCGGCCGGCTGTCGTCGACCGATCCGAACCTGCAGAACATCCCGGTGCGCACGCCGGAGGGTCGGCGCATCCGCCAGGCCTTCATCGCCCCGCCCGGCCACCTGCTGATGGCGGCCGACTACTCGCAGATCGAGCTGCGGATCATGGCGCACCTGTCGGGCGACGAGAGCCTGCTGCGGGCGTTCGCCGAGGACCGCGACATCCACCAGGCGACCGCCGCCGAGGTGTTCGGGCTCGAGCCCGCGGATGTCACGCCGACCAGCGCCGCGCCGCCAAGGCCATCAACTTCGGGCTGATCTACGGCATGTCGGCCTTCGGCCTGGCGCGCCAGCTCGGCATCGAGCGCGGCGCGGCGCAGCAGTACGTGGATCTGTACTTCGAGCGCTACCCCGGCGTGAAGCGCTACATGGACGACACCCGCGCCGATGGCCCGCGAGCAGGGGTTCGTCGAGACGGTGTTCGGCCGGCGCCTGTACCTGCCGGACATCCGCGCACGCAACCAGGCGCTGCAGGCAGTACGCCGAGCGCAGCGCGATCAATGCACCGATGCAGGGCACGGCCGCCGACATCATCAAGCGCGCCATGATCGAGGTGCACGCTGGCTAGGGGGCGGCGGCACGGGCCAGCCCGACTGGTCATGCAGGTGCACGACGAACTCGTGCTCGAGGTGGCCGAGGACGCCGTCGACGCCGGTCGAACGGGGCCTGCGCCAGCGCATGGCGGCGGCGCGGCCGATCTGAAGGTTCCGCTCCGGGTGGACGTGGGCCGCGGCCTGCACTGGGATGCAGCGCACTGACCCGGAAACACGTCTCTTTTCTGCAACGTTTTGTCGCTAGGCGCTTCTCCTGATGCGCTGCAGCAGACAAAAGAATGTAGCATTTTCACCAATGGAGAGGCTCAGCCGGCACGTCGACGAGTGGATTTCCCGCCCCGATGCGCAGCCGGTTTCTCCGGTGGAGGAAGACATCATGAGATTCGTGTTTGCAGCGCTCGCCGCGGCCACCCTCGCTTTCTCGCCGGTCGTTGCGGCGGACAGCGGGCCGTACGTCGGTGCCGGCATCGGCTACTTCGGCCTCGACGCCGACGGATTCGACGCCAGCGACACCGCCTTCAAGGCTGTTCGGCGGCTATCGCATGAACCAGTACTTCGCCGCTGAGCTCGAGTACATCGACGGCGGCAAGCCCGACGACAGTGGCTTCGAGATCGACATCTGACGGCTTCAACCTGTCCGTGCTCGGCAGCTGGCCGATCACCGAGCAGTTCGACGTCTTCGCGAAGCTCGGCGTGCTGTTCTGGGACGCCGAGGCGCGGGGCTTCGGCTGACGAGAGCGGCGAGGACTTCTCGTACGGCATCGGCGCCGACTTCAAGTTCGGCGATAACTGGGCGATCCGCGGCGAATACCAGCGCTTCGAGATCGAGGACACCGACTACGGCAGACCTGGCCTCTCGCTCGGCGTGTTCTTCCGCTTCTGACCCGACCCGGGTGGCAGCTGCAGTCGCCGGAGCCCGCCGTGGGGCGAGCTCCGGCGCATCGGACGGACCGCTGCGACCGTTGTCGTAATATTCATCCCAGACAATCACTTAGGAGCATTGCACAGATGAAAATCCAGATCGTCGCCTCCGCCGCCCTGCTGCTGGCGACTCGCGAGTCTTCCGAGCCAGGCCGTAGACAACGGCATCTACCTCGGCGCCGGCATCGGCCAGGGCAGCGTCCAGTTCGAAGACCGTATCGAGGGCGACGAAATTCGACTTCGACGCCAGCGCATACCGCCTACAAGCTCATCGCCGGCTGGCGATTCCTCGACTGGCTAGCGGTCGAAGCCAACTACTTGGACCTCGGCACGGCCGACGACAGGATCGAGGGCGTCGATATCGAGGCGGACGTCAGCGGCTTTTCGCTCGCAGCGGTGGGCTTCCTGCCGATCGGCCCGGTGGACGTGTTCGCGAAGCTCGGCGCGGTCAACTGGGACGCCGAGCTGTCGGCTCCCGGCACCGGCCTCAACGAAAGCGACGACGGCACGGACTTGATGTACGGGGTCGGCGTGCAGTTCCGAGTGTGGAGCCTGAGCATCCGCGGCGAATACGAGATCTTCGACGTGGCGGAGGCCGACACCGTCGACATGATCTCGCTCGGGGTGACCTGGACGTTCCTCTGAGGCCGATCGTTTGACCGCATCCGGCGACGTCAGCCATGCAGACGTCGCCGGAAGCGACCTTGACCCGCCCATGGGTCTGCAGCGTCCGCGACCGCCCGTCGGGCCCGTCAATAATCAAAATTTTTCAGGTACTGACGGACGGCTCCTGATCGGACCGGACTCCTCACCAGCCCCATCGGGCGATTATTCTTTATATATCAATATATTGTACAAAGAATAGTTTGACTAGCGATCAAATCGAAGCCACGCGGTCACTGTATAATCAAGAAAATACTTATCTTCACCAGCCGCAGAGTCCACTGCAGCAGACAGCGATTCGCGCTTGATACAGGCCACGGAACTTTGCCGGGGAGCCCTGACTCAAATCCCTGAGCGCCTCACGGCGTTCGGCGCCGGCCTACCTCCCTGGGCCCGCGTCTGCCCGGTCATCCCCCAACGCCGGGTTTGCCTTCCCCGGTTGGATCCGCTGGTCCAACCGGGGTTTCTTTTTCCGGGTTCCGGCGCAGCATCCGCTCGAGCGCGCCCCGCGCCTCGGACAGCCCTTCGCCGGACAGCGCCGAGAACGCCTGCACCGTGACGTCCTGGCCCGCCTCGCGGCGCACGGCTGCGCAACTTGCGGCCCGGGCACCGCGCCCGAGCTTGTCCGCCTTGGTGAGGACGAGGTGCACCGGGACCGACCTCGACCTGCGCGAGGCGCAGCATGTCCCAGTCCTGGTCCTTGAGCGGGTGGCGGATGTCCATCACGACGATCACGCCGCGCAGGACTGCTGCGCTTGCGGAAGTAGCCATCGATGAGCGTACCCCAGTGCTGTCGCATGGGGCCGGAGCACGGCCGCGAAGCCGTAGCCGGGCAGGTCCACCAGCCGCGGTCGGCGTTCGAGTCTCGAAGAAGTTGATGAGTCGGGTGGCGCCGGGCGTCTTGCTGGTCCGCGCCAGTCCCTTGCGATGCGTGATGGCGTTGATCGCACTCGACTTGCCGGCATTGGATCGGCCGGCCACGGCGACCTCGACCCCGACGTCGGGCGGAAGCTGCTTCACCTCGTTGGCGCTGGTGAGGAACTCTGACGTTCGGGTAGGCAGGCATTTGGACGCGCGGAGCGGCAGAGACCCCAGGGCGCTTAGTGTACAATTTGCCGCTTGCCCGCCCCTGTTCTTCGGAGTGGTTCAATGACTGCGAAGCTCGTCGCCACCCTGTCTTCTGGTGGCCGCCCTCGGCTGGAGCGCCCCGACGCTCGCCGCCGGTTCCAAGGAAGCCGGCCAGGCCAAATCGGTCACGTGCATGGCCTGCCACGGCGCGGACGGCAACAGCCCCAATCCCGAATGGCCGAACCTCGCGGGCCAGCACGCAGGCTACATCAGAGCAGCAGCTCAGGCTGTTCCGGGCCGGTGAGCGCCAGAACGCCCTGATGTCGCCGATGGCCATGATCCTCACGGACGAGGACATCGCCGACCTGGCGGCGTACTTCTCGTCGCAGACGGCAAAAGGCGGCGAGGCCGAACCGTCGAAGGTCGCCGCCGGGCAGCGGGTCTACCGCGGAGGCAACGTCGGCACCGGCCTGATGGCCTGCGCGGCTGCCACGGCCCGACCGGCAGCGGCAACCCGCTGGCGACTACCCGTCGATCCAGGGCCAGCATGCGGTGTATGTGGCGGCCCAGTTGCGCGCCTATCGGGCCGGCGAGCGCGGCACCGACGCGAACCAGATGATGCGCAACGTCGCGGCACTGCTGTCCGACGAGGATATCGACGCGGTCGCGTCGTATCATCCAGGGCCTGCGCTGAACCCTCGCGTGTCATTGCGCCGGTCATAGACTCTTCATGAACAGCGCCAACCTTCGCGTTCTCTTCCGCCCGCTCCTCGCGGCCCTGATGCTGCTCGCCGGTCCGCTGGCGCTCGCCGTCAGACCCGTCGAGGGCGTGAACTACAAGCTGCTCAAGCCGGCGGTGCCCACCAACGTCGCCCCAGGCAAGGTCGAGGTGGTCGAGGTGTTCTGGTACGCGTGCGGGCACTGCTACATGCTCGAGCCGAAAATCGAGGCCTGGGAGCGCAAGGGCAAGCCGGCAAACGTCGAGGTGATCCGGATGCCCGCGGTCTGGAACGAGCTGCTCAAGACGCATGCGCGCCTGTTCTACACGATCGAGGTGCTCGGCAAGCCCGAGCTGAACGACCGAGGCGTTCCGCGAGATCAACGTGCGCGGCAACCGGCTCGATACGCCCGAGAAGATCGAGGCTTTCTTCACCTCGCGCGGCGTCGAGCAAGGCGGACTTCCAGAAGACGTTCTCCGGGTTCGCCGTCGAGTCGAAGCTGGCGCGGGCCGTCGACCTCAACAAGCGCTACCGCATCGCGAGCACTCCGACCGTGATCATCAACGGCAAGTACGTCACGGACGTTGGCATGGCGGGCAGCGAGGAGAAGCTCTTCGAGCTGATCAACACCCTCGCGGCGAGGGAGAAACCGGCCGGCTGAGGCCGCTGAACAGCGAATCGGGAAGCCCCGCAATGCGGGGCTTCTTTTTGCCTGCAATCACCTGCGCTGCGAAGGGGCACTGTGCTAAAACGGCGGCCAGCCCGCAGGGTCCACCCAATGCTCCGTCTTCTCATCCCCACCGGCAGCGGCTACACGTGGATCGAGCACGTGCCGCCGGCGCAATTTCCGGACGAGTTCCTCTGGGCCGACCTCTACGAGCCGACGGTAGAGGAGGAGAAGGCCGTCGAGTCGCTGCTGACGGTGGACGTGCCGACGCGCGACGAGATGAAGGAGATCGAGACCTCGAACCGGCTCTACGAGGAAGACGGCGCCGTCTACATGACCGCCACGGTGGGCAGCCGGCTCGATTCGGAGAAGCCGGAGAGCAGCGCCATCACGTTCATACTCGCGAACAACCGGCTCATCACCAACCGCTACGTGGACCCGACGCCGGTGCGGCGCTTCATGACACACGTGGAGCGATCGCCCGCCGCGTGCACGTCCTCCGCGACGCTGCTCGCCGGGCTGCTCGAGGCGTTCACCGAGCGGATCGCCGACCTGCTCGAGCGCGTGCAGATGGAACTCGACTCGGTGTCGCTGACGATTTTTCCGCGCACGAATGGCGCAGCTGCCAGCAATCGCGACCTGCATGCCATGATCCAGAAGATCGGCATGAACGGCGACCTGATCTCGAAGGCGCGCGAGAGCCTCGTGAGCTTCCAGCGACTGCTGATGTACGTACAGCAGGCGACCAACGTCTCGCTGTCCCAGGACCAGCGCGGGCGATTCAAGTCGACGCTGCGCGACGTGCAGTCGCTCTCCGACCACGCGAGCTTCCTGGGCGGTACGGTGCAGTTCCTGCTCGACGCGGTGCTCGGGCTGATCAACCTCGAGCAGAACAACATCATCAAGATCTTCTCCGTGGCCGCCGCGATGTTCCTCCCGCCGACGCTGATCGCGAGCATCTACGGCATGAACTTCGATTTCATGCCGGAACTGGACAAGCACTGGGGCTACCCGATGGCCCTGGTCGCGATGGTCTTCTCCGCCGTGGTCCCGTACCTTTACTTTCGGCGCAAGGGCTGGCTGTAGGCGCCGCGACGGCCATTCCGGCCCGGTGATACGATTCGTCCATGGCAAAGCCCCCGATCACAAACATCGCCGTGTTCTGCGACTTCGAGAACGTCGCCCTCGGCGTCCGCGACGCCAAGTACGCCCGCTTCGACATCGGCAAGGTGCTCGAGAAGCTGCTGCTCAAGGGCAGCATCGTCGTCAAGAAGGCCTACTGCGACTGGGACCGCTACAAGGAGTTCAAGGGCCCGATGCACGAGGCCTCGTTCGAGCTCATCGAGATCCCGCACGTGCGCATGTCGGGCAAGAACTCCGCCGACATCCGCATGGTCGTGGACGCGCTCGACCTCTGCTACACGAAGTCGCACGTGGACACGTTCGTGATCGTGAGCGGCGACTCGGACTTCTCGCCGCTCGTGAGCAAGCTGCGCGAGAACAACAAGCTGGTGATCGGCGTGGGCGTGAAGAGCTCGACCTCCGACCTCCTGATCGCCAACTGCGACGAGTTCATCTACTACGACGACCTCGTGCGCAAGGACGAGCAGCGGCGCGGCCGCCGCAGGGCTCCAGCCAAGCAACCGGCGCAGGCGGCCGCCAGGCAGGCGTCTCCCGCGGCCGGCGCGCAGCCGTCGTCGGCCGCGCCGGCGGCGCCCCCCGAAGCGGCATCCGCCGAGCTCGCGCCTCCGCCCGTCCCGGCCGAAACACCGAAGACCGAGGACGAGAAGAAGCAGGAGGCGTTCGACCTCGTGCTCGCCACGATCGAGGCGCTCGCGGAGGATCGCGAGGAAGACGAGAAGATCTGGGGCTCGATGATCAAGCAGGCGCTGAAGCGCCAGCGCCCGGGCTTCAACGAGACCTACCACGGCTTCCGCAGCTTCAGCCAGCTGCTCGAGGAAGCCCAGGCACGCCGGCTGGTCGAGATCGAGAAGGACGAGAAATCCGGCGGCTACGTCGTCAAGCTCGTCTCGGGCTGATGCCGATGGCCGGAGCCTGTCGGTGAACCGGCCCTGCGAACGCGATGCGCCCGCGCCGCTGCGCGCACTGGTAGCGCCCTACGCCCGGCCCGACCGGCGCAAGGCCCTGTGGCAACTCACGAACACGCTGCCGCCCTTCGTCGGGCTGTGGGTGCTCACCGCACTGACGCTCGAGTGGAGCCATGGCTGGTCGCTGCTGCTCCTGCTGCCGATCGCGGGCTTCTACGTGCGGCTTTTCATCATCCAGCACGATTGCGGACACGGCTCCTTCTTCGCGAGCGCGCGCTGGAACCACCGGATCGGCGCGGTGCTCGGCATGATCACGTTCTTCCCGTATCGCGTACTGGCGCAGGACGCACGCGATCCATCACGCGACCTCGGGCAACCTCGACCGGCGCGGACTCGGCGACATCCAGACGCTGACCGTGCGGGAGTACCAGGTCTCTGCCCTGGGCGCGGCGGCTCGCCTACCGGCTTTATCGCAGCATGCCGGTGCTGCTCGGCATCGGGCCGATGTACCAGTTCGTGATCAAGCACCGCGTCCCCTTCGACCTGCCGCTGTCCTGGCGCAAGGAATGGGCCAGCGCACTGTGGAACAACCTCGCGCTCGCGGTCGCAGGCTCGATACTCGTGCTGGATCTTCGGCTGGTACACCGTGCTCGTCGTGCACCTGCCGCTGCTGCTCGTCGCGGGCGCCGCCGGCGTGTGGCTCTTCTATGTCCAGCACCAGTTCGAGCGGACCTACTGGGCCCGGCAGCAAGGCTGGAACGCGGAATCGGCGGCGATGGCAGGCAGCTCTTTCTACGACCTGCCGCGTACGGCGCACTGGTTCACCGGCAACATCGGCTACCACCACATCCACCATCTCTCGAGCCGCGTGCCGAACTACAGGCTGCGGGAATGCTTCGAGTCGGATCCGCGCCTGCAGGCGGCCCCGCGACTGACGTTGCTGGGCAGTCTCGATTGCGCCCGCCTGAAGTTGTGGGACGAGGATGCAGGCAGGATGGTGGGATTCCCGGCGCGGCCGGCGTGACGACGGCGGAGAGCCTCTCGACGCAGGTGGCGCGCCCGACAGGATTCGAACCTGTGACCCCTGCCTTCGGAGGGCAGTACTCTATCCAACTGAGCTACGGGCGCCTGGCCTGGACCCCTGAAAAGGGCCGGGAATCATAGCCCCGCAGCTGCGCCGCGTCCATTTCAGCAGGGGCGCGGCGATTCATCGGCCACGATATACTTCGCGGCCTGTTCGCGCCCGACCCCGAGGATCTTTCGTGAGCGCTTCGCACGATCGCACGTTTTTCGACACCTTCATGCTGGTTCTGGGCATCCTGCTCGGCATCACCGTCGGCCTGATCGTCCTCGCGCGCGTCATCGCGGGACACACCACCAGCGCCAACCGCGCCGCCGACGAAGTGTTCCAGCGGGAACTCGCGGCACGGATCGCGCCGGTCGGGCGCGTGGCGGTAGCCGGCGAGGACAATTCCGCGCTGGCGCCGCCGACCGCCGAGCCCCTCGTCGCCGCGGAGGACCTGCCGGGCGAAACCGTCTACAACCAGGCTTGCGTGGCCTGCCACGGCGCGGGCATCGCCGGCGCGCCGATGTTCGGCGACAAGGCCGCCTGGGCGACTCGCATTGCGCAGGGCATGGACACCCTGCACGCGCACTCGCTGCAGGGCTATCAGGGCAAGGCCGGCTACATGCCGCCGAAGGGCGGGCGCACGGACCTGTCCGACCAGTCGGTCATCAACGCGGTCGACTACATGGTCGCCGCCGCGAAGTAGCCGTGAAGCGCGGGTGCCGGAATCGATTCGCATTCCTGGCGCTGCTCGCCACAGCGCTCGCGGCGGGCTGCGCCTCGCCGCCGCCGCAGCCGGAGTCCATGCGCGATCCCGGCGCCGATTTCTCGGCCTACCGGACTTTTTACTGGGCGCCTGCGCCCGGCCTCAGCGAAGTCGATGCGCCGCTGCGCCTGCTCGACCAGAACATCCGCACCGCGATCGCGGCGGAGATGAAGCGCCGCGGCTACGTCGAGTCGGCCGAGAATCCCGACCTGCGCATCGCCTACGACACGGCGAGCCAGGAGAAGATCGAGAGCAGCCCCGTCCGCGTCGGGATCGGCATGGGCAGCTGGGGCGGCAACTTCGGCGGCTCGGTCAACGTCGGCAGCCCGAGCGTGCGCAACTACCAGGAGGGCACGCTCGTCATCCACGCCATCGATGGCGGGCGCAATGCGGAGGTCTGGCAGGGCCGCGTGTCCAGCCGCATCGGCAAGGGCAGCCTCGAGCCCGCGGCCGTCACCGCAGCCGTGTCCGCGGCGATGCGCGACTTCCCGTCGCGACCGACGCCCTGATCACTCCTCCGACTGGCGGAAGTCCACCCCGAGGGATCGCAGCTTGCGGTACAGGTGCGTGCGCTCCATGCCCACGCGCTTGGCGAGCTGGCCGACCTTGCCGTTGCACAGCTGCAGCTGCTGGGTGAGATAGGCGCGCTCGAAGTGCTCGCGCGCCTCGCGCAGCGGCAGCGCGAGCAGGTCCTGCTTCACGAGCGGCTCGCTATGGGAGGACTGCGAGGCGATTTCGCGCTCGATCTCCTCGAGCGCCACTTCCTCCGAGCCACCGCGCACCAGCGCGCGATGCACGAGATTCTTGAGCTCGCGTATGTTCCCGGGCCACGGGTAGTTGCGCAGGCGGTTCTGTGCCGCGACGCTGAAGCGGCGGAACGGCAGCCGCTGGTCGTCCACCAGCCGGTCCACGTAGTAGCGCAGCAGGTCGGGCACGTCCTCGGCGTACTCGCGCAACGGCGGCACGCGCAAGCTCAGCACGTTGAGGTGTGCGAGAAGGTCCTGCCGGAACGGCTCCGGCCCGCGCGATTCGAATCCCGGCTGGGCCGAGCAGATCACGCGCGCGTCGCAGTGGACGCGCGTGCCGCTCCCGGCGCGCTGGAAGCTCCCGGCATCGAGCGCGGCGAACAGCAAGCGCTGCGCGGGTGGGGCGAGGTCCCCTAGCTCGTTGATGAACAGCACGCCGCGCTCGGCCTGCTCGAGCAGCCCCTTGCGGACGACGCCGCCTTCTTCCGAGCCATACAGGGCCACCTCCGGGCCGGCCTCCGACACGGCGGCTGCCACCGCCGTGACGAACGGCCCGCCCGAGCGCGGGCTCAGCGTGTGGATGTAGCGCGCGAAGGCCTCGCGGCCCGAGCCCTGCTCGCCCACGATAAGGACCGGCACGTCGTGCGGTGCAAGCTGCTTGACCTGCTCGCGCAGGTCGCGCATCAACCGGCTGCGACCGACCGGGGCCAGCAGCGGCGGCAGCACGCTGCGAGCCGCCACCCGACGGCTGCGGCCCTCGTCGAGCGCGCTGCGGACCGTGCGCAGCAACTTGGCCAGTGAAAGCGGCTTCTCCACGTAATCCACCGCACCCAGCCGCGTGGCCTCGACGGCGGTCTCGACCGTGCCATGGCCCGACATCATCACGATGGGAGCCGACAGCGACTGCGACTGCTGCCACTCGCGCAGCAGGCTGATGCCGTCCGTGTCGGGCATCCAGATGTCGAGCAGCACGAGGTCAGGGGGCTGCCGGGTGCAGGCCGCGCGCGCTTCGGCGGCGTTCGCGGCGACGTCCACGACGTAGCCTTCCTCGGACAGGATCTCCTGCACGAGGTCGCGGATATCGGCCTCGTCGTCCACCACCAGAATCCGCGCGTTAGTCATGCACGCTCCCTCCTGGGCTCCGGTCGGCGCGGCTCCCGCCGCACGGCCTCGCCTCTTGTTACGCCGTTCATGGGCAGCTCGACACGAACGCGCGCGCCGCCATCGGGCCGGTTCTCCGCCTCGACGTGCCCCCCGTGTTCCTCGACGATCTTGCGCACGATCGCGAGACCGAGCCCGGTGCCCCGCGCCTTGGTCGTGACGTACGGGTCGAACACCTGGCCCATCAGCTCGCGCTGGAACCCCGGGCCATTATCCTCCACCGCGAGCTCGGCCACCTCGTCGTCGCCGACCGCCCGCCGTCGCGTGGCGATCGCGATCTTTCCGCCGCGGCGTCCCTCGAGCGCCTCGACCGAGTTGGTGAGCAGGTTGTGCAGCAGCTGGCGCAGCCTGCCCCGGTCGGCGACCACCCCGTCGAGCGACTGGTCGAGCTGCAGTTCGAGCGTGACGGCTCGGCCAGCTACCTGGGCGCGGTAGAGGTCGGTCAGCTCCGAGACGAGCTGGTTGAGATCGACCTCCGTCATCTCGAAGTGCGGCGCACGGGCGTACTCGCTGAACGCGTTCACCATCTCCTTCATCGCCTCGACCTGCTGGACGATGGTCTCCGTGCCACGGTCGAGGAGCTTCGCATCCTGCTCGCTCATGGCCGGCATCAGCTTGTGGCGCATGCGCTCGGCCGACAGGCGGATGGGCGTGAGCGGGTTCTTGATCTCGTGCGCCAGGCGGCGGGCGACCTCGCCCCAGGCTGCCTCGCGCTGCGCCTGCAGCATGGCGGTGATGTCGTCGAAGACCAGCACGTAGCCGCCCGGTGTCTCTACTTCCCGGGGCAGCGGCGTGCATGCGCACATGATCACGCGTCGGCCTGTTTCCAGCGGAAACACGAGCTGCTCGCGCCACTCGGCCTCACCGGCGGCGAGCCGGCTGCGACAGGCCTCGCTGAACTGCCGCAGCAGGCCCTCGGCCCCGCCGATCCCGGCAAAGCTGCGGCCCTCGCAGCCGTCGAGCCCCTCGCCGAGGATGCTTCCCGCCGCCCGGTTGGCTGTGCGGATCCGCAGGTCGGGCTCGAGCGCGATCACGCCAGTGGAGAGCCGCGCCAGCACGATCGCCAGGTTGGCGCGCTCGGTCTCCGCCACCTGCTGGGCCCGCTGCTGATCCTCGCGGGCGCGGCGCAGTCGCTTGGTCATGTCGTTGAACGAGTGCACGAGAAAGCCCATCTCGTCGTGCGAGGTGAGCGGCAGGCGCGTGTCGAGGTCGCCCTGCGCAACGGCGCGCGTGCCCTTGACGAGGTCCTGGATCGGCTGGACGAGGCGTTGCGCGGTGAAGATCGCGCCGTACCAGGCTGCGAGCAGCGACAGCAGCAACACCACCGTGAGCGTCAGGATGAAGCTCGCCTTGAGCGGCTTGCGCAGGTAGTCCTTCTCGCCGAACTGCTGGTAGGCGGCCTGCACGGTGTCGGCCAGCGCGCCCAGCCGCTCTGCCACCGGGTAGGTCGCCTGCACCACCATGCCGCCGCGATCCCCGGAGGAGGCGCCCAGCGGCACCGCCGTGCGGATCAGGTAGCCGCCTTCGGCCAGCGGCTCGAGGCTCACGAAGGGGCTGCCCTGCCGCACCTGCAGCAGCACCTCGCTTGGCACCTCGTCCGGCACGACGTCGTGCGACAGTCCCTTGCTCATGGTGACGATGACGCCGTACTCCGTGGCCACGATGACCTCGGTGGCGCCAGACTGGCGGCGCAGCATCTCGAGGCTGCCGGGCAGCGGCCCACCGCTCAGCGACAGCTCGCTGGCGATCATCTCGGTGGCGGCGAGGTGGTCGCGCATGCGGGTCTCGAGCGCCGAGCGCGACAGCACCAGCGCATCGTCGAGGCTCTGGCGGATCTCGACGTTGAACCAGCTGTCGATGCCACGGTTGAGGAACTGCACGGCGAAGAAGTACACGAGCAGGATCGGCAGCGTGGCGAGCACGCCGAATGTCCACACCATGCGCGCCTTGAGCCGCGAGCCGATCACGTGGCCGCGCCAGTCGCGCACCAGCTGCGTGAGCTTGGTCGCGAGCAGGGCGAGCAGCACCACGAGGCCCGCGACGTTGATCATCAGGATCCACGGGTGCACCCGGCTGAACGGCTCGGAGTGCTGCGCCGTGCGCGCCATGAACAGGATCGCGGACAGCCAGAGCAGTCCGCCGACGCCCATGGCCACGGCAGCCAGGGCGCGCCTCAGGGCCGGTGCGTCCATGCGTACCACTCGCTGGTGGCGCTCCAGTCTTCCGTCCAGAAAAGCAGCCAGCTGAGCGTGTCGGGTGCCGAGCGCAGCGTGATCACGGCCCGCACGCGGATCTCGTAGGTCGTGCCGGCATTGAGCAGGGAGCCGTCGATGAGCGGCAGGCCGCGCACCGTGGCCAGCCGGTCGAGGGCCGACTGCAGACCGCCGAAATCCTGCTGTTCACCGGAATTGCGGTTGCGCAGCAGGTAGCGCTGGCTCAGGGCGTGGTAGCTCAGCTCGTAGCTCTGCACCAGCGACGCCACGTCCGGGTCGGGCAGGTACCGCCGCGTACGATCGATCTCGATCTCGTAGTTGAGCCGCAGCGTGAGCCCGCCCTCGATCGCGCGGCGTGCGCCGCCCGGCAGCTTGAGCCCGAGGTCCACGTCGAGCGCGTACACGCCCTCGTCAAGCGCGATCGCGGCACGGGTCACCTCGACCATGGTGTCGGCGCGGGCCGGCAGCGCCACCAGCGTTGCGAAAAAGCAGATCACGCAGGCGAGCGGGAGCTGGCGCAATCGCCTTTCGAAGCTGCCGGTCCGGACCTGGGTGTTGCTCATCACCAACATTCAAGGGTGCTTGCGAAGGCAAGCATAATAGAACCCGTCCATCCCGGCCTCCCCCGGCAGGATCGCGTACCCCGGTCCCCCGGCCTGCGCGCGCGGCGGCCAGGCCGCGGCGAGCTCGGCGGTCACGTCGCGCGCCTCCGGGGTCGCGGCCAGGAATGTACCCACCACGGCCTGGTTTTCCGCGTCCAGGACCGAGCAGCTCGTGTAGACCAGCGTGCCGCCCGGGGCGAGCAGGCGCCAGGCGGCAGCGAGCAGTCGCCCCTGGCCGCGCGCCAGCACCGGGATGTCCCTCGCGCGACGCAACAGCTTGATGTCGGGATGACGCCGGATCACGCCGGTGGCGGAGCACGGCACGTCGAGCAGGATGCGGTCGTACGGGCGACCGTCCCACCAGGCCCCGGGCTCGGCGGCGTCGCCCACCCGCACGTCGGCGGCGAGCCCGAGTCGCGCGAGGCTGCCGCGCACCCGCGCGAGGCGCGCCTCGGACACGTCGAGCGCGGTCAGGTCGCAGGGCCCGTCGACTCGTTCGAGCACGTGGCAGGTCTTGCCGCCAGGGGCCGCGCAGGCGTCGAGGATGCGCTCACCGGCCTGCGGATCGAGCAGCTCGACTGCAAGCTGGGCCGCCGCATCCTGCACCGAGATCCGCCCCTCTGCGAAGCCGGGCAGCAGCCGGACATCGGCCGGGGGCTCGATCCGCAGGGCATCCGGCGCGAACGCATGGGGGTGGACCTGCCACCCGCCCACCTCGAGTGCGGCCACGGCATCGGCCAGGCTCGAGCGGCGGCGGTTGACCCTCAGCCACATCGGCGGATGCGCGTTGTTGGCCTCGAGGATGGCCTCCGCCCGCTCGCCGTGCTCTCGCCGCAGCGTCTCGACCAGCCATCGCGGGTGCGCGGTGCGGACGGCGAGGTCGGCATCGATCCCGGCCAGCAGCGCTTCGCGCTCGCGCTGGAAGCGCCGCAGGACGGCGTTCGCGAACCCCGCCGCGCGGGCGAAGCCGAGTTCGCGTGCTGCGTTGACGGTCTCGGCAACCGCCGCATGCGGCGCCGTCTCGCCGGACAGCAACTGGTAGAGGCCAACCTCGAGCAGCGCGCGCAGCCGCGGCGGCAACTGTTCCGGGGGACGGTCGGCGAGGCGGCGCAGGATCTCGACCAGCCGGAAGTGCCAGCGCAACGTGCCGTAGGCCAGCGACCGCTTGAGGCCGCGGGCCGAGCCCTCGTCGGTATCGCCCGCGAGCAGTTCGTCGAGCGAGCGGCCGTCGGTGGCCACCGCGGCCACCAGCTCGGCCGCCGCCGCGCGGACCTGCGCCGGGCTGGGCCCCGGGGCCGTCACCCGAGCCGAGCCCCGGCGAGCGAATGGGCGTTCAGGAATTCCGCCGCCGTCATGGCGCGCCGTCCGGCGAGCTGCACCCGCGTCAGGCCGAGCGCACCCTCACCCGCGGCCACGACGATTCGCCCGCCCGCCGCCTCGAGGACCTCGCCCGGCTCACCGGACGCGTCGGGCACCGGTTCCGCCGCCCACACGCGCAGTTGGCGATCCTGCCAGCGCGTCTCGGCAACCGGCCAGGGGTTGAATGCCCGGACCTGCCGGTCGATGGCGTCGGCCGCGGCGGTCCAGTCGATGCGGGCCTCGTCCTTGCGGATCTTGGCGGCGTAGGTCACGCCCTCCGCCGGCTGCGGCACCGGCACCAGCCGGTCGGCCTGGAACCCGGCAATCGCGGCAACGATCGCCTCGGCCCCGAGCGCCGCCAGCCGGTCGTGCAGCGAGCCGCCGTCCTCGCGTGCACCGATCGGCACCGGGCGCCTGAGCAGCATCGGCCCGGTGTCGAGTCCCGCATCCATCTGCATGATCGTGATGCCGGTCTGAACGTCGCCGGCGAGCAGGGCGCGATGGATCGGCGCCGCACCCCGCCAGCGCGGCAGCAGCGAGGCGTGGATGTTCCAGCAGCCGAGGCGCGGCACCTCGAGCACGGCTGGCGGCAGGATGAGCCCGTAGGCCGCGACCACCATCAGGTCCGCCTGGTGCTTGCGCAGGTGCTCGACCGTTTCAGGGGAACGCAGGGTCGCCGGCTGCCGGACCGGAAGCCCGAGCGCCTGGGCGCAGCACTTCACCGGGCCCGCCGTGACTGCCTGGCCGCGGCCGGCCGGCCGATCCGGCTGCGTGTACACGGCCGTGACCTCGTGCCCCGCCGCATGCAGCGCCTCGAGCGCGGGCACGGCAAAGTCCGGCGTGCCGGCGAAGACGATGCGCAGCCGGTTCGTCATGGCTCGGGGTCGCGCGGCCCCAAGGCCGCGCGGACGGCTAGATCACCGGCACCTTGGAGCGCTCGCGTCCCGCCTCTGCGGTACCGCGCTCGCGGCGTTCCTTCTCGAGCTTCTTGCGGATGCGGCCGCGCTTGAGCTCGGAGAGGTAGTCGACGAACAGCTTGCCCTCCAGGTGATCCATCTCGTGCTGTATGCACACGGCCAGCAGGCCGTCGGCCTCCATCTCGAAGGGCTTGCCGTCGCGGTCGAGCGCGCGGACGACGACTCGTTCCGAACGGGTGTTCAGCTTGTCGAAGATGCCCGGCACGGACAGGCAGCCTTCCTCGGCCTCGGTCTTGCCTTCGCGCTCGATGATCTCCGGGTTGACGAAGGCGAGCGGCTGGGTCTGCTCGCGCGTCACATCCGCGACCAGCACCCGCTTGTGGACGTTGACCTGCGTCGCCGCCAGCCCGACCCCGGGCGCCGCGTACATGGTCTCGAGCATGTCGTCGATCAGCCTGCGGACCGAATCGTCCACCGCGGCGACCGGCACGGCCCGCGTGCGCAGCCTGGGATCGGGATATTCGAGGATGGTGAGCTTCGCCATTCGTTTGAATTTACTGCTAAAGTTGGGTCGCGCTTGAAATTGTGCACCGCCGCAGGGCAACTCCGCCGTCCCGCCAACTGCTCCGACTGAGACGTGGTCGGCAGCAGGGCCGTGCCGCGGCGGATTATAAGGCGGCGGTCACCAGCCCGACACCCGACGGAGAAAGGGATGGATCGTACCCCGCGTCTCGTAACCAGCACTTCGGGCGGCAGCCGCTCCTGGATCCGCGCCACCGCCGTGGCGGCCGCCGTGACAGCCTTCGGGCTGACACTCGGCTCGGCCGTCCCCCAGCCGGCGCGCGCGCAGGTCTCCGGCACCTCGATGTCGGTACCGCTCGTGCCCGATGCGCCCCAGCAGTACGTCGTCAAGAAGGGCGACACGCTCTGGGACATCGCGGGCGTGTTCCTGCGCGATCCGTGGTATTGGCCCGAGATCTGGTACGTCAACCCCGAGATCCAGAATCCGCATCTGATCTACCCGGGCGACGTGCTGAACCTCGTATGGGTTGACGGCCGGCCGCGGGTCACCGTCGCGAGCAGCGGCGCTACCCGGCTGTCGCCGCAGGTTCGCACCGAGCCGCTCAAGGACGCGATCCGGGCCATCCCCTACGACCTGCTCATGGACTTCGTCCGCCGTCCGACACTACTCGACCGGTCGCAGGTCCGCGATCAGCCCTACGTGGTCGGCATGCGGGACCGGCACCTGATCGGCTCCACGCAGAACGAGGTTTACGCGTCCGGGCTCGGAGAACCGACCGTCGGCCGGCGATTCACCATGGTGAACGTGGGCGACGAGCTGCGCGACCCGGACGACGGCGACCTGCTCGGCTACACCGGCCACTTCGTCGGCACCGCGGAGGTCATCCAGACCTCGGGCGCCGTAGTGCCGGGCGCGACCTCCGTGCGCAAGATGCAGCGCGGGGACGAACTCACCCACCTGCGCGTGCTGGAGACTGGCCGTGAAATCCTGCCGGGCGACAAGCTGTTCCCGACCGAGGCGGACGTCGGCGACGACTTCGTGCTCTCGGCGCCGGCCAACGAGGACGTGATCGGCCAGGTCGTCTCCGTGGTGGACGGTGTGTACGTCGCCGCCCGGTACCAGGTCGTTGCGCTCAACCGCGGCAGGCAGCACGGCCTCGCACCGGGCAACGCGCTCGGCGTCTTCAGCCGGGGCGAGGAGGTGCGGGACCGATTCGGCCGCGGCACGAGCTGGATGTCGCCCGCGGTGAACTACCGCAAGGTGCGCCTGCCCGACGAGCGCAGCGCCACCGTGATGCTGTTCCGCGTATACGACCGCATGAGCTTCGGGCTCGTGGTGGAGTCGTCGCAGGTGATCCGGCTCGGCGATTTCGTCGCGCATCCCCGCTACGGGCATCGCGAGGCCGGGCGCGAGAACTACTTCGTCCGCTGACCGGGCCCGGCGCGGAATTCGACGAACGCACGCGATTCGCGCGCGTCGGCCGGCGGCTTTGCCGGTAGTCTCGGGGGCATGGACGACCCCAGACCGTGGCTCACGCTGGCGCGCGTGCCGGGCCTGCACGCCGGGCACCTCGGCCCGGTAGCCGACCCGCTCGCGCTCGCCGCCGAATCGCCTCGCGGGCTCGCGAGCCTCGGGTTCGGCGAGGCGGCGATCCGCGCATTGCGCCACCCCGATCCGGACGCGCTTGCCCGCGACGAGGCGTGGCTCGCCGGTGGGAATCGGCGGCTCGTCACCTGGCGCTCGCCCGACTATCCGCCGCTGCTCGCCACGATCGCCGATGCGCCGCTGGTGCTGTTCGTCGAGGGCACGGCGGCCGCCCTCTCTCTCCCCCAGCTCGCGATCGTCGGCAGTCGCAACCCGACGCATCTCGGCCGCGACACCGCCCAGCAGTTCGCCGGGCATCTCGCCGGCGCCGGGCTCTCGATCACCAGCGGGCTCGCACTCGGCATCGACGCCGCGGCGCACCGTGGAGCACTCGCGGCCGGCGGCTGCACCGTCGCCGTGCTCGGCTGCGGACTCGACGCCGTGTACCCGCGCGAGCACGCCGGCCTCGCCCGCGAGATCACGGCGTCCGGTGCGCTCGTCTCCGAGATGCCGGTCGGCACGCCGCCACTCCGGCAACACTTCCCGCGACGCAACCGTCTCATCAGCGGGCTCTCCGTCGGCACGCTCGTCGTGGAGGCCGCGCTGCAGAGCGGGTCGCTCATCACGGCCCGGCTTGCGTCGGAGCAGGGTCGCGAGGTGTTCGCGATTCCCGGCTCGATCCACAACCCGATGGCGCGCGGCTGCCACCGCCTGATCCGCCAGGGCGCGAAGCTGGTGGAGACCTCGGATGACATATTCACGGAGCTCGGCGCGCTGCTCGCCGGCCTGCGCGCGGGTGCGCGCGTCGAAGCACCTGACGCGCAAGCGGATTCCGGCCCCGCGTTGGACAAGGACTACGAAATCCTGTTAGATGCGCTCGGCTTCGCGCCGGCCGGCATCGACACGCTCGTCGCGCGCACCGGGTTTGCGACCGACATGATCGCGTCGATGCTGCTCATCCTCGAGCTCGATGGACGAGTAGCCCAGCAACCCGGCGGACTGTACTGCCGGCGACTGGCGGGGAAGTGAGGAATGAAGGAAGGCGTTCTCGACATCCTGATCTACCTGTTCGAGAACTACTTCGACGGCGAGCTGGACGAAGGCGACGAGCCCGACCGCGACACCCTGAAGCAGGAACTCGAGCACGCGGGTTTTCCCGCCGGCGAGGTCGAGCGTGCGCTGTGCTGGCTCGAGGACCTCGCGTCCGATCCGGCCCGCAGCAGCGGCACGCCGACGGGGCGCGGGCGATCCGGGTGTTCTGCGCGCTGGAGCAGGCCCGGCTGGACACCGATTGCCGCGGTTTCCTCGTGCATCTCGAGAACGTCGGCATCCTCTCGCCCGAGCAGCGGGAACTGGTGATCGACCGGCTGATGGCACTCGAGGGCGACGACATCGACCTCGAGAAGCTCAAGTGGGTGGTGCTGATGGTGCTGTTCAGCCAGCCCGGCCAGGAGACCGCGTTCGCGCGCATGGAGGACCTCGTCTTCGAGGAGCAGCCGGCGGTGGTGCATTGAGGCGCGCCCGGGCGGTGGCCGAGACCGATGCCGCGGCCCCCCGCGGCATGATCGTTTTTGGGGCACGCGAAACGTTGCAGGGAACATGACCAGGAACCTCGTCATCGTCGAGTCGCCGGCCAAGGCCAAGACCATCAAGAAGTACCTCGGCAAGGACTTCGAGGTGATGGCCTCCTACGGCCACGTGCGCGACCTCGTGCCCAAGGAGGGCGCCGTCGATCCCGACGCGCCGCTTCGCGATGCGCTGGGAGGTCATCGACAAGAACCGCAAGCACGTCGACGCGATCGCGCGCGCGATGAAGAAGGCCGACGCGCTCTACCTCTCGACCGACCCCGACCGCGAGGGAGAGGCGATCTCCTGGCACCTGTACGAGCTCCTGAAGGAGTCCGGCGCGCTCGAGGGCAAGGAGATCCACCGCAGCGTGTTCTACGAGATCACGAAGAACGCGGTGCAGGAAGCCATCGACCAGCCCCGCGAAATCACCGACGCGCTGGTGAAGGCCTACCTCGCGCGCCGTGCGCTCGACTTCCTGGTCGGCTTCAACCTCTCGCCGCTGCTGTGGAAGAAGGCCGGCCTGTCGGGCGCGTCCGCCGGACGCGTGCAGAGCCCGGCGCTGCGGATGATCTGCGAGCGCGAGGCGGAGATCGCGGCCTTCGTGCCGCGCGAGTACTGGACCATGGATGCCGAGGCCGAGAAGGCGGGCCAGGCGTTCGGCGCACGCCTCGTCGAGTTCGGCGGCAGCAAGGTCGAGCAGTTCACCATCACCGACGGCCCGCGCGCGGAGGTGGTCCGGCGCGCGCTGGAGCAGGCGGCCGGCGGGAGCCTCACGGTCGCCAGCGTCGAGAGGAAGCAGCGCAAGCGCAACCCGTCGCCGCCGTTCACGACCTCGACGCTGCAGCAGGAGGCCTCGCGCAAGCTCGGCTTCGGGGCGCAGCGCACCATGCGCACCGCGCAGCGGCTCTACGAGGGCGTCGATTTCGGCGAAGGCCCGGTCGGCCTCATCACCTACATGCGCACCGACTCGGTGAGCCTCGCCGGCGAGGCGATCGCCGACATCCGCAAGGCGATCGCGCGCATCTACGGCCCCGAGGCCGTGCCCTCCTCGCCGCGCCAGTACCGCACCAAGTCGAAGAACGCGCAGGAGGCCCACGAGGCGATCCGCCCGACCTCCGCGGCGCGCACGCCCGAGCAGCTCGCGGGCAAGCTCGACCCCGAGCAGCACAAGCTCTACACGCTCATCTGGCGGCGCGCGGTGGCGAGCCAGATGGAGGCGGCGGTGTTCGACACCGTGGCGGTGGACCTCGCCGCGGGCACCGGCAACACCTTCCGCGCCAACGGCTCGACGCTCGTCTCGGCCGGCTTCCTCGCGGTCTATCGCGAGAGCGTGGACGACGCGACGCTCGACGACGAGGACGACCGCCGCCTGCCGGCGCTCGCCGAGGGCGACCGGGTGAAGCTGCTGTCGATCACGCCCGGGCAGCATTTCACCGAGCCGCCGCCCCGCTACTCGGAGGCGAGCCTCGTCAAGGCACTCGAGGAGCACGGCATCGGCCGTCCGTCGACCTACGCGAGCATCATCCAGACGCTCCTCTTCAAGAAGTACTGCGAGCTCGTCAGCCGGCGCTTCGTGCCGACCGACCTCGGCAAGATCGTGAACCGTTTCCTCACCGGGAATTTCGAGCGCTACGTCGATTTCGGCTTCACCGCCGCGATGGAGGACGAGCTCGACAACATCTCGCGCGGCGAAGAGGAATGGGTGCCGGTGCTCGAGCGCTTCTGGAGCGGACTCAAGAAGCAGATCGACGACGTGGAGGCCAACGTCACGCGCTCCGACGTCGCCATGGCGCGCGACATCGGCGTCGACCCGGTGTCGGGCCGTCCGGTGAGCGTGCGCTACGGCAAGTACGGCGCGTTCGCGCAGATCGGCACGCGCGAGGACGACGGAGAAGCCGAAGTTCGCGAGCCTGCGCCCGGGCCAGCACATGGACGACCTCACGCTCGAGCAGGCGCTCGAGCTGTTCAAGCTTCCGCGCACGCTCGGCGCGATGCCGGACGGCCAGCCGATCCGCGTGGCGGTGGGCCGGTTCGGGCCGTACGCGCAGTACGGCGCGAAGAGCTACGTGTCGCTCAAGGCCGAAGACGACCCGTACACGATCACGCTCGAGCGCGCGCTCGCGCTCATCCACGAGAAGCAGCAGGTCGAGGCGAACCGCGTGATCCGCGAGTTCCCGGAGGCCGGCGTGCAGGTGCTGAACGGCCGCTACGGCCCGTACATCACCGACGGCAAGAAGAACGGCAAGATCCCGAAGGACCGCGACCCGAAGTCGCTGACGCTCGAGGAGTGCCAGGCGCTGATCGCCGCGGCGCCGGAGCGCAAGGGCCGCTGGGCGAAGAAATCGGCGACTGCGAAGACCGCGAAGGCGAAGCCCGGGGGCGACACCGCCGAGGTCGCGCCGAAGAAGAAGAAGGCGGCGGCAAGGAAGAAGACCACGGCGAGAAAGAAGGCCGCGGTCAAGGCCGTAACGAAGCAAGGCTGATACGTCCTCCGCCTCTCCTGCAAAGCGGGAGAGGGCTGGGGTGAGGGTTCGGCTGTGGACCCTTATCGCCTCGCCGGCTCGCCCTTCAGAAGGCCACGCACCGACAGGTCCTCGTCGAGCGCTTCCCAGCGAATGCCCTCTCCGCCTCCGATCAGGCGCCAGGCAGCGCGCTCGACGGCCGAGGCAGCCAAGCAGTCGCGGAAACCAGGCCAGGGGTACCGTCAAGGTCCGACCATCACTCAGGACGACCACGAGCTCGTCTTCCGTGCACTCGACGGACGTGGCGCAGGGGACGACGTCAACGGCCGAAGAAGTCATCCCAAGCCTCCAGAAGTACCCTTCGATTCAGCCGTATGAACCGCTCGAGATCTCGAAGCTCTCGCGGCTTGAGCCTGGATGAGGCTACCAGAGTCACCGGATTCAGCCAAAACTTGGCGATCCCATCCGCCGACTCGACATGTACGTGCGCGGGCTCGGAGCCCTCGTTGCTGTAGAAGAAGTATCTCCAGCGTCCGTCCCGAAGAATCGTCGGCATGTCGCTCACCCGCACCTGAGCATGGCGACGGTACTCGCCACACATGACGGACTCTCGCGGCTTTTTTGCTGGGTCGAGCTGGAAATTGCAGTTAATCTTCCGCACTCCTGACTGATCGGACTGCCTTCACGACATGAGCGCTCCCGCACCTTCCACCGCCGCCGTCATCGCCTACCTGCGCTCGCTGCACGACTCGATCACGGGTGCGCTCGAGCAGGCCGACGGGGGCGCCGCGTTTCGCCGCGACAGCTGGGAACGTCCCGAGGGCGGCGGCGGCGAGAGCCGAGTGCTCCGCGAAGGCGCGGTGTTCGAGCAGGCCGGCATCAACTTCTCGCACGTGATGGGCGGCAAGCTGCCGGCGTCCGCGACCGCGCAGCGTCCCGATCTCGCCGGTGCGAGCTTCGAGGCCACGGGCGTGTCGCTGGTGATCCACCCGCGCAACCCCTACGTACCCACCTCGCACGCCAACGTGCGCTACTTCGTGGCGATCAAGGACGGCGAGCCCGCCGCATGGTGGTTCGGCGGCGGCTTCGACCTGACGCCTTACTACCCGTTCGAGGAGGACGTGCTGCACTGGCATCGCACGGCCAAGGCCGCCTGCGATCCGTTCGGCGCGGACGTGTACGCGAAGTACAAGGACTGGTGCGACCGCTATTTCTTCCTGAAGCACCGCGGCGAGACGCGCGGCGCGGGCGGACTCTTCTTCGACGACCTCAACGAGTGGGGCTTCGAGAAGAGCTTCGCATTCATGCGCAGCGTGGGCGATCACTACATTCCGGGCTACCTGCCGATCGTCGGGAAGCGCAAGGACACGCCATATGGCGAGCGCGAGCGAAACTTCCAGCTGTACCGCCGTGGACGTTACGTCGAGTTCAACCTCGTCTATGACCGCGGCACGATCTTCGGCCTGCAGACCGGCGGACGCATCGAGTCCATCCTGATGTCGCTGCCGCCGCTGGTGCGCTGGGAATACGACTACCGGCCGGAGCCCGGCACGCCCGAGGCGCAGCTGTACACGGATTTCTTGCGGCCGCGGGACTGGCTCGGGGTAGCGGCGACCTGAGACGAGCGGTGCGATTCAGCCGGTGACAGGATAATCGCCCGGTCGCGCGAGGATATGTCAACTATCGCTTATGTCTCAAAGTCCTTGTTGTCGCAGCTCAAGCCGCGTACGGTCGGCCCCCTGGCAAGTATCGAAGGGCACACCCGCTGTGAAGCGGGGCCGCAAAGCCACAGCTCTTGATCCACGCGGAACAAGAGGGCTGGGCTACCGGGGGGAAACATCGGTCCGCGCTGCACACGCAGCATCGAACCATTGCGTCCCACGTTGAGCGCACGAACGACCACCGCTGCCCGGCAGTGGCGGGCGATCGTTACTCCAGGCCTGCCGGCATGACAACGCCTAACGTGCTCTGCAGGAGAATCAGAATCCATGCGAAATAAACCACTACTGACAATGCTGTCGACGGCCGCCTTCTCGGCCCTCGCAGCACTGTCGGTTCCAGCCACCCTCGTTGCCGCGCCGGCTGCCCCGGCAGCCAAGGCGGTCGCGAAGGACAAGATCACCAACAACGCCTACATCGTGCAGCTCGCGGAAAAGCCGGTCTCGGCCTACGCCGGCGGCATCAAGGGCCTGCAGGCCACCAAGCCGCGCCGGGGTCAGAAGATCGACCCGAACAGCCCGGCGGTCATCAATTACCGCAACTTCCTTGAGTCTCGCCAGGCTGATGTCCTCGCCAAGGTCGGTGGCGGCAAGAAGCTGCACAGCTACGGCTACGTGTTCAACGGCTTCGCTGCCGAGCTGACCGCTGAGCAGGCTGCCAAGCTTTCGCAGACCAAGGGCGTGGTAGCGGTAACCAAGGACGAGGCACGCAGCCTCAATACCTCTTCGACGCCGGACTTCCTCGGCCTCACAGCCCCGGGCGGCGCGTGGTCCGAGACCCAGGGCGAAGGCATCATCATCGGCATCGTCGATGGCGGCATCTGGCCTGAGAGCCTGAGCTTCTCCGACCGCACCGACGCTAGCGGCAACCCGAGCAGCAAGGGCAAGCTGTCTTATCGACAGATCCCCGGGTGGAACGGCAGGTGCACGCCGGGCGAGGAATTCAACGCCTCGCACTGCAACCAGAAGCTGATCGGCGCGCGCTACTACAACGCCGGCTGGGGCGGCAACGCGGGCATCGACGCGCAGCTGCCGTGGGAATACAACTCACCGCGCGACTTCGGTGGACACGGCACGCACACGGCCAGCACCGCGGGCGGCAACCAAGACGTGCCGGCCACCGGTCCGGCGTCGGTGTTCGGAAAGATCAGCGGCATTGCGCCGCGCGCGCGCATCGCTGCCTACAAGGTTTGCTGGGAGACTGGCGCCGGCGGCTCGTGCTTCACGACGGACAGCGTGGCGGCGATCGACCAGGCCGTGGCCGACGGCGTCGACGTGATCAACTTCTCGATCAGCGGCTCGCTCACCAACTTCCGCGACCCGGTGGAGATCGCGTTCCTGTTCGCGGCCGACGCGGGCATCTTCGTTGCGGCCTCGGCCGGCAACAGCGGGCCGAACAGCTCGACGGTCGCCCACCCGGGTCCGTGGCTCACTACGGTGGCCGCGGGTACGCACAACCGCGACGGACAAGGCTCGGTCACACTGGGCAACGGCGTAACCTATTTCGGCGCCTCCGTTGCGACGGCGGTGCGGACCGGCGCCCTTCGTCGACTCGATCGATGCCGGCCTTCCTGGTGCCGACCTGAGTGCGGTGGCACTGTGCTTCGCGGCGGAAGACAACGGTGGCGAGGCGGTCCTCGACCCGGCGAAGGTCGCGGGCAAGATCGTGCTGTGCGATCGCGGCGTGACGGCGCGCGTCGAACAAGAGCCTGGCCGTGCTGGAAGCGGGTGGCGTCGGCATGGTGCTGGTGAATCCGACCGCCAGTTCGATCAACGCCGATTTCCATTCCGTGCCTTCGGTGCACCTGCAGAACACCGATCGCGCGGCCGTCAAGGCCTACGCGGCTACGGCGGGTGCGACGGCGACCATCAATGACGCGACGATCATCTACAACGCGGCGGCGCCGTTCACGGCGTCCTTCTCGTCGCGTGGCCCGCTGCGGGCGGGCAACGGCGACGTCCTGAAGCCCGACCTGATCGCGCCGGGCCAGGACATCCTGGCGGCCGTGGCACCTCCCGGCAACGGCGGCCGGGCGTTCGACCTGTACAGCGGTACCTCGATGTCGAGCCCGCACGTTGCCGGCCTGGCCGCGCTCATGAAGCAGAAGCACCCGGGCTGGTCGCCGATGGCGATCAAGTCGGCGCTCATGACGACAGGGTACGACGTGCTCGACGGCGGCACTCCGGCCCCGAACACCAATCCGGTGCTGATCTTCCGTCAGGGTGCGGGCCACGTGCAGCCAAACAGCGCGCTCGATCCGGGCCTGGTGTACGACTCGGGCTTCGGCGACTGGCTCAGCTTCCTCTGCGGCGCCCAGCCGGGCGGCGGTTGCACCGGCGTAACGCCGATGGATCCGAGCAACCTGAACCAGGCGTCGATCGCGATCGGCGACATGGCGCGGCTTGCAGACGGTCACGCGACGGTGACGAACGTCAGCGGCCAGTCCGTGAAGGTGCACGTCGACGCATCACCGGAATGGTGGGCTTCACGGTGGCAGTCGTTACACCGACAGAGCCTGACCGTGGCGCCGGGCGAGACCAAGTCGTTCGAGCGTCGACCTTCACGCGTACCACGGCCGAGCTGAACGTCTATACGGGCGGCCAGCTGACCTGGAGCGACGGCGGCGGCAACACCGTGCGCAGCCCGATCGTCGTGCGGCCGGTCCGCTGGGTGCGCCTGCGTCCGTCTCGGGCAGCGGCGCTGTAGTCGTACAGCGTGTGTTTGGCTACACCGGCTCGTTCTCGGCGACGGCCGCGGGGCGTCGTGCCAGCGGAGATCACCGCCGGCACGTGTCGGGCATGACCCGACGGACGGCGCCTGCTCGCTGACGACCCCGAACGCCGTGTGTGATCCCGGTCGTCGATTCCGGCCGGCACCACCTACGCCCGGTTCTCGCTGTTCGATGCCGACGTTACGCCCGGCACCGACATCGACCTGTGCGTCGTACCGCGGCAGCGAGCCTCGTCGGGCAGAGCGGCAACGGTACCTCGAGCGGAGGAGGTCAACTGCCAACCCGATCGGCGGGCCCAGCTACGACGGTTGTCGTGCAGGGCTGGGGCATCGCCGGTGGCGGCACCGAGCCCGTTCAAGCTGCACACCTGGCTGCTCGGCACGGCGGATGCGGGCAACATGACGGTCACGGCGCCCGCGTCGGCGACGATCGGCGCGACCGGCACGATCAGTACCTGAGCCTCGCGGCCTGGCGCCGGCCACGCGGTACCTCGGGTCGGTCGCGTACGCGCGGTGCCGCGGGCCTGCCGAACCCGACCATCGTGCGCGTCGACACTCCGTAAGGGTCAGCGCACGACTTGAGTCGGTTCGACTCGACGCCCCGGGGGAGCAATTCCCCGGGGCGTTTTCTTTGGCGTCGGATGACGCGGATTTCAGCTCGCGGATGGCCGCACCATCCAGCGGATCGATCGACCGCCCCGCCGGGCACAGCACAAGGTAGCCGCGCCGGCTCGCGTGGTAGTCGAGCCGCTGCTCGCCCGCGCGGATGATGATCCGGTAGCCCGGCACCAGCGCCATCGTGTAGTTCATGCCGGGCTCCGGGCAGCCGAGCGAGCCGTCCGCCCAGGTCACTGCGGCGGCGCTCTCGACCACGAGCGCAGACCGCGCTCGAGGCCGGTCCGCTTGCGCGGCGTCCTCCAGCACCGACTCCGTCAGAGTCTCGAGTGTCGGCATCGAAGTCCTCTCCTCGCCTTGGCTGGTGGCGGAGTCGCCCGGCTCCGAG
Organism: uncultured Gammaproteobacteria bacterium; assembly: GCA_963712815.1. Taxonomy (GTDB): domain Bacteria; phylum Pseudomonadota; class Gammaproteobacteria; order Steroidobacterales; family Steroidobacteraceae; genus RPQJ01. The sequence goes on from CAVQJL010000008.1 coordinate 271,472, forward strand.
TTCACGGCGCAGGCCGCCAGCAGCATCGCCAGGCCCGGCGCCGATCGCGGATCGTGACTCGTCTCATGTGCCGCGCCTCCTCGTGCAGTAACCTTCCCGCCATGAACTACCGCCACGCCTACCACGCCGGCAATTTCGCGGACGTGCTCAAGCACGTCGTGCTGATCATGCTCGTCGAGCACCTGAAGAAAAAGCCCGCGCCGTTCTTCTACCTCGACACGCACGCCGGGCGCGGCCGCTACGACCTGAGCGAGGCGCAGGCGCAGCGCAGCGGCGAGTACAAGGAGGGCATCGGCCGGCTGCTCGAGGCACGCTCGGCCTCGCTGCCGCCCGAGGTGGCCGCCTATGTCGCGCTGGTGCGCGACTCCGCCGGCAAGGGCCACAGCGCCATCACCGCGTACCCCGGCTCGCCGCTGGTCGTGGCGCGGCTGCGTCGTCCGGACGATCGCCTGGTGCTGATGGAAACGCTGCCCAAGGAGGCTTCGGCGCTCGAGGCGGCCCTCGGCCGGCAGCGGCAGGTGTCCGTGATCGAGGGCGACGGCTATGCCGCGCTCAAGGCGCAGCTGCCGCCGCGCGAGAATCGCGGGCTGGTGCTGATCGACCCGCCATACGAGTCCGACCTGGAGTTCGACCGCGTGCTCACCGGCCTCGAGCTCGCGCACGAGCGCTGGCCCACGGGCATGTACTGCATCTGGTATCCCCTCACCGACCGCGCCGGGCCGGTGCGTTTCCATCGCGACCTCAAGCGACTCGGGCATCCGCCGCGTGCTCGACGTGCGGCTCGGCGTGCTGCCGCCCGACGCGCAGGTGGGCATGGCCGGGGCCGGGCTCGTGATCGTCAACCCGCCGTGGCAGCTCGACGAACGGCTCAAGGAGTTGCTGCCGCAGCTGCACCGACTGCTGTCGCCGGAGGGCACGGGCTCGACGAGCGTGGAGTGGCTGGTGCCGGAGTAGAAGTGCCAGTGACGCTCACAGGCGGTCGTCGTCGCGAGGCACCGAGGTGTCGATGCCGCGGAGCATCCCGCGGGCTCTGCGCGACTGTGCGATTAGGGCCTTCTGGCACGCCTTGTAGCGAAAGCAGCTCACCACGTGATCGTTGACCATCCCGGTCGCCTGCATGTGTGCGTACATGATGGTCGAGCCGACGAACTTGAAGCCGCGCTTCTTGAGGTCCCTGCTGAGCGCGTCGGACTCGGGGCTCGTGGCCGGCACCTGCTTCATGTCCGTCCAGCGGTTCACCTTCGGCCGGCCGCCGACGAACGACCACAGGTGGGCGTCGAGGCTGCCGAGCTCGTCCTGGAGCTTCAGCACCGCCTTCGCGTTGCCGATCGCCGACTCGATCTTGAGCCGGTTGCGCACGATGCCGGGGAACAGCATCAGCTTCTCGACCCGGCGCTTGTCGAAGCGCGCCACGCGCTCGACGTCGAAACCGGCGAAGGCCTCGCGGTACCCCTCGCGCTTGTTGAGGATGGTGGACCAGCTCAGGCCGGCCTGCGCCCCTTCGAGCACCAGGAACTCGAACTGCCTGCGGTCGTCGTGCACCGGCACGCCCCACTCCTCGTCGTGGTAACGGACGTAGGCCTCGGTCATGCCCGCGTAGGACCACGCGCAGCGGACGAGCGCCTTCACAGCCACACCACCGCCGCCAGCACGTCGGCGGTGACCTCCCCGATGTCGCCATCGCTCGAACCCAGCACCGCGACGCTGCCGGGACCGGCGGGCACGATCCGGCCGGCAAAGCCCTGCTCGTCGAAGCTCTGCGGCGCGGCCGGTCGCTCGTGGCGCAGCACCATCACGGTCACCGGCCCACGGTCGGTCTGCACAACGAGGTGCGGCACGCGACGGCCACGAAACACGCAGGTGCTGGCGTAGGAGACCGTGCCGATCGCGGGGCGCAGGCGAATGCCGCCGCGCTCGAGCACTTCGGCGAGCAGCGCTGAGTCCGCAGGCCGCCCGGTGACGACCAGCGCCTCGGGCTCGTGGCCGAGGTGCTCGACGAGATCCACGGCGAGCGAGTTCCTGGGGCCGCCGACCCAGAGCAAGGTACCCACCAGGACGCCGCCTACGATGCTGGCCGCCAGCGCCAGCCAGCGGCGCCGATCGAGGCGCACCATCGGCGCGGACGAGCCCGCCGCCGCGACGCCCGGGGCGGGCACCGGTACCTCGAGCGCGGCAAGGATGCGCGCGTCGAGCGAGCGCAGCTCGCCCAAGTGCCCGGCGCAGCCCGTGCACGCCTCCGCATGGGCCCGGGCCGCGGCGTCGAGGTGCTGCGGATCGGCACCGGCGGTGCGGCGGAACTGCAGGCAGTCCATGGTCATTCGGCCTCCCCGTCGGCCGCCCCAAGCGCCCGGCGCAGCTTGTTCCGGGCGCGGAACAGGCGAGTCAGTACGGCGGCCTGCGTCAGGCCGAGCTGGTCGGCGATTTCCTGCGTCGAGAGTCCCATCAGCACCTGCAGCACCAGCGGTTCGCGGTAGTCGTCATCGAGGGCCAGGATCGCGCGGCGCACGTCCATCGTTTCCTGTTCGGCGGCGGCCGCCAGTTCGGCGGACTCTTCCTGCACCAGGTCGTCCACCGACACAGTGACGTGACGCTTGCGCTCGTAGAGCCGCGCGTGCTCGCGGCGGACGATGGTCAGCAACCACGGCTTGGCGGCCCCGGCTTCCCCGAGACTGCCCCGCGATGCCCAAGCTCTCAAGAGCGCTTCCTGCACGACGTCCTCCGCCACCGCCCGGTCGCGCGCCAGCCAGAATGCGAACCGGTACAGGTCGGGCCGCAACTCCTTGCAGAGCCTCGCGAATTCGGCTTCCCCGTCCTTTCCGGCCAACGGCGCGTTCATGTATAAAGACCGACTGAATAGCGAAGTTATTGCGCTCTGGCGGGCATCGCCGGCGCTGGTGGCCGCCAGGCTCCAGCCGGCTCAAGACCATAGCCCGCGGGGCCGAGCCGGTGCAAACCGGCCCCTGCCGCGACTGGAGTTCAGGATGAGCCATCACCAGAACCCGCACCAGTTCCCGCGCGTGCGCATGCGCCGCATGCGCCGGGACGAATTCTCCCGCCGCCTGATGCGCGAGACGACGCTCACGCCGGCGGACTTCATCTACCCGGTGTTCGTCATGGAAGGCTCGGGCCAGCGGGTCGCCGTGCCCTCCATGCCGGGCGTGGAGCGGCTCACTGTGGACGAACTGGTGCGAGAGGCGGAGGCTGTGGCGCGCCTCGGCGTTCCCGCCATGGCGCTGTTCCCCGTGACGGCGCCGGAGGCGAAGTCGCTCGATGGCCGCGAGGCGTGGAATCCCGACGGCCTCGCACAGCGCGCGGTGCGCGCCCTGAAGCAGGCGGTGCCGGGGCTCGGCGTCATCACCGACGTGGCGCTCGATCCGTTCACCACGCACGGCCAGGACGGCATCATCGACGCGACCGGCTACGTGATGAACGACGTCACGGTCGAGGCGCTGGTGAAGCAGGCGGTGTCGCACGCCGAGGCGGGCGCCGACGTCGTGGCCCCCTCGGACATGATGGACGGCCGCATCGGCGCCGTCCGCGACGCACTCGAGGCCGCCGGACACATCCACACGCGCATCCTGGCCTACTCCGCCAAGTACGCCTCGAGCTTCTACGGCCCGTTCCGCGACGCAGTCGGCTCGGCCGGCAACCTCGGCAAGGGCAACAAGTACAACTACCAGATGGACCCGGCCAACTCCGACGAGGCGCTGCGCGAGGTGCAGCTCGACCTCGACGAGGGCGCCGACATGGTGATGATCAAGCCGGGGATGCCTTACCTCGACATCGTCCGCCGGGTGAAGGACCGCTTCGGTGCGCCCACCTACGTGTACCAGGTGAGCGGCGAGTACGCGATGCTGATGGCGGCGGCCGGCCACGGCTGGCTCGACGAGCGGGCCGTGGTGCTCGAGTCGCTCACCTCGATCAAGCGTGCCGGCGCCGACGGCATCCTCACGTATTTCGCGAAGCGCGCGGCACAGTGGATCTCGGATGACTGACGCCTACGCCCTGTTCGGCCACCCGGTCCAGCACAGCTGGTCGCCATTCATCCACGGCATGTTCGCGCGGCAGGCCGCGCAGGACATGTCGTACCGCCTCGTCGAGTCGCCGCCGGAGCGCTTTCGCAGCGACGTGCTCGACTTCTTCAGCGGTGGCGGGCGCGGCATCAACGTCACGTTGCCGCACAAGCGGGCGGCCGCCGATCTCGTCAACGAGCTGACACCGCGCGCCCAGCGGGCCGACGCCGTGAACACCATCGTGCGGCGTGACGAGCGGCTCATCGGGGACAACACCGACGGGGCCGGCCTGCTCGCCGACCTCACCCGCAACCTCGGACTGCACTGGAAGGCGCCGCGCATCCTGCTGCTCGGCGCCGGCGGGGCGGCGCGCGGCGCGCTCGAGCCCCTCCTGTCCCTCGAGCCCGAGGTGCTGTTGATCGCCAACCGTTCGGCCGCCCGTGCTCGGGCGCTGGCGCTGGAATTCGCCGAGTTCGGCGAACTGAGAGGCTGCGAGTTCGCGGAGATCGAGCACCGGCCGTTCGATCTCATCGTCAATGCGACCGCGGCCAGCCTGCACGGCGAGGTACCGCTGATCCCGATCGACGTCGTGGACGACCGGACGACCTGCTACGACATGGCCTACGGCGTCGGCGACACGGCCTTCATGACGTGGGCGAAACGCCTCGGTGCGGCCCGAGCCGAGCAGGGCTGGGGGATGCTGGTCGAGCAGGCCGCGGAGGCCTTTCACCTTTGGCGCGGCGTGCGGCCCGACACCGCGCCGGTGCTCGAGGTGCTGCGGGCGCGCGCCGCTACGGCTGCTCGTAATCCCGCTTGAGATCCACGTAGAAGCCCGCGATCACGGGAATGCGGGCGACCTCGGCCGCGGTGAGTTCGCGGGCGCGCCGCGCCGGGTTGCCGAGGTACAACCCGCCCGAGGCGAGCCGCTTGCCCGGCGTGACGACACTGCCCGCGCCGATCATGACCTCGTCCTCGACCACCGCGCCGTCCAGCACGACTGCCCCGATGCCGACCAGCACCCGGTTGCCGATGGTGCAGCCGTGCACGGTCACGTTGTGGGCAATCACGACGTCCTCGCCGATCAGCAGCGGCCAGCCGTCCTCGCTGCCCGGGTAGGGACGCGTGACGTGCAGCACGCTGCCGTCCTGGACGTTGCTGCGCGCGCCGACGCGGATGTAGTTCACGTCGCCCCGCACCACCGCCATCGGCCAGATCGACACGTCGGCGGCGAGCTCGACGTCGCCGATCACCACGGCCGCCGGGTCGATGTACACGCCCGGCGCGAGCTTCGGGTGGATGCCCCGGTAGGGTCGGGCGGGCATGGCGGACGTCCTCGTGAGAGCGTGAAAACGAGACCCGTAGTCTAGACGCTGCGGCCCCGCAGGCGGCAAGCTGGCGGTCCAGACCCGGAGGACGCCTTGCCGTGATCGTCGTAACCCTGCTGTTCCTGGCGCTGCTCGTGGTGGCGGCCCTCTATGTCGTTCGGATCTACAACGGCCTCGTGGCGCTGCGCGAGAACGTGCGCAAGGCCTGGTCCAACATCGACGTGCTGCTGACGCAGCGCCACGACGAGCTGCCCAAGCTCGTGGAGGCCTGCAAGCGCTACATGGCTTACGAGCAGGAAACGCTCGAGCGCGTGATGCAGGCGCGCTCGGCCGTGTTCCGTGCCCAGGGCAGCGGCGACGTCGCCGCGCTCGGCGCGGCCGAGCAGCAGCTGCGCGAGGGCCTCGGGCGGCTGTTCGCCGTGGCGGAGAACTATCCCGAGCTCAAGGCCGACCAGGGCTTCCAGCACCTGCGGACCCGCATCAGCGAGCTCGAGAACACGATCGCCGACCGCCGCGAGCTCTACAACGAGGCGGTGAACCTCAACAACATCCGCATCCAGACCTTCCCCGACCTGATCGTGGCGCGGATGTTCGACTTCAGGCAGTCCACGCTGCTCGAGTTCACCGAGGAACAGAAGCGCGACGTCGACCTCGGGAAGCTGTTTGGCTGACCCGTCGGACCTCTGGTTCTGGCTCCTGGCGCTGGGAGCCGCGGTCGGCGGGGGCGGCTGGTTCGCGTTCCGCTGGCTGCACATCGCGCGGATGATCGAGGACACGCCGACCTCGCGCGTGCGCTCGGCCGCCCAGGGCTACGTCGAGCTCGCCGGGCGCTGCCGCCCGCTCGACGGCGCCCGGAATCTCGCCCCGCTCACGCAGCGCCCATGCGTGTGGTGGCACTACCGGATCCAGAAGAAGACGAGCTCGGGTCCGCCCGGCAAGCGCCGCACCAGCTGGCGCACCGTGAATGCCGGCCGTTCGGAGCAGCCCTTCCTGCTCGACGACGGCACCGGCGAGTGCATCGTGCAGCCCGGCGGGGCCGAGGTGCTCACGACCGAGCGCACCACCTGGTACGGCGGCACACCGTGGCCGACGCAGCCCGCCGGCAGCGGCAACCGGCTCGGCGGGGCTGACTACCGCTATTTCGAGGAGCGCATCTACGAACACGAGCAGGTGTATGCGCTCGGCCAGTTCCGCACGCACTCCGCCGCCGGCCGGCGTGATCTGACGGCCGAAGTGGGTGCGCTGCTCAGCGAGTGGAAGCAGGACGCGGCGGCGCTCGCCGAGCGCTTCGACTCGGACCGCGACGGCCAGGTGAGCCTCGAGGAGTGGGAGCGCGCCCGCGAGGAAGCGCGCCACGTGGTCACGCAGCGCCACCTGGACCAGCCGCTCCACCCGGCGCTGCACGTGCTCGGACGGCCGGACGGCGACCGCCTGTTCCTGATCGCCACGCTCCACGAGAAGGGGCTCGCGAAACGCTACCGGCGGCGCGCGTTCCTCGCTTTCGCGGGCTTCGCCGCGGCGGTCTACGCGCTCGCGTGGCTGCTGCAGGAGATGTTCGGCTGGGCCTAGAATGGCGCCCCCCTGTTGCCCACGGTCGCACGCGATGACCAACCCACTGCTCACGGACCAGCCCCTGCCTGCCTTCGGCGCCATCGGGGCCGTGCACGTCGAACCCGCGCTGCGCGAGCTGCTCGACGCGAACCGCGCCGAGATCGCCGCCCTGCTCGACGCCGGCGCGGACAGCTGGGAAACGCTGATCGTGCCGATCGAGCGCATGCACCACCGTCTGGCGCGTGCGTGGTCGCCCGCGAGCCACCTGAACGGCGTCATGAACAGCGAGGAGCTGCGCGCCGCCTACAACGCCTGCCTGCCGCTCCTCACCGCGTACCACACCGAGCTCGGCCAGAACGAGCGGCTGTGCGCGGCCTACCAGCGTGTCGCGGATCGCGAGGGCGCTGCACTTGCACCGGAGCAGCGCAAAGTGGTCGAGATCGCGTTGCGCGACTTCCGGCTCGCCGGCGTGTCGCTGCCGCCCGAGCGCAAGCAGCGCTTCGGCGAGGTGATGGAGCGGCTCGCCACTGCCCAGGCGAAATTCGACGAGAACGTGCTCGACGCGACCCAGGCGTTCTCGCGGCACGTGACCGACGAGCGCGAGCTCGAGGGCCTGCCGGCAAACGCCCTGCAGCGCGCCCGCGATGCAGCGACGGCTGCCGGAAAGGACGGTTGGCTCCTGTCGCTCGATGCGCCCACCTACCAGGCCGTGCTCTCGCACGCCGTGAGCGAACCGCTGCGCCGCGAGTTCTACGAGGCCTGGGTGACCCGCGCCTCCGACCGCGGACCGCACGCCGGCCAGTGGGACAACGGCCCGCTGATGGCCGAGATCCTCTCACTGCGCCACGAGGCGGCGAACCTCGTCAGCTTCGGGAACTTCGCCGAGTACTCGCTCGCGACCAAGATGGCGCGGGACCCGGCCGAGGTGACCGAGTTCCTGCTCGAGCTCGCCCGCGTCAGCAGGCCGGCGGCGGAACGCGAGTTCGCCGAGCTCGAGCGCTTCGCGGGTCGGCCGCTCGCTTCCTGGGACGTCGGGTTCTTCTCCGAGCGCCTTCGCAAGGAGCGACTGCAGGTGTCCGAGGAAGCCCTGAGGCCGTATTTCCCGCTCCCACGCGTGCTGGCCGGCCTGTTCACCGTCGTGCACCGCCTGTACGGCGTGCGCATCGTCGCCAACCCGTCCGTCGAGACCTACCACCCCGACGTGCGGTTCTTCGACGTGCTCGACCGCGACGACACCCCGCGCGGCGGCTTCTTCCTGGACCTGTACGCACGGCCGAAGAAGCGCGGTGGCGCCTGGATGGACCAGTGCGTGGGCCGCATCCGCCTCGCCGGGACGAGCGCGCTGCCGGTCGCCTACCTCGTGTGCAACTTCAGCCCCCCGGCCGGAGAGCGGCCGTCGCTGCTCACCCACTACGAGGTGCTGACGCTGTTCCACGAGTTCGGCCACGGGCTGCACCACCTGCTCACCCGCGTGAACGTGCCGAGCGTAGCGGGCATCAACGGCGTGCCCTGGGACGCCGTCGAGCTGCCGAGCCAGTTCATGGAGAACTTCGCCTGGCGCGACGAGGTGCTGCCGCTCATCTCCTCGCACGTCGAGACCGGCGAAGCGTTGCCGCACGACATGCTGGCCCGCCTGCAGGCGAGCCGCACCTTCCAGGCCGGCATGCAGACGGTACGCCAGCTCGAGTTCGCGCTGTTCGACTTCAAGCTGCACGCCGGCTACGTACCCGGCGCTCCGCGCATCGCCGCGACGTTGGCCGAGGTGCGCGAGGCGGTCGCGGTCGTGCGCCCGCCCGAGTTCAACCGCTTCCCGCACAGCTTCCAGCACGTGTTCTCCGGCGGCTATGCGGCCGGCTACTACAGCTACAAGTGGGCCGAGGTGCTGTCCGCCGATGCGTTCGGTGCGTTCGAGGAGCACGGCGTGTTCGACCCGGCAACGGCGCAGCGATTCCTCCGTGCCGTCCTCGAGCGCGGCGGCAGCTGCGAAGCGATGGACGCGTTCGTCGAGTTCCGCGGCCGCAAGCCCGAGATCGCGCCGCTGCTGCGGCAGATGGGACTGGCGGCCTGACGCCATGCTGCTCGCCACCTGGAACGTCAACTCGCTGCGCGTCCGCCTGCCGCACGTCGTGGACTGGCTCGCCGCCAACCCGGTGGACGTGATCGCCCTGCAGGAGACCAAGCTCCCGGATCCCGACTTCCCGCGCGCGGCAATCGAGGCGCTCGGGATGCACGTCGCGTTCAGCGGGCAGCGCACCTACAACGGCGTGGCGCTGCTCGCCAGGGGCGAGATAGAGGACGTCGTGGCCGGCATTCCCGGGTTCGAGGACGAGCAGCGCCGGGTGATCGCCGCCACCGTGGGCGGAGTGCGGGTCATCGACGTGTACGTGCCGAACGGGCAGTCGGTCGGATCCGACAAGTACGAGTACAAGCTGCGCTGGTTCGAGGCGCTGCACGCATACGCCGCGGCCGAACTCGCGCGTCACCCGCACGTCGTGATCCTGGGTGACTTCAACGTCGCGCCGGAGGATCGCGACGTGCACGACCCGAAGGCCTGGGAGGGCTCGGTGCACGTGAGCGAGCCGGAGCGGGCGGCGTTGCGCGCGCTGCTGGCGACGGGCTTCGAGGACTGCTTCCGGCGCTTCGAGCAGCCCGAGAAATCGTACTCGTGGTGGGACTACCGGATGATGGCGTTCCGCCGCAATGCCGGCCTGCGCATCGACCTCGTCCTCGCGAGCAGCGCGCTCGCGCAGAAATGCGACGCATGTCACATCGACAAGGCGCCAAGGCGCCTAGAAAGGCCCTCGGACCACGCTCCGGTGCTCGCCCGATTTGACATATAGGGCCCCGGCCGGCGCGGCGACGGGCGATTGTCGGATTTCTTTACTCTGGTGGCCTGATTGCCTGCACTACACTTCGGCGCAACGCGCGGGTCGCCGCGCAGACGAAAAAAATAACGCCATGCAGTACAGGCGCAGTGATTACGACGTGACCAATACCGTGCAGGTGAGCTCGGTGGACGCCGTGCGCCGCGCCGTCGCGGAGCTCTACTCGCGCACCTGGCCCAACGGGCCGGTCGACCAGCTCGGCACGGCGTTCACCGACTTCGAGCGGCTGTTCAATGGCCAGTACCCCGGTTACCTCGGCTGCGACACCGTTTACCACGACGTACAGCACTCACTGGACGACACGCTCGCGATGGCGCGGCTGCTCGTGGGCTACGAGCGTTCGCACGCGCCCGGGCAGCAGTTCGGCGCGGAACGCGCGCTGCTCGGGCTGGTAGTTGCGCTGTTTCACGACTCGGGCTACATCCGCCAGAGCGACGACCATCAGCATCGCAACGGCGCCGAGTTCACGCTGACCCACGTCGGACGCAGCGCGCAGTTCCTCTCGCGTTACCTGCCCACCATCGGCCTGGCGGCCTGGGTGCCGGTGGCGACGCAGATCGTGCATTTCACCGGCTACGAGCTCGCCTTCGACCAGATCCGCCTCGACGACCCGCGTGACCGCAAGGTCGGCCACCTGCTCGGCACCGCGGACATGATGGCGCAGATGGCCGACCGCTGTTACCTGGAGAAGGTGCGTGACCGGCTGTATCCGGAGTTCGTGCTCGGCGGCGTCGCCGTCGCGCAGAACGGCAGCGGCCTCAAGGTCAACTACGGCTCGGGCCTCGACGTGCTGCGCCGGACGCCGGAGTTCTTCGCCGACACGATGCGCACCCGCCTCGACGGCGAGTTCGGCGGCGCCTACCGCTACGTCGAACGGCTGTTCGACGGCCGCAACCCCTACATGGAAGCCATCGAGCGCAGCCTCGGGTACCTCAAGCAGGTGCTCGCGACGCAGCGCTGGGCGATGCTGCGCCGCGAGCCCCCGTGCTTCACCTGGGAGAAGAACCCGCTGCACAACATGCGCGCGCTGGTCATCGCCCACCTCAAGGCCACGCTCTCCACGTCCTGAGCTCAGCCCGCCGACGCGCCGACCGGGCGCAGGCCCCGAAGGAACGCTGCCGGATCCTCGCCGCGCTCGAGCACCTCGACGAGCGCCGATCCCACGACCACGCCGTCCACGTGCCCCTGCATGCGCCCGACCTGCTCACGACTGCGGATGCCGAAGCCCGCGCAGACCGGCACCGGCGAGACGGCACGGACCCGGTCCATGTAGTCGAGCACCTCGTCCGGCACCGCAACGCTCTTGCCGGTCGTGCCCGTCATGGTGACGGCATAGACGAAGCCCTCGCTCGCCTCGCAGAGCATCCGGAGCCGATCCGGCGGCGTCACGGGCGTGACCATCTGCACCAGCGCGAGGCCCTGCGTGCCGAGCGCGGCACGCATGTCGGCGCTTTCCTCGTACGGCAGGTCGGGGATGATGAAGCCCGCGACACCCGCGCGCGCCGCCGCCCCGGGCAGGCGATCGAGACCGTGGGCCAGCAGCGGATTGAGGTAGCTCATGAGCAGCAGCGGCGCCGTGGGCCGCGGTTGCATCGCGGCGAGCTCGCCGAGCAGCCACGGCAGCGTGAACCCGTCGGCGAGCGCCACCTGGCTCGCGCGCTGGATGGTCATGCCGTCGGCCATCGGGTCGGTGAACGGAATGCCGATCTCCACGACGTCGGCGGCCGAGGCGATCGCCGCGAGGCGGCCCTGGAACCCGGCCCGGTCGGGGAAGCCGGCGGTCATGAAGCCGACCACGGCGGGGCGTCCCTGCGCGGCGGCGTCGCGAATCGCGCGGCTGATGGTGTCGCGAGGCTTGGCTGTCACAGCTCCCCCTTGAGCAGCGTGCGCTGCAGCGTCGGCATGTCCTTGTCGCCGCGGCCCGAGAGCCCGATCAGGATGCGGCTGCCCGGGTTCGCCTTCGCATGGCGCTTCGCGCCGGCGAACGCGTGCGCGGTCTCGATCGCGGGCAGGATGCCCTCGGCCCGGCAGCACTCCGCGAGCGCCTCCAGCGACTCCTCGTCGCCGGCCGCCTCGTACGCGACGCGCCCGATGCTCGCGAGCAGCGCGTGCTCGGGACCGACGCCCGGGTAGTCGAGCCCCGCCGATACCGAGTGCGTCTCCTGGATCTGGCCGTGCTCGTCCTGCAGCAGCAGCGAATAGCAGCCCTGCAGCACCCCGGGCGTGCCGTAGGCGAGCGAGGCCGCGTTCTGGCCGAGCCCGCCGCCCGTGCCGCCCGCCTCGAGGCCGAGCAGGTTCACGCCCGTGTCGCGCACGAACGGGTGGAACAGGCCGATCGCGTTCGAGCCGCCGCCGACGCAGGCCACCACCGCATCCGGTAGAGCACCCGCCTGCTCGAGCATCTGCGCGCGCGCCTCGAGGCCGATCACCGACTGGAACTCGCGAACGAGGTACGGGTAGGGGTGCGGCCCGACCGCCGAGCCGAGCAGGTAGTAGGTGCCGTCGGGATCCGACACCCAGTCGCGCAGCGCCTCGTCGATGGCGGCACGCAGCGTCTGGTCGCCGCCGGTGACGGGCACGACCTCCGCCCCGAGCAGCTTCATGCGCCCGACGTTGGGCGCCTGCCGTTCCATGTCCACCGCGCCCATGTACACGACGCACGGCAAACCGAGCCGCGCGCAGGCCGCGGCCGAAGCGACGCCGTGCTGCCCGGCGCCGGTCTCGGCAACGATGCGCCTCGCGCCGAGGCGCTTCGCGAGCAACCCCTGGCCGAGCGCGTTGTTGATCTTGTGCGCGCCGGTGTGGGCGAGGTCCTCACGCTTGAGCCACACGTCGGCGCCCCAGCGCCGCGACAGCTCGCGCGCGTGCGTGAGCGGCGTCGGCCTGCCCACCCAGGTGCGCAGCTCGGATTCGAACTCGGCGCGGAAGCCCGCCTCGCCGAGGTGCGCGCGCACGCCTTCCTCGAGCCGGTCGAGCGCAGGGACGAGCGTCTCGGGCACGTAGCGTCCGCCGAAGGGACCGTAGCGTCCGCGCGCATCCGGGAACGCGCCGCGCAGCGTCTGCGCAAGCAACGCCTCGCGGTCGATCTTCAGGGACAGGGTTCGCATCGCCGGCTCTCCTACGGGTTCGGGGTGCGCGACGCCTCGCGGGCGGCGCGGATGAATTCACGCACGAGTGCGGCGTCCTTCACGCCGCGCTCGCTTTCGACGCCGGAGCTCACGTCCACGCCGAACGGCCGCACGGTGCGCACGGCTTCGGCCACGCTCCCGGGATCGAGCCCGCCGGCGAGCACCAGCTGCGTGCGGTGCGCCAGCTCGGTCGCAGCCGGCCAGTCGGCCCGCTCGCCCGCCCCGCTTCGGCCGCTCTCGAACAGGCAGCGTGACGGCAGCGATTCCGGCAGCGGGCCGCCGCTGCGCAGCACGGGCAGGACGCGCTGGCCGGGCGGCAGGCGCAGTCGGTCGAGGTCCTCGGCGTCGGCCTGCACCCAGTCGCGGCGCGATCGCCTCGAGCGCCGCATCGACCAGCGCCTGCGACGGATGCAGGAATACCGCGACGCGCTCGACGCCCGGCGGCACGGCCGCCTGCAGTGCGCGCGCCTCCGGCGGCTCGACGTGGCGCGGCGACGACGCGTGGAAAACGAAGCCGACCGCGTCGGCACCCGCCTCGGCGGCGACCTCGATCGCAGAGGCGCTGCGCAACCCGCAGATCTTGATCCACAGCGGTGCCATCGCGGGCTAGGGCCGGGCCTTGCGGCCCGCCTCCAGCAGCTCGCTCACGGCCTGCGCCGCGTCGTGACGGCGCATCAGGCTGGTTCCGACCAGCGCCAGGCGATAGCCGAGCGCGGCGACGCGCGCCGCCTCGGCCGGCGTCTGCACCCCGCTCTCCGCGACCGTCGGCCACTGCGGCGGCAGGTGCTCGCGCAGCGCGGCAAAGCGGTCGAAGTCGATGCCGAGCGTCTCGAGGTCGCGGCAATTGAGGCCCATCAGCACCTGCTCTTCGCGGCCGGCGCGCTCGCGGGCGAGGCTCGAGGCAATCGCGAGGTCGTCCGCGTCGAAGGCCTCGAGCAGCACGAACAGCCCCAGTGCCGCGGCGCTGTCGAGCAACTCGACCAGCCGCTCGCGCGGCACCAGGCGCGCGATCAGCAGCACGCCCGAGGCGCCGTGGGCCCGCGCCTCGAGCACCTGGTACGGGTCCACCAGGAAGTCCTTGCGCATGGCCGGCACGCCGAAGGGCTGCAGGGTCCCGGCGGCGAGCCGCAGGTGATCGAGACTGCCGTCGAAGCGCTCGGGCTCGGTGAGGATGGAGCAGATCGCGGCGCCGCCCTCGGCATAGGCCTCGAGCCGCCGCACCGGGTCGAGCGTCGCGGCCGAGAGGTCGCCGAGCGAGGGCGAGCGCAGCTTGAGCTCGGCGATCAGGTCGAAGCCCGATGGCGCGAGCCGCAGCGGCGGCGGCGCGGGCGTGCCGAGTGCCGACACGCGCAGCGCCGCTTCCGGCACGCGCTCGCGCGCCTCGGCGACGCGCTGCAGGCTCGAGCGATACATGTCGGAGAGCAGTCCCACGGGAGGATTCCGGCTCAGTCTTCGCGAGGGTTGCGGCCGAATGCCGCGAGGCGGTCGAGCAGCCGCGCGGCGTCACCGCCGCGGATGGTTTCGAGCGCTGCCACCACGCCTGCCCCGAACGAGTCCACGGCGCCGGTGACCTCGAGCGCGAGGGCGGCGTTCAGGACCACGGCGTCGCAATGCGCTCCCTGGTCACGGCCCTCGAACACCGCGCGCAATCCCGCAGCGTTGCGCTCGGCGTCGCCGCCGGCGAGGTCGGCGGCCGTGCAGCGCCGGATGCCGATGTCCAGCGGGTCGCGCACTTCGCGGGTCACGCGGCCCGGCCGCACGTCGTAGAGCTCGAACGGGCCCACGGGCGTCGCTTCGTCCCAGCCCGGCTCGCCGTGGATCACGAACACGCGCTGGATCGGCATGCCGGCGAGCGTGTCCGCCATGAGCCGCGCGGCCTCGGCGCTGTAGGCCCCGATCAGGCTGAACGGCGGCTCGGCCGGATTGGTGAGCGGCCCGAGCAGGTTGAACACCGTGCGCACGCCGAGCGCGCGGCGCACGGGCGCCACTTCCTTCATCGCCGGGTGGTAGTGCGGCGCGAACAGGAAGGTGAAGCCCGTGGCGGCGAGGCACTCGCCCGCGGCGCGCTCGTCGAGCGGCAGCGGCAGGCCGAGCGCCTCGAGCAGGTCGGCGCTGCCCGAGCGACTCGAGACCGAGCGGTTGCCGTGCTTGACGACCCGCACCCCGGTCGCCGCAACGAGCAGCGCGGCAGCCGTCGAGAGATTGAAGCTTCCGGACGCGTCGCCGCCGGTGCCGACGACATCCACCGCGGGCGGACCCGGCGGCAATTCGGGCCGGCGTGCAAGCCCGCGCATCGCGCCGGCGAATCCCCGCACCTCGTCCGCGGTGATGCCCTTGCCGCGCAACGCAGCGAGCAGCGCGCCCGACATCGCGGGCGCCACGGCCGGGTCGGTCAACGCGACCAGCAGCCCGGCGGCCTCCGATTCCGAGAGATCACGCCGTTGCAGCAGCCGCTCGAGGATGTCGCGAAGTTCGCCCATGGCGTCCGCCTCAGGCCGCCCGCCGGCCGCCGGCGAACGCGAGGAAGTTGCCGAGCAGCACCGGGCCCTCGGGCGTCAGCACGCTCTCCGGGTGGAACTGCACGCCCTCCACCACGAGCTCGCGGTGGCGCACGCCCATGATCTCGCCTTCGGCAGTGCGCGCGCTCACCTCGAGCACCTCGGGCAGCGACTCCGGCCGCGCGATCAGCGAGTGGTAGCGCCCCGCCTCGAAGGGCTGGGACAGCCCCGCGAATACGCCGCGACCGTCGTGCTGAACCGGCGAGACCTTGCCGTGCATGAGCCGGCCCGCCCGCACCACCTCGCCGCCGAACACCTCGACGATGGACTGGTGGCCGAGGCACACGCCGAGCACGGGAATCGAGCCGGCGAAGGCGCGGATCATCGCCATCGACACGCCGGCGTCGCGCGGGGTGCCGGGCCCCGGCGAGATGCACAGGTGGGTGGGCGCGAGGCGCTTCGCCTCCTCGACGGTGATCGCGTCGTTGCGATGGACCAGCACTTCAGCGCCGAGCACCAGGAAGGCCTGCACCAGGTTGTAGGTGAAGCTGTCGTAGTTGTCGACGAGCAGCAGGCGCGGCGTGTCCATCACAGGCCCTCCCGCGCGAGCTCGAGCGCGCGGCGCAGCACCGCGCTCTTGGCGAGCACCTCGCGGTGCTCGCTCGCGGGCACGCTGTCCGCGACGATGCCCGCGCCGGCCTGGAAGCTGTAGGTGTCGCCGTGGAACACCATCGTGCGGATCGTGATCGCCTGGTCCATGTCGCCGCCGTGTCCGAAGTAGCCGACCGTGCCGCCGTAGAAGCCGCGCCGCACCGGCTCGAGCTCGTCGATGATCTCCATGGCGCGTACCTTGGGCGCACCCACCAGCGTGCCGGCCGGGAAGGCCGCTGCAAACAGGTCGAACGCGTCGCGCCCCGGGGCGAGCGTGCCGTTCACGCCGCTCACGATGTGCATGACGTGGCTGTAGCGCTCGACGGAACGGAACGGCTGCACCTGCACGGAGCCCGCGGTCGCGACGCGGCCGAGGTCGTTGCGCGCGAGATCCACCAGCATCACGTGCTCGGCGTTCTCCTTCGGATCGGCGAGCAACTCGGCTTCGAGCGCGTCGTCCCCGGCGGCATCCGCGCCGCGCGGTCGCGTGCCGGCGATGGGTCGCATCTGCGCGTGCCGGCCGTTGAGCTTCACGAGCGCCTCGGGCGAGGAGCCCACCACGACGCGGTCGCCGAGGTCGCAGAAGTACATGTAGGGGGACGGGTTCAGCAGCCGCAGGGCCCGGTACGTCTCGAACGGGTCGAGGTCGCAACGGCCTGCAAAGCGCACCGACAGCACCAGCTGGTAGACGTCGCCCGCGGCGATGTGCGCCTGCGTGCGGGCCACGCGTTCGACGAACTCGTCCTCGGAGAGACTCGCCTCGGGCGCACTGAAGCTCGCCGCCCAGGCGGGTCCGGGCAGCCCGCCGCGCAACGCACGGATGACCTCGCGCCTGAGCGACTGCCGCTCGTGCTCGGAGCCTGCGTGCAGCAGCGCGGCGCGGCGCGTCAGGTGGTCGAACACCAGCAGCGAGCGCGGCGCGACGTAGTGCGCCTGCGGGCAATCGTCGTCCACCCGGGCGTGCGATGGCAGGCGCTCGAAGTAGCGCACGAGGTCGTAGCTCGCCACGCCCACGAGTCCGCCGAGCAGCGGGAAGCCGTTGCCCGCGATCTCCGGGCGCGGGGCCGCGGCGAGCGCACCGCGCAGCGAGGCGAGCAGCCCGGCCTGGTCGGCCGGCCGCGGCAGGCGCTCGGCACCCAGCACCAGCCCGGAGGCGTCGAGCCGGAACTCGAGGCACTCGCCGAAGCCGATGAACGAGTAGCGCGCGAGGCGCTCGCCGCCCTCCACGCTCTCCAGCAGGAAGCGCGGCCGGAACGGCTTCAGCTTGAGGTAGGCCGACACCGGGGTGTCGAGGTCGGCCGAGATGTCGAACAGGCTGGTCGTCACTGACGGTTCCTCAGTCGCGAGGATCCGGGGACGCGCAACAGAAGACCCATCCCCGGTCGGTTCGCGGAGATGGGTTCCAGGAATCCTGCGTACGAGACGTGCGCGCCCGGGCCCACTCCTAGGAGTGGCGCCACCACCAGCGGCGATCGAGGGTGCTTGCAGCGCGCGGGTTCATCGTGCGCCGCAGTATCCATGGGCGATCGGAGAGCGTCAACCGCGCGCCAGGGCACGGGCTCGCGCCTAGATCAGCGCCTCTATCAGCCGCGGTCCGCGCTGCTTCATGGCCGAGGCGTACTGCGACGCGAACTCCTCGCAGGTCGCAGCGCGGCTCGCCTCGACGCCGAAGCCCTGCGCGATCTGCGCCCAGTTCATCTCCGGGTTGTGCAGGTCCAGCATGGACATGGCCTTGGCCCCGGCGCCGATCGCGCCGACGCGTTGCAGCTCGATGTTGAGGATGGCGTAGGAGCGGTTGGCAAAGATCACCGTCGTGACGTCGAGCTTCTCGCGGGCCATGGTCCACAGCGCCTGCACCGTATAGGCCGCACCGCCGTCGCCGTGCGGGCAGACGACCTTGCGGCCGGGGGCCGCGATGGCCGCGCCGACCGCGAGCGGCAAGCCCTGGCCGATCGAGCCGCCGGTGAGCGGCAGGTGCGTGTGGGGCCGGGCGCGCGCCAGGAACATGAGCAGCGGCAGGCCGGCGGTCGCCGACTCGTCGGCGACGATGGCGTCCTCGGGCGTCAGGTGCGCAATCACCTGCGCGGCGGTCGCGGCATTGAGCACGCCCGAGGGCAGGTCCGGGATTACCAGCGGCGTGCGGGCCGGCTCGAGGCCCGCGGCGCCGAGCGCGTCGGCGAGCGCCACGAGGGCGGCCGCGCCGTCCTCGTGCGGCAGCGCGAGGTAACTGAACCCGCAAGACTCCGGGGCACACCAGCTCGGCTTGCCGGGGTAGGCGAAGAACGACACCGGCGGCTTGCTGCCCACCAGCACGATCTGCTCGAGGCCTTGCAGCGTGGCGACGATCTGCTCGGCGAAGTACGGGATCCGCTCGACGGGCACGCGGCCGGCGCCGAGCTCGGCGTGGGGCGCGAAAGTGTCGCATAGCAGCCGCACGCCGGTCTTCGCCTGGATCCTTCCCGCCGCCTCGAGGCCTGCCCCGCGCAACGCGCTGCCCCGCAGCAGCATCGCCGACTTCTTGCCGCTCGCGAGCAGCCGCGCCGTCTGTTCGACGGCCTCGGCGCCGACCGGGGCTGCGCCGGGGTCGGGCAGCGGCCCGGCAGCGCGTTGCGCCGGGTTCCAGGCGGTGTCGGCGGGCAGGATCAGGGTGGCGATCCCGCCCGGCGCGGCGCGCGCCGCCTGCACGGCCCGCGCGGCGTCGCCCGCAACGGTGGCCGCGCTCTTCGACTCGCAGATCCAGGCCGAGACCGGGCGCGCGAAGCCCACGATGTCCGAGGTGAGCAGTGCGTCGTACTGCAAGTGGTAGGTGGCGTGGTCGCCCACGATATTGACGATCGACGTGGCCGCGCGCCGGGCGTTGTGCAGGTTGGCGAGGCCGTTGGCGAGCCCGGGCCCGAGGTGCAGCAGCGTGGCGGCGGGCTTGCCGGCAATTCGCCCGTAACCGTCGGCAGCACCCGTGGCCACGCCCTCGAACAGGCACAGCACCGGGTGCATGCCGTCCACCGAGTCGAGCGCGGCCACGAAGTGCATCTCCGAAGTGCCGGGGTTGGAGAAGCAGACCTCGACGCCGCAGTTCACCAGCGTCTGCACCAGCGATCTGGCGCCGTTCATCTCGTGGGACATGCCGGGACTCCTCGGCCGGTGAGCACAGGATTCGCCGCCGGGTCACCGGTCCCGGGCAGCGATCGTCGATCGGGAATGTCGCGGTCGGCCGCGAGACCCCGATTGTGACGGCCCCACCGGGTCGCCGCCACACGGACATCCACCGGGAGACGGGCCGAGGCCGGTCGACCGCTCTACAATCGCTGCGGTCACCCGAGCCTTCCCTGGAAACCCTGCCGTGAATCCGGACATCGTCGGCGGCCTTCCCCTGCAGCGCGTCCGCGAGGTCTTCGAGGCGGAGTGCGCGAGCTACGCCGCGCTGCACCCGCGCTCGCTCGAGCTCGCCGGCCACGGCATCGCGGGCTTTTACCAGGGCGTGCCCATGCACTGGATGCGCGACTGGTCCATGCCCTGCCCGTTCGTGGTCGAGTCGGCCCGCGGAGCGGTGCTCACGGACGTGGACGGCAACGACTACGCCGACTTCTGCCTCGGCGACACCGGCTCGATGTTCGGCCACTCGCCGGCACCCGTGGCGGAAGCGATCGTGCGGCAGGCGGGACGCGGCCTCACCTACATGCTGCCCACCGAGGACGCGATCGCAGTCGGGCGGCTGCTCGCCGAGCGCTTCGGCCTGCCGCAGTGGCAGGTGGCCACGACGGCCACCGATGCCAACCGCTTTGCGCTGCGCGTGGCACGCGCCGTCACCGGTCGGCCGAAAGTCCTCGTGTTCAACGGCTGCTACCACGGCACGGTGGACGAGACCTTCGTGCGGCTGGTCGAAGGCCGCACCGTGCACCGGCCCGGCCTGCTCGGCCAGGCCGCCGACCTCACGCAGCTCGCGCGCGTCGTCGAGTTCAACGACCTGCCCGGGCTCGAGGCGGCGCTCGCACACGGCGACGTGGCCTGCGTGATCGCCGAGCCCGTCATGACCAATTCCTGCATGGTGCTGCCCGAACCGGGCTTCCACGCCGGACTGCGGCGCCTGACGCGCGAGGCCGGCACGCTGCTGCTGATCGACGAGACGCACACGATCTCGACGGGACCCGGCGGCTACACGCGCGTGCACGGCCTCGAGCCGGATCTCTTCGTGGTCGGAAAACCGATCGCCGGCGGCGTGCCGGCGAGCGTGTGGGGCTTCACCGACGAGATCGCACGACGTCTCGACGAGCTGCGCGCGACGACACCGCCGGGCCATTCCGGCATGGGCACGACGCTTTCGGCCAACGCGCTGTCGCTCGCCGCCATGCGCGCGACGCTCGGGCAGGTCATGACGGGCGAGGCCTACGCGCTCATGGACGCGCTCGCCGCCCGGCTGGCCGCGGGGCTCTTGGGCGTCGTGCAGACCTACGCCCTGCCCTGGCACGTGGTGCGCGTCGGCGCCCGCGTCGAATTCGTGTGTGCCCCCGGGCCGCTGCGCAACGGCGCCGAGGCCGAGGCGGCGCATGCCCCGGCGCTGGAGCAGGCGGTCCACCTCGCGCTCGTCAATCGAGGCTGCCTGATCGCGCCCTTCCACAACATGATGCTGGTCTCGCCCGCGACGTCCACCGGACAGGTGGACGCGCTGTGCGCGGCATTCGAGGGCGTGGTGGCCAGCCTCGCGCTGGATCTCGGCACCTGGCAATGAGCTCCCCTGGAGAACGAACCATGGAACTGATTCGACAACTGACCGACATCGTGGGCGCCGACGGCGTCCTCACGGGCGACGACGTCCGCGCGCGTTCCGTGGGCTGGGCCGATCACAGCCCCTGCCAGGCGCTGGCGATCGTGCGGCCGGCGAACACGGACCAGGTGTCGCGCGTGCTGGCAGCCTGCCACGCCGCGGGCCAGCCGGTCGTGCCGATGGGTGGGCTCACCGGCCTGGTGCGCGGTTGCGTGGCGGGCCCGGGCGAGATCGGCCTGTCGCTGGAGCGCATGCACCGCATCGAGTCGGTGGACCCGGTGAACCGCACCATGACGCTCGAGGCCGGCGTGCCGCTCGAGACGGTGCAGCAGGAGGCCGAGAAGCACGGCCTGCTCTACCCGGTGGACTTCGGCGCCCGCGGGTCGGCGCACATCGGCGCCACAGTCGCCACCAACGCCGGCGGCAACGGCGTGATCCGCTATGGCATGACGCGCGAGTCGGTGCTCGGACTCGAAGCCGTGCTCGCCGACGGCACGGTCATCTCCTCGATGAACCGCATGATCAAGAACAATGCCGCCTACGACCTCAAGCAGCTGTTCATCGGCACGGAAGGCACGCTCGGCATCGTCACCCGGCTGGTGCTGCGCCTGCGCGAGGCGCCGCGCAGCAACCAGACGGCGCTCGTCGCCTGCACGCAGTTCTCCGAGGTCACCCGGTTGCTCAAGCACATGGACGGCGCGCTTGGCGGCTCGCTTTCGGCGTTCGAGGTGATGTGGAACGAGTTCTACCGGCTGGTGACGACACCGCCCGCGAAGGGCGCGGCACCGATCTCGCAGGAGCACGGGTACTACGTGCTGATCGAGGGCTCGGGCGGCGACCCCGTGCGCGACCAGGCACGCTTCGAGGAGGCGCTCGGCGAGGCGGTCGAGTCGGGCCTCCTCGCCGACGCGGTGATCGCCTCGTCGGAAGCGCAGCGCGCCTCGCTGTGGGCGCTGCGGGACGACGTCGAGCAGTTCTTCCGGCTCGGCATGCCGGTGGTGTTCGACGTCAGCCTGCCCGTGACGGAGATGGAAGGCTACGTCGCGGAGATCCTCGCGCGGCTCGAGCGCGAGTGGCCCGCGTATCGCCGCTTCGTGTTCGGGCACCTGGGCGACGGCAACCTGCACGTCATTGCCGCCGGGCCTCCCAGCCACGAAGCGCGCCACGGCATCGAGCGCTGCGTGTACGAGCCGCTCGCGGCGCGCAGCGGCTCGGTCTCCGCGGAGCACGGCATCGGCCTCGAGAAACAGCCGTGGCTGCCGCTGTCGCGCAGCGAGGCGGAACTGGCGCTGATGCGGCGGCTCAAGGACGCGCTCGACCCGAAAAGCATCCTCAACCCCGGGCGGGTGCTGACGGCCTGAGGTCACTGTCGGAATTCTTTACATAACGGGTAGCCGCCGCGAACCCGGATTATGTCTATTCCTTTTATTTCAGTAGCTTACATAAGCTGGCACGGATTCTGCATAATCCCGCCCCAATGCACCTTCCCTCCAAGGAAGGAACCTCCGACAGATACGCCTTGAAGGTGATTACGATGATTCGCAACGGGATTTTCTCGCTCCGGGCCGCCGCCTTCGCCGCCATCCTGTCGGTGGGCGGGATGGCGTCCGCCAACGCCGCGCTGATTGGCGAGTACGACGGCAATGATTGCGCCGGAGTGTTCGGCCCGAACTTCCCGAACTGCTTCACGCCGGTCGTCCCCGGCACCGACCTCACCGAGCGGTCGCCCATCATCATCAAGTTCAATTTCAACGACGACGGCTCGTTCGGAGAGATCGAGATCAACCCGCTGTTCGGCTCGATCGACGGCGACGAGTTCACGTTCGACTTCGGTGGCGACGGCACGGGCACGGGCACGTGGACTTACGTGCCGGGCGCCGGCGACCCGGCAATCACGGCGTTCGTCGCCAAGGGCGGGTCCGCCTTCAACCTCTACAGCACGGGCGGCGATTACACCGACGTCGCGTATTCCACGCCGAACAACGCCAGCGGCCGCCCCGCTGGGCTGTCCCACCTGTCGTTCTACGACACGGACGGGGATCAGCAGCTGCCGGAGCCGGGCTCGCTGGCCCTGCTGGGCCTCGGCCTGCTCGGGATCGCCATCGTTCGCCGGCGCGCGCGCGGCTGACCCGAAGCGCCTGTCCAGGCACTCGACGACGCCCCGCCCTGCGGGGCGTCGTTGTTTTGGGCCGCGGCAAACTGCATTCAGGAGCCCCTTGCCGAGCTCGACAAGGGCGACGACCGTCACGCGCGCAACTCCCGGCAGCGTGCTGATCAGATGTCGAAGTCCGGATCCTCGCCGAGATCGGGAATGCGCATCATCGGTCCCGCCTCGGCGAGACTCGACGGCTCGGTGAACCCGAACACGGGCAGCCCGACCTCCCTGCGCAGCGAGTTGAGCCGGTTGAGCCAGCCTTTCAGGAACACCTTGAGCTTGGGATTCGCGACCACGAGCCGCCGGTAGAACGCCTCGCGCGCGTCGCAGTACGCTGCGAGAGCGCTGCGCGGCTCGCAGCCCGCGACGGCTTGCGCCGTGCCGGGACCGAACTTGCCGTCCACCCCGCAACCGACCGCGCCCTGCAGGAACCGCACCGCACGGCCCACGCCCATGTTCACGGCCGTGTCGAACTGCGCGAGGTCGAGCTTTGTCGGCAACTGGTTGCAGCGCGGCGGCAGCCAGTAATCGCCCTCGTAGATCTCCTTGACCTCGGCGTCGGTGATGAGCTTGACGTCCTGCGGCGGCAGGCTGCGGCGCGCGCGCCAGGCGGTGTACACGCGCTGCGTCACGCCCTTGTTGGTGCGGCCGCCGGGATCGTTCGGGTGGTCGACGAAGCCCCCCTCCCAGCGGAGGATGAACGGCATGGCGGCATCGAAAGCGGGTGAAGGCATGGGACGACCTCCGGGTCAGGGACCTCAGAATCCAGCCAGACTTCCCCGGGCCGGGTCGCTCGCCTCGCAGTCGAACCTCGGCCCCTTGCAGTGTCCGTGCGCGCAGCTGACGCAGATTATGTTCGCTGAGCGGCAGTATGATGTCCGTGCGGCCTGCTGCGTCAAGCGCCGCGGACCGGATCGTTCGCCACTATCGTCCGTCCAGAGGGGGAACTGGAATGAGCATCGACCTCGACCAGGCACGTTCGTTCGTCATCGGACTCGACCTGCCCGCACCCCGCTTCGGCGCTGCGGCCGTCCAATCGAAGCCCATCGACTTCGATGCCGCCCGCGACCAGGCCCTGGTCGTCGGGTCGGAAGTGGTCTCGTTCGTGCAGGGCGTCACCGCCGAGCAGCGTGGCGACATCGTCAACTCGACGCTGCTCGCGCAGCTGGCGGCCAAGAAGCTCGTGCCCGAGCCGCGATCGCTCACCGAGATCCGCGATTGGTACAACCGGTACTTCACCGTGCTCGGGAACATCGGCTTCGTCACGCAGCAGACCAACCTGCAGCATTACAAGGAGACGGGCGACGGGTTCCAGGCGCACGAGGCCGTGCTCGAGGTCGCCGCGACACTGCTCGTCGGGGCTCCCACGGCGCTCGCCGTGCTGACCTCGACCGTGCAGGCGCTCAAGAAGATGGACGCGGGAAATCCGTGGGTGACGATCTTCAACCGGGAGAGCCGCTCGGCGAACACCGCGCATTTCCAGGTGTCCACGGTGGATCGCGATCCGACCGGCGACCTGTTCGTCGCACTGACCGCATTCGCGCTCGAGGCGGAGCAGAAGATCGCGCAGGTGCTGTTCTTCAAGTTCCGCAAAAACGAAGTGCGCATCGAGAACAATGCCGGCAAGGCCACGATCAACGCAGCGGTCCTGGCCGGGCTGCGCGCCCAGATAGCACAGAAGCTGCTGGCGCAGTCGAGCGACTTCGTGAGCGGCCTCGACATCTGAGGACCGGCGCGCGAGGATCGGGCTCGGACCGGCGTTCGCACCAGCGAGGGAAGCCGCATGGGGGAATTCGACAAGTACGTGAACCCGAGCGTGGACCGGCCATCGTTCGCGCACGGCAACCACGGCAAGACCTACCAGCTCGGGCCGCGCGTGTACTCCGAGTCCACCCGCGCCCATAACTGGCAGCCGGGCGAGCCGACCACGCGCCGGCTGCGCATTTTCGCGGTCGACCCGTCGGCACTGGTGCGCGAGGGCAAGTACGCCACGATCGAGATTCCCTACGAGAAACTCACGCCGGGCCCGGTGGGCGCCCTGTTCGAGGTGGACACGACGGACCTCGACACAGGCCAGAAGCCGACGGAGAGCGATCCCGACCTCGACGGCCTGCGGGTGCTGCTCGCCAACGGCATGACGCCGTCCGACTCGAACCCCGCGTTCCACGCCCAGATGGTGTACGGGGTCGCGAGCCTCGTGCACCGCAGCTTCCGCAGCGCCCTGGGCCGGCAGATCCCCTGGCCGTTCCCGCCGCGGGACGGCGTGACGCGCCTGCGCATCCGGCCGTTCGCGGGCGAGACCCAGAACGCCTGGTACGACCCGAACCAGGGCACGCTCAACTTCGGATACTTCTACGCCCACGAGAAGCCGACCGACGGCACGCTGCCGCGCGGCATCGTCTACACGGCCCTGTCGCACGACATCGTCTGCCACGAGATGACGCACGCGATGCTCGACGCGCTGCGCTCGAACTTCGTGCTCCAGACCAGCGCCGACATGTCCGGATTCCACGAGGGATTCGCTGACCTGCTGGCGCTGTTCCATCACTTCCTGCACCGGGACGCGCTGCACAACGCACTGGCGCGCTGCCGCGGCAACCTGCGCGAGTCGCCGTACCTGAGTTCCATCGGGCAGCAGTTCGGGCGCGCCTCCGGCGGGGAACAGTCGCTGCGCAGCGCCTGCAACACGGAACTGCGCTACGACGCGAAAATGCCGGCGCACCAGATGGGCGAGTTGCTGATGGCGGCGGTCTTCGACGCCTTCTGCACCGTGTACGAGCGCAAGACCGCGGCGATCATGCGGCTCGCGACCGGCGGCTCCGGCCGGCTTCCCGCGGGCGAGCTACCCGACGCTCTCGTGGACCTGCTCACGACGCGCGCGCACAACCTCGCCAACCAGTTCCTGAACATGCTGATCAGGGCGGTGGACTACCTCCCGCCGGTGGACGTGCGTCTCGGCGAGTACCTGCGCGCGGTCATCACGGCGGACTCGGAGCTCGTGCCCGACGACGTGTGGAACTACCGCGAGGCGCTGATCGACGCATTCCGCCTGCGTGGCGTGTATCCGCGCGAGGTCGTCAGCCTCAACGAGGACTCGCTGCTGTGGCGTCCGCCGCGCCGAACGCTCGCACCGATCATCGCGCTGTCCTTCAAGGAGATCTACTTCGCCGGCGATCCGGGCTGCCCGGTCACGGTCGGCGAACAGATCGCCCAGGCCTGCGAGCTCGGCGAGCACGTCACCGGCAGCGACACCTGCATGGAGGAACTTGGCCTGGTGAAGAGCGACGACCCGCGCCTCGAAGGAGACACGGTCACCCTGCCCAGGATCGAGTCCGTCCGTACGCTGAGGCGTGCCGGACCCGACGGCCAGACCATCTTCGACACGGTCGCGGAGATCCTGCAGGTGCGCAACGTGCGTCCGCGCGACGGCA
Organism: uncultured Gammaproteobacteria bacterium; assembly: GCA_963712815.1. GTDB lineage: Bacteria > Pseudomonadota > Gammaproteobacteria > Steroidobacterales > Steroidobacteraceae > RPQJ01. Next base: position 297,871 of record CAVQJL010000008.1, read on the forward strand.
AGCCCGGTCTCGAGATCTACGGCGGCTGCACGCTGATCCTCGACTCCCGGGGCAACATCCGCATCGCGGTGCTCAAGAGCGTCGTCGGCGGTCGACGCATCGACCGGCGCCTCGACTACCTCGAGAGCCCGGCGAGCCGGCAGTTCTGGAAGAAGACCGGCGACCGGTACGTGCAGCGCGACAACACGCCGTTCATGGCGCTGTGCGGCACCGTCCGCAGGCGCGACAGGGACGACCACGACGACTGACCGACAGCGGCGCAGGCCGCGCAGGGGGATCGAGCGATGAAATACGACCTCGTGTTCGAAGGTGGCGGTGCCAAGGGCATGGCGTTCGTGGGTGCCGTCGCGGAGCTGCTGCGGGCAGGCCATGCGCACGACCGCCTGCTCGGCACGTCCGCCGGCGCCATCACGGCCACGCTGCTCGCCGCCGGCTACACGGTCGACGAGATGAACGAGGCGCTGATGGAGCAGGAGAACGGCAAACCCGTGTTCGCGGGCTTCATGGGCCGCCCGGAGGACTTCACCGACGCCGAGATCGACCAGGGCGGCATGCTGGCGCTGCTCAAGAACCTCGATCTCTCGCTGCTGCCGAACTTCCTCGAGGACCACATGGACCGCAAGGTCGTGCGTGCGCTGGCCCGTGGTGGCAAGTCGCGCCACCTCGTCGCGCTCGTGGAGCGCGGCGGCTGGTTCGCGGCGCGGCGCTTCCTGACCTGGCTCGGCGGCAAGCTCGATGCAGGCCAGCGTGCCGACGGCACGCCGCGCAAGTTCTCGGGGATGTCGCTGCAGCAGTTCTTCGACGCCACCGGCGTGGATCTCTCGATGGTCGCCTCCGACACCACCGACGGCCGGCTGCTGGTGCTCAACCACCGCACCGCGCCGGACTGCCCGGTGGTCTATGCGGTGCGCATGTCCATGAGCATCCCGCTGGTGTGGGACGAGGTCACGTGGCGGCCCGAGTGGGGCGCCTACCGCGGCCGCGACATCGCCGGCCACGGCGTGGTAGACGGCGGCATGCTGTCGAACTTCCCGCTCGAGCTGTTCATCTCGGCCGAACCGAAAGTCACGAAGGTGATGGGCCCGAAGCAGAACACACCGGTGCTCGGGCTCATGATCGACGAGTCGCTCGAGGTGCCGGGCGCCGGCGCGGGCGCCGCGGCGAAGCAGCCGGGCGCGCTTGCCGAGTTTGCACTGGTCACGCGCATCGGCCGGCTCATCGACACGGCGACGACCGCCCACGACAAGCGCGTGATCGAGGAGCACGGCGAGCTGATCGTGCGCCTGCCGGCCAAGGGCTACGGCACGACCGAGTTCGACATGAGCGAGGCGCGCCGCAACGCGCTGGTCGAGTCGGCGCGACAGGCGACCCGCGCCTGGCTGGTCACCGCGCCGCGCAGCGTGCCGCCCATGAGCTTCGGGCCGGGGGCACCCGCCACCAAGGCCTCGCGCCGCGCGGACTCGATCGCCCTCGACCTGCTGGACTGATCGCGTTATGTCGCAAAGGACTTGACGGGGTTCACGGTTTTATTACGCTCGCGCCGACATCCGCCGCAAGGGCGCGGCGGGGACAACAAAAAACGAAAGGGAGAACTTCCGTGAAGAACCCGATTCCGGCGCTGCTGGCGCTGGCGCTTGTTGCTGGGCCGACGGCGGCCAACGCGACCATGGTGACGTGGGAGATCCGCGGCACGATCGATGCGATCACCGACGACGTCGACGGCGCCTTCGAGGAATTCGCCGTCGGCGACGCCTACCGCTTCCGGTGGACCTTCGACACCGCTGCGCCGGTGCTTTTCGAGTTTCCCGCAGGCGCCTACCGGTACGACGGCAGCGCCATGTCGCTGGCGGTCGACATCGGCCCGGTCAGCGGTGTGGAGATCGGGCCCTCGCCGATGTCGCGCATCATCCTGCGTGACGATTCGGTGGTCGGGCCGGATGTCACGGACGGCATCTCGTTCAGCCACGCGTCGTTCGACCCTTCGGTCGGCGGCTTCTACACATTCATCGCGAACATCATGCGTGGAACGTTGCTCGACATCGTCAACGGATCCGCCCTGCCGACGCGGCCCGACCCGCGGCTGGCAGACCTCGACATTGCCGTGCTCAACGTTTGCCGGACGAATTCGGACACTGCCTCGGACTGCGCAAGGGGCTTCATGAGCGGCACGATCGACTCCATCCGCTACGTGCCCGAGCCCGGCTCGCTCGCCCTGCTCGGTCTCGGCCTCGCAGGCCTCGGCGTGGCGCGGCGGCGGGCGGTCGTGAAGGCGATTCGCACCTGACCCGCGGCACCTGCGGAGAGTCGGTGCGCTCGGACGTGCCGACATCCCGACACGACGACGCCCCGCTTGCGGGGCGTTCTCGTTACTGCGGCCCGTGCCTGGCGCCGGCCTGAATTCCACGAGATTCGCGCTATTCTTGCGCCGACCGAGGCCAGCAAATGACTCACGACTGGACCCTGTTGATTCGCGACGCGCTCGTCTTCGACGGCACGGGCATGCCGCCGCGCCGCGAGGACGTCGCCGTCGCCGGCCGCCAGATTGCTGCACGCGGCCCAGCGCTCGATTCGTCCCGCGCCGAACGCGTCGTGGACGCCGGGGGCCGGTGGCTCATGCCCGGCCTCGTGGACATCCACACGCACCTCGACCTCGAAGTCGAACTCGCCCCCGGCCTGCCGGAATCGGTGCGCCACGGCACGACCACCGTGGTGGTCGGCAACTGCAGCCTCGGCACCGCCTTCGGTGCGCAGCGCCGCAACGGCGACGATCCGATCCTCGACTGCTTCACGCGCGTCGAGAACATCCCGAAGCCGGTGCTGCGCCGGGTCGTGGACCGCATCGACTGGACCACGACCGCGGGCTACCTCGAGCACCTCGCGCAACTGCCGCTCGGCCCGAACATCGTGCCGCTGCTGCCGCACTCCATGCTGCGCATCGAGGTGATGGGGACGTCGTCGGCCGTGTCGCGCGCGCCGACCGCGGCCGAGCTGGCGCGCATGTCGGCGTTGCTCGAGGACGCGATGCGGCAGGGCTACGCGGGCTTCTCGACCGACGCGATTCCCTTCCACTACCTCGCCAACGAGCCGCACACCGACCGGCGCGTGCCGACGCAGTACGCCTCCCGCGGCGAGCTGCGCGCGCTGCTCGGCGTCGTGCGCGCCCACGACCGCGTGTGGCAGTGCACGCCCGACGCCTCGAACCGCGTCGCAACCTTCCTGCGGTTCTTTCTGACCAGCGGCCGGCTGTTCGGCCGGCCGCTGCGCACCTCCGCACTCACCGCCGTGGACCTCACCCACGAGCGCAACACCTGGAAGCTCTTCCCGCTGATCGCGGGGCTGCTCAATTCGCGGCTCGTGGACGGCCGCTTCCACTTCCAGGTGCTGGCGACCCCGTTCCGAATGTACGCGGAGGGTGCGATCTGCCCGATCTTCGAGGAGTTCGAGTCCACGCGGCGGCTCATGGCCTGCGACATCGAGGACGCTGAGGCGCGGCGCCGCATCATGGCGACCGACGAGTTCGGCGCGACCTTCGTGCGCGAGTGGCACGACCGGGGCGCGGTCTCGACCTTCAACCGCGACCTCGACGCGCTCAAGGTCGAGCGCTGCCCGGTGCCCGAGTGGCGGGGTGAGACCTTCGGCGCGGTGTACCGGCGGCTGCGCGAGTTCCAGTCCGGGCGCCACGACGTCGCGCGCAGCGCCGCCGAGGCCGAGTCGCTCGCCTCGTTCCCGGATCCGATCGGGCGCGAGGGTGCATTCCTGCTGCACCTCGTGCGCCGCTACGACCGCGACCTGCGCTGGTGGTTCACGGTCGCGAACGACCGGCCGGAGATCCTCGAGCAGCTGCTGTTCCATCCCCACATGCTGCCGGGCTTCAACGACAGCGGCGCTCACCTCATCAACCTCGCGTTCTTCGACGGCAACCTGCTCACGCTGCAGGTCGCGCAGCGGCGCTCGCTCGAGCGCGTGGCCCAGGCCGTTCGGCGCCTCACCCGCGAGCCGGCCGAATTCTTCGGCGTGGATGCAGGCCGCCTCGAGCCGGGCGCGCAGGCCGACCTGGTGCTGATCGATCCCGAAGGACTGCGCTGCTACGACACCGACGCCAACCGCCGCATGGTGTACCGCGACATCTTCGAGCACGAGCAGCTCGTGAACCGCTCCGACGGCGTGGTCACGGGCGTGTTCATCGCGGGCGAGCAGGTCTGGGACGGTCGGGAGTTCACGGCGGCCCTCGGGACGCAGCGGCTCGGGCGGCCGCTGACGGCCGGTCCCGCTACGGCATCTGCGAAGGTGGCCTGAGGGGCGGCGCGTCGGGGTCCGTGGCGGGCGGTTCGTGCCGGGTGCATTTCGAGTCGCTCCCCGATACTCGCTTGGTCGAAACGCACCCGGCACGAGCCGCCATCACTGCGGCGCCTGGGCTCGGCCGCCTTGGGGCGGCCATCGCACGGCGCATGAAGCGTCGGCGGGTGGACGCGGTGCGAAACGCAGGTGGGATGTATTCCCTACTCAGCGTTAAGTACCGTTGCGAACCAGATTTCTGTTGGGACCGTCGGTGCGGCGGGATCCGTCAAATTCACCGTGCGCCGTGCACGTTCTCGCCCCCGGCGAGAACGTGCTCAGGCGCCGTCCGTCAGGCGGGGTTTCCGGGTCGGTCCAGCCGAGCATGTCGGCTTTCGCGAGGCAGGACCGACCCGGAAACCCCGCCCACCACCGTCGCACCCGACCGAACGACGCCGCGCAAACCGCTATCGCCACCGTAAGTCCCCGGCAATAAGCTGCCGGCGTGGACTCCAACGTCGTCTTCCGCGCCCGCGCCCTCACCAAGGTCTACAAGATGGGCGAAGTCGAGGTCGTTGCGCTGCACGGCGTGGACCTCGACCTCTACGAGGGCGAGTTCGTGGTGCTGCTCGGCCCCTCGGGCAGCGGCAAGTCCACGCTGCTCAACATCCTCGGCGGCCTCGACAGCGCAACCTCGGGCGAGGTGCACTACGCCGGCCACGACCTCGCACGCGCCACCGAGCGCGAGCTCACGGAGTTCCGCCGCGACCACGTCGGCTTCGTGTTCCAGTTCTACAACCTGATCCCCAGCCTCACGGCGCGCGAGAACGTGGCCGCGGTCACGGAGATCGCGCGCGCGCCGATGACGCCGGAGGCGGCGCTCGAGCTCGTGGGCATGGGCGAGCGCCTCGATCACTTCCCGGCGCAGCTGTCGGGCGGCGAGCAGCAGCGGGTCGCGATCGCCCGCGCGATCGCCAAGAACCCGGCGGTGCTGCTCTGCGACGAACCCACCGGCGCGCTCGACTCCGCGACCGGCATCGTCGTGCTCGAGGCCATTTCCCGAGCCAACCGCAGCCTCGGCACGACCACGGTGGTGATCACGCACAACGTCGTGATCGCCGGGATGGCCGACCGGGTGATCCGCATGGCCGACGGCCGAATCTCGGGCAGCGAGCGCAATTCCGAGCGCAAGGAAGCGCGGGAGCTGGCCTGGTAATGGCCGTCCTGGATCGCAAGCTGCGTCGCGACCTGTGGCACCTGCGCGGCATGGTGGCCGCGATCTCGCTGGTGCTGCTTGGCGGCATCGCCACCTTCGTGATGTCGCGCGTCACCTACCAGTCGCTCTCGGTAACCCAGCAGCGCTACTACGTCGACCAGCGCTTCGCCGACGTGTTCGCGGGTCTCGTGCGTGCGCCCGAGGCGGTGGCCGGGCGCCTCGCCGCGCTGCCGGGCGTGAACCAGGTCGAAACTCGTGTCACGTCCGCGGCGAACCTCGAGATGGAGGGCTTCGAGGACCCGGTGACCGCCCGCATCGTCTCGCTGCCCGAGCACGGCGAGGCGCTGCTCAACGTGCCGTGGCTGCGGCGCGGCCGGCTGCCCGACCCGCACGCCGACGACGAGGTGACCGTGAGCGACGACTTCGCCGCGGCGCATGGGATCGGGCCCGGCGACCGGATCACCGCCGTCATCAAGGGTCGCCGCAAGCAGTTCACGGTCACCGGCATCACGCTGTCGCCCGAGTTCATGTACGCGATCCCGCCCGGCGGCACTTTCCCGGACCACGAGCGCTACGGAATCCTGTGGATGAACCGCAAGGCGCTCGCCACGGCGCTCGACATGGACGGCGCGTTCAACGACGTCAGTTTTTCCCTGCAGCGGGGCGCAGATGCACGCGACGTGATCGACGCGGTGGACGTGGTGCTCGCCCGCTACGGCGGCGCCGGCGCCTACGAGCGCGCCGACCAGTTCAGTCACCGCTTCATCACCGAGGAGCTGCGCGGGCTCGAGACCATGGCGACCGTCTTCCCGGTGATCTTCCTGGGCGTGGCGGCCTTCCTGCTCAACGTGGTGATCACGCGCCTGATCGCCCTGGAGCGCGAACAGATCGGGACGCTGAAGGCCTTCGGCTACGCGACCTCCACGATTGCCTGGCACTACCTGAAGCTGGTGCTGGCAATCGTCTCGATCGGACTCGCCGCCGGAATCGGCGCGGGCCTGTGGTTCGCGCGCGGGATGGCGGGCGTGTACCAGAACTTCTACAGCTTCCCCTACCTCGAGTTGTACCTCGAGCCGGCGGTGTTCGTGCAGGCCATCGCCGTCACGCTGGTCGCAGGACTCGCCGGCACGGCACTCGCCGTGCAGCGGGCGGCCACTCCGCCCCCGGCCGTCGCGATGCGCCCCGAGCCGCCACCCGTGTACCGCGCCACCATCCTGGAACGAGCCGGACTGCGTCGGCGCCTGGCCGAGCCCTCGCGCATGATCGTGCGCCACATCGCGCGCCTTCCGCTGCGCTCGGGCCTCACCGTGCTCGGCATCTCCGCGGCGGTCGGCATCCTGATGATCACCAATTTCCAGCGCGACTCCATTGGCTGGATGATCGGCGTGCAGTACGTGCTCGCGAGCCGCGAGGACATGACGGTGATGTTCACCGACCCGACGCCGCGCCGTGCGCTTTACTCTCTCGAAGGGCTCGACGGCGTGACCCTCGCCGAGGGATTCCGCGCCGTCCCGGCCCGACTCGTGCACGGGCACCGCAGCTATCGCACCTCGGTCGAGGGAATCGAGCCCGGCGCCGACCTGCAGCGCGTGCTCGACATGTCGCTGCGCCCCGTGCCGATCCCGGCCGAAGGCGTGATCCTGACGGAGTACCTCGCCCGCGAGATCCTCGACGTCGAGCCCGGGCAGATGCTGCGTATCGAGGTGCTGGAAGGCCGCCGCGCGGTGCTCGAGGTTCCGGTCGCGGGAGTCACCCGGCAGTACCTCGGCGTCAACGCCTACCTGAGCCGCGAGTCGCTCAACCGGCTGCTGCGCGAGGGGCCGGCCATCTCCGGCGCGCGCCTCGCAGTGGACCCGGCCCGGCAGGTCGAGGTCTACCGGGAACTGCGGCGCATGCCGCGGGTCGCCGGCACCGTGGTGCGGGAGAATTCGATCAACCAGTTCAACGAGATGATGGAGGAGACCATCCTGTTCTTCTCGCTGATCACCGCGCTCCTCGGCGGCTTCGTCGCCTTCGGCGTGGTGTACAACTCGGCGCGCATCGCGCTGTCGGAGCGCGGTCGCGAGCTCGCCTCGCTCCGGGTGCTCGGCTTCACGCGGGGCGAGGTGGGCTACATCCTGCTCGGCGAGATCGGGCTGCTCACGCTCGGTCGCACTGCCGCTCGGCTTCGCGTTCGGACGCGCGCTCTCCGCCTACCTCGCCGCCGCCTTTGCCTCCGACCTGTACCGCATTCCGCTGATCGTGCAGCCGGCGACCTACTCGCTCGCCTCGACCGTGGTGCTCGTCTCGTTCGCCGCAAGCGCCGTGCTGATCTGGCGCAGGATCGCCGACCTCGACCTCGTCGAGGTCCTGAAGACCCGGGAGTAGACCGTGCCATCGAAACGCCTGAGGGGACTCGTCATCCTGGCCGCGCTGCTGGTTGCAGCAGTCACGTGGGGCTTCTGGCCGCGTGCCGAGCCGGTGGAGACGGCGGAGGTGGCGCGCCGTCCGCTCGCCATCACGGTCGAGGAGGAAGGCCGCACGCGGGTGCGCGACCGCTACGTGCTGCACGCGCCGGTGGCGGGCTACCTGCGCCGCATCGAGCTCGACGTGGGCGACGCCGCGCCGCTCGGCGCGACGCTCGCCACGCTCGATCCGCTGCGGCCCGCAACGCTCGACCAGCGCAGCCGTGCCGAGGCCGAGGCTCGCGTCGCCGCAGCGCGCGCCGAGTTCGCCCGTCGCGAGGCCGCCGCCCGGCAGGCCGCCGCCGAGGCGGAATTCGCCGCAGCGGAGTTCGAGCGCCGCGAGGGACTCGTCGAGAAGGGGCTGGTATCGCGCTCGCAGTTCGAGGAATCGCGCGGCCAGATGCGCGCGACCGAAGCGGCGCGCCGCGCCGCGCTGGCGGCCATCGAGGTGGCGCGCTACGAGCTCGAGGCCGCCAACGCCTCGCTGCGCTACACCTCGAGCGGCGAGATCACGCGGCCGCTCGAGGCCATCGCGGTCCGCTCACCGATCGAGGGGCGCGTGCTCGCCGTCCGGCAGGAGAGCGCCGGCGTGGTCGCGGCCGGCCAGCCGCTGCTCGAGGTCGGCGATCCGGGCGCACTCGAAGTCGAGGTCGAGGTGCTGTCGCGCGACGCGGTACGCATCGCGCCCGGCGGAAGGGTGCTGCTCGAGCGCTGGGGCGGCGAGGATGCGCTCGAGGGCGTGGTACGCACCGTCGAGCCCACCGGCTTCACCAAGGTGAGCGCGCTCGGTGTCGAGGAGCAACGCGTGCGCGTGATCGTGGATCTCGCCTCGCCGCCCGACGCCTGGCGTCGCCTCGGCGACGGCTACCGCGTCGAGGCGGTGTTCATCGTCTGGGAGCGCGAGGACGCGCTCACGGTGCCCGCCAGCGCGCTGTTCCGCCGTGACGACGGCTGGGCGGTGTTCGCGATCGAGGGTGGGCGGGCGCGACAGCGCGAGGTGACGGTGGGCCCGAGCAGCGGGCTGCTCACGGAGATCGTCGTGGGACTCGAGGAAGGCGACACGGCAATCGTGCATCCGGGGGACGCGGTTGCCGATGGGGTGCGGGTGAGGAGTTTTCGGTCGAAGTGAGGTTTCGGCCCCTGGCCGTGGTGGTGGCCGGGTGGGGATTCCGGGTCGGTCCTGCCTCGCGAAAGCCGACATGCTCGGCTGGACCGACCCGGAATCCCCACCTGATACCCGGCGCCTGAGCGACTTTTCGCTGCGCGAAAACTCGCACGGCGCAAGGGGCGTTGACCGGATCCCGCCGTATCTACCGCGGCAAGGGAGGCCTAGGGTGGCCGCGAGTGCCGAGGCTGAGTTCGCCCTTTCCCCGCCCGCCGGCGGGTGGGACGCGGACGTCATTCGACGTCGAGTGCCAGCGCCGCCCAGGCTCGTGCAGCTACCGAAACCACGGCGGAATCCGGCAAATCCACCATGCGCCGTGCGAGTTCGCGCCCCGGCGCGAGCTCGCTCAGGCGCCACGTGTCAGGCGAGAATTGCGGGCCCGTCCAGCCGAGCATGTCGGCTTTCGCGAGGCAGGACGGGCCCGCAATCCTCGCCCTGCCACCGAACTCAGAGGGAACCGACCGCCCGCGCCAACCGCAACCGCGACAGCCCCGCATCGAGCGTCGCATTGTCGCGGTTCGTGAGCGCCTGCACCCGCAGCGTCTCCGCCTCGAGGAGCTGGGTCTGCGTGCCGAGCCCCGCGCCATAGCGCTCCCGCGCGATGCGAAGGTTCTCCTCGGCCTGGCCGACGGCATCGGCCGTGACCCGCATGCGCTGCCGCGTCTCCTCGACGTCGAGCCACGCCTGGCGCACCTGAAGTGCGATCATCGATTCGACGTCGGCACGCTGCTCCTGCGTGGCGCGCCGGTTGCGCTCGAGGGCGGCGGCGCGCTTGCGCGACTGCCCGCCGTCGAACAGTGCCCACTGGACGCCCACGCCCGCCATCGCGACCGTCTCGTCGTCGAGGAACTGGTTCTCGAGGTAGGTGTAGCCACCGCTTACGCTGAGCTGCGGCAGCACGCGCGACCGCTCGACCTTCGCGAGCTGTCCGTAGGCCTCGGCCTGCTCGCCGAGCGCGGCGAGCTCCGTGCGGCGATCGAGCGCCTGCTGCACCAGCACGTCGAGTTCCACGGGCAGCGCCTCCGGGGCCGGGATGGCCTCGACGATCTCGGCATGCCGGTCGAGCGGCTCGCCGAGGCGGCGGTTGTAGGCGGCCTGCGCGATCTCGGCGGCATTGGCGGCACGCAGCCGGTTCTGCCGCGCGTCCGCCAGCGCCACCTCGACTGCCAGGAGCTCGTTCTTCGGCACGAGCTCGCTCTCGAACATTGCGCCGACGTCGCCCGCGAGCGCCTCGAGCGAGCGCACGTTGCTGTCGGCCACGGCGAGCGCCTTGCGGGCCCGAAGCACGCCGACGTAGGTCTCGGCGACGGCGAGCTTCACGTCCTGCTCGGCACCGGCCGCCTGGGCGCCTACGCCGCGGCCGCGGGCCTCGGCCGCCGCGATCCCCGAGCTGATGCGCCCGCCCGTGAACAGCGGCACGGTGACCGCGGCCTGTCCCATCACGAAGTCGTCGCCGCCAAACAGCGGCGGCGCCGTGATCGGCAGCCCGGTGAACGAGAAATCGAAAGCGGGCGACTCGTCGAGCCAGGTGTAGCTGCCGCCCACCGCGACCGTGGGCCAGCGCTGCGCACGCGCCGCAGCCGCGTCGAGGTCGGCGGCCTCCGCCTGGCTGCGCGCGGCCGCGAGGCCGCGGTCGGCCTCGAGCGCACGCGCCCAGGCGTCCTCGAGCGTTTCCGTACCCGTCGCGGGCGCGGCGAGCGCACCGGCGAGCAGGGACGCGACGATGGCGCGCAGCACGGCTGGCTTCATCCGCCCGCTCCTCTCATGATTTCAGGGACTCGATGCCGAGCGTGCTCAGCACGTACTTCTCGTACACCGGCGCCACCGACCCGACGCGCACCTTGCGCAGGAAGTACTTCTCGAACGCGATCTTGGCGACGTGCACCCACTTGCCTTCCCGCGCCCACGTGACGTTGCGGGGCGGGATCTGCGGCAGCGCCACGAACGCGGCGCCGGTGTCGCCGAAATCCGCGAGACAGATCGCGTTCCAGGTGCCGCGCGCGGTTGCGGGCGTGCCGGCGATGTCGGCGGCGACGTTCTCGCAGATCGCGCTGACCATGGACTCGATCATGTAGCCCGTCTTGGGCGCGCCGGTGGGCACCGGCGTCGCCTCCACGGGCGGAATCGCCACGCACACGCCGGCCGAGTAGATGTTCGGGTACTTCTTCGAGCGCTGGTGCTCGTCGATGAGCACGAACCCGCGCGGGTTGCACAGCTCGGGCACCGCGGCCACGGCGTCCACGCCCTTGAAGGCCGGGATCACCATCGAGTACTTGAAGGGCAGCTTGTGCTCCTTCTTCACCGAGCCGTCCTCGGCATGCTCGGCGACGGTCATCACCCCCGCCTCGACGCCCAGGACCTTGGCGTTGGTGATCCAGTTGATGTGCCGCTGGCGCAGCACGGATTCCATGAGCCCCTTGCTGTCGCCGACGCCGCCGAGCCCCATGTGGCCGATGTACGGCTCGGCCGTGATGTAGGTCATCGGCACGCGGTCGCGGATCTTGCGGCGGCGCAGGTCGGTGTCGAGGATCATCGCGGTCTCGTAGGCCGGGCCGAAGCAGCTTGCACCCTGCGCCGCGCCCACCACGATCGGGCCGGGGTCCTTCACGAACTCCTGGTAGCTCTCCCAGCCGGCGAGCGCGTGCTCGTGCGTGCACACCGACTGCGTGTGGCCCTTCGGCCCGAGCCCCTGGATCTCCTCGAAGGCGAGCTTCGGCCCGGTGGTGATCACGAGATAGTCGTAGGCGAGCGTGCTGCCGTCGGCGAGGTTGAGCGTCGAGCCGGGCGCGTCGATCGATTCGACCATCTTCGGCACGAAGCGGATGTCCTTGTCGGCGAGCGGCTCGGCGAGATCCACCCGGGTCTGCGGCGCGGTGCGCCAGCCCACGAGGATCCACGGATTCGAGGGCGTGAACTCGAAGAAGGCGCTGCTGCCCACCATCGTCACTTCGTGCGCCTTGCCGAGCTTCTTCTTCATCTCGTAGGCGCACGCGACGCCGCCGAGACCCGCACCCAACACTACGACCTTGGCCATGGCTCTCCCCTTGCGCCTCAGGCGCGCTGCTTTCTGTTGCGATAACTGAAGTACAGGATCGGGATCAGCACGAGCGTGAGCACCGTGGAGACCAGGATCCCGAAGATCAGCGAGACGGCGAGCCCGTTGAAGATCGGGTCGTCGAGGATGAAGAACGCTCCGATCATCGCCGCCAGCGCCGTCAGCGCGATCGGCCGGGCGCGCACCGAGGCGGCACGGATCACAGCATCGGCGAGGCTGCGCCCCTGCGCGACCTCCACGTTCACGAAGTCCACGAGCAGGATCGAGTTGCGCACGATGATGCCCGCGAGCGCGATCATGCCGATCATGGAGGTGGCGGTGAACTGCGCGCCGAGGAGCGCGTGGCCCGGCATCACGCCGATCACGGTGAGCGGGATCGGCGCCATGATCACGAGCGGCACCGCGTACGAGCGGAACTGCGCGACGACCAGCAGGTAGATCAGGACCAGGCCCACGGAGTAGGCGAGGCCCATGTCCCGGAACGTCTCGTAGGTGATCTGCCACTCGCCGTCCCACTTCAGCGTGTAGCGGTAGGGATCCTCGGGCGCACTGAAGAACCGCTGCTCGAGGTCGATCCCGCCCGGCGGCGAGTCCTTGAGCGCGCCGACGATGCCGAACATGCCGTACAGCGGGCTGTCGAGGTCACCGACCGCGTCGGCGGTGACGAAGGTCATGGGCAGCAGGTCCTTGTGGTAGATCGCCTCGTCCCAGGGCCGCTCCTCGACGACTGCGATCTCCGACAGCGACACCCGGGCGCCGCCCGCGGAGCGGACCTGCAGCGCGAGCACCCCGGAGAGGTCGGCCTTGTCGGGCACGTCGAGTTCGAGGCGCACGGGGACCGGGTAGGTCGCGCGGCCCGCGTGCACGTAGGTCGCATCGAGGCCGCCGAGCCCTGCCGCCAGCACCTGCGCCGCCTCAGCCTGGTTGACGCCGAGCAGCGCGGCCTTCTGGCGGTCGATGGCGACCACGAGTCGCGGGCGCCCGGCCTCGAGGCTGTCGTCCACGTCCACGACGTCCGGCGTCGAGTCGAAGACCTTGCGCACGGCCCGGGTGAGCTCGCGCTGCGAGTCGCGGAACGGCCCGTAGATCTCGGCCACGAGCGGCGCCTGCACGGGCGGGCCCGGCGGCACCTCGACGACCTTCACGGCAGCGCCGTACCGGCGCCCGATCTCCGCCAGCGCCGGCCTCGCGGCCGTCGCGATCTCGTGGCTCTGCCGGTCGCGATGGTGCTTGTCGACCAGGTTGACCTGGATGTCGCCGAGTTCGGGACCTGAGCGCAGGTAGTACTGGCGCACGAGCCCGTTGAAGTTGATCGGCGCGGACGTGCCCGCATAGACCTGGTAGTCGGTGACCTCGGGCAGCCCGGCGATGGAAGCGGCCAGCGCGTCGAGCACGCGGCCCGTTTCCTCGAGCGCCGTGCCCTCGGGCATGTCCACGACGACCTGGAACTCCGACTTGTTGTCGAAGGGCAGCATCTTCATCACGACCCACTGCACGACCACGAGGGAGACGGCGAGCCCGATCGCGACCAGCGTGCCGAGGTACAGCCTGTGGCGGCTCGGCCGCGCCTTGTCGCCGCGCAGGAACGGCGACATCACCCGCTCGAAGAAGCGGTGCAGGCGCGACTCCTCGCCCGCCTCGGCGTGCGCCGACGCGCCCGCGTGCGAAAGCAGCCGCTTCGAAAGCCAGGGCGTGAACACCAGCGCGATCGCGAGCGAGATGAGCATGCCCATGCTGGCATTGATGGGGATGGGGCTCATGTAGGGGCCCATGAGCCCCGAGACGAACGCCATCGGCAGCAGCGCCGCGATCACGGTGAAGGTCGCGAGGATGGTGGGCCCGCCCACCTCGTCCACGGCACGCGGGATCAGCTCGCCGAGGGTTGCGCCCGGGTGCAGGCCCATGTGCCGGTTGATGTTCTCGACGACGACGATGGCGTCGTCGACCAGGATGCCGATCGAGAAGATGAGCGCGAACAGCGATACGCGGTTGATCGTGAATCCCCACGCCCAGGAGGCGAACAGCGTCGCGGCGAGCGTGATGATCACCGCCGCGCCGACGACGACGGCCTCGCGCCAGCCGACCGTGAGCCACACCAGCAGTACCACCGACGCGGTGGCGAACATCAGCTTCTGGATGAGCTTCTGCGCCTTGTCGTTGGCGGTCACGCCGTAGTCGCGGGTGACGGTGACCTCGACGCCGTCTGGAATGTAGGTGCCGCGCAGCAGCTCGACGCGCTCGATCACCGCGCGCGTGACGTCGATGGCGTTCTCGCCCGGCTTCTTCGACACCGCGATGGTCACGGCCGGCGCCGTGCCGTCGAACTCGATGCCCCGCTGCGGCGCCGCCGGGCCCGTGCCGAAGGTGACGTACTGCTCGGGCTGGTCCGGGCCCGAACGAACCTGCGCCACGTCCTGCAGGTACACCGGCCGGCCCTCGTGCACGGCCACGACGAGCTGCGCGACTTCGTCGCGATCGGCGAGGAACTCGCCGGCCTGCACGGGCACGCTGGTGCCGTCCGCCACGACGGAGCCGGCGTGCTGCACCACGTTCGCCGCCTGCAGCGATCCGACGAGCTCGTTGACCGTGAGGCCGAAGCCCGCCAGCCGCTGCGGGTCGAGCGTGACGTGCACGGTCTGGTCGGGACCGCCGATCGTGTTCACGTTGCGCGTGCCTGGCACGCGCTGGATCTCGGCCTCGATGGCGTGCGCCACCTGCCGCAACTCGTGGGCGCCGCGCTCCGGGTCCTGCGTCCACAGCGTGAGGCTCAGGATGGGCACGTCGTCGATGCCCTTGGGCTTGACGAGCGGCTGCAGCACGCCGACGCCGGGCGGCCGCCAGTCCTGGTTCGAGTAGATCGCGTTGTACAAGCGCACGATCGCCTCGGTGCGCTCCTCGCCGACCTCGAATTGCACGGTCAGCACGGCGGCGCCGGGACGCGACACCGAGTAGATGTGCTTCACGCCGGAGATCTCCGCGAGCACCCGCTCCATGGGCGTGGCAACCAGGCTCTCGACCTGTTCCGCGCTCGCACCCGGGAACGGCACGATGACGTTCGCCATCGTCACGTTGATCTGCGGCTCCTCCTCGCGCGGCGTCACCGCCACGGCGAACAGGCCGAGCAGCAGCGCGGTGATGCCGAGCAGCGGCGTGAGCTCGCTGTCGAGGAACAGGCGCGCGATGCGCCCGCTGATGCCGAGCTTCTCAGTCATGCTTCGTCGCCGGCCGCCGTGCCATGAGGCCCGCGGCCGCCGGATCGAGGGCGATGCGCTCGCCGGCGACGATCCCCGCGAGGACCTCGACGCGATCGCCGCGCACGTGCCCGAGGCGCACCTGGCGCAACGCCACGCGGCCGTCGGCCGTCACGACGTACACGCCGCGCATCTCGCTGCGCTCGACGACCGCCGAGCGCGGCACCAGGAGGCGGTCGTCCTCGCCCACGACGAGGCCGACCTTGACGAACATGCCGGGCGCGAGGCCCTCGACGTTCTTCGGCAGATCGATCCGGGCGCGGAACGTGTTCGACCGCGGCTCGGCCGATGGGAACAGCGTGACGCCGGTCGCTTCGATGCGCCGTCCGTCCACGTACACCGCCGCCTTGCGCACGGCGCGCGCCTGCTCGATGACGCTCTGGGGCACGTCCACCTCGACGCGCAGCTCGTCGAGCGAGGCACCGCTCATGAGCGGCATGCCGGGCGCCACCGCCTCGCCCACCTCCACGTGCCGCTGCGTGACGACGCCTGCATAGGGCGCGCGGATCTCGGTGTACGAGACGCCTTCGCGCGCCGCCTCGAGTCCGGCGCGGGCCGCGACCAGCCGGGCGACCGCCGCATCGCGCGCGGCGCTCGCCTCGTCCAGCGTGGCCTTGGCGACGACGCGGCGCTGGTACATGTCGTTGATGCGCTGGTAGCGCGTCTGCGCCTCGGCCTCGCGGGCCTTCGCCTCGTTGAGTGCCGCCTGGGCCTGCGTGAGCCCAGCGGCCTGCTCGGTGCTGCGGATGCGCAGGATCACGGCGCCGGCCGGCACGCGATCGTTGACGTCGAAGTTGATCTCGGAGACGCGCCCGGCCGTCTGCGCCGACACCGTTGCCTGGTTGACGGCCTCGACCGTGCCGTCGAGCAGCCGCTCGGTGGGGGACGACTCCGCGGCCACCTGGAAGGTGGCGAGACCGGCGGGCTGCGCAGCGGACGCCGCCGGCGGCGGCGGCGGCTCGGCCCGCGCGTGGAGGACGGCGGGCGCGCCGGCGACGGCCGCCATCGCGGCGATTGTCGCGGAGGCCCGCAGGGCTAGGCCGGCTCGCCGCATGTCGCGTCTCCCCGGGGATTCAGAACGCTGCGCCGGGCTGCACGCCCAGCTTGCGCAGGATGACCGCCAGCGGACAGAAGCCCGTGAACGCGGACTGGAACAGGTTCGCGCCCACGAAGGCGGTGAACCAGAACCAGTAGGGGCTCACGTACAACCCGAGCAGCAGGCTCGCGAGGATCATGAAGCCGGCGAACGCCAGCACGATTCGGTCGATGCTCATTCGAGGGCACTCCGGGTTCCCGGGTCAGCGCCGGCCGTCGTCGATGACGCGACCGGTCTGCGGGTCGATGCGGATGACGGGCAGGCCGGCCGCCTTCCAGGCCTGGATGCCGCCCGCCAGGTGCGTGAGGTGGCCATGGCCCGCGACCTGCAGCTTGTGCGCCGCCGTCAGCGAGCGCTTGCCGGAGCCGCAGTGCAGCACCAGCTTGCGGCCTTCCGTCGGCAGGGCGCCGGCGTCGAAGGTCGACAGCGGATAGAGCAGCGCGCCGTGGATGCGCTCGAACGCGTACTCGTTCGGCTCGCGGACGTCCACGAGCAGGATCTCGCCGTTGGCGAGCCAGGCATGGACCTGCTCGGGCGTGGCGTCGGTAACGTGCGTGTCGTGATGCATGGGGGTGGATCCGTGATCAGGGTTGAAGGGGTGTTCAGAGCGGGCGGCCGACCACGTTGAGCGGCACGCGCAGGTAGCTCACGCCGTCGGACTCCGGCTGCGGCAGCCGGCCGGCGCGGATGTTGACCTGCACCGAGGGCAGGATCAGGTTCGGCATGTCGAGCGTGGCATCGCGTGCACGGCGCATGGCGACGAATTCCTGCTCGGTCGTGTCCGCCCGGACGTGGATGTTCGACTCGCGCTGCTCGCCGACCGTGGTCTCGAAGCGCGGCTCGCGGCCGCCCGGCGAGTAGTCGTGGCAGACGAACACGCGCGTCTCCAGCGGAAGCTGGTAGAGCCGCTGGATGGAGCGATACAGCTCGACCGGGTCGCCGCCCGGGAAGTCGCAGCGTGCCGAGCCGCCGTCCGGCATGAAGATGGTGTCGCCCACGAACAGGGCGTCGCCGAACAGGTAGGAGACGCTGTCGCTGGTATGCCCCGGCGTGGGGATGACGCGCCCGCTGAGCTCGCCGAGCTCGATCGTCTCGCCGTCGGCCAGCAGGTGGTCGAACTGGCGGCCGTCGGGTACGAACTCCTCGCCGAATCCGAACACGCGCTTGAAGGTGGCCTGCACCTGGCGTATGCCCATCCCGATCGCGATCCGCCCACCGGCCTTCAACTGCAGGTGGGGTGCGCTCGAGAGATGGTCGGCGTGGGCGTGGGTCTCGAGGATCCAGCGCAGCGTGAGCCCTTCGGCGGCGAGGTGCGCCAGCACGGCATCGGCCGAGGCCGTGCCCGTGCGGCCCGAGCGCCAGTCGTAGTCCAGCACCGGGTCGATGACCGCAGCCTCGCGCGTCGCCGGATCGGCCACGACGTACGACCAGGTGCCGGTCGGTCGGTGAAAGAACGGCGTGACGGTGGGCTGCATGGCAGTGTCCGCTGACAGGATGGGGGAGACCATATTAGTAATTGCTAAATTAGTCAATGATGAAATATGATGAGCGCAATCTCAGGGAGGCCCCCTCGCCCATGCCGCCTGCCACGCCCCGTCGCCCCGCCCGGCCACCCGCTGCCACGACCGCCCCGGACCTCATGCAGGCGCATGCCTCGGACGCCGCACAGCTGCTGAAGGCGCTCGGCAACGAACAGCGGCTGATGATCCTGTGCCACCTGCTCGACGGGCCGCTGTCCGTGAGCGAGCTCAACCAGCGGGTGGCGCTGAGCCAGTCGGCGCTGTCCCAGCACCTCGCGCTGCTGCGCGAGCTCGCCCTGGTCAGCACGCGCCGCGAGGCGCAGACGATCTACTACTCGCTGCCGGACGGGCCCGTGGTCCGCGTGATGGCACTGATGCAGGAGATCTACTGCCCGCCCGAGCCTGCGCGCGAGCCGGGCGAGTCGCGCGGCGTACTCTGCACCGACTGACCGGGAAGCGCCCGCGCGTGCTGATCACGCTCCTCGGGGCGCTCGCGATCGGCGTCAGCCTCGGCCTGCTCGGGTCGGGCGGCTCGATCCTCACGGTGCCCGTGCTGCACTACCTCGTCGGCCAGCCCGAGAAGCTCGCCATCGGCGGCTCGCTGCTGGTCGTGGGCCTGATCGCCACGGCCGCCACCCTGCCCTACGCCCGCAGCCGCCAGGTGGACTGGCGCAACGTGCTGTGGTTCGGCGTGCCCGGCATGGCCGGCGCCTGGGCCGGTGCCACGCTCGCACACTGGGTGCCAGGCGAGATGCAGCTGGCGCTCTTCGCCGGCGTGATGCTGCTGGCCGCGTGGCGGATGCTGCGCGGCGGAGTCGTGGACCGCGCGGATCACGCCCCGAGGCGCCTTGCGGTCGTGGCGGGCGGCGTGGGCGTGGGGGCCCTCAGCGGGCTCGTCGGCGTGGGCGGCGGCTTCCTGATCGTGCCGGCGCTGGTGCTGCTGGCCGGCGTGCCGATGGCAAGAGCTGTCGGCACGAGCCTTGCGGTCATCGCGCTCAACGCCTTCACGGGATTCGTGCGCTACCAGGACGTGCTGGCGGGGCAGTCGCTCGAGCTCGACTGGCCCGTGCTGCTGGCCGTGGCCGGTGTCGGGATCGTCGGCAGTTACGCCGGCAACCGCCTCGGACGCCGCCTTCCCCAGGCGACGCTGCGGCGCGTATTCGGCGTGTTCCTCGTGCTGATGGGGATCTTCATCGCCGTGGACGTGGGCCCGCGGCTGCTCGGCTGAGCGCCGCTACGAGCTCCCGCCCTCCAGCGCAGCGAGCCGCTTCTCCAGTGCCGCGAGCTTCGCCCGGGTGCGCTTCAGGACCGCGGCCTGCACGTCGAATTCCTCGCGCGTGACGAGGTCGAGTCGGCTGAGCTGCGACTGCAGCACGCCCTTGAAGTTCTGCTCGAGGTCGCGCCGCAGCGCGGACACGCTCCCGGGCACCGCGCCGGCGAGGCGCTGGGCGAGGTCGTCGATGAGTCGGGGGTCGAAGGCCATGGCAGGGGCAGCCTGGGGTGAGTGAGGCGCACTAGTGTAAGGCGCCGGCGCGCTCTGCCGTGAGGCGTGCCGCGGTCCGGGCCGCTCCAACTTGGTGCGACCGGGCTGCGGATACCGCCGGATCCCGCGTGGAGCGGCCCGCGGGGCCTCGCCGCCGGCGCTGGCACGGTTCCTGCATTGAGGGTTCGCGAGCCATTCGCAGGACGCCCCAGGAGACCGCCCGATGAAGCTGATCACCGCCATCATCAAGCCGTTCAAGGTCGATGACGTGCGGCAGGCCATCGCCGACATCGGGGTACAGGGCGTCACGGTGACCGAAGTGCAGGGCTTCGGCCGGCAGCGCGGCCACACCGAGATCTACCGCGGCGCGGAATACCGCGTGGACTTCCTGCCCAAGACCAAGGTCGAGATCGCGGTGGACGACACCGTGGTCGAGCAGGTGATCGAGGCGATCACCAACGTCGCCCGCACCGGAAAGATCGGCGACGGCAAGATCTTCGTCACCCAGCTGCAGCAGGCCGTGCGGATCCGCACCGGCGAGGTCGGCGCCGAGGCCCTCTAGTCGCACCGCCTCATCGATTCCCGTTTTCCCGAGCGCACCAGGAGA
Organism: uncultured Gammaproteobacteria bacterium; assembly: GCA_963712815.1. Lineage (GTDB taxonomy): Bacteria > Pseudomonadota > Gammaproteobacteria > Steroidobacterales > Steroidobacteraceae > RPQJ01. The sequence goes on from CAVQJL010000008.1 coordinate 317,983, forward strand.
TACACAGTGACCCGTTCCAGACTTCCAGGCATCAACGGCGGCCTGCGCTACGCGCTGGCGCTGCTACCGCTGCTCGCGCCCGTGCTGGGCTACGCGCAGGACGAGACCCCGACGCTCGACTCGGGCGACACCGCGTGGATGCTCACCGCGACCGTGCTCGTGCTGTTCATGACCATCCCCGGCCTGGCGCTCTTCTACGCCGGCATGGTCCGCTCGAAGAACGTGCTGTCGGTGCTGATGCAGTGCTTCGCGGTCACAGGCCTCATGACGGTGCTGTGGACCGTGTACGGCTACAGCCTCGCGTTCGACACCACCGGCATGGAAGCGGGCACGGTCAACATCAACTCGTTCATCGGTGGCCTCGGCAAGGCGTTCATGTCCGGCGTCGGCGTGGACTCGCTCATCGGCACGATCCCCGAGTCGGTGTTCGCGACCTTCCAGATGACCTTCGCGATCATCACGCCCGCGCTGATCGTGGGCGCGTTCGCCGAGCGCATGAAGTTCTCCTCGATGCTGGTGTTCCTCGGCCTGTGGTTCACCATCGTCTACACGTCCATGACGCACATGGTGTGGAGCGGCGACGGCGCGCTCATGTGGGACTGGGGCGTGCTCGACTTCGCCGGCGGCACGGTGGTGCACATCAACGCGGGCATCGCCGGCCTCGTGGCGGCGCTGGTGCTCGGCAAGCGCAACGGCTTCCCCACCACGCCGATGGCGCCGCACAACCTCACGCTCACGGTGATCGGCGCGGCGATGCTGTGGGTCGGCTGGTTCGGCTTCAACGCCGGCAGCGCGGTGAGCGCGGGCGGCTCGGCCGGCATGGCGATGCTCGTGACGCAGATCGCCACCGCCGCGGCGGCCCTCGCCTGGATGTTCTCGGAGTGGGCCTCGCACGGCAAGCCGAGCGTGCTCGGCATCGTGTCGGGCGCCGTGGCCGGCCTCGTCGCGATCACGCCGGCCTCGGGCACCGTGGGCCCGATGGGCGCGCTCGCGATCGGCGGCGCGGCCGGCGTGCTGTGCTTCCTCGCCTCCACCAGGCTCAAGCGCAAGCTCGGCTACGACGACTCGCTCGACGTGTTCGGCGTGCACGCCGTGGGCGGCATCGTGGGCGCGGTGCTCACCGGCGTGTTCGCCTTCCCGGCGCTCGGCGGCGTGTGGGATCCGGGCGAGGCCACGATGGGCGGCCAGGTGTGGATCCAGATCAAGAGCGTAATCTTCACCGTGGTGTTCACCGGCGTGCTCACCTACGTGCTGCTCAAGCTCGTGGACGCCGTGATGGGCCTGCGGGTCTCGGCCGAGGAAGAGTCGGTCGGCCTCGACCTCGCCCTGCACGACGAGCGCGGCTACAACCTCTGACAGAGTCTGTGGAAGGCGGCCGGTTCCTGGTTCGGCCGCTTTCTCCCCCCCTTGCGGACGCTTCGGCGTCCGCTTTTTTTTGGTTCAGAAGGACTGCCCGGGCCCGGCTTGCCTCACTGTGCCCTATAGTACACAATGAAGTGCGTGCTCGAGATCCGACAGACTGAGCGCTTCGCGAAGTGGTTCAGCCGCTTGCGCGATCGCACGGTTCGGGCGCGGATTCAGGCCCGCATTGATCGTGCCCGCTTCGGGAACCTCGGCGACGTCAAGTCGGTCGGCGGCGGCGTCAGCGATAGGAACACACCATGCCACTGAAGACCATTCCTTGGGATACAGCAGATCACCTGAAGACACCCGCGGACGTCGTGGCGTATCTGGAAGCAGTGTTGGAGGAAGGCGCAGACGACCCTGCTTTCCTCGTCGAGGCGATCGGCACAGCCGCGCGCGCGCATGGCATGTCACAGCTCGCAACGGATACCGGCATCACGCGCCGCGGTCTCTACAAGGCGCTTGGCGAGAACGGGAACCCTAGTTTCGCCACGATCTACTCCGTGCTGCGTGCACTCGGGGTGCGGATCCGCGCCGAAGCAGATCCCAGGGCCGCCAAGGTCCGTCGTGGGCGCGCGGCACCGAGCCTGGCTGCACGCGCCGCTCGAAAGAGTCCGCGTGCTCGCGTCCGTTCTGCCTGAGGGTCATACGGCACTTGACTCAGACCCGACCATGTCCGCTTGCGCGATCAAGCGGAGGTCGGGCTAGATCTCGCCCTCGATGAAGAACCAGATCTCCTCGAGATCCACGTCGGCCCGCGGGGTGCACTGGATGCGTCCCATCCCCAGCGTCTCCAGCCCGGCTACTTCCGCGACGACTGCAGGCGTTGCCGACCGCGCTTCTTGATGGCGGCCGTGTCGAGGGCGGCGCTGCGGCCGCTATCGATGCCTTCCTCCCACAGACGGCGCAGTTCGCTGACCGCTTCGCTGCGCGCAGCACGACGGGCCTTCCACTCGCGCAGCGCCTCTCGGATGACTTCGCTGCTGGAGGCGTAGTCGCCGGTCTCCACGGCCTTTCGAACCACAGTGGCCATGTCGGTCGGCAGCCCAATGCTCAACTTCTCGACTTTCGCCATGGTGCACCTCCGTTAAGTCGGCGCCAGTAGCAATCATTCCTGCCATTCGCCACGGAGCAGGCCGCGTAATCTATGCGCGTCACTCGTAGGAACCAAGCAATGTCCGAAGCCCGTCGCACGACCAAAGCCGTGAAGGTGTCGAGTCCGGCGGACCTGTTGAGGGCCGTCGCAGAGCCCGGCAGCTTCGGCGACCCGCTGCGCAGCTTCTGATCTTGCGCCGGGCCGTCCGACCCTGGCTTGCAGCCGCACTCTGCGGCGCGTTCGCCACCGCACTGATCGCCGGTCCTGCGGGCGCGCAGGATCCGCACGACCCCCTCACGAAGTCGATCGAGACGGCCCTCGTCGAAGAGGGTCTGGTCGGGGCGACGTGGGCGCTCGTGACCCCGGCAGGCACGACGATCGGTGCTGCCGGCCTGAACGACGCTTCGCGCCAGCGGCCCATGTCCCCGGACGACCGCGTGCAGGTCGGCTCGGTCGCGAAGGCGCTGGTCGCCACGGGCGTGCTGCAACTGGTCACGCTGGGCCGCATCGACCTCGACGCGCCGGTGGCGCGATACCTGCCGCGGGTGCCGATCGAGAACCGTTGGGAGACTGAATCGCCGCTGCGGGTGCGGCACCTGCTCGACCACACCGGCGGCCTCGACGATGCACGGATGTGGCAAGTGTTCTCGCTGCGCGCGGACCCGGACGCGCCGCTGGGCGACGGCCTCACGCACCCGGGCGGCACCCTGCGCGTGCGGCATCCCCCGGGAGAGCGGTTCTCCTACTCCAACACGGGCTACCTGCTGCTCGGGATGCTCATCGAGGCGGTGACCGGCACGCGCTACGAGGCTTGGCTCGACGCCGAACTGCTGTCGCCGCTCGAAATGACGCGAAGCACGTTCGCGTTCGTGACGCAGGCGGGTCCGGAGGCCGATCCGACACTCGCGATGGGCCACTTCGACCCGCAGACGACGAGCGCCGCCGTCCCGATCCACGTTCGGCCCGCGAGCCAGTTCACCACGACTGCGGCGGACATGGCGCGCTTCGCGAGCTTTCTCATGGGCGACGGCGTGATGGACGGCCGGGTGCTCGTGGACGGCGATCTGCTGCGAGGCATGGCGGTCCCGACTACGACCGAAGCGGCGCGCGCGGGACTCGCGGCCGGCTACGCACTTGGGCTCGCGCGTCGCGATCGACACGGCGTCGTGGGCCGCTGTCATCTCGGCAACATCGGCACGTTCCGCTCGGCGATCTGCCTCTACCCGGAGCAACAGCGGGCCTTTTTCGTCGCGTTCAACAGCGACCCCGAGGATGGCAGGTTCGACCGCGTGGATGCGCTGCTCGTGGACGCGCTGGGGCTGGCATCGCCTCCACTCCAACCCGTCGGACTGCCGGGCGTGGACCCCGCCGAATGGGAGGGGCTCTATCGGGTTCGCCCCAACCGCTTCGAGCAGTTCGCGTATCTCGACGAACTCGTGGGCGTTACCCGCGTGCGTTGGGACGGCGAGTCGCTGCACCTCGAACCGCTCGCGGGAACCGCCCGGACGCTGGCGCCGGTCGGCGGCGCCCTGTTCCGCGCGCCCGATCGCCGCGAGGCGACGCACGTGCTGCTGCGCACGACGGACGGTGTGCCGGTCGTCAGCGACGGTCTGCGGACGCTGGAGCGCGTGAGCGCCATGAGTGTCTGGGGGCTTTGGGTGAGCGCCGCGGTGGGCGTCGTGGCGCTCGCGTACCTGCTGGTCGTGGGTGTGGTGCGCAGCGTGGTGGCACTGCGACGTGGGGCGTGGCGCGACGAACCGTTACTCTGGCCCGCGCTGTGTTTCGTGTTGCTGTTGCTGGCGCCGGCCCTCTATCTCACGCAGTCCTTCCTGGCGATCGGGGATCCGACGCCGGCGAACGTGACGATGGCGGTACTGACGGGAGCGTTGCCGGTGGCGCTGGTGGTCGGGGTCGTGCAGCGTGTGCGGGCCGGGGTCGGCACGCTCGGCGCGCGGCTCGATCTTGCGGCGATCGCGGGGCTGCTGCAGTGGTGCGCGGTACTGGCGGCTTGGGGGCTGGTGCCGCTGGTGCTGTGGCGGTGAGACGGACGGAACGAGTAACCAGGTAGCTGGGGGGCTAGACTTGCCGAGTGTCGGATCCATATCCGCGACACTGCAGCCATCGGTCAGCCGGCCTCGGGACAGACCCCAGCAGTAGTGCGTCTCACGGTCGTCGCGCCGGTCGGGCTGAACGTCACGACATCACTCCTGCGCCGACCGGAGGACCGCGACAGACCGTAAAGCTCCGGGTCGTATGGCGGAGTCTCGGTGACGGCGGCAGCTGACGATCTGTGTCACGTCCGTCGCCTCCGTGACGTTCGATACGGCGTCATCGTCGTCTACGGCGTCAGTCGTCGACCTCGAGGGTGCCTGTCCGCAGCCCGAACGATCCAGCCCGATCTCCCAGCCCGATCCCGCGTCGTGTCGCAGTTCACACCGTCCTTGACGCGCACAGCGTCACCGGGCGTTGCGCTTGATCGCCTCGCTGCGCGCGAGCTGCACGCTGGCGACCAGGTCGTTCGCGTAGCCACGTCAAACGGCTGCTCGAGCGCCGCTTCGCGAAACGACGGCACGCCAATTCCGAGCAGGACTGCCGAGGATCAGGATCGCGACCATCAGTTCGATCAGGGTGAAGCCGCGGGCGGTCGACCCCGCGGGTTCCGACTCCAAGCTGACGACGTACGGGCTCGATCATGGCCGGCATTCCGCTCACTTCTCGATGTACCAGTAGGTGAGGCTCTTGGGCAGCGGTCGTCAGCGTCGGGCTGATCGGGCTCGCCGCCCTGCAGCGGCGAGATCCGGTCAGCGCCGATGATGAACGGAATCGATCTCTCCGTCGTCTGGCAGCTGATCAGGACGAGGCCAGCGACCGGTGAAGGCGGCAGGCCGCCGCCGGCGATCACTTCGAACCGGTTCGCCGCGCCCGGCTTGCTTGGCGCTCGCGTTCGCATAGCGGACGTTGTACACGCGCGCCGTGCCGAGGTCGGACGTGCAGGAGCCCTCGGCGCGGGTCGGTCGGCGAATGCGTGCTGAACGTGGTTCCGCCGTACACGGTGATCGCTGACGTTACGACCTGTTCGCCCTCTCCGAGGGCGAGGTACCAGCCTTTTTTGGCGGCCAGATCCGCTTCGGTCGGGGCGTCCGTCGTCGATCGATCACGGCACGAGCGAGCTCAGGCACATGCACGGCGCACCGCAGGGGCCTTCGTCCTCATCGGCGAGCCAGTCCGGATCGTTCGGGAAGTCCTGCATCATGAAGAAATAGTTCTCGACGCCCGAAGGCGGATTCGTATTCCATCAGCGGCTTCTCACGGTCGCCGGAACCGACCAGCAGCACGTAGCCATTCGGCAGCGTGTCCAGCACCACGTCGGGCGCGTACATGAATTTCCGGTTCGCGTCGCAGGGCGCGGTCGTCGCGCAGCCCAGCGAGGCAACCTTGGTGATCGTCCAGTCGGCGGGTGCAGAGTCGCCGAAGGGCGTGTTCGCACTTGCGCCCGAGATCCGGTAGACGTTGCCGCCCAGATCGACGGCGTACGCCTACTTCGCCCGGCCCGTCGTACCGTCCGGCACGACGATCACGTCCGCCGCCACGGGACGATCCGTGTTCAGAGTCCTGAGGATCGTGCCCGCCGCGGCGTCCAGAACGTAGATCCGCCGACCCTTGGTGGCATCGGTCGAGTCGCACGTGTCGGGATCGGCGTCCTCGCAACTGTCGTAGCCGCCGCCCATCATCAACATCGGCTTGAGCGCCGCGCCATCCTTGTGACCATTGGTCTTGAGAACCTGCGGCGCGGACCAGGTCTGGCCGATGTCCGCCGTCGTCGCGCCGAGCGTGCACCCGACGTCGTCCTCGAGATTCGGGCAACCGAAGCGCCAGAGGATCGACGGACTGTCGACGTCCCCGGTGATCCCGGAGACGTCGAACCCGTAAAGCATGCGTCCACCGCGACGCATTGAGGCGAAGATCCAGCGATCGTCGCCCTCAGCGTGGGCGGTGATCGCGCCGTCGAAGCCGTAGGGCTTGGGCCGTCGATCGACTTCTGCCTCCTTGCCCTTGACCTCAATGTTCGGATTGTTGTCCCGCAGTCGCTTGACGTGCCGGAGGAACTCGGGCGCGACGAATCCCCAGAGCTCGTGACCGGCCGCGACGTCGTCGATCTCGTCCTCACGGTTACCGTTGATGGCCCGCAATACGCCGTCGTTGCCACCGTAGAACACGACCACCTCGGCAGGATCGCCGTCGGCGGCCGCGAAATTGATTGCGACCGGACGCGAATGCACCACGTCGCCATGGACGGAGGGACGCATCGCCGTATCGACGACGAAGCTCTCGTCGGCCTCCTCCTCGTCGTCCACGGCCCGCGCGGCTACGCTGCCCCGGTTGTTCAGCCCGCGCGCCCAGTCGATCAGGACCGCGCGCTCGGCATCGCTCATGGCCGCATTGCCAAGCAGCGCCTTGGTGATGGCGGCATTGCCAGAGAGGAAGTCGCCAATCGCGGTGCAGCCCGCATTCCCGCAGGTCTTGAGGTTTCGCGACGCGACCGTCGAGCCGCGCAGGGTATAGCCTTGGGCGCCCTTCTCGACGACCGGACCGTCCGGGGTGTTGGACCTCGCATCGACACCCGCCCCTTCGTCGCAATTCCGTTCCACGAGCAGCGCCCAGTAGGTGTCGCTGATGGTCGGTGTCCAGTAGCTCAGGGCGCAGGCGCCGAGGAAGCCGGTGCCGGCCTTGGAAATGGCTTCCTTGTACGGAGTACGCGCATCGACCAGCTTGACGGGTCCGCCCTTGAAACCCGTGGCCAGATCCGGCGGCGGATATCGGCCCAGCCGGTACTGCTTGAGGTTACCCACCCAGCGCGGCAGGGTGTCCTTGTCCGGCCGGAACATGCCGATATAGACCTGGTTCAGGTACGTGCCCTCGGTGTTCACGCTGATCGGAAGGCTCACGGAGGCGAAAACGCTGTTGACAGACAGCATCTCGCTGAGCGCGGTCTTGAGGGCCGCCACCAGTTCGTCGTAGTCGCGCGTCGGAAAATACTTGCCGCCGCCGACGTCCGCCATGTTCGTCAGCAGGCCGGCGTATTCGGCCTTGCACTTGTCCCCGAGCAGACCGACCGTGTACGTCACTACGCCGTTTGCGTTCAGGTAACGGGACCACTCGTCGGCGTAGTACCCCTTGTTCTCGTGCGGGGCTCCGAGTGTGGCGGTGCCGCAGGAGCTGCTGATCGTCTTGTTCATGACGATCTTCTGCTCCGGGGTTGCCGCGGGGGCGGCATTCATCAGGACCTTCGCGCCGGCCATGGTCCCCTCGAGCGGGTTCCGCGGACCCTTGTCCCCGGTCTGGTCGCCCGGAGTCCCGGAACTGGAAAACGAATTGCCGATGAAGATGATGTAGGTGTTGCAGGCGTCGTCCAGCAGGTTGTCACCGTAGTTCCGGCCCGAGAGGCCTTGCCGACCGGCCAAATAAGCCCACGCCTCCTGCATGGAGCCACCGGTGGCCTCGCTGTTGGCCTTGATGTATCCGGCGCCCGAACCGCTCGTCTTCCAGCTCTTGATCCAGGCGAGCAGCTTGACCTTGTTCTCCTCGGTCATCGGAGACATCGGATACACGAGGCAACCGCCCGGTCTCGCCGCCTCGACCTTGAAACATTCGACACCGAGGTGATCCACCACGTTGGACGCGTTGTAGACCATGACGCCGATGTTGACGGAATCGGCAGGAAGCTCCGAGATCACCTTGTGGAGCGCACACTGCTCGATGCCACCGACCGTCTTGTCCATGGCGGTGAACACGCCGTCGATGCTGCAGCGTGAATCGGAACTCGAGGAAAAGTTTGCCGCGTTGTCGATGACGAACAACACGTTCGGGGGGTCCGAGACCGGATTCGCCCGCACGAAGAGGTCGATGTCCTCCGCGATCGCCGGCCGCCAGAACGCCAGCAGGCCGGCCGCGAGCAGGAAAGCGCTACGAATGGTGTTCATGGTGTTTCTCTCAGACCTCGGGACAGGCGGTGTCCCGCTCGGCTTGGTTCAGAAGTACCCGCACGCCGGCGCGGACGTTGACCGTCGCCCCGGTGTCCTCGTCCGTCACCGCGGCAGCAACGTCCCAGACCGTGTTCCAGGTCGACGCCAGGGACATCTGTGCGGGCAGCTTCACGCTGCTCTGTGCGGCGCTGTCGGCGACCGCCGCGCTGATGCAGGTGGGTGTGACCGCGACGAGATAGTCGGTCGTGCCGTCGTTATCGATGTCCACAGGGACTCGGGTCATCACGGGGGCGGCGTCGAAGGTCGAGCCGATGCGGGTCTGGATCGCCGCGTTGGCCGCCGCGATCGCCTGGTCGCGGAACTGCGTGTTGCTGACGGCGCGGAAATTGGCCGAGCCCAGGTTCAGCGCCGTGATCACTAGCAGGGTGATAAGCACCAGCATGATGAGGCTTACCACCAGCGCCGCACCGCGTTGACGATTGCGTGACGCGAGACTCACGGCCGCTCCCTCCTGCCGGACACGTTCGGCAGTCGCACAGTGGTGGAATAGACATGACGCTTGAAGCCGTCGTCGAACGGACCGACTTCACCGGCCTGGCCCACGAGGTAGGTCTTCGCGTCCGTGTAGCCGACGGTCGGCTCCCGACTGCGAGCGAGCACGTAGATCTTTGCCGCGGTGACGTTCATCAGGGCGTCGGCGTCGTCGCAGGGTTCGCAACGTATGAAATCTCCGTCGGGGCTGCCGTCCCCACGATTCGTCGCGCGCTCCTTAGTATCCTCGTCCTCCCACTCGACAGCCGCAGTGTTGTCCACGAGGTCGCCCGTGATGCTCACGTTGTCTACGCCGAATTCCACCCACAGCCCGTCGATACCCTCGATCAGCTGAACCGGCTGCTGGTAGGCGTACACGCCGCCGACCAGATCGAACTCCGAGCGCACCAGCGTGGGGATGACAACGCCCTCTGGCGTCAGGTAATTCCGCACGTAGTAAATATATGAAACGAATCTTCGTTTCTCGGCCGGTTCAGCCACATCGCAACTGCGCCGCATGAGCGTGAATGGGGGATCGAAGGGCGCCGCATCCGTCAGGCCGAACGCATACGGGTCGTCCGGGGCTTCCTCGTCGCACAGACTCGCCTGAATGAAGAGTTCGGGATTCGCCGGATCGTCCGCATCGCAACTGCCGACGCCCGGAGCGCAGCGCTCCGCGTGCCGCAGCACGATGACGTCCGTCCCGGGCACCGCATCCTCCAGGACGCCCGGATCAGGACAAACCGCCGTATCGCTTTCGAAGGCCTGGATCGGTATGCCGATCAGGTTGTTTACCGTCGCCGTGCCCGTGACCCAGGCCGCCTCGACGAAGGCCTCACAGAGGGCGGGTACGCCAGTGGGCGTGCTGGTCGGAGCGGCTTCGTCCCGGGTCGGGTCGTCGAAGTCCGGAACGTAGGTGCCCCAATAGCCCGCATGGACGATATCGCTTTCGAGCAGCTCGATCGCGAAGCGCCCGTTCTCGATCACGCTGTTCGCGGTGGCCATCTCACGGTTGTTTCTGCTCGAATTGACGAACAGGGCCACGAGCGCGGCCAGCATCACGAGGCCGATGGTGATCGAGATCATCAATTCCACGAGTCCGAACCCCGCCTGCCGCGAAATCGCGCCAGAAATGCGACGGTCGATGGTTGAGTCCATGTCCATGGCCATCACGTCAGCGGTGGGATGATGACGACCGTCGTAACGACGCGTCGGCACAGGTCGCCGGTGCAGGGCGAATCGTCGTCCGCGCCGTCGTAGAGACCCGCGCCGCACGCGACGCTCTCGGGCGGCGCAGAGATCGGCGCAAGCCCCTGCCACGCAACGGTCACGAGGTACTCGCCGTCCCCGACGTCCTCGACGCAGCCGCGTCCGCCGACCATCGCGCCCACGTTGTTGCCGTCGCCCAGCGTTTCGCTGGCGCCCTGGAGCGCGGCACACCACTCGGCGAGATCGGCCGCATGCCGCTCTGCGCCCGCGGCGGGGCACACGTCATCTTCTCCAACGACGGCCGCGCCGATTGGGGCGTCCGGATCGATGAGGTATGCATCCGCATTGTTACGGTTGCTGGCGATCCGCCCCGCCATGTCCTTCAGCAGCATGAGCGCCTGCGCGCGCTGGTACGCCTCGGCCTGCAGGATCTGCACTCGGGCCTGCAGCGCCACGAGGCCGAGCAGCCCGATGGACAGGATCACCATCGTGACCAACACCTCTACGAGAGTGACGCCGCGCTGGGAATGAGATCGGGTTTGGGTTGCTACTTCCATTTCTCGGCGGGACCCTTGTCCCCTTCACTGTCGAGCGTGAGTGTTACGTCGCCGGCCTGCCCGCCCTTCGGCGTGAACGTGATCAGGAAGCCCGGTGGCGGTCCGTCGTCCGGTGCGATCGCGAAGTCGTAGTTCTCTACCACCTCCGGCGGCAACGCGAACCCGAGCTGCGCCGCTGTCGCATACGTCCGGTTCGCCACGAAGAACTGCTGCTGCCGGGTGGCGATCTCCATCATCGCAGCCTGCGCTGCCGTGCGATTCCCGCGAATCACGTACTGCCGGTAGCTCGGGATGGCGATCGACGCCAGGATGGCCACGATCACGATCGTGATCATCAGCTCGATGAGCGTAAAACCCTTGTGCTTCTTCATGACTGGTCCGGTGCCTCGCGGAGTGAGGCTAGGTTGCAGGAGCGGATCTTCCAACAGTTTCCCGACGAGCGGCGGGCCGGGAGCGACGAACGGTCGACTGCTTCACATAATCGCAGCCCAGGCATGCCGCGGTGCGCGCCGCACGGCACTCTGGCGGCCTTCCGCGGTGGTCCTGCTACACTCGCCACCGCGCCAATGGAGACGGTAGTCATGAGAAGGATGCAAGCGATCATCGCCGGGCTGCTGATGAGCGGCGCAGCTCTTGCCGGTGAGGTGTACGTGACCCGGGATGCCAGCGGCACCCCCGTGTACACGGACCGCCCAGCCACCCTGCCGGCCGAGAAGCTTGGCGTGAAGAGCAGTTCCACCGACGCGTCCGAGGTGCAGGCGCGCTACGACGAGCAGATGCAGAAATACGCGGCCGACAGTGAAGCGTCCGCCAAGGCGCAGGCGCAGGCGACCGACATCGCCAAGGCGCGCGAGATCACCGCCGAGGACCGCGCCAAGCGCTGCGTCGAGGCCCGGACCCGCTACGAGGCGACCCTCAACGCGATCCGTCTCTACGAGGAAGGCCCGGACGGGCAGCGCCGGTACCTGTCCTCCGAGGAGATCGACGGCACGCGCGCCGACGCCAAGAAGACCGTCGACGTGGTCTGCGCCGGCCTGTGACAGACGCGCCTGAGGTGGACATCACCGCCGGCTTCATCGGGCTCGGCGCCATGGGGCGCGGCATGGCCCGCAACCTGCACCGCACCGGCCTGCTCAAGGCCGTCTGGAACCGCAACGCCTCGATCGCAACCGAGCTGGCCGCCGAGCTCGCGGTCCACGACGCCGCGAGCCCCGCCGATCTCGCCGGCCGCTGCGACGTGGTGGTGCTTTGCGTCTCGGCCGACGCCGACGTGCTCGAGGTCGTGGACGCGATGGCCCCGGGCCTGCGCCCGGGCTCGATCGTCGTGGACTGCTCGACCGTTTCCGCCGACACGGCCCGCGAGGCCGCGCGTCGGCTGGCAGCGAAGGGCGTGGAGTTCCTCGACGCGCCGGTCAGCGGCGGCGTCGAGGGCGCGCGCGACGCTAGGCTCGCGATCATGGTCGGTGGCTCCGCCGAGGCATTCGAGCGCGCCCGTCCGGTGCTGGCCGCCATGGGCCGCGCGGTCACGCACTTCGGGGCGAGCGGCGCGGGCCAGGCCGCCAAGGCCACCAACCAGATCATGTGCGCCGGCATCATCCAGGCGGTGGCCGAGGCGATGGCCTTCGCCAAGGCCGAGGGCCTGCCGCTCGACCGGCTGATCGACACCCTCGGCCAGGGCGCGGGCTCGAGCTGGTACTTCGTGCATCGCGCGCCGAACATGGTGCGTGACTCATACCCCCCAGGCTTCCGCGTCCGCCTGCACGAGAAGGACCTGCAGATCTGCCGCGACATGGCGGCGCGCCACGGCGTGCAGCTGCCGGTGATCGAGATGACGCTGCTGCACTACCGGCGGCTGATCGAGCAGGGCCACGGCGACGAGGACATCTCGACGATCTTCCGCCTCAAGGACGCGCTGTTCGCGGCCGGAGGCACTGCGGACGGCGATCCGCCGCCTCGATGAGCGAGCGCGGCGCGGCGCCCGCCGGCGGCGGGCAGAGCGCTTACCTGCCGGACTTCTGCCGCGCCCCGGCGGTGCTCGCCATCGTGCTGGTCGCGGTGCTGCTCGCGGTGGTGCTTGCGCTCGCACGGCACGCAGCGCGCGGCGAGTTCTGGGTCGAGCTCGCGCGCACCTCCGTCTACCTGCTCTGGACCGGCCTGCTGTGCGCCGCGGTGCTGTGCCGCTCGCGGCCCTGGCTCGCACGGCGCTCGCCCGCCGAGTCGTCGGCGGTGGCGCTGGTGCTGATCGTGCTTACGGTGGGCCTCGTCTCCGAGGGGGTGTACTGGTTCGGTCGCTGGTGGGAGGGCCGGATCGGCGTGCCCTCGGGCCTGTTCCCCGCCCGGCACTGGGCGTTCCTGCTGCCGAACCTCGGCATCGCCGCGATCGTCGGCGGCCTCACGCTGCGCTACTTCTACGTCGCTCACGAATGGAAGCGCAGCGTCGAGCTCGAGGCCCGCTCGCGCATCCGCGCGCTGCAGGCGCGCATCCGGCCGCACTTCCTCTTCAACAGCCTCAACACCATCGCCTCGCTCACGCGCAGCGCGCCCGAACGCGCCGAGGAAGCGATCGAGGACCTTGCCGACCTGTTCCGCGTGAGCCTCTCCGAGTCGCGCGCCCAGATCCCGCTGCGCGAGGAGCTCGAGGTGGCGCGGCTGTACCAGCGCATGGAGCAGCTGCGCCTCGGCGACCGCCTGCAGGTGCGCTGGCACGTGGGCGAGCTGCCGCCGCAGGCCATCGTCCCGAGCCTGCTGCTGCAGCCGCTGCTCGAGAACGCCATCGGCCACGGCATCGAGCCGCTGCCGGAAGGCGGCGTCGTGACCGTGGACGGCCGGCTCGACGGCGACGAGGTGGTGATCGAGATCGCCAATCCCGTCTCTGAGACTGCGCGCGCGGTGCGCAGCGGCAACCGCATGGCGCTCGACAACATCCGCCAGCGGCTCGAGCTCGCCTTCCCCGGTCGCGCCTCCGTCGAGGTCGCGGAACGCGACGCGCTCTACACGGTGACGCTGCGCTTCCCCGCAGTCGTCGAGACGGCGGGCGCCGCGGGCGGGCGGTGGTGACAGGGCGGGCCGCGCCGACGCAGAATGCCGCCCGCCCATGATGGACACCGCTCCCGAGTCCGACCGCATACGCCTGCTGATCGTCGACGACGAGTCGCCGGCACGCGAGCGGCTGCGCCACCTGCTCGAGGACCTCAGCGAGGTCGCGGTCGTCGGCGAGGCGACCAACGGCAACGAGGCGGTCGCGCTGTGCGAGCGCCTCGCGCCCGACGTGGTGCTGCTCGACATCCGCATGCCGGGCATGGACGGCATCGAGGCGGCCCGCCACCTGACCGCCTTCGACGATCCGCCGGCGGTGATCTTCACCACGGCCTACGACGAGCACGCGCTCGAGGCGTTCGAGGCGCAGGCGGTGGGCTACCTGCTGAAACCCGTGCGCCGCGAGAAACTGGTCCGGGCCGTGCGCCACGCCGCGCGCGTCGCCTCGCCGCAGCTGCTCCGGCTCGCCGAGCAGTCGCAGCTGGGGCGCCGGCGCACGCAGCTCTGCGTGCGCATCGGCCATCGGGTCAGCATGATTCCACTGGAGGACGTGCTCTATTTCGCCGCGGGACAGAAGTACGTGACGGTCCACCACCGTGGCGGCGAGGGGCTGATCGAGGAGTCGCTGCGGGCGCTCGCGGCCGAGTTCGCGCCCGACTTCGTGCGCATCCACCGCAACTCGCTGGTCGCCGTCCGGCACGTGACCGCCGTGGAGCGCAATGCCGAGGGACAGTACCTCGTGCGGATCGCGGGCTCGGGTGCGCCGCTGCCGGTGAGCCGTCGCCATGCCGCTCAGGCGCTGCGCCAGCTTAGAGGGGGCCACTGAGTGGGCAAGCCCAGCGACGAGTTCGGCGAATCGACCGTGACGCTCCCGGACCCGGCAGAGGCGTCCGAGCGGCGCCTGTACGCGCGCCTCGGAGGGCTGCTGCTCGCCGCCGCCCTCGGCTACCTCGTGTGGCGCATCGTCACGCCACTGTGGCAGCCGCTGGTATGGGCGCTGCTGCTCGGCGGCCTGCTGGCGCCGCTCAACCTGCGCCTCACGCAGCGCCTCGGCGGGCGGGTGCGGCTCGCCAGCTCGATCACCACGCTGCTGACCGTCGTGCTCTTCATGGTGCCGCTCGCGATCACGGCCGGTGCCGTCGGGGCCCAGGCCGCGCAGTTGCTGCGCCGGTTGGAGGCGCGGGTACCGGGCCGTGGAGAGGCCTCCGATTTCGACCTCGAGAAGCTTCCCTGGATCGGCGAGGCCGTGCTGTGGATCGAGGCGAACACCGGCCTGACCCTCCTGCAGCTGCAGGAGTGGGTCACCGAGGGATTGCAGCGCCTGCTCCAGCTGGTGATGTCCTCGGGCGGATCGTTCGTGATGGGCGCGCTCGGCACCACGGTCAGCTTCGTGATGATGCTGTTCGTGCTGTTCTTCGTGCTGCGCGACGGCCCAGCGATGGCGCAGCAGGTCGTGAGCCTGCTGCCGATCGAGGGCAGGCGCCGCGCCCTTCTGCAGCGGCACCTCACGGACATGACCCGCGCCGTGTTCCTCGGCCTCGGCCTCACCGCCGTCGCGCAGGGCGTGCTGCTCGGCGTCGGCTTCTGGATCGCCGGCCTGCCCTCCCCGCTGGTGTTCGGCGTGCTCGGCGTCATCCTCGCGCTCGTGCCGATGGTGGGCCCGGCGCTGCTGTGGATCCCGGGCGCGATCTGGCTCGCCGCGCGCGGCGAGACGGGCTACGCGATCTTCCTCGCGCTGTGGGGCTCGATCGTCGTCGGCCTCGTGGACAACCTGCTGCGCCCGCTGCTGATCTCCGGGCGCGCCGAAGTGCCGACCCTGGCCGTGTTCGTCGGCGTCATCGGCGGCCTCGCTGCCTTCGGTTTCATTGGCTTGTTCCTCGGCCCGATCGTGCTCGGCCTGCTGATCGCGCTGTTCCGCTTCGAGCTCGAGCGACGCAAGGTCGAGGAAGGCGACGCCTGAGCTTCCGTTTCCTGGAGAACGCCTTGTCGAACCCGCTACGCATCGCCACCCGCCGCAGCCAGCTCGCGCTCTGGCAGGCCGAACACGTCGCGGCCCTGCTGCGCGCCGCCCACCCGGAACTCCCGGTCGAACTCGTGCCGATGACCACGCAGGGCGACCGCGTGCAGGACCGCGCGCTCGCCGAGGTGGGCGGCAAGGGCCTGTTCGTAAAGGAGCTCGAGGTGGCCATGCAGGAGGGCCGGGCCGACATCGCCGTGCACTCCATGAAGGACGTGCCGAGCGAGCTGCCGCCGGGCTTCTGCATCGCGGCCGTGCTGCCGCGCGCCAACCCGCTCGACGCGTTCCTGTCGCTGCGCCACGCCCGCTTCGCGGACCTGCCCGACGGTGCGCGGGTCGGCACCTCGAGCCCGCGGCGCCAGGCGCAGCTGCGGCATGCCCGACCGGACCTGCGCCTCGAGCTGCTGCGCGGCAACGTGGACACGCGCCTGCGCCGCCTCGAGGAAGGCGCGCTCGACGCGATCCTGCTCGCCTGCGCCGGCCTCGAGCGCCTCGGCCTCGGCGCGCGCATCACCCAGCAGCTCGACCTCGACCTGTCGCTGCCGGCCGTCGGGCAGGGCGTGATCGGCATCGAGTGCCGCGAGGACGACGCGTCGAGCCGCCGGGCGCTCGCGGCGCTGCACCACGAGGAATCCTTCGTGCGCCTGCGCGCCGAGCGCGCCTACGCGCAGGCACTGGGCGGAAGCTGCCACTCGCCGATCGCGGCGCATGCGCAGCTTGCCGGCGACGCGCTCGAGCTGCGCGGCTTCGTCGGCGCGCCCGACGGCGGCGAGGTGTACCGCGACGCGGAGCGCGGCCTTGCGGCCGACGCGGAGGCGATGGGCCGCCGGCTGGCCGCGCGGATGCAGGCGGCTGGCGCGGGGGCACTGCTCGAGCGCCTCGCGCACGAGGCCACGGCGGCCTCGTGACCGGATCGCTCGCCGGCGTGACCGTCGTCGTCACGCGGCCGCGCGCACAGGCGACGCGGTTCGCTGCGCTGGTCAGCGAGGCGGGCGCCACGCCGCTGCTGCTGCCGGCGCTCGAGATCGATCCGGTCGAGCTCGACGCCGAGGCGCGCGCACGGCTCGCGCCCGACGCCTTCGACTGGACGATCTACACGAGCGCCAACGCGGTGGAGTCGTCGTGGCGGCAACTGCCGCACCCAGCGCGCACGCGCGTCGCGGCGGTCGGTCGCGGCACGGCGCGCGCGCTCGCGGAGCGCGGCGTCGTCGTGCAGGCCGTGCCTGGAGCGACGGCGGACTCGGAAGGGCTGCTCGCCCTCGAGCCGTTCGCGCGCGTCGCCGGGCAGCGCATCCTGGTCCTCAAGGGCGAGGGCGGCCGCACGCTGCTGCGCGAGGAGCTGGAGCGGCGCGGGGCCACCGTCGCGACCGGCGACCTGTACCGGCGCGTGCCCGCCGTCCCGGACCCGAGCTCGCTCGCCGAGCTGCAACGCGCCTGCGGCGCGGGGCCGGTCGTGGTCGCCGTCACCAGCGCCGAATCGCTGGCCGCGTTGCTCGGGGCCGTCCCCGACGCGCGGCTGCCGGGCCTGCGCGACGCCACGTTGCTGGTGCCGGGCGAGCGGGTCGCGGCGTCGGCGAGGTCACACGACTGGCGCGGGCCATTGCGGATCGCCGCGAGCGCTGAGGACGCGGCGATGGCCGCGGCGCTGCCCGGATCCGTCGCGCCGGGCGACCCGCCGGACGGACGTTCCGTGCCGCCGTGATAGCATCCGCGGGCCCTCGCCGCCCGCGATTCCACGCCGATGTCCGCCGAAATCGAATCCCTTTCCACCGACCTCAATGCGCGCCGCCCGGGCCGGGGCGTGAGCCCGATGCTGGTGGCGCTCGCCGTGCTCGGCCTGCTGCTCGCCCTCTACGCGAACTGGCGCATCGAGCGCCACGACACGCGCTACGATCGGCTGCGCGGCCAGATCGCGGAGCTGCGCGCCACGCAGGACAAGCTCGACGGGCGGCTGCAGTGGCTAACGGCGGATCTCGAATCGAGCCGCGCCACGTGGCGCAACGAGTTGCAGGGGCTGCGCGAGGTGCCCGCGCAGGTCGAGGAACTCGGCCGGAGCGTCGAGGAGCTGCGGGCGCGCACCGACGCGCCGCAGCGCGCATGGGTGCGCGCCGAGGCCCTGTACCTGCTCGAGCTCGCCGAGCGGCGTATCGAACTCGAGGGCGACGTGCAGACCGCGATTGCAGCGATGGAGTCGGCCGACGGACGGCTGGCCACGCTCGACGACACGGCGCTGCTCGAGGTGCGGGCGAAGCTGGGCACCGAGATCGCCGGACTGCGCGCCGTGCAGCTGCCCGAGCTGGCCGAGATCCTGAATCGCATCGGCCGGCTGGAGGATGCCGTGCCCACGCTGCCGGTCATCGGCATGCCGGTGTCGGAAGTGCGGCGCACGCGACGGGAGGTCGAGGCGGATGGGGCCCTGGCGCGCGCGTGGAGGCGCATCGGGCAGGCGGCGCGCGACCTCGTCTCGCTGCGGCGCATCGAGCCTGCCACCGCCCGCCTCGTGACGCAGGAGGAGGACTCGCTGCGGCGCCAGCACCTCGAGTTGCTGCTGTTCTCCGCGCGTATCGCGGCTATGCGACCCGACGGCGCCGCCTTCGCCCAGTCGCTGCGCGCGGCCGGCGCGTGGATCGAGCAGTACTTCGATACCGCGCGCCCGGAAGTCGCCGGCGCCCTGGCCGAGATCGCGGCGCTCGCGGAGATCAACATCGACCCGGCGCTGCCGCGCGTCGGTGAAGCGGGCAGCCTCCTGCAGTCCGTCATCCGCGCCAGCGCTCCGCCGCCCAGCGCGCCGAAACCATGAGAGGCGCCGTGATCGCCGCTCTGGCGCTCGTCGGCGGCGGGCTGCTGGCGCACCTGCTGCTCACGGACCCCGGCTACGTCGCGATCCGCCTCGGGCGCACGCTGTTCGAGACCACGCTGCCCGTGTTCGTGCTGCTGGTTGCGGGCGCCTACGCCGTCGCGGCCCTGCTGATGCGCGCGTTTGCGTCGCGCCGGCGGCTCGCGCAGTTGCGCGCCGAGCGGCGGCGGCGGCGCGCCCGCGACGACACGCAACGCGGCGTACTCGAACTCGCCGCCGGCCAGTGGAAGAGCGCCGAGGAACTGCTGAGCCGGGCGGCGCCGGACTCGGACTCCCCGGCCGCGAACTACCTGGTGGCGGCGCGCGCCGCCGACCTCCTCGACGCCACCGACCGCCGCGACGAATGGCTGTCGCGTGCCCAGGAGGAAGCGCCCGAGGCGCGGGCGGCGGCACTCATCACGCTCGCGGAGATGCAGATGCGGCGGGGCCAGGACGAGGCGGCCCTGCAGACCCTAGAACAGCTCGACGCCTCCGGCGACCTCAACTCGCGCGGCCTCGAACTGATGGCACGGCTGTGCCAACAGCTCGGCCGTAGCGACCGGCTGCGGCAGCTCGCGCCGCGGCTGCAGGCGACCAAGGAACTGCCGCAGGCACAGGTCGACGAGCTGCTCGCGGTCGTGAGGCTGGCGGACGTGCGCTCCGCCGCCGAGCGGCGCGACGCGGCCGCGCTCGAGAAGGCGTGGTCCGACGTGCCGCGCGCGGCCCGCAAGCTGCCGCAGTCCGTCGCGGCCTACGCGCGCGCCGCCATGGCCTGCGGCGACCATCCGGCGGCCGAGCGCGCGCTGCGGGAGCTGATCGAGCAGTCCCCGGACACGAGCGCCATCCGCCTGTACGGCGAGCTGGTCCTCGACAACCCGCTCGTGCCGCTCGAACGCGCCGAGGGCTGGCTGCGCCAGCGCCCCGAGGACCCCGAACTGCTGGCGAGCTGCGCCCGCCTGTGCCTGCGGGCCGAGCTCTTCGGCAAGGCCCGTAGCTACCTGGAGGTCAGCCTCGCGCGGCGACCCAACGCGGAGAACAGCCTGATCCTCGCCGACCTGCTCGAGCAGATGGGCGAGCGCGACGCGGCTGCTCGCTGCCTGCGTGAATCCGTGACGCGCTCGGTCGGCCGGCGACCCAACCTGCCGCGCGTGCGCCTGCGGCGGCACTGAGGCGGGGCGCGTCGGGTCAGGGCGTTGCGACGCCCGCACCGGCGAGCTTCGCAAGCGTGTCCGGCGCGTAGTCGAACGAATCGAAGAAGAGCTGCTCGCGGGGAAGACCGCGTTCCACGAAGCCGGTCCGGATTGCTTCGACCAGCCCGGGCGGTCCGCTCGCATACACGTCGCAGGCCGCCAGGTCCACGCCGTCGGCGAGCACCGCCTCGTGCACCAGCCCGCGGCGTCCGCTCCACGGCGTGTCCGGCGACGTCGGGCCCGACAGCACGGGGCAGTAGCGGAATCCCGGGCGCTCGCGCGCGAGGCGCTCGAGCCAGTCGTGCTCGTACAGCCCGCTCGCCTCGGCTGCACCCCAGTACAGCGTCACCGGCCGGCGGTCACCGGTCGCGATCAGCTGGCGCAGCATCGCCCGCAGCGGCGCGTAGCCCGTGCCCCCGCCGACCATGAGCGCGGGACGCGGCGATTCGGTGCGCAGCCAGAACTGCCCGAGCGGACCCTCGATGCGCAGCAGCGTGCCGGCGCGCAGGCTGTCGAACAGCTGGGCCGTGAAGCCGCTCTTCGAGGCGCGGCGCACGTGCAGCTCGACCAGGCGGCCGTCCGCCGGCGCGCTCGCGATCGAGAAGCTGCGCCGGCGGCCTTCCGAGATCATCACGTCGAGGTACTGCCCCGGTCGGAAGTGCAGTTCCTCGACCGCCGGCAGGCGCAGGAACACCGCCATGACGTCGGGGGCCAGGAGGTCCATGCGCTCGATGCGGCAGGGCAGGCTCTTCACTTCCACATCGGGCGCGGGGCGCACCTCGCGCGTCTCGACGCGCAGGTCGGTGAGCGCGCGGGCCTGGCAGAGCAGTGCGAAGCCTTCGCGCGCTTCCTCGTCGGTCAGGCCCGGCGGCCGCGGGCCCGGGTAGGCGAACTCGCCCTCGAGCACGCGGGCGCGGCAGGAAGCGCAGTGCCCGCCCTTGCAACTGTGCGGCAGGTTGAGGCCGGCGCGCAGCGCGGCGGCGAGTACCGGCTCGCCGCTGTCGGCGGTGAAAGTCTGGCCAGTGGGGACGAGCGTGACCTGGGGCATGGCGAGAAGGATGCCACGAGGCGGGGATGCGCCGGGTGTGCCGGTCCGTTCGCGTATCCTCGCCGAATGGATCGCATCTGCCTGATCATCGGCTGCGGCTACACGGGGCTGCGCCTCGCCGGGCGCCTCCGGTCCGCGTGGCGGGTCGTGGCGACGGCGCGGTCGGCGGGCGCCGCGGCCAGGCTCGAGGCCGAGGGCCTCGCCACCGTGCGGGCCGACCTCGACGCGCCCATCGACCCAGGACCCCAGGCCGTGGCACTCGCGACGGCTGCGGACGGCGCGGCGATCGTCTACCTCGCGCCGCCGCCCGACCGCGGCGACGACGATCCGCGGCTCGCGCGCTTCCTCGCGGCGCTGGGTCCGGCGCGACCGGCCGCGTTCCTGTACATGAGCACCACGGGCGTCTACGGCGACACCGGCGGCGCCACGGTCACCGAGGCGAGTCCCGTGGCGCCGGCCAACGACCGCTCGCGCCGCCGCGTGGCCGCGGAGGACGCTGCGACGACGTGGTGCGGGGCTCGGGGCGTGCGCGCCGTCGTGCTGCGGGTGCCCGGCATCTACGGTCCGCACCGGCTGCCGCTCGAGCGGCTCGCGCGCGGCGAGCCCGCGCTGCGTCCGGAGGATGCGGGCCCGGGCAACCGCATCCACGTGGACGATCTCGTGACAGCGTGCATCGCGGCGCTCGAGCGGCCGGTGCAGGGCGTGTTCAACGTCACCGACGGCAATTCCGCGAGCACCACGGAGTACCTGCAGCGCACGGCCGCGCTGGCCGGCCTGCCGCCGCCCCCGCTGGTGGCGCTCGCCGAGGCCTCCGGGCGCATCAGTGCGGGGATGCTCGCGTTCCTGGTCGAGTCGAGGCAGGTGGACAACCGCCGCATGCGCGAGGAACTCGGCGTCGTGCCGCGCTACGCGCGCCTGGACGACGGCATCGCCGCGAGTCTCGCCGGGATGCGCGCCCACCCGGGCTGAGCCACGGATTGGGCTATGCTTCCGGGATGCGACTCGCCTTCACGAAGATGCATGGACTCGGCAACGACTTCATCGTCTTCGAAGCCGCCGATGCTGCCCGACTGCCCTCGCCCGCCGCGCTGCGTCGCCTCGCCGACCGGCGCACCGGCATCGGCTTCGACCAGGCGCTGGTTCTGGGGCCGCCGCGCCGAGCCGGTACCGACGTCTACTACCGGATCTTTAACGCCGACGGCTCGGAGGTCGAGCAGTGCGGCAACGGCGCGCGCTGCATCGCGCGTCTCGTCGCGAGCCGCAGCGAAGTGCGCGGCCGCACGCTGGTGCTCGACAGCCCCGGCGGTCTCGTGGAAGCGCGGCTGCGCGACGACGGGCTCGTCTCCGTCGCAATGGGCGTGCCCGACTTCGACCCGCGCGCGCTGCCCTTCGATGCGGATGCCGAGGCGCCGAGCTACCACCTCGAGCTGCCCTCCGGGCCGGTCGAGTTCGGCGCGGTCGCCATCGGCAATCCGCACGCCGTGATCCGCGTGCGCTCCGTGCGCGACGCACCGGTGGACACCGTCGGACCCGCCATGGAGAATCACGCGCGCTTTCCGCGCCGGGTCAACGTAGGCTTCCTCGAGATCGTCTCGCCCGACCACGTGCGCCTGCGCGTGTTCGAGCGCGGCGCGGGCGAGACGCAGGCCTGCGGCACCGGCGCCTGCGCCGCCGTCGCGGTGGGCCGCCGTCACGGCCCGCTCGCCGAGGAGGTCCAGGTGGATCTGCCCGGCGGCCGGCTCATCGTGCAGTGGCCGGGGCCGGGCGAGCCGATCTGGCTCACCGGTCCGGCGGATACGACCTACGAGGGCCACGTGGACATTCCCGACGCTCCAGGGAGAGCAGCATGAGCAAGCAGTCGATGCGCGACGTCGAGTCGGGCCGCCTCGCGGAGGAGCAGGTCGTCGAGCACCTCACGGCTCACCCGGAGTTCTTCGAGCGCCACCCGGCCGTGCTGGCGCGGCTCAACCTGCCGCACCAGCGCGGCAGTGCGGCGATCTCGCTGGTGGAGCGCCAGATGCTGGTGCTGCGCGAGCGCCACGCCTCGCTCGAGTTGAAGCTGCACGAGCTCATCGAGAACGGCCGGGCCAACGACACCATCGCCGATCGCATGCACCGCCTCACCCGCCGCCTGCTCCGGGCGGGCAACCGCGCGGCCGTGCTGGCCGCGCTCGAGACCTCGCTGCGCGAGGATTTCGGCGCCTCGCGCTCGGTGACGCTGCTCACGGAGGCGGCGTACTCGGCGCTCGCCGGCCAGCCCGGCACCCACGTCCGCTACGTTCCCCGCGGCAGCCCGGACCTCAAGGTGTTCGAAACGTTCTTCGAGTCGGCACGGCCGCGCAGCGGCCAGATCCGCGAGGCGCAGCGCGAGTTCCTGTTCGGCACCGAGGGTCGGCAGCTCGGCTCGGCGGCGCTCGTCCCGCTCGGCGAGCGGGCCTCGCTTGGGCTGGTCGCCATCGCGAGCCACGACACCGAGCGCTTCCTGCCGACCATGAGCACGGATTTCCTGGTCCGCATCGGCGAGCTCGTCAGCGAGGCCCTCGCCGCCCGCGACGCATGAGCGAGGCGCTCGCCGACGGCGTGGACCGATTCCTCGCCAACCTGCGCAACGAACGCCGGCTCTCGCCGCACACCTCGAGCAGCTACGGCCGCGACCTCGCGGCCCTGCTCGACTATTGCGACGCGCAGGGCGTAGATAACTGGGACGCACTCGACACGCAGCACGTGCGCAGCTTCGCCGCGCAGTGCCACCGCCGCGGCCTCGCGCCGCGCAGCATCCAGCGTCGCCTCTCGGCGGTGCGCAGCCTGTGCCGCTACCTGATCCGCGAGGGCGAGCTGCGCCACGACCCGGCCGCAGGCGTGCAGGCGCCGAAGGTCGGCAAGCACCTGCCGACCACGCTCGACGCCGACACCATGGCCCGGCTGCTCGCGTTCCGCAGCGACGAGCGTCTCGGCGTGCGCGACAAGGCGATCATGGAGCTGTTCTATTCGTCCGGGCTGCGGCTCTCGGAGCTGATCGGCCTCGACCTCGCCGACCTCGACCTGCGCGACCGCACGGTGCGCGTGCTGGGCAAGGGCCGCAAGACGCGCATCGTCCCGGTCGGGCGGCAGGCCCTCGAGGCGCTCGGACGCTGGATGCGAGAGCGTGCCGCGCTGGCGTCGATCGAGGAAACGGCGGTGTTCGTGGGCGTGAATGGGCGCCGGCTCGGGCCGCGCATCGTGCAGCGGCGCATCGCCCACTGGGCGCGGCTGCAGGGGCTGCCGGAGCACGTCCACCCGCACCTGTTCCGCCACTCCTTCGCCTCGCACCTGCTCGAGTCCTCGGGCGACCTGCGCGCCGTGCAGGAGCTGCTCGGCCACGCCAACATCGGCACGACGCAGATCTACACGCACCTTGATTTCCAGCATCTCGCCAAGACATACGACGCAGCCCATCCCCGGGCGCGCCGCAGGAGACCCCCGGATGGCGACGTTTGATCCCCACGGCACCACCATTCTCTGCGTGCGCCGCGACGGGCAGGTCGCGATGGGCGGCGACGGCCAGGTCACGCTCGGCAACACCGTGATGAAGGGCAACGCCCGCAAGGTGCGCCGCCTGCACGAGGGCCGCGTGCTCGCGGGCTTCGCCGGCGGCACCGCGGACGCGTTCACGCTGTTCGAGCGCTTCGAGGCCAAGCTGCAGCAATACGGCAACCTGACGCGCGCCGCCATCGAGCTCGCCAAGGACTGGCGCACCGACCGCAGCCTGCGCCGGCTCGAGGCGCTGCTGTGCGTGGCCGACGCGACGCATTCGCTGGTCATCTCGGGCAACGGCGACGTGATCGAGCCCGAGAACGACCTGATGGCGATCGGCTCGGGCGGGGCCTTCGCGCAGGCCGCGGCCCGGGCGCTGCTCGGCAACACGGCGCTCGACGCGCGCAGCATCGTCGAGACTTCGCTCGGCATCGCCGCCGACATCTGCATCTACACCAACCGCAACCTCACCATCGAGGTGCTCGGCTGATGTCCGACATGACCCCGCGCGAGATCGTCCAGGAACTCGACAAGCACATCGTCGGCCAGGGCGCGGCCAAGCGCGCCGTCGCCATCGCGCTGCGCAACCGCTGGCGGCGCATGCAGGTGGACGAGGCGCTGCGCCCCGAGATCACGCCCAAGAACATCCTGATGATCGGGCCCACCGGCGTCGGCAAGACCGAGATCGCGCGGCGCCTCGCGCGGCTCGCCGGTGCGCCGTTCATCAAGGTCGAGGCGACCAAGTTCACCGAGGTGGGCTACGTCGGCCGCGAGGTGGACTCGATCATCAAGGACCTCGTTGACGTGGCGATGAAGCTCACGCGCGAGGCGGAGACCGACAAGGTGCGCCACCGCGCGATGGACGCGGCCGAGGAGCGCATCCTCGACACGCTGCTGCCGCGGCCGCGGCCCGTGGGCTTCAGCGCCGAGCCCGAACCGCCGCGCGACGGCGACACCCGCCAGCGCTTCCGCAAGATGCTGCGCGAGGGCGAGCTCGACGACCGCGAGATCGAGGTCGAGGTGCGCGCCAGCCGGCAGGCGTCGAGATCATGGCGCCGCCCGGCATGGAGGAACTGCTCGCAGCAGCTGCAGGGCATGTTCCAGAACCTCGGCGGCCAGCGCTCGAAACCGCGCCGGCTCAAGGTGCGCGAGGCGTTCAAGCTGCTCACCGAGGAGGAGGCCGCCAAGCTCGTCAACGACGACGAGCTCAAGACGCAGGCGCTCAGGAACGTCGAGCAGAACGGCATCGTGTTCCTCGACGAAATCGACAAGATCGCGCGGCGCCAGGAGACCTCCGGCGCCGACGTGTCGCGCGAGGGCGTGCAGCGCGACCTGCTGCCGCTGGTGGAAGGCTGCACGGTCAACACCAAGTACGGCATGGTGAAGACCGACCACGTGCTGTTCATCGCCTCGGGCGCGTTTCACATGTCGAAGCCCTCGGACCTCATCCCCGAGCTGCAGGGCCGGCTGCCGATCCGGGTCGAACTGGATGCCTTGGGCGTCGAGGATTTCGTGCGCATCCTGACCGAGCCCGACGCCTCGCTCTGCACGCAATACGCCGCGCTGCTCGCCACCGAGGACGTGCGGCTGGAATTTGATCCGTCCGGCGTGCGGCGCATCGCCGAGGTGGCCTTCGACGTGAACTCGCGCACCGAGAACATCGGCGCGCGCCGCCTGCACACGGTGATGGAGCGGCTGCTCGAGGCGATCTCGTTCGAGGCCTCGGACCGCGGCGGCTCGAGCCTCAAGGTGGACGCGGCCTACGTGGACCGCCACGTCGGCGAGCTGGCGCGCGACCAGGACCTCGCGCGGTACATCCTGTGATCGCGGCGCCGGGACCGCGCTATCCTCGGCGCCCGGCCCGCATCCCCAGGACGACCGCGTGACCCCGACCGAGATCAAGCTGCGCACGAAATCCCGCGTGCTCGAGGTGGCCTTCGACGACGGCTCGCGCTTCGAGCTGCCCTTCGAATACCTGCGCGTTTACTCCCCCTCTGCCGAGGTGCGCGGTCACGGGCCCGGCCAGGAGACGCTGCAGATCGGCAAGCACGAGGTCGGCATCCGCGCCGTCCAGCCGGTCGGCAACTACGCCGTGAAGCTCGTGTTCGACGACGGGCACGACACGGGCCTCTACACCTGGGACTACCTGCACGAGCTCGGCACCACGCGCGCCGAGAAGTGGCAGCAATATCTCGAGAGGCTCGCGAAGCTCGGACTCGCCTACCCGACGGTGGTGCCGACGAGGCGGCCGGCGTAGCTAACGCCTGAGTCTGCGGCCGCGCCCGTTGCGACGTTATTACGATCGTAATAACATCCGGACATGATCGAGCTGAAAGTAACCGCCATCGGCAACTCCCTGGGTGTCGTGCTGCCAAAGGAGGCGCTGGCCCGCATGAAGCTCGCCAAGGGCGACGCGCTCTACATCACCGAGACGCCGGACGGCTACCGGCTGACTCCGTACAACCCGGAGTTTGCGGCGCAGATGGATGCGGCGCGCAAAGTCATGAAGAAGCGTCGCGCCGCGCTGCGCGAACTCGCCAAGTAGGGATCGGCCCGTGTTCGAGCCGGTCTGGATCGACCTGGAGGTCGTGCTCGCCATTCATGACGAGCAGCTCGCCGAGCACGGCGGGCAAGCCGGCGTACGTGACCGAGGCCTGCTGGAATCAGCGCTGGCGCGGCCGCGCAACCAGTTCGGTTACGGCGAGTCGTCCCTGGCCCGCCTCGCCGCCGCCTACGCTTTCGGCATCTCGCGCAACCACCCGTTCCTCGACGGCAACAAGCGAACCAGCCTGGTGGTCGCCGAACTGTTCCTCGAGTTGAACGGCCTCGAGCTGGAGGCGAGCGATGCCGCGTGCGTCGCCACGTTCCTGAGGCTCGCCGCCGGCGAACTCACCGAGGACGACCTGGCTCGCTGGGTGGCCGAGAACTCCCGCGCGATCCGCTGAGCCCCGGGGACGGCCCGGTCCCCGACCGCGTAGAATGCGCGGCCTCATGAGCGAGAACGCCCCCAAGACCCCGCGCGATACCGGCGCAGGCACCGTGGACTTCGGCTACCAGGAAGTGCCGGCGGCCGAGAAGGCCAAGCACGTGCGCGCGGTGTTCGACTCGGTGGCCGGCAAGTACGACCTGATGAACGACCTGATGTCGGCGGGCGTGCACCGGCTGTGGAAGCGCTACCTGCTCGGCCAGACCGGGCTGCGCCCCGGCCAGGCGGCGCTGGACGTCGCGGGCGGCACCGGCGACATCGCGGCCGGCATGGCGCGGCAGGTCGGCGAAAGCGGCCTCGTGGTGCTCTCCGACATCAACGAGGCGATGCTCGAGGTCGGCCGCGACCGCCTGCTCGACCGCGGACTGATGCGCAACGTGCGCTTCTCGCTCGCCAACGCCGAGTGCCTGCCGTTCGCCGACGAGAGCTTCGACTGCGTCACCATCGCCTTCGGCCTGCGCAACGTCACCGACAAGACCGCCGCGCTCGCTTCCATGCGCCGCGTGCTGCGCCCGGGCGGACGGCTGCTGGTGCTCGAGTTCTCGAAGCCCGTGGTGCCGGGGCTCAAGCCCATCTACGACGTGTACTCGTTCAGCGTGCTGCCGTGGCTCGGCAAGCGCGTGGCGGGCGACTCGGACAGCTACCAGTACCTCGCCGAGTCGATCCGCAAGTTCCCCGACCAGGAAACGCTCGAGGGCATGATGCGGGACGCCGGCCTCGAGGACTGCCGCCACCACAACCTCAGCGGCGGCATCGTCGCCCTGCACAAGGGCTTCCGGTACTGACATGCTGCTCGAGCGCCTCGAGGCCCTCCTGAACCGCAACGTCGCCGAGTCGCGCCGCGCGCAGGCGCTCGCGCGCCAGCTCGACGGGCGCGTCATGTCGCTCACCGTCGAGGGCACGCCGCTCGCGTTCTACTTCCGCGCGGAGGGCGGGCGACTCGCGATCGCCTCGCGCCACGAGGGCGCGGCGGATGCAAGTCTCTCCGGTACCCCGATCGCGCTGCTCGCGCTCGCCGGCCCGCGCGCCGAGGGCGCACTGCGCGGCGGCGGCGTGCGTATCGAGGGCGACGCCGAGGTGGCGCAGCGGTTCCGCGATCTGCTTTCGGAAGCACAGCCGGAGTTCGAGGAAGAGCTGGCGCGCGTGTTCGGCGACGTGGCGGCGCGGCGGTTCGCGAACTTCGCCCGGGGCGTGTTCGACTGGGGCCGCAAGGCCTCCGGTTCGTTCACCGGCAGCGTGGTCGAGTACCTGCAGGAAGAAGGCCGCGACCTGCCGACGCGCACCGAGGCTGACGAGTTCCTCGCGGACGTGGACCGGCTGCGCGACGACGCCGAGCGCCTCGAAGCACGACTCGCCCGCCTCGAGTCGCGACGTGACGCGTCGCGGTCGACTCCCGTGCGCGGCTGAGCCCGGCCCCGCCCCTCATGCGCCTGCGCGTCATCGGCCGCCTCCTGCAGATCCAGCGCGTGCTCGTGCGGCACGGGCTCGACGAGATGATCCTCGCGGCCCACCTGTTCCGGCCGCTGCGCTACGCGTTCTATCTCTCCCCCGCAACGTGGTTCGAGCGCAGCAAGGGCGGCACGCGAGGCGAACGCATCCGCCTCGCGCTCGAGGAGCTCGGACCCATCTTCGTGAAGTTCGGCCAGGCGCTCTCGACGCGACGCGACCTGCTGCCTGCCGACATCGCCGACGAGCTCGAGAAGCTGCAGGACCGCGTGCCGCCGTTCCCGGGCGCCGAGGCCCGCGCCATCGTCGAGCGCGCCTACGGCCGGCCCGTGACCGAGGTGTTCGAGGATTTCGACGAGACGCCGCTCGCCGCCGCCTCGATCGCGCAGGTGCACACGGCCCGGCTGCGCAGCGGCGAGGAGGTCGTGGTCAAGGTCATCCGCCCCGGCGTGCGCGCGCTGATCGAGCGCGACCTCGAGGTCATGCACCAGCTCGCGCAGCTGGTGCTCGACTACGCGCGCGACGGCCACCGCCTGCGCCCGACCGAGGTCGTGAAGGAATACGAGAAGACCATCCTCGACGAGCTCGACCTGATGCGCGAGGCCGCCAACGCGGCACAGCTCGGCCGCAACTTTGCGGGCTCGGAGCTGCTGCACGTGCCGGCCGTGTACTGGGACTACTGTCGCCCCGAGGCGATGGTCATGGAGCGCATCCGGGGCGTCATGATCAGCGACATGGACGAGCTGCGACGCCGCGGCACCAACATCCAGCGGCTCGCGGAGAACGGCGTCACGATCTTCTTCACCCAGATGCTGCGGCACAATTTCTTCCACGCCGACATGCATCCGGGCAACATCTTCGTGCTGCTCGGGGACCCGGAGCGCCCGAAGTACTGCGCCGTGGACTTCGGCATCGTGGGCACGCTCGACGCACGCGACCAGCACTACCTCGCCGAGAACTTCCTCGCGTTCTTCGATCGCGACTACAACCGCATCGCGAGGCTGCACGTGGACTCGGGCTGGGTGCCCGCCGAAACACGCGTCGACGAGCTCGAGGCGGCGGTGCGCACGGTCTGCGAGCCGATCTTCAACAAGCCGCTGTCGGAGATCTCCTTCGGCCAGGTGCTGCTGCGGCTGTTCGAGACCGCGCGGCGCTTCCAGATGAAGGTGCAGCCACAGCTCATCCTGCTGCAGAAGACCCTACTGCAGATCGAGGGGCTGGGTCGCCAGCTCTACCCCGAGCTCGACCTGTGGAAGACCGCGCAACCGGTGCTCAAGGACTGGGCCGCGGACCGGCTGAGCGGGCGCAACCTCGCCGAGCAACTGCGCCGCCAGCTGCCGGATCTCAGCGAGTCGCTGCGCATGCTGCCGCAGGTGCTGCAGCAGGCCGTACAGCAGGCCTCCGAGGGCAACTTCCGCATCCGCATCGAGCAGGGGGGCATGGAGGAACTGCGGGCCGAGCTGCGCGCCGGCGCCCGGCGGCGCGACGCCACGATCGTGGGCGCCGTCGCCCTGCTCGGAGGGCTCGTCTGGCTGGCGGTCAACATCAACCCGTGGCCCGGCGTGGTGCTCTGCACGGCCGGGCTCATGACGGTCCTGCTCGGCCGCCGCTGAGCAGCGGCGCTTGGGCTCACTTCATCTCGATCCATGTCGCCCGGGCGCGGGCGCAGAGTTCGCCCTCGCCATCGAAGATCGCCGTGCCTGCGAGGTGCCTGCGGCCTTCGGAGCCGATTCGCCAGCCGATCACTGTGCACGACTCGCCCACGCGCACGCGCCGGTCGAGGTGCGCCTGCATCTCCCCGAGCAACATCGCGCGGCGGCCGCCCGAGACCGCGAAGTAGCCCGGGCAGTCGAGCGCCGCCCAGTGGAACTCGACGGCGACCTTGCCGTCGCCGCGGTCGAGCGAGTCGGCCGGCAGCCAGGGACCCGCCACGACGCCGCTGTCGAGCATGCCGGGGAAGATCCTGAGCCCGTCGCCGCGCCGGCGATGCGGGCCGCAGACGAAGCAGTCCGGGAATGCGTGCTCGCGGAAACCGGCGTAGTGCTGCGACGCCCACACGGCCTGGACATAGCCGGGCGGCGCAGGCACGTCGAGCTGGAGCTTCGCGGCGAAGCCGCGCGCGACCGGTCCCGCCGGGCCGCTGAGCAGCCATTCGCCCTCGCCAGCCGGCTCGAGCGCGAGCGGCGTGTCGAGCGGCGGCGGAGCGACCAGGCGCACCCGCAGGTCGGCGCGCAGCGTCGCCGCGATGAGGCCGCAGACGTAGCCGCCGTTGCCCGAGTCGGGCGGGCCCTTGAAGCGGCTTGCGATCGTCAGCGTGGTCACGGCGCCTGCCCCGGTTCGGCCGGCACTCCCGCGCAGCGCCAGCACTGCGCGAACTGCGGCTCGATGCACTCGCCGCAGCCTGGGCACAGCCAGGGCTCGGCCGGCTCGGCGGGCCGCAACGCCTGGTCGATCAGGCCGCGCGCGCGCAGCGCCTCGCCCGGCTGCCGCACCCACAGCTCGGGCCAGCACTCGACGAAGGGAATCTCGCCCATCGCGCCGGCGAGCCGCTCGTTGCGCACCACGCAGGCGATCCCCTCCGACTCGAGCAGGTTGCGCAGGTGCGCGATCTCGACGATGGACTCGGCAGTGTGGACCTTGCGCATGGACGGCGGGCCGCAGGTAGCATGGCACGATGAGCGTCTCGAAGACCGCAACGATACTGGCCGGACGCTTCCCCGCAAAGCGCGCCTTCATCACCGGCGCCGCGAGCGGGCTCGGCCGGGCGATCGGCGCCGAACTCGCGACCGAGGGCTGGCGGCTCGGGCTGCTCGACCTCTCCGCGCAAAGGCTCGTCGAGGCCGAAGCAGGCCTGCGTGCTGCAGGCGCCGTCACCTCGGCCTACGCGGGCGATGTCGCGTGCGAGTCGTTCGTCGCGGCCTCGGTCGCCGATTTCGCAGCGGGTGCGAACGGTCTGGACCTGATCGTGAACAACGCCGGTGTCGCGGCCGCCGGCCCCGCGGAGACCACGCCACCCGCGGACTGGCGCTGGATCGTGGACATCAACCTGCTCGGCGTCGTCTGGGGCTGCCAGGCGGCGTTGCCCCGCATGCGCGATGCGCGCGCCGGCCTCGTCCTGAACGTGGCGAGTTCGGCGGGCTTCGCCGCGGCGCCGCAGATGTCCGCGTACAACGCGACCAAGGCCGCGGTCATCTCGCTCAGCGAGACGCTCGCTGCCGAGCTGACCGGGTCGGGCGTGCAGGTGTCGGTCGCGATGCCGGGCTTCTTCCGCACGGGCCTGCTCGAGACGATGCGCGCCCCGGCGGAGGCCGGCGCCCTGGCGCGCCGCCTGATGGACGGTTCCTCGCACGATGCGACCGCTGCGGCACGCGCCATACTGGGCGCGGCCGCGGCCGGCGACCTGTACATCCCGTGGCCCGGCGAATACCGCCTGGCGTGGCGCCTGAAGCGACTGTTCCCGCGATGGTTCGTCAGGCGCGTCGCACGGTTGCGCAACGATCGCGAGGTACCGGGAAGTCCACCCCCAGGATGAAGCGGGTGTAGATCTCCGGCAGGCGCTCGAGCACGCTCTCGCGCCCGAGGATCTCGCTGCCCGCGATCGCGCGACGCAGCACGGGCAGCGTCAGCGTTTCGAGCGCCGGCGCGGCGACCGGCCAGTAGCTCAAGTGCCAGGGCTCCGCGCCCGCCCCGCCGTGGCCGGTTGCATAGGGTCGGTAGAAGCCGAAGCGCGCCATGTTCTCGTCGAGCCAGGGCGTGAGCCGCCCGAAGACGCCATCCGGCGCGTATTCCTCCGGCACGAGTTGCACACGGTAGTCCGGCGGCAGCGCGGCCGCGTCGATGACGTCCACGTCCGTGCCCCAGTGGTGACGGCTGCCGCCCGGCAGCGCCGACCAGCACAGGATGGCGTCGATGCGCCCGGCATCATCGAGGGTCGTCGCATCCACCGGGCAGCCCTCGCGATCGAGCAGCGGCCGCTCGCCGCACCATTTGCCGTTCCAGATCGCGAGCTGACGTTCGAAGTCGCGGAATCCGGAGGCTGCGACGAGGTCGATGCCGGCGGCGCTGGCGGCGTCCCGCATTGCAAGAAACGACGTGATCGCGCCGAAATGCATCGCGCAACGCGGCTGGTCGAGCGCGACGATGTGGGTTCGGGCGCGACCGGTGATCTCGAGTTCGTTCATGCGCTGTCTGCCTCGGGCGCAAGCATAGCCGAGACGGCGGCCCGAGCCCGATCTCGTGCGCAGCGCCTATGGCGACTATGATGGTTGGCAGACTGCAACGATCAGAATCGGTTATTCACCGCAGGGGGACTGCTACGGCAGGTCCGAGCGCCATGCGCAGCATTCGCCTCAGGACGCGCTACGTGCTCACGGTGCTGGCCGTGGGCCTGCTGCTGACCGTGGCACTCGCGCTCGTGAACGTGGCCGGCGAGGAGCACGCCCGGGAGCACCTCCTCGCAGTGCTCGATGCAGCCGAGCTGGAACCGGCGACCGACCCTGCCGTGGCGCTTTCGGGCCTACGGCAGCAGGTGCTCGCCCTCGTCCCCCACTTCTACGCCTCGCGGTTGCCGCTCATCTTCGGCATCGGCATCGGCCTGTCGCTGCTCGCCGCATGGCTCACGGCGGTCCTCATCGCGCGGATCGACCGGGCAATGACCGGGCTCGCGGCGAGCGCGGAGCGCATCGGCCGCGGTCTCACCACCGAGCCGGTGCGGGGCAGCGGGGTGCCCGAGATCGCCGCCCTCGAGCGGGCGCTCGAGGGCATGCGCCAGGCGCTCGCGAATACCACCATATCGCGCGATTACCTCGACACGCTGCTCAACAGCATGAGCGACGCGGTGCTGGTGGTGGCGCCCGACGGCTGCGTGCGAACGGTCAACGCGGCCGCCGCGGAAATGCTCGGCAACGACCGCGAATCACTCGCTGGCGTGGAGTTCGAGTCGCTCGTCGCCGAGCCACACCGCGACGCCTTCGTGGCCGCGAAGATGCTCGCCGGTCCGGGCGAGACCGTGGTGCGTACGGGGACCGGCCAGACCATCCCGGTCTCGGTGCGCAGCTCCGAGATCTCGAGCGCCGACGCGGCCTTCCAGGGCACGATCTACGTGCTGCGCGACATCACGGAGCGCAAGCGGGCCGAGAGGCGCATCCGCTACCTCGCCCGCTTCGACATGCTGACCAAGATGCCGAACCGCATGCAGTTCCAGCACCTGCTGCAGCAGGCTATCGCGCGCAGCCGGCGCGGATCGAGCGGACTTGCGCTGCTGTACGTGGACGTGGACCACTTCAAGGAGATCAACGACACGTTCGGACACGCCGCCGGCGACCGCGTGCTCGAGACGCTGAGCGAGCGGCTCATCCGGGCGCTGCCGAAGGAATCGGTGGTCGGACGGCTCGCCGGGGACGAATTCGCGGCGTTCCTCGACGGCGCCGACAGCCCGGACACGCGGCGCGAGCAGGCCGATACGATCGCCGGGCTGCTGCTGAAGGAAATATCGCGTCCGCTGCACGTCGGCGAGCACGAGATCGACGTGACGGCGAGCATCGGCATCGCCGACTGCCCTGGCGACGCGGACAACGTCATCGACCTGATCCGCTGCGCGGATGCTGCGATGTACCACGCAAAGCGTGCCGGGCGGAACTGCCACGTGTTCTACACGCCCGAGATGAACGCCGCGGCCGTGGAGCGGCTGCTGCTCAAGAGCAAGCTGCGCCGCGCGCTGGAGCGCGATGAGTTCGTGCTGCGCTACCAGCCGAAGGTGGACCTCTTCACGGACAAGGTGGTGGGCGCGGAAGCGCTGCTGCGCTGGCGGCTGCCTGGTCACGGCGAGATCGCCCCGGCGCAGTTCATTCCGCTCGCAGAGGAATCACGCCTGATCCTCGACATCGGGGCGTGGGTGCTCGACCACGTCTGCGGCGACTACGCCGAATGGCGCCGGCAGGTCACCGATCCGGGCCGCATCGCGATCAATCTCTCGCTCAAGGAACTCAGCCAGGCGAGCTTCATTCCGCGCTGCCGCTCGGTGTTCGAGAAGCACGGCGTGTCGCCGGCCTGCGTCGAACTCGAGATCACGGAGACCACGCTGATGATGGACGCGGAGCACACCCTGCCGCTGCTCGACGAGCTCAAGGCCATGGGCGTGCACCTGTCGATCGACGACTTCGGCACCGGCTACTCGAGCCTGAGCGCCCTGCAGCAGTTCCCGATCGGCACGCTCAAGATCGACCAGTCGTTCGTGCGCAATGCCAGCAGGGACCCGGACGACGCGACGATCGTGCGCTCCATCATCGACATGGGCAGGTCGCTCGGGCTCGACGTGCTCGCCGAGGGCATCGAGACCGAGGAGCAGCGCCGCTTCCTGGTGGACAGCGGCTGCCAGTACGGCCAGGGCCGGTTGTTCGGCGAGCCGGTATCCGCCGAGGCGTTCCTCGATCTGGTGGTTCGTCAGGAGACCGGCAAGTACCCCGTCCTGCGACTGCCCGCGTGAATCGGCAGCCGGCTTGAGTCCAAAAAAACAGGGCGGGATTGCTCCCGCCCAAACGGGGGTCATCTATGACGTGGCAGAGATTAGCTGCCTGACCCTGCTCTGTCAAGCTTTTGTATAGCTTGAATCCAGACAAATTGTGGGACTCCTGTTCAGTCTGTGTATAATTTTTCCATGTACTCGATCAAGGCCGTCGCCCAGGCCACCGGCCTGACCGTGGAAACTCTTCGCGCCTGGGAGCGCCGTTATGCGGTCGTCAGCCCGGTGCGCGATGCTTCCGGGCGGCGCGTCTATCGGCCCGAGGACGTGCTGCGGCTGCGACGGTTGCGCGAGGCGACCGAGCGGGGCCACCCGATCAGCCGGCTCGCACCGCTGAGCGACGAGCGCCTCGCGGCCCTGCTCGACGCGCCGCCGGACCAGCGTGCGCAGGGGACGGCCCATGCCCTGGTCGAACGCATCCTCGAGGCCGCGCAGGAGTTCCGCGCGGCCGACTGCGAGCAGGCGATCACGCTCGCCATAGCCGTGCTGCCGCCGCAGCGGCTGGTGAGCGATGTGCTGCAGCCCCTGCTGCGCGAGATCGGGGAGCGCTGGCATCGCGGCGAACTGTCGATCGCCCACGAACGGCTCGTGTCGAAGATCGTGGCACGGCACGTAGGGCTGATGCTCGACGCCTACGACCGGGCCGCGCGCCGCGAAGCGATCGTGTTCGCGACGCTGCAGGGCGAACGCCACGAACTGGGTCTGCTCATGGCGGCAATGATCTGCGCCAGCCGCGGTTTCAAGGTCCAGTATCTCGGCGCCGACTTGCCTGCCGAGGAGATCGCCCGCTTCGCCCGCGAGTTCGGCGCATCGATCGTCGCGCTCAGCGTCGTGTGGCGGGACGGGGTCAGCGACCTGACGGCGCAGCTCGCCGAGCTGGCCACGGCGCTGCCGCCCGGCACGGCGATCTGGATCGGCGGATCGGCAAGCCCCGTGCTGGCCCACGAGCCACTGCCGGCGTGCTGCCTGCTGCTGCGCGACAGCGCCGAGTTCGAGCAGCGGCTCGAACTGCGGCCCCACTGAATCCTCTCGGTTTCGCCCCGGCAGGAGCGCGAATCACTGCGCCGGGTTCGGATCCACCTCGCGCAGCCAGGCCGCCAGCGTCTGCACGGCTTCCGCGGTGGCGCGCTGGTACGCATCGAGCACCGCATCGCGGCGGTTGTCCGCGGCGGCGACCTCGGACGAGGCCAGGATGCTCGACACACGTCGCGCCCGTGGCGGATCCACCAGCGTGGCCTGGAACTCCACGCGAACGGACGGCGCGGCGCCACCGGCGGCGTACACCGCCTCGAAGCGACGCAGCTCCAGGTCGAGAAGCAGGTCTGCCGGGACGCGGCTCGGCGCCGCGAGGACCACCTCGTAGCGCCCGTCCGATTGCAGCGCGCGGACGATCAGCGCCTGCAGCATCTGCGGTGCGGGCTCGGACCAGCGAATGCCGGCGAAGTAGTCGAAGCGGTTGTCGGGCTGCACGACGGCGATGCGCTCGGTGTCGAGCGAGACCGCGGCCCGCGGGCGCGCCACACCGAGCGCGAGCGGCAGTCGCGCGGCGCCGCCGGCGGCTTCGGCCAACTCGAGGCGGTAGATTTCCGGCGCTTCGCCCGACGGCCCGAGCAGCGTGCTCGCGCAGCCGGCGCAGGCCAGGGCCAGCGCCATCAGCAATGCCAGCCTCACGGCGCGATCTCCACGCCGCCCTCGGGCTCGGCGCGCAGCAGGCTCGACGGCCGCTCACGCAGGCCGCGAGCGAGCGAGCGCACCTCGCTGCTGGCGTCTCGCAGGTCGAGCAGCAGTTGCTGCAGCTCGAGTGCGCCCTGCCCGGCCGCTCCGGACAGCGCGGCCTCGTTCGTCGTCAGGATCCGCTCGAGGCTCGAGGCGGCGGTTGCGAGCT
This sequence comes from uncultured Gammaproteobacteria bacterium, assembly GCA_963712815.1. Lineage (GTDB taxonomy): Bacteria > Pseudomonadota > Gammaproteobacteria > Steroidobacterales > Steroidobacteraceae > RPQJ01. Next base: position 355,241 of record CAVQJL010000008.1, read on the forward strand.
TCTCGGCGGCGATGCGCCCGTTCTCGAGAGCGGCTTGCGTATCGGGCCGGGAGTCCTCGGCCAGGGCATTGAGCTGCCGCGTCAGGGCGGTCGTTTGTGCCGCCGCGAATCGCAGCTCGGCGGTCAGCGCCGCGGCGTCGCTCGACAGCGCCGGCAGTTGCGCCGTGGCGTCCCGGATGTTGGCCAGCGAGTCGCCCAGGGCCTGGATGTTCCGGTCGTCGAGCAATTTCTCGATGCGCGTCATGACTTCACTCACGCGTGACACCAGGTCTGGCAGCCGCTCAAGGAACGCCTCGATGTCGCCCTTGCGCGTCGGGATCACCGGATAGGCATTACCCTGGACCAGCGCCGCACCCGGGTCGGCCTCGGGGTCGAGCTGGAGGTCAATGTAGAGCAGCCCGGTCAGGCCCAGCAGCCCGAGCCGGGCGCGCGTCGCGCCCGAGAGCGGTGCGGCGGAGTCCACCTCCGCAACGACCGTCACGCGGCCGGGATCGTCGCGCGCGACCCAAAGCCGCCGCACGCGCCCGACGTCAACGCCGAGGTAGCGCACCGGGCTGCCTTGCTCGAGACCGCTCACCGAGCCCTCGAAGTAGATCTCGTAGTTCTCGTAGACGCGCCGGTCCGCGCGGCCCGAGTACCACCACACGAAAGCGAACGCCGCCACGATCGCGGCCAGCGCGAATATCGCGACCGCCGCATAGCGCGCATCACGTTCCACCTGCGCCCTCCCGGCCGGCGGCCATCGAGCGGCCCCGGGCGCCGTGGAAGTAATGGCGGATCCACGGATGATCGTTCGCGACGATCCCCTCGAGCGTATCGACGATCACCTTGCCATCCACGAGCACCGCGACACGGTCGCACGTCCTCAGGAGGGTGTCCAGATCGTGCGTGACCATGACGACGGTGAGGTGCAGCGTGTCGCGCAGGTACAGCACCAGGTCGTCGAAGGCAGTGGCCGCGATGGGATCGAGCCCGGCGGTGGGCTCGTCGAGGAACAGGATGGTCGGGTCGAGCGCGAGCGCGCGGGCCAGCGCCGCGCGCTTGACCATGCCGCCCGAGAGCTGGGCCGGTTGCTTGGCCGCCGACTCGAGCGGCAGCCCCACCATGCGCAGCCGCAGCTCGACCAGGCGCTCGAGCGAGGCGTCGTCGAGCTCGAGCGCCTCCGCCACCGGCAGCGTGACGTTCTCGGCGACGGTGAGCGAGGTGAACAGCGCGCCGTGCTGGAACGTGACGCCGTAGCGGCGCTTGATATCGCGCAGCTCCCGGTCGTTCATCGCGGTGATGTCGCGGCCCTCGAGCTCGACCGTCCCGGCGTCGGGCCGGCGCAGCCCGAGCAGGGTTCTCAGCAGCACGCTCTTGCCGCTGCCCGAGCCGCCCACGATGCCGAAGATCTCGCCGCGCCGGACCTCGAAGCTGACGCCGTCGTGCACCACCTGCGCACCGAAGCGGTTGACGACGTCGCGGACAACAATGACGGGCGCTGCCATCAGAAGTCGATTTCGAGGAAGAAGATCGCGAACACCGCATCGGCGAAGATCACGAGGAAGATCGACTGCACGACCGCGACCGTGGTCAGGCGGCCGAGCTCGCGCGAGGACTCGCGCACCTGCAGCCCGCGCAGCGTGCCGGTGAGCGCGATCAGCAGGCCGAACACCGGCGCCTTGACGAGGCCGGCCCAGAAGGTGGTGGGAGCGATGGCCGCGTCGAGCCGCATGACGAACTGCGACCACGGCAGGTCGAGCAGGTAGCTCGTGAGCAGCGCGCCGCCCGCGAGGCCCATGGCGTCGGCGACGACGGTGAGCAGGGGCAGCACCAGCACCAGCGCCACGACGCGAGGCAGCACCAGCACCTCGTAGGGGTTGATGCCCATGGACTCGAGCGCGTCCACCTCGTCGTTGAGCTTCATCACGCCGAGTTCGGCGGCATACGCGCTGCCGGTACGGCCGGCGACCATGATGGCCGTGAGCAGCACGCCGAGCTCGCGCAGCACTCCGATGGCGACGAGGTCCACGGTGAAGATCTCGGCGCCGAAGGGCTTGAGCTGCTGCGCGCCGATGTATGCGGAGATCACGCTGATCAGCAGGGCAATGACGGCAACGATGGGGATCGCCTGGACGCCCGTCTCGTGCATGTGCCTGACGATGGAGGGCAGCCGCAGCCGCTTCACGCTGCGCCAGGCAAGGGCGGCGCTCGCGATCAGCCGCCCGCCGTACACCAGGGCCTCGAACCAGCTGCGGCCTCGTTCCTCGAGGCCGCGGCCGAAACCGGCCAGCCGATCCAGCAGGGACGGCGTGGACGGCGGCGCGAGCGTCCCGGCCTCCCGGGCACGCAAGTCATCGAAATAGGCGAAGTGCTCGGGCGGCGCGCCGTCGAGCTCGACGAGCACGCCGGCAGCGCGCAGCGCGGCGATCGCGTCGTGCAGCAGCCAGGCCGGGCCGATGTCGCGCAGCTCGGCGCCCGCCAGATCGACCCGCACCTCGGCCGGCGGAGCCTCGCGCAGCTCGCGGAGCGCACGCGCCAGCCCGGGCGCATCCGCCATGGCTGCTACGCCCGCGAGTTCGAGCCGCGCCGCCGCCCGGTGGTATTGCGCCGTGAACTGCATGAAGCTATGCGGCGCTCTCGGGTACGGTCATCTCTCGGTTTCCTCGCGCGTCTGCGTTGCCGGCCGGAATGCTAGCATCGGGTCTGGCGCTTCGTGAGTTCCAATGGGCGGCGACATCCTCTCCCAGATCCTCATCCTGCTCGCGGGTTCGGTCGTCGTGCTGAGCCTGGTGCGTCGCTTCGCGCTGCCTCCCGTTCTCGGCTACCTGGTGGTCGGCATGATCCTCGGGCCCCATGCGCTGGGGCTCGTGTCCGACACCAGCGCGGTGCACGTGCTTGCCGAGATCGGCGTCGTCTTCCTCGTCTTCACGCTCGGGCTCGAATTCTCGCTCGCGCGGATGATCGCGATGAAATCCGAGGTGCTGGGCGTCGGCGGCCTGCAGATGCTCGTCACGACGTCCGCGATCGCCGGCGCGGCGTGGGCCTTCGGCGTGGAGCCGGCCGTGGCCATCGTACTGGGCGGCGCACTCGCGATGTCCTCGACCGCCATCGTCATTCGCCAGCTCGGCGAGCAGCTCGAGATCAACCGGACGCACTCGCGGCTCGCCGTCGGCGTGTTGCTCTTCCAGGACCTCGCGTTCGCACCGCTGCTGGCGCTCGCCACCGCGCTCGGCGCATCGACCGACATCCTGAGTCCCGCGTGGCTGCTCGGGATGGTCGGTCGCGCCGTGCTGGCCCTGGTGCTCGTGCTGCTGGTCGGCCGCTGGCTGCTGCGGCCGCTGTTCCGCGAGATCGCCCGGCACCGCAGCTCGGAGAGTTTCACGCTGACCGTGCTTTTCGTGGCGCTCGGTGCGGCCTGGGCGACCCACGCGCTCGGACTGTCGATGGCCCTCGGCGGCTTCCTCGCCGGCATGCTGCTCGCGGAGACCGAGTTCCGGCACCAGACGGAGGCGGTGATCAAGCCGTTCCAGGACATCCTGCTCGGGCTGTTCTTCGTGTCGGTCGGCATGCTGCTCGACCTGCGGCTGCTGCTCGCACAGCTGCCACTCGTGCTGCTGCTGCTCGCGGCGCTGCTGGTCGGCAAGGCCATCATCATCCTGCTCGTCGTGCGCCGGTTCGTGCCGAATACCCGCAAGGCGCTGCGCACCGGCATCGTGCTGTGCATGGGCGGCGAATTCGGCTTTGCCCTGCTGACGCTGCTGCTCAAGGGTCGCATGGTCGATCCGGCGCTCGTGCAGGCACTGCTCACTACGCTCGCACTCAGCATGCTGCTCGGACCGCTGTTGGTGCGCTACAACGGCCGCATCGCCGACTTCCTGCTTCGGCAGCCGACCGCGCAGCCCTCCGAGCTCGCGCTGGAGACGGCGGCCACGCGCGAGCTGGCGCAGCGCGAGCACGTAATCATTTGCGGCTTCGGCCGTGTCGGCCAGAACCTGGCCCGGGTGCTCGAGAAGCGCGGCATCGAATACATCGCACTCGACCTCGATCCGCTGCGGGTGCGCAACGCGCGCCAGGCCGGCGACCCGGTGGTCTACGGCGACGCGTCGGAGCCCGAGGTGCTGCGTGCGCTCGGCTTCGAGAAGGCGAACGTGGTCGTGGTGTCCTTCGACGGGCCCGACAGCGGGCTCAAGATCGTGCGCGCGGTGCGCCAGCTGCGCGGCGACGTACCGGTGCTGGTGCGCACCGAGGACGACTCGCGGCTCGAGCCGCTTCAGGCAGCCGGCGCCACCGAGGTGGTTCCCGAGATCTTCGAGACCAGCCTGGCGCTCGTCTCGCACGTGCTGCTGTTCCTGAACGTTCCAGCCCAGGAGGTCCTCGAGGTCACCGAAGACATCCGGCACGACCGCTACGCCATCCTGCGCAGCGTGTTCAAGGGGCGCCAGACGGGCGAGACCGGGGAGGATGGCTCGGCGTTGCACCAGCAGCTGCGCACCGTGGTGCTGCCGCCCGGCGCGAAGGCGGTCGGCCGGACGCTCGGCGAGGTCGGCCTGGACCGGCGCGGCGTCGTGGTGACGGCATTGCGTCGCGAAGGTATCGTCGGTCGAGAGCCCGACTCCGGCACGCGGCTCCGCGAGGGCGACGTGCTCGTGCTGTGGGGGACCCTCGCGGATCTCGAGCGCGGCGAGACCCGGCTGCTGATGGGCTGAACGGCGGGACCATTCACCATGCGCCCGACTCCATGACGACCCTGGGCACGCCCCACTCGACGGCCGCCACGCGCGTGCTGATGCTCGGCGCCGGCGAGCTCGGCAAGGAAGTCGTGATCGAGCTGCAGCGCCTCGGGGTCGAGACCATCGCGGCCGACCGGTATCAGAACGCACCGGCGATGCAGGTCGCGCACCGCTCGCAGGTGCTCGACATGCTCGATCCGGCGGCGCTGCGTGCGCTCGTGCTGCGCGAGCGCCCGGCGCTGATCGTGCCGGAGATCGAGGCGATCGCGACGCCGGCGTTGATCGAACTCGAGGCCGAAGGCTTCCGCGTGATCCCGACCGCCCGGGCGGCACGCCTGACCATGGACCGCGAGGGCATCCGCCGTCTCGCCGCCGAGCAGCTCGGCCTCGCGACCTCGCCCTACCGCTTCGCCGATACCGGCGACGAGTATCGGGAGGCGGTCGCGGCGATCGGCTTCCCCTGCGTCGTGAAGCCCGTGATGAGTTCCTCGGGCAAGGGCCAGAGCGTGCTGCGCGGACCGGACGACGTCGGCCAGGCCTGGGAGTATGCGCAGGCCGGCGGGCGGGCCGGCGCCGGCCGGGTGATCGTCGAGGGCTTCGTCCGCTTCGACTACGAGATCACGCTGCTCACCGTGCGGCACGCCGGCGGCACGAGTTTCTGCGCACCGATCGGCCACCTGCAGGTGGACGGCGACTACCGCGAGTCATGGCAACCGCAGCCGATGAGTCCTGCGGCGCTCGCCGAGGCCGAGCGCATCGCGCGCGCAGTCACGAACGACCTGGGCGGCGCCGGCCTGTTCGGCGTCGAGCTGTTCGTGCGCGGCGACGAAGTGTGGTTCAGCGAGGTCTCGCCCCGTCCGCACGACACCGGGCTCGTGACGCTGATCTCCCAGGATCTCTCGGAGTTCGCCCTGCACGCGCGGGCGATCCTGGGGCTGCCGGTGCCGGCGATCCGCCCGCACGGGGCCGCTGCCTCGTGCGCCGTGCTGCTCGAGGGCCGGTCGGCCGACGTGCGCTTCCATGGCGTCGAGCGGGCGCTCGCGGAACCGGACACCCAGCTGCGGCTGTTCGGAAAGCCCGAGGTCAGCGGCCGGCGGCGAATGGGCGTCACGCTGGCGCTCGGCAAGGATATCGACGAGGCGCGCGACAAGGCGCGCCGTGCCGCGGCGGCGATCGTGGCGGGCGCAGAGCTGCGCTGACCTCGGTCGCCCGGCTCAGCGATCGGCCTGGAAGTGCGCCTCCAGCAGCCACAACCCCTTGTCGGCGCTGCGCGAAATGGCGGTGAACAGGTCGGCGGTGTCGGCATCGCCCGCCCTGGACGACTCGTCGATCGCCTTGCGCACAGCCTTGGCGAAGCGCGCATAGGCCGCCGCGAGCGCGTCGAGGTGCGCCCGCCCTTCGGCGATGTCGAGCGGATAGGCGTCGAGCTTGCTGCGTCCCGCGACGACCTGCACGGTGCCCTCGGCGATTCCGCCCAGTGCGGTGATGCGCTCCGCCATCTCGTCCACCTGGCCGTCGAGCTCGCCGGCCAGCCGGCCGAACAGTTCGTGCAGTGCGATGAACTGCGGGCCCTTGACGTTCCAATGCGCCTGCCTGGCCTGCATCTGCAGGTCGAGCGCATCGGCGAGACGCGCATTGAGCAGCGTCGTCACCTTGGCGCGGGCCTTGGCGGACAGGTCGTTGCGGGTGCTGTGCATGAAGTCCTCCTGCGGACCGTCGCCGTTCGCGTTTGGAGGGCATTGTGTGCGTCCGGCCGTCCCGGGCCAACCGCATCGGTCGAGCCGCACAGGGCCATCCGGCCGATGCGACGTGGCGATGCCGGCCACCACCGCCGGCTGCGGTCGATGACATTGTTACATTTTATTGACAGCCATCCATTGATTGACGTTGTGTCAGCATCCGGTCGAGAATGCGCGCATGTCGTACATCGCCGAACGCCGACAGGAGGAGCGCGATCGCCGCCGCGGGGAGATCGTGGACGCCGCCGAGGCCTTGTATGCGGAGGTGGGCTGGGACGCCGTGACCATGGACCAGGTCGCGCGACGGGCGCGGCTCAGCCGCGCGCTGGTCTACGTGTACTTCAAGGACAAGGCCGACCTGCACTTCGCGCTCGTCGAGCGTTCGCTCGAAGCGCTGTGCCGCCGGTTCGAGGCCGCCCGCTCGGGCAAGGCGAGCGGCATCGAGGAGGTGGAGGCCATCGGCAGGGCCTACCTCGCATTCGAGCGGGAGACGCCGCACCACTTCGATGCCTGCGCGCGCTTCCAGGCGCACACCAGCGCCGAGCGCGACGTACCGCCGAACGAGGCCGCCTGCATGTGCGCCGGGCACCGTGTCCACGAGGTGATGGTCGCGTCGCTGAACCGCGGAGTCGCGGACGGCTCGATCCGGGCGGACATCGGTGATCCGTACCTGACGGCCCTGACGCTGTGGGCCTTCTCGTTCGGGGTCATCCAGCTCGCCGCGTCCAAGGCAGGGCAGATGGAGCACGAGGGCGTGGCCGTACAGCAGTTCGTCGAGCACGCCTTCGCGCTGGCGCTGCGCTCGCTGCGGCGCTGACAGGCATGCGTCCGGTGACGCCGCAATCGCATCCTGCCGACCGGCCGTGCCGCAGGCATGCCGGCGGCCGGACGGCGCTGGCCATGCTACTGCTCGCCTGCGCGCCGGCGCTCCCGGCGCCCGGGACCCCGAGTGCGCCGTTCGCGACGGCGGCCGCCAACGCCGCCGGCCCTGCGCCCTCAGTCATGACGGCGACGGTCGAGGAGGGCCTGCAGCAGGTCCTGGACGACGCGCTGGACGCCAACCTCGAATTGCGCGCCAGCGAGGCCGAGATCCGGCAGCGCATGGCGGGACTCGACCAGGCGCGCGCCCGGTACCTGCCCGCCATCGACATCGCGGCACGCTACAGCGTCGCCGACGGCGGCCGCACCATCGAGTTCCCGGTGGGCGACCTGCTGAATCCCGTCTACGCGACGCTCGACGAGCTGCTCGTGGCCTCGGGGCAGCCACCGCGCTTCCCGCGGATCGACAACCAGAGCATCACCTTCCTGCGCGGCAACGAGCAGGAGACGAAAGTCGTGCTGGAGCAGCCACTCTACGAGCCACGGCTCGCGCCCGCCGTCGCCGCCGGCCGGGCCGAGGTGGACCGTGCCGGCGCCAACCTGGCCGCGCTGCGCGCGCGGGTCGTGCGCGACGTGCACCAGGCGTACTACCTGTGGCTGGCCACACAGCAGGCGGTGCTGGTACTCGAGGCGACGCTCGAGCTGGCCGAGGCCAATCTTGCGGCCAACGAGAGCCTGTATCGCAACGGCAAGATCACCCGGGACCTCGTGCTGCGCGCCGAGGCCGACCTGCTCGAGGTCGAGCAGCAGCGCCTCTCGGCCGCGAGTCGCGTGCGCATCGCGCAGGGCTACGTCAACCTGCTACGCGACGCGCCGCTCGCGGCGCCCCTGCCTCGCGCCGAGATCGACGCAGCCACCGTAGAGCGCTTCCGCGAGCGGCTCGTCCGTCGCCTCGCAGGGCGGTCGCTGGACGCGGCGGCGCTGCAGCAGCTCGCAACCGGCCGCCGGGCGGAACTCAAGGGCCTCGATGCCGCCATCGCCGGTGGCGAGGCCCGCCAGGACCTGGCCCGGGCCGCGTTCAGGCCGCGCGTCGCGCTGGGAGCCGAGACCGGCATACAGGGCGACGACTACGGCTTCAGCGAGGACGAGCGCTACGCCCTCGCCTCGGTGATCCTGCGGTGGAACCTGTTCCGTGGCGGCGCCGACCGTGCGGCCCTGAGGGAGGCGCACGCGTTCACCGACCAGCTGCGCGCCACGCGCGACCTCGCGGCGCAGCGCGTTCGCCTCGAGGTTCAGGAATCGGTCGAGCAGCTCGAGGTCGCCGGCGCCTCGCTCGACACGGCGCTCAAGCGCACCGAGGCTGCCGACGGCGCGCTGCGCATCGCGACCCGCAAGCGCGACCTCGGCCAGATCAACCAGGCGGAGTTCATCGATGCCCGGCGCGCGATGACCGACGCCCGGCTCAACCTGAACCGGGTGCGCGCCGAGTTCCTCGCGCGCATCGCCGAACTCGAGTTCGCCGTCGGTGATCCGCACGCGGCGAAGAAGGAGCTGACGAGATGAGGCTCACCCTGGCCGTGACGACCGTCGCGGCGATCGCACTGCTCGCCGCCTGCGGCGAGCCGTCCTCCCCGCCGGCGCCGGCGGCCGAGGCTTCGGCGCCCGTGCGCACCGCCCGGGTCGAGAGCGCCGCCGTCGCCGCCGGCGTGCGCGCGGTCGGCATCCTCGGGCCACGCGACGAGCTGCGGCTGTCCTTCAAGGTGGGCGGCGTGGTCGAGCGCGTCGCGGTCGACGCGGGCGACCGCGTGAAGGCCGGGCAGCTGCTGGCGGTGCTCAAGCGCACCGAGGTGGACGCCGCCGTCTCGCAGGCCGCCGAAGCGGTCGAGAAGAGCCGTCGCGACCTCGAGCGTGCGCGGCAGCTGCGCGCGGACGAGGTGGCCACGCAGGAGCAGGTCGAAGACCTGACGACGGCCTACAACGTCGCACGGTCGAACCTGCGAGACTGCGCAGTTCAACGCGCGCTTCGCCAGCATCGACGCGCCCGCCGACGGCGTCGTGCTGCAGCGACTCGCCAAGGCCAGACGAGCTGGTGCAGGGCGGCCAGCCGGTGCTCGTGCTCGGCGCCGACCGGCGAGGGCTGGGTGGTGCGCACGGCGCTCGTTGACCGGGACGTCGTGCGCGTGAACCTGGGCGACGTCGCCACCGTCACCTTCGACGCCTTTCCCGGGTCGCGACTTCGCCGGTCGGGTCACGCGCATCGGCTCGAGCGCCGACCCCAGACCGGCGACCTTCGAGGTCGAGATGGAGATCACCCCGGACGACGCCCGCTTCGCGCGCGGACTCGTCGCCAAGGTGGCTCTGGCAATCCGCGGCGAGCAAGGCGAGCCGAGCCGCAGACGGTCGTGCCGCGTGACGGCCGTCGTCGAGGCGAACGGCCCGTCGGCGATCGTCTACGTGCTCGACACCGGCGCCGGCGTCGCGCGCCGCACGCCAGGTGACGGTCGGCCCGATCGTGGCGAGCGCGTGGTCGTGATCGCCGGCCTCGACCCCGGGCGAGCAGGTGGTCACCGACGGCGCGGCCTGGCTCACCGACGGGCGGCCGGTGCGCGTCGTGGCCGACGCCGGCTGAGGCCAGTCCCTTGCGCATCTGGAAATTCAGCGTCGAGCGCTGGCAGTTCACGCTGGTGCTGTTCGGCCTGCTGATCGCGGTGGGCGTGAACTCGCTGCTCAACATCCCGCGCTCGGAGGATCCGGAGTTTCACGCGCCGATGCCGACCGTGGTCGCCGTGTATCCCGGCGCCGACCCGACGGACATCGAGCGCCTGGTCGTCGATCCCGATCGAGGATGCGATCAACGAGCTCGACGACATCAAGCGCATCGACAGCCGGTCGATGGACGGCGTGGGCGTGGTGCAGATCGAGTTCCAGTGGCACACCGACCCGGACGACAAGTACGACGAGGTCGTGCGCGAGGTGAACCGGATCCGCAGCCTGCTGCCCGCAGACCTCGCCTCGCTCGAGGTGCGCAAGGCGAGCTCCGGGCTGGTCAACATCGTGCAGATTCGCACTCGTCAGCGAGGACGCGGACTACCGCGAGCTCAAGGACCTGGCCGAGCGGCTGCGCGACTCGATCGAGACGGTGCCCGGCGTGCGCCGCAGCGAGGTCTGGGCCTTTCCGGAGCCGGAGGTGCGCGTCGCCGTGGACCTCGAGCGCATGGGCCGGGCCGGCGTCACGCTCGGCCAGATCGAGCGCGCGATCCGCGGCGAGAACGCCTCGATCCCCGGCGGCGCCGTGGACGTCGGCCTGCGCAAGTACAACCTGCAGCACCTCGGGCAGCTACGACTCGCTCGACGAGATCGCCGAGACCGTGGTGGCGAGCCGCGAGCGGGCGGATCGTCAAGCTGCGCGACGTCGCGACCGAGGTCGCCTGGGACGACTCCGAGGAGCAGCTACACCGGTCGATTCAACGGCGAGCGTGCGGTCTTCGTCACGGCGAACGCGAAGGATCGCGTCGACGTGTTCGCGGTGCGCAACGGCGATCTACGAGCGGCTCGACCGCTTCGAGGCCGCAGCTGCCCGGCCGACGTGCGGCTCGAGCGCGGCTTCGACCAGACGCGCAACGTCAAGCAGCCGTCTCGACCGCCTCGGGCTCGACTTCGCGATCGCGATCGGCCTCGTGCTGCTGACGCTGCTGCCGCTCGGGCTGCGCGCCGCGCTGGTCGTGATGATCTCGATCCCGCTGTCGCTCGCGATCGGGCTCTCGATGCTGTACTTCAGCGGCTTTTCGCTGAACCAGCTGTCGATCGCGGGCTTCGTGCTGGCGCTCGGCCTGCTGGTCGACGACTCGATCGTCGTCGTCGAGAACATCTCGCGGTACCTGCGCGCCGGCTACTCGCGGGTCGAGGCGGCGATCGCGGCGACCGACCAGATCGCGCTCGCCGTGCGTCGGCTGCACGGTGACGCTGCTGTTCGCGTTCCTGCCGTTGCTGTTCCTGCCCGGAAGGCGCCGGCATCTTCATCCGCTCGCTGCCGGCGTCCGTGCTGTACACGGTGCTCGCCTCGCTGTTCGTGGCGTTCACGGTGATCCCGTTCCTCGCGAGCCGGCTGCTGAAGCGCGAAGGCGAGGCCGGCGACGGCAGCCGGGCGCTGAAGGCGCTGACGGGCGCGATCCGCCGCTGTTACGTGCCGGCGCTGAAGCGGGCGCTCGCGCGGCCCGCGCCGCGACCATGGTCGCCGCGACGGCCTTCGTCGCTCGGCTCGCTCGCGCTGGTGCCGCTGATCGGCTTCAGCCTGTTCCCCGATGCCGACATTCCGCAGTTCCGCATCACGGTCGAGACGCCGGACGGGGCGAGCCTCGCCGACACGGACCGGGCATTGCGCCACGTCGAGGAAGAACTCGCCCGGCGTCCGGAGGTGAAGCACTGGTTCGCCAACCTCGGCCGCGGCAACCCGCGCGTCTACTACAACATCTACCCGGCCGAGACCAACGCGAACGTCGCCGAGGTGTTCGCCGAACTCGAGCGCTTCGACCCGCGCCGCAGTCCCGTGCTCTACGAGGAGCTGCGGGCGAAGTTCGCCGAGTACCCCGGCGCGCGGATCCTGGTCGAGTCGTTCCAGAACGGACCGCCGATCGACGCACCGATCGAGGTCGCGATCGTCGGGCCCGGATCTCGAGCAGCTGCGCGCGCTGGCCGCGCAGGCCGAGACCCTGATCGAGGCCGTGCCCGGCACCCGCGACGTCGACAACCCGGTCCGGCGCCTGCGCACCGACCTCGACCTCAACATCGACTCGCAGAAGGCCGCGCTGCTCGGCGTGGCGCCGGTCGACGTGGACCGGACCGTGCGCGCCGCGGTCGCGGGACTCAGCGCCGGAAAGTTCCGCGAACCCGACGGCGACGAGTACGACATCACGCTGCGGCTGCCGATGCAGGGACGGCCGACGCTCGACGCGCTCGGCATGATCGAGGTGGCCTCGGCTTCCGGACGCTCCGTGCCGCTGCGGCAGGTCGCCGACCCGCAGTTCTCGTCGGCCGCGAGCCTGGTGCGGCGCCACGACCGCGAGCGCGAGGTGCTGATCAGCGCCTACCCGGAGGCGGGCTACAACACCGGGCAAGGTCACGCGGGCGGTGTTCGAGCGCCTCGAGCGAGCTCGAGCTGCCGACGGGCTACAGCCTGCGCGCAGGCGGCGAGATCGAGGCGCGGCAGGAGAGCTTCGGTGGCATCGGCACGGCCGTGCTGGTGGCCGTGTTCGGCATCCTCGCGGTGCTGGTGCTGGAGTTCGGCAGCTTCCGCTCGATGCTGATCGTCGCGGGCGTGATCCCGCTCGGCGTGGCGGGCGGGCTGATCGCGCTGCTGGTCACGGGCTACACGCTGTCGTTCACGGCGACGATCGGGCTCGTCGCGCTGATCGGCATCCAGATCAAGAACTCGATCCTGCTGGTGGACTTCAGCAACCAGCTGCGCGAGCAGGGCGTGGCGCTCGAGGAGGCGATCGTGCGCGCGGGCGAGATCCGCTTCCTGCCGATCCTGCTCACCTCGGCGACCGCGATCGGCGGCCTGATGCCGCTCGCCGTGCAGGGCTCCGGGCTCTATTCGCCGCTCGCGATCGTGATCATCGGCGGCCTGATCTCCTCGACGCTGCTCGGCGGCATCGTGACGCCGGTGATGTACCGGCTGCTGCCGCCGAAGATCGAGCCGCACGGGACCGGAGCAGCGGGATGCGGCGCTGGCCTGAGGGTAGCGGATAGGGATGGGGAAGCAGAGGTGGCGACGGCGGCTAGCTTCACTATCCCATCCCTATCCCCTATCCTCTTTCTCCGCAGCAGGTCCGCCGCGTCGAGGCCCAGCCGCTCGATCGTCGCGACCACGCGCGGCCACTCCTGCTCGAGGAAGCGCTGCCGTTCGTCGGTAAGCAGCCGGCCGCGCGCGCCCGACGTGACGAACATGCCGCGGCCGCGTCGCTTCTCGACGAGCCCCTCGTCGACGAGCTGCTGGTAGCCCTTGAGGACCGTGAGCGGATTGAGGGTGAATTCCGCGGCGACGTTGCGCACGGACGGCAGCGCGTCACCGTCGGCCAGTGTCGCCTTCGAGGATCATGTCCACCACCTTGTCGCGAAGCTGGCGGTAGATCGGTTGGTTGTCGTTCCAGTGTGAGTCCATGCGGCCCGACGGCACGGTGCTGCGCTGCTCTACTGTAGCAGAACACCCGCATCGGCAACCCGTGCTCAGTCGATCACGGCCAGGGCGCAGGAAGCGGCCACATCGAGGACCGTTGGCGTGATGGCCTGTTGCGCCAACGGCCTCGATGCAACCGACATTCCGGCATAGATCCAGACGGCCGATGCGAGGATGACGGCCAAGAACCTGCTTCCCGCGCGCATTGTCTCCTCCCCTGAGCGCTTGCATGATCGTCACCATATTGGTGTTCTAGTTAACTACAACACCAATACGTTTGCAAGCCCCGTGTCGCCGCATGGACGTCCCGTCGGCAGATCCCTACAGGGACGGCAGACCCTTACCCTGGGAATCCCGGATGATCCCGGCGGGCTGATAACATTGGATGTTCGGCAGAGAAACCAGCGGAGACACTCCATGAAGACTCCTGTCAACGTCGCGATCACCGGCGGGGCGGGCCAGATCGGCTACGCGCTCGCCTTCCGGGTCGCCTCCGGCCAGATGCTCGGCCCGGACCAGCCCGTCAACCTGCACCTGCTCGAGATCACGCCGGCGCTCGGCGCGCTGCAGGGCGTCGTGATGGAGCTGAACGACTGCGCGTTCCCGACGCTGAACAGGATCGTCGCGACCGACGACGCCAAGGTCGCGTTCAAGGACTGCCACGTGCGCGCTGCTGGTCGGCGCGCGGCCGCGCGGCCCCGGCATGGAGCGCAAGGACCTGCTGCTCGCCAACGCGCAGATCTTCTCCGCGCAGGGCAAGGCGCTCGACGCGGTCGCCGACCGCAACGTCCGCGTGCTCGTGGTCGGCAACCCGGCCAACACCAATTCGCTGATCGCGATGAAGAACGCGCCGGGCCTGAATCCGCGCAATTTCACGGCCATGGTGCGCCTCGACCACAACCGCGCGCTGTCGCAGCTCGCGGAGAAGACCGGCACGCACGTCACCGACCTGCGCAAGGTGATCATCTGGGGCAACCACTCCGCGACCCAGTACCCCGACCTGCACCACGCCACGGTCGGCGGCAAGCCGGCGCTCTCACTGGTGGACGAGACCTGGTACAAGGAACAGTTCATCCCGATCGTGCAGCAGCGCGGCGCGGCCATCATCAAGGCGCGCGGCGCCTCGTCGGCGGCCTCGGCGGCCTCGTCGGCGATCGACCACATCCGCGACTGGGTGAAGGGCACGCCGGACGGCGACTGGGTCAGCATGGCCGTGCCCTCGGACGGCAGCTATGGCATCCCCGCCGGGCGTGATCTACGGCTACCCGGTCACCTGCAGGACGGCGACTACCAGATCGTGCAGGGACTGGCGGTCAACGACTTCAGCCGCGCCCGGATGGATGCGACCTACAAGGAACTGCTCGAGGAGCGCGACGGGGTCAAGGACCTGCTCTAGCGGCCTCGCGAGTCGGCGAGTTTCAGCGGACGGCGGCCAGGAGGCCGCCGTTTTGCTTTCCAGGGCGTGCACCGCGCCCTTGGGGCGAGCGCCGCTCGCCGCCTATCCCCTTGAATACGAACACTTACTGCACCGCACAATCGAGCGCCCGCCGGCGGAATCCGCACCGCGGGCAGCCCGCTGACGCGGCAAGTCGTTGGCCGGCTTGGAAAAACGGCTGTTGCGGCAGCGCAGCAAGATTGGGCATAGTCGGGGTTCAGCGGGGCACTTCGCCCCGCCTCACGCGGGGGATTGCCGCAGTGCTGACCTTCTCTGCTCTGGTTCCTGCTCTTCGTCGGCGGCGCGCTCTATCTCGCGTACCACCGCGTCTCCTTGCGCGCCGCCACGATCGCGGTCGGCGTCGCGCTGGTCCGCCTACAGCGTCTGGTCGGCAACGGCTCGCTGCCGTGGACTGGTCGCCCTCTGGGCGGCATTCGTCGTACTGGCGCTGCTCAACATCGACGCGCTCCGCCTGCGCTACGTCACCAAGCCCTTCCTGATGGTGTACCGGCGCATGCTGCCGACGATGTCGGACACCGAGCGCGAGGCGCTCGAGGCCGGCACGGTGTGGTGGGACGGCGAGCTGTTCACCGGCAAGCCCGACTGGCCGAAGCTGCTCGACGGCGAAGGCGCCGCAGCTCACCGCCGAGGAGCAGGCGTTCCTCGACGGCCCCTGCGAGGAGCTGTGCCGGATGCTCGACGACTGGGACATCACCCACCGCCGCGCCGACCTGCCGCCGGAGGTCTGGGACTACCTGAAGAAGAAGGGCTTCTTCGCGATGATCATCCCGAAGAAGTACGGCGGCCTCGAGTTCTCGGCCTACGCGCACTCCTGCGTGCTCGTGAAGCTCGCGAGCCGCAGCGCGACCTGCTCCTCGACGGTCGCGGTGCCGAACTCGCTCGGCCCCGCCGAGCTGCTGCTGCACTACGGCACCGAGGAACAGAAGAACCACTACCTGCCGCGACTCGCGCGCGGCGAGGACGTGCCCTGCTTCGCGCTGACCGGCCCGCGCGCCGGCTCCGACGCGGCCTCGATTCCCGACACCGGCGTGGTCTGCCGCGGCACCTGGACCAGGGCAAGGAAGTCGTCGGCATGCGCCTCAACTTCGACAAGCGCTACATCACGCTCGCGCCCGTCGCGACCGTCATCGGCCTCGCGTTCAAGCTGTACGATCCCGACAAGCCTGCTCGGCGGCGAGAGGACCGACTACGGCATCACCTGCGCGCTGATCCCGCGCAACACGCCGGGCGTCACGATCGGCCGCCGCCACTTCCCGCTCAACGTGCCGTTCCAGAACGGTCCGCTGTCGGGCAAGGACGTGTTCGTGCCGCTCGACGCGATCATCGGCGGGCCGAAGATGGCCGGCCAGGGCTGGCGCATGCTGGTCGAGCAGCTCTCGGTCGGGCCGCTGCATCTCGCTGCCGTCGAACTCGGCGGGCGGCGCCAAGGCGGGCGTCTATGCCTCGACCGCCTACGCGCGCATCCGCAAGCAGTTCAGCCAGGCCGATCGGCAAGTTCGAGGGCGTCGAGGCCGCGCTCACGCGCATGGCGGGCGCCGCCTACATCATCGACGCCGCGCGCTCGGTGACCAGCGGCGCGATCGACGGCGGCGAGAAGCCGTCGGTGCCGTCGGCGATGCTGAAGTACCACTGCACCGAGCTCGGCCGCAAGGTCGCCAACGACGCGATGGACGTGCACGGCGGCAAGGGCATCTGCCTCGGTCCGAAGAACTACCTCGGCCGCGGCTACCAGGTGGTGCCGGTCGCGATCACGGTCGAGGGCGCGAACATCCTGACGCGCAGCCTGATGATCTTCGGCCAGGGCGCGATCCGCTGCCACCCGTACGTGCTCAAGGAGATGAACGCGGCGAAGCTCAAGGACAAGGCGCAGCAGCCTGCGCGAGTTCGACGCGGCGCTGTTCGGCCACATCGGCTACACGCTCTCGAACGCTGCGCGGTCGCTCGTCATGGCCGCCACCATGGCGCGCTTCTCCGACGCGCCGACCGACGGCGCGACGCGGCGCTACTACCAGCACATCAACAAGTTCAGCGCGGCGTTCGCGTTCGCCACCGACATGGCGATGCTGACGCTCGGCGGCTACCTCAAGCAGAAGGAGCACCTGTCGGCGCGCCTCGGCGACGTGCTCTCCGCGCTCTACATGGCCTCGATGGTGCTCAAGCACTACGAGAACCAGGGCCGCCCGGAGGCGGACCTGCCGCTGGTCGAGTGGAGCTGCCGCACGCTGCTCTACGAGGCCCAGGAGCAGCTGCACGGCTTCCTGCGCAATTTCCCGAACCGCTGGGTCGCGGGACTGATGCGCGTCGTGATCTTCCCGCGCGGCCGCACGTACTTCGCGCCGAGCGACCGGCTCGGCCGCAGGATCGTCGAGCCGCTGATGGTGCCGTCCGAGACGCGCGAACGCCTGTCGCACGGCATCTACAAGACCGTCGAGCCGGGCAACC
Organism: uncultured Gammaproteobacteria bacterium; assembly: GCA_963712815.1. Classification (GTDB taxonomy): domain Bacteria; phylum Pseudomonadota; class Gammaproteobacteria; order Steroidobacterales; family Steroidobacteraceae; genus RPQJ01. The sequence continues at coordinate 372,584 of CAVQJL010000008.1, forward strand.
CGATCGGCCTGCTGCAGGAGGCGCTGGTGCTCTCGGTCGGCGCCGAGCCGCTCGAGAAGCGGCTGCGGGTCGAGGGCGTGAAGACCGGCCGCATCACCGCGCTCGACCTGCCGGGCCAGATCGAGCAGGCGGTCGTCGATCGGGCTGCTGAACCCGGCCGAGGCGCAGCAGCTGCGCGACTACGACCGCAAGGTCATGGACATCGTCAACGTGGACGACTTCTCGACCGAGGAGCTGATGGCCGGCGTGCAGGCCGAGTCGGCGGCGTCCGAGCCGTTGCGCCAGATCGCCTGATCCGTCCTTGGACACGTGACGGCCGCCCCGGCGCGGCCGCGCGGTCCGCACCCGCGCATTTGCTACGCTTGCCGCCGTGCAGCGTCCCCCCGAAAGCAACAGCGTCCTCTACGAGGTCAGCCTCGAGGCCGACGCGGAGATCGCGGGGCCGTTCGACACCTGGCTGCGCGACCACATTGCCGACATGCTGCAGTTCGACGGTTTCCGCTCCGCGGAGATCCTCGAGGATCCTGCGGCACCACCCGGCCGGATCCGCCGCGTCGTGCAGTACCGCCTGCGGGATCGCGCCGCGCTCGACGAGTACCTCGCGAACCACGCACCCCGCATGCGGCGCAGGGCGTCGAGACGGTTCGGCGACCGGCTTCAAGGCCGATCGCCGCGTGCTGCCGCACCGCGAGGAATTCGTGCGCGGCGCGGTTTCCACCGAGAACTGCCTCAACTGCGGCGAGGTGCTGACCGGCCAGCACTGCTCGCACTGCGGCCAGCACGTCCAGGGTACGGGTGCTGTCGCTGTGGGGACTGATCAAGGACGTGATCGGCGACCTGCTCGACGCGGACTCGCGCGTGTGGCGGACGCTGTGGCCGCTCGCGTTCCGGCCGGGACTGCTGACCCAGGAATTCCTGCGCGGCCGGCGCGCGCGCTACACGCCGCCGTTCCGGATGTACCTGGTGCTGAGCCTGGTGTTCTTCGTGCGTCGCGTCGATCTCCGACCCGGGCTCCGAGGTCGCGCTGCAGCTCGACGAGGGCGGCACCAACATCCAGATGCCGTGACGGCGCGGACTCGGCAGGCAGGGTCCGTGGAGCAGGGGACGGCTGCGAAGCCCGCAGGCCGGTGCGACGACCAGGCCGGAGCCGCCCAGCGCGGCCGAACCCGTCCCGCCGACGCTCGACGGTCGGACGACGCCGGCGCCTGGTCGACGCAGTTGATCGAAGCGCCTGCCGGAGAAGGAGCGCGACGCAGCGCTCAAGGAGCTCGAGGCGACGCTGGCGCAGGCCTCCCCGCGGAGCTCGGGCCGCCAGGCGCGTCCTCGCCGACCCGTGCAGCGAGGAGCACGCTGCGTTCGATGCGGGCCCGGTGCTCGAGCACTACGAGCCGCGGCTGCGCGAGGCCTGTCGCAAGATCATGGCGGACCAGCAGACCTTCGGTCGCGCGCTGTTCGAGAACATGCCGAAGATGATGTTCATCTTCCTGCCGCTGATCGCGGCGGTGCTGAGCGTGCTGTACGTCCGGTCGGGGCGCTACTACGTGGAGCACCTGCTGTTCGTGGTGCACTTCCACGCGTTCTTCTTCCTGGCCGGCATCGTCGTGCTGCTGCTCGAGCGACTGGCCGGCATGCGGTCACCGGGCCGCTCACGAGCGGCATCAACGGCCGCCCAGGCGGCTGCTCGGCCGCCGCGCTGGTCTTCTACGTGCCGTGGTACCTGCTCAGGGCCATGCGCCGCGTGTACGCGCAGAGCTGGTGGAAGACCGTGCCGAAGTTCGCGCTGCTGGGGCTCGCCTACTTCTTCAGCCTGGTCTTCACCGGCTCGGACTGCTGCCTACACCGCGCTGACGCTCTGACGCGCGCCGCGCCGCGTTTCAGCCGGCGCGCGCCGAGGTTCGCGTTCGCGAACTCCCAGTTGAGCAGCTTGTCGATCACGGCCGCCACGAAGTCCGCGCGCCGGTTCTGGTAGTCGAGGTAGTACGCGTGCTCCCACACGTCGATGGTGAGCAGCGCCGTCTGGCCGGTGGTGAGCGGCGTCTCGGCGTTCGGGGTCTTGACGACCTTGAGCTGGCCCTTGTCCGCCACCAGCCAGGCCCAGCCGCTGCCGAACTGCGTCATCGCGGCGTTGGAGAATTCCTTCTTGAAGTTGTCGTAGCTGCCGAAGGCCGCGTCGATGCCCTTCGCGACGGCACCCGTCGGCGCGCCGCCGCCGCCGGGCTTGAGGCTGTTCCAGAAGAAGGTGTGGTTCCAGATCTGCGCGGCGTTGTTGAACACGCCCGCCTTGTCCGGCTTGCCGGCCACCGCCTTGATCAGGGTCTCGAGCGGCGTCTCGGACAGGTCGGTGCCCGCCACCAGCTTGTTGAGGTTGTCCACGTAGGCCTTGTGGTGCTTGCCATAGTGGAACGACAGCGTCTCCGCCGAGATGACCGGCGCGAGCGCGTCCTGGGCATAGGGCAGCGCGGGAAGTTCGATGTGGTGGGTCACGGGGATGGCCTCCTGGCAGATGACGCGCCATGGCGGCGACGGTTCGTCGATTATCGCCCGTTTCGCGCGGCGACGGTTACCGGATGCCGCGACGCGCGGCGACGCGGAACGTATCCTTGGCCGATGGACGGTCGCGCCATCCTGCACGTGGACATGGACGCCTTCTACGCGTCGGTCGAGCAGCGTGACGACCCCGCGCTGCGCGGCCGCCCGGTGATCGTCGGCGGCACCGGCGGACGCGGCGTCGTGGCGGCAGCGAGCTACGAAGTCGCGGCGCTTCGGGGTGCACTCGGCGATGCCTGTCCGCGAGGCGCTGCGCCGCTGCCCGGATGCAGTCTGCGTGCCGCCGCGCATCGGCCACTACGCGGCCGTCTCGGAGCAGATCTTCGCGTGTTCCACGAGTTCACGCCGCTGGTGCAGGGCCTGTCGCTGGACGAAGCGTTCCTCGACGTCACGGCGAGCATCGGCGCGCTCGGCGACTGCGAGCACATCGCGCGCGAGATCAAGCGGCTGGTCCGCGAGCGCACGGAGCTCACGGCGTCGGTCGGCGTGGCGCCGAACAAGCTGGTGGCCAAGATCGCCTCCGAGCTCCGCAAGCCGGACGGCCTCGTCGTCGTGCGGCCCGATGAGGTCCGCGCGCTGCTCGACCCGCTGCCGATCCGCAGGCTGTTCGGTCTCGGGGCCAAGACCGCGCCGAAGGTCGAGGCGCTCGGCATCCGCACGCTGGGCGAGCTGCGCGCAGGCCAGCGCCGCCCGGCTGCAGGCCGATCTTCGGCCGCTACACCGAGCGAGTGCAGCAGCGCGCCGCCGGCATCGACGATCGCCCGGTGGTGCCGGACCGCGACGAGAAGCAGATCAGCGCCGAGGAGACCTTCGAAACCGACGTCGCCGACCACGCGAAGCTGCGCGCCGAGGTCGCGCGGCTCGCCGACAAGGCCTGTGCGCGCCTGCGCGCCCGGCAGCTGTCTGCGCGGCTGCGTGACCGTGAAGATCCGCCGCGGCGACTTCACGACCTACACGCGCCAACGGCGCTTCGAGCCGCCGACGCAGGAGACGAAGGTGATCACCGCGCTGGCCACGGACCTGCTCGACGCGTGGCTGTCCGCCCAACCGCGCGCGGCGCTGCGCCTGCTCGGCGTCGGCGTCTCCGACCTCGCCGAGTCGCGGCAGGCCGACCTGTTCCCGGCCCGGGAATCAGTCCGCAACCGGCAGCTCGACGCAGCCGTCGACGGGATCCGCGCGCGCTTCGGCCGCGCGGCGCTCGGCCGGGCCAGCGCTCTCGACACGCCCGGTCCCGGGCCGGCGCGCCCCAGGACCGCGAAGTCGTAGCGCAGGGAACCGGCCGGCGCTTGCCCTCAAGGCACGCGCTCGAACATCTCCCGATCCAGTTCCAGCGCCACGAGGTGCATTGCGCGCCCCGCCTCGTCGAGGGCGAACTCGATCGGCGCGGGCCAGCCCGGTGCAAGAAAGCGGATGGGCGACTGCGGCACGAGTTCGATCTCCGGCCCATCGTCCTCGCGACCATAGAGCCGTTCGCCGTCGGCGCGGATCGTGATGGTGAGGTCCCAGCCCGGGTGTCGATATCGACCGGCCAGCTGCTGCATGCGCTCCGGATCCACCGCGACCCGTGGCGGCGCCTCGAGCCTGTTGTGGCCGCCGAACGGGTGCTCCTGTCCGCAGACGGCGCAGTGTTCGGCAGACCCGCTGTTCCCGATGTAATGCGCAACCGGCTGCAGCGCGCCGAGCGCCAGGTGGATGGCCTCCAGGTCCGCGTCGGTCATGCCCTTGAAGGCGACCCACGGCATCACCGCACTCAGCGAGCCACCCTTGCCGCCCCGCATCACTGCGATGAACGCGTCGACCGGATAGCCGACGCCCGACGCGTGGTGCGTGATGTTGGTGCTGAACGCCGACCCGTACGGCCGTTCGATCCTGTTGCCGCCCGCAAAAAGCCCGGGCATGCGCCCGGAGTGCCAGGACGTATGGCAGCCGCCGCAATCCGCGACATTCAAGAGGTACTTGCCGCGGGCCAGGGCGTCACCGGGCGCGGGACTGGGGACCGGCGCGGTGATCGGTTTCGGTTGTCCCGCGATGCGGGCGCGCTCATCGGCGGGCAGGTCCGTCCGCGGCAGCGGGTTGTGCACCGCCGGTATCGAGTGCAGGTACACGACCACGGCGGCGACGTCCTCGTCCGACAGCGCCGCAAACGAGCCGTACCACATGGCCGGGTGCAGCGCGCGTCCGTCGTGGCCGATACCCTCGCGGATCGCGCGTGCGAGCATGTCGTCCGACCAGCTACCGGCTCCCGTCGCGACGTCGGGCGTGATGTTCGGTGCGACAATCAACCGGCCCTCGGACTGGCTGAAGACCGCGCCTGCGCCCCTGCGCGCCGCGAGTGGCGGCGCACCCGGCTGCGACGGGTCGCGTTCCGAATGGCAGATGAAGCACTGCAGGACGTGCTCTGCGAGGTAGCGCCCCCGCTCGAGTCGCTCCGGCGTGGACAGATACACGCGACCGTCCAGCGGGCGTGAGCGCGGCTGCACGTCGCCTGCGGCCGAGACTTGCAGCGGCGCCAGAAGCAGGCAGATGTGCAGCAGCACTCGCATCATGGTCGCTTCCTGTTCCCGTTCGACGCCGGGCTGCGCCGGCACGCCACCGGATACCACCTCTGCGCGGCGCCAGCTAGCCATGCCCTCACCGGGCAGGCATCATTGGCGACCCACGACGCGCCGGAGAACGGCCTAACCCCGCATGTACACGAGCTTTTTCGGGCTCCAGGAAAAGCCGTTCGCGATCACCCCGGACCCCCGCTACCTGTACCTCAGCGAGCGGCACGCGGAGGCACTCGCGCACCTGCTCTACGGCATCAACGAGGCGGGTGGGTTCATCCAGCTCACGGGTGAGGTGGGCACCGGCAAGACCACCGTCATCCGCAGCCTGCTCGAGCAGCTGCCGGGACACGCCGACGTCGCGCTGATCCTGAACCCGCGGGTCACGCCGGCCGAATTCCTGCTCACCATCTGCGAGGAGCTGCACGTCCCGGTGCCCGAGTCCGGCCGCGGCAGCACCAAGACGCTGATGGACCTGCTCGGGCGCCACCTGCTCGACACGCACGCGAGCGGACGGCGCGTGGTGCTGATCGTGGACGAGGCGCAGAACCTCAGCACCCAGACGCTCGAGCAGGTGCGACTGCTCACGAACCTCGAGACTGCCACGACCAAGTTGCTGCAGATCATCCTGATCGGCCAGCCGGAGCTGCGCGAACTGCTCGACCAGCCCGAGTTGCGGCAGCTGGCCCAGCGCATCACCGGTCGTTACCACCTCAATCCGCTCTCCCGGGAAGAAACTGCCGGCTACGTCAAGCACCGCATGCGCATTGCGGGCGCTACGGCCGAGGTATTCACGCCCTCGGCGCTGCGCGAGATCCACCGGCTGAGCGGCGGCATCCCGCGCGTGATCAACGTGATCTGCGACCGGGCGCTGCTCGGCGCTTTCACCCAGGAGGAACACCGCGCTGGCGCAAACCTGGTTCGCCAGGCGGCCTCCGAGGTGTACGGCCGGCCGGTCCCGGCGCCCTGGCTCAAATGGGCGACGGCGGCGGCGGTCGCGGGCGCACTTGCGCTGGTCGCGGTCGGCCTGTGGACCTACCTCGAGCAGCGTCCCGGCACGACCGCTGGCGCCGAGCCTCCGCCCCCGGCCGCGGCCGCCGCACCGGCACCAGTCGCGGCCTCGATCGAAACGCCGGCGGTGGCGGCCCCGGAACCGGCACCGGCACCGGCGGCTCCACCACCGGTGCCGCTCGACGAGCTGCTGGTCCGACACGGAAACGACACGACGACGGAGGCCGCCCTCGCCAAGCTGTTCGCGCTGTGGGGCGTGCTCTACGAGCCGGCGCGGGGGCGGGGCTGCGACCAGGCCGCGCGGCAGGGACTCGAGTGCCTGTTCCAGAAGGGTTCGTGGGCGCAGCTGCGCACATTGAACCGCCCGGCCATCCTCACGCTGACGGACGATCTCGGCCGGACGCACCAGGTCCTGCTCACGAGGCTCACCGACGAGCACGCCACCCTCGACCTCGGCGGCACATCGCGCGAGGTCGGCATCACCGCGCTGTCCCGCTACTGGTTCGGCGACTTCCTGCTGCTTTGGCGGCCACCGCTCGCCGTCGTCAAGGCGCTCGGCCCGGGCATGCGCGGCGAGGACGTGCGCTGGCTGCGCGAGAGCGTGCGGGCCGCCCAGGGCCTGCCGACGGCGGCGCCGGTCAGCGACGTCTACGATGACGAGCTGGTGCGGCTGGTCCAGGATTTCCAGCGCCAGCACCGCCTCGCGGTGGATGGCGTGGCGGGTGTGCAGACCCAGATCGTGCTCGACACGACCCTCAACGCCACGGGGTCTCCCACGATCGTCCCGCGGACTTCGGGGGGCTGATCCGCATGTCATTCATCCTCGACGCCTTGCGCAAGTCGGAACACGAGCGGCAGCGACAGACGGGGCCGGCGCTGGTGGAGACCCCGGTCGCCGCACCGAAGCCGAAGTCGAATCCGTGGGCGACGGCGGCGCTCGCGCTGCTGGTCGTGAACCTGATCGCGATCGGGGTGCTGCTGCTGGTGCGATCGGGCGAGACGCCGCCCGCCACGCCGGTCGCCGAGTCCCTGCCGTCGGCCGCGCCGGCGAACACCGCATCCGGGGCCACAGCGCCGGCACAGGCCGCGGTCGCGCAAGCCCTGCCGACGACGACGCCCGCCGCGCCGCCGCCGATGCTGCGACCGGCCGAGCCCGTGGCGCCCGCCACCCGCAATCCGCTCGAGCGCGAGGTTGCAGGCTACGCACCCGGCATGGAGTACGAGCTGGCGGAAAGCGCGGCGGCCCCGCCGCCCGGACCGCCCGCCGTGGTTGCCGCCCCGCGCCGCGGCGGCACGGTCGTCTACGAGTCGTTGCCCGATGCCGGAACCATGACTCCAGCCGGGCCGCCGCGGGCGGCTGGTGCGCCCTCGCGCAACATGCCCACTGCCGACGACGTCGCGGCCAGCAGCGGCCTCCCGGAGCTCCGGCTCGAGCTGCACGTGTACTCGAACCGCCCGCAAGAGCGCTTCGTGTTCATCAATGGCGCCAAATACCGAGAGGGCGAGACGACACAGGAGGGCGCCGCAGTCGAGGAGATCACGTCGGACGGCGTCATCATGAGCGCGCGCGGCAACCGGTTCCTGCTGCCGCGCGACTGAACAGCACTGGGAGCGGCGCTTGAACATCGTCGTCACCGCGGCCGACAGCCTCGATGGCCTGCGCCGCGACTGCAGTTACATGCTGATGGTCGGCCTGCAGGAGTACGAGCCGCCGCGATGAAACTAGAGACGCTGGCCATTCACGCAGGGCGCGCCCCGGACCCGTCGACCGGCGCGGTCCGAGAGCCGATTCACCTCTCGACCACGTTCGAGCGGGGCCCGGACGGCGCCTACCCCCGCGGCTATTTCTATGGGCGCAGCGGCAACCCGAACCGCGCCGCGCTCGAGCAGGCGGTCGCGGCACTCGAGGGCGGCGTCGAGGCCGTGGCGTTCGCCTCGGGCGCGGCCGCTACGCTGGCCGCGTTCTCTCTGGCGGCGGCCGGTGGACGAATCGTCTGCTCGGCGGACTGCTATCACGGCACGGCGAGGCAGCTGCGCGAGATCCTGCCCCGCTGGGGCGCAAGCGTGGAATTCGTGGACACGACCGACCTCGTCGCCGTGGAGCGCGCGCTCGATCCCGGCGCGACACTGCTATGGGTGGAAACGCCGTCGAACCCGCTGCTGCGGGTGAGCGACCTCGCCGCGCTCGCCGGACTCGCCCGTGCACGCGGCACCGTGCTCGGCTGCGACAATACTTTTGCAAGCCCGGTGCTGCAGCGGCCGCTCGCACTCGGCGCCGACCTCGTAATGCACAGCACGACCAAGTTCATGGGCGGCCACAGCGACGTGCTCGGTGGCGTGGTCGTGGTCCGCGAGGCGGGGATCGTGCTCGAGCGGCTGCGTGAGTTCCAGGGCGTGGGCGGCGGCGTCCCGGCGCCCTTCGATTGCTGGCTGCTGCTGCGCAGCCTCGCGACCCTGCCGTTGCGGGTGCGCGCGCAGTCGGCCGGCGCGCTGGCGGTGGCCCGGTTCCTCGAGGCGCACCCCCGCGTCGAGGTCGTGCACTACCCGGGCCTCGGCAGTCACCCGGGCCACGCGCTCGCAGCGCGGCAGATGAGCGGCGGGTTCGGCGCCGTGGTCTCGGTGCAGGTGCAGGGCGACGCGGCGCAAGCCCTGGCCGTGGCGGCGCGGGCGCAGCTGTTCACGCGCGCCACCAGCCTCGGCGGGGTCGAGAGCCTGATCGAGCACCGCGCTTCGATGGAGGGGCCGCTCTCGCAGACGCCGGCGAACCTGCTGCGACTCGCCATTGGGCTCGAGCACCCGGACGACCTGCTGGCCGACCTCGACCAGTCGCTCGCGGGCTGACGTGGGTCAGTTCGCGGCGCAGGCCTTCTCGGCAGGCGCGCCGCTCGACAGCGCCGCCACGCACGCCGCGGCATCCCGCGGCTTCTCAACCGGACGGCCCTGGTTCGCCCAGGCGGGCATGTCGCCCTGCAGGTGCTCGAGGCGGTCGTAGCCACTGCCGGCGAGCACGTCGGCCGCCATCTGCACGCGCCGGCCCGAGCGGCAGTAGAGCACCAAGTCGCGGTCCCTGGGCACCTCGGCGAGGCGCGAGGCGAGCTGGTCGTGCGGAATGTTGACCGCGCCCGGCACGTGGCCGGCGACGTACTCCTCGGCCGTCCGCACGTCGAGCACGAACGGCGCCTTCGGGCCGTCATCGAGGCGTTCGATCAGGGCCTGCGGCGACACGGAGCCCAGCGGCGTGTCCGACGCCAACGCGAGTCCCGACGCGAGCGCCAGGAAAGCGGCGGGGACGACCAGACCGCGCAACTTCACTTTCCGTCCTTGTCCAGGACGAAGGTCAGCTTCAGTCGTACCTTGTATTCGATCACCTTGCCGCCCTTGACCGCGACTTCCTGGTCGGCGACCCAGGCGCCGCTGATGCCGCGGATGGTCTTGCTGGCGCGGCGGATGCCGGACTGGACGGCGTCGTCGAAGCTCGTCTTGGACGTCGAGGTGATTTCGGTGATCTTGGCGACTGACATGGGGATTCTCCTGGTTGAAGTTCTCTCACCCTGAGGCCGCGCCGTGCCCTCACCAGCGCTGGGGCACGACCTGCAGCTTCGACATATCGTAGCCGAGATCGGCCACCTGCCGTTTCAGGCGCTCGAAGTCGGCCGCCGGGATCTCGGGCGTGCGGGCCATGATCCACACGTAGTCGCGGCGACTGCGCGCGATGATGGTCTCGGTGTAGTCGGGGTCCACGTGGGCGATCAGGTACTCGGCCTTGATCGGCCAGACGAACTGCATGCCCCAGACGGCGTTCGACTCGTGGTCGCGGACGAAGCCGCGCGGCTTCATGACGCGCTCGGGGCCGTCGAAGGCATCTTCGCGGAACGTGAACGTTGTGGCGATCGTGCCGTCCGGGTCCAGGCGGTAGGACTCCACCGCGTTGTGCGCGCCTTTTTCCGGCCTCGTCGGGATATTGGCAATCACGTACCAGTCGCCCATGAAGCGGTCCAGATCGACCTTCTCGGCGACCGGCAGCGTGGGAGCGGAAGAACAGGCGGAAAGCATGAGCATCAGGGTGACTGCGCCGGCCCGGCGGGAAAGTTGCATCGGGAGTCTCCGTGGACAATCGTCAGTTCGGTCCCGGTTCCCGGCCAGTTTCAGCACCGGCCGCGCGGCCCGGGGACCCGGTCGTCCCGCACCCCACCGCCGGCTTTGCCCGTCACCAGTGGTAATTGAAGCTGATGCTGACCCGCTCGGCGGCGGCCGGGTTCGGCGGCACCTCGTGGCGCAGCCAGCTCTCGAACAGGACGACCTTGCCGGCCGTGGCCGGCACGGTGACCCAGGGCCGGTGCTCGGTCCGGCAATCCGGCCGGCGCGGCGGCGCCGCCATGAACCGGTCGAGGCGCGGGTCCTCGAACTTGATGCCCGGGCTGCCACGCGGGGTGCGGACGTAGTAGGTGCCGCTGAGCGTGGACAGCGGGTGCAGGTGCAGGCTGTGCACCACCATCCGCGGCATGATGTTGATCCAGCAGTCCGTCATCGCGAGTTCGCGACCCTCGAGGTCGAGTTCGAGGTTGCGGGCAAGCGCGCGCACGTGGCGGCGCAGCTTGCGCTCGAGCGCCGCGAAGGTCGGCGAGAGCGTGTGCATGCGGCTGAGTGAGGCGTAAGAGGTATACCCACCCGGGTAGCGCGTGGCGGACCAGGTACGGCCGGCCGCATCGTCCTCGCGATACTGCAGGCATTCGCGCAGCAGCCGCCGGTTGAATGCGCGCTCGCCTGCAGGGGCCAGCGGGGCCTCGTACACCAGGGTCGGGAAAAGTGCTCGGGTGGGCACGTGGGCAGCATATCCGAGGACCGCTCTTTTTTCAGATTCCCTCGATAGCCGGGCAGGTGCTGTCTTGCATGGGGGCTCCGCAATGCGTATTGTTAATCCAAAGTTAAGTCGAGGCGACTGATGACCGCCCACCCCGATCGTCTGCCGCTCAACGCGCTGCGTGTGTTCGAGGCGGTCGCGACACACCTCAGCTTCACCGCTGCCGCCCGCGAACTCGGCGTGACCACCGCGGCGGTGAGCGCCCAGATCAAGTCCCTCGAAGCCGACATCGGCGTGCCGCTGTTCCGCCGGCACACGCGTGCAGTCGCCCTGACCCAGGAAGGCGCCGAGCTGCTGCCGGGCGTCCGGCGTGGACTCGAGGAACTGCGGCGTGCAGTGGACCGCATCCGTCGGGAACGGGTCGGCGGCCTGTTGAACCTGAGTGTCGCGAACGAGTTCCTGCAGCGCTGGCTCCTGCCGCGGCTCGGCGAGTTCACGCGCCGCCATCCGGAGATCGAGGTGCGATTCGGCCCGGCCCGCGCGTCGCTCGACTTCGGCCGCGACGATTTCCACGCGGCCATCGTCTACGGCTCGGGTCAGTGGCCGGGCCTGCGGGCCGAGCACCTGCTGGACGAGTGGGTATTCCCCGTTTGCAGCCCGGCGTTGCTCGCCCGGCTCGGCCCGATCGAGACGCTGGCGGATTTCGCGCGTTACCCGCTGCTGCACAGCCGCGCCGAGCCCTGGCCGCACTGGCTGCGCCGCGTGGGCGGCGACACGACACGGACCGACACCTTGCCGCAGCCCGAGGACGCCTCCGTCACGCTCGCGGCGGTCGAGCAGGGCAAGGGTGTGGCGCTGGCTCGCTGGTCGCTGGTCGCGGCTGATCTCGCGGCCGGCCGGCTGGTGCGGCCCATGATGCCGAGCGTGCAGCAGCAAGGGGCGTGGTACCTGGTGGCGCCGCCCGAGCATTTCTCACTGCCCAAGGTGGTGCGCTTCCGGGCCTGGCTCGTGGAGTGCTGCCGCGAGTTTCCGCCGCCGACCGGCGAGACGCTGCCGGCGGAATGATCTCTCCCTGTCAGGTGCCGTGTCCGCCCGGCGCCACCGACGCCACCGCCTGCGGCCGCACCTGCAGCCTCGCGATCACCGGACGGTGATCCGAGCCGATCGGGGCGCCGACCTCCGCGTGCTCGACGCACAGGTCACCGTTCACCAGCACGTGATCGATTCGCAGGGCCAGCGGCCAGAACCGGGCCCGCCACGTGGGGCGCCAGTCCGGGCCGTGCATCACATCCCTCAGCCCCGAGTCGTGGAGCAGGCGCACGAACGCGGGTGCGTCCGGCGAGAGGTTCAGGTCGCCGAGCACCACGACGGGCAGGTCCTCGGTGCGGGCGATCTCGGCGACTCGCCGCAGCGCGTCGTCGCGCGACCGGGCGAGCCACGGCAGGATCGGCCACGGCGTATGCAGGCCGAGGAACCGCACGGGCTGGCCTTCGATCCGCACCAACCCAGACAGTGACGGCAGCCCGTCGCCCGCGAGATCCACCGTGGCCACCGATTCGAGCGGCCAGCGGCTCAGCACCCCGATGCCGTAGGGATCGGGGCGCGGCAGGACGTACTGGTAGGGATAGTCCGGCAAGCCCGCAAGCGCCCGTGCCCAGCCCTCCGTGATTTCCTGGACGACGACGAGGTCGGCCGAGTGGCCGCCGAGCCAGTCGAGGAACGGCTCCGGACGCTCGTTCACATAGCGCAGGTTCGCGGTGACGACGGTGAAGGTGGTCCCCTCGCACAGCGCCGGCGGGTCCGCGAGCGCCCGCTGCGCGACCGGCATGGCGTGCCAACCGGCCAGCACGAGCGCCGCGGCCGCATAGGCCGAGCGCCGCTGCAACGCGAGCAGTGCCGCTACCACGATCGCGCTCGCGGCGTACTGGGGACGGAAATGCGAAAAGAGTTCGAAGGGCCAGCCGAGCGGCGCGAACAGCGCGAGCACGCTGGAGACGCCGATGATCGCGAATGCGAGCGTCAGCAGTCGTGCAACGGGTGAGCTATTGGGGCCAGGCCTGGGCATGGCCCCAGCTTAAACCGCGGTTGCGGCGGCCGACGGCCTCATGGCAGCGCCGCCAGGAACTCGTCGATGGCCGCGAGGCTCTCGGGCTCGTCAAGCAGCGGCGGATGCCCGCGCCCGGCGACGCGTACCCGGCGCAAGTCGGGTTTCTCGCGTGCCATCCGCTCGAAGGTGGCCTCGGACAATACGTCCGACAGCACGCCGCGCAGGGCGAGCACCGGCAGCGGGCGGAGTGCGACGTAGGCGGGCCACAGATCCGGGGCCGCACCCGCCGGCGCGGCGCGTACCGCCTCGCCGATCATCGGATCCATGTCGAGGCACGGCACGCCGTCCACCTCGACGTAGCTGCGCCGCACGAAAGCGTGCCACTCGTCCGTGGTGAAATTCGGCAGCGCGAGACCGTAGGTGGCCCGTGCCTGTTCGGCCGCCTCCTCCCAGCTGCCGACCGGCGCATGCCGGCCCACATACTTCGCGATGCGCTGCAGCCCCTGCGGGGCGATCTCGGGGCCTACGTCGTTCAACACGGCGCCGGCGATCGCCGCCGGCCGCGTTGCGGCGAGCAGCATCGCCAGGATTCCTCCCAGGGACGTGCCGACCACGACGACGCGTCCGGCACCGGCCTCCGACTGCAGTCGCTCGAGGTCACCGAGGTAGGTGCCCGGATGGTAGTTCGTCCAGTTCGGGTCGTACTGCGAGCGGCCGCGGCCGCGCAGGTCGGGCGACAGGACACGGCGTCCGGCGCGCTGCATCCGCAGGGCCAGCGCCTCGAAGTCACGGCTGTTGCGAGTGAGGCCCGGCAGGCAGAGCACCGGCAGGCGGTCGGTCGCCTCCGCCGGGTACTCACGGTAATAGAGCGTCAGCCCGTCGGATGATTCGAAGTAGCGATCCTGCCAGCCGGTTTCGTTCAAGTCGTGCTCCGTTGCGACGCCCATCCAGCGGCGTACTCCGCGCGCAGCTCGCGCTTGAGGATCTTGCCATTCGGGTTGCGCGGCAGCGAGTCCCGAAGTACGACGCCGGTCACACGTTGCTGACGTCCCACGCGCTCGTTGATCCAGGCCGTGAGCTCGGCCGCGTCCGGGTCGGCGCCGGGCCGCGGCACGATCACGGCGAGCGGCGTCTCGCCCCAGCGCTCGCTCGGCACGCCGATCACCGCGATCTCGGCGACCTCCGGGTGCTGTTGCGCGACGATCTCGATGTCGGCGGGGTAGATGTTCTGGCCTCCCGAGAGGATCAGGTCCTTCTTGCGGTCGACGATGTAGAGGAAGCCCTCCTCGTCGAGACGGCCGATGTCGCCGGTGCGCAGCCAGCTGCGGCCGTGCTCGTCCCTCCACGTAGCCTCGGCATTGGCGTCCGGGCGGGCGTGGTAGCCGGCCATGACGATGCGCCCACGCCCGACGATCTCGCCGGACTCGCCCGGCGCGACCTCGCAGTCGTCGGGCCCGAGGATACGCAGGTCGGTGCCAGGCAACGGCTTGCCGACGGAGGCGAGCTTGCGCTCAACATCCTCGGGCGCGAGCGTGGTGATCACTCCCTCGGTGAGCCCGTACAGCTCAATCAGTTCACAGCCGAGCAGGCGGATCACCTGGGCCTTCATCGCAGGCCCGAGCGGCGAGCCGCAGCACATCAGACTGCGCAACGAGCCCACGTCGTAGCGGTCGAAGTCCGGCAGCTCGAGCAGGCGCTGGAACTGCACCGGCACCATCGCGCCGTGCGTGATGCGCTCGCGCTGGATCGTCTCGAGCATCGCGCGCGGCTCGAAGGCGCGCATCACGACGACGGTGCCGCCGGCCAGCATGGTGCAGAGGAATCCGACCCAGCTGATGTTGGAGTACAGCCCGAGCGAGCACAGCGTCCGCGCGCCGCCGTGGTAGCGCAGCGCGATCGCGAGGTCGTAAGCCCAGTCGAGCCGCCGCCTGTGCGTGTGCACGATGCCCTTCGGCAGGCCGGTGGTGCCCGAGCTGTAGATGATGTTGCACTCGTCGTCGTCGCCGAGCGCGGGCTGCGGCGGGCGGGCGGGCTGGGCGTCGCGCCAGGCGCCGAATTCGTGCCAGCCCGCAAGCGACGCCTCGTGCGCGACGAAGGCGCCGGCCCGAACGCCGCCGAGGCGCGGGCGCAGCGCCTCGAGGCGACCGCACTGGTCCCCCGAGGCCACGGCCGCCACCGCCTCGGAGTCGGTGGCCATCGCCACGACGGCTTCGTCCGGGATCGAGAGGTTGAGCGGCACGGCGACGCCGCCCGCCTTCAGGATGCCCCAGATCGCCTCGAGCATCTCGGCGCTGTTGTGCATGAGCACCAGGACGCGCTCGCCCCTGCGCAGGCCGAGCTGCTGCAGGCCGTGAGCAACGCGGTTGCTGCGCACGTCGAACTCGCGCCACGTGAACACCCGATCGCCGTCCACCACGGCGGGCTTGTCGCCGAGCCACTTGCCGTGCAGGGCGATGATCTCCGGGAAGAGCGGCGCCGGCGCCTCGAACCAGTTCATGGGCGCTACCTGCATTGATCGCCGCTCGGCGCGGCGGCGCGGCTCGAGGCCGCGCCGCCGCGCCGAGCGGCAGCTGGTCTAGAAAGAATAGCCGAGCGTCAGCTGCCAGGTCCGCGGGTCGCCGTAGTACGCGGTCTGGATGTTGCCCACGCTCGAGAATTCCTGCGCATCGGTCTTGTAGACCTCGTCGCTCAGGTTCCTGACGCCGGCCGAGGCGCGCCACGTCCTCGACTGCGACTGCCAGCTGGCGAGCACGTTCAGGAGCGCGAAGTCGTCCTGCGTGAGCACTTCGCGGTTGTCCACCGACAGCCAGGACTTGGTGCGGTAGGTCACGTCGGTCGCGAGCGTGAGCCAGCCATAGTCGTCGAGCCCGAACTCGTAGCTCAGGCCCACCCGCGCCGTCCAATCCGGTGCGAACGGCGGCTCGTCGTCGGAGCGGTCGCGCTGGATCGGCGTACCGGCCGGTCCGCGCACCGTCTCGGTGAACTCGGCGTAGTCGGCGTTGAGGTAACCGAGCTGTCCCTGCACGGTCAAGCCGTCCACGGGCACCCAGAGCATCTCGACCTCGGCGCCCCAGATGTCGAGCGCGGCGGCATTGAGCACCGGGAAGCTGAACGTCGGGATCGGGGCGTCGGGATTGACCACCTCCGAGACGCGCGCCTGGAAGTCGGTGTAGTCGCTGTAGAACACCGCGCCGTTCAGTCGCAGGCGGCCCTCGGCCAGCGTGTTCTTGCTGCCGATCTCGTACGTCCAGACGTACTCCGGGTCGTAGGAGCCCGTCTCGCCCGGCGTATTGGCACGCCCGTTGAAGCCGCCGCTCTTGAAGCCGCGGCCGGCGCTGGCGTACAGGAGGGAGTCGTCCGTCAGCTGGTAGTCGAGAGCGAAACTCGGCGTCAGCGCATCCCAGCTGTCGTCGTCCAGATACTCGAACGTGCCGTTCAGGGCACCCAGGTTGGAGAAGGTCGAGGTGGTGCGGAAGTAATCCTTGCTCTCGTATGTGTAGCGCAGGCCGAGGGTGCCGGAGAACCGGTCGGTGAACCGCCAGGTCGCCTGTCCGAAGGCGGCGTAGCTGTCGGTGTCGAGGTCGTCGTCGACGGTCCGCAGGAACGTGAGCGGCAGCGCGCCGAACACGAGGAAGTCGTCCGCGTACGCCTCCTGGTGCGAGGTGATGCCCTCGTCGAGGTAGTAGAGGCCGAAAACGGCGTTCAGGCGCCCGCCGTCGTCGAACAGGAACTGGAACTCCTGCGACAGCTGGTCCTGGTCCACGCCCACGAACACGTCGCCGAGTTCCCACTTGCTGGCGTCGATGTCGACGTAGTTGTCCACGTCGAGGTCGCGGTAGCCGGTGATCGACTTGAAGCGCCAGTCATCGGACATCTGCCAGCCGACGGTGAGCGCGATGCCGCCGTGGTCGAGGTCCTGTCCCTCGTCGCCCGTGAAGGACGTGCGCGACTCGAACTGCCACGGGCCGGTCGGCGCCGGCTGCAGCACGTTCACGCCGCCCGCCAGGTTGACCTGCACCAGGGCCGCCTCGGGCCGGCCGAGGTTGAGCGCGTTGCGCTGCCGGGTGTAGTCGAGCGCCAGGCTCAACTCGACGGTGTCGCTCGGCTCGAAGTTCAGGATGGCGCGCGCCGCCGTCGTGTCGATGTCGTTGTACTCGCGGCCGGTCGTAACGTCCTCGACGATGCCGTCGCGCTTCGAGTACAGCGCGGCCAGGCTCGCACCGAAATTGTCCGTGACGGGCCCGCCGAGGTACGCCTTGGCGTCCATGCGGCTGTAGTCACCGTAACCGATCTCGAAGTTCCCGCTCAGCACGTCGGGCGGCTTCTTCGAGATGAGCCGGATGGCGCCGGCGATCGTGTTCTTGCCGTACAGGGTGCCCTGCGGCCCGCGCAGCACCTCGACGCGCTCGATGTCGTAGAGATTGAACAGCGCGCCCTGGATGCGCGAGATGAAGATGTCGTCGAGATAGATTCCGACCGCCGGGTCGAAGGTCTGCAGCGCGTCCGGCTGCCCGATGCCGCGGATGTAGACGTTGGCGCTGGTGGCCGAGCCGCGTCCCTGCACGAGGTTCAGGTTCGGCACGCTGCCTTGCAGGCCGCCGAGGTCCTGCGCCTGCAGCAACTGCAGGTCCCCGGACGAGAACACCGACACCGCGATCGGCACGTCCTGCAGCGCCTCCTCGCGGCGGCGCGCAGTGACCGTGATCTCCTCGAGGCCGCCAGCGGCCGCGGTGCGCGCGGCGGGCGCCTCCTGGGCGAGCACGGCCGGAACGGCGCACAGCGCGGCAGCCGCAGCCGCGCACGCCTGCACCGAGCGGAAGGTGAACTTGTTCATCGTATCCCCCTGGACGGCGCCGTCGCGGCACCTGGTTTTCAACGCGCGCTGAAATCTAGTTGAACGCTCGTTGAATTTCAACAAGCGTTGCAGGCTGGCCTGCGCTTGGCCAGAATCGCCCCAGCCCGGAGCGGCGTGGTCGCTGCGGAGGACGGCATGGCTCTTGCGATGCAGCAATAACAGCACAATGGCGAGCGCGGCAAAGCAACGACGGACGAAGGCCCCCGCACGCGGGAGCCGCGCGGACGCGCGGCCGCGGCGCGTGCGCATCCTCGATGCCGCGGAGCGGCTGTTCGCCGAGCGCGGCTTCCACGGCGTGTCGATCCGCGACATCACGGGCGCGGCCGGCGTCGACGTTGCGCTCGCCAGCTATCACTTCGGCAGCAAGCAGGGACTCCTCGAGGCGGTGTTCCTGCGTCGCGCCGAGGACCTGAACTCGGAGCGCCTCGCACGCCTCGACGCGCTGTTCGAGGGCGGGGGCCGCAAGGCACCGACACTCGAGGAGATCATCGACGCGTTCACGCATCCCCTCCTGGACCGCTCGGCGCGCGGCGGGCCGGGCTGGAAGAGCTACTTCGCGCTGATCGCCGAGGTGAACAATTCCGCCGAGTTCGGCGGCGTGCTGATGACCAGGCACTTCGACCCCGTGGTGGAGCGCTTCATCGAGGCCATCCGGCAGGCGCTGCCCGACTGCGACCCGCGCGACCTGTACTGGGCGTACCACTTCCTGTCGGGTGCACTGACACTCACCTTCGCCGAGACCGGACGCATCGACAAGCTGTCGGGCGGGGTCTGCCGCGCCAGCGACCTCGACAGCGTCCACGAGCGGCTGGTGCCCTTCTGCGCCGCCGGCTTCCGCGCACTCTGTGCCGGCGGCAAGTCGAAGCGCCGCGCGCGGCCGGCGCGCGCCGGGCGGGCCCGATGAACGGACGCAGGATGAGCGCGCTCGTCACCGGCGCCGCGAGCGGCATCGGGCTCGGCGTCGCCACGCACCTGGCCGAGCGCGGCCACGCCGTGTGCCTGACGGACCTCGACGCGGAGGCAGTCGCCGGGGCGGCCGCCCGCTTGCGCGCACGCGGGCTCGAAGCCAGCGCGCTTCGGCTGGACGTGACCTCGGCCGCCGACATCGACGCCGTAGCCGCGGCACTCGCGCCCTCCGCGCCCGACCTGCTGGTGAACAACGCCGGCCTGCAGCACGTGGCGCCGCTCGAGGAGTTCCCGCGCGACCGCTGGGAACTTCTCGTTGCGGTCATGCTTACCGGCAGCGCCATGCTGACGCGCGCCGTGCTGCCAGGCATGCGGCGGCGCGGCTTCGGGCGCATCGTCAACGTGGGCTCGATCCACTCCCTGGTGGCCTCGCCGTACAAGAGCGCCTACGTCGCCGCCAAGCACGGCCTGATCGGATTCTCCAGGACGATCGCGCTCGAGACGGCCGACTGCGACGTCACCATCAACACCGTGTGCCCGAGCTACGTGCGCACGCCGCTGGTGGATGCCCAGATCGCGGCGCAGGCGCGCGCGCACGGGATGCCCGAGCAGCAGGTCGTGGACGAGATCATGCTCAAGCCCATGCCGAAGCGCGCCTTCGTCACCCTGGAAGAGCTCGGCGGCATCATCGAGTTCCTGGCCAGCGACGTGGCCCGGAACGTCACGGGACAGTGGATCGCGGTGGACGGCGGGTGGACGGCACAATGAGCGCACGGGCGTCGGAGGAAGGCATGCAGAGCAGAAATAGGGTGCTGACGCGAACGTTGCAAGTCTTGGCGGCGATCGGGCTGCTCACGGCGAGCGCCTGCGGACGCGAGGCCGCGACGGCGGCGCAGGACGCGCGACTCTCGCAGCGGCCGATCGACCCGGCGAGCGTGACGGTGTCGGGCGCTTCCGCCGGAGGCTACATGGCCGGCCAGTTCCACGTTGCCCACTCCAGCCTTGTGCAGGGCGCGGCGATCGTCGCAGCCGGTCCGTACCGCTGCGCCGAAGGCTCGCTGCGGCACGGGCTCGGCCGGTGCATGAAGGGCGACGAGGAGATCCCCACCGCGCGCCTGATCGAGGAGACCAGCCAGCTCGCGCTCGACGGCGCGATCGACCCCATCGCGGGCCTCGCGGACGATCGCGTGTGGATCTTCCACGGCGCAGCCGATCCGTTCGTGGGCGTCGCCGTGGCCGACGCCCTCGAGACCTACTATCGGGCGCTCGTGTCGCCCGACGGCGTG
The DNA here is from genome assembly GCA_963712815.1 of uncultured Gammaproteobacteria bacterium. Taxonomy (GTDB): domain Bacteria; phylum Pseudomonadota; class Gammaproteobacteria; order Steroidobacterales; family Steroidobacteraceae; genus RPQJ01. Next base: position 392,583 of record CAVQJL010000008.1, read on the forward strand.
GTCCGCGTCGAGCACCCGCAGGCCGGCCACACGTTCCCGACCGCCGACCCCACGGCGCCCGCCTGCACCGCGGTCGAGGAACCGTACGTCGGGAACTGCGGACTCGACGGCGCCCGCGTCCTGCTCGGCCACCTCTACGGCGAACTCGCCGACGGACCCGCGCCGGGTTCGGGCGGGCTCATCGAGTTCGACCAGAGACCGTACGCCGCGGCCGCGGGCAGTGCGGGCCTCGCAGATCGCGGCTGGCTGTTCGTGCCGCAGGACTGCGAGGCCGGCGAGGAGGCGCGCTGCCGTCTCCACGTCGTGTTCCACGGCTGCAAGCAGGGCGGCTCGTTCATCGGCGACGCGTTCATCCGCCGCTCGGGCTTTCTCGAGGTGGCGGAGGCGAACCGCATCGTGCTGCTTTTCCCGCAGGTCCAGCCGAGCTTCCAGCCGCTCAACCCGAATGGCTGCTGGGACTGGTGGGGCTACGAGGGCGAGGACTACGCAACGCACAGCGCCCCGCAGATGAAGGCAGTGCGGGCGATGGTCGGCGACCTGCTCGGCGAGGTGCGGGCAGCGCCTTAAGATCAGGCCTGGGCGCGCGTCCGCTGCGCGCCATAGAGCACGCTCAGGCGCCGCACGCCTTTCACGCGACGCGAAGAGCGGCGGATCTCCTTCATCAATCGCAGCAGCAGCCGCAGGCCCGCGCGCTCGCCGCCGGCGCAGAACTCCTCGCTCAACCCGAGGTGCAGCACGGTCACGTGCTCGAGATCGGCGCGCATGTAAACGGCGACGCCGATCGGCCGACCGGTCGTGGCCTCGAGAGCGAACAGCGACTGCACTCCGGACAGGCCGGCGACCTGCACCCGCAGCCACTCGCCGTCGGGCTGGATCTCGGGCGGCCCGAAGCGGTCGATGACATCCACGATGCCGCGCGCCACGCGGTCCTGACAACGATTGAAGAACAGCAACCGTTCGAGCGTCTGGCGATGCTCGAGAGCGACCCGCGAGGCGAACGTCACCGCGTCCCTCATCTCAACCTGACCCTCGTGCCGTGTCCGGGGACCGGTGCTCCGGCCTTCTTCAGCGAGCACCGATCATGCTCGCGGGGCCAGCTTATGTCGAGAACGCCGCCGAACGCCCGGATGCTGCACCGCGACACCCGGACACGACCCGTCCGCGGTGACTTGCCGGTGAAACTTTGAATTGCCTCAGGTTTTTGCCCGTTGCCGGTGGACCCGCCGCTCCGGGTGGTGCGCAATTCGAGGGTGCGCCCCCGGACCGCCGAACCTTCCCACGCCGCCTCGACTCCCGCCGCCCCAGCCGCGGTGATGGTGGACGTCGTCGTGCTGTCCGAGGACCTTGCCCTCTACCAGGCCACACGAGACGCCGTCGGCGAGCGCAATCCCGTCTGGCGCGCGCGGACCGCGGCAGAGACGGTAGACCTGCTGCTGACGGGCCGTTGCGGGGTGCTGCTGCTCGACATGGGCGCCGTATCGACGCAGCCGGCCTCGCTCGTCGAGCAGATCGTAGACCAGTTCCCCGACGTGGTGGTGGTGGTCGCCGGGCGTCGCGACGACGAGACCCTGCTTGCGCAGCTCGTCAGCGACGGCCTCGTCTACCGGTTCATGCACAAGCCGCTGTCCCCGAAGCGCGCCGGCATGTTCCTCCACGCAGCGATCCGGGCCCACGTGGAGCGACGCGACGGTCGGCGCACCTCCGGGCAGCGGCCGAAGCTGAGTCGACTGCGCTCGCGCCTCGATCCAAGCAAGTGGCTGTTCGTCGGCGGCGGGTTGGCGTTGTTCGTGGCTGCGCTTGCTGCGGTGCTCGTGGCACGCCATGAGGGAGGGAAAGCGCGGCCGCCGGTGCGCGATGCGGCCCGACCGGCCGCCGCGCCCATCGCCGGGCCGCTCGCCGATCCCGTCCTGTCGAGCGCACGCGCAGCCCACGCCGCCGGACGCTACGAGGCACCGCCCGGCCGCAACGCCCTCGACCTGTACGCGGCGGTGCTGCTCGCGCGTCCCGGCAACGCCGAGGCCCGCACCGGGCTCGCGACCACGTCCGCCCTGCTGATCGAGCGCGCGAATGCCGCCGCGACTTCCGGGGACGCGATCGAGGCTCGCCGCCTCGCGGAGCGGGTGCTGGCGGTGAGCGCCGGGCATCAGGCGGCAAGCGCGCTGCTGGCACGCCTCGAAGCGCCTCCTGCACCGGAGCCAGCTCCGCAGATGACGCAGCCGGCACCCACGGTCGCACCCAGGCCGAGTGCGGAGCCAGCACCGGCCGGGCCAGCTGCAACGAGCGATGCGGGGTCGCGTAACGCCGCAACGACTGGTGAGACCCGGGGCTCTACGCAGCACGCGGCACGGACGCGGCCGCCGGTGGCCACGGTGGCCCCCGCGCAGGCGCCGCGCAGGGTACGTGTCATGCCCGATCCGCTGACACCGCGGATCATCGCGTCGCCTCCATCACCGCGATCGACGGTTCCAGCCGGTCGGTCACGAAGTTACGGCGCGCCGATCGCCTCGGGGCATGCGGTCGCCGGCCTCGTCGCGCCGCAGCCGGAGCCGGAGCCAGCAACGGCGGTGCGACGGGACTTCCCGGAGTCAGTCGACGGGCCGGCGGTCGTGGCCCGGGATCTGGAGGCGCTCGCCACGCCCGAACCCGCCTACCCGCCGCAGGCCTTCCGCGATCGTGTCGAGGGCTGGGTCGAGGTCGAGTTCACTGTGAACGAACGCGGCACCACCGGCGATGTCGTGGTGGTGGCCGGCGAACCGCACGGCGTGTTCGATGCGGCGGCCGCCGAGGCCGTGGCGGGGTGGCGCTACCTGCCGCGCATCGTCAACGGCCAGCGCGTCGCGCAGCGCTCCTCCGCGACCCTGCGCTTCAACGTCGAGGATTGAGCGCGAGGTGCTTCGTGCCCAGCACGAAGGCCACCACCGCCCAGAGCCCCGCCAGCGCCACGCCGCACCAGGCGATGCCGCTGAGGCCCAGCCCGAACGTGGCCTTCACGATCGCGTGCGCCGAGGCCGAGGTCGCGTCGCCGCCGCGATACACGAAGGTGTCGATCAGGCTCTTCGCCTTGTAGCGCTCCTCGCGCGTCACGGAGGTGTAGAGCGTGTCGCGGGACGGCCGGGTGATGGAGTACTCGCCGATGCGCCGCACCATCATCACGGCGACCAGCACCGCGAAGCTCGGGAACAGTGCCAGCGCCGCGAAGCCGAGCATCATCAGCAGCGGCACGGACACGATCAGCGCGCGGAAACCAAGCCAACGGTACAGGCGCCCGAAGACGAAGACCTGCATGACGAGCGAGCCGGCCTGCACCCAGAAATCGATGCGGCTGAAGAACAGGGTGCGCGCGTCGCGGGTGTCGAACACGACCGCGACCATCGCCTGCTGCTCGAGGTACAGGAACGTGGACACCCAGGTGAGCAGGAAGACGAACAGCGCGATCAGCGCGAGGTAGGGCGAACTCGCCACCTGCCGGAATGCCGCGAGCGCCGAGCCGCCGAGCCTTGCGTCGCGGTCCTCGCCCGGCGCGGTGTTCTCGCCATGCCTGCGATGCCAGCGCAGCACCAGCAGCATGAACCCGAGCGAGGCCGCGAGCAGCGCCGCCGACACGAGCAGCAGGTTGATGGTGCCGATCGGCTCGGCGAGGCGCGCGCCGAGGAACGGGCCGAACAGGCCGCCGGTGCTGATACCCGCCGCGACGAAGCCGAACAGCCGTCCGGCCTGCTCGCGACTGAACACGTCGGCCATCAGGCTCCAGAACACCGCCACCACGAACAGCACGAAGACGCTGACCCAGATGAAGTAGGCGCGCGCGATCCAGGTGTGGTCCTCCTGCAGGTTGAACCAGGCATAGAACCCGAGGATGTTGGCCACGAAGAACAGGTACACCCAGGGCAGGAAGGCCGTGCGCCGGTAGCGCGAGGTGAGCCAGCCGTACACGGGCTGGACGAGCAGCATGCCAAGGAAGGTGCCCCAGAACAGCGCCGGCAGCGTCTGCACGCCCGAGGTGATCCCCATGGTCTCCCGGATCGGCCGCAGGATCGCGTACGCCGAGAACATCGCGAACGCGGTGGCGAACGCCGCAAGTGCGCCGGCGAGTTCGTTCGGCCGGGCATTGATCGCGCCTGCGAGCAGGCGCTTCATTGCACGGTGCCCGTCGGGGCGGCCGCCAGATCGAGCGCCTGGCCCGGCACCGCGACCTCGGCGCGCACGCCCTGCTCGCGCAGCGCGTCGCGCAGGGCCTCGGCGGCCACGGTCTCGCCGTGCACCAGCCACACCGGCGGCCGGCCCGGAATGGCGGCATGCCAGCGCAACAGGTCCCGCCAGTCGCCGTGGGCGGAAAAGCCGCCGAGCGTGTGCACGCGCGCGGCCACCTTGACCGGCGAGCCGTGGATGCGCACGTGGTCGCGACCGTCCACGATCGCGCGGCCGAGCGTGCCCTGCGCCTGGAAGCCGCTGAAGACGACGTCGCACTCCGGTCGCGCGAGGTTGTGCTTGAGGTGGTGCACGATGCGCCCTCCGGTACACATGCCGCTGCCGGCGATCACGATCGCCCCGTTGGTGATGCGATTGATCGCCATGGAATCGTCGGGCGAACGGCAAAGCTTCAGGTTCGGCAGCGCCGGCAGGCTGCGCAGCCGGGCGCGCCAGGCCTGTGCTTCCTCGTCGAAGAGCTCGGCGTGCTTCCAGTAGACCTCCGACGCCTCGATCGCCATGGGGCTGTCGAGGAACACCTGCCAGTTGCCGAGTTCCCATTCGTCGAAATGCATGGCGAGCTCGTACAGGAGTTCCTGGCTGCGGCCGACCGCGAACGCAGGGATCAGCACGTTGCCGCCGTCGCGGCGCGCGGCGCGCAGGATCCCGCCGAGTTCCTCGAGGGTCGACTCGCGCGAGCGATGCAGGCGGTCGCCGTAGGTACTCTCCATGAGCACGAGGTCCGCCGCTGGGCCGGCCTCGGGATCGCGCAGGATCGGCGAGTCGTACTGGCCGACGTCGCCGCTGAAGACGAGGCGGCGCTCGACGCCATCCTCACGCAGCGTGAGCCAGACGCTCGCGGAGCCGAGGATGTGCCCCGCGTCGCGGAACGTGAGCTCGACGCCCGGCAGCACCTCGACGGGCTTCCCGTAACGCACGCTGCGCATGAGCCCGATTGTCGCCATCGCGTCCTCGAGGGTGTACAGGGCCTCGACCCGGCGCGCGTCGCCCGCCTTCTGGCGCTTGCGGTTCACACGCTCGGCGTCGCGCTCCGACATGGCCGCGCCGTCGGCGAGCAGGATGCGGGCGAGGTCGCGACAGGCCGGGTTGGTGTAGACCGGACCGCGGAAACCACGCTTGCGCAGCAGCGGCAGCCGGCCGCAGTGGTCGATGTGAGCATGGCTCAGCACCACGGCGTCCACCTGCGCCGCGTCGAAGGGAAAGGGCGCGCGGTTGCGCTCGTGCGGCGCGGCGCCGCCCTGGATCAGGCCGCAGTCGAGCAGCAGCCTGCGGCCACCCACGATGAGGATGTGGCAGCTGCCGGTGACCTCACCGGCGCCGCCGTAGAACTCGAGGTGCATGCAGATCGCCTCAGGCGATCCGCTGGCCTACGGTCGCCTCGCTGTCGGTTCGTGTCTCGCGTTCGCGCAGCAGCTTGACGCAGGCCTTGACGACCCGGGCATCGTACCGGCGACCTGCCTGGGATTGAAGCTCCTCGATGCAGGCGCCGACTGACAGCGCCGGTCGCTGCGGCCGTGGCGCGAGCATGGCCTCGGCGGCGTCGGCCACCGCGACGATCCGCGCCTCGAGCAGGATCGCCTCGCCCTCGAGACCGCGCGGGTAGCCCGAGCCGTCGAGGCGCTCGTGGTGCTGGCGCACCACCTCGGCGACCGGCCACGGGAAATCGATGGGCCGCAGCAACTCGTACCCGCGCTCGGCGTGCGTCTTGACGAGCTCGTACTCGGCGGCGTTGAGCTGGCCCGGACGCCAGAGGATTTCGCGCGGAAGGTGCAGCATTCCCGCGTCGATGAGCTGTCCCATGACGCGCAGTCCGCGCACCGAGTGGCCCGGCAGGCCGAGCGCCGTGCCGATGCCGGCGGCCAGTTCCCCGACGCGGTGAGCGCGGCCGGTCCGGCCGGCGTCCTGCGACCCGGCGAGCCTGCCCAGCGACTCGACGACGCCGAGCATGACGCGCTCCATGTGGTCCATCGCGCTCAGGACCTCGGCGTCCGAGCGCCTGCGCCGCAGCACCCGGACGAGTCCCTCGGCGATCCACGCGGCGTGCCGGCGATCGGCGTCGTTGTAGGGCTCGGCCTTGTCCGCCAGCAGCAGGACGCCAGCGACGCGCCCGCCGTCCAGCATCGGCGTGCAGAGCTGGCGCCGCAGCACGCCGGGCAGCCCGGCCTGTCTCAGCCCGTCCGTACCCTCGACCGCATCACGCACCACCGCCTGTTGCGCAGCGAGGCACTCGGCGAGTGCCGTCTTTGCCGGGGGCTCGCCGCGCCAGCGTCGCAGCACCGCGAGGTCGGTCGCAGCCGCAGCATCGCCGCCCCGGACGGCAGCGAGTTCGAGGTGTGCGGCCTCGGGCAGGGCGAGGAATACGTAGCCGAGGGCCCCGCCAGCGAACTCGTCCGAGGCAACGAGCGCCTGCTCCAGGATCTCGGCCTCGGTCATCGAATGAGCGCGCTGCACGAGTTCGAGCAGCACGGCGAGGCACTGTTGTTCGCGGTCGGCGCGATGCAGCGCGCGACGGTGTTCCGACAGGTCGCGGACGACGACGACGCGCTGTCCGGGCGTGCAGTCGAGTTCCACGCCCGAGACTTCCGCCTCGAACGACGTGCCATCGGGCCGCTGCCAGCGGCATTCGCGCACGTCGGGACGGGAGCCGCCGACGGCGACGCTGCTCACGGTCGACTCGTCCCCGGCAGCCTCGAACTGCTGCAGGTTCGCCTCGGCCAGCGCCCCGGCATCGAGGCCGAGCAGGGCGCTGAATGCGGCGTTGGCCTGCAGCAGGCGCCCTTCGGCGTCCGCCACGCAGGTTGCGACGGGCGACCGCTCGAGGGCCTGTGCGCGCAGCGCCGTTTGCTCTTGCTCCGTGCGGCTCGTGCGCTCCGCCGTGACCTCGCGCGCCGTGGTAATCCAGCACGCCCGACCGTCGAAGGACACGGAGCGGAAATGCAGCTCGAGCGCGAGCGGCGGCCCGCCGGTCCGGGCGAGACTCGCCTCGATCACGCCCGCGGGGTCGTCGCCGGGCACCCCCGCCGGCAGCAGCTCGGCGATCGAGCGCCCGCACAGCGACTCGCGCGCGAGCCCGAACAGCGCGGCCGCCGAATCGCTGGCGGCGCGGATCTCGTGGGTTTCCATGTCGGCGAGCCAGGTCGGCACCGGCTGCGCAGCGAAGGCGCGCTCCGCGTCGATGGCGGCCGCCTGTGCTCGCGCCCGGCTCGCCTGCAGCTCGGCGAGCCGCGACTCGAGCGCCGTAATCCGGCCCTGCTCGTTGCGTGCCGCCTTCGCCGCTTCGCGCGCCTGCGCGAACTCGATCGACATCTGGCGCTCACGGGCGTCGGCATCGCGCAACCGCGCCTGCAACGCGCCGACGGCTTCGGCGTCGGCGCGGGCGGCCGCGTCACGCTCGCGCCCGGCAGCCTCCGCGGCTTCGCGTGCGACGCGTTCCGCGATGGTGAGCTGCTGGTTGGCGGCTTCGAGCTCTTGAAGTCGCCGCTCGAGTTCGCCGAGCCGGCGACGATCGCTCTCGCGGCGCTCGAGCAGTTCAGGCACCAGCGCGGGCATGCGCACGGTGCCGGAGCCCTGCAGCTGCTCCTCGACGGCGCCCATCAGGTCCTCGAGGGTCGAGCCGCGCGGGAAGAAGCGGAGCGCGCCGACCTCGGCCGCGAAGGCCTCGTACTTGGCGCCCTCGATGCGGAACGAATGCAGCAGCACCGGGACGTGCGCCAGCAGTGGATCTTCGTGGACCCGCCGGCAGAGCGCGAAGCCGTCGAGCTTCGGCAGCAGGACGTCGCTGATGAGGATGTGGGGCGCCTCGCGGCGAGCGACCTCGAGCGCCTCGACCCCTGAGCGGGCGGTCTGGACGCGCAGGCCCCGGGCCTCCAGCAGCGTCCCGACGGCTGCGAGATCCTGTTCGCGCTCGTAAGCCAGCAGGACGGTCTTCATCGTCTCGCACCGGCCCCCGAGCAATCACGTTCGCTGTCTGCGCGCCGCATGTCGCGCCCCGCCTCTAGTGTTCGCCAGGCGCCACGATAGGCGCCACCGCCGCCCGGACACCAGCGCCGGGCGCGGACCGCGCGAGGTCCGTCACAGTTCGGCCCGCCGCTCTCCACCGGGCGGCGGGCCTCGGCCGGCTCAGGCGGGCCGGAGCTCGGCCGCCGAGGCCGGCAGGTGCCGGCGCAGTGCCTCGACCGGGCCGTGCACGAGGTCCTTGCGGATCTCGTGCACCACCCGGTCGCGGATCGGACGCGACAGCTCCTTGCGGATCAGGCCAAGGAACGGCGGCCCGGCGACCACGACCAGCGCCTCGAACTCGCCCCTGCGCAGGGCGTCATCGAGGCGGCAGGAGATGCGCCGCGCGAAGCGGACCGCCTCCTGCCAGCGCGGGTCGTTCTCGCGCTCGATCGCGTGGCGCGCCCCGCCGACGCTCTCGTAGCTGCGGCCTGGGCGATCGCTGGCGAGGTCGCGATCGTGCAGGTGGGCGATCGGGTCGGAGATCCGCCCGACCTCCTGCGGCCGCGCGTCCAGCGAGGGCGCGTCGTAGAAAATGGCTTCCGCCTGGTCGGCGACGACGATCCGGATCCGGCTCATGTTGACCTCCCCTGAGGTTGCGGCCCGATTACAGGCTGCGCCGCCGTTCCCGACGCCGCAATGCGGGAAAGCGGCAACCCGCAACTGACCGACCGATCGGTCAGTGCTAGGATGCCCGCCATGAAACGTCCCGCGCGTCGCACCCGCGCCCGCGCCCCGGCGCCAGGCGCGCGTCGCATCCAGGCCGCCGCCCGGCGCCTGTTCGCCAACCGCGGCTACGCCGGCACGTCGATGGCCGAGATTGCCGCGGCCGCCGGTGTCAGCAAGGCCACGGTGTTCCACCACTACCGCAGCAAGCGCGCCCTCTACGAGGCGCTGGTCGGTGACGCCATGGCGGGCTTCCGCGAGCAGCTCGTGCCGCTGCTCGACGCCGAGGGCGACCTGCAGGCGAGCCTGCGCGAGTTCACCGCCGCCCACGTCGAGCGCCTCACCAGGATGCAGGGCACGATGCGGCTCATCGCCCGCGAGATGCTGAGCGGCACTGCCACCTCCGGCGACCTGCTCGCCGGCAGCGGCATGGCACAGAACTTCTCGCTGTTGGTGGACGCGCTGCGCCGCGGCCAGGCGCAGGGCCGGGTGCGCGCCGAGGTGGATCCCGGCCTCGCCGTGTTCCTGCTGCTGTGCGCCAACTGGTTCCTGTTCCAGACCGGAGCGCTGACGCGGCGCAACCCGGATCTCGCGGTCACCGCTTCGACCGACACCTATGCCGCCGAACTCGCGCGGCTCTTGTACTTCGGGCTTGCGCCACCGGCCGGGCCCGGCCACCAGGAATAGCCATGAACCGCCGATCCATCTGCGCTGCCAGCGTGCTGTCCATGGTCCTCGCATTCGCCGCAGGCTGCGGCGACCGGGACGCCGCCGAATCGAAAGCCGTCGTCCGCAAGACGCCTGTCACGACCGCCGAGGCGGTCAGGCAGCGGGTGGACGCCGTCGAAACGACCGTCGGCCGAATCGAGGCCACGGCCGCGCCGGCGCTGGCCGCGGAGACCTCGGGGCGCGTGGTGCGCCTGCACGTGGACGGCGGCAGCGTCGTCCGCAAGGGACAGGTGCTCGCCGAACTCGACGGTGAGCCGCAGCGCCTCGCCGTCGCCTCGGCGCGCGCCAGCGTCGAGCGCCTGGAGGCGCTGCTCGCGAACCAGCAGCGCACGGTGAAGCGCTACCAGGAACTGCGCTCCAAGGCGGTGTCCGAAAGCATGCTCGAGGAGGCGATTGCCCAGCAGAGCGCGCGCGAGGCCGAGCTCAACGACGCGCGCGCACGCCTCGCCGAGGCCGAGTATCGCCTCGGCCGGACGCGCATCCGGAGCCCCGTTGACGCGATCGTCGAACGACGTTTGATCTCGGTCGGCGACTACGTGTCGCCCGGAACGCCCATCGTCACGATCGTGGGACGCGAGGGCATCCGTGCCGTGCTGCCGTTCCCCGAGCGGCTGTCCGGACAGCTCCGGCCGGGCCTCGCCGTGACGCTCGAGCAGCCGGCCCGGCCGGACGAGCCGGTGACCGGCACGGTCACCGAGGTGCGCCCGATGGTCGGCACCAACAACCGCGCGGTGGAGGTGCTGGTGGACCTGCCGGGCGTCTCGGACTGGCCCGCCGGCGGCAGCGTCACGGCACGGCTGGTGCTCGCGTCGCGCGAAGGCGTGGTGGTGCCGGCCGCGAGCGTGGTGCGCCGCCCGGCCGGCGACGTCGTGTACGTCCTCGACGGCGAGAAGGTGGCCGAACGCAAGGTCACGATCGGCCTGCGTGACACCGAGCGCGCCGAAGTGCTGACCGGCGTCGAGCCGGGCGAGACCGTGGTGCTCTCGGGCGCAGGCTTCCTCACCGACGGCGCCCTCGTCGCCGTGCGCGAGCGAGTCAGCGTGAACCCTGCGCCATGAAGCTCGCCGAACTCTCAGTCCGCCGTCACGTACTCGCCTTCATGGCGAGCGCGGTATTCGTGCTGTTCGGGCTCGTGGCCTACCAGCGCATCGGCGTCGATCGCTTCCCGCGCGTCGAGTTCCCGGTCATCTCGATCACCACCGTTCTACCGGGCGCCAACCCGGACGTCATCGACGCGAGCGTCACGAACATCATCGAGACGGCCGTCAACAGCGTGCCGGGCATAGACGTCATCCAGTCGCGCTCCAGCCCGAGCGTCTCGAACGTCGCGATCACCTTCAACCTGTCCAAGGACATCGACGTCGCTTTCTCGGAGGTGCAGGCCAAGGTCAACCAGGTGCTGCGCCAGCTGCCGGACGAGGCCGACCCGCCCGTCGTGCTCAAGGTCGAGGTGGGCGCGTCGGCCGTGATCTGGCTGGCCCTGCAGGGCGACCGCACCACGCAGCAGCTCAACCAGTACGCGCGCCAGGTGGTGAAGAAGCGCCTCGAGACGGTCGAGGGCGTCGGCCAGGTGATCATCGGCGGCGAGCGGCGCCGCAACATCCGCGTCAACCTCGACCTCGACCGCATGGCGGGCCTCGGCGTGACGGCGCAGGACGTGCGCGACGCGTTCCGCACCGAGCACGTGCAACTGCCCGGCGGATTCCTGGTGAGCGGCACGGGCGAGCGCCTCATCAAGCTCGACCTCGAGTACCACAGCCCCGAGGCGCTCGGCGAGATGATCGTCCGCTACGGCGACGGCGCGCCGGTCCGGTTGCGCGACATCGGCAACGTCGAGGACGGCCTCGCCGACGACCGGCAGATCATCCGCTTCAACGGCGAGCCGACCGTGGGCATCGGCATCGTCAAGGTCAGCAACTACAACACCGTCCGGCTGGTGGACGACATCCTCGAGCGGCTCGACACGCAGGTCATCCCGCAGCTTCCGGCGGGCCTGACGCTCACGGTATCCATCGACGATTCCGCCCCGATCCGCAAGATCGTCGCCGCACTCGAAGACCACCTCCTGGAAGGCACGATCCTCGCCGGCCTGGTCGTGTGGTTTTTCCTGCGCAGCTTCCGCTCGACGCTGATCATCTCCACCGCCATCCCCGTGTCGCTGCTCGGGGCGATCGCGGTCATGTACTTCCTCGGCTACACGTTCAACCAGATGTCGCTGCTCGGCCTGCTGCTGCTCATCGGCGTGGTGGTGGACGATGCGATCGTGGTGCTCGAGAACGTCTACCGGCGGCTCGAGGAAGACCCGTCCCTCGACCGTCGCACGGCCGCGATCGAGGGCACGGAGCAGGTCGGCTTCGCGGTGGTAGCGGCCAGCCTGACGCTGGTGTCGATCTTCGGCTCGGTGCTGTTCCTCGAAGGCATCGTGGCGCGGTTCTTCCAGTCGTTCGCGGTGGTCGTGACGGTGGGCGTGCTGGTGTCGCTGTTCGTCTCGCTCACGCTCACCCCGATGCTGTGCTCGCGCTTCCTCGAGCCCTCGAAGAAGCACGGGGCCGTGTACCGCTTCTTCGACCGCCTGCTCGACCGGCTCGACGCGTTCTACCGGCGCGTGCTCGGCTGGACACTCGACCACCGACTCAAGGTCCTGCTCGCGACGGTCGTCGTGGTGCTCTCGAGCGGCTTCTTCTTCGCCCACGTCGGCAAGGACTTCATCCCCGAGGAGGACGACGGGCGATTCAACGTCAGCTTCCGCGCGCCGCTCGGCACCAGCCGCGCGGGCATGGACGACCTGCTGACCGAGATCGACGAGACCATCCGGCGCCACCCGGAGGTCACCTCCGTGTTCATCGGCGTCGGATTCGGCGGCATCTCGCAGGTAAACAGCGGCATGGCGTTCGTGAACCTCCTGCCGCGCAACGAGCGCGATGTCACCCAGCGCGAGTTCATCCAGCGGCTGCAGGCTGAGTTGTCGCAGATCCCGGGCGTGCTCGCCTTCGCTTCCGTGCCCTCGCCGATCGGCGGCATGCGCGGCGAGCAGCTGCAGTTCGCGATCGTCGGCCCGGACCTCGACAACGTCGCCTCGCTGTCGAGGGAGCTGGCGCGACGGCTCGGCGAGGAGCCCGAACTCGGCCGCATCGACCTCGACCTGCAGCTCGACCTGCCGCAGATCCGCCTGGAGGTGGACCGGGTGCGCGCCGCCGACGTGGGGCTCTCCAGCGCCGACGTCGCCTACGCCGTGAACATGCTGGCGGGCGGCGTGGACATCGCGAAATACAACGACGACCCCGGCGACGGCGATCGCTACGACATCCGGGTCAAGGCCGCCGACGGCGAGATCGTCTCGGCCGACGACCTGCAGCGCATCTTCCTGCGCACGCCAGGTGGCCAGATGGTGCGGCTCGACACGATCGCAACGGCCGTGGACGTCGTCGGGCCTGCGGTCATCAACCGCTTCGGCCTGCAGTACTCGGCCAACTTCTACAGCAACCCCACGATGCCGCTCGGCGCCGCGGTGGCGCGCGTCCGTGCCGAGACAGCGGAGCTGCTGCCGCCCGGCTACTCGATGGAGCTGCAGGCGCGCGCCCGCGAGTTCGCCAAGACATCGGGCTACGTGCGGCTCGCGCTCATGCTGGCGCTGGCGCTCGTGTACATCGTGCTCGCGAGCCAGTTCAACTCCTTCGTGCAGCCGCTGATCGTGATGACGGCCCAGCCGCTCGCGGTGGTCGGCGGGCTGTTCGCGCTGTGGATCACGGGCACCACGCTCAACATGATCTCGATGATCGGGCTGATTCTGCTCATGGGCCTGGTGGCGAAGAACTCGATCCTGCTCGTGGACCTCACCAACCAGCTGCGCGGCGAGGGACGCGGGGTCGAGGACGCGCTGCGCGAGGCCTGCCCGGTGCGCCTGCGGCCGGTGCTCATGACCTCGCTCACGGTCATCCTGGCGCTGCTGCCGGCCGCCCTCGGGCTCGGCGCCGGCGCCGACACCAACGGGCCGATGGCGATCGCGGTGATCGGCGGCATGCTGAGCTCGACGTTGCTGACGCTGGTCGTGGTCCCGGTCGTATACTCGCTCGCGGAACAGGGACTGCAGCGACTGCACCGGAGGTCGGCGTGAGTTTTCAGCGATGGTTGGTGGTGGCCTCGGTCGCTCTCCTCGGAGCCTGTGCCGTCCCGCTCAAGGTGGATACCTTCGTCGCGCCCGACGTGAATCTGGCGGGCAAGTCCACCTTTGCCTGGAAGGGCGGGGACTTCGCGCTGCCGAACACCGCGGCCCCGGCGGCCGCCGAGTCCGCCACGGCGCAGATCCGCGCGGCCGTGGTGGCCGAGCTCGTCAACAAGGGGTTCGTCGAGACGGCCGATCCCGCCGCCGCGGACCTGCTCGTCAGCTTCCAGGCGAGTGCCATGAGCCGTACCGTGCTGACGGAGGGCCGGATCGGCGCACCGTTGCCCTCCGATGTGCTGACCGCAAGCGGTCCGCCGATGCCGGCCGCGTCGGAGCTGCCGCGCGAGCGCACTGTGCGGGCGGGCACGATGGTGATCTTCGTCGAGGACCGCGCCTCGGGGCGGGTCGCGTGGCGCGGCCTCGTCGACGTCGAGACCCGGACGGCCTCGACGGAGGCGAACATACGCACTGCCGTGGAAATGGCGCGGCAGGTCGCCCGGGAGTTCCCGGCGCACCGGCCTTAGAACAAGGCGCGACCGCCGCGGCCCGCCTCAGCCCGCCGCGTAGTCGGGCTCGGCGCCCTTCCTCCATTTGATGTTGCACCCGAGGCTCGGCAACTGCTCCGGCCCCGGCGCACCGCCCGCCAGCGTCGCTTCGACGGCTGCCCGCAGGTCGGCACCCGTCACCGGGCGGCCGTTGCCGGGCCGGCTGTCGTCGAACTGGCCCCGATAGGCCAGCCGGCGGCCGGCGTCGAACAGGAAGAAATCCGGCGTGCATGCGGCCCGGTAGGCCTTGGCGACGGCCTGCGACTCGTCGAGCAGGTAGGGAAACACGTAGCCCAGCTCGGCGGCTTCCTGCCGCATGGCATCGGGCCCGTCCTGCGGGTACACCACGATGTCGTTGGAATTGATCGCGACGATTGCGAGGCCGCGGGGCGCGAACTCGCGCGCGAAGGCTGCGAACTCGGAGCGCAGGTGACGCACGAACGGGCAGTGGCTGCAGAAGAACGCCACCAGCAGCGCGGGCGAACCCTTGAAGTCCCCAAGCGCGTGCATCCGGCCGTCGAAATCCGGCAGTCGGAAGTCGGGGGCAAGCGTGCCGAGCGGCAGCATCGTGGACGGGGTTCGGGCCATGGATCGCTCCTCTTGCAGGTTCAACGACGCATGATGAGCAGCGCGCCCGCCACAAGCAGGGTGGCGCCGAGCAGGCGTGACGGCGTGACCGGCGACTGGGGGAAGCCGATCACGCCATAGTGGTCCACCAGCAGCGCCGCGAACATCTGGCCCGCCAGCGTGAACGCGAGCAGCGCCGCCGCGCCCAGGCGCGGTCCGAGCACGGTGGTGGCCGCGACGTAGGCAGCGCCGAGCAGGCCGCCGAGCCACGCCCACGCCGGCACCGCCGCGGTGGAGCCCGGTGTCCAGCGCGCCCCGCTCGCCACCGCCACCAGCGCGAGCGCGGCGAGGCCCACGACGAAGTTGACGACGGCCGCCAGCAGTGGCGAGCCGATGAAAGCGCGAACGGTGGCGTTCATGCCCACCTGGATCGTCAGGCCGGCGCCGACCAGCACCGCGGCGAGATGCGGCCAGTAGCTCATGCCGCCGCGGCCCGCCTCCCGTTCAGCGCCTGCCACACCAGCGCCCCGATGCCCGCGATCAGCGCAAGGAAGCCAATCAGGCCGCCCGCGAAGGGAAGCTGCCGCAGCAACCACAGCGCCAGCAGACCGAGGAACAGCGCGAGCAGCTGCCAGGCCGGCGTGACGGCCCGGGCTGGCCGCAGGACCTCGAGCCCGCGCTGGGCGATGAACAGCGCCGCCGTGGCCCAGCCGAGGAACAGCACGAGGAAGTAGAGCGGCACGAGCAGCAGCGCCAGCGGGATGCCGATGATGGTGATCAGGAGCACCACCCCGACGAACGGAACGCACACCAGGATCGCGAGCCCGATGCCGAGCGACTGCAGCGGCTTGGCTCCGATCGCGGCAGCCGCGTCGCGCGCAAAGCGCGGAAACAGCAGCACGAACAGCGCCGCCGCCACGAACACGCCCACGAACCACAGGAACGACCCGACGCCGCGCACCGCGTCGTGCACTCGCGGCCGGGTGTCGTCGAACCAGCGCGGCGAGCTGTCGGGGTGGTGCTCGACCCCGCCGGCGATCACCGCGCTCTCCGGCACCTCCGGTGCGGCGGGACCGTGGAACACCAGGCGCCCGCGAATGCGTGTATCGGGGCCGACCACCAGTTCCTCGGCGCGGACCTCGGCGTCGCCGTGCACCTCGCCGTTGAGGCGCACCGATCCGCCGGATGCCCGCAGGTCGGAATGCGTGTTGCCTTCGAACAGCACGCGGCCGCCGCTGACCGACAGCGCGCCGGCAACCACGGTGGCCGGACCGACCGTGACGTCGCCGCCGGCAACACGGGCGTTGCCGCTCACGATTGCATCGAGCTGGACGCTGCCGCCGGCCGCGTACAGGTCGTCGCCGACTGCGCCGCCGAGCGACAGCTCGCCGCCGGCAGCGACGAGATCGCCCTCGACCTCGCTCGCGACCGAGACGCGCCCGCCGGCGAGAATCGCATCACCCGCGACGGCGTCCGTGAGATTGATGATTCCGCCGGCGCCGAAGAAGTCCGAGCCCGACATGCCGGTCAGGGCGTCGTCGCCGTCGGTCTGGATGGTGCAGCCCGTGATGGTCGCCAGGACGAGCACGAGCAGCGCCGCGTCCCGAATCGCGCGTTTCATCGCAAGTCTCCTTCGATCCCCGGCCGGCCAGTCGGCCGGACGGGGAGGTGGGCAGGCCATCGCAGATCAGTCTAAGGCAGGTTGGCCGGGGCGGCGAGCGCGGTGCGGCAACAAAAAGGCCGCGAGCAACTGGCGCTGCTCGCGGCCCGTCCGCTGCTGGCCTTCCCTGACCCGCCCGCTGCCCCCCGTTCAGGCATCCCCCAATCCGGAATCCGGTGCCGACGTGTCGCGGGTCACGCCGGGCTTCGTCATGTTTGTACGCGCGTTCGCCGCAGGCGTCATTACGCAGCGCAGCATCACGACGGCAGCTTGAGCCCGCCGCCCGCTGGTTTCTTCACGAGTGCCGGGTCGCCGAGCCTTCGGTCATGTAGCCGACGAAGCGGGGCGCGTGCTTCAGGTAGTAGTTCTGCACCGGGCCGAGCGCAAGGCCGGCATCCTCGACCAGCATGCGCATGGGACGGTTGAGATGGCAGCCCCCGGCCAGCGGCATCCAGGCCGGGTTGAGGCGATCCTGCCAGCGCGCAACCGCGGCATCGGGGGCGCGGCCGTGCTCGAGGAACAGGAACTGCCCGCCGGGTTTGAGGACGCGGCGGACTTCGCCGAGCGCGTGCACCACGTCCGGGATCGAGCACAGCGTGAAAGTGCTCACCACGGTGTCGAAGCGCGCCTCCTCGAACGGCAGGTGCGCCGCGTCGAGATGGTGGAAGTCGACCTTGATCGCCGCGTGCGCGATGCGTGGCATCGAGAGTCGATCGAGGTCCGTGTCCGGATCGATCGCCTCGATGCACTTCACCGTCGGCGGGTAGTGCGGCAGGTTCCGGCCCGTGCCGAAGCCGATTTCGAGGATGCGGCCCCGCGCCGGTGCGAGCGTGCGGTCGCGCGGCTCGCGCAACCGGCGGCTCGACATCACGAGGTCGAGAACCCGCGGGAAAATATGGTGGTGGTAGAAGCTCACGGCCGTCGCTCAGTGCGTGGCGGGCTCCGATGCGGCCGGCCAGACCACGCGGAACGCGCCCCGCAGCTCGCCCAGCTTGAAACCCGTGGCCTCATCGCCGGGGTAATCGCGTGCGATGGCCGCGGCGAGCTCGGGCGCCAGCGTCTCGCCGTGGCAGGTCAGGCACAGGGCCTCGGTCGGGATAGCGCGCAGGTAGTGCCGCTCGATCCCGCCCTCGCGCTTGATCTCGAACGCGGCCTCCAGCGGACCCTCCACCCGTCCTGCGGCCAGGTCGCCAGCAAACTGCTCGAGCACTGCGCGCTGCACGTCGTCGGGCGCGTTGGCCGCGTTGCGAACCTTGAGCGCCGTGCGTCCGACCGTCGCCCCGGATTCCGCGGACAGCCGCGCGGCGATGGCGGGCGCACGGGTGTGGCAGACCCCGATGGCGGCCACCGGTCCACCCTTCTCGATGGCGGCACCGAGCTCGCCCTTGAGCTCCTTGCCGAGTTGCATGGAAAGCTCACGGCTCTTCCGGACCCACTCGGGCCACATCGGCTCGTCGGCGGCGTGCGCGAGCAACGGAAGCAGCGAGGCTCCCACCAGGAGAACGGCAAGCGATCGATTCATGACGGCAGCTCCAGTCGGCGTGATGTGTAGCGGGCGTTGACGATGCCGGTATGCATGCGCTCCCGCCGGGACTGATTATTCCACGGCAGCATATAATCGCGCGATTCACGCCGTTAGCCTCGACTGCGCGCCCGGGTAGAGTGCGCGCCCCGCCCCGCAGGTCTGCTCACGATGGGACGCATCTTCGAAGTCCGCAAGCACGCGATGTTCGCGCGCTGGAACCGCATGGCGAAGCAGTTCGCCCGCATCGGCAAGGAAATCACCATGTCGGTCAAGTCGGGCGGGCCCGACCCCGACTCCAACCCGACGCTGCGGCGCTGCATCCAGAACGCGCGCGCCGTGAACATGCCCAAGGACAAGATCGAGGCCGCGATCAAGCGGGCCTCGGGCCGCGACGCCGCCAACTTCGAGGAAGTCATGTACGAGGGCTACGCCCCGCACGGCGTCGCGGTGCTGGTCGAGTGCGCGACCGACAACCCGACCCGCACGGTGGCGAGCGTGCGCAATGCGTTCGGCAAGAACGGCGGCAACCTCGCGACCACGGGAAGCGTTTCCTTCCAGTTCAAGCGCATGGGCGTGTTCCGCCTGAACCCCGAGGGCATCGATCCGGACGACCTCGAGCTGTACCTGATCGACCACGGCCTCGAGGAGTTCGGCGAGAGCACCGGCGAGAAAGGCGAGCCGCAGCTCGTGGCGCGCTGCCTGTTCGAGGACTTCGGCACGCTGCAGAAGGCGCTTGAGGACCGCGGCATCGCGCCGATCTCCGCGGAGCAGGAATACATCTGCATGACGCCGACCGAGCTGCCCGAGGAGCAGGCGACCGAGGTGCTCGAGCTCATCGACAAGCTCGAGCAGGACGAGGACGTGCAGAGGGTCTACCACACACTCGCCTGAAGTCCTGCACACGGACCGGACTTCACGGCCCCGGGCCGGGCCAACCGCCCCGTACCGGCCAGTTGCTGCACCGCCGCGGACGCAACAGCCGCTAGAATCCGCGCCTCGATGTACTTGTCTCGAGGCGCGTTCCCATGAATCGATCGATCCGGTCACTGCTCCCGCTGCTGGGAGCTCCGCTGCTCGCCCTGCTACCCGTCGCCGCCGGTGCCGAGGTGGCGCCAACCGCCGCCGCGATGACGGCCGCGACCGTGCCGCTGATCCCGCGCGCCACGCTGTTCGGCAACCCCGAGCGCACGCAGGCACGCCTCTCGCCTGACGGCAAGTACATGTCCTTCATTGCACCGCGCGATGGGGTGCTCAACGTCTGGGTGGCGCCCGCAGGCGACATGGCCGCCGCGAAACCCGTCACCAACGATCGCAAGCGAGGCGTCCGCCAGCACTTCTGGGCCTACGACGGCGCGCATGTGCTGTACCTCCAGGACCAGGGCGGCGACGAGAACTGGCGCCTGTATTCCGCCCGCGCGGACGGCGGCGGCGAGCGCGATCTCACGCCACTGCCGGGCGTGCAGGCGCAGGTCGTCGGGCTGTCGCACGAGCGGCCGGGCGTCGTGCTGGTCGGCATCAACGACCGCAATCCCGAGTGGCACGACGTCTACGAGATCGACATCGCGACCGGCGAGCGGCGACTGGTCGAGCGCAACGACGATGAGATTGCGGGCTACCTCGCGGGGCGAGACCTCAAGCCGCGCGTCGCGCTGCGCACCCTGCCGGAAGGCGGCGAGATCCTGCGCCGCAAGGGCGACGGCTGGGAGCGCATCCTCGCCTACGGCCAGGCCGACAGCCTCACGACGCAGCCTCTCGACATCACGAGCGACGGCAAGTCGGCGCTGATGCTGTCATCGGTCGGTCGCGACACGGCGGCACTGATGCGCGTCAACCTCGCCGACGGCGCGACCGCGGTCGTGGGCGAAAGCCCGAAAGCGGACGTGCAGGACGTCTGGACCGACCCGAGGACTCGCGAGCCCGAGGCCTATTCGGTGAATCACCTGCGCAACACCTACAAGTCTCTCGTTCCCGAGGCTGCGAAGGACATCGACACGCTCTCGAAAGCGCTGGGCGGTGATTTCACCGTCGTGAGCCGCACGCTGGACGATTCGCGCTGGATCGTCGTCACGGACGATCCGACGCACGGACAGTCGAGCCACCTTTACGACCGCGGCAACGGCAAGGTCACCAAGCTCTTCGACCAGCGACCGGCACTCGCGGGCGCGCCGCTGCAGCCGATGCATGCGATCGAGATCCGCACCCGCGACGGCCTGTCGATGGTTTCTTACCTGACGCTGCCGCCCGGCAGCGATGCCGACGGCGACGGCCGCCCGGACCAGCCCGTTCCGATGGTGCTCAACGTGCACGGCGGGCCCTGGGCCCGCGACGTGTTGGGGTACGACTCCGAGCACCAGTGGCTCGCCAACCGCGGCTACGCGGTGCTGTCGGTCAACTTCCGCGGCTCCACCGGCTTCGGCAAGGCGTTCGTGAACGCCGGCGACCGAGAGTGGGCCGCGAAGATGCACGACGACCTGCTCGACGCGGTGGACTGGGCCGTGCGCGAGAAGGTCACGACACCCGCGAAGGTCGCCATCTACGGTGGCTCCTACGGCGGCTACGCGACACTGGTCGGCCTCACCTTCACGCCCGATCGCTTCGCCTGCGGCGTCGACATCGTCGGACCCTCGAACCTCAACACGCTGCTTGCGTCCATTCCGCCGTACTGGAAAGCGTTCTTCGAGGACCTGGCGCGCCGCGTCGGTGACCCGCGCACCGAGGACGGCCGCGCGCTCCTGAAGGACCGCTCGCCGCTGTGGCGTGCCGACCAGATCAAGCGGCCGCTGCTCATCGCGCAGGGCGCGAACGACCCGCGGGTCAAGCAGGCGGAGTCCGACCAGATCGTGAGCGCGATGAAGGCGAAGAACCTGCCCGTGACCTACGTGCTCTACCCCGACGAAGGGCATGGTTTCGCGCGACCGCAGAACCGCACCTCGTTCTACGCGATCAGCGAGGCGTTTCTCTCGACCTGCCTGGGTGGGCGCTTCGAGCCGGTGGGCAATGACTTCGCGGGCTCGAGCCTGACGGTGCCCGACGGCGCGCAACACGTGCCGGGCCTGTCGGACGCGCTCTCGAAGATGCCGAAGTGAGGGTCGGGCCGCGCGCGCCGGAGGGTGCGCGCGCGGCCGACCGGGACGGCACGGGTCCGTGGAGGTTCCCGCGCTGTACTAGCGGCACGACGCGGCGGCAAACGCCTGCCGGGGGTGGGGTCGGCACTTGCATGCCACCGCGAGCGCCTTGACTGGATACTCGGCTCGGGCCTGCACGACTACTCGACTTTGGTCCAGTGACGGCTCGCTGATCTGGTACACGCCTTGGCCGCGAAGGCGATGGACGCCAAGCCGCGATTCGGGCGGGGCGGGTAGTTCAGGCACGGCCAGCGCCAGACCTCGTCTAAACTGCGCGCCATGCTCCCCGCCCGCGACCTCTTCTCCTACCGCAAGCACTGGGCCCACCGTTTCGGCCCGGCGCCGTTCCTGCCCATGTCCCGGGCGGAAATGGACGAGCTCGGCTGGGATTCCTGCGACGTCATCATCGTCACCGGCGACGCCTACGTGGACCACCCGAGCTTCGGCATGGCGATCGTCGGCCGGGTGCTCGAGGCGCAGGGCTTCCGCGTCGGGATCATCGCCCAGCCCGACTGGCACTCCACGCGCGACTTCATGAAGCTGGGCCGCCCGAACCTGTTCTTCGGCATCACCGGCGGCAACATGGATTCGATGGTGAACCGCTACACCTCGGACCGCCGCATCCGCAGCGACGACGCCTACACGCCCCACGGCGTCGCCGGCGCGCGGCCGGATCGCTGCGTAATCGTGTACTCGCAGCGCACCCGCGAGGCGTACAAGGACGTACCCGTCGTGATCGGCGGCATCGAGGCCTCGCTGCGCCGCATCGCGCACTTCGACTACTGGTCGGAGAAGGTGCGCCGCTCGGTGCTGATGGACTCGAAGGCGGACCTGCTCGTGTTCGGCAACGCCGAGCGGCAGATCTGCGAGGTCGCACACCGGCTCGCGGCGGGCAAGCGCATCGACGAGATCGACGACCTGCGTGGCACGGCGTTCGCGCGCAAGGCGGTGCCGGAGGGATGGATCGAGATCGACTCGACGTCGGTCGACACGCCGGGGCCGGTCAGTCCGCCGGTGGATCCATACGCGATGTCACCGGATTCGACTGTTCGATCAGGTGGTGCCGTGGCTGGTGGTGGGGACGGCCCGCCGACCGGGTGTGCGGTCGAGTCGCTCCCCGATACTCGCCTGGTCGACTGCACACCCGATCAGCGGGCCTCCGCAGCAGACGCGACGTCCGTGGTTCGCGATGTCACCGCCGGTGATCGCGGCTCGACGCCTCGGACCTCGGTCGACAAAGCGAGTATCGGGGAGCGACTCGACCGAGGTCCGAGGTGGCGAGACGCGGCCGCCGCCTCAGAGCAGCTCGTTCAGAGTCCGAGCGCGCGGTCCCCGGAGGCCGCCGCTGTAGAGCACGTGGTCCAATTCGTCCGCCAGGTGCGGAACGAGGATCGCGACCGCAGCGTCATCCGCCTGCCCGCATACGAGACCGTCGCGGACGACCCGGTGCTGTACGCCCACGCCTCCCGCATCCTCCACCAGGAATCCAACCCTGGGAACGCGCGGGCGCTGGTGCAGCGCCACGGCGACACCGACGTGTGGCTCAACCCGCCGCCCATCCCGCTGACGATGAAGGAGATGGACGCGATCTACGAGCTGCCGTATCAGCGCGTGCCGCACCCGAGCTACGGCAACGCGAAGATTCCCGCTTACGAGATGATCCGCTTCTCGATCGCGATCCAGCGGGGCTGCTTCGGCGGCTGTACCTTCTGCTCGATCACCGAGCACGAGGGACGCATCATCCAGAACCGCTCCGAGGACTCGGTGATCCGCGAGATCGAGACCATCCGCGACTCGGTTCCGGGCTTCACGGGCGTAATTTCCGACCTCGGCGGGCCCACCGCGAACATGTACCGGGTGGCCTGCAAGTCGCGCGAGATCGAGGCCGCCTGCCGCCGGCCGTCCTGCGTGTTCCCCGGCATCTGCCCGAACCTGAACACCGACCACTCGGCGCTCATCCACCTCTACCGCCGTGCCCGCACGCTCCCCGGCATCAAGAAGGTGCTGATCGCCTCCGGTGTGCGCTACGACCTCGCGATCGAGTCGCCCGAGTACGTGAAGGAACTCGCCCAGCACCACGTCGGCGGCTATCTCAAGATCGCGCCCGAGGCGATCTCCGAGGGGCCGCTTTCCAAGATGATGAAGCCGGGCGTGGGCACCTACGACCGCTTCAAGGCGCTGTTTGACAAGTACTCGAAGGAGGCGGGCAAGGAGCAATACCTCATCCCGTACTTCATCGCCGCGCACCCGGGCACGACCGACGAGGACATGCTCGAGCTCGCGTTGTGGCTGAAGCGAAACGGCTTCCGCGCGGACCAGGTGCAGGCCTTCCTGCCCTCGCCGATGGCCACTGCGACGGCCATGTACCACTCGGGCAAGAACCCGCTGCGCAAGGTGACGCGCGGCTCCGAGGACGTGCCGATCCCGAAGGGCATCCGCCAGCGACGCCTGCACAAGGCGTTCCTGCGCTACCACGACGCGAACAACTGGCCGCTGCTGCGCGAGGCGTTGCGGCGCATGGGCCGTGCCGACCTCATCGGCAACGGCAAGCAGCACCTGGTGCCGACCTACCAGCCGATCGGCACCGGCCGGTCGCACGAGGGCAAGCGCCGGCCGAAGGCGCCACCCGCGGCGCAGGCCAAGCCGTTCAGGACCCAGCACACCGGACTCCCGCGCACCCCCCGGCCGCCGAAATGAAGTCGCGCTGGGCGCGACGGCTGGCCGAGGCGCTGCTCGTCGTCGTGATCGTGGGCGGCGTCCAGGCGTGGCGCATGCGCGACCTGCTGCCGGCCGGCGAGCGCGTCGCCGCACCGGCGTTCGAACTCACGGACCTGCAGGGCCGGTCGTGGACTCGCGAGGCACTCGCGGGCAGACCGGCGGTGCTCTATTTCTTCGCACCCTGGTGCGGCGTCTGCGCCGCAAGCTCGCCGCAGCTGCGCTGGTTCGATCGCTGGATGGGCGAGGAGGTGCAGATCGTGCTGGTCGGGCTCGACTGGTCGTCTCCGGCCGAACTCGCCGAGTACGCAGCGCGCCACGAGTTGCGGATGCCCGTGCTCGCCGCTGGCCCGCAGACTGCGGCCGATTACAGGATCCGCGGTTACCCGACGTATTACGTACTGGATGCGGAACGCCGGGTTGCGGGCCGCGACTTCGGGTACACGACCGCGCCTGGCCTGTGGCTCAGGACGCGCGGACTGTGAGGGCCGCTTCCGGGCTCCTCATGGCACGGCGCGTGTAACCGCGGCCATTCCGCTTCATACTCCACGCTGAGGCGGAATGGCCGCGTCGGCCCCGCCCGGAACCACCGGAGAGTTCATGGCCAAACCCAACTATTCACACCAGAAGAAGCAGCGCGAGCTGGCGGCGAAGAAGAAGCGCGAAGAAAAGCAGCAGCGCCGGCAGCAGAAGAAGGAAGACGAGTCGCCCCCGCCGCCGCCCGCCTGACGCGGGCCTCAGATGAAGCTCGGCGTGCTCTTTTTCGCCTTCTTGGCGGCTTTCTTCTCTTCCTTGGTCTTGGCCGGCTTCTTCTTGCCCTCTTTCTTACGGTCCATGCCTTTGCTCATGGCGTGCGCTCCATTGCCTGGTCGGCGGTTACGAAGGATTCACTCGTAGCGGTGTGACTGGAACAACTCGGTCGCCGTCTGGAAATAGGCGATCCCGAGTGCATCGAGGGTTGGATCGGGCCGGGCTCGCTCGAACGTCTCGTGACCGCGATCATACAGGTAGTCGCGCACAGTACCGTCGAGACCGAGCACGGCGAGCCTGCCGTCCCGGTAGATCGCCACGTCGTGGTCGTGGCTGAAGAGCGCGATGCGCCCCGCATCCGGGGTGTGCAGCACGTCCTGGCCGAAAAACGGCGCCTCATAAGGCAGGCCCAGCAGTCCGAGCACCGTCGGCGCGACGTCGATCTGGCTCATCAGCGTATCCACCCGCCGCGGCGCGATGTGTTTCGGCGCGAATACCATGAGCGGAATCTCGTAGGTGCTCAGGGGGATCTCGGCCTTGCCGTACACGCGCGCGCCGTGGTCGGCGACCACGACGAAGACGGTATCGTCGAACCAGGGCTGCTTCTCGGCCTCGCGGAGGAAGTAGCCGAGTGCGTAGTCGGCGTACCGGACGCCCGCGGCGCGGCCGCC
This sequence comes from uncultured Gammaproteobacteria bacterium, assembly GCA_963712815.1. Classification (GTDB taxonomy): domain Bacteria; phylum Pseudomonadota; class Gammaproteobacteria; order Steroidobacterales; family Steroidobacteraceae; genus RPQJ01. Next base: position 417,903 of record CAVQJL010000008.1, read on the forward strand.
GCCCTGCGCCGGGATGCCTGACGCCTCGAGGCCCGGCCGGAACGTGTAGGGCTTGTGGTTCGACGTCGTCATGACGATCGAGAAGAACGGCTCGTGCCGGGCATGCTGCTCGGAGAAGTGCCTGATGGCGCGGTCGAACAGGTCCTCGTCGCTCACTCCCCAGATGTTCTCGAAGCGGACGTGGTCGATGTCGGCCCGGTCGAGCACCCTGAAGCCGTTCCCCGCGTAGAACGCGTTCATGTTGTCGAAGTAGCCGTAGCCGCCATAGAGGAAGCTCGTCTGGTAACCGAGGTCGCGCATCACGCGGCCCCAGGTCGCGATGCCGTCGTTGCCGGGACGGCGGAGGATGGACACCGTGGGGATCGGCGGAAACGAGGCCGTGAGCGCCTCGAGGCCGCGCACCGTGCGGGTACCGGACGCGTAGGTGCGGGAGAACCACAGTCCACGCTGCGCGAAGGCATCGAAGTTCGGCGTCAGGTCGCGATCCGAACCGTACAGCTTGCTGAACTTCGCGCCGAACGATTCGCTGGCGACGACGACGACGTTCAGCCGTCCGAGACCGTCCTTGCGGGCCGGAAAGCGCCGGTCGAGCCGGCCCTCCGCAAGTCGCGTGAAGTGTCCACCGCCCCGTTCGAGCGCGCGCGCGAGCAGGTCGAGGTTCGCGCGCGGATCGCCGGACGCATAGAACGCGTGGTAGTCGATCTGGTTGGTTGCGGCAGCGCGAAAGAAGCTGCTGTGGCCGTTCTGGAGGATCTCGTTCTCGACCCGGTTCGATGACCAGGACAGCGCGTCGGTCGGGTACCAGGCGATCGCGGCGAGCAGAGCGACGGCGAATGCCGCGAACGGAAGCGCGCGCGTGCGCAACGGGGCGACGGCGTGCATTCCGGCCGTCCACCACCGCCGCAGTACCCACGTGAGCGCGGATGCCACCAGGGCGGTGCCGATGAGCGCATTTACCACCGGGTAGGCTTCCCAGATGTCGACGAACACCTCGGTCGGATAGGCGAGGTAGTCGACCGCGACCAGATTGAAGCGCGCGTCGAACTCCTCGAAGAAATAGATCTCGGCCACGGCGCTGTAGATCAGCACGCCGGTCGTGATTGCCGTGCTGGCGAGGAGCAGGCCGCGCTGGAATGAGCTGCGGTACCAGCCGTCCGGGACCAGCAGCAGGTAGATGACGAAAGGCGCGAGCAGGTAGAGGCTCTCGGTGGCGTCGTTCGCGAGGCCGGCCAGAAGCAACAGGGGCAGGTCCAGGGCCGGGACATCCGCTGCGCTCCCGAAGCGCACCCAGAGCACGATGCGCACCAGCAATCCGAGCGCGAGGTAGAAGACGGCAAGTGCGATGGCCGGCGCGAAGCGTTGGCCAGCCGCCTGAATCGTCGATCGTGTTTCCGTTCGCATATGCCCCGTTCCTGGTGGACCGGGGTGTTAGACGTGCCGGGCGCGCTAATTCAATCGCCCGCAGTCTGTGGCGTCAGCCGACGGCGCCCATCTCTTCGAGGGAGAGGTGCAGCGCACCCGCGGCAACGTTCTCCTCGAGATGCCCGACCCGCGACGTGCCCGGGATCGGCAGCATCGCAGGCGACCGCGTCAGCAGCCACGCAATTGCCGCCCGGGCGAACGAGACGCCGCGCTGCGCGGCCCAGGCCTCGAGCTTCCCGCGTGGGCCGGCGTCGGCATCGCGGGGACTCTGGGTGAGCGGCGACCACGGGATGAAGGCGAGCCCGTCTCGCTCGCACACGGCGAGCACCGGGTCGGACGCGCGGTCCGAAACGTTGTAGCGGTTCTGCACCGAGACGACCCGCAGGACCCGGCGCGCCCGTGCCAGCTCGGCGGCGTCGAAGTTGGAAACGCCCACGTGGCGGATCTTGCCCTCCTGCTGGAGCCGGGCGATCTCGCCGAGCGAGTCCTCGATCGGGACACGCGGATCGATGGCATGCAGCTGGTAGAGATCGATGCGATCCAGCCGCAGGCGGCGCAGGCTCGCCTCGCAGGCGGCGCGCAGGTGCGCGGGCCTGCCGTCGCTGTCCCAGCGCTCCTGCGACGGCCGCACGATGCCGCCCTTGGTCGCGATCACGAGTCCGGGCGGGTAGGGATGCAAGGCATCGGCGATCAGCGACTCGTTGGTCTCGGGGCCATAGGCATCCGCGGTGTCGATGAAGTCCACGCCGAGATCGACCGCCCGGCGCAGCACACGTCGCGCCTCGTCCCGATCCGCCGGGTCGCCCCAGATTCCGGGACCGGCGAGCCTCATCGCCCCGTAGCCGAGGCGGTTCACCCGCAGGTCGCCGCCGATCAGGATCGCTTCCGGCATGGCCGTCACCCCCACGTTCCCCAGGTCCCGAGGCTACGCCATTTGACGTAATGGTTGCCGACACCGTGACCGGGGTCACGCATTCGCTCGCGGGCCACACACGGGCCCGCGACGCGGATTAGCTTCAAGGCCACCCGGGGCCGGCCGACGAGGCCCCGCGACGCCGAGGAGGACCACATGAACCTGACGACCTACGTTCAGTCCGTGCCCTCGATCGGGGACTTCAGGCCCCGCACGCGCCGCGTGCTCGCCCGCCTGCTGCTCGTGCTGCTCATCACGCTGCCGTGCATTGCGCTCGCCGCACCGCCCTCCTGGGCTCCCGCGCACGGCTGGCGCAAGAAGAACGATCCCGCCTACGCCGGCTACAGCGGCCGGCAGTGGGATCGCGACTACGGCGTGAGCCTGGGCCGCTGCGACCGGGCTGAGGTCGGCGCGGTGCTCGGCGGCGTCGCGGGCGGCGCGATCGGCGCAGCGGCGGCCGAGGGCGGCCAGCGCCCGATCGCGATCGTGGTCGGCACCGTCATCGGTGCCGCCATCGGCGCGGAGATCGGGCGGCGCATGGACCAGGCCGACCGCTCCTGCGTCGGTCACGCGCTCGAACTCGCCGGGCCGGGCCAGACCGTGGCCTGGAAGAACCACAACACGGGCATCGCCTACCAGCTCACGCCCGCCAAGGACGCGAGCGAAACGGCCGACGGCTGCCGCAAGTTCCGCCTCATTGCGACGGGCGGCTTCGGGCTGAGCGAGGGCCGGGCCGTCGCCTGCGCCGGCACGGACGGCAAATGGACGCCCGGGCCCGAGGTGCGCCTCGGGCAGCGCTAGTTGCAGGGATACGCCTGCTGCAGGCCCTCGAAGAACACCTCCCCGATCGGTCGCTGCAGGTCCTTGGGGTTGCGCTCGAGGTGGGCGAGCACGGTACGGACGTAGTCTGCCGCCGGTGTGGTCGGCAGGCTGCAGATGCCTAGCAGCCGGGCTGGATCCTGCGTCTGGAACAGCTTGAAGACCTCGTCCGCGTCGAGCTCGTAGCGGATCGCAAGCCGCGACCCGAAGCTGAGCGCGCCGATCTGGCTGCCGATGCGCAGGCCGTTGAGCAGTCCCTTGGTCACGCCGAGGCAGTAGGTGATGTCGAGGTCGTTGCCCTGCGCGTCGCGGTCGATCGCATCGAGGTAGGCCCTGCAGTACCCGCGCCATTCGCTGGCCGGCGGCGACATCTCCTGAGCGAGCACGCGACCGGGCGCGTTTACGATGAAGCCAGCCAGCAGGCTCGCGGCGAGTGCCGATGCAGTGCGATTCATGATCCAAACCTCGAATTGACGACCGCGCCCCGGGACGCGGGTGCATTGTGCGGGCTCGGCCGGACGTAATGTAGCGCGTGGCAAATCCTGCGCGGATCACCGGGCGTCAGCCCCTGACCTCCGGTACAGGCAGCTTCGCCAGCACCTCCTCGACGTAGGACGGCACGACCTCCGCCAGCGGCAGGTCGCGCCCGAGACGCTCGGACATGTACCAGCGGTGCTCGAGCAGCTGATGAAAGATCTCGGCCTGGTCGAGCTTGGCGGTCTGCCCGGGCGGGATCGCCGCGAGCGTCGGCCGGTACGACTCCTCCAGCCAGCGCTTCGCGGCCTCTTTCTCTGGAATCTGCCGCCCCTCGACCCCGCTCTGCCAGGCGCGGAAGTGGTCGAGGTCGTTGAGCAGCCGGCGCGCCTGGTTCTCCTGCACGTCGAGCCCGGTGAGCGCCTCGAGGCGGCGGCGGTGATGGCCAGGCTCGACGACCTGCACCCGCAGGCGGATCTTGTGCCCGCCCTCGATGGTCTCGATGTCGAGTTCCTCGACGTCGAAGCCGAGCTCGTTGACGCGCTTGATGCGCGAATCCACGCGGTATTGCTCCTGGGCGGCGAACACCTCCTCGCGCGTGAGCTCGGTCCAGAGCTGCTCGTAGCGGGACGTGAGCCCGGCGCCGAGCTCGATGGGATCGAGGCCGTCGGGCAGCCCGAAACCGGCCTTGAGATCCATGAACTCGCCCACCACGTTCTCCTCGGCAATCGCGAGGTCGTGGCGGCGCTGGCCGTTCGACAGCGTCACGTGCATCTCGCCGGTCTCGGCGTCCACGAGGTAGGCGGAGTAGCGGCCGGCATCGAGGCGGAAGAGCGCGTTCGACAGCGAGCAGTCGCCCCAGAAGAAGCCGGCGAGGTGCAGGTTCACGAGCAGGTCGGCCAGGGCGTCAAGGAGCTGGAAGGCTTGGGCTCCGCTGACGCCGCGGGAGATGACGTTGCGGAACGGCATCGAGTGCTGGAGGAAGCGAGTGACCAGCAGGCCACGGCGCTCGCCGCCGGGCACGACCGGCCGGTCCGTGACGAGACCGACGGGCTCGACCACCGGCAGGCTCAGCTCCTCGAGCGAGCGCAACAGCCCGTACTCCTTCTCGGCGACGCGCTCGAGCAGCTCCTTGATGGCGTAGATGGCGCCGTCGTGGGCGACGAAGCGCACGGGATTGCGGTGCAGGCCACGCTCGACGTCGGTGCAGCGCTCGTCCGGCCAGTCCTCGAGCGGCGTCGCCCAGGGCAGGTTGAGCCCGGCCGGGTAGTCCTCCGCGTTCGCCAACCTGAACCGCACGGCTGCGCTCCGGCCGGCGAGGCGGCTACGAGGCCCGCGCCTGCCGTACGTCCGCGAACAGCCGCAAGGTGGACTCGCGGCCGAATGCATCCTCGATGTCCGCCGTGACCTTGCGTTGCCAGTTGGCGTGCTCGTGGCTGGTACCCGGCACGTTGACCGGGTCGGTCATGCCGATGAGGTCTTCGAACTGCAGCACGACGAGCCCCGCGGCGCTCTTCGCGAGGTAGAGCTGCACCGCGTGGGCCAGCGATTCACTGAAGGCGGACTCCTGCGCATCGCCGGCCGCAGCGCCGAGGCCGACCGCGTCGAGAGCGGCCCGCAGCTGCGCCCGGTCGCGCACCCGCTCGTCGTACACGTAGCGGCGGATCTCCTCGCCGGGGAAGAGCTGCAACCGGTCGCGCAGCTCGAGGTCCCGGCCCTCCCAGTAGCCGCGCAGCGTCGGCAGGTCGTGGGTCGTGACGGTGGCGATCGCGCGGCGCAGGTATTCCTCGGGACGGCGGAAGCGGCCGTCGCCGTGCTTCTCGAACAGCAGCACCTTGTACGAATACACGTCGAACTCGGCCATCGCGTGGCGCATCTCGTCGGGCACCGTGCCGAGGTCCTCGCCGACCACGAGGCAGCGGTGCAGCGCGCTCTCGAGCGCCAGCACTGCCATCAGGTCGTCGAGCGGGTAGTGCACGTAGCCGCCCTCGGTGGCGCCGAGGCCCACCGGCACCCACCACTGGCGGCACAGCGCCATCACGTGGTCGAGGCGCAGCGCGCCGAAGTGGCGCATGTTGGCGGCGATGAGGTCGCGGAACGGCCGGTAGCGCTCGACCACGAGCGCGTGCGGATCCTGCGGGGGGATGCCCCAGTCCTGTCCCTTGAGCGCCAGCGGGTCGGGCGGAGCGCCGACGCCTGCGCCCATGCGATAGACGTGCTGGTCGGACCAGGTCTCCGCGCCGCTCGGGTTCACGCCGACGGCGTAGTCGCCGTAGAGGCCGATGGGCATGCCGAGCTCGAGCGCGAGGCGCTGGGCGGCGGCGAGCTGCTCGTCGGCGATCCACTGCAGCCAGGCGAAGAACTCGACCTCGTCGCGGTGGGCCGCCTCGAACTCGCGGACGCCCTCGCCGGCCGGATCGCGCAGCTCCTCGGGCCACGCGGGCCAGCCCCAGTAGCGGTCCGGATCCTGCGGACGCTGGTGCGCGTCGATCGCATCGTGCAGCGCCTGCCGGCGCAGCGGCTCGCCGCGCTCGCGCTGATAGGCGCGGAAGGCCCGCGCACGGTCCGTGTCGGCCGCGAGCGCGGTGGCCCGGAAATGCTCGTAGAGCAGCCGCAGCACGGGCAGCTTGGCGCGGGCGACACCCTGGTAGTCCACGTAGTCGGTGGCGCGCAGGCGCGCGAGCTCCTGCTGGAACTCCGGCGTCTCGACCCGCGCGCGGGCAGCGGCGCAGCCGGCGTACTCCGCAACCTCGGGCACCGCGACGTAGAACACGTTGAGGAAGTGCCGAGACGACGGGCTGTAGGGACTGTAGTGGCCCGGATTCGACGGGAACAGAGCGTGCAACGGGTTGAGCCCGACGAATGCGGCGCCCTCCTTCGCACAACGGCGCACCACGTTGCAGAGGTCGGCGAAATCACCCATGCCCCAGTTGTCGGGCGAGCGCAGCGTGTAGAGCTGCACGGCGACGCCCCAGTGACGGCGTCCGCCGGCGAGCGCGTCGGGCTCGTGGCAACGGCTCGGCGCCGACACCAGAGCGCATTCGCCCTCGCGTCCGGCGCCGCGCACTCGCAGCGCGTGGTGACCGGTCGGCAGTCCCTCGGGCAGGATCAGCAGGCGGCGCGTCAACCAGTGTCCGTCGAGCTCGCGACGCTCGACCTCACCGAGTTCGCCGCCGTGCACGCGACCGGTGATCTCGCTGCCGTCGGCCATGCTGAGCAGCCATTCGACCGGCTCCGCGAGCGCATCGGCCGGCAGGGCGACGATCACGGCAGTGCGTCCCGGCCGGATCACGCACACCGGCGGCATCAGCGAACGCCAGCGCTCCTCGTCGAGGTCCGCCAGCTCGCGCTCGATGGCCTCGGCATCGGTCACCTGGCAGCCCATCGCGGCGAGGATGGCCGTCTTGGTCGCGGCACTGAACGGCCGCCACTCGCCACGGTAGTCGTGATAGGCCTCCCCGATGCCACGGCGGCGGGCGAGCTGGTCGAGCAGTGAATCGAGCATGGCCTAGAGCTCGGCGAGGATCTTGCGGCGCAGGTCGTTGAACTCGTCCTGCGTGATCAGGCCGTCCTCGAGCAGCTGGTTGAGGGTGCGCAGGCGAGCAGGTACGGTGCGGCGTTCGGTTCCCGCGGCCGGGGCCGCGGGGGTGCCGCCGCCCGCCGCGCTGTCGATACGCGCGGCCTGCTCCATGGTGAGCGGCTTGCCGGTGGCTGCCACGGCCACGTTGCCGTCCGGGGCGAGCCCGGGGACCGCGGCGAGCCGCCCGGCCACGACGTCGAAGTCGTCGAGCACGGTGGGCTGGACGTCCGGGTCAGGCGAGAGGATGTCGATCACCGGCGGCGTCGCCTCGTCCGCGTCGCTGCGAATGCCCCACTGCGACCAGCGCACGCCGCGCGCCACGCCCATGGTCATCATGGTCGGACGCCGCGAACCGAGGTTGCCGGGACGCCCGGTCTGCTCGATTTCGGTACCGGTCACGACCACCGTATAGGCCCAGGACGGCTCGGGCACGCCGCCGAGGAACTCGGCGGGGACCAGGAACTCGACCTGGCGGCCGCTGATCCGCACTTTCGTCGGGAAGAAATACAGGTCGTTGACCCGCTTCTCGGAGCGCCCCTCCACGTCCTTGAGGTCTTCCTTGGAGGTCCGGCCCTTCTCCGCACGCAGCTCGGCCTCGAACTGCTCGTCGAAGTGCATCTGCATCATGGTTCGCGCGATGTCCGGCCGGGGCGTCAGCACGATGGCCTTCTCCCAGGCGAAGTTGCGATCCACCGCGACGTCGCGGCCCGGCACGGCCACGGTCTCGCCCGCGCCCGCGATGCGGTCGGTGTCGATGTAGATGTCCACGTTGAACGTGTAGAAGCCGTTGCGCGCCAGGCGCTCGATCGGCGTCTGGCCGAGCTCGGTGACGCGACCGACCGGGCTGCGAATCGCCTGCGCCATCTCCACGATGAACCACACGCCGTCGCTGCGCTGCTCAGCGGACAGGCGCACGAGGTCGAGGTCGCCCGGCTCCATGTCGTCGCGGTTGGGGTAGATGAGCGAGCCGTTGCCGACGTCGTCGCCCTTCAGATCGTCGAGTGAGAACAGTCGCTCGGCGACCGCGGTTCCGGCGGTCAGTCCGAGCAGGGCGGCAACCGGCAGGAGCCGGCGGGTGACCGGGCGAGGGACGATCATGCTCTGCACCTAAAAAGTGGGGCGGCGACGCTGAAGCGTTGCCGCCCCGACAGATTAGCAACTCGACCCGGTCAGAAGCTGACTTTCATGAAGATCTTCATGCGGTACTGGCGGTAGTCCACCGAGCTGAGCGGGATGTTGCCGAGCGGCGTCGCGAACGAGGTGATGCCCGAAGCAGGCTTCAGCTTGACGCGCCTGCCGTCCAGGTCCGTGAAGAACGATGGATCGTAATCGCCCCACAGGTAGTCGATCGTGCCGCCGAACTCGACGCCCGACAGGAAGTAGCTGAAGTCGAGGCCGATACGGTTCTTGGTGTGCTCGCCCGTCAGGTACTCGGCAAAGCCGAAGTCATTGCTCGCCTCGAAGCCGAGGCCGACCGGCGCCACGTCGATCGTGCCGTCGATCAGCTCGACCTTGTGGAACTCATAGATCAGCTTGGTGTACAGGTCGGGCGTGAGCTGGTAGCCGGCGCTGAGGCCGAAGGTGTCGTAGTCGGCCTCGCGATCGTCGCAGCTGACGCAGCCGCCGAGTCCCACGTTCGGGATCCAGTCGGGATTCATGGAGCCCACGGCACCCGGGAAACCGTCATAGGCGTCCGTCAGGAACCTCGACTTCGTGACCCGGTCGTCCTCGTCGGAGATGTACTTGTAGCGCGCCATCAGGTCGACGCCGTTGCCGATGTCGAGCGTGTACATCGCCCGGAGCGCGAAGATCTGCATCAGGCGGTCCTGGTAGGGCGAGTACGGCGAACGGTAGTCGCCGCCGAGGCCCCAGGCGTTCACGCCTTCGTTGCGCGGGTACGGATCGCAGCCGGTGTCCTTGTCCTGGCCGCCGCAGGCCTGCCAGTTGGTGTTGAAGTCGATGTAGCTGTACTCGCCGGCGAACTCCCAGTCGCCGACCTGGTACTTCGGCACCAGCGTGATGCCCTTCCAGCCGATCACCGAGTACGCCACCGGCTCGTCGAAGTCCGTGAAGTCGTTGTCGGCCATGCCGGAGACGACCTGCTGCACCTCGCCGTTCCAGCCGCCCCAGCCGAGGCCGGCGCGCGAGTTGGCGTTCTCGCGGTTGCCGAAGTTGTAATCCGGCCGGCCCCACTGCCAGGTGCCCTCCTGGCCTTCGGTGAGCAGCACGTCCTGCTCGCGGCGCGCGGCGGTGACGGACACATAGTCAGAGCCCACGTTGAAGATCTGCGCGCTCAGTGACAGGCCGTCGATGAACAGCCGGTTGAAATTGATGTTCAGCGTGCCCGAGAGGTCGTCCATGTCGCGCAGCGGCACAGGGCTGAACCGGCAGGCGCCGTTCCAGGCGCCGGGGCCGCACAGCGAGTCGCGAACACTGTAGTCGCTGTAGTAGAGCGAGGCGCCGAAGTCCATAAAGTCGAAGCCGGTGTACTGACCCTTCAGCGCGAAGATCGTGTTGTCCCAGCGGGTTGTTTCCCTGACGCCGGTCAGGTCGCTCGGGTCCCCTTCGTCGAGGTCGCTGTCCTGCGCGTACATCGCGATCAGCGTCGTGTTCCAGTCTGGGCCCGGCGTGTACTTGGCCTGGAAGATCCAGTTGGCGTCGTTCGCGTAGATGTTGTCGGTGCCGATGGCGCCGGTGTTGAACTGCAGGCCCTGGTACTGCGCCAGCGTCACGCGCGCGAGATCCCAACGCAGCGTGCGATCGAGCGCCGAGCCCTGCAGCAACACGCCGCCGATGTTGTCGCGGTCGATGTAGCGCGACTTGCCCTGGGTCCAGGCGTCGAACATGCCCCAGTCACTGTTGCCGATGGTGGCCGAGTCCATCCACTCGTAGCCCGGCGTGATGCGGGCCCAGGCGCCGCGCAGCTTGATGTACTGGTTGCAGCGCGGGTCGTCCTCGCCGCAGTTCGTGGTGTCGTTGTCAGGCACCGCGAAGCCGCCGTAGTTCGACCAGTAGTTCTTGTTGAAGCGGCTGTGGATGCGTCCGCCGATCTCCACCTGCTTGGAGACCTGGGCGTTGAACAGCAGCTCGAACTCGATGCCCTGGCCTTGGTCGCCACCACCCTCGCCGGGAGTCGTCTCGGCATTGGAGTAGAGGCCCTGCTCGGTGCGGCGGTTGCCGTCGAGGAACTTGGCGTAGATGCTGCCGTACCACTTGATCGGCGAGGCACTGTCCTGCGCGAGTACGGCTTCCGGAGCCAGCCCGAGCGCCGCGGCGACGGCCGCCGCCAGAGTCGCGTTGCGAAGATGCATGTTCATCCCCCGTGAGTCTGCCGGCGAGCCTTACTTGCGGACCATCTGCAGCGTGGCGCGCTTCACCGAGCTGCCGTCTGCGCCGCACTCGAACTTGAGCATGTCGTACTGGGCCTGCGCCTCGTCCGGCGTTCCCGCGCCCTTGCCGGCGAGGATGTCGATGACGTGCGGGTCGCAGTCGCCGTCGTTGCCGCCGCCGAAGCGGTGCTGGCCCTCGAACTCGTTGACCTTGCGGCTCAGCAGGTCGGACTTGTCCGGGAAGCCCTCGTTGGACTGCACGACGACCTGGTAGCCCCACTTCGACGGGTCGCCCCCGCCGAGGTCGTCGAGCTTCACCTTGGCGCTGATGGTCTTGCCGACGCCCGTGGTGCGGCGCGGGATGACGATGTCGGCAGCGAGGTCGGCCGCCTTAGCCTTGACCTCGGCGTTGACCCGCGACGCGGGCTGCGGCGAGAGGATGATCACCTTCTCCCAGGCGCTCTCGGGCGCGAACTCGACGTTGAGGCCCGGCAGCGACCCGGTGTGGCCCTTGCCGGCCTCGCCGTCCTTGTCGATGAAGATGAACACCATCTGCGTGGCGAAGCCGACGCCCATGCCCCACGGGTCGGCCAGCCGGTCGTTCACGCTGACCTTGAAGTCCGGGTTGTCGCCGCCGGTGACCTCGAACTCGACGAGGTCGAACGAGCCGGGCGTGTAGACGCCGTCGGTCGGGTAGGTGTAGCCGCCCGGACCCTTGTCGTCGCCCGTCGGGTCCATGAACTTGACGCCCTCGGCCTGCGCGGCCCCTGCCAGCGCGAGTCCCACCGCGAGCGCCGAGATCGAAAAGCGAGCCTTGTGATTCATGAGCTTGTGTCCTCTGGTCAGCCCGTTGCAACGCCCCCGCGGGGGCCGCCATCCGTCATCCCTTGACGCCGCCGGCCGTCAGGCCGGAGACGAGGTATTTCTGCAGGAACAGGAACAGTACGACGACCGGCAGCGACACGATGATCGACCCGGCCGCGAAATATCCCCATTGCGACGTGAACCCTCCGACGAAGAACTTCAGACCCACCGGGGCCGTGTACTTTGCTTCTTCCTCGAGGAAGGTCGCCGCGAGAATGAACTCGTTCCAGCCGGTCATGAACGAGAACAGCGCGGTCACCGCCACGGCTGGCTTGGCCAGCGGCAGGATGATCCTGAAGAAGATCGTCTGCCGCGAGGCGCCGTCCATGATGGCCGATTCCTCGATCTCCAGCGGGATCGTATCGAAGTATCCCTTCAGCATCCATACGCAGAAGGGGATGGCCGTGACCGAATAGACCAGTACCAGCCCGATGAAGGAGTTCCCGAGCTTCAGCCAGCTCACGATGATGATGTACAGCGGCACCAGCAGCAGCGTGCCCGGGAACATCTGCGAGACCAGGAATGACATCATGCCGGCCCGCCGGCCCGGGAAGCGGAACCGCGAGAACGCGTATGCTGCAGTGCACGCAAGGAACACGCCGACCACCGTCGTGGCGGCTGCCACGATCGCGCTGTTGATGATCCAGCGCAGGAACGGCTGCTCGGTGAGCACGTCCCGGAAGTTCGCCAGGGAGAACGTCTCCGGCCAGGGCATCACCGCCCGCAGCCGGTCGAGGAAGCCGGGGTCGGGGGGCACGTCGGCAAAGGCGAGGTTCTGGGTGCCGGAGAACGCCACGCTGATCACCCAGAGGACCGGGTAGATCGCCACCAGCGTGAACAGGATCAGGAACACGTGCAGGCCCACGTGCGAGCGGTCCGCCTTGCCTGCCCAACTGCCCTTCACGTATGCACCGCCTCGGTCGCCCGCGTCATGCGCGTCTGGAAGACCCCGTAGACCAGCAGGATCAGGAAGATCACCGTCGAGTACGCCGCCGAGTAGGCGTACCGGTACTGCTTCGAAGGCGATCTTGTACGCCTTGGTGATCAGGATCTCGTTGGCGCCGGCCGGCTCGCCGCCCGAGACCAGGTAGATGACGTTGAACATGTTGAAGGTCCACACCACCGACAGGATCACCGCCGGCACCAGCGTGGGCTTGAGCAAGCGGCAGGGTGATGCTCCAGAACTGCTGGCGGCGGGTCGCCCCCTCGACGGTGGCCGCCTCGTACATGTCGGCCGAGATCGACTGCAAGCCGCCCAGGATCACCACCATCATGAACGGGAACGACAGCCAGCCGTTGGTCGCGAGCCCGGTGATGAATGAGCTGAACACCCCGTCGAACCACGCCACGGGCTCGCCGCCGAACATCTGGATCGCCTGGTTGATGGCGCCGAACTGCTGGTGGAACAGCGCCTTCCAGATCAGCGCCGTGATGTAGTTCGGGATCGCCCAGGGCAGGATCAGCAGCACCCGGTAGATCGCCTTGAAGCGCAGCCCGGGCGTGTTGAGCATCAGCGCCAGGACCATGCCCAGGCCCACGCCCACGGCGACGTTCGACACCGTCCAGCAGATGGTGATGAACAGCGTCCAGTAGAAGTTCTGGTAGTTGATCACCCAGCCTTCGGCCGTGCGCTTGGCGACGTCGAAGTCGCCGAGGATGTCGACGTAGTTCTGCAGCCCGACGCACAGTTCGGTGAGCGGCTGGTTGGTGTTGAAGATGGTCTGCCCGGTGAACGACAGCGTGATGCCGTAGATGAACGGGAAGAACACCAGGATCAGCATGCCGACCATGGCCGGCGTCACGTACATGTAGGCGTAGCGGTACTCGCTCAGCGTTTCGCGCAGCTTGCGGGCCGCGCCCAGCGCGAAGAAGGCGAGGATCACCGCTCCAAGCGCCCAGTTGCCCCACAGGGCGCGGACGAAGGGCCGGCGGAACGATTCGATTGCCGCGTCGGTCGCCTCGGCATTCGATGCTGCCGTCGGCCGCGAGCAGGCCGCGCGGCCGCTGGAAGATGTCCACGTCCCAGGGATTGAGCGCGCCGGCGTCCGCCGCTTCACCTCCGCACGCGCGCCCGAAGTTCCTGGTAGGCGGCGGCGACCGAGGCGTTGCCGTCGCCTGCGATACGCCTCGAGGCCCGCCAGGGCACGGGACGAGTACAGGTACCACGCCGCCGAGAAGAGCCCGAGCGCGACCAGGAACAGGATCCAGCGCGTCGCACCGGTCGCGGCGCCGCCGGAGCGGTTGAGCGCCAGTGCCACGAGCCACAGCAGCGCGACCGGCAGCACCACCAGCAGCGGCCACGGCAGCGGCGCGCGTGCCGGGGCGACGGCCTCGAGCGGCCGGTCGTGCTGCACGAAGCCCGCAATCGGCGCCGTCCGCGAGGTACGGCACGCGTGACCCGGATGCGCCCGCTGCCCGACCCGGCTCACGTCGATCTGCGGCTTGCGGAACACGCCCTCGGCCTGGTTGGTGTCCGCCGCTGCGCGCAGCTCCTGGCCGAGGTCGAACAGCCATTTCTCGTCGCGCGTGAGCCGACGCGGCAGGTCGCCGGCACGCTCCGCTGGATGGGTGGAGGCGAGCAGCTGCGCGCCGCCGAGGCGAACGACGCGGATCGAATCGTCGTAGGGCGAGCGCTCGACCCGTTCGAGCAGCGCGGCCTGCAGCTCGCCCGTGGCCGTCCGGGTCGGCCGCGAGCCGCGCCGCCGCACGAAGTCCGCCAGCGCCGACCCCTCGAGTATGGCGATGCGCGACTGCTCGTCGGCGACGAGGCTCGAGGCCGCCTGGCGGTGGAACCAGTTGCCGAGCAGCGACGGCGGCGAGCAGCGCGAGCAGCAGCGCCGAGCGCTGCTGGCTGCATCAGGAAGCGCAGCACGCGACGCGCCGGCGTGTCGGCCGTCGTGCGCGTCGCGCGGTAGTGCGCCAGTTCGCTCATGCCGGTGCCGTGCGTCCCCGTCCTAGCGGCCCTTGCGCAGCTTGGCGATGCTGTCGGTCACCGCCGCCTGCGCCTCCTTGAGCGCCACCTCGGGCGTCGCCGAGCCCTTGACGATCTTGTTCATCGCGGTGGTGACCGGCGACCACATGAGCGTCATCTCGGCGTAGTTCGGCATCGGCACGGCGGTGTCGAGCTGCTTGCGGAAGCCCTGCAGGGTCGGGTTCTTCGCGACGCGCGGGTCGCTCGTAGACCGCCTTGTTGGTCGGCAGCTGCCCGCCCTCGAGCGCGAGCACCAGCGCCGCCTCGGCGGAGACGAGGAACTCGGCGAACGCGTAGGCGGCTTCCTTGTGCTGCGAACCGGCGGAGACGTAGACGCCCTCGACCGTGAGCCACGGCCGCATCGGCTTGCCGCCGGCCTCGTCGACGGTCGGCAGCGGCGCGATGGCGTACTTGACCTTGTCCTGCACTTCGCCGAGGAACCACGGGCCCGAGAACACGATCGCCGCCTTGCCGTCGTTGAACAGGCTGGCGATCAGCGTCGAGGACGGATCGGCCGGCAGGATGCCGTCCTCGTTGTACCACTTCAGCATCGGTCTTCACGGCCTGGACGTTCTGCGGCGAGTCGATCACCGGCTTCGGGCCGGGCGCGAACACCTGCCCGCCGAAGGCGTTCATCAGCGCGGCGTGGAAGAAGAAGTTGGAGTACTCGTAGGCGAGGCCGAAGCGGCCCGAGGGCGCGTTGGTCAGGCCCTTCGCCACCTTGATCAGCTCGCCCGTGGTCTTCGGCGGCGACTTCACCAGCGCCGTGTTGTAGATCATGGCGATGCTCTTGTAGTTGAGCGGCAGGCCGTAGATCGTGTCGCGGTAGGTCATCGGCGTCCATCATCCCGGGGACGAGCTGCGCGGTGACCTTCGTCGTCGACGAAGAAGTCGATCGGCTCGATCGTCTGCCCGGCCTCGACCCAGCCGCCGAGGCGGTCCTGCGCGAAGATGAAGACGTCGGGGCCCTTGCCGCGCGGCACCGAGGCCGTGATCTTGTCGGCGTAGGCGTCGTAGGGCACGGCCAGCGTCTTGACCGCGACGGCCTTCTGCTTGGCGTTGTACATGTCCACGACCTTCTCGAAGGCCGCCTTCTCGTCGCCGCGGTAGGCGTGCCAGACGACGATGTCCGTCGCCGCCTGCGCCAGCGGCGCGGCCGCGAAGCAGCCCGCCCGTCGCCACCGCCGCACAGAGCCTACGCCGTCAAACCGTGCTTGCTCCGACTCATGTGCCTCACTCCAGATGACGCAGCCGCGCGGCTCAGCCCGGCAGCCGCTGCTCCGTTTCGGGGTCGAAGAGGTGGATGGCGTTGCAGTTCATCACGAGGTCGATCTGCTCGCCGAACCGCGGGATCCGGTGCGCGCCGAGCTTGGCGATGATCATGTCCTCGCCGCTGCGGAAGTGCACGATCACCTCGTGCCCGATGGTCTCGACGATCTCGATCGTCCCGCCGCAGCGGCGCGGTGGCCGGCCAGTCGTGCGCGCCCGCCTCGCCGACGTGCTCGGGACGCACGCCCATCAGGACGCTGCGGCCGGCGAGCGGCCGCAGGCCGGCCCGCCAGCCCTCCGGCACCGGCACGCTGAATCCGCTCGCCTGCAGGACGGTGGCGTCCTCGTTCACCTTCGCCGCCACCATGTTCATGTTCGGCGTGCCGATGAACTTCGCGACGAACACGTTCTGCGGCTTGTCGTAGAGCTCGAGCGGCGTGCCGACCTGCTTGCAGGTTGGTCTTGCGCTCCTTGCCCATGGGCGCCAGCACGGCGATGCGGTGGCCGAGCGTCATCGCCTCGACCTGGTCGTGGGTGACGTAGACGGTGGTGGTCTGGAGGCGGTGCTGCAGCTTCGAGATCTCGGCGCGCATCTGCACGCGCAGCTCGGCGTCGAGGTTCGACAGCGGCTCGTCGAACAGGAACACCGAGGGCTTGCGCACGATGGCGCGGCCGAGCGCGACGCGCTGGCGCTGGCCGCCCGAGAGCGCCTTCGGCTTGCGGTCGAGCAGCGGCTTGAGGCCGAGGATGCCGGCCGCCTCGTCCACCAGCTTGTCGATCTCGGCCTGCGGGACCTTGCGGATCTGCAGGCCGAAGGCGATGTTCTCGCGCACCGTCATGTGCGGGTAGAGCGCGTAGCTCTGGAACACCATCGCGACGTCGCGATCCTTGGGATGCACGTCGTTCACGACGCGGTCGCCGATCACCAGCGTGCCTTCGCTGGGTTCCTCGAGCCCGGCGATCATGCGCAGCGCCGTGGACTTGCCGCAGCCCGAGGGTCCGACGAACACCATGAACTCGTGGTCGTGGATCTCGAGGTCGAGCTGCTCGATGACGCGCACGTCGCCGAAGCGCTTCGCGATCCCCTGGAATGCTATGCGGGCCATGCTTGATGTCGCCGGGTCTGGGTCAAGGGTTGCGGCGTCGCCACGTGCCGATCGCCGGGATCATTGTGAAACATACACTCGTGCCTGCCTCGGCGGCACCACGACTTCGAGCCGGCCGCCGTCCACGACGGCCCCAGCCCCGGTGACCGCCTCGACGACCGCGCCGGTCCACGCCGCAGGTGCGTCCACCGCGACGCGGGCCTCGGCCTTGCCGCGGTTCACCGCCACGACCACCGCGTTACCCGCCTCGGCGTCGTGACGTTCGAAGACGAGCAGGTCGCCGTCCGAGGAGAGGGTGCGGTAGGTCGCCGCGCGACAGCGCGGTATTGCTGCGGCGTGTCTCGATCAGCGTCCGGTAGTAGGCGCGCAGGTTCTCGTCTCGCTTCACGCCCTTGCCCGGCAGCACGGCGCGCGCCCCCCAGGGCATGTCGTTGCGGTTGAGCGGCCACACGCTGCCATCCCGCGCCACTTCCTCGCCGTAGTAAATCGTGGGAATCCCGAGGGAGGTCATCTTCAGGGCCACGCACAGGCGGAAGGCGTCGAGGTCGCCGCCGAGGTTGTGGAGCGCCATCGGCTCGTCGTGCGACGAGAGGTAGTGTGCGAGGTGATATCCGGGGCGCACCCGGTGGCGCTTCTCGAGGTAGGAGGCAAACGCAATCGTGCGTCCCTTGCCCTGCACGAAGCTCTCGCAGCTGCCCTTGAACGTGAAGTCGAAGCCCGCGTCCATCTCGTCGCGGGCGAAATACTCGTCGAGCACCGTGGCCGACCCGCCCCACACCTCGGCGAGCAGGAAGAAGTCCGGGCTCACCCGCTCGTGCGACTCGCGGCGGTGCCGCTGCCAGAACTCGTGCTCGACGTGCTTGACCGTGTCGAGGCGGAAACCGTCGAGCCCGGTGCGCGCCGCGAGGCCGAGCTGCGCGTCGAGCAGGTAGTCCTGGACCTCGGGCAACTCGGTGCGGAAGTCCGGCAGGCCGCCCACCTGGCAGGTGAGCGGGTCCACAGCGCAGTCCACGGGCTTGGTGCGGAACCAGCCGGGCTTCTCGGTGAGGTAGCGCGCGTCGTAGCCCACGTGGTTGTAGACGATGTCGAGCAGCACCTTGATGCCGCGCGCATGTGCGGCCTCCACGAGCGCCTTCAGCTCGGCTTCGGTGCCGAAGCGCGGGTCGAGCGCCTGGTAGTCGTCCGCCCAGTAGCCGTGGAAGGCGCAGTGCTCAAACCAGCCGCCCGGCACGGTGACGCCGGTGGGCGGCTGCGCCGGCGGGCAGTAGTCGATCTGTCGCGCCACGGGGGTGATCCAGATCGCAGTGGCGCCGAGGCTGGCGATCTCGTCGAGCTGGGCCGTGAGACCGGCGAGGTCGCCGCCATGGAAGCCGCCGGGATTGCTGCGGTCAACGTTGGTGTTGTTGGCGCCTGAGCCGTCGGCGAAGCGGTCGAGGATGACGAAGTAGAGCACCGCATCCGACCAGTCGCGCTGCGGCACCACCGCGACGGGACCGGCCGCACCGGGCGCGACGTCCGTCGGCGTGCCTGCGCAGCCGCCCAGCGCAAGCATCGCGGCGAGCCACGTCAGCTTGCGGACTGGCCCCTTCGGCCCTTGCCGCGCGATCTTTCCCTGGTCAATCGCTCTGCGCATCTCCCGCGCCCGACGTGTTGTTGTTGTGCCGCGGCAATGCGCCGCGAGCCGTCGGAGCGTTGCACGGTGCAACGCAAAAAATCAACCCTGATCAGGCCCTTGCCACCCGTCCGGGCAGCGGCGAAGCGGTTCCGCGCTGGCGTGGCTTTTCCCGCTCAGAACACGGTGTAGATCAGCGAGGCCAGGGCCGACTGCTGGCTCACGACCACGAGCCCGCCGAGCAGCATCAGCACCAGGATGATCGGCAGCAGCCAGTACTTCTTGCGCATGCGCATGAACTGCCAGAGGTCGCGCAGGAACTCGCCCATTCAGAAAGGCTCCTCGAGGCGCACCGAATGGTCCTTCGGGACCTCGATGCGGTAGCTGGCGGCGTCGGGGTCGAACCGGGTCTGGTACTGCAGCCGCCCGAGCCGACGCAGCACCCAGCCCACGGGTAACAGGATGCCAAAGAACACCGCACCGAGCAGCAGCCACGTGTTCACGACCCCGAGCACGCGGGCCACCGGCAGCAGCAACCGGTAGATCGGGTAGATCACCACCGGCCACGCGAGCGCGAGCGCGGCCAGGGTCCCGCCGGTCGCGAGCGGCCATGCCGGCCGGGGGCGCTCGCCGAGCCACGGCAGCAGGCCCCAGAAGATCAGCACCACGAGCACCCCGAGGCCGAGGCCGAAGTGCCGCAGCTCCTTTTGGTCATGCCGGGTGAGGATGCGCACTGGCGTCAGTCCGGCTCGAACTCGCGCCGGTCGGCGAGGAGCGGGTGGACGGCCGGCTGCGAGGTGCGCTCCAGCACGCAGGACCCCATGACCAGCAGGTCCATGGCCGTGGCCATGAAACACCGGTAGGCGTCGGTCGGGCTGCAAACGATGGGCTCACCGCGCACGTTGAAGGAGGTATTGACCACGACGGGTACGCCTGTCCTGTCGCCAAAGGCCTCGATCAGGCTGCTAAAAATCGGGTTCGTGGTTCGATCCACGGTTTGCACGCGAGCACTGCCATCGACGTGGGTCACCGCCGGCAGCGGTGATTGAACGCCCTGCAGCCGCTCGAGCCCCGCGAGACGGGCCGTGGCCTCCGGCGATCGTGCCACCCAGCCTCGCACCGGCGCCACCAGCAGCATGTAGGGACTCGGCCGGTCGAGCTCGAAGAATTCGCCCACCCGCTCGCGCAGCACGGCCGGCGCAAACGGCCGGAACGACTCGCGAAACTTGATCTTCAGGTTCAGCTTCCGCTGCATGGCCGGATCGCGCGGGTCCGCCAGGATCGAGCGATTGCCGAGCGCACGTGGCCCGAACTCCATGCGCCCCTGCATCCAGCCGACCACGGCGCCCTCGGCCAGCCGCGCCGCGACACGCTCGACCAGCGCGGACGGCTCGAGACGCACGTGCGGCAGCCCGTGCTCCCGGCAGAAGCGCTCGATCTCGTCGTCCGGCCACGCGGGCCCGAGGTAAGCGCCGCACATCCGGTCTTCTTCACCGTCCGTCGGCCGCCGCTCGCCGCCTGAGTGGTGCCACGCAAGCAGCGCGGCCCCGAGCGCACCACCCGCGTCGCCCGCCGCCGGCTGGATCCACAGGTCGTCGAACACGCCTTCGCGTGCGAGCAGGCCGTTCGAGACGCAGTTGAGCGCCACGCCACCGGCGAGACAGAGCTGGCGCTCGCCCGTCTCCTTGCGCAGCGAGCGGGCGAGCCTGAGCACGATGTCGTCCGTCACCTGCTGGATCGAGGCCGCGAGGTCCATGGTGCGCTGGTCCACCGGCTGTTCCGCGGTCCGCGGCAGGCCCCCGAACAGCGCGTGGAACGGCTCGCTGGTCATTCGCAACCGGGTCGCGTAACCGAAGTAGCGCATGTCGAGGCGGAAGGTGCCGTCGGGCTTCACGTCCACGAGGTGGCGACGGATCAGCTCCGCGTAGCGCGGCTCGCCGTAAGGCGCGAGCCCCATCATCTTGTACTCGCCCGAGTTCACCTTGAAGCCGGTGTAGGCGGTGAACGCCGAATAGAGCAGGCCGAGCGAGTGCGGGAAGTGCAGCTCCCAGCGCGGCTCGAGCCGCGTACCGTTGCCGATCCAGGCCGAGGCGGTGGCCCACTCGCCCACCCCGTCGAGGCACAGCACGGCCGCCCGCTCGAACGGGCTCGGGTAGAACGCCGAAGCCGCGTGCGAGAGGTGGTGCTCGCTGAACAGCAGCTTCGGCAGCGGCCCGTCTCGGCCCGCCAGTGAACGCAGCTCGCGGCGCAGCTCGGTCTTGAGCAGCATCTTTTCCTTGATCCACACGGGCATCGCCGCGACGAACGAGCGCAGGCCGTGCGGCGCGCAGGCGAGGTAGGTCTCGAGCAGGCGCTCGAATTTGAGGAAGGGCTTGTCGTAGAAGATCACCGCATCGAGGTCGGTGAGCGCGAGACCGGACGATTCGAGGCACCAGCGCGCCGCCCGGGCGGGGAAGGCGGGATCGTGTCGCCGACGCGTGAAGCGCTCCTCCTGCGCGGCCGCGCGCACCTCGCCGTCGACGACCAGGGCCGCCGCAGCGTCGTGATAATATGCAGAAATCCCGAGTATTCTTCGCACGCGCGGCTCCTGCCGGTCATCGGCACTGTAGCAAAGGGGCCGCGCCGTTTCGTTCATGAAGCGCAAGACCCCGCCCGCCCCGGCTCCTGTCGCGACCGCTCCCACGCCGGCGCGTCGCCGCACGTTTCTCGCCATCACGCTGCTCGCGCCGCTGCTGCTGCTCGCGGGCGCCGAGGCGGTGCTGAGGCTCGCCGGCGTCGGCGCACTCGAGCCGCTGTTCATTCCCGTGCCGAAGGCGGAGGGCTTTCTCCAGCCGAACCCGGCCGCCGTGCAGCGCTTCTTTCCCGACCCGCGCCGTGCGCCCGAGGTCAGTATCGACACGACCTGGTTTCCCGAGCGGAGACCGCCCGGTACGCTGCGGGTGTTCGTGCAGGGCGGGTCGAGCGCAGCGGGCTTCCCCTACGGCCGCTGGGCCTCGCCCGCGGCGCTACTGCAGCAACGCCTTCAGCGCGCCTATCCGGAGCGCGAGATCGAGGTGATCAACACCGGCATGGCGGCCGTCACGAGCTACGCGCTGCTCGACTTCGCCGACGAGATCATCGCCCGGCAGCCGGATGCGGTGATCGTGTACGCGGGCCACAACGAGTTCCTCGGCATCGGCGGCGTCGGCTCGTCGCTCGCGAGCGCGAACTCGCCCGCCCTGGCACGCGCCATCGCCGGGTTGCGCCGGCTGCACCTGTACCGCGCGCTCGAGCGCGGACTCGGATCGCTCGGCCCGGGCGCCGACCCGATGGCGGCGCGCGAGGGCACGCTGATGTCGAAGGTCGCAGCGGAGCGGTCGATCCCGCTGGGCTCGCCGCTCTACGAGCGAGGCCTCGAGCAGTTCCGCGGCAACCTCGACCGACTGCTGGGGAAGTACCAGGCGGCCGGCATTCCGGTGTTCGTCGGCACGCTTGCGAGCAATGAGCGCGACCTGCCGCCGTTCGCCAGCAGCGACGACCCGACGGATTCGGCGCAGGCACGCTTCGAGCAGGGTCGCGCGATGGAGGCTGCGGGCGACTACGCCGCAGCCCGCACCGAGTACCTCGCCGCCAAGGATCGCGACGAGTTGCGCTTCCGCGCCCCGGAGGAATTCAACGAGGTCATCCGTGTCGCAGCCGCGGCCCACGGTGCGACCGTGGTGGACGTGCAGACCACGCTCGCCTCGGCCTCGTCGAACGGCATCATCGGGGCGGGGCTCATGCTCGAGCACGTGCACCCGAACGTCGAAGGCTACTTCCGGCTCGCGAGCGCGTACTTTCCGGCGCTGGTGCAGTGGCTCGGTCCGCCGGCCGTCGAGGTGGACGAGGCCACCGCGCGCCGCGAGATCCCGGTGACGACCGTGGACCGGCTACACGGCGAGTACCGCGTCGCCGCGCTGCTGAACGACTGGCCGTTCGTCCCCGAGCGGCGCCCCACGAGCCTGCCCGCTCCTGCCGACCGCATCGAGGAGATCGCTCAGGCGTGGTTCGCCGGCCGCATGACGTGGGTCGCGGCCATGAACGAGTCCCTCGCGTGGTACCAGCAGCAGGGCGACGACGCCGAGGCCGCGCGCGTGGCTGCCAACCTCGCCGAGGCGCTCGTGACCTCCGCTGAGGCGCAGGCCGTGGCCGGCCGGCTGTTACTGAAGTCCGACGAGCCCGCGCGAGGGCAGCGTTTCCTGCGTCGCGCAGCCTCGCTGGACGGCGGCCAGGTCGAGACGTTGCTGTCGCTCGCACAGTCGCAGTTCATGCAGGGGAACGTGGCCGGATCGGTCGCCACGCTCGAGGCGGCACTCAAGCAGCACCCCGGCGACTCGCGCGTTACTTACTGGCTCGAGGAAGTCCGGCGGGCGTCGGGCGGATAGGTGCCGCGCCCATCACCGTGAACCCTTTGCGGCACTCGCGGTCCGTCAGCTTGATGGCGCCAGGGCAAGGGCGCCTGTCGCCGACCTTGCTCGCTCCAGTTCGTGCAGCAGGATCCCCACGGCGTCGATCACCAGCACAAACGCCGGCTCCTGCTGCTCGTCGCGCTCGGCGGTCTTTTCCAGCTGCTCGACCAGACCCGTCGCACCGGCCACGACAGACATCATCGCCGCGTCCAGACCCGACAGACGCCGGAGCGTCGCCGCGGCATCCGCTTTGCCTTCACCCAGTTCGGTCTCGAGCAGGGCGAGTTCGAACATCACGCGGTTCGACGTATCCTTGAGCTCCGCACTGAGCTCGAGCGCCTTCGCCCGCAGCGTCGCATCCATCGGTACGTCCGGGAGCGACCGCAACAGGCTTTCAGCCTGAGCCTGCATGGTGTCTGCACACGCCCGCACCGCCGTCACGGCCGCAATGGTTGTCTTCCGCATCATGTCCGCACCCGCTCCTTTTTGCCCTCGCGCCCCGAATACCGCGTCTTCGCATCGAACTCCTCGAGCTCGAGCGCCACGCTCTTACCCCCGAACACCGTCTCCTTGAGCCACGCGAGTTCGACCTGCACGGCCTCCTGCGACCGCACCTCGATGAACCAGCAGCGCTTCGGGGCATCCCACCAGTAACCGCGCTTCCGGAGCACGTCCTTCGACTCGAACGGTGAGCCGCTTGCCCACAACCGGTATGAAGGCGCCCGCGCCGAATCGAGCAGCACCTTCAGCGCGGTGACCGGAGCGCCGTCCAGCTCGAACGGCCGCCGCAGCACCTCGAGCAGCGCCCGGCAGTCGATCTCTGCCCGATGCCCTTCGTAGAAGAACCCGAAGCGGTACGCCAGGTACTCCAGCTTCGAACTCTCGATCCCCGCACTACTCCACGGCACCTCCTGCCACGAGCACCCCCAGGGCAACGACGCGAACAGCGGCAAGCGCGGTTCGAGGAATTTCCGGTCGAATCCCGCGTTGTGGGCGATCACGAGGCCGACCCCCTGCAACAGCGTCGCCACCGCCGCATCGTCGATACTGTGGCCCGCCACCATCGCATCGGTGATGCCATGGATCGCCGTGGAGGACGGCGGAATCAGCACGCCCGGATCCTCGAGCCCGTCGTAGGATCCGAGCACCCGCCCGACTATACCCGTCGCGTGGCAGTACTCGAACACGACGACCGCCAGCTCGATCACTTTGTCGGCCGCAGGATCGGTGCCCGTCGTCTCGGTGTCGACGATCGCCGCGCGCCGAACCGTGGGCCCCTCGAGCGCCGGCGCCGTGGACGAGGTATCAAGCCTTCGCAGCACCCTGTAGTCGAGGTGTTCCTCGAGTTGCACCGCCAGCTTTTCGGCGTGCTTCACATTCATCCGTGCCCGCTTCTCCGATGCGTGCCCGTGGCACGAGAGCAGCTTGGCTGCATCCGCACGTCGTGGCAACCTGCCGGCATCAGATCAATCGTGCCGCCGCCTGATCGTGCAACGCACTCTCATCACCGTCGGACTCCTGATCGCCATCCTCGGCCTGCTCTGGCCCTGGATCGCCAAGCTCGGATTGGGTCGCCTACCCGGCGACCTGGTGATCGACAAGCCGGGCCTCAAGCTCTTCGCGCCGTTCACGACCATGATCGTCGTGAGCGTTGTCTTGAGCTTCATTGTCTGGCTATTCCGTCGCTGACGCGGACCCGGTTGTCGGGGACAACCTCACCGCCAGAACGGCGTGTCGTCGTCCTCGGTCAGGAAAAAGCCCGCGATCGCCGCCCGCGCGAACGGCGCGTTGCGCTTCACGACGTTCACGCGGTGCCACGTGCCACCGACCATGAACACAAGACGGTTCGGCTTCGCGAACACGAACTCCGTGCTCGTGGCACCGTCCATGAGCAGCTGCGAGAGATCGTCCTTGGTGAGCACGTCCCAGGTCTCCTCGACGGTCTCGACGCGGCCATCGCGCATGTGGCGCTTCGCGGGCAGCAGCGATCGGCTGAGCACGTCCTCGACGATCATCAACTCGCCGCCCCACGAGGCGTGCCAGCGCGGGTGAACGTAGTAGGTGTAGGCGCCGGCGAAGCGCCCCTCGTCGTCGTGCCAGTCGAGCCCTGAACCGGGCGGGTGCAGGTAGGTGCGGGCGGTGACGTAGGTGTCCGGCACGCGTTCACGGTAGAACTTCGAGTCCAGGATCTTCCTGATCAGCAGATCCACCGCCATGCCCGTGGGATAGGCCTTGCGCGGATCCTGCGCATGCAGGGCCTTGCCGCGCGTGTACACCGTCTCGCCGGTCTGCCAGGGCATCTCGTCGCCGAGGTCCCAGGGCTTGATCCAGCGCGGATTGCGCGCGTAGTCGTTGCGCACGGCGTACTCGACCATGAGCGCGAACTGCTCGGGCGGCAGCACGTCGTCGAGGATCACGTAGCGGTCGGTGTGCTTGGTGACGCGCATGGCTTCAGTCCCTGTCGAGGTCGTCGAGCACCTGGCGGGCGGTGGCATTGGCCGGTTCGAGCGCGAGCACCTGCCCGAGCGCCTCGCGACCCTCGGTCTCGCGGCCGGTGAGCAGCAGGCCGTGCGCGTGCACTAGCCAGTGGTTGACGTTGCGCGGCTCGAGGCCCACGGCGCGTCGGGAGTAGCGGAAGGCCTCTCGCGGGCGCCCGAGCCCGATCAGCGCCGCAGCCCTCTCGAACTGCAGCGAGCCCGCGAACGGGAACGCGTCGGCCAGGATTGCCGTCACGTGCGCGTGACCGCGCGCGTCGCCCGTCGCCTCGTAGTGGCGACGCAGGGCTTCCTGGGCCTCGGGCCACGAGAGGCGCTCGTAGTAGAGCTCCTGCGCCAGGCGCGCACCCTCCGAGGTCGGCGGCGGCAGCACGGGCGGCCGGTAGGTGGAGGCAAACGGCCAGCCCGCCTTGATGCGCAGGACCTTGTAGTCGCCGAGGTAGCGGTCGATGTCGCTGACCGGCATCCCGGCACGTGCGTCCTCGACGGACAGCGGGACGTCGGGCGCCGGCAACAGTCGCGAGGCGAGCACCGCCTGGTTGAATGCGTCGGATAGCAGGAAATAGCCGTCGAGATTCGGGTGCACGTGCTCGAGCAGCAGATGCTCCCCGACCAGGCCGTGCTCGCTCGCGCCGGCGAAGGCAGCCTGCACATCCACCACCGTGGCGCCCTGGGCTTCAGCCACGCGACGAACCACGTCGTTGAAGGTAGCCGGCGCGCGGAAGCGCAGCGGATCGAGGTCGCGCGCCCAGGCATAGCCCTCGCGCGCCGCGGCGTGCTGGCCCGCGGCTTCGGCGTCCTGGGCGGCGTTGTAGGCAGTCTTTGCGGCACCGGCCGCGTCGCCTTCCGCACCGGCCAGTACGGCGAGCGGTGCCTGGTCGCGCTCGTTGCTCACCAGCGTGCCGACGAACACCGGCACGCCGGCCGCCCGGTACTTCGCGAGCAGGCGAGCGAGGTTGTCCTCGAACTGCTGCACGCCGCGGCGATAGGTCTCGGAATTGAACGTAATGGAGCGCTCGCCGGCTACGCGTGCCATGAGCGAATCGCCCGCCGACGGCGCCGCCGGCCCCGTACCGGGACGCCACCGGGAATACGCACGGCTCATGAGCTGAAACAGCCGCAGGTCGCGCGCGGCGAGGAACGCGCGGGTCAGGCCCGGTGTCGCCGCCAGACGCATGCTGGAGCCCACGCCGAGGATGCCGAGGAATTCGTTGTGGCCGACGTACACGAGCACCGCATCGGGCTGCTGCGCGATGATCTCGTCGGCGAAGTCCACCAGCGCGTAGGAGTTCACCGCCGCCATCGCGGTCGAGATCACCTCGATCTCGCGCTCGGGGAACAGGCGTTCGAGGCGCTGGTCGAGCACGCCGGCGAGGGCTGCGCCGAGGCCATAGGGGAAGCCGGCGGCACTCGACTCGCCCTGCACGAACACCCGGAAAGTGCCCTGCGCCTTTCGCGCCGGGAAGTAAGCCGTCTCGATGCTGACCGCCGGCGCCTGCGACGGGTCGGTGAAGAAGCGCGTCACCACCCGCGGGTTCGCCTGCAGGTAGTCGGGCTGGCTGGGGCTCGGCAAGAAGAGCGCTTCGCGGTCCTGGCCGAAGCCGGCGAGACGCAGCGCGAGTTCGGCGCCACCGAGCAGTGCGAAGGGCAGCGCGACAAGGATGATCCAGAAGGCCGCACGGCGACCGGCCGAGGTGGTGCGCGTGGAGTCCGAGGCGTCACCCGGCACTGGTCGGTCGGCGTCGCGAGCCTCGCGCTTCGTCCTGCTGCTGCGGCCCACCGGCGACTGCCCCTGCAAGGAAAACGGCCTGACACCCTCTCGGATGCCAGGCCGTCTAGTTTGGATCAATCAGTCTTCGGCCGTCACGCGACCCTCAGGGGCCCGTCACGGTCAGCTCGCCCGACGAACCGTCGATGCGCTTGAACCTGAACGTGTACGTGCCCGCCTTCGCCGGAGTGACGCTGAGATTGCCCGTGCCGGCGCCGCAGGCGAGCGCCAGCGGCGTGCCGACGGTGACCGTGCCGCCGGCCGTACCGGCTCCGCAGTCCAGCGCGGCCCAGTCGGAACTCGCGATCTTGAAGTCGTTCGCGGTGGCCGCGACCGCCTTGTTGAGCGAGTAGAAGCCGCCGCCGAGGTAGGCCATCTGGTTCTGGGCGCCATCCGACCAGTCACCGCCGATGCCGCGCACGAATACCGCCGCCTCGATCGGCAGCGGCTCCACCGTGAGTTGCGGTTCGGCAGGGTTCGCCCAGTTGATGGCGAACAGGTAACTGCCGGCACTCGGGAACGTGATGCCCATGTTCTGCGAGCTGTCCGCGCACGTCAGGGCGAACGGCGTGCCGATGGTCACCGACGTCCCGCCGACTGCACCGCCACAGTTGGTCGCGCCGCCCGTCGTGCCGCCCCAGTCGTTGTCGGCGATCTTGAACTCGTACGTCGCCGCGGAGAGCCCGCTGATCAACGTCCGGTACGTGCTGACACCGTCCCAGGCCAGCGGAGCGGTGGGCGCCGGGCCATTGCCCCAGTCGTTGAACCCGCCGCGCACGAACAGCGTGAGCGAGGTCGGCGCCGTCTTGGTCACCGTCAGCACCGGCATCGCGAGATCGGCCGCGTTCAGCGCGAACGTGTAGTTTCCTGCCGCCGGCGCCGCGATCTTGAGGTTGCCGCTGTCGTTCCGGCATTCGAGCGTCAAGGGAATGCCGAAGCGGACGGTGTCACCCGCCGCGCCTGCGCCGCAGTTGGTGGCGGCCGTCCAGCCCGCGTCCGCGATCTTGAACTCGTAATTGCCCGCCGTGCCGATCGGGGCCGACACCGAATAATCCTTGCCGCCCAGGAACTGCAGCTTGTACTGCTCCGTTGGCGACGGGTTACCCCAGTCGTTGAACCCGCCGCGCACGAACAGGTCGCGCGGGTACGGCGCGCAGGAGGTCTGCGCCGCGCGGCGGAATACCGCCGTGGTGCGCGCCGGGACGAAGAACCCGGCCGCATCGTGCCTGGCCGTCTTCACGACCGGGTCGCTCGAGGCCGCCTGCACCGGGTGCAGCGTCCAGGCCTCGCCGCCGAACAGGTTCAGCGTGCGGGGATCGTCCGAGGCGTTGAACACCACCATCACGGCGCCCTCGCCCGGCTCGAGGCCGGGCTCGGTGCAACCGTCGATGGCCATGCCGACCACGCCCGGGATCTGGAACGGACCCGTGTTATAGAACCTCACGCGCTGGTCCACCTGCGCCTGGTTGCGCAGCCGGAACAGCGGCGAGCTCTTGCGGATCGCGAGCAGGTCCTTGAAGTTGGCGAGCGCCGCTTCGCGAGCCGGCTGGTCCTGCACCGCCGTCACGTCGAGGATGACGTTCTTCACCTGCTCGACGTTGCCCGAATTGTCGGCCGGTCTCGGCAGGCCCTGGTTCCACTTGCTCGTGGCACCCGTCCAGTCGATCTCGTTGTACCAGTCGCCGGAGTCGTAGGAGTTGCGGTCCATGGACTTGGAGCGCAGCAGCTCGGTACCGGCGTGGATGAACGGGATGCCCTGCCCCAGCATGATCACCGACGTGGCGACGTTGTCGGCCCGCACACGCTCCGCGAGCGGCGTGCCGGTGGCGTGCTTGTACTGGCTAATGTCCCAGATCGTCTCGTTGTCGTGCTTGGAGGCGTAGTTGATCGCTTCCTGCGGATCCTGCGTGTAGCCGGACTGCTGGCCTCGATAGTCCACCTCGCTGCCCGAGACCACGGCGCCCGTGGCGCTCGTGAACCGGTATCCCGCGAGACCACCTGCCAGCCACGTTCGGATGTTGTCTGTATCGGCGATCAGCGCCTCGCGCTCGGCCGAGCTGCCGGTGTTCAGGGCATTCGGCGCGTAGAACCAGCCGTTGATGAAACCCTGGTTCTGCACGTGGTTCTGGCCGCTGTCGAACGGCCCGCCGCCGCGGATCGGGTCGCGGATGCGGTCGCTGAAGCTGCCGATGCCCGTTCCCCCGAGGTTCGCCTGGCGGGCAGTCGTGAAGCGCCTGTCGTCCTGCACGGCGCCGAAGTTCCAGCCCTCACCGTAGACGTACACGGTGGGGTCCACCGCCTTCACGGCGTCCTGGAACTTCTTCATCGAGTCGAGCGGGTGGAACGCCATGATGTCGAAGCGGAAGCCCGTCACCTTGTAGTCACGCACCCACGTGACGCCGGTGTCGACCATCAGCTTTTCCATCATCTTGAATTCGGCCGCCGTGTCGTCGCAGCACGAATCCTTGAAGACGTTGCCGGTGTTGTCGTCGCGCCGATGGTAGTAGCCGGGCACGAGGCGATCGAGCGTCGCGCGGCCATTCTGTCCCGACGCGTTGGTGTGGTTGTAGACCACGTCCATCACGGTGCGCAGTCCGAGGTCGTTCAGGCCCTTCACCATGCGGCGGAACTCGAGGACGCGGGCCTCGCCGTTCGCATTGGTGGCGTAGCTACCCTCGGGCGCGCCGAAGTGCAGCGGATCGTAGCCCCAGTTGAAGCCGTCGAGGTCGCGCAGCCAGTCGGTGATCTGCGCAGGCCGGTCGAGCTGGTTCGCCGCAACGGCATCCTGCATGGCCTGTCGGATGGTCTTGCCCGCGTCCGTGGCGCACAGGCTCGCGGCGGCGCTGTTGGCCGCGCAGAGCTTCTCCACCGCGTCGTCCAGGTTCACCTGGTCGGCGGGGTTTTCCCTGACCGTCGCAAAGTCGAAGGCCGGCAGGATGTGCACGTGCGTGAGGCCCGCCGCAGCGAGCGACTGCAGGTGGTTGCGCCCGGTCGTGCCCGGCAGGTCGAAGGCGGTGAACTTGCCGCGGTGCTCAGCCGGCACGCTCGTGTCGGCGATGCTGAAGTCGCGCACGTGCAGCTCGTAGAGGACGATGTCCTCGGGTGCCGCGAGCGCGGGCTTGGCGAGCGCGTCCCAGCCCGCCGGCTTGAGGTCCGCGTCGCCGAGGTTCACGAACTGGCTGCGCACACTGTCGGTCGCGAGGCTCACAGAGTACGGGTCGGTCACCTCGTTGTTGACGATCGAGTTCGTCGCGTACGAATAGACGCGCAGCGAGATCGTGTAGAACTTGCGGTCCCAGCTCGCTTCGCCAGCCACGCTCCACACGCCCGACGCCTCGTCGAGCGTCATGGCCTTGGTCGCGATCTTGGCGCCCGCCGCGTCGTACACGTTGACGCTCACGCCCGGGTCCTTGAGCGCCGTGGGCGCCCAGACGGCGAGCGAAGGCACGCCCGAGGCATAGCTCACGCCGAGCGTCTTGCCGTAGGCCTCGCCGGCGTAGAGCGCATCGAGGGCGCCGGGGAACTGCACCAACGTGCCCTGGATGGCCTCGTTGCTGGCGTTGCGGCCGATCGCGATGAGCTGCCCGCGGGCGAGGTCCTTCGCCCTGGCGACGGCCGTCGCTGGCAGGGCCCAGGCCTTGAGCCCGTTCAGCTGCTTGTTGAAGGCCGGCTGCGGGTTCGTGCCGGCGGTGAGCGCGATGGTCTCGAAGGTGCCGGTGATGCCCGAAAGGCCCGCGTTGATCGACGCGTCGGGAGAGTAGAGCAACTCGACCTTGGTCACGCCGTCCGCCGGGGTCCATAGCAGGTTCGTCGAATCGACCCAGTGGGCCGCTGCGCCGCTGATGCGCAGCGAGGTACCGCTGCCCGGAGGCACGGAACTGACGTCGTTGACGCCCGAGACGACGAACACCGTGTTGCCGTCCTCCGCGATGCGGATCACCTGGTCGGGCCCCGGGTCCTTGGTGTCGCCCTTGTGGATGATGAAGCCGAGCGACGCCGGGAACGTGTCGATCGCGGGGGGGCTGTTGCTGTAGCGCGGGCTCTCGCTGCCGGGCAGCGCGAT
The DNA here is from genome assembly GCA_963712815.1 of uncultured Gammaproteobacteria bacterium. Classification (GTDB taxonomy): domain Bacteria; phylum Pseudomonadota; class Gammaproteobacteria; order Steroidobacterales; family Steroidobacteraceae; genus RPQJ01. The sequence continues at coordinate 449,015 of CAVQJL010000008.1, forward strand.
GCGGAAGTAGGCGCCCCAGACCGGGTCGATTCCCTCGTACGGGAACTCGCCCGGGGTCGGGAACACCGTCCAGGCGTCGCCAGGCGGATCGAGCGGGAAGAGGTGCAGGCCCCAGCCCGTGTAGTTGTTGTCATCCCGCTTGTAGAACAGGATCACTTCCTTGGCGTTGCGCGGCAGCGCGGCCGGCTCGCCGGACTCGCCGGGGGTGCCGACGCGGGCCGTCGGGCTGCCGGAGAACGCGTACACGCCCTCGCTGCCGTCCCCGGCATTGAAGGTGATGGTCTCCCGACTGCCATCGGCGTTGATGACCGTCATGCTCGCGTTGGCGAACGGCATCGCGGGCACGCCGCTCACGGAGCAGCCGACGCCACTGGCCAGCGGCGTACAGTTGTACGTCTGGCCGCCGATCTCGACGCGCGTCCCGGCCGTAGTCGCCGCGGGCCGGGTGTAGTTGATCGTCACGTTGACGTTGGAGGGCGCGAAGCGCGGGCTCGCGGTCCAGGCGAAGTCCTCGACGCCGACGTCGCCGGCGGCGCCGGTGTTCTCGATCTCGATGCGGGTGATGCGCGTTGCGCCGCCCTGGCGAAGCTCGTCCACGTCCAGCTGGCCGAGGCCCTGCACGGTCTTGAGCAGGGTGGGCTGGGAACCCGCCGTGAGCACGTCCTTGGCGTAGATGCGGATGATCGTGCTGTCTTCCACGGGCTCGGGCCCGGGGCCACCGCCACCACCCGTGTCGCGCGCCACGGTGATCTTAGGGGCGCCCTTGTCGTCGCCCGTGACATCGAGCGTGAACTTGTAGTCACCGGCGGTCGGGATCGTGATCGCCAGGTTCTGCGAGCCGTTGCTGCAGCCGAGCGTGAAGGCCGGACCAAGTGGAACGGGCGTTGGGTTCTCAGAGCCGCCGCAGTTCGTCTCGCCGGTCCAGCCCGCGTCGGCCACCTTGAACTGGTAATCGCCCGGCTCGATCGGGATCGTGACCTCGAGGACGTTGTCCGAGACTTCCTGAAACTGGTGCTCGGGCAGCACCGCCCAGTCCCCGGCGATACTGCCGCGCACGTACATCGCCGTGTCGAAAGGCGCATCCACCTTCTGCGAGCCGCGCGGCAGCAGCGTGCCCTTCTGCGCGCCCGCGCCAGCCGCGGCGGCGGCGGCCGTGTAGTTGTCCTTCGTCGAGAACCTGACCGCGTCGGCGGGCGTGCCGAAATCGACCACGCCGGTCTGGCCGGCCGGGATGATCCAGGCGCCGTTGCCCTGGGCCTCGCCGCCCGCGAAGCGCGCATGGATCGGCGGCGTGCCGACCACGAAGTATTCCGCAGTCGCCTTGAAATTGAACGATTCCGTCACCGTGACCGGTGGTGGCGGCGAGGTGACCGAGCCCCCTTGATCGAGGTCGGCAGAACCACTGCTGCCGCTGCCGCAGCCCGAGAGCATCGCGGCAGAAAGGAGGGCGGGCGCGGAAAACTTCAGCAGGTCTCGGAACGAGCGCGACATGGACACACTCCTGGTCATGCGGCCGAATTGGGTACGCCGGGCGGGGTGCCGACGCGCCGGCTTGCGACAGCCGGCACCGACGCGTCTCGCGCGTCGCTCAAGGATTCGTGGTCAATCACGTCCAAACGTGAGCGCTCCCCTGTGAGCTCGGACGGCAAAGCACGGTCCGTCGCCGTCTTGATTCTGTTGCGAGCGCGGACACCCGGGGACGATGCCACCAAACGGCGGTCGTAGGCAATAGCGGGAAAGCGTGTACGGGCGGTGTCGGGGCACGCCGGTTATCTCGGGCGCGGGCGCCCTCAGGTGCGGACGCGCAACTGCTGCGACTCGAGCAAAACCGTGCAGCGCGGCGCCAGGCGCAGCATCTCTTTGCAGCGCACAACGAGCGGCTTTGCCTCGCCGTCCGGCTGCTCCGTGTCGAGCACCATGCGCCACTCGTCTCCATGCGCCGCCGCCGGCAGCACGATCTCCACGGGCGCCGCGTCGGCATTGAATACGGCGAGCACGTCGCCGGCTTCGCCCGCGCGCGCGTCCACGGCGCCGGTCATGTGCAGGGCGAGGCAGCGCAGCGCGGCGTCGTTCCAGTCGCGCTCCGTCATCTGGCGGCCGGAGGGGTGCAGCCACGCGATGTCGCCGGTCGCTGCCTTGCGCTGCGTGCCCTTGAGGAACGTGTCCCGACGCAGCCACAGCCGCGATCGGCGCAGGTCGGCGAGCCGCCGGACGAAGCGCACCAGCCCGGGGCTGCACTCGAGCAGGCGCCAGTCGATCCAGGTGAGCTCGTTGTCCTGGCAGTAGGCGTTGTTGTTACCGCCCTGCGAGTGCCCCATCTCGTCGCCCGCGAGCAGCATCGGCACGCCCTGCGACAGGAACAGCGTGGCGAGGAAATTGCGCAGCTGGCGTGCCCGCAGCTCGAGCACGGCCGGGTCGTCCGTCGGGCCCTCCACGCCGTAGTTCGCGCTCAGGTTGTGGGTGTGGCCGTCGGCGCCGTTCTCGAGGTTGGCCTCGTTGCGACGCTCGCAGTAGGTGACGACGTCGCGCAGCGTGAAGCCGTCGTGCGAGGTCAGCAAGTTGATGCTGGCGGTGGGCTTGCGCCCGTGGTGGCGGAACAGGTCGCTCGAGCCGGCGAAGCGTTCGGCGAATGCGCCCACGAGTCCCGGGTCGCCGCGCCAGAACGCTCGCACGGTGTCGCGGTAGCGGTCGTTCCACTCCGACCAGCCGGCCGGGAAATGCCCGAGCTGGTAGCCGCCGGGGCCTACGTCCCAGGGCTCGGCGATGAACTTCACGTAGGCGAGCACCGGGTCGGACCGCAGCTCCGCGAAGAACGGCGCGGTGGGACTGAACCCCGCCGCGTCGCGGCCGACGATCGGCGCGAGATCGAAGCGGAATCCGTCCACGCGCATCTCGTCGGTCCAGTAGCGCAGGCAGTCGAGGACCAGGCCGCGGACGGCCGGGTCATCGAAGCTCACCGTGTTGCCGCAGCCGGAGAAGTTCTTGTAGTGCGCCCGGTTGTGGGCTACCAGCCGGTAGTAAGTCGCGTTGTCGAAGCCGCGCAGACTGAGCGTCGGGCCTTCCTCGTTGCCCTCGGCGGTGTGGTTGAACACCACGTCGAGCACCACCTCGATCCCGGCGTCGTGCAGCGCTCGCACCATGGTCTTGAACTCGACCACCGGATCCTCGACGGCGTAGCGCGCGTCAGGCGCGAACCACGCGAGCGGGTTGTAGCCCCAGTAGTTCGAGAGCCCCTTGCGGACCAGGAACTCCTCGCTCACGAACGACTGTACCGGCATGAGCTCGACGGTAGTGACGCCGAGCGCGCGCAGGTGGTCGAGCGCCGCGGGGTGGCCGAGCCCGAGGTACTTGCCGCGCAGGTGCTCGGGGATGCCGGGGTGTCGCTGGGTGAAGCCCTTGACGTGCAGCTCGTAGAGGACCGTGTCGCGCCATGGCACACTCGGCGCGCGCACCCCTCCCCAGTCGAACTCCGAGTCAACGACGCGGCACTTCGGCACGTAGGGGGCGCTGTCGTTCCCGTCGGGCAGCCAGTCGTTGCCCGGCTCGGCGCCGCGCAGCGCGGGGTGCCAGGTGAGCCCGCCCTCGAGCGCGGCGGCACAGGGGTCCACGAGCAGCTTGGCCGGGTTGAAGCGATGGCCTTCCGACGGCTGGTAGGGCCCGTGCACCCGGTAGCCATACAGCGTGCCGGCGCCGCCGAACGCGGCCGGCAGCTGCCCGTGCCAGATGTCGCCGGTACGGGATGGCAGGTCGAGGCGCGCCGTCTCGCGTCCGGCGGCGTCGAACAGGCACAGCTCGATCCGGCGGGCGTGCTGCGAGAACACCGCGAAATTGACCCCGCGCGGGGTCAGGCTGGCGCCGAGCGGCTGCGGCGAGCCGTGCTCGAGGTACGGTCCGAGTTCGATGTCCGCCGCGTCGTCGCCGTCGCCCATCACACGCGCCCCTGCCACTGCGTCCCAACCCGCCTGAATGCCGACCGGATCGCCTCGACACGCGACGGCGGGAGCGGGCCGGCCGAGACGGCCGCCGCGTTGCGCTCGAGATGCCCGGGATCTGTGCCGCCGACGATAACGCAGTCCACCCCCGGCGCCCAAGCCGCGAAGCGCAACGCGAGCGCCTCCCAGTCGTCGGTGTCGAACCCGAGCGCCGGTCGCAGCGCGGCGTAGCGGTGCCAGTACTCCGCATGCACCTCGTCCGCGGGCGGCGCGGCCGCGCGCCAAGGCTGCCCGCCGAGAGGGCGCTTGGCGAGGGTACCGAGGCCGCACGCATCGGCCTCGCGTAGCGCGCGCCAGGCCTGCTGGTCGCACAGGTTGAGAGAGGCCTGCACGGCATCGAAGTGGCCGCTCATGATCGCGTAGCGCAGTGCCGCACCGTCGCCCGAGTACGCGGCGACCCGCAGCTTGCCCGCGGTCTTGCAGTGCTCGAGCGCGCGTGCGACCTCGCCCTCCTCGAGCAGGTCGACTCCGCAGGAATGCAGGTGGACGACGTCGATCACGTCGGTGCGCAGCCGGTCGCGCGCCGCGTCCACGCCGGCCACGACGCTCTTGAAGGTCCAGTCGGCGATGCCGTCCACGCCGTAGCCGACCTTGGTCGAGAGCACGAACTCGTCGCGCCGGTGCGCGAGGTGCCGGCCGATGCGCTCCTCGGAGAGGCCGTAGGAGCGTGCCGTGTCCACGAGCGCGAGGCCGAGGTCGAGGGCGTGATTGAGGATCCGCGCCGCGTCCGGCTCGGGCAGCCGCGGGTCACCGGCCTGCATGGCACCGAAACCGAGTGCGGTCACCTCGAGGCCGGTCTGTCCGAACCGCCGCCGCTGCATCGGCGGCCTGTCAGCGGTCGGGGCGCAGGAACACCGCCGCGAGCGGCGGCAGCGCGAGGCGCAGGCGGAAGGGGAATCCGTGGCTCGGCACGTCCTCGGCCACGAAACGGCCGGCCTTCGCGTAGCCCGAGCCGCCGTACGCGGGCGCGTCGGTGTCGAGGATGGTCACGTAATTGCCGGGCTCCGGCACGCCGATCCAGTAATTGTCGCGCGGCACCGGCGTGGCATTGAAAACGCACACCACAGGCGCGCCGTCCGCCGCCGCGGGATCGCGGCGCAGGAAGGCCCACACGCTCTGATCGACGTTGTGCAGGTCGATCCATCCAAAGCCGGCCGGGTCGGCGTCGCCGGCGTGCAGCGCGGGCAGGCCGCGGTAGAGGCGGTTCAGGTCGCGGTTGAGGTCGAGGAGAGCGCGGTGCTTCGGGTCGTCGAGCAGGTGCCAGTCGAGCGAGTCCTCGTCGCGCCATTCGCGCCACTGCCCGAACTCGCTGCCCATGAAAAGCAGCTTCTTGCCCGGGTGCGCCGTCATGTAGGCGCGGAACAGCCGGTAGTTGGCGCGCTTCTGCCACTCGTCTCCCGGCATCCTGTCGAGCAGCGAGCCCTTGCCGTGCACCACCTCGTCGTGGGAGATCGGCAGGATGAATTTCTCCGACCAGGCGTACACGAAAGAAAACGTGATCAGGCCGTGGTGGTGGCGGCGGTGCACCGGGTCGAGCGCCGCGTAGCGCAGCGAGTCGTTCATCCAGCCCATGTTCCACTTGAAGTGGAACCCGAGGCCACCGAGGTGCACGGGCTGCGTGACGCCCGGGAAGGCCGTGGACTCCTCGGCGAAGACGAGCGCACCCGGGTGGTAGCGGCCGACGGCGGTGTTGAGCTGGCGCATGAAGTCGATGGCGTCGAGGTTCTCGCGGCCGCCATAGCGGTTCGGCACCCACTGGCCAGGCTGGCGGCTGTAGTCGAGGTAGAGCATCGACGCGACGGCGTCCACGCGCAGCCCGTCCACGTGGTACTTGTCGAGCCAGTACAAAGCGTTCGCCACCAGGAAGTTCCGCACCTCGTGGCGGCCGTAGTTGAAGATCTTGGTGCCCCAGTCGGTGTGCTCGCCAAGGCGCGGGTCGGCGTGCTCGTACAGCGAGGTGCCGTCGAATTCCGCGAGGCCGTGCTCGTCACGCGGAAAGTGCGCAGGCACCCAGTCCATGATCACACCGATGCCCGCCTGGTGGCAGCGGTCCACGAAGTGCATGAAGTCCTGCGGCGTGCCGAAGCGCGCGGTGGGCGCGAAATAGCCCACCACCTGGTAGCCCCAGGAGCCGTCGAACGGGTGCTCCGCCACGCCCATCAGCTCGACGTGCGTATGGCCTTGGTCGAGCACGTACGGAATCAGCTCGTCCGCCAGCTCGCGCCAGTTGAGGAACGGCGGCGAGCGACCGTAGTCGCGCCGCCACGAGCCGGGATGCAGCTCGTAGATGTTGATCGGCTGCGTGAGCGGATTGCGCTCGGAGCGGGCGCGCATCCATTCGCCGTCGGCCCACTCGTGGCCCTCGAGCGAGGCCACGACCGAGCAGTTGCCGGGCCGCAGCTGCATGGCGAATCCGTAGGGGTCGGCCTTGAGCACGCTGCGACCGCTGCGCGTGCGCAGCTCGTACTTGTACTCGGTACCGGGCCCCACCCCCGGGATGAACAGTTCCCAGATGCCCGACGCGCCGCGCGTCTGCATGGCGTGCCGGCGGCCGTCCCAGAGGTTGAACGGCCCCACCACGCTCACGCGCTCCGCATTCGGCGCCCAGACCGCGAAGCGCGTGCCGTCGAGCCCGTCGAGCGTGGTCGGGTGCGCGCCGAGCTTGTAGTAGATGCTGTAGTGGTTGCCTTCGCCGAACAGGTACAGGTCGAAGTCCGACAACTGCGGCGCGAAGTAGTACGCGTCGTGCCGGGTGATCTCGTGGCCGTCGGCGTAGTGGACGCGCAGGCGGTAGGGATGCAGCGGGCGACGGAAGGGCACTCGCCCCTCGAACAGGCCGGCGGCGTGGATGCGCGCGAGCGCGGTGGGCGGCGCCCCGTCCTCCCAGCACACCTCGACCCGCTCGGCGTCGGGCTCGAGCGCACGCACGAGGCACAGTGGTTGCTCGTCAGCGCGCTCGATCTCGTGGTAGCCGAGCAACGAGCGTGGCTCGCCGTGCCGCGCCTCGACCAGGGCGAGGATGTCGGACCGGGAGAGCGTTGGTTTTGCGGTCACCGCGGGAGTCTAGCAAATGGGGGGCCGGCGCCCGGCTTCCCCGTCGGCAGGCGGGCAGTGCCGCTAGATCACCGGCTTGATGCGCCAGATTCGCTGGGCGTACTCGCGGATGCTGCGGTCGCTCGAGAACACGCCCATGCTGAGCGTATTGAGCACGGCCTTGCGGTACCAGGCATCCGGCTGGCGGTACAGCGCGTCCACGGCGTCCTGCGCCTCGGCATATGCAGCGAAGTCGGCCAGCACGAAGTAAGGCTCTCCCTCGCTCAGCAGCCGGTCCACGATCGGCTTGCCGTCGGCAAGGTTGCCAGGCGAGAAGTGGCCGGAGTCGATCAGTTCGAGCGTCTTCACGAGGTCGGGGCTCGCCTGCGCCGCCTCCGCGGGCGAGTAGCCGCGGCGGCGCTGCTCGGCGACCTCGTCGGCCGTTAGCCCGAAGATGAAGATGTTCTCCGGGCCCACCTGCTCGCGGATCTCGATGTTGGCGCCGTCGAGCGTGCCGATCGTGAGCGCACCGTTCAGCGACAGCTTCATGTTGCCGGTGCCCGAGGCCTCCATGCCGGCCGTGGAGATCTGCTGGGAGAGGTCGGCGGCCGGCATGATGTGCTGCGCCAGCGACACGTCGTAGTCGGGCAGGAACACCACCTTGAGCCGGTCACGCACGGCGCGGTCTGCGTTCACCACCCGCGCCACGTTGTTGATCAGCTTGATGATGCCCTTGGCCATCACGTAGCCGGGCGCCGCCTTGCCGGCGAAGATCACGGTACGCGGCACCACCTCGAGCGAGGGGTCGGCACGCAGCCGGTGATAGCGCGTCACCACATAGAGCAGGTTGAGCAGCTGCCGCTTGTACTCGTGGATGCGCTTGACCTGCACGTCGTAGAGCGAGGCCGGGTCGATCTCGATGCCGACGCGCTTCTGGACCACCTCCGCGAGGCGGCGCTTGTTGTCGACCTTGATCGCGGCAAAGCGCGTCCGGAACTCGGAGTCGTCGGCGGCCCAGCGCAATCGCTCGAGTTCCTCGAGGTCGTTCTCCCAGGCGTGGCCAAGGCGCTCGGTCAGGAGCGCCGACAGGCCCAGGTTCGACTGCTTGAGCCAGCGCCGCACGGCGATGCCGTTGGTTACGTTGGTGAAGCGGTCGGGGTAGAGCTCGGCGAAGTCGCGGAAGATCGTGCGCGTCATGAGGTCGGAGTGCAGCTTGGCGACGCCGTTGACCGTGTGGCTCGCCACCGTCGCGAGTGCGGCCATACGCACCTGCCGTCCGTTGCCCTCGTCGATCAGCGACATGCGCTGGCGGCGCTCATGGTCGTTCGGGTGGCGGGCCGTGACCTCGTCGAGCAGCGCGCGGTTGATCAGGTAGATGATCTGCAGATGACGCGGAAGCAGCCGCTCGAAGAACGCCACCGGCCACACCTCGAGCGCCTCCGGCAGCAGCGTGTGGTTGGTGTAGGAGAACACGCGGCGCGTGATGTCCCAGGCGCGATCCCACTCCATCTCGTGCTCGTCCACCAGCAGGCGGATGAGTTCGGGGATCGCCAGTGCGGGGTGAGTGTCGTTCAGCTGGATCGCCCAGGCGTCCGGCAGCGACTCGAGCGGGCGCCCCTCGGCGAGGTGGGTCGCGAGCATGTCCTGCAGGCTCGCGCTCACGAAGAAGTACTGCTGCTTGACGCGCAGTTCCTTGCCCTGCGGCGTGCTGTCGTCCGGGTAGAGGATGCGCGAGACGTTCTTCGCCTCGACTTCCTCGACCGAGGCCTCGGCGTGGCGGCCGGCGTTGAAGGCCTCGACGTCGAACGGCGCGATCGCCCGCCCGGCCCACAGCCGCAGGTGGTTGACCGTGGGGCTGCGGTTGCCGGGAATCAGCTGGTCGAAGCCGACCGCCCAGATGTTTTGCGTGTCCACCCAGCGGTAGCGCGTGCGGCCCTGGGCGTCCGCCGTCGCCAGGCAGCGGCCGCCGAAGCGGATCAGATAACGGGCGTCGCCGCGCTGAATCTCCCAGGGATTGCGGTGCCGGAGCCAGCTGCTCGCGATCTCGCGCTGGCGGCCGTCTTCGTCGATGGCCTGGGTGAAGATGCCGTAGTCGTAGCGGATGCCGTAGCCCACCGCCGGGTACTGCAGCGTCGCGAGCGAGTCCAGGAAGCAGGCAGCGAGACGACCGAGGCCGCCATTACCGAGACCGGGGTCTATTTCCCCCTCGGCCACCTTGTCGAGGTCGAAGTCGAGTTCGGCCAGCGCCTCGCGCGTTTCCTGCACCAGCTCGCCGTCGAGGCTCGAGAGGCCGTTGATGAGCGAGCGACCGAGCAGGAACTCGACCGACAGGTAGCAGACGCGCTTCACGCCCGCCTGAGACACGCGCCGCTGGGTGGAGAGCCACCTTGCGGCGAGCTCCTCGCGAACGGCCAGCGAAAGCGCCACATACACGTCGCGCTGCGTGGCGGTGTCCGGGTGCTTGCCGAGCGATCGCGTCAGGCGGTCGAGCAGCACCGCCCTCACCGTGCCCGGCGCCAGGCTCACGCCCGTCAGGAGGGATGACTTTCTCACAGGACCTCGAGGGTGCGCTCCGACACGATGCGCCAGCCCGCCGCCTCGCGGACCAGGGTGAGCTCCTTGCGCAGCCCGCCTTCGCCGAAGCGCTGCACGAAGGTGACCACGCGACGGTCGCCGCCGGCGGCCGTGACGGTCACCTCCTCGAGCTTGGGCTCCGGTGCCCGGCCGCTCGCCACCTGTTCGCGGCGCTGCTCGAGGAAGACGACCGAGCCGCCCTCGCCGGGCGCCTGGAAGGCGCTGGAATAGTTCTGCAGCACCGCGTCGGGCTGGCGACCGGCCCAGGCGACGGCCCAGGCGCGCACCACTTCCTCGGCCGGGTCGGCGACTGCGCCCTTGCGGGCGAAGAATCTCGGCGGCTGGTCGAGGCAGCGCGGCACGGGGTCGAGCTGTGTCGGGTTCGGATCGGCCGCCGGGATGACGAGCGGCTGCATGCGCTCGGTCGGTGTGATCTCGGGCGGCAACTGAATCGGCGGACGCTCCACGGCCGCCAGGTACTCGCTGTTGCCCCCGCAAGGCGACGGGGACTTGCAGCCCGCGAGGACCGCGAGCGGCAGGACGAGCAGCAGCAGCCGCAGCGAGTTCGGGCGCATCAGTGGGAACCGGGGAACATGCGAAAGGCGGGCATTGTACAGGCCCGGGGGCGGCTGGGCGGCCGGGCTCAGGCCCGGGACCGCCGGCGCGGTTCGAGCCGGTCGAGCTCCCAGAGGTGGATTGGCGCCTCCCGGCGCACGAACATCCCGGAGCCGGCGTTGACGAAGTCCGCCGCGAGGCGCCTGCGGTACCAGTCTCCCTTGCGCAGGTGGGCGTTGCGGTCGGTGGCCTGCCGGTCGCAGTAGTTCTCCCAGTCCTCGGTCGTCAGCACGCTGAAGTGCAAGGCGCCGCGGCACAGCCGCCCGAGGTTGGCAATCGCCTCGGCCGCCTCGCGGGCCGAGAGGTACTGCAGCACGTCGTGGCAGATCACGAGGTCGAACGGACGGGGGCTCGTATAAGTGTGCACCGACGCCTGGCTCCAGCCGTAGCGCTCGCAGAGGTACTCGCTCACCTCCACGCCCGTGTAACTCGCTCTCGGAAAATGCTTTTTCAGCGGCGCGCGCATGAGTCCCAGGCCGCAGCCGAGGTCCAGGATACGCCGCACCGGATACTCGGCATGGCGGAGGAACGCCGCGATCAGGTCGGCGCTGAGCCGCATCTCGGCCGGGCTGACGGCCCGGGTGCGGGGATCGAGGTAGAAGCGGCGGTAATAGCGCTCGTCGAAGCGCTCGGGGCTGAAGCTCGGCACCCGCGCAGGATAGGCGGTCGGCCGGGGGATTGCATCGGGCCTTGGCCGCCCCCACCTTCGGTCGGACGGACTTTCAATAGCGACTCATGACGGACCTGCCATGACCCGACGCAATCCCGGCCCCTGGATGTGGGGCGACACCGTGGACCTGCTCGAGCAGGCCGACCGGCTGCAGCGCCAGTTCTTCCGGCTGGCGGGCGGCGCCGAGCAGGCCCGCTGGGAGCCGCCCGTGGACGTGTTCGCCGACGGGGACGAGATCCTGGTCGAGGTGGCCCTGCCGGGCGTGCCGTCGGAACGGATCGAGCTGGTCTGTGCCCCGGGCGAGCTGGTGGTGCGCGGCGAACGCCGCCTGCCACGGCGGCTCGCCAGCGCCGCCATTCAGCGGCTGGAGATTCCCCACGGGCGCTTCGAGCGGCGCCTCGCCCTGCCGCCCGGCCGCTGGGCCCTGGTGCGACAGGAACTCGCCGATGGCTGCCTGCACTTGCTGCTGGCCCGGCGCTGACCGGGCCGAGGAAAACGGATGAGCACGAACCCCACCGCTGAGACCCCCGACACCTCCGAGACCGTCGAGACCGTCGAGACCGTCACGGCGCCGAGCCTGCCGGAGGACATGCTGATCGTCCTGCCGGTGCGAAATCTCGTGATGTTCCCCGGCGTGATCCTGCCGGTGGCTATGAAGCGCCCGAAGACCGTGGCCGGCGCCCAGGAGGCGGTCCGCACCGAGGCCAAAGTGGGCTTCCTGCTGCAGAAGGATCCCGAGACCGAGGACCCCGGCTTCGACGACCTGCACCGCGTCGGCACCGTGGCGAGCGTGGTCCGCTACATCACCGCGCCCGACGGCACCCACCACCTCGTCTGCCAAGGCGAACGGCGCTTCCGCGTGCTCGACGCCGTGGGCGGCTTCCCCTACCTCGTGGCGCGCGTCGAGTACCTGAACGAGACCGGCGCCGCGCACCCGGAGGTCGAGGCGCGCGCGCTGTACCTGAAGCAGAAAGCCATGGAGGCGATCTCGCTGCTGCCGCAGGCGCCGGCCGAGCTCGGCAACTCGCTGCAGGCGATCGAGTCACCGTCGGCGCTCGCCGACACCATCTCGAGCTTCCTCGACGTGAAGCCTGCGGAGAAGCAAACGCTTCTAGAGATCATCGACCTGCGCGAGCGCCTCGAGCGCGTTGCCACGCTGCTCACCCAGCGCGTCGAGGTGCTCAAGCTCTCCCGCCAGATCGAGGAGCAGACCAAGGACGCGATCGACGACCGCCAGCGCGAGATCGTGCTGCGCGAGCAGCTTCGGCAGATCCAGAAGGAGCTCGGCGACGAGAGCGGCGGCGAGGAAGTCGCCGAGCTTGGCGAGGCGATCACCAGGGCCGGCATGCCGCCCGACATCGAGGAGCACGCCCGCAAGGAACTCAAGCGCCTCGAACGCATGAACGAGGCGAGCGGCGAGTACTCGATGGCGCGCACCTACCTCGACACGCTGATCGCGCTGCCGTGGTCGAAGCTCGACGACGAGTCGATCGACATCACCCGCGCCCGCAACATCCTCGACGCCGACCACTACGGCCTCGAGAAGATCAAGAAGCGCATCGTCGAGTACCTCGCCGTGCGCAAGCTCAACCCCGAGGGCCGCAGCCCGATCCTGTGCTTCGTCGGCCCGCCCGGCGTCGGCAAGACCTCACTCGGCCAGAGCATCGCCCGCGCGCTCGGGCTCAAGTTCCAGCGCACCAGCCTTGGCGGCACGCACGACGAGGCCGAGATCCGCGGCCACCGCCGCACCTATATCGGCGCGCTGCCGGGCAACGTGATCCAGGCGCTTCGCAAGGCCGGCACCCGCAACCCGGTGCTGATGCTCGACGAGATCGACAAGCTCGGCCGCGGCATCCAGGGCGATCCGGCCTCGGCCCTGCTCGAGGTGCTCGACCCGGAGCAGAACTCGACCTTCCGCGACAACTACCTCGGCGTGCCGTTCGACCTCTCGAAGGTGCTGTTCATCGCCACCGCCAACCAGCTCGACACCATTCCCGGGCCGTTGCGCGACCGCATGGAGATCATCGAGCTCACCGGCTACACCGAGGAGGAGAAGGTGGAGATCGGGCGCCGCTATCTCGTGCGGCGGCAGCTCGAGGCCAACGGCCTCAAGCCCGGGCAGGTGACGGTGACCGACGAGGCGCTGCGCCACATCGCGCGCGACTACACGCGCGAAGCCGGCTGCCGCAACCTCGAGCGCGAGATCGGTGCGGTGCTCCGGAACGTGGCCGTGCGCATCGCCGAGGGCAAGGCGGACAGCGCACGCATCGGTGCCGACGAGGTCCGCGAGATCCTCGGTGCGCCGCGCTTCGAGAACGAGGTCGCGATGCGCGTCAGCGTGCCCGGCGTGGCCACCGGTCTCGCCTGGACGCCGGTGGGCGGCGACATCCTGTTCATCGAAGCCACCCGCATCCCCGGCAAGGGCGCGCTGATCCTCACCGGACAGCTCGGCGATGTCATGAAGGAGAGCGCGCAGGCGGCCATGAGCCTCGTGAAATCGCAGTCCGAGGCGCTCGGCCTCGACCCCGCGCTGTTCGAGAAGAGCGACATCCACGTGCACGTGCCGGCGGGTGCGATCCCGAAGGACGGCCCGAGCGCCGGCGTCGCCATGTACACGGCGCTCGTGTCGCTGCTCACCGGCCGCACCGTGCGTAACGACGTGGCGATGACCGGCGAGATCAGCCTGCGCGGCCTGGTGCTGCCGGTGGGCGGCATCAAGGAGAAGATGGTGGCCGCGCACCGGGCGGGCATCCGCACCGTGCTGCTGCCGGCGCGCAACCGCAAGGACCTCGAGGACATCCCGGCAAGCGTCCGCGACGAGGTGGAGTTCGTGTGGCTGGAGCGCGTCGAGGACGGGACGGCCCGCGCGTTCAGCGGCGCGTCGTCCGCCGAGCGCGCCGCCTGACGCCATCGGGGCTCCGGACCGCGCTAGACTTCGATCCGGCCAGCATGAAGGCCGACGCGGTTCGCGGCGGGCTGCGGCCACCGCCACTGGAGTCTCTACATGTCGCGCTGGCCTATTGTCGTGCCGGTCGCCGCAGCGATACTGCTGGCCGTTGCGCTCGCCCTCCCGATGGGCGGACCGCTCGCGACCGCATGCACCGTGCTCCTGCTCGGGGCGGTGGTCGCGGCCGTGCACCATGCCGAGGTCGTGGCACACCGCGTCGGGGAGCCGTTCGGAACGCTCGTGCTGGCGCTTTCGATCACCTCCATCGAACTCGCCCTGATCCTTTCGATGATGTTCGCGGGCGGGCCGGAGAAGGCTCCGCTGGCACGGGATACGATCTATGCGACCGTGATGATCATCAGCAGCGGCGTCATCGGACTGTGCGTGCTCGTGGGCGGCTGGCGGCACCGTGAGCAGTCGTTCCGGCTCGAAGGAGCGGGCCCGGCGCTGGCAGCCCTGACGGCGCTGTCGACGCTGGTACTGGTACTGCCCGCGTTCACCCGGAGCGCGCCGGGTGCGAGCTACACGGCGTCGCAGCTCACCTTCGTCGGCATCAGTTCGCTCGCGCTGTGGTGTTGCTTCGTATTCTTTCAGACCGTGCGACACCGGGACTACTTCCTTCCGCCGGAGAACCCGTCCGACGAATCTGTACATGCGCCGCCACCCCCCGTCGCGCGGGCGTGGCTCAGCTTCGGCTTGCTGCTGGTGTGCCTGATCGTCGTGGTCGGCCTCGGCAAGGTGCTCACTCCGATCATCGAGGGTGCCGTGAGTGCGGCAGGCGCGCCGCCCGCGGTTGTCGGCATCATCATCGCGATGGTGGTGCTGCTCCCGGAGACGGGCTCTGCAATCCGGGCGGCGGTGGCAAACCGCCTGCAGACGAGCATCAATCTCGCCTACGGCTCGGCACTCGCAAGCATCGGCCTGACGATCCCGGCTGTTGTCCTGGCGGCGGTGGCATTCGACCTCCCGCTGGTGCTCGGTCTCGCTCCGAAGGACATGGTGCTGCTGGCCTTGAGCCTCCTGGTGGCAGCGATCGGGCTGGGCAACGGCCGCACCAACATCATGCAGGGCGCGGTGCAGATCGTTATCTTTGCCGCATTCCTGTTCCTGTCGATCGTGCCCTGAGGCGGGTTGCCGTGCCGCGAGCTGCGGCGCGCGACGAACGTCGGCTAACGCCGCAGGTACAGCCGGTCGTCGAAGCTCATCACCCACTGCGGCCGGTAAACGACCGTCATGGCCATGACCATCCCGTTCACGAACGCCTCGCCGAAGCTCATCAGCGGCAGCACCGCGAAGTACTCGGGCCCGACGTGGGCCGCGTCGAGCGAGCCCGAGGCCGCAAGGATCCCGACCCGCGTGAGCCCCGCCAGGTTGTAGGCGAGCGCCGAGCCGACGAACACGGTGACGAAGAAGTAGATGAAATAGTTGTGCGGCAGGCGGTCGTGCACCAGCTCGTGCAGCCAGGCCGTGAACAGCGCGGGCACCACGACCACGCACAGCAGGTCGGCGCCGAAGGCCGGCCACGACGCCACGCCCACCACTGCCAGGACCGCGAGCGCCAACGCCCCGCCGATCACGGCAAGCTGCCAGCCGTGCATGAGCGTGAGCGCGCTCACCATCAGGAAGCGCAGCGACAGGCCCGGCGTGATCCCCGCCTTCATGGACCAGATGCCGACCAGCAGCCCGAGGCCGAGCAGCCACACCCATTGCCGCTCGCGGTCCTCGAGCCACACCCGCCAGGGCGCGCTGATCGCAGCCAGCGCCAGCACGGCACCCGACAACACCGACGTCACGGCCCGCGTGCCGGATCCGAGCAGTTCGGCCTCGATCAGCATCAGGCGGCCGGGGCAGGCTCCGGCGCAGCCGGACCGGCCGCCCCCGGCGGCGCGTTCCGCGCGGCCAGCGTCTCGACGGCTGTGTTCGAGACGCTGCGCAGGTGCAGGTCCTGCTGCGGGAACGGGATCTCGATACCGTCCTGCTGCAGCGCCTCGTAGACGCGAACGTGCAGATCGCTGCGGATCTTGACCCAGTCGCCGAAGTTGTTCGTCCAGGAGCGGATCGAGAAGTCGAGCGAGCTCGCGCCGAAGCCGACGAACAGGACCGCGGGTGCGGGCAGCTCCGCGATTCCGGGCGTGCTCCGGGTCACTTCCATCAGCAACTCGAGCACCCGCTTAGGGTCGCTGCCGTAGGCCACGCCGACGTTGACGTCGATGCGCCGGTCCATGTCGCTCAAGGTCCAGTTGATGAGCTTCTCGTTGAGGAGCGCGCCGTTCGGCACCACGACGTCCGCACCCTCGAAGGTCGTGAGCGTCGTGGCGCGCATGCCGATCTCGCGCACCTTGCCCGACGTGCCCGTTACTTCCACGACGTCGCCCGGCTGGATCGGCCGCTCGAACATCAGGATCAGGCCGGAAACGAAATTGTTGACGACGTTCTGCAGGCCGAAACCGATACCCACGCTGAGCGCGCCGATCACGATCGCGAGCTGGCTGACCTCGAATCCCGCCGCGGCGAGCGCCACCATCAGGCCGAGCACGACCATCGCGTAGTAGGTCAGCGAGGAGACGCTGTTCGCCACGCCCCGGGGCAGTGAGACCTTCGGCAGGATCTCGTCCTGCAGGACCAGGCGCACGGTCTTCGCCGCCCAGAACGCCAGCCACACGGAGAACAGGAACAGCAGCACCCCGCCGAGCGTGACCGAGATCTGGCCGAACCTGAACTGATGGGTGAGCACGGCCGTCGCGACGTCCCTCAGCGGCCGGTACAGCCGGAACTGGTTCAACACGACGACGACCCAGGCCAGTACCGCACCTAGTTTCAGCAGGCGTGTGAAGCTGTCGAGCAGCGCCCCGGCGTGCTGCGTCATGACGCGAAATCTCGAAAACACCCGCCGCGCGAACAGCAGTCGCAGCACGGACGCCAGCACGGTCACGCCCGCATACAGGACGAGCCCCACGTAGCCCGCATTGAGCAGGCCCGTCGTCAGCATCTTGGCCAGGGACACGTTGCCCATCAGATTGGAGAGGACGGACACCGCGAGCGCCGCGACGGACGCCCAACCGATGCCGCGGACCAGCCGCAGGCCCCGCTGCCCGGGCACAGCCGCAGACATCGGGCGCTTGCGCACCAGCAGCCAGACCATCAGCACGAGCGTGAGCACCGTGACGAACAGCAGGTAGGCGCGGTCGTAAAGGGGATGGGTCACGAACAGGAAGCCCAGTTGCTTCAGCAGGTACAGGCCGGTGGCCACATAGGGCCAGGGGCCGAGCACCCGGAAGATCTCCGGCGGCAGCAGGCGCAGCACCGGCACCAGCAGGAGCAGCAGCACCGCCTGGTAGAGCAGCACCGGACCGTCCGGATTCACGACCATCACGCTCACGAGCACGAGCAGGATCCACGACGAGATCGGCCTGCGCAGTACCCGCGTCGAGGCCTGGATCTCGGGATCGTCCGAGTCGATGCTGCGGCTGCGCCGACTCAACCAGAGCAGCAGCGGCAGCAGCACGAGGGTCAGCAGGTTCTTCACGCGGTGAGCGCCGGCAGACGCGGCGTAGTACTCGCCGAGGAACCGGGCTTCGAACTCCAGTCCGGACCGGACCGAACGGAGGGCGTCGTCGGATGAGGCGCGCTGCTTCCAGGCCCGCCAGAACGGCTGCGAATCCAGGCGGGTCAGGCGCTGGTCGATGTAGGCAATGGCGGCCGCCACCGAGTTCTCGCCAGCCTCTATGCTGTCCTCGACCGCGTTCGCGAGCCGGCTGAGGCGCATCTGCTGCTCGATCGGCCCGGAAACGGACTGCTCCGCCAGCGCGAGTTTCGCCAGCACGGTCTTGATCCGGTTCGAAAGCGCCGGGGCGATGCCGCCGGACTCGGCCGCCGCCGCACGCGTCGACTCCCAGCTGGCGCGCCGGCGGGCCAGCTCGGCGGCGTCCTCGGCGAACGGCCCGGCCGCCTGCCTGAGATCGCGCCGCCATCGCTCGAGCTGCCGGGCGTGGAAACTCCAGTGCCGCTCCATGCTCTCGAGCCGTAGGACCGGCAGCAGCTTGAGGTCTTGGCCCTCGAGACTCTCGGCGGTCCCGGCGACGGACTTCGCAAGGACCTCGAGCTGCGGCTCGAGATGTCCGATACGGTCCTGTACCTGGCTACGCTCGATGACGTCCCGCGCGTAGCGCTCGTCGGTGTCGGCGCGCAGCGGAATTGCCGACTGCACGATGACTTCGGGGCCTGGCTTGGCGGGCACGGCAGTTGCGGCCGGCGCGGTCGCTTCCTGGGCCGCGGCCTTTGCCGGACCGCCGAGCGCGAGCGCGGCCAGTAGACAGGCAAGGAATCGATCTCGACGACGCATGCAGGCTCCGGTCCGTTGAGTCCCGGCTGGGTGGCGTGGATTGTCGCACCAGTCGGAGGGTGCTCCCACCGTCGGCGGGGGCGTGCGGGGCGAATCTGGCAGAATGCCGGCCCCGTGTCCGTGCCGACTGGCGCGGATCCTACTCCCTCCCGACGAGACTCCACCGGCCGATGCGCGCACTGCTTTCGTCCCTGCTCGAGTGGTACCTCGGCGCCCTGGACGAGGGCGGCTACCTGCTCGTGGCCCTGCTCATGGCGATGGAGAGCTCGATCGTCCCGCTGCCGAGCGAGTTCGTGATCCCGCCGGCAGCCTACCTTGCCCACGCGCACGGCCGGATGTCGCTCACGGGCGTCGTCGTGGCCGGCACGCTCGGCTCGTGGGTGGGCGCGAGCGTCATGTACTGGGGGTCGCGGCTGCTCGGCCGGCCGCTGCTCGCGCGTTACGGGCGCTACCTGCTCATCACGCCGGAGAAGATCGAGAAGGCCGAGGCCTGGTCGGCGCACTACGGCACGATGGGCGTGTTCGTATCGCGATTGCTGCCGGTGATCCGGCACCTGATCGGGATTCCCGCAGGCATCGTGCGCCTCGACTTCCGGTGGTACTCGCTCGTGACGCTGGCGGGCTCGGCGCTGTGGTGCACGGTGCTCGCCTGGGTGGGCGTGACTGCCGGACAGGATCCGGAGCTGATGGCCGGCAGCGTGCACCGCATCTCGCTGTGGGTCGGCGGGCTAGGCGCATTCCTCGCAGCGCTGTACTGGTTTTTCGTCCACCGTCACATGCGGCGCTGAGGCGGGTCCGTGACCGCAAAGGCCCCTCCGCCCGACCGCGCCGCTCCGGGCGGAGAGCGGTCGCTGCCGGCGCGACGCGTCGGCGCCGACGGCCGTGCGCGCATCGACTACCGCGCCATCGCCGCGCTCGCGCTGCCGCTGATGGTGAACAGCAGCCTCCAGGCGGTGATCAACCTCACCGACACGTGGTTCGTCGGGCACATTTCCACCACCGCCATGGCCGGCATGGCGGCGATCTTCTGGCTGGTGTTCTTCTTCGTGATGCTGGTCGGCGGCATCGGCCTGTCGGTGCAGACCTTCGTGGCGCAGTACGAGGGCAGCGGACGACGCTGGCGGGCCGGCCACGCGACGTGGGTGGGCCTCTGGGGGGCGGTGGTCACGCTGCCCCTGTTCGCCGTGCTCGGCTGGTACGGCGGCGCGCTGCTCGGCCTCTTCGGCCTCGATCCCCTGGTGGAAATCAACGCGCTCGAGTACTGGTGGCCGCGCATGCTCGGGGCCCCGCTCGGCGTGGCGCTGTGGGCGTTGCTCGGGTTCTTCAACGGCGTGTCGCGCCCGCGGGTCACGGTGATGACCACCGCGATCGTGGGCGTGGTGAATGCCGTGCTGAACCAGGTGTTCATCTTCGAGCTCGGCTGGGGCATCGCAGGCGCGGCCTGGGCCACCAACGTGAGCATGCTGATCGGCCTCGTGTTTGCGATCGGCGTGTTCCTGCGTGCCGACCTGCGGCAGCTGTATCGCACGCACCTCACCTGGCAGCCGGACGCCGCCAACCTGTGGCGCGAATTCAGACTCGGCCTGCCGATGGGCGCGATGTACGCAGCCGACCTGTTCGGGATGGCGTTGTTCGCGCTCATGCAGGTGCGGCTCGGGCAGGTGGACGGCGCCACGACACAGATCGTCGTCATGCTGACCTCGATCGCCTACCTGCCCGGCGTCGGCCTCGCGCTCGCAGGTACGACGCTCGTGGGCCAGGCGATCGGCGCGGGCGATCGCGACTGGGCGCGGCGGCTCGGCAACCGGGTGATCGTCGTCACCACGGGCTACATGGGCGCGGTCGGCGTGCTGCTCGCGGCGCTGGGTCCGTGGGTGATGCCGCTGTTCGTCGCCGAGCACGACCCGCAGGCCGCCGAGGTCGTTAAGCTCGGCGTGGTGCTGCTGTGGGTTGCCGCCGGCTACCAGCTCTTCGACGGCCTGCAGCTCGGTTCGGGCTTCGCGCTGCGCGGTGCGGGCGACGTGCGCGTGCCGGCGCTCATCTTCATCGGGTTGTCCTGGGGCGTGTTCGTGCCGCTCGCGCACATGCTGACGTTCGCGCCCGGACAGGGCTGGTTTGACCTGCTGCCGCAGTTCGGGCTCGGCGCCATCGGGGGCTGGTTCGGGCTGCTTTCGTACGTGGTGCTGCTCGCGGTCGCGATGTTGCTGCGCTGGCTCTCAGGAAGCTGGCAGCGGATCCGGATCTAGCCGCGACGCCGCGAAGGCCTGCGCGCTCAACGCATCGCGTGGTGCTGGCCACCGTCCGCGACGACGCACTCGCCCGTCACCCAGCCGGCTCGCGGCGAGCAGAGAAACACCGCGACGTCGGCGATTTCCTCCGGCGTGCCCAGGCGTCCGGCGGGAATCGAGCCCAGCACCTGCCCGTACAGGCGCGCATCGCTGTCCTTCACCCTGGCCCAGATTCCGCCCGGGAACTCGACCGATCCCGGGGCGATCGAGTTCACGCGCACCCTGCTTGGGGCGTGTGCGATGGCGAGCTTCTTCGCGTAGGCGATCAATGCCGCCTTGACCGTGGTGTACGCGAAGTCCTGCAAGGGGCTGGCCTCGAGGCCCGCGATCGACGAGACGAGCAGCACACTTCCCCCGCCCGACCCGGCCATCCACGGAATGACCCGATCGCACGCGTGCACGGCGGCCATCAGATCCACCTCGAGACTGGCGTCCCAGGCGGCGAGGTCCGGCCCGACCGCGAGCGCAGAAGCGTTGTGCACCAGCACGTCCACGCCGCCCAGAGCGGCGCGCGCACCGTCGAGAAACCGGCCGAGTTCCTCGGGCCGGGCGAGATCGCAGGTGTCGGCGTGCACCGTTGCACCCGTGGACCTCAGTTGTCCGGCCGCATCCTGCAGAGAGGCCGCATCGCGACCGCAGATCGCCACGCTGGCGCCCTCGTTGGAGAACCCCTGGGCGATCGCCCGTCCGATGCCCCGGCTCGCGCCGAGGATCACGCATCGCTTGCCCGTGAGTCCCAGGTCCATGCTCTCCTCCTCCGCGCTGCTACGCGCGCCACTCTGTCAGCCCTTCGATCTCGTAGAGCCGTGCCCAGCTCGGTCGCGCCCGCAGGCGGTCGGCGTACGGCTCGAGCGCGGGCCACGCGGTGACGGGCCGCGGCATGTTGCGCGACCAGCGCATGTACATGAGCGCGAGCAGGTCCACGGCCGAGAACCCGGCGCCGAGCATGTAGGGACCGTGGCCGGCCAGGTGCGCATCCACCAGCGACCAGGCGTCCTCGATCTTCCTGCGGATCGCCTCACGCACGAACGGTGGATGCTCCTCCGAGCCGAGGTCCGGCGGATAGAACCACTCGCGATACGCGGGCCCGAGCGAGTTGGCGAAGAACACGATCCACTGGAGATAGTCGCCCCGCAGCGCGCTGCCGGGCGGCGGCGCGAGGCCCGCCTCGGGGTGCCGCTCGGCAAGCAGCATGAGCAGCGCCGCCGACTCGAAGTACGGCCGGCCGTCGACCACGAGCGTCGGCACCTGGCCGCGCGGGTTGAGGCGCAGGTACTCCGGGCTGTGTTGCGCCTGCTTCCCGAAGTCCACGAGCTCGAGCCGGTGGGGGGCGCCGATCTCGAGCAGGGCCAGGTGCACCGCCATGCTGGCGGTGCCGGGGGCGTAGTAGAGCGTGTACACGGGCTGCCTCCGGGAAGGGAGCGTGAGCATAGCCCACGCCGGCGCGCGGCCCCGGGGCGAAGCTTACTCAGCCGGCTCGCCTGGGATGGTGCAGGCGTCGGGAAAGCATTCGCGCCGGCCCGCTATATGCGGGCCTCTGCGAATGCTTTCCCGACGCTGGACACGGGGCGCCTGGGCGAGCGGCCGCCGAGCCGGCCACTCGCACGGCGCAAGTGACGTCCGCCGGATCGAGCGTGACGGGCGGCGGCAATGCGGGGGCTGCGCTACCGGTGGGAGCGCCGAACTCCAACGCCGAGTCCGGTGGGCGCTTCATGCGCCGTGCGAGCCCGGCGCAGGCGGGCTCGCCCAGGCGCCGAGCTCCGAGCTGCGCCACGTCGCCTGCAGCTCTCGCGGCACGGCTCAGCCGTCGCCGCCCGGCAGGTCGAACACCAGCACCTCGGCGGCCACGCCGTCGGACAGGCTCACCGCGGTGACGTCCTCGAGTTTCAGCGCGTCACCCGCGGCGAGCGCCTCGCCATTGACCGTGATTCGGCCCAGCGCCACGTGCACGTACGCGCGTCGCCCGGGCGCCACCTCGAGTGTCGCGTGCTCCGCACCGTCGAAGAGCCCGGCGTAGGCCCGCGCGTCCTGGTGGATGCGGACCGAGCCGTCCGCGCCGTCGGACGAGGCGATGAGCCGCAGGCGCCCGCGCTTTTCCCCGGGCTCGAAGCGCTTCTCCTCGTACTCCGGGACGATGCCTCTCACGTCCGGCTGGATCCAGATCTGCAGGAAGTGCACGGGCTGCGACTGCGAGTTGTTGAACTCGCTGTGCATCACGCCGCGGCCGGCGCTCATGCGCTGCACATCGCCGGGACGGATCACGGAACTCGTGCCCGTGGAATCCTTGTGCGCGAGCTCGCCCTCGAGCACGTAGCTGATGATCTCCATGTCGCGATGGCCGTGCGTGCCGAAGCCTGCGCCGGGGACGACGCGGTCCTCGTTGATGACCCGCAGCGGGCCGAACTCGACGTGGCGCGGGTCGAAGTACTCGGCGAACGAGAACGAGTGGTAGGACCTGAGCCAGCCGTGGTCGGCATAGCCCCGCTCGTCGGCGCGTCGAATCTCAGCCATGGCGGACCTCCTTGCGTTAAGAAACGGCAGGATAGGCCCTGTAAAATCGATTAAAAAGACGAAAAAAACGGCCTTTCTAATCGATCTGGTCGATGATCACGCCTCTCGTCCAAGAGATCGTCCCTCTCCTCCCAGCCGATGACCCTGCCGGGACGCTTCCAGCCGCTCGGGTACCGTCCACTCGGCGGCACGAACGGATGTGCCGACTGTGCCCGCGCTGGAGGCGCGGCGGGGGTCATTCGGCCAGGACCACGCCCGACCCGCCCAGTTCCTTCGGCACGTCCTTGAGCTTCGGCACGCCGTCGTGGATGTGCAGCACCGTTTCCTGGTAGTGGACGTGCACGCCCGGCTTGTAGGGAAAATCGGGAATGACGGCTGCGTAGACGTCGGTCAGCCCCATCGTCGGGTGCTCGGTGAGCACGTGGCCACCGCAGGTCTTGCACCACTTTCGATGGCTCGTGGGATTCTTGCTGTAGCTGCCGAGCAGCTCGGCGCCCTGCGTGATCTTCACGGCGGCGGGCGGCCACAGCGTGAACGCATTGACCGGCCCCGCGGACCAGCGCCGGCAGGACTCGCAGTGGCAGTAGCCCATCGCCGCCGGCTCGCCGGTGACCGTGAGCTGAACCGCGCCGCAGAAGCAGCTGCCCGAATACGTCCTGGTGTCGCTCATCGTTCTATCCCCCTGGTGGCATATGCCTTGCCGCAGGTCGCGGCCGACGTGACTCTACACTCGTCGCGTCTCGAGCGGACAAAGGGGCGGCAGGCGGCCGGCCCGGACGAGCGGTCCGGTTCCTGCTTTCCGCTAGAATGGGCACTCGTTTCATCTGAAACGCCCCCCACACCCATGCCCACCTACGACTATCTCTGCCCCGCCAACGGCCGCGTCGTCGAAGTCAGCCACAAGATGGCCGAGCAGGTCGCCAACTGGGGCGAGTTGTGCCGCCGAGCCGGCATCCCGCTCGACGGTACGCCCGGCAAGACCAAAGTGGAGCGGCTGATCAGCGGCGGCAACGTGATCACGGGCTCGCTCGGCGCGAAGTACGAACGTCCCTGCGACACGGGCCCCTGCGGCGCCCCGGCCTGCGGCGGCGGCGGCTGCGCATTCGAGTGACCGGGCCGCGCCCGTTCGCCGCACCCTGAACCCCGTGCCCACGACCCCGCCGAAGATCGGCTTCGTCTCGCTCGGTTGCCCCAAGGCGCTGGTGGACTCCGAACGCATCCTCACGCGCCTGCGCGCCGAGGGCTACGACGTCGTCGGCAGCTACGAGGACGCCAACCTCGTGGTGGTGAACACCTGCGGCTTCATCGACGATGCGGTGCACGAATCGCTGGAAGCGATCGGTGAGGCGCTGGCGCGCAACGGCAAGGTCATCGTCACCGGTTGCCTCGGCGCGAAGCCCGAGACCATCACCGAGCGCCACCCGAGCGTGCTCAAGGTGACCGGCCCGCACGCGTACGAGGAGGTCGTCACGGCCGTGCACGAGCAGCTGCCGCCGCTGCACGATCCGTTCGTGGACCTCGTGCCGCCGCAGGGCATTCGCCTCACGCCGCGCCACTACGCGTACCTCAAGATCTCCGAGGGCTGCAACCACCGCTGCACCTTCTGCATCATCCCCTCGATGCGCGGCGACCTCGCCAGCCGCCCGATCGGCGAGGTGATGCTGGAGGCCGAGCGCCTCGTGAAGGCCGGGGTGAAGGAACTGCTCGTGATCTCGCAGGACACGAGCGCCTATGGCGCGGACCTCAGGTACGCCACGGGCTTCTGGGGCGGCAAGCCCGTCAAGGCGCGCTTCACCGACCTCGCCCGCGCGCTCGGCTCGCTCGGTGCCTGGGTGCGCCTGCACTACGTGTACCCGTACCCGCACGTGGACGAGGTGATCCCGCTCATGGCCGAGGGCAGGGTGCTGCCCTACCTCGACATCCCGTTCCAGCATGGCAGCCCGCGGATTCTCAAACTCATGAAGCGGCCCGCGCACGCCGAGAACACGCTCGAGCGCATCCGCCGATGGCGCGAGACCTGCCCCGAGCTCACGTTGCGAAGCACCTTCATCGTCGGTTTCCCCGGCGAGACCGAGGACGACTTCCGGCAGCTGCTCGACTGGCTCGCCGAGGCCCGGCTCGACCGCGTAGGCTGCTTCAAGTACTCGCCCGTCGAGGGCGCGGCCGCGAACGAGCTGCCGGACCCGGTGCCGGAGGAAGTGAAGCAGGAGCGCTACGAGCGCTTCATGGAACTTGCCTCCGAAATCAGCGCGGAGAAGCTCGCCGCCAAGGTGGGCCGCAGGATGCGCGTGCTTGTGGATAGGGTGGGCGAGGAGGGCGCCATCGCGCGCTCGGCCGCGGACGCGCCGGAGATCGACGGCACGGTCAAGATCCTGAAGCCCGGCCGCCTGAAGCCCGGCGACTGGGCCGACGTCGTCATCACCGGCGCCGACGACTACGACCTCACCGCGAAGGTCGCGCGCGGGCCCTGACGCGCATTGCTGCCGGCGATGCGGCCCGGCCCATTCGTTCACCCGAGAGACTGCTTCATATGACCGCTCGACTGCTGTTCGCGCTGCTCGCCGGACTCGCGCTGTTCGTCCCGTTCGCGGCGCCGGCAGAGGTGTCGCCGCTCCCGCGGGATGTCTCGGCGCCGGTCGTCGCCATGGATCCGCTCGGCGAGGCCATCCGCGAGCGCATCGATCACCTGCGCTACGAGATGGAGCACGACCACCGGGACCACGCAGTGCACGGCGAGCGCATCGTGCTCGGCGACACGGTGGCACGCTATTACGAATCGCAGCGGTTCCGGCCCCAGTGGCGCGATCCGGCGCGCCTGGGCCAGCTCGTCGACGCGATCCTCGAGCTCGTCAACGACGGGCTCGAACCCAACGACTACCACGTCGAGGCGCTGGACGCGTATCGGGCCGAGCTGCGCGCCGCGAAGCGACTGCCCGACGGCGAGCAGGCTGCGCTCGAGATCCTCGCCACGGACGCCATGATGCTCGGGCTCTACCACCTCTACCTCGGCAAGGTGGATCCCGAGAAGCTGAGCTCGCAGTGGAACTTCGCCTCGAAGCCCATCGACGTCGAGCGCGGGTTCGAAGCGATCACTCAGGCGCTCGCCTCGGGGCAGATCCGCCAGACGTTCGAGCGCGCCCGGCCGCAGCACGTGTGGTACCAGCGCGGGCGCGAGCGGTTGAAGGAATACCGTGGCCTCGCGGCGGCCGGCGGCTGGCCGACGATCCCGGACGGACCGACGGTCAAGCCGGGGATGAGCGATCCGCGCGTGCCGGTGCTGCGGTCGCGTCTGCAGTTCACCCGGGACCTGCCGGCGGAGGGCGGGGCGCCCGATCCCGCGGACCTCCATGACGCCGTGCTCGAGGCCGCCGTGAAGCGATTCCAGGAGCGTCACGGCCTCACGGCCGACGGCGCAGTCGGACCCGCCACGCGCGCCGCGATGAACGTGCCGGTGGAGCAGCGCATCGACCAGATCCGCATCAACCTCGAGCGGGCTCGCTGGGTGCTGCACGAGATGAAGGGCGAGTTCGTGCTGGTGGACGTGGCGGGCTTCGACGTCTCCTATTTCCGCAACGACGAGCCGATCTGGACCTCGAAGGTGATCGTGGGCCGCCCCTACCGCGAGACGCCGATCTTCAGGTCGCTGATCACCTACGTCGTACTGAACCCGACCTGGACCATCCCGCCCGGCATCCTGGTGAAAGACAAGCTGCCGATCCTCAAGCGCGACCCGGGCTACCTCAAGCGCAACAACATCCGCGTGATCGACTCGAAGGGCCGCGAGGTGGACCCGTACTCGGTGAACTGGAGCCAGTACGGCGCCGGCCGGCTGCCGCCCTACCAGCTGCGGCAGGACCCGGGCGAGGACAACGCGCTCGGCCTCGTGAAGATCATGTTCCCGAACCCCTACCTCGTGTACCTGCACGACACGCCGTCGAAGTCGCTGTTCGACCGGGACCAGCGCACCTTCAGCTCGGGCTGCATCCGCGTGCAGAAGGCCTTTGAGCTCGCGGAGCTGGTCCTGAACGATCCGGAGCGCTGGAACCAGGAGACGCTCGCCGCAGCGGTCGCCACGCAGAAGACGCAGACCGTGAACCTGGCGAAGCCGGTTCCGGTGCTGATCCTCTACTGGACCGCACAGCCGCTGCCGAGTGGCCAGGTGATGTTCCGCAACGACGTTTACGGCCGCGACCCGCCGACACTCGCCGCGCTCAACGGGACCTTCCGGCCGCGGCGCTGAGGCTGCGAAACGAAAAAAACCGGCGGGTGCTGATGCAGGCCGCCGGTAATCTTTCACGCAGGAGGAAAACTGGCTGTAGTGTCTGCCCGGCAGACGCACGGGTCAGCCGTGGATGACGCGGATCGCCCTAAGTAACTGTGCGGAGTGACAACCGTGGGCGGGCGACGTCGGCGCGGCCGATCAGTCGTGATCGTGATGGTGGTGACCGCCCGGTCCGTGCACGTGACCGTGCTCGATTTCCTCGGCCGAAGCGTCGCGCACCTCGGTCACCTCTACGTCGAAGTTCAGGTTCTCGCCGGCGAGGGGGTGGTTGCCGTCCACCGTGACCATGTCGCCGACGATGCGGGTGACCGTGACGACGCGCGTGTGCCCGCCCGATGTCTGGGCGTGGAACTGCATGCCGGGTTGCACGTTGGCACCGCCGAACTGGCGCCGCGGCACCTGCTGTATGAGCTTGGCATCGTGCACGCCGTAGCCCTCGGTCGGCTCGATTTTCACGCTCAGCTTGTCGCCGGCCTGCTTGCCCTCGAGCGCCTTCTCGAGGCCGGGGATGATGTTGCCCTGCCCGTGCATGTAGGCAAGCGGGTCGCCGCCGGAGGAACTGTCGAGCACCTCGCCCTTGTCGTTGGTCAACGTGTAATGGATGAGGACGACTTTGTCCTGGGCGATCTGCATGGCTGAAGACTCCGGGTTTGGGCGCGTTGGGGCGTCGACGGGGCCGCGACTAGACCGGCCGCCCATCCTTGAGGGCGAGCCAGCCGCGGATCACGCGGTAGAGGATCCAGATGCCGACGATGGCGATGCCGAGCCACATCGTCAGGAAGCCGAGCCCGAGCAGCAGGATCAGCGGGGTCGAGAAGACGAAGATCAGCACGATCCAGAGCGCCGCCCACCAGAACGTGCGCAACTGCCAGACGAAGTGGCTGTCGAGCCAGGTGCCGCGCACCTCGGTGCGCTTCACGTAGTTCATGATCACCGCGATGATCGACGGGATGCTGAACACGAAGGCCGTAGCGATCGCGGCCGAGGTGAGGATGCCCATCAGGGCGCTCAACGCGTGGAGCGCGTACATCCAGTGCGTGTAGCTGACCAGCGAGGGCTCAACCGTGCGGGTCGCGGCGGTATCGATCACGGCAGCGATCTCCTGGGACCGAGGGGAACGGCCCAAAAGTATCGCAGATTGCGCCAGTGCGACCAAACCGCGCCACGGTGGCCGGGCCGCCTGCAGGACCTCGCCGTCGGCGTGGCCGCGGATCGACGGCGAGGAGCCGGATCAAAACGTCACGCGCGCCGCATTGACCGCCAGGAGCAGCAGCGCAACCGTGGCCGCGCTGAACAGCGTGAAGCGCACCACCACGCGGTTCCAGACCGCCTGCACGATGCTGTGCACGATGCGCAGGCCCACGTACGCCCACGCGAGCGTGAGGTTGGTGCCGTCGCCGGCGCCGGCTACGCCGAGGATGACGACGGTCGCATAGAACAGCGTGGGCTGCTCCATCAGGTGCGCGTAGTTGTGCGCCTTCCAGTTCACCTTGTCCGGGACCACGCCTTCGAGGTTCACGCCGCGCGCGCCGACGACCGAACCGAGATCGACGCCGGCCTTCGCCATTGCCGGCAGTCGCGTGACGGCGAGCCAGGCGAGCATCAGGAGCGACCACAGCACCAGCGCGATCGCGGGGGCGAAGATGGGGCTTTGGATGGGCATGGACGATTCCTCCAGGATTGACGGTCCGGTGTGGACGCTTCAGTTATCGACGCTCAATGCCGTGATGACTCTCAACCGCCCGCGCCCGGCATCACGTAACCGTAACTGCTGCCCACGCCGAGCGGAATCCCGAGCCCCCAGAACGCCAGCAGCAAGGCGGTCCAGGTGACGAGCAGCGTGACCGAATACGGCAGCATCAGCGCGACCAGCGTGCCGATGCCTGAATCCCTAACGTAGCGGCGGCAGAACACCACGATCAGCGGGAAGTACGGTAGCAGCGGCGTGATGATGTTGGTCGAGCTGTCGCCGACGCGGTAGGCCGCCTGCGTGAGGTCGGGCGACACGCCGAGCTGCATCAGCATCGGCACCATGATCGCGCCGATGAGCGCCCACTTGGCCGAGGCCGAGCCGACCAGCAGGTTGACGAAGCCGCTCAGCAGCACGATGCCCGCGAGCGTCACGCCGAGCGGCATCGCCAGCTCGCGCAGCGCATTCGCGCCTTTGATGGCGAGCAATGCGCCGAGGTTCGACTGGCCAAAGGCGAAGATGAACTGCGCGCAGAAGAACGCCATGACGATGTAGTAGCCCATGCCCGACATCGATTTCGCCATGCCGGCGACGACGTCGCGGTGTGTCTTCACGCTGCCCGAGGCCACGCCGTACACGACGCCCGGGATCAGGAACGAGATGAAGATGATGGGCACGATCGACTGCATCAGCGGTGCCGCCGACACCAGCAGCGCCCGGCGGCCGTCCTCGCCGGGCGGCGCGGCCCAGGGCGTGTCCGCCGGCAGCACCGTCAGCAGGAACGCAACGACCGCCAGCGCGCCCGCGAGCCCGCCCCACAGCAGCCCTCGGCGCTCGTGCGGCGCGAGCGGCTCCTGCGTCGGCAGCTCCGCGGTGTCTGCGTCCACCCGCGTCGCGCGCAGGCGCGGCTCGATCACGAGATCGGTCAGCACCCAGCCCACGAGAATGATCAGGACGGAGGAGACCGTCGTGAACACGAAGTTGTTGAGCGGGTTCACGACCACCGACGGGTCCACGAGCTGCGCCGCGGTCTGCGTGAGGCCCGCGAGCAGCGGGTCGAGGCTCGAGGGTATGCCAAGCGTGGCGCTGAATCCGCCCGACACGCCCGCGAACGCCGCGGCGATGCCGGCGAGCGGATGGCGGCCGGCGGCGTAGAAGATCACCGCCCCGAGCGGGATCACGAGCACGTAGCCGGCGTCCACCGCGACGTGGCTCAGGATGCCCACGGCGATGAGCGCGGGGGTCAGCAGCACGCGCGGCGTCACCGACATCGCGGCACGCAGCACCGCACTGATGAAGCCCGTGTGCTCCGCGACGCCGAGGCCGAGCATCGCCACGAGCACCACGCCGAGTGGCGGGAAGCTCGTGAACGTCGAGACCATCTTCGACATGAAGGCCGTGAGCGACTCGCCGGCGAGCTGGTTTTTGATCTGCAGCGGTTGCCCGGTGCGAGGATCGATCTCCGCGAAACTGACGCCCGACAGCCACCAGCTGACGAGCCAGGCCGCGACCATCAGCAGCAGGAACAGGACGACGGGGTCGGGCAGCTTGTTGCCGACCCGCTCGACGACGTCGAGCGAGCGGGCGATCCAGCCACGGGGTACGGCGGCAGGAGCGGTCTGGGGCATGCTTGAGTCCTGTGCGAGTGGTCGGGCACAGCGACCCGCCGGGGCCGCAGCGGGGCGATCCTAGCAGCTTGGACGGCGGCCTTCTGTCGCCTCGCAGACCGCGCCATGACCCCGGGCCCGCGACGACGAAGCGGGCGGGACGCGGTGTGAGAGGATTGCCGCCCATGGATGCGCCCGGCACCCGCCGCGTCGCCCAAGGGAACCACGAGACCATGAACCGCCGACACGTCCGCCCGTTGCCGACCGGCCTGCTGATGCTCATCGCGGTCGCGCCGGCCTGGAGCGCACCGCCCGCGGCTCCGGCGGATCTCGCGACCGTTGCCGAGCGCTCCGGGTTCGCGCGCACCGGCCGGTACGACGAGGTGGAGCGCTTGTGTGCCGAGTACGCCGCACGCTGGCCGGAGCAGGTGCGCTGCCTCGAGTTCGGGCGCACGCCCGAGAACCGCCCGATGCTCGCGCTGGTCGCGTCAGGCGACGGCGTCCTCGATCCGCTCTCCGCCCGCGAGCGCGGCCGTCCGGTGGTGTACTTCCAGGGCGGCATCCACGCGGGCGAGATCGACGGCAAGGACGCCGGCTTCGTCGCGCTGCGCGAGCTGCTGGAAGGCCGCGTGAGCACAGGCGCCCTCGACCGCACCACCGTGCTGTTCGTGCCGGTGCTGAACGTCGACGGCCACGAGCGCTTCGGTGCCTGGAACCGTCCCAACCAGCGCGGCCCCGAGGAGATGGGCTGGCGCACGACGGCCCAGAACCTCAACCTCAATCGCGACCACGCCAAGGCCGACGCGCCCGAGATGCGCGCCCTGCTCGGCCTGCTGAACGCGTGGGACCCGATCCTCTACGCCGACCTGCACGTGACCGACGGCGCCGAGCTGCGCGAGGATCTGTCCGTGGAGGTCGAGCCCGGTGCCGGCTGGGACACCGAACTTGGCGTCACGGGACACGCGCTGCGCGACGATGTGCTGGCGCGGCTGCGGCGCGCGGGCTTCCACGCGCTACCCTTCTACCCGCAGTTCGTCGAGAACGACGAGCCGGAATCGGGGTTCGCGGTGTGGGTCTCGCCGCCACGCTTCAGCGTGAGCTACTGGGCGACCCGCAACCGCTTCGGCGCGCTGGTCGAGACGCATTCCTGGCAACCGTACCCGCGGCGGGTCGCGGCCACCCGCGAGACCATCCTCGCCATGGTGGAACTCGCCGCGCGCGACGGCGCGAAATGGCTCGAAGCCGCCCGCGCCGCCGACCAACGCGCGCGGGCGCTGGCGGGCAAGCCGGTGGCCGTGAGTTACGCGAACACGGAGGCGGTGCGCACGGTGGACATCCGCGGGTACGAGTACACGCGCGAGCCGTCGACCGTGTCCGGCCAGGCGTGGATCCGCTACGACGCGACGAAGCCCACGACCTGGAAGCTGCCGCTCAAGTACGAGGTGGCGCCCGCGCTCACCGTGATCGCGCCGGCACAGGGTTATTTCGTGCCCGCGGCGCACGCGGCGTGGATGGCGGAGCGGTTCGCTGCGCACGGCGTCGAGTTCGAACGGCTCGCCGCACCGCAGCCCGCCGCCACCGTCCAGGTGTTTCGAGCCGACAAGGTATCGACCGAGGTCGCGACTTTCGAGGGCCGCACGCGCATGAACCTCGAAGGAACCTGGCACGACGAGCCGCGCGACATCGGCGCGGGCGCACTGTTCGTGCCGATCGCACAACCGAAGGCGCGGCTGGTGATGTCGCTGCTCGAGCCGCAGGCGCCCGACTCGTTCGTATCGTGGGGATTCTTCGGCACGGCCTTCGAGAAGAAGGAGTACCTCGAGAACTACGTCGCCGAGGAGGTCGCGCGGCAGATGCTCGAGCAGGACCCGGCGCTCAGGAAGGAATTCGAGCGGCGGCTTCACGAGGATGCTGCCTTCGCCGGCAGCCCGGAGGCTCGCCTCGAGTTCTTCCACCGGCGCCATCCGTCGTGGGACGAGCGCTACGGGCTGTACCCTGTCTATCGCAAGTGACGGGCACCGGGATGCTTGCAGCGGCCGGCCGGGGTTCGATCCCCTTGGACATCACCAGGTCGTGTTGGCGTGTGCTGCGGGTTCGCGTAGAAGGCAGACATTCACCGACGTCGCGAACCAGCCAACAGCGGTCATTTGGACCCCAGCAAAATCACGCTGACATCGTCCCATTCGAGCAGTGCTGGGCATACGGATCGCCGGAGAGTCGGGTTGTCGATGAAGCCTTTGTCCGCCATTTCGACCTACGCCGAGCTCCTCGAGAACATCAGGGGCTACTACGCGACTCGTGAGGGCGAAGATTCGAGCGCTGCGTTCAGCGCGACCATGCTCTTGGCAGCCCTGGCGGCCGTGAACCTGGCTTCCCTCGGTGTGTGCTTCGACTTGATCGTCAATCGCGAGTTGCGCGTCGCGCAATGGATCCTAGACCACCGACCGACCACTATTTTGGTTCCTATTGGAATTGGAATTGGGTGTGCGCACTTCTGGTTCGCGAAGTGGTCTGGCGTGTACGACCGGCGTGGGTCACGTGATACCAATCGGTATGCCCTGTTCTAGGCCAGCTATTGGGCCGTCTCGCGGAAACAGCGCGAAGTTGAAGCCGCGTCACCACGGTAGTACATTCTGACTACCCTCGCGAGGATCAGCGATGTCCGCAACCAGCCTGAAGCTCCCAGACGACCTCAAGCGCCGCATTGCCAGGCTCGCCGCCAGCAGCGGGCAGACGCCTCACGCGTTCATGGTCGATGCGCTGGCCCGCGAAGCGGAGCGGTCTGAGCTGCGACAGCGATTCGCAGCCGAGGCGGCCGAGTCTGAACGCGAGGCGCTCGGCAGCGGCAAGGCACATTCTCTGGCCGCGACGTTCGAGTACTTGGCCGATAGAGTTGCTGGCAAGAACCCACGACGCCCGCGGGCTCGTTCGTGGCGCGCGTCGAAGTAAGCATTCGGGCGCTCCGCGATCTGGAGCGCTTGTTCGATTTCGTTGCCGAGATTGATCCCGATCGGGCGCTCGCGCAGGTCTCGAGCGCACGTGCAGCTTTCGAAGTTCTGGCGGATCACCCGCTGCTGGGTCGGATGGCGGAGGATGGTCGACGCGAGCTCGTGCTGTCCCGTGGCAAGTACGGCTACATCGCAAAGTATCGTTGGTTGCCGGCCGAGGATGTCGTGCTAATCCTGGCGGTCAGGCATCAGCGGGAAGCGGGATACACGGAAGACCAGTAGTCGCGTTGCTGCGGAGCGCCTGCCGTCGAAGGGCGGCTCCGGTTCGTTAGTCAGCCTGGAACGTCCGCTCCTCGGGTTGGCGGCCAGGTCACCAGAACGAACGGGTGACAGAGCCGTTCACTTTCACCTGACGCCCGGTTCAGTGCGCTTCAGCCAGTCCTCGAACAGGCAACCGTAGATGTTCGTGTCGTAGGTCTCGCCCTTCGCCGTCCAGCGCTGGCGGAGCCGTCCCTCGTGGGTGAAGCCGAGTGAGAGCAGGAGTGCGTTCGAGGCGACGTTTTCCGGCCTGGCCTCCGCCTCCATGCGCCGGATGCCCATTTCCTCGAACGCCTGCCGGCACACGGCCCGGAGTGCCTCCGTCGCGTATCCCCGGCGCCAGTGGGCGCGTCCCAGGACATAGCCGACCTCGACGCGCGCGCTCGGCTCGTCGAACTCGAACACGAGCACCGTGCCGATGACCTTCCGATCCTGCTGGCGCTCTATCACGAGCTGCCGGGCGGTGCCTGCGGCGCACAGCGCCTCCATGCGCGCGAGCCATGCAGCGGCATCCTCGCGGCCCAGCCAGGTCGCATACGGCAGGTAGCGGGTGACTTCGTCGTCGCCGTTGACCTCGAGCAGATCCTCGAGATCGGGCTCGGCCACCGCGCGAACCACCAGGCGCGCGGTACGGATCTCGGGAAACGGTGGAAGCGACGTGGGCACGTCCGGATGATACGGAGTCGAGGTCGCCTGCGGTAAGGTAGGCAGACCCGCCCCGACGTCATGGTCGTCCATGAACTACGACTATTTGCTGATCGGCATCGTCCTCGCGTACATCGGCTGGCGCCTGCTGGGCGCGCTCCGGGTGCGGCGCCGGCTCCCGGCACTGAAGCGCGAGGGCGCCCAGCTGGTGGACGTGCGCAGCGCCGGTGAATACGCCGGCGGCCACGCGCCCGGAACCCTGAACATCCCGCTGCAGGAGATCGATGCCCGGGCGAAGGAACTCGACCCGTCCCGGTGGGTCGTCGTCGCCTGCGCGTCCGGCACCCGCAGCGCGTTCGCGGCGCGCAAGCTCAGGTCGCTGGGCTTCCAGAAGGTGATGAACGCGGGGACGTGGCGGAACCTCGGCTGAGAGATCCGCACGCGCTCAGGAAGTCGGTCGGCGCGCTACCCGGGCTGGCGGAATGCAGTGACCTCGATCTCGATCTTCATCCGCGGGTCGACGAGGCCCGCCGAGATCATGGTGGCCGCCGGACGGGACTCGCCGAAGTAGCGGCGGAGCACCGGCCAGCAGCGCTTGAAGTCGCTCGACTCGGGGAGGATGTAGGTCACCCGGACGACGTCGGCGAGGCTCGACCCCGCCTGCACCAGTGCCGACTCGATGTTCTTCAGGCACTGCTCGGCCTGCTGCGCGACGTCGTCGGCGATGGTCATCGTCGCGTAGTCGAAACCGGTGGTCCCGGAGACGAACACCCAGCCGCCCTGGGCGACCGCGCGGCTGTAGCCGATCTCGGCCTCGAAGGTGGAGCCCGAGCTGATGAGTCGTCGATTCATGGTGTCCGCCTGTGGCTAGAGCTTCATCATTCCGAACCACGCGAGGCCGTACAGCAGCAGTGCAATCCCGGCAATCGGGGCATGAGGCAGCGCTACGTGCGGCCAGCTCATGATCTGCCAGAGTCGCCTGCGGCTGCCACCATTCCAGCTTTCGTACCACGACGCACGAACCTGCAGCGGTGACGTCAGCGCCTGCTCGCCGCGGAAGTGGCGCTCGATCGCGTCGATCCGGCCGTAGTAGGCGTTCTGGAAGGTCTTCCAGCGAGCCTCGAGCCACCAGAACAGCACCGCACTCGCGCAGGCGAGCAGCAGGACGTTGGCCGCCTTGCTCGCGAAAGCCCCGGCGACCGCGGCGAGGCTGAAGCTGATGCTCCACGCCTTGATCGTGACGGCCCGTCCGTCCATGTCCTCGACCGCCTTCTGCAGGTGCAGATACTCGGCCTGCAGTGCAGAGCGGAGTCGATCGTCGTTCATGGCGGGACGGTCATCCGGGCATTCGCACTTCTACGCACCGTCCGGAATCTCCGGCTCTACGAGCTGGGCCAGCAGCGTCAACGACTCCTGCCACCCGGCGTAGCAGAACTCGACCGGTATCGCCGTGGGGATCCCCTCCTGGACGATCCCGATTTCGGTGCCGCAAAGCACCGGTCGCAGCGTGATCGTCACCTGCATCTCCCCCGGAAGGCCCGGGTCGTCGAAACGGTCGGTGTAGCGGATGCGTTCGTGGGGCGTGAGCTCGACGTAGGTTCCGCCGAAGGAGTGGCTCCTGCCGGTGCCGAAGTTCGTGAACGACATGCGATAGCCACCGCCGACACGCACGTCGGAGTGATGGATCTTGCCCGTGAAGCCGTGTGGAGGCGTCCATTTGCACATGGCATCGGGATCGAGGAAAGCGCGGTACACGCGCTCCGGCGGGGCGCGGAGCACGCGGTGCAGGCGGACGGTGCCGGTGTCGTCTGACATGCTCGAGTGCTCCTGCCCGGATCGCCGGGCGTTGTTCATGCCGTGGGATTGCTCCTCGTCAAAGCCAGCAGCTTGAGGACCGTTGCCCAGTTTCTCGTGGTCGCCGACCGGCCGGCCTTGCCCAGCAGGGCTTCGCCAGCCTGGCTTTCAAGTATGCCCCCGGCGCAATGGAGATAGGCGGCGTGGCTGCCGATCGCGAACTCCTCCGGTGGCGCTACGAGTCGCTCGATCGACTCCAGGCCTGCCAGCGACTCCGCGTCCTGGGCGAAGGCGACCAGGAGGCGCGGGTGGTGCGAGGGATCCGTCATGATGGGGCACTCGGCGACGATGGCTGCCAATTCCCGGGTCGACTTGACGATGACAGGAACATCGAACTTCAGTTGCGAAGCGAGAGCGGTGGCAATCGTGGCCGCGTGCCTGGCGGGCGTTCCACGCGTGGCACGGAATACGGCATTGCCGCTGTTGAGCAGCGTGGCTACACCGGTGTAACCGAGTGCCGTCAGAGTCGAACGAAACTCGCCCATCGGCACGCGCCTGGCCTTGCCGACATTGACGCCGCGCAGCAGTGCTACGTATGCCGGCATGTGCGGTGGAAGTCAGCACTGCGGCACGCGGACTTCAGGGCGTCAGCGGCCTTCCGGATGGTCATGGGACCCCGGATGCGACGGCGGGGCAGCGCCCGCCGCCGCGTCCGTTTCGTCGGTCAGTCTTTCTTGATTTGACCGCCGGTCCAGGCGATGAACATCCACCGGCCGTTCTCCTTGATCAGCACGTCGGTGTACTGGCCGGTCACGGTCTCGCGCTCCTTCTTGTAGTTCTCGGTGGCGATCATGTAGTGGTACTGGACGACCGCGACGTTGCCGGTGATCGTCGCCGAGATCGGGAAGAGTTCCTGATGCAGAACGGCGCCGCTGTCACTTTCGAAACGGGCCCAGTGCTTGAGAGACGCCTTGTCGCGCGGCATCGGGCTGTCCGTCTCCCAAAAGCGCATGTTCGAGTGAACCATGGTGTCGATCCAGCTCAGGTCCTTCGCCGCGGACATCTTCCATTGCTGCTGCTCGAGCTGCCAGAGCTCCTGCTGCTCCGGGCTCCAGTCCTGCGCCGATGCCGTTCCCGCGAACCCGCAAACCGCGAGCGAAACGGCGGCGACGGAAAGCATTCTCTTGAACATGATGTTTCTCCCCTGTTGGTTATAGATGCCGGCACCCCCGCGAATTGCGGGGGGAGGTTTCGGTTGGGAGCCTACGCTCTTTCCGGGCGCTGCCTGCCGGATTTCGCATCTCGATCAGCGCCGGTCGATGCGCCACCGCGGGTCGAAGCTATATGATCTGGCCGTCACGCGCGGGAGACGAACCATGACCAACCGCATGCTGCTTGTGCTGCTGACGGCGATGCTGGGCCTGGCCCACGCGTCCTTTGCAGGGGACGCGCCGCCGCCGGAATACGACGAGGCTCTCGCCCAGTCGGTCGGCGCCGACGAGCACGGCATGCGCAGCTACGTGCTCGTGATCCTGAAGACCGGCCCCAACCGGATTCCCGACGGACCGGATCGCGAGGAGATGTTTCGCGGCCACTTCGCGAACATGCAACGACTCGCGGACGAGGGGAAGCTCGCGCTCGCGGGGCCGCTCGATGGCGTGGACGGCTGGCGCGGCCTGTTCGTGATGGCGGTATCCGATCTGGAGGAAGCGAAGACGCTCGTGGCCACCGACCCCGTCATCATCAAGGGCGAGATGATCGCCGAGTACCACAAATACTACGGATCGGCGGCGCTGATGATGGTGCGGGACGGGCACAAGCGGGTTGCCAGGAAGTCGTTCTGAGTGGCATGACAGCCGCGCCGGCGACCTTGCCCGTGGCGGCGGCAGGCGCCCACAGCAGACCGCTCCGGCATGATTCAACCTAAGGATTCCCTAGGATCCTCGCGAGCGATGCAAGGTCGGTCGTAGACGCCGGTTCGCCCCTTGCCCCCAAAAAGAACTACTCCACCGTCACGCTCTTCGCCAGGTTCCTCGGCTGATCCACATCCGTCCCCTTCAAGATCGCGCAGTGGTACGCGAGCAGCTGCAGCGGCACGGTATAGACCGCCGGCGCCTGGAAGTACGTGACGTGCCTGGGCATCTCGATCACGTGCACGCCGTCCGACGGCTCGAAGCCTGACTCGGGGTCGGCGAACACGTACAGCTCGCCGCCGCGCGCGCGCACTTCCTGCAGGTTGCTCTTGAGCTTCTCGAGCAGGTCGTTGTTCGGCGCGATCGCGATCACCGGCATGTCCTCGTCCACCAGCGCGAGCGGGCCGTGCTTGAGCTCGCCGGCCGGGTAGGCCTCGGCGTGAATGTAGGAGATTTCCTTGAGCTTCAGCGCGCCCTCCATCGCGATCGGGTACATGGCGCCGCGCCCGAGGAACAGCGCGTGGTGCTTGTCGGCGAAGCGCTTCGCCATCTCGCGGATGGTGCCGTCGAGTGCCAGCGTGCTCTCGATCAGCGAGGGGATGCCGAGCAGGCGCTGCACGAGGCCGCGTTCGCGCTCGGCGTCGGCGCTGCGGAACTTGGCGAGCGCCACCACCAGCATGCCGAGCGCGGCGAGCTGGGTGGTGAACGCCTTGGTCGAGGCGACGCCGATCTCCGGGCCGGCGCGCGTCAGCATCACGAGCTCCGAATCGCGCACCAGCGAGCTCTCGGGCGCGTTGCAGATCGCGAGCTGCGAGAGGTAGCCGCCCTGCTTGGCGAGCTTGAGCGCGGCGAGCGTGTCGGCGGTCTCGCCCGACTGCGAGATGCTCACGAACAGCGTGTTCTTCGGCACCACCGGGTTGCGGTAGCGGTACTCGCTGGCGATCTCCACCCAGCAGGGCAGGCGGCAGATCTGCTCGATGAAATACTTGGCGACCATCGCCGCATGGAAGCTCGTGCCGCAGGCCACGATGCGCACGGCCTCGGTCTTCGCGAACACCGCCTGGGCCGCCGGGCCGAACGCGGCCTCGAGCAGCTTGCCGCCGGCGACCCGCTCCTCGAGCGTCTGCGCCACCGCGCGCGGCTGCTCGTGGATCTCCTTGAGCATGTAGTGCGCGAACTCGCCCTTCTCGGCGGCGTCGGCCGACAGCTCGCTCAGCTTGGCCGGGCGCTGCGCGGCGTTGCCGTCCTTGTCCAGGATGCGCACGCTGTTGCGGCGGATCTCGCCGACATCGCCTTCCTCCAGGAAGATGAAGTTGCGCGTCACGGGCAGCAGTGCCGCCACGTCGGAGGCGACGAAGTTCTCGTGCTCGCCGAGGCCGATGACCACCGGGCAGCCCTGGCGCGCCACCACGAGGCGGTCGGGCTCGTCCTGCGAGACGACGGCGAGCGCGTAGGCGCCCTCGAGTTCGGCGACGGTGGCACGCACGGCCTTGAAGAGGTCGCCCGTCATCCTGAGGTGGTGATGCACGCGGTGGGCGATCACCTCGGTGTCGGTCTCGGACGTGAACTCGTAACCGTCGCGCTTCGCCTCGGCGCGCAGGTCTTCGTGGTTCTCGATGATGCCGTTGTGGACGATCGCGATGCCGTCCTTGGAGATGTGCGGGTGGGCGTTGCGCTCGCTCGGCACGCCGTGGGTGGCCCAGCGGGTGTGCGCGATGCCGAGGCCCCCGTGCGTCGGGTCGAACTCGAGGGCATCCTCGAGCTTGCGCACCTTGCCGACCGTACGCAGTCGCTTGATGTGACCCGATCCGTTCAGCACGGCGACGCCAGCCGAGTCGTAGCCCCGGTACTCGAGGCGCCGCAGCCCCTCGATCAGGATCGGGACGATGTCTCGGTCGGCGACCGCTCCGACGATTCCGCACATGGGGGATTACCTTCTTGAGGGGTGCGCGAGGCTAGCAGGATTCTTTTTCAGATCAAAGGCCTACGGCCGGGCGGCGCCGGAAATCGACGCGTGGCGGCATTCTAATACCGACCGGTATCGGGGCTGCTGCGGTCCATTTCACAGAATGCGGTACGCCCGTCCCCGAGAGGCCTCGTGCAGCGCCGTGCCGTGGCCGGACACGGTTCGTTACACTTCCGCCCCGGGGCACGTCGTCTGCCGACCGTCCCCGTCCCGTCCCCGAAGAGCGAGATCCCGCCGATGCGCCACCTCATTGTCCGCGCCTGCGCCGCCCTGCTGCTCATGCCCATCGGCGGCGTGCTCGCGCAGCCCGCCGAGACTGCACGGCGTCCGATCACGCACGAGGACGTGTGGTTGATGAAGCGCCCCGGCGCGCTGGCCGCGAGCCCCGACGGCCGCTGGTTCGTCGCCTCGGTGGCCTCGCCAGCCTATGACGAGGACCAGAAGACCAGCGACCTGTGGATCATGGCGAGCGACGGCAGCACCCCGCCGCGCCGCGTCACGGCCGGCAAGGGTTCGGAGGGCAGCCCGGTCTGGAGCAGCGACTCGACCCGCATCGCGTTCTCGGCGAAGCGCGAGGGCGACGAGGCCACGCAGATCTACGTGCTCGATCTTGCCGGCGGCGAGGCACAACGCGTCACGAACTGGCCCTCTGCCGCGCGCACTCCGCTCTTCAGTCCGGACGGCCGCTCGATCCTGTTCGTGGGGCTCGTGTACCCGGACGCCGTGACCGAGGAGGACAACCGCAAGGTCGCCGCCGAGCGCAAGGAGCGCAAGTACAACGTCCGGGCCTACGACAGCTTCCCGATCCGCCACTGGGACCGCTGGCTCGACGAGCAGCGCCCGACGCTGGTGGTCCAGCCGCTCGACGGCGCGACCCCGGCGCGCGACCTGCTCGCCGGCACCGCACTGCGCCGCGAGCGCGGCTACGGCGGCCGGCTCGGCAACGAAGGCGAGACGCTCGAGGCCGCCTGGACGCCCGACGGCCGCGGCGTGGTGTTCGCCGCGACGACCAACCGCCACGAGGCGGCCCGGGCCGAGGTCAACATGTCGCTGTGGCTGGTCGGCCTGGACGGCGCCGAGCCGCGCCGCCTGACGGGCGACGAAGGCGACTACTCCTCGCCCGACTTCGCGCCGGACGGCAGCACGCTGCTGGCGAAGGTTCAGCCGGCCTCGAAGAAGTGGGTGTACGTCGCCGACCGGCTGGTGCGCTGGTCGTGGCCCGCGCTCGACGGCCGCAAGGTGGTCACCGACGGATTCGACCACTCGGTCGGCCAGTACCTGCCCACGCCCGACAGCCGTCGCGTGTACTTCCTGGCCGAGCACGCCGGACACGATCGACTGTACGAGGTGCCGATCGAGGGCGGCAAGCCCGTCGAGGTGGGCTCGCTCGCCGCGGGCACGTACTCGCGCATCGCGCTGGGTGGCGACGCTTCGGCCCCGACGATGGCCGCGATCTGGTCGAGCGCCGTCAACCCGCACGAAGTGGGGCGCATCGACCTCGGCACCGGCCGCTGGTCGGCGCTGTCGAGCTTCAACACCGAGCGGGCTGCGGCCATCGACTGGCTGCCGGTCGAGGAGTTCTGGTTCGAGTCGAGGCGCGGCAGGCGCATTCACAACCTGCTCGTGAAGCCGCCTGGCTTCGACCCGGGCAAGAAGTACCCGCTGTTCGTCCTGATCCACGGCGGCCCGCACGGCATGTGGACGGACGACTTCATCTTCCGCTGGAACTACCACCTGATCGGCACCCCGGGCTACGTGGTGCTGCTCACCAACTACAGCGGCTCGACCGGATTCGGCGAGGCGTTCGCGCGCGGCATCCAGGGCGACCCGCTCGAAGGGCCCGCGAACGAGATCAACCAGGCGGCCGACGAGGCCATCAAGCGCTACGGCTTCATCGACGGCTCGCGGCAGGCGGCGGGCGGCGCGAGCTACGGTGGCCACCTCGCGAACTGGCTCGCCGTGACCACCGACCGCTACAAGGCGCTGGTGAGCCACGCGGGCCTCTACGACCTGCGCAGCCAGTGGACCACCAGCGACGTGGTGTTCGGCCGCGAGAAGAACATCGGCGGGCCGGCGTGGAAGGACATCCCGCTGTGGCGCGAGCAGAGCCCGTTCTACCGCTCGGAAAAGCTGAAGACGCCGATCCTGCTCACCTACGGTGAGAAGGACTTCCGCGTGCCGCTCAACAACGCGCTCGAGTTCTGGACGATCCTGCAGCGGCAGGACGTGCCGAGCCGGCTGGTCGTGTTCCCCGACGAGAACCACTGGGTGCTGAAGGGGGAGAACAGCCGCTACTTCTACCAGGAAGTGCACGACTGGCTGGCGAAGTACCTCTGAGCGGCCTCAGGGCTTCTGCTTCTCCGGCCGCTTCCAGGTCTCGACCGTGACCTGCCTGCTGCGCTCGATCGTGAGCTTGTCGTCGGGCGCGTCGCGGGTGATGGTCGAGCCCGCGCCGATCGTGGCGCCCGCGCCGACCTTCACCGGCGCGACGAGCATCGTGCCCGAGCCGATGAACGCGCCCGCGCCGATCTCGGTGCGCCACTTGTTCACGCCGTCGTAGTTGCAGGTGATGGTGCCGGCGCCGACGTTCACCTTCTCG
The DNA here is from genome assembly GCA_963712815.1 of uncultured Gammaproteobacteria bacterium. Taxonomy (GTDB): domain Bacteria; phylum Pseudomonadota; class Gammaproteobacteria; order Steroidobacterales; family Steroidobacteraceae; genus RPQJ01. Next base: position 491,749 of record CAVQJL010000008.1, read on the forward strand.
CCGACGGTCGTGTCGCCGAGGTAGGTGAGGTGGTTGGCCTTGGCGCCGCGGTGCAGCTCCGACTTCTTCACCTCGACGAAGTTGCCCACGTGCACGTCCTCGTGCAGCTTCGCCTCGGGTCGCAGCCGCGCGAAGGGCCCGACGATGCTGCGCGCACCCACGACGGCGCGGTCGATCACGCAGTTGGCGTGAATCTCGACGTCGTCGCCGATCTCGCTGTCGCGGATCAGCACGTTCGGGCCGACGCGCACGCGGTGGCCGAGCTTCACGCTGCCCTCGAGCACGACGTTGACGTCGATGTGCACGTCGCGGCCGACGCTCACCGGGCCGCGCGCGTCGAGGCGCGCCGGGTCCACGATCGTCACGCCCTCGATCATGAGCGCAGTGGCGCGCTGGCGGCGGTACGCGGCCTCGAGTTCGGCGAGCTGCAGCTTGTCGTTGACGCCGAGCACCTCGGTCGCGGTCGGCGCCACGACGGCTTGCACCTCGAGCCCCGCTTTCACCGCCATGACGATCACGTCGGTGAGGTAGTACTCACCCTGCGCATTGTCGTTCCTGAGCGCGGCGAGCCAGCCCTTGAGCCGGCCGGCCGGTACGCACATGAGCCCCGTGTTCGACTCGTGGATCGCCCGCTCCTTCGCATTCGCGTCCTTGTGCTCGACGATACGCGCCACGTTGCCGGCGCCGTCCCGCACGATGCGGCCGTAGCCCGTGGGGTCGGCCAGCATCACGGAGAGCAGGCTCACGCCGTCCTCGCCCGCTGCCGCCACGAGACGCGCGAGCGTATCGAGCTGCACCAGCGGCACGTCGCCGTAGAGCACTAGCACCTGGTGGTTGTCCGGGATCTGCGGCATGGCCTGCGCCACCGCGTGACCCGTGCCGTGCTGCTCGGCCTGTAGCGCCCAGCGAACGTCCGTGCCTTCGAACGCCTCGAGCACCTGCTCGCCGCCGTGGCCGTACACCACGTAGGTTGCCACGGCCTCGAGACCACGGGCCGTGTCGAGCACGTGCCCCAGCAACGGCCGGCCGGCGAGCGGCTGAAGCACCTTCGGCAGGTCGGATTTCATGCGCTTGCCCTGGCCGGCGGCCAGGATCACGACGGAGAGTGGCATCGGGGTGTCCGTAGTCGATGGGTGCGGCGCATTCTACCCAAGCGACCGTCCCGCACACCGTGATGGAGCTCTGCGATCGGCCGCGGCACGGGCGGTACTGCCGCACTGCGGCATGACTCCGTTCTGGGCCGCGCGTAGAGTGCCCGGCACGGGGTATGTACCCCGCCACCAGAGCGCGAAGCAAAACGCGCGACAATCCCAAGGGAGTCAGAATGAAACTGCGAACGCGTGCGCTCGGCGCACTAGCCGGACTGTTGGCATTGATGACCGTCTCCAGCGTCACCCTGGCCGCGGACCGGCCTTACCAGGAGGGCCCGGTCACGATCGTGAGCTCGATCCGCACGCTGCCGGGCATGAACGACGCCTACCTCCGTTACCTGGCCACCACCTACCGAACAAACATGGAGGCGGCCAAGAAGGCAGGGATCGTCCTCGACTACAGGGCGTACGAGACCACGCCGCGCTCGCCGGACGAGCCGAACATCTACCTGACCGTCACGTACGCGAACATGGCGGCCATGGACGGTCTCGACGATCGCATGGAGCCCATCATGCAGAGCAGCTTCGGCGATGACGCCGCACGCAGCAAGGCGGCGATCGACCGCGAGAAGATGCGGCGCCCGCTGGGCCAGGAAATGATCCGCGAGGTGGTGTTCAAGTAGCGGCCGACAGCGGTCGCGCGAAACAGAAGGGCCCGCAGTGCGGGCCCTTCTTTTTTCCCTCACCCGGCATGGCGGCCGACCTCTCCCGCAAGCGGGAGAGTCGAATCAGCGACGCGTCTTGCGCAGCTTCTGGATCGCCTGCAACTGGGCGCTGATCGCAGCGAGCTCGGCTTCGGCCGTGGCGATCTCCTGCTTCTCGCTGCGGGCGCGGATCGCCTCCTCGGCGGCCTTCTTCGCCTCGAGCACCTTGACCTCGTCGAGGTCGGCGGCGCGGATCGCGGTGTCGGAGAGCACGTTGACGTGGTCGGGCTGCACCTCGAGGAAGCCGCCCTGCACGTAGACCATCTCCTCTTCGTCCTTGCCGGGCACCTTGATGCGCACCGTGCCCGCCTTGATCTGCGTGATCAGCGGGGCGTGGCGCGGATAGATGCCGAGCTCGCCCATGATGCCCGGGAGCACCACGAATTCAGCCTCGCCGGAGTAGATGGCCTCCTCCGCGCTGACGACGTCGATTCGCATGGTTGCCATTGCGGCTCCTTACTGCAGGCTCTTCGCCTTCTCGACGGCTTCTTCGATGGCGCCGATCATGTAGAAGGCCTGCTCGGGCAGGTGGTCGTACTCGCCCGCGACGATCGCCTTGAACCCGCGGATCGTGTCCTTGAGCGTCACGAACTTGCCGGGGCTGCCGGTGAACACCTCGGCGACGTGGAACGGCTGCGACAGGAAGCGCTGGATCTTGCGGGCGCGGGCCACGATCAGCTTGTCCTCGGGCGACAGCTCGTCCATGCCGAGGATCGCGATGATGTCGCGCAGTTCCTTGTAGCGCTGCAGCACGGCCTGCACGGCGCGCGTCGTCTCGTAGTGCTCCTCGCCGATGACGTTGGGGTCCACCTGGCGCGAGGTCGAGTCGAGCGGGTCCACGGCCGGGTAGATGCCGAGCGAGGCGATGTCGCGCGAGAGCACGACGGTCGCGTCGAGATGCCCGAACGTGGTCGCCGGCGACGGGTCGGTCAAGTCGTCCGCGGGCACGTACACGGCCTGGATCGAGGTGATCGAGCCGACCTTCGTCGAGGTGATGCGCTCCTGCAGGCGGCCCATTTCCTCGGCGAGCGTCGGCTGGTAGCCCACCGCCGAGGGCATGCGCCCGAGCAGCGCCGACACCTCGGTGCCCGCGAGCGTGAAGCGGTAGATGTTGTCCACGAAGAACAGGATGTCGCGGCCCTCGTCGCGGAAGCGCTCGGCCATCGTCAGGCCCGACAGCGCCACGCGCAGGCGGTTGCCCGGCGGCTCGTTCATCTGGCCGAACACCATCGCCACCTTCGACTGGCTGAGGTCTTCCTGCACGATGACGTTCGCCTCGGACATCTCGTGGTAGAAGTCGTTGCCCTCGCGCGTTCGCTCGCCGACGCCCGCGAACACGGAGAGGCCCGAGTGCTGCTTGGCGATGTTGTTGATCAGCTCGAGCATGTTGACGGTCTTGCCCACGCCGGCGCCGCCGAACAGGCCGATCTTGCCGCCCTTCGCGAACGGGCAGATCAGGTCGATGACCTTGATGCCTGTCTCGAGCAGCTCGACCGAGGGCGCCAGCTCGTCGAACTTCGGCGCCGGCTGGTGAATCGCGCGGCGCTCGTCCGACTGGATCGGGCCGCGCTCGTCGATCGGGCGCCCGAGCACGTCCATGACGCGGCCGAGCACGCCCGGGCCCACGGGCACGGAGATCGCCGCCCCGGTGTTGCGCACCTTCATGCCGCGCTGCAGTCCGTCGGAAGAGCCGAGTGCGATGGTGCGCACGACGCCGTCGCCGAGCTGCTGCTCGACCTCGAACGTGAGGCCCTTCTCGGCCAGCTTGTTGTCGCTGTCCTCGAGGACCAGCGCATCGTAGATCTTCGGCATCGCATCGCGCGGGAACTCGATGTCGATGACCGCGCCGATGGTCTGGACGATGGTGCCGTGAGCTTGTGACATGGTCTTGTCCTGAATCTGTTTGCGTTGCCTGGATGCGTGACTGCGGCTAGACCGCCGCTGCGCCGCCCACGATCTCCGAGAGTTCCTTGGTGATCGAGGCCTGGCGGCTCTTGTTGTAGATGAGCTGCAGCTCTTCGATGATGTTCTGCGCGTTGTCGGAGGCGGACTTCATCGCCACCATGCGCGCCGACTGCTCGGAGGCGATGTTGTCGGCAGCCGCCTGGTAGACGAAGGTCTCGAGGTAGCGCACCAGCAGCTCGTCGAGCACGGTCTTCGCGTCCGGCTCGTAGAGGTAGTCCCAGCTGCCCTCGCGCACCTTGTCCTCGTCCAGGTCGCCGCCTTCCGGCGTCTGCCACTCGAGCGGGATCGGGATCATGGTCGCGTGGATCGGCTCCTGCTTCATGGTGTTTACGAAGCGGTTGCTGAAGATGTGCACCTCGTCGAGCCGCCCCTCGAGGTAGCCGTCCACGAGCATCTTCACGGGGCCGATCAGGCGCTCGAGCGCCGGGCGGTCGCCGTAGTTGGTGACCTGCGAGACGATCGTCCCGCCCATGCGGTTCAGGAAGCCGAAGCCCTTGTTGCCGATGGCGCAGTACTCGACCTCGACGCCCTTCGCGATCCACTCCTTGTGCTGGTTCAGCATCACCCGCAGCAGGTTGGTGTTGAGTCCGCCGCAGAGGCCCTTGTCGGTGGTGATGACCACCGCGCCGACGCGCCGGACCTCGGGGCGCCGGGTGAGCAGCGGATGCCTGTACTCCGCATTGGCACGGGCCGCGTGCATCGCGATGCTGAGGATGCGGCGCGCGTAGGGCCGGCCGGCCCGCATGCGCTCCTGCGCCTTCTTCATCTTCGACGCTGCGACCATTTCCATCGCCTTGGTGATCTTGCGCGTGTTCTGCACGCTCTTGATCTTGAGGCGGATTTCCTTGGTTCCGGCCATGTTGGCTCCCGGCGCGTGCTCAGTACGCGCCGTTCTTCTTGAAGTCCTCGATCGCGGCGGCGAGCGCTTTCTCGTCGTCGGCGCTGAGGTCCTGCTTCGCCTCGATGCGGTCGAACAGCTCCTTGAACTTGGACTTCACGTGCTGGCGCAGGCCCGCCTCGAAGGCGAGCGCGCGGTTGACCTCGACGCCGTCGAAGTAACCCTTGTTGACCGCGAACAGCGTGATCGCCTGCTCGGCGACCGACAGCGGCGAGTACTGCGGCTGCTTCATCAGCTCGGTGACGAGCTTGCCACGCTCGAGCTGCTTGCGGGTCGCGTCGTCGAGGTCCGATGCGAACTGGGCGAAGGCCGCGAGCTCGCGGTACTGGGCGAGCGCGAGGCGCACGCCGCCGCCGAGCTTCTTGATCACCTTGGTCTGCGCGGCGCCGCCGACGCGCGAAACGGAGACGCCGGCGTTGATCGCCGGGCGGATGCCGGCGTTGAACAGGTCGGTCTCGAGGAAGATCTGGCCGTCGGTGATCGAGATGACGTTGGTCGGCACGAACGCGGAGACGTCACCGGCCTGGGTCTCGATGATCGGCAGCGCGGTGAGCGAGCCGGTCTTGCCCTTGACCGCACCCTTGGTGAACTTCTCGACGTACTCCTCGTTGACGCGCGCGGCGCGCTCGAGCAGGCGGCTGTGCAGGTAGAACACGTCGCCCGGATACGCCTCGCGGCCCGGCGGACGACGCAGCAGCAGCGACACCTGGCGATAGGCCCAGGCCTGCTTGGTCAGGTCGTCATAGATGATGAGCGCGTCCTGGCCGCGGTCGCGGAAGTACTCGCCCATGGTGCAGCCCGAGTACGGTGCGATGTACTGCATGGCGGCCGACTCGGAAGCCGACGCGGCGACTACGATGGTGTAGGCCATCGCGCCGTGTTCCTCGAGCTTGCGCACGACGTTCGCGATCGTCGAGGCCTTCTGGCCGATCGCGACGTAGATGCAGATGAGGTCCTTGCCCTTCTGGTTGATGATCGTATCGACGGCGACGGCGGTCTTGCCGGTCTGCCGGTCGCCGATGATCAGCTCGCGCTGGCCGCGGCCGATCGGCACCATCGCGTCGATCGCCTTGAGGCCGGTCTGCACCGGCTGGCCCACCGACTTGCGGGCGATGACGCCCGGCGCCACCTTCTCGATGACGTCGAACTCCTTCGCGTCGATCGGGCCCTTGCCGTCGATCGGCTGGCCGAGCGCGTTGACCACGCGGCCGATCATCTCGTTGCCGACGGGCACCTCGAGGATGCGGCCGGTGCACTTGACCGTGTCGCCCTCGGTGATGTGCTCGTACTCGCCGAGGATCACCGCGCCGACCGAGTCGCGCTCGAGGTTGAGCGCGAGGCCGAAGGTGTTCTTCGGGAACTCGAGCATTTCACCCTGCACGGCGTCCTGCAGGCCGTGGATGCGCACGATGCCGTCCGTGACCGACACCACGGTGCCGACGCTGCGCGCCTCGGTCGCCGCCGTGAAGTTCTGGATCCGTGCCTTGATCAGTTCGCTGATCTCAGAAGCCTTGATCGACATTTCGCATTCCTCTGCAGGCCGTCGCCGCGCGGGCGGCTGGGCCGGGTGAATTCTGTTCAGCCAGTCAGTTCAGTCGCGAGCCGCTCGAGCTTGCCCTTGAGGGAGCCGTCGATCAGCAGGTCGCCCGAGCGCACGACCGCGCCACCGATCAGCGCCGGATCGACGGAGCACTGCAACCGCACGTCGCGACGCAGCCGGGCACGCAGGGCGGCCGAGAGCCGCTCCTTCTGCGCATCGCCGAGGGCCGTCGCCGAGACGATCTCGACGTCGGCCACGTTCTGGGCCTCGGCCTCGAGCTCCTTGAACTGCGCCGCGATCTCCGGGAGGAAGTCGAGGCGCCCGTTCTCGGTGAGCAGGCTGAGCAGGGCGCGTCCCTGCACGTCGAGGTCGGCGCCCGAGATGCCGGCGATCAGCTCCTCGAGCTCGGCACTGGAGACGCTCGGGCTGCTCTCGAGCAGCCGGAACTCCTCGCTCAGCACCACGCCGCGGGCGTTGCCGAGCCAGCGGGACCATTCCGCCAGCCGGCCCTGCTCGCGCGCGGCGGCGAAGGCCGCCTTGGCGTAGGGTCTAGCTACCGTGGCTCTTTCGGCCATGCGTCGTTACTCCGGATCCGTGTCGCCGGGGCCGTCAGGCCCTGGCGCCCTCGATCTCGCGGGCGAGCTTCTCGATCAGGTCGGCGTGGGCCTTCGGATCGATCTCGCGCTCGAGCAGCCGCGAGGCGCCTGCGACGGCCAGCGTCGCCACGTCCTTGCGGAGCGCGTCGCGGGCGCGGGCCTGCTCGAGGGCCACTTCCTGACGCGCGTCGCCGACGAGCCGCTGGCCCTCGGAGATCGCGGTGGAACGCGCTTCCTCGATGATCTCGCTCGACCGGCGGTTCGCCTGGTCCACGATCTTCAGGGCCTTCTCGCGCGCCTCGTCCACGATCGCCTGGGCGTCACCGCTCGCCTGGTGCAGCTCTTTCTGGCCGCGCTCGGCGGCCGCGAGGCCGTCGGCGATCTTCTTCTGGCGATCCTCGATCGCCTTCAGCAGCGGGGGCCAGATGAACTTGACGCTGAACCAGATCAGGATCAGGAAGACGATCGCCTGGCCGATGATCGTCGCATTGATGTTCATGGCGACGTCCTCGCGTCAGACGCGTTTCAACCCTGGATGACGGACAGGAGCGGGTTCGCGACCGCGAAGAACATCGCGAGCGCCACGCCGATCAGGAACGCCGCGTCGATCAGGCCGGCGAGCAGGAACATGCGGCCCTGCAGCGTGGGGATGAGTTCCGGCTGGCGGGCGGCCGCCTCGAGGAACTTCGAGCCCATGATGCCGATGCCGATGCAGGCGCCGATCGCGCCCAGGCCGATGATCAGGCCGATCCCGAGGGCGGTGAAGGCCTGGATCTGGGCGAGGTACTGTGCCATTTCCATTTGTCGTCTCCAGTCAGTCGTGCGGTTGCGTGAACGGGTGAACGGGTCAGTGGTGCTCGGTCGCCATCGTCACGTAGACGATCGTGAGCACCATGAAGATGAACGCTTGCAGCGTGATGATCAGGATGTGGAAGATCGCCCAGGCGGAGCCCGCGAGGATGTGCCCGATCATCGACATGCCGCTGCCGAGGCTGAAGCCGGCCCAGCTCGCGCCCAGCAGCGCGATCAGCATGAACACCAGCTCGCCCGCGTACATGTTGCCGAACAGTCGCATGGCGAGCGAGACGGGCTTCGAGAGCAGTTCGACGACGTTGAGCAGGAAGTTCGGGATCCACAGCAGCGGGTTCGAGCCGAACGGCGCGGTGAACAGCTCGTGCACGTAGCCGCCGGGGCCCTTCACCTTCACCGAGTAGAACAGCACGATCAGCAGCACCGAGATCGACATCGCGAAGGTGGTGTTGAGGTCTGCCGTGGGCACCACGCGCCAGTAATGGATGCCGAACCAGCCTGCGATCACGCCGGGCACGTCGAGCGGCAGCAGGTCCATGGCGTTCATGAAGAACACCCAGAGGAAGATCGTGAGCGCGAGCGGCGCGAGGAAGCGTCGGTCGAGGTGGAAGACCTCCTTGACCTGGGTGTCGACGAACTCGACCACCATCTCGACGAAGGCCTGGCCCTTGCCCGGCACCCCGGAGGTCGCCTTGCGCGCGGCAGCGTAGAAGAGCCCGAGCGCCAGGAAGCCCGTCAGCACCGACATGAAGATCGTGTCGACGTGCCAGGTCCAGAACCCTTCGCCGACCTTGAGGTGCGTCAGGTGGTGGGTGATGTATTCGGTGCTGTTCGCGGGTCCTTGGCCAGCCATGATCAGTCCGCAACTCCGAATGATTGTTTCGTGTTCTGCCCGCCCGCGCGGGCCGCCCCAACCCAGTAACCGATGAAGGTCGCCACGTAGGCGGCGAGCAATGCCGCCGCGTCGACCTTCGCTGACCGGAACGCCACCACCAGCAGGGCAAGGGTGAAGCCGACCTTCACGACCCAGCCGGAGAAGAAGCTCCAGGCCACCCGCTGCGCGCTCGCGCCTTCGCCGTGCCGCAACATCGCGAACGCCATCAACGACGTCGCCGCGACACCGATCCCGGCCCCGAGCAGCGCCGAAGCGCCCGCACGGGGCCCCCACACGGCGAGGCAGGCGGCTGCAACGGCCGCCCCGAGCAACCCCTGCCAGAGCACGACGCTGATCGCACGTCGCCGCCCCTGCTGGATTTCTGCGTTGCTCAAGGCCTCACCAACTTCGTCCGGGCAACAAAAAAGCCACGTCATGTGCCGGGCGCTTCCGGCCACGGGTGGCATTTCGATCCGCTGCCCGGGCCGGCCATGCTGCACTGCACGGCCTCCGGAAGGCCGCAAAGTATATCTGGTCTTTTTGCATTGCTTCAATGCAGCAAGGGATGTTTGCAGAGGAAACCGATTGCGTCTTCCACGGACCCGAGCCGTGACTCGACAGGCGTGCGAGGCGCCGCGGGCGACTGCAGGCGAGCGGCCCCGCCAGCCCAACCGTTTATTCAGGAGCTCTGTCGAATACAGTTACCAAGCAAAATCCGATCTAGCGGATTGTTAGCCAATATTTATTAATCAGGGAGTTCGGCGATCGCCGCCGAAGCACCTGCATTTTCCATCGCATGCGCGGGTGCGCGGCGCCGGGCCGATCCGCGCCGACGGCCGTCAGCGGATGTGGGCGAGGATCCCGTCGAGTTCGTCGAGGCTGTTGTAGGCGATGACCAGCCGGCCGCGACCCTTCGCGCCCTGCTGCAGATGCACCCGCGCGCCGAGCTTGTCGGTGAGGTCCTGCTCCAGCCGCGCAACGTTAGCGTCCCGGCGCTGCGGCTCGCGCTCGCCGGTGTCGTCCTTGCCGGTGGCTAGCCGGCGCACCAACGCTTCGGTCTCGCGCACCGACAGACCCTTCTTCGCGACCAGCAGCGCCACCTCGGCCTGCTGTCGCGCCGCCGCCAGACCGAGCAGGGCACGCGCGTGGCCCATCTCGATCTGCCGGGTCTCGACCAGAGTCTTGACCTCCTCGCCGAGCTCCAGCAGCCGCAGCAGGTTGCTCACCGCGGCCCGCGACCGCCCCACGGCGTCGGCCGCCGTCTGGTGGGTCATGTCGAACTCGCGGATCAGCCGGTCGAGCGCGCGGGCCTCCTCCAGCGGGTTCAAGTTCTCGCGCTGGATGTTCTCGATCAGCGACATCGCCACCGCGGCATCGTCCGGCACGTTGCGGATGACCGCCGGCACCGCGTGCAGGCCCGCCATCTGGGCTGCGCGCCACCGGCGCTCGCCCGCGATGATCTCGTAACGCAGTGGCTCGCCGGTGCGCTGCGCGGCCAGCGGCCGCACCACGATCGGCTGCACCACGCCCTGGGCACGGATGGAGTCGGCGAGTTCCTGGAGGCTTTCCGGCCGCATGTCGAGCCGCGGCTGGTAGCGGCCGCGCTGCAGCAGGTCCACCGGAATCCGCGCAAGCTCCTCGTCGAGCTGTGGTGCGGGCGCCGGTGTTCCGGCGGTCGCGTCGTCCGGCGGGGCGGGGCGGGGGGTGCCGAGCAGTGCTTCGAGGCCCCGGCCGAGACTGGGTCGCTTGGTTGCCATGGCCGATATTATGCCGGCCACATCGCGGCGACGCAGACCACAGAACGATTAACGCCACGGCGGGGAGCCGAAGCATGCGCCTGATCACGGCTTTCGCCGCGTGCCTGCTCGCCTGGGTCCCGGCATCCGCGGCGCCGGCCGATGCGAGCGGACCGGACGACGACGGACCGCTCCTGATCGCCTCGGCCGGCCGCTTCGTGCTCGACGACGAGGTGAACGACCCGTACCTGATCGGCCTGCACTACCGGGGAGCACCACGCACCGACTGGGCCTTGCGGCCCGGGATCGGGGCGGATGCCGGGGCGGACGACCTCCTTTTCGTGTATGCGGACGTGGCGCGCGACTTCGCGCTGCCGCGCCGGTGGTTCGTGACGCTGAGCATCGGCGGCGGCTGGTTCGCCAACGGCGAACGGGTCGGCGCGGACTACGACCTGGAGTTCAGAAGCGGGATCGCGGTGGCGCGCCGCCTGGCGTCCGGCGCGCGGCTGGGGCTGGCCGGCTACCACGTCTCCAATGGCGGGCTCGACCGACCGAACTACGGTGCGGAAGTGCTGTTCGTGTTCCTGGCGCTGCCGGTCAGGCGCTAGGTTCCGGCGCGTCGTCCTGCAGCGCGGCGCCCGCGGCGAGGAGTGCGGCCTCCTCCTCGCGGCGGATCAGTTCTCCGGCGAGCGCGAGGTAGGCGAGCGCACCGCGCGAGTCCTTGTCGTGGTACATGGCCGCCTTCCCGAAGCTCGGCGCCTCCGCGAGGCGCACGTTGCGCGGGATCACGGTTCGGAAGACCTTGTCGCCGAAGTGCATGATGAGCTGCGCCGAGACTTCGTTCGAGAGGTTGTTGCGCGGGTCGAACATGGTGCGCAGGATGCCCTCGAGCTCGAGCCGCGGGTTGGCGGTCGCCCGGATCTGCGCGACGGTGTCCATGAGCGCCGAGAGTCCCTCGAGCGCGTAGTACTCGCACTGCATGGGGACGAGTACCGTGTCCGCCGCCACGAGCGCATTCAGGGTGAGCAGGTTGAGTGCCGGCGGGCAGTCGATGATCACCACGTCGTATTGGTCGCGCAGCGGCGCGAGCGCCGCGCTGAGCCGCCGCTCGCGGCCCTCGACGCCCGTGAGCTGGACCTCGGCGGCCACGAGGTCCTGGTTGCCCGGCAGCACCGTGAAGCCGCCCGGCTCGACGGGCCGCAGCACCGCCGCGGCCTCGACCTCGCCGAGCAGCACGTCGGTGAGCGATCGCTCGAGGGCGCGCTTGTCCACGCCGCAGCCCATGGTGGCGTTGCCCTGCGGGTCGCTGTCCACGAGCAGCACCTTGCGCCGCGTCGCCGCCAGCGACGCCGCGAGGTTCACGGCGGTGGTGGTCTTGCCGACCCCGCCTTTCTGGTTCGCGACCGCGATCACGCGCTTCATGGGTCGGGAAGCATACCCGAGCGACGGTCAGCCGCCCGTCCGGTCATGCGAGCGGACGAGTTCCACCAGGTGCCGCTGCTCATCGAGCCCCGGCACGGCGAGCGGATGCACTGCGACGACCTTCCAGCCGTTCAGTTTCCCGGCGAGCTCGTCCCCAGGATAGCGCCCCTTCATCGCGAGCAGGCGGCCGCCGCCGGCGAGCAGCGGCGCGGCGAAGCGCACCAGCTCGGCGAGCGGGCCGACCGCGCGCGCCAGCACGGTGTCGAATCGGATCTCGGGCCGGAAGGCCTCGCCGCGAGCCTGGACGACCTCGACGTTCGGCAGCGCGAGCGCGTCGCGCACGTGCTCGAGGAAGCGGCACTTCTTGCCGGTGGACTCGATCAGCGTGAAGCGGCGGTCCGGTTCGACGATCGCGAGCGGGATGCCCGGGAAACCTGCGCCGCTGCCGACGTCTGCAATGCGCGCGCCGCGCAGGAACGGCCGCACGCTCAGGCTGTCGAGCACGTGCTTGGTGACCTGTTGGCCGCGCTCGCGGATGGCCGTGAGGTTCATGCGCGTGTTCCAGTCGTCGAGCAGGTCGAGGTGCGCGACGAGGCGCGCCGCCTGTTCCTCGGTGAGCTCGATGCCGAGCTCGCGGGCGCCGTCGGCGAGCGTCACGGCTTCACCATCGCCGCGACGAACTCGTGCACCGGCATCGCCTCGAGCTTCGCGCGGTCGGCGAACAGCGCGCGGATCCGGTCCGACTGCGCGGCTGCGAAATGCGCGGCGACGCTGCCCTCGAATTTCTTCACGAGGGCCGGGATGCCCTCGGCGCGACGCTCGCGGTGGCCGAGCGGCACGTGCGACGTGGACGCGCCGGGTGGACGTACCGTCCCTGAAGAACACCTGCACCGCGTTGCCGATGTGGCGCTTGCCGGCGTCGTAGTACGCCTCGGTGAACGCGGCGTTCTCGCGAACCATCATCCGCTCGCGCAGCGCGTCCACGCGCGGGTCGAGCGCCACCGCGTCCTCGTAGTCGGCAGCCGTGAGCCGGCCGAAGATCAGCGCGATCGCCGTCATGTACTGCAGGCAGTGGTCGCGGTCGGCAGGGTTCGCGAGCGGGCCCGTCTTGTCGATGATGCGCAGGGCCGGCTCCTGGGTCTCGATCACCACGCGATCGACCTCCGGCAGTCGGTCCTCGACCTCCGGGTGCAGCTGCATCGCGCACTCCACGGCGGTCTGCGCGTGGAACTCGGCGGGAAAGGCAATCTTGAAGAGCACGTTCTCCATCACGTAGCTGCCGTAGCCCTGCGCGAAGCGAAAGGGCTTGCCCTGGAAGAGCACGTCGTAGAAGCCCCACGTGGCCGTGGAGAGCGCCGAAGGATAGCCCATCTCGCCCGCGACCGAGATCAGCGCGAGGCGCACGGCGCGGCTTGTGGCGTCGCCCGCGGCCCAGCTCTTGCGCGAGCCGGTGTTCGGTGCATGCCGGTAGGCGCGCAGCGCGCCGCCGTCGATCCACGCATTCGACACCGCGTCGATCACCTGCTGCCGGGTGCCGCCGAGCATCTGCGTCACGACGGCCGTCGAGGCGACCCGCACCAGCAGCACGTGGTCGAGGCCGACGCGGTTGAAGCTGTTCTCGAGCGCCGATCACGCCCTGGATCTCGTGAGCTTTGATCATCGCCGTGGTGACCTCGCGCACCGTGAGCGGTCGGCGCCCTTCGGCGATAGCCCGGCGGGAGAGCCAGTCGGCGACCGGCAGGATGGCGCCGAGGTTGTCCGACGGGTGGCCCCACTCCGCGGCCAGCCAGGTGTCGTTGAAGTCGAGCCAGCGGATCATCGCGCCGAGGTTGAACGCGGCCTGCACCGGATCGAGATCGAACGAGGTGCCCGGCACGCGCGCGCCGCCCGCCATCGTGGCCCCCGGCACCACGGGCCCGAGCAACTTCGTGCACGCCGGAAACCCGAGCGCCTGGAAGCTGCAGGCGAGGCTGTCCATCAGGCAGTAGAACGCGGTCTCGCGGGCGGGCTCGCTGTCGATCCGGTCGTCGCAGACGTAGGCGGCGATGTCCACCAGCACCTTGTCCGGCGCCGGGCGGCCAGCGGACTCGGGGTCGGACGGCGACATGCTGGGGTGCGTACGGCGGGCCGACGGAGTCGGCGGCTAGAACGCGTCGCCGGGCACGCGCACCCAGCCTTCCATCAGGATCCGCGCGCTGCGGCTCATGATCGCCTTGGTGACGGTCCAGCGGCCGTCGACCTGATCCGCTTCCGCACCGACCCGCAAGGTGCCCGAAGGATGCCCGAACCGCACCGCGTTGCGCGCGCTGCCGCCGGCGGCAATGTTCACCAGCGTGCCCGGGATCGCGGCCGCGGTACCGATCGCGACGGCGGCCGTGCCCATCATCGCGTGGTGCAGCTTGCCCATGGACAGGGCGCGTACGAGCAGGTCGATGTCGCGCGCCGCGACCGCCTTGCCGCTCGAGCTGACGTAGTCGGCCGGGCGGGCGACGAACGCGACCTTGGGCGTGTGCTGGCGCTTCGCGGCCTCTTCGAGCTTGCGGATCAGGCCCATGCGCAGCGCCCCGTGGGCACGGATGGACTCGAACATCGCGAGCGCCTTCGCGTCGCCGTTGATGGCGTCCTGCAGCTCCATGCCTGTGTAGCCGATGGCGTCCGCATTCACGAAGATGGTCGGGATGCCGGCGTTGATCATCGTCGCCTTCAGCATCCCGAGGCCCGGTACCTCGAGATCGTCGATGAGGTTGCCGGTGGGGAACATCGCCCCGCCCGCGCCTTCCTCGTCGGCCGCAGGGTCCATGAACTCGAGCTGCACCTCGGCGGCGGGGAAGGTCACGCCGTCGAGCTCGAAGTCGCCGGTTTCCTGCACGGCGCCGCTCGCGACCGGCACGTGCGCGACGATGGTCTTGCCGATGTTCGCCTGCCAGATACGCACGGTCGCCAGGCCATTGCGCGGCATGCGTCCTGCGTCCACGAGGCCAGAGGCGAGGGCGAAGGGCCCCACCGCGGCCGAGAGGTTGCCGCAGTTGCCGCTCCAGTCCACGAACGCCTTGTCGATGGACACCTGGCCGAACAGGTAGTCGACGTCGTGGTCCGGCCGGCTGCTCTTCGAGAGGATCACCGACTTGCTGGTGCTCGAGGTCGCCCCGCCCATGCCGTCTATCTGCTTTCCATAGGGGTCCGGGCTGCCGATGACGCGCAGCAGCAGCGCATCGCGCGCCGCGCCCGGCACCTGGGCGGCGGCGGGCAGGTCCTGCAGGCGGAAGAACACGCCCTTGCTGGTGCCGCCGCGCATGTAGGTGGCGGGGATGCGGATCTGCGGTGCGAATGTCATCTGTTACTCACCCTGGACCTCGCCCGTGGGCGGGGGATGCCGCTTCAGGCGGCGGCGGACTCGAGGAAGTCCTTGGCGAAGCGCTGCAGCACGCCGCCGGCCTCGTAGATCGACACTTCCTCCGCCGTGTCGAGGCGGCAGGTCACCGGCACCTCCATCCGCTCGCCGTTGCTGCGGCGGATCACGAGCGTCAGGTCGGCGCGCGGCCTGCGCTCGCCCAGCACGTCGAAGGTCTCGGTGCCGTCAATGCCCAGTGTGCGGCGGTTGACGGCAGGCTTGAACTCGAGCGGCAGCACGCCCATGCCCACGAGATTCGTGCGGTGGATGCGCTCGAACCCCTCGGCGACGATCGCCTCCACACCGGCGAGACGCACGCCCTTGGCGGCCCAGTCGCGCGAGGAACCCTGGCCGTAGTCGGCGCCCGCGATGATGACGAGCGGCTGACGCCGCTGCAGGTAGGTCTCGATGGCCTCCCACATGCGCGTCACCCTGCCGTCGGGCTCGATGCGGGCGAGCGAACCCGCCTTGACCTTGCCGTCCACTACGACCATCTCATTCTTCAGCGTGGGATTGGCGAACGTCGCACGCAGTGCGGTGAGGTGGTCGCCGCGATGCGTGGCGTAGGAATTGAAGTCTTCCTCGGGCAGGCCCATTTTCGCGAGGTACTCGCCCGCGGCGCTGTCCGGAAGGATGGCGTTCGAGGGCGAGAGGTGGTCGGTGGTGATGTTGTCGCCCAGCACGGCGAGCGGCCGCATGCCGGTGAGCGTGCGCACGCCGGCCAGCGCGCCTTCCCAATAGGGCGGGCGCCGGATGTAGGTGCTCATCGGGCGCCAGTCGTAGAGCGGGCTTACCTTCTCGCCGCTGTCCACGTTGAGCCGGAACATCGGCTCGTAGACCGCGCGGAACTGCTGCGGCTTGACGCTCCGCGCGACGATGGCGTCGATCTCCTCGTCCGCCGGCCAGAGGTCCTTCAGGGTGATCGGCCTGCCATCGGCGTCGGTACCGAGCGCGTCCTTCTCGATGTCGAAGCGGATCGTGCCGGCGATCGCATAGGCGACGACCAGCGGCGGCGAGGCCAGGAAGGCCTGCTTCGCGTATGGGTGGATGCGCCCGTCGAAATTGCGGTTGCCCGACAGCACCGCGGTCGCGTACAGGTCGCGGTCGATGATCTCCTTCTGGATCGCCGGATCCAGCGCACCCGACATGCCGTTGCAGGTGGTGCATGCGAACGCCACGATGCCGAAGCCGAGCTTCTCGAGCTCCGGCAGCAGCTTCGCATCCTCGAGGTACAGCTCGACCGTCTTCGAGCCCGGCGCCAGCGAGCTCTTCACCCACGGCTTGCGGGTCAGGCCGAGCCGATTGGCGTTGCGTGCCAGCAGGCCGGCCGCGATCACGTTGCGCGGATTGCTCGTGTTGGTACAGCTGGTGATGGCGGCGATGATCACGGCGCCGTCGGGCATCCGGCCGGGCACATCTTCCCACGTGCCCGCAATGCCCTTTGCGGCGAGCTCGCTGGTGGCGACGCGCGCGTGCGGGTTGCTCGGGCCCGCCATGTTGCGCGTCACGCCCGTGAGGTCGAACGTCAGACCACGCTCGTACTCCGCGCTCTTCAGGCTGTCTGCCCACAGGCCCGCCGTCCTCGCGTAGGTCTCGACCAGCCTCACCTGCGCCTCGTCGCGGCCGGTGAGCCTGAGGTACCGCAGCGTCTGGTCGTCGATGTAGAACATCGCAGCGGTGGCGCCGTACTCCGGCGCCATGTTGGAGATGGTCGCGCGGTCGCCGAGCGTCAGCGCCGCCGCGCCCTCGCCGTGGAACTCGAGGTACGCGCCGACCACCTTCGACTTGCGCAGGTACTCGGTCAGCGCGAGCACGATGTCCGTCGCGGTGATGCCGGGTCCGGGCCGGCCCGTCAGCTCGACACCGACGATGACCGGCAGGCGCATCCACGAGGCCCGCCCGAGCATCACGCTCTCGGCCTCGAGGCCGCCGACGCCAACCGCGATGACGCCGAGTGCATCCACGTGCGGCGTGTGGCTGTCGGTGCCGACGAGCGTATCGGGGAACGCCACGCCGTCCTTCGCGTGCACCACGGGCGACATTCGCTCGAGGTTGATCTGGTGCATGATGCCGTTGCCGGGCGGAATCACCTCCACGTTCCGGAAAGCCCGCTTCGTCCAGTCGATGAAGTGGAAGCGGTCCTCGTTGCGGCGATCCTCGATCCCGCGGTTCTTCGCGAACGCGTCGGGGTCGTCGCCGCCGCACTCGACGGCGAGCGAGTGATCGACGATCAGCTGCACGGGCACGACGGGGTTGACGTTGGCCGGATCGCCGCCCTGCTCGGCGATCGCGTCGCGCAGCCCCGCAAGATCCACCAGCGCGGTCTGGCCGAGGATGTCGTGGCAGACCACGCGCGCCGGGAACCACGGGAAGTCGCGCTCGCGCCTGCGCTCGACGATCTGCCGCAGGCACTCGTCGAGGATCGCCGGGTCGCAGCGGCGCACCAGGTTCTCGGCATGCACGCGCGCGGTGTAGGGGAGCCCGGCGTAGGCGCCAGGCTGGATGGCATCGACCGCGGCGCGCGCGTCGAAGTAGTCGAGCGCGGTGCCGGGCAGGGGTTTGCGGTGTGCGGTGTTCATGATCGGGACGTTCGTGCGAGAGGCCGACGGCCGGCCGCGACGGGAACGGTGGCGGGCGCGCCCGCCACCAGTCCGGTAATCAGCCGCGCCTGCCGATCGGCGCGAACTCGCGGTCCTCGGGACCCGTGTAGTTGGCGCTCGGGCGGATGATCTTGCCGTCGATGCGCTGCTCGATGACGTGGGCGCTCCAGCCGGTGATGCGCGACATCACGAACAGCGGCGTGAACATCGCCGTCGGCACGCCCATCATGTGGTACGAGACGGCGCTGAACCAGTCGAGGTTCGGGAACATCTTCTTGACGTCCCACATCACCGACTCGAGTCGCTCGGCGATGGAGAACATCTTCAGGTCGCCCGCCTCGGCGGAGAGCTGGCGCGCCACTTCCTTGATCACCTTGTTTCGCGGGTCGGAGACCGTGTAGACCGGGTGACCGAAGCCGATCACCACTTCCTTGTTGGCCACGCGGGCGCGGATGTCGGCCTCCGCCTCGTCCGGCGTCTCGTAGCGCTTCTGCACCTCGAACGCGACCTCGTTGGCGCCGCCGTGCTTCGGGCCGCGCAGCGCGCCGATTGCACCCGCAATGCAGGAATACAGGTCGGAACCGGTGCCGGCGATGACGCGCGCAGCGAACGTCGACGCGTTGAACTCGTGCTCGGCGTAGAGGTTCAGCGAGGTGTGCATCGCCTTCACCCACGAGGCGGGCGGCGGCGTGCCGTGCAGCATGTGCAGGAAGTGCCCGCCGATCGAGTCGTCGTCCGTCTCGACGTCGATGCGATCGCCCGAATGGCTGTAGCGGTACCAGTAGGCGAGCATGGAGCCGAGGCTCGCGAGCAGGCGGTCGGCGATGTCGCGGGCGCCGGCGACGTTGTGGTCGTCCTTCTCGGGTAGCGTGCAGCCGAGCACCGACACGCCCGTGCGCATCACGTCCATCGGGTGGCTGGCGGCGGGCAGGGTCTCGAGCGCGTCGAGCACGGTGGTCGGAAGCCCGCGCAGGCGCTTGAGCTTGGTCTTGTAGCCCTTGAGCTCGGCGGCGTTCGGCAGCTTGCCGTGGATGAGCAGGTAGGCGACCTCCTCGAACTCGCAGTTCTCGGCGAGGTCCAGGATGTCGTAGCCGCGGTAGTGCAGGTCGTTGCCGCTGCGACCGACGCTGCAGAGCGCCGTGTTGCCGGCGGCGACGCCGGACAGCGCGACGGATTTCTTGGGCTTGAAGCCTGCGGCGGAGGTGCTCTCGTTGCTCATGGTGACCTACTCGTTGGATTGCTCGTTGCTGTGGAAGCTGCCGGCGAGGGCGGCTAGCCGTCGGTACCCTCGCGCTTGAAGAGCTCGTCGAGCTTGCGCTCGTAGTCGTGGTAGCCGAGCACGTCGTAGAGCTCGGCCCGGGTCTGCATGAGGTCGAGCACGCTCTTCTGCGTGCCCTCGCGGCGCAGCGCCCCATACACCGCCTCGGCCGCCTTCGACATGGCGCGGAAAGCGGAGAGGGGATACAGCACGAGCTGCACGCCGGCGCTGGCGAGATCCGCGACCGTGAAGAGCGGCGTCTTGCCGAACTCGGTGATGTTGGCGAGCACCGGGACCTTCACTGCCGCAGTGAACTGCCGGTACTCGTCGAGCGTGGTGAGCGCCTCGGCGAAGATCATGTCGGCGCCGGCCTCGACGTAGCGCTGCGCCCGCTCGATGGCCGCCTGCTGCCCCTCCACCGCGTGCGCGTCGGTGCGCGCCATGATCACGAACTGGCCGTCGCTGCGGCCGTCCACGGCGGCGCGGATGCGGTCCACCATTTCCTCCGCGGTCACGAGCGCCTTGCCGGGCCGGTGGCCGCAGCGTTTCGCCTGCACCTGGTCCTCGAGGTGGCAGCCCGCGGCGCCCGAGCGCACGAGGTCGGCGATGGTGCGGGAGATGTTGAAGGCGGCGCCCCAGCCGGTGTCGGCATCCACGAGCAGCGGCAGGTCGCTCGCCGAAGCGATGCGGCGGACGTCCTCGCAGACGTCGTTCAGGCTGGTGATACCGAGATCGGGCAGGCCGAACGAGGCGTTCGCCACCCCGGCGCCCGACAGGTAGATGGCGCGGAAGCCGGCACGTTCGGCCAGCAGGGCGCTGTAGGCATTGACGGCGCCCACCACCTGCAATGGACGTTCCTGGGCCAGCGCGGCGCGCAGCCGGGCGCCTGCGGAGATCGGTGCGGTCATGGGACGCTCGTTTCGCAGCGCGGGAAGCGCAGGAAATGATAGCTCAGAAGCAGCCTCCCGGCGACGCGCCGGCCTTCGCCGTGCGCCGGCCCGTCGGAGCGGCGCAGCCGAGTCTGCTGCTCTTCGCTCCGTCCCGGTCTGGTTGCTACGGCGCCGAACCGAGCATTCCCGCCTCGCGCAGCCCGTCGACAATGGCGGTGGCCGACTCCTCGGGCGTCGCCCTGGCCGTGTCGAGGTAGATCTCCGGCGCCTCCGGGGCCTCGTACGGCGAGTCGATGCCGGTGAAGTTCTTGAGCTCGCCACGGCGGGCCTTCTTGTACAGGCCCTTCACGTCGCGGGACTCGGCCACCGCAAGCGGTGTGTCCACGTGCACCTCGAAGAACTCGCCCTCCCCGAACAGCGAGCGCGCCATGCGACGCTCGGCGCGGAACGGCGAGATGAACGACACCATCACGATCAGGCCGGCCTCAGTCATCAGCTTCGCGACCTCGGCGACGCGGCGGATGTTCTCGACGCGGTCGGCGTCGGTGAATCCGAGGTCGCGGTTGAGGCCGTGGCGGACGTTGTCGCCGTCGAGCAGGTAGGTGTGGCGGCCGAGCGCGTGCAGCTGCTTCTCGACGAGGTTGGCAATGGTGGACTTGCCGGCGCCCGAGAGGCCGGTGAACCACAGCACGCCGGGCTTCTGGCCCTTGAGCGCGGCGCGCGAGCCCTTGTTGATGTCGAGCGCCTGCCAGTGGATGTTCTGCGAGCGGCGCAGCGCGAAGTGCACGAGGCCCGCGCCCACGGTGGCGTTGGTCAGGCGGTCGATCAGGATGAAGCCGCCGGTGTCGCGGTTCTCGGCGTAGGGATCGAAGGCGATCGCGTGGTCGAGCGAGACGTTGCACACCCCGATCTCGTTGAGCTCAAGCTTCTTGGCCGCGAGGTGTTCGAGCGTGTTGACGTTCACCTTGTACTTGGGCTCGGTGATCGTCGCACTCACCTGCCGCGTGCCGATCTTCATCCAGTAGGGGCGGCCCGGCAGCATGGGCTCGTCCGCCATCCAGATGAGGGTGGTCTCGAACTGGTCCGCGACCGCGGGGGGCGCATCGGCGGCCGCGAGCACGTCGCCGCGGCTCACGTCGATCTCGTCTTCGAGCGTGAGGGTGACGGACTGCCCCGCCACCGCCCGGTCGAGGTCGCCGTCCATGGTCACGATGCGCGCGACGCGGCTCTCGCGACCCGAGGGAAGCACTTTCACCTTGTCGCCGGGGCTCACCGTGCCGCCGACGATGGTGCCCGCGAAGCCGCGGAAGTCGAGATTCGGGCGGTTGACCCACTGCACGGGCAGCCGGAACGGCTGGTGCTGCACGAGGTCCTCGATCTCGACGGTCTCGAGGTAGCCCATCAGCGTCGGCCCGTGGTACCAGGGCGTGTGCTCGCTCGGCCCGGTGATGTTGTCGCCCCGGAGGCCCGACACCGGGATCGCCACGATGTCCTCGAGGCCGATCTGCTTCGCGAAGTCGCGGTATTCGGCCACGATGGTGTCGAACACCTCGTGGGAGTAGTCCACGAGGTCCATCTTGTTGATCGCCAGCACCACCTTGCGGATGCCGATCAGCGAGACGAGGTAGCTGTGCCGGCGCGTCTGGGTGAGCACGCCCTTGCGTGCGTCGATCAGGATCACGGCGAGGTCGGCCGTGGAGGCGCCCGTCACCATGTTGCGCGTGTACTGCTCGTGCCCCGGCGTGTCGGCGACGATGAACTTGCGCTTGTCGGTGGAGAAGAACCGGTACGCGACGTCGATGGTGATGCCCTGCTCACGCTCGGCCGCGAGGCCGTCCACCAGCAGCGCGAAGTCGAGGTCGCCGCCCTGCGTGCCGACCTTCTTCGAGTCGGCCTCGAGCGCGGCGAGCTGGTCCTCGAAGATCATCTTCGAGTCGTAGAGCAGCCGGCCGATGAGCGTGGACTTGCCGTCGTCCACGCTGCCGCAGGTGATGAAGCGCAGCAGGCTCTTGTGTTCGTGCTGGTGCAGGTACGCCTGGATGTCCTGCCCGATCAGGTCGGAGATGTGGGCCATCAGAAATACCCCTCCTGCTTCTTCTTCTCCATGGACGCCGACTGGTCGTGGTCGATGACCCGGCCCTGGCGCTCGGAGCTCGTGGTGAGCAGCATCTCCTGGATGATCGCGGGCAGCGTGTCCGCTTCGCTCTCGACCGCGCCGGTGAGCGGGTAGCAGCCGAGGGTGCGGAAGCGCACTTTCTTCATCATCGGTGTCTCGCCCGGGTAGAGCGGCATGCGGTCGTCGTCCACCATGATCAACGTGCCGTCGCGCTCGACCACAGGCCGCTCGGCCGAGAAGTACAGCGGCACGATCGGGATGTCGCGCAGGTAGATGTACTGCCAGATGTCGAGCTCAGTCCAGTTCGACATCGGGAACACGCGGATCGACTCGCTCTTGTGCTTGCGCGCGTTGTAGATGCGCCAGAGCTCGGGGCGCTGGTTCTTCGGGTCCCAGCGGTGCTGCGCGGAACGGAACGAGAAGATCCGCTCCTTGGCGCGGCTCTTCTCCTCGTCGCGGCGCGCGCCGCCGAAGGCCGCATCGAAGCCGTGGAGATCGAGCGCCTGCTTGAGCGCCTGCGTCTTCATCACGTCGGTGTGGATCGCCGAGCCGTGCGTGAAGGGATTGATGCCCTGCGCGAGCCCCTCGGGGTTCGTGTAGACCAGCAGGTCGAAGCCATGCTCGTTCGTCATTCGCTCGCGGAACGCGTACATCTCGCGGAATTTCCACTTGGTGTCCACGTGCAGCAACGGGAACGGCAGCTTGGCCGGGTAGAAGGCCTTGAGCGCGAGGTACAGCATCACCGCGCTGTCCTTGCCGATCGAGTAGAGCATCACCGGCCTGTCGCACTCGGCCACCACCTCGCGCATGATCTGGATGGCTTCGGCCTCCAGGCGCTCGAGGTGGGTGAGCGTGCGCGGCGGAAGCACTGCGCGGGATACGTCGTTCATGTGATCTTCACCACGGTTCGGCCGGTCACCCGGCCCTTGAGGTAGTCGTCGAACTGCGCCGGCAGCTCGTCGAAGTCCACGACCTTCGTGCAGATCCGGTCGAGCTTCGCAGGCCTGAGGTCGCTGCCGATGCGTTCCCAGACCACCAGCCGCGTCTCGCGCAGCGTGGCCGAGGAGTTGATGCCGAGCAGGTTCACGCCGCGCAGGATAAAGGGCATGACGGTCGTGTGGAGATCCGCGGAGCCGGCAAGCCCGATGCTCGCGATGTTGCCCCACAGGTCCACGGTGCGCGTGAGCCAGGTGAGCAACTCGCCGCCCACGCTGTCGATGGCGCCGGCCCACAGGATGCGCTCCATCGGCCGCGAACCGAGGTCGATCTCCTGGCGGCGCAGGATGCGCGAGGCGCCGAGCTCGCGCAGGTAGTCGTCGGCCCCGGGCTTGCCGCTCACCGCCACGACGTCGTAGCCGCGACCGGCGAGCATGTTGATTGCGATGCTGCCGACGCCGCCCGTGGCGCCCGTCACCACGACCGGGCCCTTCTCCGGCGTCTGGCCGTTGTGCTCCATGCGGTGGATGGCGAGCGCGGCCGTGAAGCCGGCCGTACCGAGCTTCATGACGTCCATCGTGGTCATGCCGCTCGGCAGCGGGATCACCCACTCGCCGCTGAGCCGGGCGTACTCAGCGTAGCCGCCGTCGTGCGTCTCGCTCAGGCCGCAGCCTGTAACCAGCACGTGCTGGCCCGCGGTGTAGCGTGGGTCGCTCGAGCCCACGACCACGCCGGCAAGGTCGATGCCGCCGACCAGCGGGTACTTGCGCAGGATGCGTCCGGCCCCGGTGGCGGCGAGCGCGTCCTTGTAGTTGATGTCGGAGTACTCGACGCGCACCACGACCTCGCCCGGGCCGAGGTCATCCAGGGTCAGGGTGTCGAAGCGCGCGACGATGCTGCCGTCGATCTCGTGGATGCGGAAGGCGCGGAAAGGTGTCATGGGTCTCGGCGATGTGGTTCGGGAATAGGGTTTGGAAGCTGTCGGCAGGCAATGGTTCAGGCGCCGCAGTGTACCCGGCGGCCCGGCGGCCCACCGTGCACAGCGCACAGCCTGCTTCAGTTCCGGTCCAGCCAGACCTCGAGCCCGGCCGCGTTCAGGCGGACGTCGCCGTCGAGTAGTTCGTGGCGGCGGGCAAGGTCCCCCTCGTAGCCGTGCTCGTCGAGCCGGACGCTGAAGTAACGGAACATCTCTGCCTCGATCAGCGCACGGCGGTCCGCGGCCCTTGCGTGGCGGCGCGCGATGCCCACCAGCTCGACGAGCATGTCGTGCAGGTCGCGTGCCAGCCGGTCGAGGTCCGTCACCGGCCCGAAGTGGGTCTGGAAGATGCGACGCGGTCCGTAGGACATCAGGCGGTCCACGGTCGCGTGCAGGGCCTCGGGCTCGAACTGGACGGGGGTCGTGGTCGGCAGCATGAAGGGGCCCCGGACCGTGTCGAACTCGCGGTAGCAGATACCGAAGTTGTCCCCGCTGTAGACCGCCCGGCAATCGAGGTCGATCGGGCAATGGTGATGGCGGGCATGTCCGGGGGCGTCGACGAACTCGAAGGTTCGCCGGCCGAGCTCGAGCCGCTCGCCGTCAGCGGGGACGATCACCCGGTCGGCTGCGATCGGTACCAGCTCGCCGTAGAGCTGCCGGTACAACGCCTCGCCGTACACCTGGATCGAGCCCGCGATGAGCTTCGACGGGTCCACCATGTGGGGCGCGCCACGCGGGTGCAGCACCGCCCGTGCGTTCGGCAGGGCCTGCATCAGCTGGCCGGCGCCGCCGGCGTGGTCGAGGTGGACGTGGGTGAGGAACAGGTAGTCCACCTGCTCCCGCGCGATGCCAAGTTCATCGAGCGCGCCAAGCAGCCGGGGCGCGGCCGGGGCGGCGCCGGTGTCCACGAACGCGGCCCGGCCTTCGTCCACCACGAGATGGCTCGCGGCCAGCCCGGGTCGCAGGTAGAGCGTATCGATCAGGTAGACGCCGTCACCCAGCGGCTGGGCCAGCGGGCTGGTCGTCTCGGGCCCGGGTTTCGCGTTCACGATGCGGCAATGCACAGGCGCGCGCCGCCTGCGGGCAGCGGCTTCGCGTCGCGCGCGACCCTGCTCAGAGGTCCTTGCACTTGCCGTGCTTGCGGATCTCGTTCGTCGAGCACAGGGCGGGGCGCTGGCTCGAGTAGTAGCGGGCCAGCTCGCGGATGTCCGCGTCAGTCAGCGCGGCAGCCATGCCACCCATGACGGCGTTCTTGCGCTGACCGCTGCGGTACCCCTTCAGCGAATGCTCGAGGTAGTCGGCGTGCTGGCCGGAGAGGTTCGGGTACTCGGGCAGGATGCCGATGCCGTCGTTGCCGTGGCAGGCGATGCAGGTCTGCGCAGCCTTGGGCGTGGTGCCCACGGCCCGGCCGGTGGGCTTGAGCTCCTGGCCGGCGAGGTAGGCGGCCATGTCCTGCATATCCTGCTCGGACATCGTGACGGCATGCGAATGCATCGTGGGGTGCGCCCGCTCCTGGCTCGCATACGCCTTCAGTGCCACGACCAGATAGTTCGCGTGCTGGCCACCCAGCTTGGGCACATTGTAAATGGGGTAGGCGTTCTTAAGGTTAGGGATGCCATGGCAGCCATGGCAGGTGTACGCGAGCTTCTCGCCGCGCGCGACGTCGCCAGCCGCCGCCAGTCCCGGCAGCCCGAGGCCTGCGACGGTCAGGCTCAGTGCGAGCCAGGCCGATCTCGAGGTCATTGCATCTCCAACTGGAACAGCGGCCCATGCCCGGAAGGCCGAAGGGCCGGCATGGTAATAAAAAGCGTGTGGGGAGTCGAATGCGCTGGAACGCAGGACATCCGGTCCGGTCGTACACTGCATGCCACCGATCCCTTGCCGGAGCCGCCCCATGCTCATTCGCCACGCCTGGCTGACCGCTCTGGTCGCCCTGTCGCTCGCCCCGTTCGCCGCCGCCGTGGCCGAGGATGCGCGCCCACGCACGGTCAACGTCTCGGGGATGGGCGAGGTGGCGGCCGAGCCCGACCTCGCCCGCATCGTGCTCGGCGTGGAGGCCCGAAAGCCCACCCTCGCGGAGGCACGCACGGAGGTCAACGCCACGGTCGAGCGCGTGCTCAAGCTCACCCGGGACCTCCGTATCGACCCGAAGCACGTGAATGCCACCCGGGTGCAGGTGCAGCCCGAGTACAACTGGAACCCCAAGGACCGTAAGCGCGTGCTGCTCGGCTACGTCGTGCGCCGGCAGGTGCAGGTCGAGCTGCGCGACCTAGAGCAGCTCGGTGCCCTGCTCGAGCGCGCCGTGGACGCGGGCGTGAACCAGATGGGCGACCCGGCGCTCGACTCGAGCCGGCGCAAGGAACTCGAGCGGGAGGCGATGAGCCGCGCGGTCAAGGACGCCCGACTGAACGCGGAGGCGCTGGCCGGGGCCGCAGGCGTCCGTTTGGGTCCGGTCCGCTCCCTCAACGGCGCGGCCTCGAGTCCGCCGATGCCGATGTTCCGTGCCCAGGTCGCCATGGCCGATGCGGCTGCCGCCCCGGAGGCGAGCTATCAGCCCGGTGAGATGAAGTTCAGTGCCAGCGTGAACGCCGAGTACGACCTGGTGGTCGCACCTTAGGACGAGCGACTTTACTGTTAAATTATTACTGACATGCGATTTGTAAAAGAGCGCCAATAAGTCCTATTATTAGATTTTCATAGCTAACAGCAGATCGAAAGGCGCCCTCACAGAGCCGCCGCGATCTCGGTCAGCAGGCCCCTGTCGTCGGGCCGCGTGCCGGACGGATAGCGCGCCAGTACCCGACCGTCGCGGCTGATCAGGAATTTCTCGAAGTTCCACTCGATGTCGCCCGCGTGCCCGTTCTCCGGCGCCGTGAGCCAGGCGTAGAGCGGATGGCGGTCTGGTCCGTTGACCGCGAGCTTCGAGGCGATCGGGAACGTCACGTCGTAGCGCGTGGAGCAGAACTCGCGGATCTGTGAATCGGTGCCGGGCTCCTGCGCGCCGAACTGGTTGCAGGGGAAAGCGACCACCGTGAAACCTTCCTCTGCCAGCTCGCCGTGCAGGCGCTCGAGGCCGGCGTACTGGGGGGTGTAGCCGCAGCGGCTCGCGACGTTGACCGCCAGCACGACACGGCCGCGCAGCGGCCCGAGCAGGTCGGGTTCACCCTGGATGCCCGTGACCCGGATGTCGAAGAAGCTGGTCATCGCAACACTCCGCGACGGGCACGGCATGCGCCCAGCGGACCGTTCGGCCGCGTGCGGCCGCCGGTTTCCGGGCCGTCAGCCCGGCAGCCGGTCCACGATCAGGACCGCGCCGTCCACCCCCGTCACGCGCACCCGCGTGCCGGCCGGGACGCTTGGTCCGCGCAGCTTCCAGCGGCGGTCCCCCAGCTTGACCTGCCCGGCGCCGTCGCGCAGACCGTCGGTCAGGGTGAGCACCTGGCCAATGTAGCGCTCGCCGGCCCGCAGCGGCGAGGCGGCGCGCTGCAGGTCCTGCTGCTGGACGCGGTGCTCGCGCCAGAAATACAGGCCGAAGACCGTACAGGCAAAGAGGACGAACCAGACCATGGCGATAGGGGCGCTCTGGGGAATCGGCGCGAATGTTGGCAGGAGAGCCGGGCCGGCTCAACGGCCCGGATTTATGTCGCAACGGAACTGTGACGCGACCCTCAGCCGGGGCCGTCCAGCCGCAGATCCTTGCTGTAGTGGACGTTCATGATGTTGTCGGTCCAGCCCACGACGTAAGGCTTCACGAGGTGCTTGTTGACGTAGAAATAGAGCGGCAGCACGGGGTGATCGGCGAGCATGAGCCGCTCTGCCTCCTCGAGCAGCGCACGGCGTCGCAAGGGATCGGCGGTGCGCATGGCCTCGTCGAGCAGGGCGTCGTAGGCCGGGTTCGAGTAGCCGGTCAGGTTGATGCCGAAGCTGCCGAGGTGCAGCTGCGCGAACGTGAACGCGTCGTTGTAGTCGCCGACCCAGCTCGAGCGGAACACCTGGGTGTCCTTGCGCGCATGGATGGATTGCAGCAGCGCGTGGAATTCCTCCGCGTACAGCGTGGTCTCGACGCCGAGGGCCTCCTTCCACATCGCGGCGACGGCGACGGCAAGCCGGTTGTGGACGTCGCCCGAGTTGTAGCGGATCTCGACCTCGAGCGGACGCGCGTCCGAGTAGCCGGAGCGACGGTAAAGCTCGCGCGCTTCGGCGACCCGCTCCTCGTAGGGCTGTGACGCATAGTCGAACTGCTGCGGCGTGTAGTTCGCCACCCCGGGCGGCACCCAGCTGTAGGCCGGCGCTTCCCCGAGGCCCGTAACCGCGCTCGTGAGCCGCTCGCGGTCGATCACCAGCGACAGTGCGCGGCGCAGGCCCGGGTCGTCGCGGAACGGCGGCCGGGTCAGGTTGAAGCCGTAATAGTAGATGCTGAGCTGCGGCGACACGTGCAGCTCGCCCGGCAGGTTCTCGCCGATCCAGCCGAACTGCGAGGCCGGCACGACGTAGGTCAGGTCGAGTTCGCCGGCACGGTACTGCCGGAACTCCGTACCCACGTCTGACTGGTGGACGAAGTGGACCCGCGCCACGCCGGTCGCCGCGTCATTCCAGTACGCGGCATTGCGCTCCGCGACGACGTGCGAACCCACCACCCAGTCGGCCAGCACGAACGCGCCGTTCGACACCAGTCGGCCCGGGCGGGCGTGCTCGTTGCCGTGCTCGGCGAGCGACGGGCCGTGCACGGGGAAGGTGCCCGGCTGCGCCAGCAGGCCGAGCAGGTAAGGCGCGGGGTGCTGCAGCCGGATCACCACCGTGCGCTCGTCCGGGGCACTCACGCCGAGCGCTGCCGGCGGTTCCTGGCCACGCACGATCGCCGCAGCGTTCACGACCGGATCGAAAACCTGGGCGTAGGGAGAGGCCGTGGCCGGATCCACCAGCCGGCGCATGCCGGCCACGTAGTCGGCGGCGACGAGTGCGTCGCCGTTCGACCAGCGCAGGCCCTCGCGCAGGCGGAACGAGTACACGAGGCCGTCTTCGCTGACCTGCCAGGACTCCGCGGCCGCGGGGCGCGGCTCGCCGTCCGGCCCGATGGTGGTGAGGCCCTCGAACAGGTCGCGCAGGATGTTGAATGCGGCATCGGTGCGGGCACGCTGCGGGTCGAGCGTGTCGGGCTCCGGTCCATTCCCCCGGCGCAGCGTCTGTCGCTCGGCGGCTGCCGCGCCCGGTCCGTCCGGCGACGGTGCGTCGCGATCGCCCACACCGCAGGCCACGAGGCCGGCGGCCAGCACCGCCAGGGCGGCAGCGCACCACGAAGCGATCGCAATGCCGCGCGAGGCGGCCACGCGCTCAGCGACCATGGGCCGTGCGTGGCGCTGCCGTCGCCGTCATCTCGCGCCGCTTCAGGTGCACCAGCAGCAGCGACACCGCGGCCGGGGTGATGCCGGGAATGCGCGCGGCCTGCCCGAGCGTCGCAGGACGATGCTCGGCGAGGCGCTGACGGACCTCGTTGGAGAGTCCCCGCACGTCGGCGTAGTCGATCCCGTCGGGGAGGCACGTGTCCTCGTGGCGGCGCTGGCGCTCGATTTCCTCGTGCTGACGCTCGATGTAGCCGTGGTACTTCGCCTGCACGTCCACCTGCAGCGGCACCTGAACCGCGAGCCGCTCCTCGCTTCGCCACTCCTCCGCGCCCTCGCCCACCGCCTCGACCAGCGCCGCGTAGGAAACCTCCGGCCGGCGCAGCAGGTCGAGCGCGCGCTGCTCGCGCGACAGCGGCCCGAAGCGCGCCTCGATGCGTGCGCCCGCCTCCGTGCCGGGCCGCACCCACGCGGCCTGCAGCCGCCCGATCTCGCCCTCGACCGCGGCCCGCTTGGCCTCGAACAGCCGCCAGCGGGCATCATCCACGAGGCCGAGCTCGCGGCCCACGGGCGTGAGGCGCAGGTCGGCATTGTCCTCGCGCAGGGTGAGACGGTACTCGGCACGGCTCGTGAACATGCGGTACGGCTCGGATGCACCGCGGGTGATGAGGTCGTCGATGAGCACGCCGATATAGGCCTCGCTTCGGCGGGGCCACCACGGCTCGCGCTCCAGCACGGCGCGCGCCGCATTGACGCCGGCGACGAGGCCCTGCGCGGCCGCTTCCTCGTAGCCCGTCGTGCCGTTGACCTGGCCCGCGAAATAGAGCCCCGGGACGTGCCGCGTCTCGAGCGTGGGCTTCAAGTCGCGCGGATCGAAGAAGTCGTACTCGATGGCGTAGCCGGGCCGCGTCAGCTGGGCGCGTTCGAAGCCGCGGATGCTGCGCACGAACGCCTGCTGCACGTCGAACGGCAGGCTGGTGGAGATGCCGTTCGGGTACACCTCGTGGGTATCGAGGCCCTCGGGCTCGATGAAGATCTGGTGCGAGGCCTTGTCGGCGAAGCGCGCCACCTTGTCCTCGACCGACGGGCAGTAGCGCGGACCGACGCCCTCGATCACGCCCGTGAACATGGGCGAGCGATCGCTCGCCGCGCGGATGATCTCGTGGGTGCGCTCGTTGGTGGCGGTGATGTGGCAGGAGACCTGGCGTGGATGCTCGCTGCCGAAGCCGAGGAACGAGAACACCGGCACGGGCTCGTCGCCCGGCTGCTCCTGCAGGCCGGCGTAGTCGATGCTGCGGCCGTCGATGCGTGGCGGCGTACCGGTCTTGAGACGCCCCACGCGCAGCGGCAGTGCGCGCAGCTTCTCGGCGAGCCGGTTCGACGGCGGATCGCCGGCCCGCCCGCCCGGCTGCTGCTCGAGCCCGACGTGGATGCGTCCGCCGAGGAAGGTGCCGACGGTGAGCACCACGGCGCGCGCGGCGAACGAGACGCCCGCCTGCGTGATCACGCCCGTCACCCGGCCGCCGTCGAGGCGCAGGTCGGCGACTTCCTGCTGGAACAGCGTCAGGTTCGGCTGGTTCTCGAGCAGGCTGCGGATGGCCCGCTTGTAGAGCTGGCGGTCGGCCTGGGCGCGAGTCGCCCGCACCGCCGGGCCCTTGCTGGCGTTCAGGGTGCGGAAGTGGATGCCGGCGCGGTCGATGGCGCGGGCCATGGCGCCGCCGAGCGCGTCGATCTCCTTGACGAGATGGCCCTTGCCGATGCCGCCGACGGCCGGGTTGCAGCTCATCTGGCCGAGCGCCTCGATGCTCTGCGTCACGAGCAGCGTGCGACAGCCGACGCGGGCCGCGGCGAGCGCAGCCTCGGTGCCGGCATGACCGCCGCCTACCACGATGACGTCGAACGAGTCGATGGACTGCATGAAGCTGCTCCGCTGCGAGGCGTGCATTCTACGGGGTTCCGGCCCTCGGTCCGTCACGGGAGGACGCCTGCAGGCGCGCCTGCAGCGCGCCGAGTCGCAGGCGGGCGAAGCGCCGCGCCTGGTGCTCGTAGCGGTTGCGCCAGTAGCCGCGGCGCAGCCACTCGGCGAGGTAGCTCACCGTGCTGAGCCGCCCGCGGTTCCACTGGCGCAGCACGTGGAAGTACTCGTGCAGCACGAGCTCCGGGTCGGCGAAGAACTCCGCGGCCGAGCCGCGCAGCAGGATGCGGTTGCGGCGGGTCGTCGCGCGGGCACCGTGATGCAGGCGTGCGTACCAGGACCGCTCGACGATCTCGACTTCGTCCACCTCGTCGCCGAGCAGCTCCGCGAGTGCAGCACGCAGCGCCGGCGGCATGCCGTCGGCCGTGCGCACGCGCTACTCCTGCGCGGGCGTCGCCTTGGCCGCAGCCTTGCGTTTCCGCCGGCCGGTCCTGGCGGCAGGCGCCGCAGGCTTGCGGGAACGACGCGCCTTGCTGCCGGACGCGGGTGCCGCCTTCTTGGCGGCCCGCCGTGCCTTGCGGGCCGGCGCGGACAGCGCGGGCCGGGCGGACTCCCGGGCCTGCGGGACCTCCCTCGCGAGGTCGCGCTCCGCGGCTTCCTTGAGTTCCGCGAAGCTCTCGCGCAGGCAGTCCGCGAAGAAGGCCGGATCGGGCAGCATGTCGCGGCAGGACACGGCGCAGATCCACATCGTGCCGTGGTAGCTGAAGCCGGTTACGTTGAGGCCCATGCCGTCGATCGCGATGCTGATCGGAGCGTAGTTCACGAGCCGTGCGCCCGCCATGTACAGCGGCACGTCCGGCCCGCGCACGTTCGACACGATCAGCCCGACGCCGGGCAGCCGCACGTTGCGCAACAGCGCCTCGCTCACCGGCGCAGGCAGGTATTCCATCAGGTCGCGCGCGAGCTCCTTGCCGACGGCGTCGGTGACCCGCTTGGAGGTCTGCGCGCTTTCGCTGATTGCGCGCAGCCGCTCGAGCGGATCTGCGATCTCGGAGTACACCGGCATCATCGTGAAGCCGACCTGGTTGCCGCGGTCGCCGCCCTTGTCGGTGCCGCGCAGCGTCATAGGCACCATCGCGATCATGGATGTGTCGGGCAGCTCGCCCTTGGCGTCGAGGTACTTGTTGAGCGCCCCGCCCACGATGGCGAGGAACAGGTCGTTGAGCGTCGAGCCCCCGACGGCGGCGCGGATGGGCTTGAACTCCGCGAGCGGCAGACCTACGGCCTCGAACACGCGATGTGCCGAGACGTTGCCGCTGAATCGAGTCTGCGGTGGCAGCTTGGAAAGCAACGGGCTCAGGTCGCCGGACAGCAGCGTCCGGAGCTGCGGCAGCATGCTGCTGCCCAGGCTGGCGAGGCTGCCCACCGCGCCTGCACCGAGGCCCGCGAGCCGGCGCGCGGTGCCGAAGGAAAGTTTCGCCAGCGACGGCAGCCGCTCGACACCGTGGAGCAGCGCCAGGGAATAGAGCTCCGCCAGCCGGGGCGAGTGACCCTCGGTCAACGTGTCCGACTCTTCCT
Source organism: uncultured Gammaproteobacteria bacterium (assembly GCA_963712815.1). Lineage (GTDB taxonomy): Bacteria > Pseudomonadota > Gammaproteobacteria > Steroidobacterales > Steroidobacteraceae > RPQJ01. Next base: position 524,444 of record CAVQJL010000008.1, read on the forward strand.
CGCCGAGGTCGAGTGCCTCGGGCGACAGCGAGTGCATCGCCTTCATCATCTCCGTGCCCGACTCGCCGTCGATGATGGCGTGGTGCATCTTGCAGTAGAGCGCGAAGCTGCCGGCCGGCACGCCGGGCACGTTGTGCAGCCCCTCGATCACATACGCCTCCCACAGCGGCCGGCTGCGATCGAGCGCGCGCGAGTGCAGCCGTGCGACCTGGATGCACAGCTGGCGCCAGTCGCCCGGGTGCGGCAGCGCGATGTGGCGCACGTGGAACTCGACGTCGAACGCCGAGTCCTCGACCCAGTAAGGCCGGTCGAGCGCCAGCGGCACCCTCACCAGCCGTCGCCGGAACTGCGGGAACTGCTCGAGACGCGATGCGAAGAAACGCAGCACGTCCTTGAAGCGCACGCCGCCGCCGGGAGCCGTGGACGGGTCGTAGATCGCCAGCGAGGCGACGTGCATGACATTGTTGCCGCGCTCGAACTGCAGGAACATCGCGTCGGCGCCGGAGAGCTGTTTCATGATCTGTGTCGGCCGCAGGTCGAGCGCGGCTGCCTGTCGTACGTTGGGTCGGTGAGACTACTGGCCGCCGGGCGGCGCGTCCACCTGCAGCCGGCGGGCCGCCCGCCGTCGACCTATTTCAGCCCAAGCTCTCGCGCGAGCCACGCAGCATCGTAAACCTCGGTCAACGCGGCCTTGATGATCGCCGGGTGCACGGCGACCGAACGGTTCTGCGCCACATCGAACCAGTACGAGCCCGAGATCGAGTGGATGTTGCCGTCGAAAATCAGCCCGACCAGCTCGCCCCGGGCATTGATCAACGGGCTGCCCGAGTTGCCGCCGACGATGTCGTTGTTGGTCGAAAGGTTGAAGCGCGTCTTCGGGTCGAGCCGCGGCTTCGCCTGCAGCCAGCGCTCCGGCAGCTTGAACGGCTCGGCGCCCGTGGCCCGCTCGTAGGCCCGCTCGAGGTGCGTGAACGGCGGCACCGCGCGTCCGTCTTCCAGCCAGCCCTGCACCGTGCCGTCGTTGACTCGCAGCGTGAACGTGGCGTCGGGGTAGACGCTCGTGCCGTAGGCGGCGAAGCGCGCCGCCGCGATGCGCTCGGCGGCGGCGTCCACCGGTGCCTCGACCTCGTCCTCGTAGCGCTTGCGCACGGCACGCGCCTCGGCATCCACCGCGGCGGCGAGGCGGATCATCGGGTCCTGCGAGGCCGCGACTGCGGCGGCGCCGCCGTCCCAGAGCTGCTTGCGGTAGGCCGCCTCGCCGAGGCGTGAGCCCGCCACCAGGCTGCGCGGCCAGCGCCTCGGGGGACTGCGTCGCGCATCAGCTTCACGACCAGCGGATCGTCGGGCCCGAGGTACTCGCGCAGGCGCATCAGGCCGAGCGACATCGCGATCTGCTCGCGCGCCGGATAGACCGGCACGTCGGCCAGCAGCCGCCGCTCCACGCAGCGGCAGTGCAGCGTCGGTGTACTCGCGCAGGCGTTCGTCGTTGGGCTTGGCCCGTCTCCGCCGTGCCGCGCACCAGGGTCCGCGCGTAGTTGTAGAGCGAGCTGTAGCCGCCGCCGAAGCCGGCGCGATCCTCGAGGAATTCGTACGGGATGCGAATCTGCTCGTTCACCTGCTGGGCGCGCGCGATCTGCTCCCAGGGATCCTGCGGCCCGGCGAGCCCCGCACGGGCGCGCAACGCGGCCTCGAGCTCGCGCTTCTGCTCGATCAGCGGGCCGGAGAGCAGCGCGTCGAGCTCGACGCGGCGCACCTTGATGCCGTTCTCGAGGTTCTGAAGCCGGTCCGAGACGATGCGGGCGTTCTCGGCGCCGCCCTGCGCGAACTCGATGTAACGGCCGCGCAGCTCGGAGGCCCACAGCAGGTCGAGCGGCAGGGCCGCCCGCTGCGCCTCGAGCTGAGCGACGGTGAGCAGGCGTTCGGTGGTACCCGGGTGCCCGGCGACGAACACCGGCTCGTTCTCCGCCGGACCGGCCCAGTGGATCGGCAGGTGGTGCGGCCAGCTCACCGGCTTGCCGTTCTCGTAGACGCGCAGCAGGCTCATGTCGAGGCACCAGCGCGGGAACTGGAAGTTGTCCGGGTCGCCGCCGAAGGCCGCGATGTCCTCCTCGGGCGCGAACACCATGCGCACGTCGTCGAAGCGGCGGTACTTGTAGAGGAAGTACTGGCCGCCCTGGTAGAGCTTGACCGACTCGCAGCGCCGCGGGTCGCTCGTGCCGGCGGCCTGCTCGCAGGCCTGCTCGAGCTGGGTGAGCGTCTTCTTGCGCACCTCGCCCGCCGCCGCGTCGTCCTTGCCGGCGGTGGCCGCGGCCACCTTCGCGGTGACGTCCTCGATCTCCATCAGGATGTCGGCGTTCTGCGTCGGGCAGCGCAGCTCCTGCTCGCGGCCGCCGGCGAGGAAGCCCTCCTTGAGCAGGTCGCGGTCCTTGCTCGAGAGCTGGGCGAGGCAGCTCGTCACGCAGTGGTGGTTGGTGAGCAGCAGGCCGTCCGGCGAGACGAACGAGGCCGTGCAGCCGGCGATGCGCACGGTGGAGAGCCGCACCCGCTCGAGCCACTCCGGCGTGATCTCGGCGCCGTGCGCTGTCCTTGATCCTCGCCGCCGGGAAGTTGTCCACGGTCCACATGCCCTCGTCGGCGGTGACCAGCACCGGCGCGGCGGCAAGGAGTCCGAAAAGCAGGCGTGGCAGGGCAATGTTCATGGCTCGAGCTCCCGCGGACTCAGTGTGAGCCGGCATGTAGCCACCACGCCGTGCAATGCGCAAGACGTGGCCGGGTTTGCCGTCCGCGCCCGGGGCGAATCCGCATCGGCAAGGTCACGATCCGCCGTTGTCAGTGAACATCACCGGGGCGGTCGCGAGGCCGCCCCGGTCGTCTAGCGTCCCGCGAGCTCGTCGCGCTGGTGCGCCACGTCGCCCTCGATATCCGCGAACACCGACTTGAACCCGGGGTGCTCCCGGATCGGCGCCATGATCGGATCGAAGTCCCGGTGGTACCGCCAGTAGGGACCACGCCAGCCCGCGTTCGCCGCCTCGCGGAGCCGCCGCAGCGCGTCCTCCTGTTCGCCACGCAAAAGCCGGATCTGGACGTCGGCCAGGCCGTAGCCCAGGTGTCCGAGGCGCGTACGACTCTGCACCCAGGGCTCGGCCCTTCTGAGCAGCTCCGTTGCGCGCTCGTGTTCCCCGCTCCGCTGCAGCACCAGCGCAAGGTCGATGGCCGCGCGGTAATTGAATGCGTGCAGCGTCGGAGGCTCGGCCAGCAGTTCAGGAAAATGCCGCTCGTAGACGGCGCGTGCGCCCCGCAGGTCATCGCCTGAAAGGGCCGCGTCGCGCAGCAGGACCACTGCCGCTCCATCCGACAGAAGTTGACGTCTCGCAGCCAGCGCCGCGGATGTAGACGCGGCGGCCCGCTCGCCGCGATAGAGTTTCAGATACGCATGTGGGGTGATTCCGAAGCCCTGCCCCGGCAGGGCCTCCAGGACCCGCGCAGCACCCGCGTCGTCGCCCAGGTCCAGGGACAACTCCGCCAGATGCGACCAGGACCCGGAGTTCTCTCGTCCGCCGTCGATTGACTGCTGCACGGTCGTGACACCTTCGCCCAGCCGGCCGTACGCATAGCCCTGGAGAACGCCTATCCACAGGTTTGCGGAAGGACTCGAGGGATCCCGCCGGCGGGCCTCCTCGAGTTCCGCCATGGCCTCGTCGAACATGCCCGACTGGGACATGCGCTGAGCCAGCACCGTGCGCTGAAGCACCGACATCGGGTCGATCTCCACCGCTCGACGCTGGCTCTGCAGGCTCTCGACATCGCGTCCGAGGATCCCTTGCAGGACTCCGTATCGCTGATGCAGCGTGGCGTCGTTCGCATTGATCTGCATCGCACGGCGCAGCTCGGCTTCGGCCCGGTCGAAATCGCGACGCAAGGTAGCGAAGTGCCCGGCGGTGGTCAGCGCCTCGACGAGGTCCGCCTCGAGCTCGAGTGCCGTGCGCAGCGAGGTCTCTGCCTCCATCATCGCCGGCTCGAGCGGCTCGCCCCGAAGCAGGGCTGCCAGCCAGGTGGCCTCGGCGAGTCCGGCATGGGCCTTTGCGAAGAGTGGGTCGAGCTCGATGGCTGCCCGGAACGATTCAAGAGCTTTCTCGAGATCCGGGAGCGTCCGCCGACCGAGGGCCTGCCGACCGACCTGGTAGGCCTCCCAGGCCTCGAGGCTCTGCGTCGGAACGGCCCTGAGCCGCGCCTGCTCGTCACCTGAGAGCGTGGTCCTCAAGGCAGCCGCGACGGCCAGGGCGACCTCGCTCTGGATGGCGAAGATGGTACCGGCGTCGAGTTCACGGTCGTAAGACTCGGCCCACCGATGCTCGTCCGTCGCCGTGTCCACCAGCTGCACCGTGACACGGACGCGACCACCATCCCGCTGCACCGCGCCTTCGAGGACCTGCGATGCGCCAAGCCGCTCGCCGATCTCTCGCAACGGCAGCCGCAGGCCGCGGAACTGCTCGACCGAGGTGCTCGAGATGACCCGGAGGCCGGAGATGCGGGTGAGTTGGGTGAGGATGTCGTCGTGGAGGCCGTCGACGAAGTGAGCGTCTTGCTCGAGCGCTGAGCGATTCTCGAAAGGCAGGACCGCGATCGAGCGCGGTCCGGTGACGCGCGCGTCCGACGGCACGTGAGACTGACGCAGGCTGGGCCAAGCGAGGTAGAGGCCGGCAACGACGATCATGAGCAACAGTGCCGCCAGCCACGCCCCGCGGGAGACCCGTCGCGCCTGCGGTGGCTCGGGCGCCTGGGGCGCCTCGGGCGCGACGGCCGCCGGAGCGGACATCGCCACCGGCTCGGCGTGCACCAGGTTGACAGCCGACGAATGCAACTGACCGTGCTCGACCGGTACGATCAGGCGATAGCCGTGCCCGCGCACGCTGGCCACGTATCGCGGCGCCTCGGGATCGTCGTCGAGCGCGTCGCGTAGCAGCTTGACGCGCTGGCTCACGGTTTCCGGGCCCACCACTCGGCCCGCCCAGACCTGTTGCATTAGGGCGTCGATGGAGGCGAGGTTCGGCGCCGCCCGGGCAAGCGCGAGCAGCAGGTCGAACGTCAGCCCGGGCAGCGGGATCGCTTCACCATTGCGCTCGACACGACGCCGTCCAGGATCGACCAGCAGGTCGCCCACTCGCACGCAAGCCGGGTCCGTGGCGGACATGTTGCAGCGCACGCCCCTGAGTTGGTGGCCCGCAATGGGCGCCTCCCGCGTTCGTGCACTGAGGGTACTCCGACCGGATCGAATCGGGTACCGAGGGCCGCCCGGCGCGGACCCCGGCAACCGCCCCGGCCGCCGGCACGGCCGGCCGGGGCGGCCTTTATGAAAGTGTCGGACCGGAGTTCCGTGGTTCTCCGGCCCGACACCGGCCTCCCTGCCTCAGGGCTTTCCCTGCTTGTGCTTGATAGGTCTGAAGTAGTTCTTCACGACCCACCGCCCCGTCCTTCGCCCAAGCGTCGCGCCGTCCTCGCTTGAGAAGCGGAAGTGCATGCCGCCGTAGATCCGGGCGAGCTTGATCTCGCTGAGCATCTGATGGATGGACGCGTACTCGTGACTGGTGCCGGTGACGGTGCTGTTCCAGGTGAACTGCACGCGCGGGGTCTTGAAGTAGGACTTCAGGATCTCGCTCGTCACCCCACCGAAGCAGGCGTGCGCCGCTGGGTACTCCGGGTGGTTGGGCGTGCCAACGAAAGGCAGCCAACCCGGGTCCGCGACCGTCGCCGGATTGCCGTCGTCGTTTGCGGCGGGAATGGCTGCGCGGGGGCGCCAGCTGTCGAAGTAGTACTTCGAATCGAAGCAGCCAAGCAGCGCATCGGAGTAGGCCACCCAGAGCATCGCCGCCAGTCGTGCGTTCTCGATCACCGTGGGCTGGTTCAGGAAAACCCTCAGGTTGCGTGGCGTGAAGACGCCTGGATTCTCCGTGTGGAAACGGGCCGCTTCCTGCTGCTCTGCGCTCAGGCCCGCGCCGCCCGCAACGCCGAGCAACTTGACCTCGTTGAAGTCCCTGGCGTAGTCGGCGCTGGTGAGGTCCGGCGGGCCGCCAGCCCGGAACTGCATGGCGCTCGTCAGCGTGAACGGTCGGATGAACGGGCCGTAGAAATTGATCGGCGTGCTGCCGACGGGAAACGGCGCGAAATCGCCGATCCCCCCGGCCGGCGCATACACGAAATCGGTGTCGCGTCCGTCGTTCGCGCGCTCCGCGAGCATCTTCTCGCCAACCTCGATGCCGAGCGTGATGCCCGTAGCGACCGAGCCGGCACCGGCGCCCGCCTGCCAGGGCGCGCAGTCCGCGGCGTACTCGGGCGAACGGTTCGGGAACAGCCCCGCGAGCACGGTGCAGGCGGCCGCCGCGGCCGCGGCCTCCTGGGAGGCTCCCGACGCCGGGCTGAGCGGCACGATGGCGAACGGCTCGTAGCCCCCGGCGATCGCGACAACCGCGTCGTACATCGCCGCGTGCATGGTCGCGAGGTCCGTGCCGACCGAGCCACGCCGCTCCTCAGGGGTCACCGCCGGATATGCGCCGGGCGCCGTCGTCATGGTGCGTGCGCCCACGGCGTTGAAGTCAGCGATGACATCGGCGGCGACGGGCCCCGCCACGAGCAGGCTGGTAGCCAGCAGGCCGCAGAGGCTGCGGGCCCTCTGGACGAATGGAATCCAACGATGACCGATCTTCATGGCAATCCTCCCCGTAGATACTTGGATGAGTTGCGTCTGGGCCGGGCCCACGACGTCCACGGAAGGTGGCGCCGAACCTGCGGCGCCGCATGAAGACTCGCCAAAGGTTCAGTGAAGCTTCGGGGAAGATTGCCCCTGCGAGGCCGATCGAGACGGGCATCGAGGCGACTCGTGCCTGCGCGACCTGGCGCGTGGCGGTTTCTTTTACTTGCCGATGCAGAAGCTCGCGAAGATCCGTCCGAGCAGGTCCTCGCTCGTGACTTCGCCAGTGACCTCGCCGAGCGACTTCTGGGCGTCGGTGAGCTCCTGGGCGACGAGCTCGCCGGCGTGACGCGCGGTGAGGAGGCGGTGGGCCTCCTCGACATGCGCCCGCGCACGCCGCAACGCGTCGAGGTGTCGCGTTCGCGCCGAAAGCACGCCGATGCCCGGGGGAAGGAAGCCGACACAGTCCTTGAGGTGCTGCCGCAGCAGGCCCAGGCCGGCGCCGGTCGCGGCGCTCAGGTGGACGCGATCGTATGGCGGCGTCACCTCTCGCTGCGAAGCAAGAGGCGGGCCGCTTGCGGCACCTTCCAGAGCGGCAGTTCCCGCGTCCACTGTCGCTGGGGCCCCCGGCTCGACCCGCGGCTCGCCCCCGATCCGGTCGATCTTGTTGAACACCACCGTACGCGGTGCGGCGGCCGGCAGTCCCGCGAGGTCGGCCTCAATGCTGGCGACGGCGTCGGGGTCGGCGGCGTCCACCACGAACAGCACCCGGTCCGCGCGCTCGAGCTCTCGATGCGCACGGCGAATGCCCTCTGCCTCGACGGCGTCCGGCGAGTCGCGCAGGCCGGCCGTGTCGAGCACGTGCAGCGGCAGCCCGTCGATCTCGATGCGCTCGCGCAGCACGTCGCGCGTGGTGCCCGGAACGGGCGTGACGATCGCGGCGTCGTGGCCCGCGAGGCGGTTCAGCAAGCTCGACTTGCCGGCGTTCGGGCGGCCGGCGATCACGATGGTGAGCCCGTCGCGCAGCAGCGTGCCCTGGCGCGCGGTCTCGGCGAGTTCGGCGAAACGGCGGCGGATGAACTCGAGGCGCCCGCCGAGGGCGCGGTCGCCGAGGAAGTCCACCTCCTCCTCCGGGAAGTCGATCGCCGCCTCGACCCACATGCGCAGCTCGAGGACCGACTCGGCGAGGTCGTGCACCTGCGAGGAGAACTCGCCTTGCAGCGAGCGCAACGCGGCGCGTGCCGCCTGCACGGAGCCGCTGTCGATCAGGTCCGCGACGGCCTCGGCCTGCGCGAGATCGAGCTTATCGTTGAGGAACGCGCGCTGCGTGAACTCGCCGGGCGCCGCCGCCCGCGCACCGAGTTCGAACACGCGGCGCAGCAGCAGGTCCATCACGACCGGCCCGCCGTGGCCCTGCAGCTCGAGCACGTCCTCGCCGGTGAACGAGGCGGGCGCGGGGAAGTAGAGCGCGATGCCCTCGTCGATGGGCTCGCCGGCCGCATCCCGGAAGCGGTGCAACTCGGCCGTACGCGGCGCGGGCGCGCGGCCGAGCAGGGCTATTGCGATGTGGCGGCAGTCAGGGCCGGAGACGCGCACGATACCGATGCCGCCGCGCCCGGGTGCGGTGGCGACGGCGGTGATGGTGTCGGATTGCGAACCCACTGCAGAACCCTCACCCGCCCTGCGGGCGACCTCTCCCGCTCGCGGGAGAGGTCATCACGAGCGCTTCTTCGCCTCGGCCTCGACCACCCGGTTGATGTTCCACTGCTGCGCAATGGAGAGCAGCGTGTTGGTGAGCCAGTAGAGCACGAGGCCCGACGGGAACCACGCCATCATCACCGTCATGATCACCGGCATGAAGGCGAAGATCTTCGCCTGCATCGGGTCGGGCGGCGCCGGGTTGAGCTTGAACTGCCCGAACATCGCCACGCCCATCAGGATCGGCAGGATGAAGAATGGGTCCTTGGACGAAAGATCCTGGATCCACAGCATCCAGGGCGCCTGGCGCATCTCGACGCTCTCGAGCAGCACCCAGTAGAACGCGAGGAACACCGGGATCTGCACCAGGATGGGCAGGCAGCCGGCGACCGGGTTGATCTTCTCGCGTTTGTAGACCTCCATCATCTGCTTGGCGAGCTGGTCGCGGTCGTCCTTGTAGCGCTCCTGGATGCTCTTGATGCGCGGCGCGATGGTGCGCATCTTGGCCATGGAACGACCGCTCGTCTCCGTGAGCTTGTAGAACAGCAGCTTGAGCAGGATGGTGACGATGATGATCGCCCAGCCCCAGTTGCCGACGAAGCCGTAGACCTTCTGAAGCAGCCAGAAGAGCGGCTGAGAGAGGATCGTGAGCTTGCCGTAGTCGGCCGTGAGCTCGAGGCGCGGACCGACCTCCTTCAGCTGCTCCTGCAGCTTGGGACCCACGAAGATCGTCTCGTTGAAGCGTCCGATCGTGCCAGCCGGCACCGACTTGAGCGGCCCGCGCTGCGTCAGCAGGGCATGGGTACCGTCGCGGCCGAGGGTGATGTTGTACTCCTCGCCCTTGGGCGGCACGGCGGCACTGACGAAGTGGTGCTGCATCGTCGCCATCCACCCGTCGGTCACGTTCTGCGCGAAGCGCCCCTCTTCCTTGTCGTCGATGTCGAGCTTGCGGTACTTCTGCCCGTCATAGATCGCCGGACCACGATAGGCGTAGCTCTCGACATCGAACATCGAGCGGTCCTGGGCGTACACGTGGCGTGCGAGTTGCACGTAGGACGTGCCGGACCACTCCGTTGCCGAGCGGTTGTCCACCTCGTACTCGATACCGATCGCGTAGCTGCCAGTTCGGAACACGTAGGTCTTGGTGACCGTGACGCCCTGCCCGTCCGACCAGCTGAGCGGCACCCGCAGCTCGGTCGCACCCGGCGCCATGCGGAACTCCCGCGCCGTGCTGGTGAAGGCGGCGAGGTGCGTCGGTTCGGAACGGCCGTTCAGGACACGCAGGCCGCTACGCGCCACGCTGTAGTCGGGCTCCTGCGTTCCGAACAGGCGCACCGGCGGGCTGCCCGGCCGCTTGTCGCGCGGGTACTGAACGAGGTCGGCGCGGACGAAGTCCCCGCCCTGCAGGCTGATATCGAGATCCAGCACGTCGGTGACGACCCGCACGCTCGGCTGGGTGGCGGTGGCTACGGGTGCCGGCACGCCGGGGTCGCCGGTTGCGGCCGGGCCGGCGGCGTCACCGGTCGGGATGGACGGCAGCTGGGTCCTGGCCGCCTGTTCCTCGGCGACCGGCTGACCCGCGGGAGCGTTGCTCGCCGCTGGCGTGGTCGCAGCCGCTGGCGCGGCCCCGTAGTCGCGGCTCCACTGGACGACGTTCATCCAGAGCAGCAGTGCGACACCGATCCACAGGTAGATGCGTGGGTTATCCATGAGACGGTCGCTTGAGTAGGGGCGGCAGCGTGTCGGGCACCGGGTCGTAGCCGCCGGCGTGCCAGGGATGGCACCGCAGGATGCGGCGCAGCCCGAGCCAGGCACCGCGCAGCGCGCCATGACGGCGGATGGAATCCTGCGCGTAGCAGGAACAGGTCGGATGGAAACGGCAGTTCGGTCCGAGCAGCGGACTGATGAACCAGCGATAGAGCTGGATCACGCCGATCAGGAGCGCGCGCATCGCTGGCTCATCCGCTCGAACAGCACCGCGATGCTCGCGGCCAGCTGGGCGCGGGTCGCCTTGCCGGCACCGTGCCTTGCGTTCACGACCACGTCCACGGGCGGAAGCTCCTGCTGGGTCAGTCGAAAGCGCTCGCGCACCACGCGCTTCACGCGGTTGCGGTTGACGGCACAACCGGCCGCCTTGATGCCCACCGCCATGCCGAGCCGCGGATGTCCGTGTTCGTTCGGACGGGCAATCATCGCGAACAGGGCGTCGGATACGCGGAGTCCCTCGCGGTGGACGCGGTCGAACTGGATCTTGTCAGTGAGGCGGGCTTCCCGAGGCAGGCGGCCGGCGATCGGGCGCACTGCGTCTTGCGCGATCGCGCCCGTCAGACCGCGAGACGCTTGCGGCCCTTGGCGCGGCGGCGGGCCAGCACGAGGCGCCCGCTCTTCGTGGCCATGCGCGCACGGAAGCCGTGGGTTCGCTTGCGGTGCAGGTTGCTTGGCTGATAGGTGCGCTTCATGTGCGGCTCCGTTCCTGGCGGAATTCAGACCAGAAACAATCACATGCACTGGTCATCAAAGGGCCGGCAAGGATACGCAGCGCCGTGCCCAGCGTCAACGGGCCCGGATGCGGAAATGACAGCGGGTTTAGGATATCCACAGGCCGGGGCGCGGTATAAACTCCGGCCCCCCCTGCCGTTTCCCCCAAGGCGCCGACCGCCCCGCGCAACGACCCCGCCGTGGACACGACACTCTGGAACCACTGCCTGCGGCGCCTCGAAGCGGAACTGCCCGAGCAGCAGTTCAATACCTGGATCAGGCCCTTGCAGGCCGTCGAGGAGCGGGAGTGCCTGCGACTGCTGGCGCCGAACCGCTATGTTGTGGACTGGGTGCGCGATAACTGCGCCGCCCGTATCGGCGAGCTCGTGGAGGAACTCATCCCCGAACCGACACCGCAGGTCGTGGTGGAAATCGGCACGCGCGCCAGTGTGCCCGCCGCCGATGCAGCCAGCGGCCGACCGCCCGAGCAGCGCGGCAAGCGCGCCGTGCCGCTGCCCTCGATCGGCGGGCGACTCAATGCCGACTTCACGTTCGCGAGCTTCGTCCAGGGCAAGAGCAACCAGCTTGCTCGCGCCGCGGCGATGCAGGTCGCCGAGAACCCGGGGCGCGCGTACAACCCGCTTTTCATCTACGGCGGCGTCGGCCTCGGCAAAACCCACCTGATGCACGCCGTCGGCAATCACATCCGCACCGCCAACGCGGCGGCGCGCATTGCCTACGTGCATTCGGAGAGGTTCGTTGGTGACATGGTGCGCGCGTTGCAACACAACACCATCGACCAGTTCAAGACTGCCTATCGCACCCTCGACGCACTGCTCATCGACGACATCCAGTTCTTTGCCGGTAAGGAGCGCTCGCAGGAGGAGTTCTTCCACACCTTCAACGCGCTTCTCGAAGGCCAGCAGCAGGTGATCCTTACCTGCGACCGCTACCCGAAGGAAGTCCAGGGCCTGGAGGAGCGACTGAAGTCGCGCTTCGGCTGGGGTCTGACGGTCGCGATCGAGCCGCCTGAGCTTGAGACGTGCGTGGCGATCCTCATGAGCAAGGCCTCGGCAGCGGGCGTGGAATTGCCCGAGGAAGTCGCGTTTTTCGTCGCCAAGCGCATCCGGTCGAACGTGCGCGAGCTCGAGGGCGCGCTGCGTCGCGTGATCGCGAACTCGCAGTTCACCGGGCGTCCTATCACACTGGACTTTGCGCGCGAGGCGCTGAAGGACCTGCTCGCGCTGCAGGAACGGCTGGTGACGATCGAGAACATCCAGAAGACGGTGGCCGAGTACTTCAAGATCCGCGTTGCCGATCTGCTCTCCAAGCGTCGAAGCCGCTCGATCACGCGGCCGCGCCAGGTCGCGATGGCGCTCGCCAAGGAACTCACCAACCACAGCCTGCCGGAGATCGGCGATGCATTTGGCGGCCGCGATCACACGACCGTGCTGCACGCCTGTCGGGTGATAAAGGCGCTGCGCGAGTCGCAGACGCGCATGAACGAGGATTACCAGAACCTGTTGAGAACGCTCGCTGCTTGATGTGCGCAAGCTGTGTATGAATGGGTCGACGCGATTGGTACACCGGTCATCCACAGGGTACCGACAGGGGGTGCGCGAGTTGCCGGCGGGTTTGTGCTTTCGGCAACTGCCGGCGGGTGCTGGAGAAAAAGGCGTTCTGCACAGGCAAAGGCTGTGCTAGAAATCATAGTAATAAGAGATATGAAATAAGAGATTAATAGCGGAAGCCCTACGATGAAGATCATTGCGAAGCGCGAATCGATCCTGAGTCCGCTGCAGGCGGTCATCGGCGTGGTGGAACGTCGCCAGACGATGCCGATCCTGGCGAACGTACTTCTTTCCGCCAAAGGCGGACGTCTTGCCGTCACCGCGACCGATCTCGAGGTGGAACTCGTCGCCACGTCCGAGGTGGACGTGCAGCGAAACGGCGAGGTCACGGTGCCGGGCCGCAAGCTGCTCGACATCTGCCGTGCATTGCCGGAAGGCGCCGAGATCACGCTGACTCTGGACGGGGAACGGATGTCGGTGCGGGCCCGCAAGAGCCGCTTCACCCTCTCGACCTTGCCGGCGAGCGAGTTTCCGACCGTCGAGGAGATCAACGCACAGCAGTCGCTCAAGGTGCCCCAGAATGATTTCAAGCGGCTGCTGGAAAAGACGCACTTTTCGATGGCCCAGCAGGATGTCCGTTATTACCTGAACGGACTTCTTCTGGAAACGTCGTCGAAATCGTTGCGATCTGTCGCTACTGACGGCCATCGTCTGGCTTTGTGCGACGTCGATCTGCCCGAAGACGCAAAATCGGGGCAGCAGGTCATCGTTCCGCGCAAAGGCGTCCTCGAGCTGCAGCGCATTCTAGGCCACGAAGACCAGATTCTCGACTTGGCAATCGGCGTCAATCACGTTCGCGTCCAGATCGGCGACATTCGCTTCACTTCGAAGCTGATCGATGGTCGTTTCCCGGAGTACAGCCGAGTGATTCCGAACGACCCGCCTCGTGTGGTGACGGCCGTCCGCGAGGACCTGCGCCAGGCCTTGCAGCGCGCGGCGATCCTGTCAAACGAGAAGTACCGCGGCATCCGGTTCGCCGTGAAGCCGAACCTGTTGACGATCCAGTCCCACAATCCGGAGCAGGAAGAAGCCGAGGAAGAGGTCGAGGTCGCCTACGAGGGCGAGGAACTCGAGATCGGCTTCAACGTGAACTACCTGATGGATGCGCTGGCCGCGGTCGAGGGGCCGGAGGTGCAGGTGTGTCTGACGGACGGCAACAGCAGTTGCCTGATCCGGTCTTCGGCCGATAGCGGAGCACGGTTCGTCGTCATGCCGATGCGGCTATGAGGCCCTTCGTCGGCGCACGATGATTCTCGAGAGCCTCGGCGTCGAGGATTTCCGGTGCGTCGAACGAGCTGAGCTTGAGCTGCACTCCCGCAGCAACCTGATTACCGGCGAGAATGCCTCGGGGAAGACGTCCCTCCTGGAGGCGATGTTCTTCCTCGGCCGCGGTCGATCGTTCCGCACGGCACAGTCAGATACGCTGATTCGCTGCGGAGCAGCGGGTTTCATGCTGCTTGGTCGCATTCAGTCCGCCGGACGCTCGCAACCCTTGGGTATGCGCTATGGCAAGTCCGGCATGGAGGTGCGATGCGCCGGACGATCCATCGGCGGGCTTGCAGAACTCGCGACGGTGTTGCCGGCACAGGCGATCGATCCCGAGGTACATCGCCTGATCGAAGGCGGCCCGCAGGAGCGTCGGCGCTATCTCGACTGGGGTGTGTTCCACGTGGAACCAAATTTCATCAGCCAGTGGCGCCGCTATCAGCGGGCACTGCGGCAGCGGAACGCCGCGCTGAAGGCCGAGCAGCCAGAGGCACTGGTTCGCATCTGGGACCGGGAGCTTGCCGAGACGGGTGAGCAGGTGGCCGCCCTTCGCGAAAACTATGTCCAGCGACTCGCGCCACACGCTGCGCAAGTGGGGCAGCGCCTGCTCGGCGCGCCGGTGGAGATCGGCTTGCATCGCGGCTGGTCTGCAGAACGCTCACTGGCTGAATCGCTTTCTGGCGGGTGGTCGCGTGATCGCGCTCGGGGGCTGACACATAGCGGACCTCATCGAGCCGACCTGGTGGTCCGTTTCCAGGGGATGGCTGCGCGCGACCGCGTGTCCCGCGGTCAGCAGAAGCTGGCGGCGGCGGCAATGCTGCTCGGGCAGCTTCGATGTGACGCTGAGTTGGGCTCGGACGTAGCGCTGCTGCTTGTGGATGACCCAGCGGCGGAGCTGGATGGAAGCCACCTCGAAAGGCTGCTCGCCGAGGTCAGCGCGGTCTCGGCACAGCTCGTGATCACCGCACTGGATCCAGGAAACGAGGCATTGGCAAGCCTCTCTACCGGCCATAGGTTCCACGTGGAACGTGGCTCGGTGACCCGTCTGCTATAATCCGCCGTCCTTTTGCACCAGGTTTCCCATGAGCGGCGCCGACGTCTACGACTCCAGTAAAATCAAGGTCTTGAAGGGCCTCGACGCGGTCCGAAAGCGCCCGGGAATGTACATCGGCGACACCGATGACGGCACGGGACTGCACCACATGGTTTTCGAGGTGCTGGACAACTCGATCGACGAGGCGCTCGCCGGGCACTGCACCCAGATTACCGTCACGATCCACGCCGACCAGTCGGTCACCGTGCAGGACGACGGCCGTGGAATTCCTGTGGATATCCATCCGGGGGAGGGCGTGTCAGCGGCCGAGGTGATCCTCACGGTCCTGCATGCGGGCGGCAAGTTCGACGACTCGTCTTACAAGGTGTCGGGCGGCCTGCACGGAGTGGGTGTGTCCGTGGTCAACGCGCTGTCCGAGACCCTGCACCTGTCGATCTACCGCGACGGCAAGGAGTACCGCCAGGAATACCGGCTCGGCGTACCGGTGTACCCGCTGAAGCTGATCGGCCCGAGCGAGCTGCGTGGCACGACCATCCGCTTCAAGCCCAGCGACACCATCTTCACGAACATCGAGTTCGAGTACGAGGTGCTGCAGAAGCGCCTGCGTGAACTTTCGTTCCTGAACTCCGGCGTGCGCATCGAGCTCGTGGACGAGCGCGACGAAAAGCGCGAGACGTTCTTTCACGAGGGCGGCATTCGCGAGTTCGTGCGGTTCCTGAACCGAAGCAAGACCCAGGTGCACGACACGATCTTCTGGTTCCGCGCCGATCGCGACGGCGTGGGCGTCGAGCTGGCCCTGCAATGGAACGACTCGTACGCCGAGACGATGTACTGCTTCACCAACAACATTCCGCAGAAGGACGGCGGGACGCACCTCGCCGGCTTCCGCGCGGCGCTCACGCGCACGCTGAACGACTACATCGAGAAGGAACTCGCTGCGAAGAAAGACCGCGTGCCAACGACCGGCGACGATTCGCGCGAAGGACTGACCGCCGTGCTGTCGGTGAAGCTGTCCGACCCCAAGTTCTCCTCGCAGACCAAGGACAAGTTGGTCTCGTCGGAAGTGAAGGGTACGGTGGAATCCCTGGTGGCCGAGAAACTAGGCGAGTTCTTGCTCGAGAATCCCTCCCAGGCGAAGGCGGTCGTCAACAAGATCATCGACGCGGCTCGAGCGCGCGAGGCTGCCCGTCGCGCCCGCGAGCTGACGCGCCGCAAGGGCGCGCTCGACATCGCAGGACTCCCTGGCAAGCTCGCCGACTGTCAGGAAAAGGACCCCGCGCTCTGCGAGATCTTCATCGTCGAGGGTGACTCGGCCGGCGGCTCAGCGAAGCAGGGCCGCGACCGGCGCACACAGGCGATCCTGCCGCTCAAGGGCAAGATCCTGAACGTCGAGCGGGCGCGCTTCGACAAGATGCTGTCGTCGGCCGAGGTCGGCACCCTGATCACCGCGCTAGGCTGCGGCATCGGCAAGGACGATTTCGACATCGCCAAGCTGCGCTACCACCGCATCATTATCATGACCGACGCGGACGTGGACGGATCCCACATCCGCACGCTCTTGTTGACCTTCTTCTATAGACAAATCCCACTTCTAATCGAAAGAGGGCATGTTTATATCGCCCAGCCCCCACTCTATAAGGTTAAGAAGGGCAAGGCCGAGACCTATGTGAAAGACGACATGGAGCTGAATGCGTTGCTGCTCAAGTCGGCGCTCGAGGATGCCGAGCTGCACGTCACCGGCGATGCCGAAGCCATGCCCATCACGGCGCTCGACTCCCTCGCACGTCGCTACATGGAATTCCAGGCGACGATCCGCCGTGCTGCCCGCCGTTACGACCAGCACGTGCTCGAGCAGATGTTGCTGATGCCCGAGCTGTCCCCGGACGAACGCGAGGACGAAGCGCGACTGACCCAGTGGGGTGCGCAGGTCGAGACGCTGCTCAACGCCGAACAGCCGCCCGGTCGCACCTATCGCGTCGCGCTGCAGCCGGGCACGCCGCCGCACCTCGTCGTAGGACGAACCGAGCATGGCGTCACCGTCGAGAAGCACCTGCACCGCGAGTTCTTCAACTCGAGCGAATACCGACGCATCGCCGATCTGTCGCGCACGCTCGCCGGCCTGTTCGGTCCGGGCGCGTACATCAAGCGCGGCGAAGCGCGCCAGGAAGTGGCGACCTTCCGCGATGCCGTGCAGTGGCTGTTCGAGCAGGCGCGCAAGGGCCAGTCCATCCAGCGCTACAAGGGTCTCGGCGAGATGAACCCCGAGCAGCTTTGGGACACCACAATCAACCCGGCGTCACGCAGGCTCGTGCAGGTGCGGATCGAGGACGCGCTCGGCGCGGACGAGATCTTCTCGACGCTCATGGGGGATCAGGTGGAGCCCAGGCGCGAATTCATCGAGAGGAATGCGTTGTCGGCTACGAATTTGGATGTGTAGGCGCGGCGCATTGTAGGCGTCCACTAGCCGTGGCCAGATTATCAGTATTTGTCCCAAAAATGGGCCTGAATTTCCGCACTTAATCATTGGCTTGCGCCATTGCGCCGGCACAAAGCCCATGTGCAGATTTCGCGGGGCGATAAGAGAGCAGCCTCGGATACGGCACCACAGCCGACAGCCGACAGCGGGCAGCGCGGTACTCGCAACCGAGCCCGTACCACCGCGCCGGTGGGATGATGCGGCCCTGGCCGACTTCGCGGGTCTGTCGACGACGATCGATTGCGAGTGCCTGCGCCACGTGGCCGAACTGCTGGCGCAGTTGTCGCACTTCGAGGCCTACGGCGGCGAGTGCGAGAACCGCAGTCCGGCCGACGCCGCGCTGCACGCCTACCTGAGGAAAGTCGCCGCGGCGTCGCGCGCTCGCTTCGAGGCGGCGCCCGAGCATGTGGCCATGCACGAGGGATTGATGCTGCCTCCATCCTTCCAAACCACCGCCTGACTCTCGCCTGCCCACCACCATGCGCCGTCTACTGCTCCTTCTTACACTCGCCGCCATGCCACTGTTCAGCCACGCGATCGAAGAGCCGGACTACGAGGTCATCAAGAAGTTCGACAAGGTGGAGTTGCGCCAGTACGCACCCTACGTCGTGGCGGAGGTGGTGCTGGACAGCTCGGCCGAGGACGCCGGCAGCCAGGCCTTCCCGATTCTGGCGGGCTACATCTTCGGCAAGAACAAGGGCGAGAAGAAGTTCGCGATGACGGCACCGGTGACGCAGACCGTCGCGCCCGTGCGCATGGATATGACCGCGCCCGTGACTCAGGCCGCCGTGCCGGGCGGCATGCGTGTGCAGTTCGTCTTGCCGAAGGGGGTGACGCTGGCGACGGCACCCGAGCCGATCGACCCGCGCGTGCAAGTGCGCATGGTGCCCGCCGGCACTTGGGCGGTCATCCGTTACTCGGGCACTTGGTCGCAAGCCAACTATCTCGAGCACCTGCGAGAGTTGCAGGCGTCCCTGGAAGCGGTGGGGGTGGCCACGCAGGGCGAGCCCGTGCTGGCGCGCTACAACGCGCCCTTCACGCCGTGGTTCATGCGGCGCAACGAGATCTGGTTGGCACTGCGCTGAAGCGGCGACCGAGAGTGAGCGGCCAGCGTCGTCCGCGCTCTCAAGCCGGGCGGTCACCTCGTGGTGTTTGCTGCCCCGGAACCTGCCGATTATCTTTTGGCACCCTTGCGGGACCGCTCATCGGGCCGCTGCTCTAACAATTGATCTGCGTACCACCGGCAGCCGCCACCACGGGCCCGGCGCCTGCACGACAGGCCGACCAGCGAGAGTCCGAGCAGCAGCACAACGTCGACACGGCCTCCGCCACCGTTGTCGGTTTTGCGGATCGACACGGAGGCGGTGGCAACGGCGCTGTAAGAGTCATCGTCGTCCACCACGCGCAGCGTCACGGTGTAATTGCCGGCCGACGCGTAGCTGTGGGTCGTGTTCGGGTGGTCCCACACGGCCTGCGACCCGTCACCAAAGTCCCATGAATAGGATACGACGGTGCCGTCGGGGTCCCAGGAGCGACTGCCGTCCAACGCCACCGGAACATTGGGTCGGCCCGCGTAGGGACCACCCGCGTTCGCCGTCGGCGCCTGGTTTACGACGACGGGACGGATCTCAGCCGCGGTCGTCGCGCTACCCGTGCGTCCCGAGTCATCGGTCACGGTAAGCACCACGGTGTATGTACCGGCGCTGCTGTACACGTGCGTGGGTCGCGCGCCCGAGCCCGCGGTGCCGTCGCCAAATGTCCAGTCGAAATTGACGATCGTCCCGTCTGCGTCCGACGACGCGGAGCCATCGAACGACAGCGGCGTCGCGACCGTGCCACGGTACGGCCCGCCGACCCTCGCGACCGGTGACTGAAGGCCGGATCCATCCGCTACCTGCGCCGTCGTCACGGTGGAGTGCGTCAGGCCGTCGCTGTCGGTGACTGTGAGCGTGACGGCATACGTGCCGATGGCCGTGTAGGCGTGCACCGGCAGGGCCCCTACAGCACTGCCGCCGTCGCCGAAGTTCCACTGGTAACCCACCACGCTGCCATCCGGATCGCTCGACGCTGAACCGTCGAAGGGGAGCGCGACGTTCACCATGCCGGAATACGGTCCGCCCGCGTTCGCGATGGGCGGTGTGCGCGTCGAGGGATCGAGCGGTGCGAGGGCAGCGGGGGGCGAGCGCCCGTTGTTGTCGCAGCCGGCGCCAGCACACCACCCTGGCTGGGCGCCCGCGTCGATCTCGATGAGATTCGAGCTGCCTTCCTTGTCGGAATCGACACCCTCGATGGCGGCGAGACGCTGCTCGCGGCTGCCAGCGTTCGACTGCCGCAGATCTCGACCATAGGCATTGAAGTTACCCGACGAGCCGCCGTGGCAGGTGTTGCACCCCGCTTTGACCTGCGTCTGGGAGTTTGGGTAGCGAGCGGCGAAGGCGTTACCGAACCCAGAGGTGGCCAGCGCCGGAGCACCCGTCACAATGCCGAGCGCGACCAGCACGACGCCTGCGATCGATGTCCAACCCGAGCGGCCCGACCTGCGCATTCGTATCTCCAGGCGCCGCCGTGAGCACCTTTGACGGGGTGCCCTCAAGAGTCTGACGATGTGACCGACGGCGCCAGCGCAGCTGCTAGCAGGCTACGGTGGGCCAGCGTGGCGTGCGAGTTCCTCTGTTCGCAATCGTGACTTGCCACGACGGATTGATGGTCCTCATCTTATGGTTACCCAAAGTCTCATGTAGGAGACTCGGGCTCTCTTTTGAATGAGTCCAAGGAAGCGAGCCCGTGTGCAAGTGGTCGTTCGCGCCGTTCATGGCGCTGCTGTGCGGGATCGCGCTCGCGGGCCCGGTCGAAATTGAAGTCACGCCCGAACAACGCTCAGCTTTGGGCATAGAACTGGCCGAGGTGCGTGACGTCCGCGAGGCACCGGTCGCGGCGTTACCGGCTGTCTGCCGGCTACCGGGCGACAGCACGGTGGCCGTCGTCGTGCCGGTGGCCGGCACGGTCGTTCGCGTGTTGGCACAGGACGGCCAGGCGGTGACGAAGGGACAGCCGCTGCTGCAGTTGAGCAGCCGGGACTTCCTCGAGGTGCAGGCCGAGCGGAGTACCGCCGCTGCGCGGGTGCGGGCACTCGGCGCACAGGTCGAGCGTGATCGGGCGCTGGTGGCCGAAGGTATTGCCCCGGCCCGGCGCCTGCAGGAGGGTGAGGCGGAGCTTCGTGCCGCACAGGCCCAGGCCGCCAGCAGCGGCGCGCTGCTTTCATCGGTCAAGCCGGCCACCAACGCGCCAGGCGAGTACCTGCTGCTTGCGTCGGCGGCGGGCGAGTTGGTTGGCGCCGGCCTCATGCCCGGCGACCGTGTCGATTCCGGCACGGCCGCGTTCTTCATCGCCAATTCCACGAAGATCTGGCTTGACGCGCAGCTGCCGGAGCGCCTCATCGATCAGGTCGCCGTTGGCTACCGGGCAGAGGCAGGGAATCCCGAGCGGGTCGGACGCGTTATGGCCGTTGGCCGCAGCGTCGATCCGCAAACTCGCAGCGTCGTGCTCAGCGCAGAACTCCCGTCGGGTCCCGGTCTGAGGCCCGGTCAGTCGACAGAACTCACGGTGTTTGCGCCAGTCGCCGCCGGAACGGTCATCGTCCCGGCCTCGGCGGTTACACGGCTGGCGGGTACGGATACGGTCTTCCGTGCGACGCAGCGCGGATTCGTTGCGGTGCCGGTGGAGGCCGGATTGCGGACCGCGGAGGGCGTCGCCGTGAGGGGCGAGGACCTGGCCGGTGGCCGCGTCGCTGCGTCCGGGGTCAGCGCCCTCAAGGCGATGGCGCAGGGTAACTAGGCCGTGCTCGAGCGTACCGTCGAACTCGCGCTCTCCCAGCGCCTGCTGGTGTTGCTGCTGGTGCTGCTACTTGCAGTAGCCGGCATTCAGGCGTTTCGCACTCTGCCGATCGACGCCTTCCCGGACATCTCGCCCACCCAGGTCAAGCTGATCCTGAAGGCGCCTGGCATGACGCCTGAAGAAGTGGAAACGCGCGTGATCGTGCCGCTGGAGTACGAGCTGCTCGGCATTCCCCGGCAGACGGTGCTGCGCTCCGCCGCCAAATATGCGATCGCGGACGTGACGATCGACTTCGAGGAAGGCACAGACATTTACTGGGCGCGCCAGCAGGTGGCGGAGCGCTTCGGCAACGTAGCCGCCGACCTGCCGGCCGGCATTGAGGGCGGCCTTGCGCCGATCGCCACGCCGCTTTCCGATCTTTTCATGTTCACCATCGAAGGCGGCGCGTTGTCGCTGGAGGAGCGTCGCACGCTTCTTGACTGGGTCATCCGGCCCGCACTGCGAACGCTGCCCGGCGTAGCGGACGTCAATTCGCTCGGCGGGCGCGTAAGGACCTTCGAGGTCGTTCCCGACCGCGGTGCGATGGCTGCGGCGGGAGTCACGCTGGCCGATCTCGAGGCTGCAATCTCGCGCAACAACGGCAACGATGGCGCGGGCCGGCTCGACAGCGGTGAGGAAGCGCTGGTGGTGCGTGCCGTCGGTGCCGTGGGCAGCCTCGCCGATGTCGCGGCGACGGTCGTTCGCACCGAGCCTGCCGTCGTCGTGCGGGTCGGCGACATTGCCGAGGTTCGGCACGGCACGCTGACCAGGTATGGGGCCGTGACCAAGGACGGGAAAGAAGAAGCCGTCGAAGGCCTGGTGATCGGGCTCCGTGGTGCAGATGCGAGCGACGTCGTGGCGCGCGTGAAGGCCAAGCTCGCGGAGATCGAGCCGACGCTTCCGCCGGGCGTCAAGATCGAGGTGTTCTACGACCGCAGCGAGCTGATTGACCGGGCGGTCGGCACGGTGATGCGCGCCCTGATCGAGGCCGCGGTCCTGGTCGTTCTGCTGCTGCTCGTGTTCCTGGGCGAGGCGCGCGCAGCGCTGGTCGTCGCGACGACGCTGCCGCTGTCGGCGTTGCTCACGTTCATCCTGATGCGCGCCACTGGCCTGTCCGCCAACCTGATGAGCCTGGGTGGGCTCGCGATCGCGCTCGGCATGCTGGTGGATGCCGCGGTGGTCGTCGTCGAGAACACGGTCAGCCGCCTGCAGGCCGTGCACGGCGACACGGTGCCAAAGCTGCACGTCGTCTATCGCTCGGTTGCGGAGGTGGTGCGGCCGGTCGGTGCAGGCATCCTGATCATCTGCCTCGTGTTTCTGCCGCTGCTGACTCTGCAAGGCCTCGAGGGGAAGCTGTTCTCGCCGGTTGCGCTCACGATCATCTACGCCTTGAGCGCTTCGCTGCTGCTGGCCCTGACCGTCATCCCGGTGTTCGCGTCGCTCGTGCTGAAGCCCGGGTCACACGTGGAACCGTGGCTGATGCGCAAGTTGATGCCCGCCTACTCGCGTGCACTGGATTGGGTGCTCGTCCACCCGCGCTCGGTTGCCATCGGGGCGGTGCTGACCTTCGGGCTGACGGCGCTGGCCTACATGGGCATCGGCAAGACATTCATGCCGACGATGGACGAGGGAGCGTTGCTGGTGCAGACGGAGAAGCTGCCGTCAATCAACCTCGAGCACAGCATCGATGCCGACCTGCGCCTGCAGCGGGCGTTGATGGCGGAGATTCCCGAGGTCCGCCACTCGATCGCGCGCGTCGGTTCGGATGAGCTCGGCTTCGATCCGATGGGACTCAACCAGACGGACATGTTTCTGGTGCTGGCCCCCAGGGAGGAGTGGCAGGCTCCGGACAAGGCGGCGCTGGTGGACCGAATGCGTGCCGTGCTGGATCGATTCCCCGGCACCGCGTACGCCTTCACGCAGCCGATCGAAATGCGCGTGTCGGAAATGCTGACCGGCGCACGTGGCGACCTTGCCGTGAAGATCTTCGGCCCGGACCTCGACAGGATTGGCGAGCTTGCCGGCCGCATCGAGGGCGTGTTGCGCGAGATCGATGGGGCCGAGGATGTCTATACGTTGACGAACTCCGGTGTGCAGTATCTCCAGCTCGATATCGACCGTCTCGCGGCTGGCCGCGCCGGCTTCGACGTCGCCGCCCTGCAAGCGGAGTTGCGTGCACAGATCGAAGGGCTGACGGTCGGCACCGTCCTCGAGGAAGGCCGACGCACTCCGCTGGTAGTTCGAGGCGAGGAACGCCTGCGCTCGCTTCCCGAGCGCTTCGAGGACCTGCGGATCGCGGCGCCGGCGGGCGGCACGGTGCGTGTGGGAGACCTGGCGCACGTGGTGTTCGTCGAGGGCCCCGTCAAGGTCGACCGTGAGAACGCTTCGCGCTTTGCGCTGGTGCAGGCGAACGTCGCTGGCCGCGACCTCGTCGGCTACGTGGACGAGGCGCAGTCGCGCGTGGCTGCCGAGGTGCAGCTGCCACCCGGATATCGAATCGCCTGGGGCGGGCAGTTCGAGAACCAGCAACGCGCCGCGGCAAGACTGGCGCTGGTCGTGCCGCTGGCGATCGGGCTCATTTTCCTGGTCCTGTTCAGCACCTTCGGCAACGTCCGCCAGGCGCTGCTGGTGCTAGCCAATGTTCCATTTGCGCTGGTAGGCGGCGTGCTCGCCCTGTGGGTCGCGCGCGAGTACCTGTCGGTGCCGGCCTCGGTCGGCTTCATCGCGCTGCTCGGCATCGCGGTACTCAATGCGCTGGTAATGGTGAGTCACTTCAATCATCTCGCCGAGAGCGGCGTCGCGCTTGACCGGGTCGTCCGTGAAGGCGCGAAGCGGCGCCTGCGGCCGGTGCTGATGACGGCGAGCATCACGGCGTTCGGCCTGGTGCCGCTGCTTTTCGCAACCGGTCCGGGCTCCGAGATCCAGCGACCGCTCGCAATCGTCGTGATCGGCGGGCTGGTGACCTCGACGCTGCTTACTTTGCTGATGTTGCCGCTGATGTTCGAGCGCTTCGGTATCGAGCGTCCCGCGAAGGAGGCCGGGTCATGACGACCGTGCGTTGCAAGCTCACAATTGCCTTTCCTCCGGACCTGGAGGACGACATCGTCGAGTGCCTGCTCGATCTTCCCGAGCACGTGGGCGGATTTTCCGTCGTGTCGGCCGAGGGCCACGGTCACGGTTTTGGCCGGGCATCGGTGCGCGAACGCGTTCGAGGGAGGGTCGCGCGGAGACTGCTGTACGTCATCCTCGAGCAGGACCGGCTACCGACGGTGCTCGAGCGCCTGCGCGGCACCGTGCGCAACCCGTCGGTGGCCTACTGGGTCGAACCTGTAATGGAATTCGGGAGGCTGACGTCGTGAGGGGTTTGCTGGTCGTCGTCTGCTTCGGTTCATTGCTTGCAGTCCCGTTGCCGGCCCAAACCGCCGGGCCGCTGCCCCCGGGGGACGCCGCGCTCGCGGCGATCGACGAGCGCCCAGCGGTACGCGAAGCCCTGGCGCGGCAATCGGCTGCCCGGTCGCAGGCCGAAGCGCTGCGTGTCGGACCGCACGAATTCACGTTCGGCGGCGCCTATGGCAGAAGGGACGTCGACGGCGAAGGCGACTACAACGACTGGGAGGCGAGCATGACGCGCAGCCTGCGCTGGCCAGGCAAGGCGCGCCTCGATCGAGACCTGGGCGGTGTGCTGACCGAGGCGGCCGAGAATTCGCTCGCGGATGCACGTCACGCCGAAGCGCGAACGCTGCTGTCGGGATGGTTCGACTGGCTGAAGGCTGAGGCGCAGGCGAGCAGCGACCGCGAACTTGCCCGGTCGCTGGAGCGGGCCGCGGGCGCGGTGCGCGGCCAATTGAAACACGGCGATGCGTCGCAGATGCATCTCGAACTCGCCGAAGCGGAAGCGGGTCGGGTCGCCGCCGCTGCGGGCCGCAGCGCCATAGCGGCTCGCCAGCTGCGCCACGCTCTGCAGATCGCCTATCCCGCGTTGACGGTGCCGGAGCATCCTCCCGAGGTACCAGCGCCAGTTCTACCAGCTCGTCCGCTGGCCGAGTGGCCAGCGGTGATCCTCGAGCGCAGCCATGAACTGCGCCTCGCGAAGCTCGCCGAATCACAGGCGCAACTCCACGCGCAGCGGGGGTCGAAGGATCGTTGGCCTGATCCGACCATCGGCGTGCGCATGCTCGACGAATTCGATGGTGCCGAAAAATCGCTCGGGGTCGTGGTGTGGGTGCCGCTACCCGGCCGCTACCGGGCCGCGCTGGCCGCACAGCGACACGACGAGGCGGCGGCAGCCGCAGCGAGGACCGAGATGGCGCGGCGTGAGATCGTCGCGACCGCGGCGCGGGACGTGTCGGAGGTGCAGTCGGCAATGGCCGCATGGCAGCCGCTGCAGGCTGCGGCAGAGCAGGCGACCCGTTACCTGCAGCGTGCGCAGCGTGCGTACGTGCTTGGCGAAACCGGCCTCGCCGAGCTGCTGATGTCGGTATCCTCCTGCGCCGAGACGCTATACGAAGAGCGCCTTGCGCGCCTCGACGCCCACGAGGCGTTGGCCCGATTGAGCGTGGATGCCCACGAGATGTGGGCTCCGGTGCACGACGATCATGACCACTGATCGGGCATTCCCCTGCCAGTGTTCAGTGCTCGAGCGAGACGGGTGGCTATCAGACGGGTGATGTGACGTCCCTGGCGAACGCGCGGTACCGACGGAGCCGGAAATCGCACCGCTGTAGGCGGGTGCCACGCCAGCTGATACAAACGTAGGCCAGTGCCACGCCAACTGAGACTGGCCCGCCCGGTCGTCTCGTTTGTCGCGCCTAACCTATTGAATACTGTCAACCTTCGGACACCCCGGCTGATTCCCTACACGGTCTGACCGGTCTCAGTTGAGATGGCGCCATTCTCAGTAGTTGGTGCCAAAAGCCGCCGATAAGAACTGTCCAGCACAGACGGTCTGGTGGAACACGCCGCGGCGAACATCACCGTACTCGAAAGCGCCGTTTCAATTCGGTCAGCAGGCTCGGCCGCCAGCAATTGCATCACGATAGTGCTGCGCCCCTGCCTCATCAGCGTCGCGACCCCGGCGCGTTGCGCGAGCTGCCGGCCGCGTGTATACGCCTGATGAGCACGGCTCGCCGATCGCCGCGGAGGCCAGGACAGGTGCTTCAGCGTCAGGACGACTCACCACCGCCGTCGCGGTTGCCGACGAGCCTGCTCCTTCGCAGGCCCTTGGCCCGGGCGTCCCGCCGTCCGGGATCGACCAAGCTACGGGCGTTCTATGCGATCTGGTTGCTCATTGCGGCCGCCGCAAGCGCCGCCGCAGCCCCACCGACACCGCCCGCCGCAGCCCCAAGTGATCCGGCAACGAACCCGACGGCCGCGCCGAGCGCCCCACCCCCGGTGGTGCCGCCGCGGATCGCAGCGGAGGTCTTCGCCAAGCCGTCGTCCTATAACGGGATGCAGTTGTCTCCCAGCGGCACGCAGGTGGTGACCCAGGCGATCGTCAACGACATCGAGTGCCTGGTCGTTCGGGATCTCGAGACCGGCAAGACCCAGCTGATCAGCTTGCCAGCCAAGATGGAGTTGGTGTGGTTCGGCTGGGCAGGAGACGACCGTATCCTGTTCAGCTTCGGTTCGGGAGTACGGTGGTTCGATCGCGATGCCTACGCAACGCGCCTGATCGCCTACGACCTGCGGACCGACAAGCCGGTCTTCATCGGCCGCCGGGACGGCGGCCTCGAGGGCGACGATGTGCTCTATGTCGATCCGGCGGGCGAGTGGTTGTTGCTCGCCCTGCAGCGCACGCCTTACGAGTATCCGGCCGTGTTCCGCGCCGATCTCGGGACTGGCGCGCTGCGTGAGGTGGTCGACGCCCAGCGGCACGTGTGGGACTGGTACGCGGATCGCGCCGGCGTGGTGCGAGCGGGCATTGGCTACCGAGGGGATTCGTGGTTCATGGTGTATCGCAAGTCGGCGGACGAGAAGTATCGCCGCACGGCGGGCGCTGACTACGGCGATCGCGCGACCTTGCTCGACATGCTCAGTCTGATCAGAGACTCCGATGAGGGCTTTCTGCTGTCGGACGAGAAGACGGGGCGCCTCGCACTGTACCGCTACAACTTCGCGACGGGCGCGCTTGGCGAGCTCGTGTTCGCGAGCCCCACCAACGATATCGACGATTTCAGTCTCTCCGAAGACGGGAAATCGGTTGTGTCGGTCGAGTACGTCGATGACCGGCAGCGAACGGCTTGGCTGGATCCAGCTTTGAGGACTCACCAGGATCGGATCGACGCCACGTTGCCGGGACGGATGAACCACCTCGTCTCGCGGAGCCAGGACGGCAAGCGACTTCTGATCTGGTCCGGGGCTGCAAACGATCCGGGCTCCTACTATCTTTACGTGCCAGGCAACGCGTTACTGAAGCAGGTTGCCGTAGTTCACGACGGCCTGAATCCGGCGCAGCTCCCGGCGACAGCGTACACACGCTACAGGGCTCGCGATGGACTGGAGATCCCCGCCTACCTGACTTTGCCGCTCGGGCGGGAACCGAAAGGGCTGCCGCTCGTGGTCATGCCGCACGGCGGACCGTACGGCGTTCGGGACGAACTCGGCTACGACACCGAGGTGCAGTTCCTCGCCAACCGTGGGTACGCGGTGCTGCAACCGAACTACCGCGGCTCGGCCGGGTATGGAGCCGGGTTCTACCAGCAAGGTCAGGGCCAGTGGGGTCGCCGCATGCAGGACGACCTCGACGATGGCGTGGACTGGCTGGTCGGCCAGGGGATCGTCGATCCCAAGCGGGTTCGCCTGGTCGGCAGTTCCTACGGGGGATACGCGGCGCTTTGGGGCGCCACCCGCAACCCCGAGCGATACCGGTGCGCGGCGAGCTTCGCGGGTGTCACGGACGTGGGACGGCACCTCAATTATCAGCTCAAATCGTTCGGCGATCGGCGCGGACGGAAGGACTGGCGCTCGACGGTGGAAGGGGACGAGGGCTTCGACCTCGATGGAATTTCGCCGTACTTCGGCGTTGCGGGCCTGCGCGTACCAGTACTTCTGGCGCACGGCGAGGAGGATCAGATCGTGCCGGTCAGGCAGTCGGAGATGTATGCGACGGCGCTCAAGAAGGCCGGCAAGGCCCACGACTACGTTCTGTACCCGGGCGAGGGGCATGGACTGAGCGACGCCGACAACCTCGCTGACTGGCTGCGCAGGCTCGAGGCGTTTCTCGAGAGGCACAATCCGGCGGATTGACGGCGCCGACGCACTCTAGAAAACGAAAACGCGCCGATTGAATATTCTTCCACACGGCGATGTGCGCCGCGCCAGCTCGTAAGACGTAGTGGCGCGTCCCGAGCCGATCGATGGGCGTGCTCTGCCGCATTCTAAGACGGGAACTATCTCAGCGGCTCCAGACGTGTCAATCAGCATCGAAGCGTGACCAGATACTCGGGCGAACCGGCACCGCAGTCGGACCAGGGATAAATCGCGCGATTCTTAAGAGATCCGGCCGATTGCATCACTCCGGAGTGGTCAACGGTGAGCGCCGGTTGCTGGTCAAGCCTGCACGCCGGCTGACAGTCATGGCGACCCGTGGTGGGCGCCGGATGCGTTCGCTACCCCGGTGAGCAGCTTTCTTGATAACGACTCAAGAATGGCTCCGAACGCTCGCAAGGCGGCGGGCGCGGTCAGGCGCCCGCCGCCTTCCGGTGCGATCGTGTTACTTCGGCATTAGCACCGAGTCGATCACGTGGATCGTACCGTTGCTGGTCGCGATGTCGGTCTTGATGACGTTGGCACCGTCGACCATCACCTTGCCGTCGACGACCTTGATCGTCACGGACTGGCCATTGACCGTCTTCGCGCCCGTGAGTTTGACGACGTCGGCCGCCTTCACGTTACCGGGCACGACGTGATAGGTCAGGATCGACGTCAATTTCGCCTTGTTCTCGGGCTTGAGCAGCGACTCGACCGTGCCGGCGGGCAGCTTGGCGAAGGCCGCGTCCGTGGGTGCAAAGACCGTGAACGGTCCTTTGCCCTTGAGCGTGTCGATGAGACCGGCGGCGGTGAGGGCGGTGGCGAGCGTCTTGAAGTCGCCGGCGGCAACTGCGGTGTCGACGATGTCCTGCTTCGAGGCATGGTCCTTGCCATGCTGGTCGGCAAAGCTCGTCGGGGCGATCGCCAGCGCGCCAACTGCGGCCGCAGTGGCCAGGGATGAACGAAGGGAACGCAGGATGCGCATGGACATTCTCCGGGTTGTGATTCGTCGCCCGGACATTGGGCGACTCCCCTCATTTCGCGTACCGGGCGAACACGGTTTCGGGCCGTTCAGTGCGAATGCGTCGCCGATTGAACCCCTTCGGCCGCCTGCTCGACGTCCGCCTCATGGCGTGCAAGCAGTGCGGCCTGCTGTCCCTGGACTGCCGCACGATACCCATTGACCAGCGGAGGGCGTGCCGGACTTTTCTTAACGGTGACGGTGCGGATCTCGGCGCTCACGGTCGGCCGCGGCTCGCCAGGGAGCCGTAACGGTCGCGGTTGACCAAGGCTGCATCGAGATCAACGGCGGTGTGGAAATGCAGCGTGTCGCGCGACAGCTCGGGCAGGCAGCCCGAGTGCGCGCGAACAGGGCGATCGACCTCCTGTGCGGGCATCGTGGTCTCGGCAGGTCCCGTTGCCCCAAATTTCGCACATTTTTCGCGGTTCTTTCGCGCCGGCTTCGTGATTCGCTGCCTCGCGGCACGTAAAGGTCGACGGGCCGCGGGCGCAACAGGGTGAGTCGCCTTGGGGTCAAGGCGCCCACCCGTCCCATGTCGCTGCCCGAGGCGCGCCAGCCACGAAGCAATACGAAGCAATCAGGAGGACTCCATGTCAAAGTCAGTCTCTTCCGTTGCAGTGAGGGCGGGCCTCGCTGCCGGGGCCGCGCTGGCGATCGCAGCGCCGGCCAGTGCAACTCTGATCATCGAACCCGTCTTCAACTCCTATCCGGGCACGGGGCCGGCCGAGAATGTGGTGGGCCTGTACCTGCCTGGTCTGATCAATCCCGCAACAGGCGAACCGTTCCTTACGGCTGACAGGCCTGGCAAGACTGTGACCTATCCTGCGGGCTATCCCGCGGATCCATTTCTGGCCGACGCGCTGCGCTTCTACAACAACACGAAGTACATCATTACCGGCTTCACCCTTTCGCTGGTGGGGACTGCCATAGAGCCGGAGCCTTTCAACTTCACCATCGAGCGGGATCCCACTGTTGATGCCTTCTTCGATGATGCGAATGGCGATGGGATCGTAGGCCTGTCCGACATATTCCCGATTGTCGAGATCCTGAACGGTGGCCGCACCATCCAGTTCAGCGGCGGCAGCATTGCCGTGGGAGGCCGATTCACGGACTACAATTTCGCGACAACGACAGATGGGGAACCGTTTCTTGCAGCGGTCGACGCTACTTTTCAGGGCTATGCGGTGCCGGAACCGCCCTCTTGGGCGATGCTGATGGCCGGCTTTGGCTTCGTCGGCCTTGCCGCGCGTCGGCGCCGCGGCCTGTCGGTGCGCGCCAACGCCTGACCAGCGGTCGATTGGAACAAGGGCTGGCGGCCGAACCGCCAGCCCTTTTTCTTCGCGGCGCGCGTGAACCGGCGTCGAGTCCGGACCCTGCATGACGCGCGATTCCAACAGTGTCTGGCGGTTGCATCACCCCGGAGTGGCCAAGGGTGGGCGCCTGCTGCTCTTCAAGGCTGGACGCCGTCGGCCAATCGCTCGCGATCGAGCAGGGAGCCCAGTTGCTGCAGATCCATCCGCTCGAGCCGGTCGGGCGCGCTGCACGGACACTGGATGAATCGGTTCCGGATCTCCAGGAGAGCGTCTACGCGCTGGTCGAAACCTGCCGTCTGCGCGCGCCGCATGAGGATCGAATACAGATCCAGATTGACCCGGCGACCCTGCCCGGCATCGCCGAACGTCCCGAGCAGGTCTTCGCGGACCGGACCGAGGGCCGGGTGCCGGGGGCTGTCGGGGCTACGTCACCGGTTGACTGATGGCGTCGTAGTCGCTGTAGCCCTCCGCATCCGCGGTGTAGAGCAGGTCCTCGCGCAGGGCTGCGAGCGGCGCACCCGTCTTCAGCCGCTCGACGAGATCCGGGTTGGCGATGAATGGTCGTCCGAACACGGCGAGCTGGATGAGCCCGGAGTCGAGCATCGTGGTGGCGCTCGCGGCGGTGAGATTGCCGGCGGCGATCAGGGCGCCCTTCACGTGCGGACGCAGGGCGGGCAGCACGGCCTGTGGGTCGCCGGCATTGTTGAGCTTCGGGCTGAAGGCGTCCGGCAGCATCACGTGTACGTAGGCCATGTCCGCGGTCGGCAGGGCATCGAGCAGCGCGCGGTGCGTCTCGAGCGGATTGGCGTCGACGAGATCGTTGAACATGTGGCCGGGCGAGACGCGGATCGCGGTCCTTGCCGCACCGATCGCCGCGGCGACCGCCTCGGCGACCTCGACCACGAAGCGGATGCGGCCGTGCAGCGAGGTGCCGTAACCGTCCGTGCGCAGGTTGGTGTTCGAGGCGAGGAACTGGTTCAGCAGGTAGCCGTTGGCGGCGTGCAGCTCGACGCCGTCGAAGCCGGCCGCGATGGCGTTCCGTGCCGCGGTGACGAACTCGTCAATGAGCGCCGGCAGTTCGCTGGTCTCGAGCGCCCGCGGGGTGGGGAAATCCTGCAGCTGCTGCTGGTCGGTCCACATCTGGCCGGCGGGCTTCACGGCCGAGGGCGCGACGGGTGTATCCGGAACCTGGCGGTTGAGCGGGTGCGCGATGCGGCCGCAGTGCATGAACTGCATGAACATCTTCGCGCCCCGCGCGTGCACGGCGTCCGTCACGCGCTTCCAGGCGGCGACCTGTTCGGGCGTGTGGATGCCGGGTGTGCGGCAATAGCCCTGGCCGGCAAAGCTAGTCTGGGTGCCCTCCGAGATGACGAGACCGGCGCTGGCGCGCTGGGCGTAGTAGTCACGCACGAAGGGCCGCGGCACGCCCATCGCGTCCGCCCGGTTCCGGGTGAGTGGCGCCATGGCGATGCGGCACTGCAGCGGGAGGCCGGCAAGCGTGGTCGGTTCAAAGAGACTGTTCATCGGGGGTGCTCTCCAGGGACCCGTCGAGGCGCGGGTGGTTGCACGATCAGGTGGAGCGGCGCGCCGGCCTCGTCGATCGGGTCAAGGCGCGGCCACGCGTCATGTGTTCGTCTGAAACTTCGACCGGGATTCACTGGAGGTCCAGCGCAACGAGGTCGCGGGCGCGACCACGGGCGCCGGACGTTCAGCCGGGCCGCGGCTCGACCGGTCGGCCCGATTGCGGTATCCGTCGTCGGTGTAACATCATGCCGTCTGGAATCAGGACACCTGCTGCACCCAGCCCGCCATGCACGGGACTGCAGCCGGGCCCCACGAGCAACCTGCGGGGGAGATGCCATGAGTATCAATTTGAGCGAGTTGATCGCCGAGCAGCGCGAAGGTCTGGTCGATCTCATGAAGAACCTGCGCCAGTCGCGGATCAAGGCGGCGCGCGAAGCCGCGCGGTCGTCGGCGTCACGCATCAAGGCGCTGAACCAGCGCGTGCGGGAGCTGGCGAAGTCGGGACTGCGCGTCAACGAGGCGACGCACGGGGCGGCGCAGGACCTGATCGAGCTGCAGGCGGATATCGTGACCTCGGCGCTCACCGACGCCGCGGGGCAGATCGAGCGGCTGTCGTACACCGAGACGGCCCGCGACTTTGCACGCCTCCAGGGCGACGTGATTCAGGCCACGCGTCAACGCATCGTCGAGGATCTTGCCAGAGCGGTGACGGCGCTGAAGGGCGCGGCGGGCGACGTGCGCAAGTCGGTCGTGCGGCCTCGCGCAGCGAAGCCGACGAAAACAAAGAAAACTGCGCGACGCAATGCCAAGGCTCCCGCGCGGGCCAGGTCGACGGCCGTGGTGAAAGCCGAATCAAAAGCAAAGGCCAAGACCAAGACCAAGACCAAGACCAAGACCAAGACCAAGGCAAAGGCAAAGGCAAAGGCAACGAGCAAGGCCAAGACTACGGCCAAGGGCAGGAAGCGGACTCCGGCCGCCAGTCGGCGCGGTGCAGGCAAGACGCGCCGGCGCGTCCGCGGCACGCGTGGCTGAGCGTCCGGCGCTCAAAGCTCAGCGACAGGGATCCGGCGCCAGGTCTGACCGGGGCGCTTCTCGATGAGGATGTGCTCGCCCTTCAGGCGATAGGTGAGCATGCAGTTGACGCGCGGGCTGGACAGCACCGCGTGGTTGAACACGACGTAGTTGAGCCCCTCCGGGTAGCGCACCGACGGCGCAAGCAGCCCGGGATGGCCCTCGTGTTGCAGCCGCGAGCCGACCTGCTGGGTGAACGAATAGTCGGTCTTGTGCAACAGGGCCGGGAACTCGTCGACGCACGGCTGCAGGTCGAGGATCAGCGCAACACAGGCCACGTTGTAGACCTTGCGTTCGATGGCCACGGCCTCGCCGGCGAATCCCTCCGCATCGAGCAGCAGCCCGTGGTACCAGTGGTAGGCGGTCTCGTAGACGCTCGCCTGCACACTGTCGGCGCCGTACCACACCCCGAAGCTGCCGTCGGAGTAGCGGCTGCTCTGCCAGTGCTGGAACGGCCAGCCGATGGCGTTGAACCACTCGGCTTCCTCGAACGGACGGTGGATCACCGGGGTCGGCGAGTGGTACTGCAGCGGTTTCACCGCGCTCTCGACCTGCTGCGCGAGCACCTGCTCGGCCGGGTCGCTGCTCAGGTCGTCGAATAGATTGCGCGATTCGCGCAGCGAGACGATGTTGCGGCGCAGGTCCCGGTGCGTATCGACGACTGCGAGACGCGAGAAGAACTCGTTCACGAGCGGCGCGCCTACCGGCCGCGAGCCCGGTCGAGGTAGCCGCGCACGATCAGCAGCCCCGCGAACCCCTGGTCCTTGATCACCTCGACCGGGGTGCGGTTGTCGAAGGCGCGATTGCGCGTCGTCATCCAACGGTAGGCGAGATCGGGGTTCTGCGGAAACAGCAGCCGCAGGCTCTTGTGGATGCCGAGCAGGTGGCCGACCCGCTCGAGCTGGTCGCGGCCGCCGCCGATCGCCTCGCCGCGCCGATAGCGGCCCAGCGCGGCGCGGTTGCCGGCGGCGAGCCCGAGCAGTGCGGCCTGGTCCTCCGTGCCGAGCTGCCAGTGCTCGAGCAGCTTCATGACCATGCGCGCGAGCGCGCCCCGGTCCTCGGAAGCGACGGTTTCGAATGCTGCGATGGCCTTTGCGCCCATGGCGGTTCCTCCTGATGGCAGCATACCCCATGTGTTTCGACAGAAACAACGACTGTTGCAATCGAAACAATCTTGAATCTTGACACGCGCGACTGCCCGAAATGGAGCTTCTTTCCCGACCGGACTAGGCCGTGGCCCCCGAGCGCCGTCGCCACCGCATACAATCCGGCGACCATGAATACCCACCATGCTGCACTGATCGCCGCGATTGCCTCACTGCTGCTCAGCGACGCGGCTGCATCCGCCACCGCGAACCCCCGCGCCGGCGTGCTCGTCAACGCCCGCATCCACACGCAGGCCGATGACCGCCCGCTCGCCGAGGCGCTGGCCTGGGATGCGAATGGCCGCGTTGTCGCCGTCGGCACCCGGGACGAAGTCATGGCGAAAGCGGCGGGTGCGGAGGTGCACGATGCGCGCGGTGCGACCGTCGTGCCCGGCCTGATCGATGCCCACGCGCACCTGATGGGGCTCGGCTACGCTCTGATGCGCGCCGATCTCGTCGGTGCGCGCAGCACCGCGGAAGTCACCGCGCGCCTCAAGGCGTTCGCGGCGGATCTGCCGGCAGGCGCGTGGCTGCTCGGCCGGGGCTGGGACCAGAATCTCTGGCCCGGGAAATCCTTCCCGACAGCGGCTGACCTCGATGCCGCCTTCCCCGACCGGCCGGTCTGGCTCGAGCGCGTGGATGGCCACGCGGGCTGGGCGAATTCCGCGGCGCTGCGGCGCGTCGAACGGGATCTCGCGGGCGACTGGCAGCCGGAGGGCGGCCAGGTCATCCGTGCCGACGGACGACCCACGGGCGTGTTCATCGACGCGGCGACCAGCCTCGTGGACACCGTCGTACCGCGGCCCGACGCGGCGTTCCGCACCGAGGCGCTGGAGCGCGCGCTCGAGGCCACGGCGCGCGTCGGGCTCACGGGCGTGCACGACATGGGCACGTCCCTCGCGGACCTCGAGCTCTACGGGCGCTTTGCCGACGAGGGCCGGCTCACGCTGCGGGTCGTCGCCTACGCCGACGGTGATGCCGAGGCGCTCGAAGCGCTGTGCCGGGACGGGCCCTACCAGCACGGCTCGGGTCGCGTGCGCATGGCGGGCGTGAAGTTCTACGCCGACGGCGCGCTCGGCTCGCGCGGCGCAGCTCTGCTCGAGCCGTACAGCGACGACCACGGCAATCGCGGCCTGCTCGTGACGCCGCCGGAGCAGCTGCTCGCGGCCATGCGCAAGGCGCGTGCCTGCCGTGTGCAGGTGGCGACCCACGCCATCGGCGACCGCGGCAATCGCCTGGTGCTGGACGACTATGCCGAGGTGCTCGGCGAAGCTGCGCGCAGCGATCACCGCTGGCGCGTCGAGCACGCGCAGGTCGCGACGCTGGCCGACATTCCGCGGTTCGAGCAACTGCACGTGATCGCCTCGATGCAGCCTACGCACGCGACCTCCGACATGCCGTGGGCCGAGTCCCGCGTCGGTCGCGAGCGCCTCGCGGGCGCCTACGCGTGGCGCCGCTTCCTGCAGTCGAACGTCCGGCTCGCACTCGGCTCGGACTTCCCCGTCGAATCGGCGGATCCGCGGCTCGGCCTATTTGCTGCCGTCACGCGCCAGGACCTCGCGGGCCGGCCGCCCGGCGGCTGGCTGCCCGACCAGAAGCTCACTCCCGCCGAGGCGCTGCGGGGCTTCACGGCCGATGCGGCGTGGGCGGGCTTCACGGAAGCCGACGTCGGCCAGCTCGTGCCCGGCCTGCGGGCCGATTTCGTGCTGCTCGACGCCGATCCGCTGGCCGTGGACGCCGCTCGCCTGCCCACGATCAAGGTGCTGTCCACCTGGGTGGATGGCGAGCGCGTATTCGCCACGCCGTGAGCAACGCCTTATCTGCACACGGTTGATGCACGAATTGAGGGAGAGCTCGCATGCAACCAGGCTTAGAGCCCTGGATCGACGTCGGGGCAGCGGACGAGCTGCGGCGCAAGCCCCTGCAGCAGGTGCTGCTGGGGCGCACGCGGATCGCGCTGGTCTGCAAGGACGGAGAGTTCAGCGCGATCTCCGGAGTCTGCAATCACGTCGGCGGACCGCTGGGCGAGGGCAGGCTCGACGGCGAATACGTCGTCTGCCCGTGGCACTTCTGGAAGTTCCACTGCCGCACCGGGGAAGGCGAGCCCGGCTACGAGGCGGATCGCGTCCCTGCGCACGAGGTCCGTGTCGAGGAGGGCCGCGTCCTCGTGCAGCGGCAGGCCGCGACCAAGAGGTCGCGCAAGGCGCATGAGCCACATCCGCTGGCCCGCAAGCCGCAACGTGCGGATGGTCCCGTCCGGGTGCTCGGCCTTTCGACCACCACGATGACCGCCGGCCAGCCACGCTACAGCACCTCCGAAGACCTGCTCGAGTCCGCCTTGCGCCACGCAGCCCAGGCGCTGGATTGCGAGACCCGACTGATCGCGATCCGGGATCTGAAGTTTCGCGAGTGCGAGGGCTTCTACTCGAAGTCGTCCCGCGCCTGCACCTGGCCCTGCTCGATCACGCAGATGGACGCGGACGACCAGATGGAGCAGGTCTACGAGGGCGTCGTGCACTGGGCCGACGTGATCATCGTCTCGACGCCGATCCGGTGGGGCGGCGCGAGCAGCCTCTACTACAAGATGGTCGAGCGCATGAACTG
Source organism: uncultured Gammaproteobacteria bacterium (assembly GCA_963712815.1). Lineage (GTDB taxonomy): Bacteria > Pseudomonadota > Gammaproteobacteria > Steroidobacterales > Steroidobacteraceae > RPQJ01. The sequence goes on from CAVQJL010000008.1 coordinate 561,531, forward strand.
CATCCAGAACCAGGAAACGATCGCCAACAGGCACCTGCTGCGCGACAAGGTCGCCGGATTCATCATCACCGGCGGGCAGGACAACGTGCAGGCGGTCGCGGGCCAGATGCTCGGCTTCTTCGCGGAGATCGGCTGCCAGTTTCCGCAGTTTCCCTACGTCGCCCACTCCCGCGGGTGGAGTGCCGAGGACATGGAGAACAACGAACGCTACGTGCGCGAATCCGCAAGCCTCCACGAGGGCGCCGCGGCATTGGTGAGCCGCTGCGTGGATACAGCCGGCCTGATGATCAAGGGCACGCTGGGCGCGGCCGCACTCTGTCGGGGTGGGCGCAAGGGTCACGGGCTCGATACCCGCGCAGAGCACTCGGCCGTGGTGCAGGCGACCACGGACCACTGAGCCGACCTGGGTCCTGCGGTAGCGTCGACTGTGGCAGCGCGACGAGGTAGTCGCGAATCGCCTCGATAAACAACAGGTCCATTAGCCGCTCGATCATCACCGCCCGCGCCGGCTGGGCCGCACGGACCTCCTCGAGGATGCGCTCGAGGATATGCCGCGGCCAGATGGGCTGGCGCCGGATGGTCACTCCACCGTCCGTGCCCACTCGCGCAACGAGTTGGGCAGGTACGCATCCGCAGCCGGGTCGGCCGCGCGAAACGCGCGCAGGGCGTCCGCCGCATCTGCGAGGTCGCCCGACGCGTGCAATGCCTCGATTCGGGCGGTCCAGTCCGCGGCACTCGGCAGTGCAACGGCACTCGGGGCACGAGCCGCGGCCGGTGCGGCCGCCTCCGCAGAGTAGGCGTCGCCGGACGCCTCGCTCATCACGCCTCTGCGCTCGTCGATCCGGGCGTCCCGCACCGTATCCGCGACATCGGCGTCCACCTCGGCCGTGGGTGACCGGGCAGCGCTCTCTGCGCCTCGGTCGCGCACGGTTTGCCCGCTATCCGGTGACGCCGGCGCTTCTGTGGCCACGCTTGGGAGTACGCTGCGGCGCGTCTCGAGTGCGGCATCCGGTGCCGGCGTCGGAGCCTGGGCCGGAGGGGGTGCCGGTGCAGGTGCCGGGGCTTCGATGCGAATGGGCGGCGCCACCTCGCGTTCACCCGGCAGCGTCTGGACGAGCACGAACGCCAGGCCCGCCACCGTGGCGGCCGCGGCCAGCGGTTGCCATTGCATCCAGCGTCGCCGAGCGCGCGGATGAAGAGGGACGGTCTTCGCGCCCGCCTCCTCGTCCTGAACGGCGCGGTGCGCGGCTGCGAGGATCCCGGCGTCGAGCCGTGCCGGCGGCTGCTCATCCGAGGCCTGCCGCCACGCGCGTGCCACGGCGGCATCCTCGCCGGCCGATCCGGGTCGCTCGCGGTCGTGGTTGCTGCTCATTGCAGGTCCTCCAGCGCCGCCCGCAGTCGGCGGTACGCGTAACGCAACCGGCTCTTCACCGTCTCGGCGGATGCAGCCGTGAGGCCGGCGATCTCCGCGAGTGACAGGCCGCCCTCGACGTGCAGCAGGAACGCATCGCGTTGCAGCGTCGGCACGTCGGCGAGCGCGGCGAAGAGGCGCTGCCGAGCCTCGAAGTCGAGCGATACGCCGAGCGGGTCGTTGGTGCCGTCGCGCAATTCTGCGAGCGACGCCTCCGCCTCGGTGAGGATCTCGGCGTCCTCGAGCGATGCGAGCGACAGTCCGTCATGGGCGCGCCAGTGATCGATCATCCGACGGCGGGCGAGCGTGTACAGCCATGTCGAGAATTTCGCCTGCGTCTCGTAGCGCTCGCGCGCACCGATGACCTTCAGCCACAGGTCCTGGTGCAGCTCGTCTGCGGTGGCGGCCTGGCCGCCCGCGTGCCGCAGGAAGTACCGGTAGGTCGCGCCCTTGTGCCGCGCGTACAGGATCTCGAACGCGCGCACATCGCCGCGGCCGTAGGCGCGCATCAGCGCCTCGTCGGTGCGCGACTCCTGCTCGGCGGGCAGCGATTGCATCCGATGGGCAGTATCGACGCGCGGCCCGGTTGCGGCAATCGCGAGGGTCACGGGTCCGGGACGAATCCCAGCGCACCGGGGAACGGATCGGGCTGGCGGGGCCAGCGGCGCAGACGCGGCTCCGGCAGCACACCCATTGCGACCAGCGCTTCGCGACGCTCGTAACGGATGGCGATCAGCTCATCCGGTTGCGTGCTCGCTCGCTGGAACGCGACCTGCTCGACGGGCGAGTACTCGCCTCGACCGTGCCCGGTGCCGAGCGACGGCAGTCGTGCCGCCGCGGCGTACTCCGCCGTGCTCGCCTCGCCCCGGGCCCTGGAGTCGCCGGCCGCGTCGGCCTCGGCCGGCGCCTGGGGACTGGGCATGGCTGGCCTGCGCTCGCGGCCGAGCAGCGTGAGCCGGTCGAAGTCGCGTTCGCGGAACAGCGCCACGCCGATCACACCGAGGTCCTTGGGCCGCCCGGTGCGGGCGGCATACGAATCGCCCGGGTCCGAGAAGTAGAAGGCCGCGGTGCGGTCCAGGTCCTTGCGCCAGCCCTGGATGTTCACGTAGCCGCCCGGTTCCAGGACGTAGCCCGACTGGTCGGGTGAGGCGGACTCGCCGGTGACGGCATTGACCCCATCGACGCTCACGACCGCCAGCAGCCGGCCGCCGGTGTGATTCCGGATGCGGATGGCGTACTCATTGCCGGGCTGCCCGGCGACGTAACGGCGCCCCTTATGCCGGTACACCGGCAGCTCCATGCCGATGCTGCGGTCGTAGATGTCCACGCGTGCCAAGGAGTCGGCTTGCGAGACGGCCAGCGGGGCGATCCCCGTCACGAGTGCGGTCGCGGCGGCCAGCAGCGTGCGGCGGGAGATGGGCTTGCTCATGACTCGTGCTCCGTTTGCAGGGGTGCATACCTGTAAACGGCGGAGCGCACGTCGCGGGGTTAACCGGCATGGCCGGGATGCGGTCGTTAGGCACTAGGACTTTATAAATGAGCTATCGATAAACAGCTTTCATTCTGAATAACAATTTCCTGTTAACATTAATCGTTGAGAAAAATGGTCGCTTCCGAGGGATCCTGGGTCAGGCCGGCACACCCGCAGTCTGAGCGGATCGCAGACCCGTTCATGAGCAAAAGACATCGAGATGAGGACAACAATTAATTGGACGGCATGCGGCGATCGTTGGGACTATCGGCTGCCGAACAAAGCCGACCCGACGGAGAGCCCTTGGTGGAATCACGAGCCCGCGTGATCAGGAAGATCGACGACACATCCACGGACCCGTGGTGCCCGAGCGCTCCCGCTGCGGTAGGCTCCGGGACCGACACGCGTGCCGCAACGACTTCCGCGGTGCATTCGTGGGCGGATCGGTCGCAGACCGGCTGGGATCCCATGGAGGTCTGGCGCCGGCACATCGACCAGCCGCGCCGCCTGCGTCAGTGTTCGACGGCCGCCGATACACGCCGACGCAGCTGACCACACCCCGCTGGTGTCGCAGTGAACCTCAAGGCGACGTGAGCACGAGCGACGCGTTGCCCACTGCGACCCACCGCGTGTCCGCCCAGGCGAGTCCTCGCACCGAGGCACCGGTGACGGGCAGCTGCCGATAGGTCCAGTCCACGCCGTCGCTCGAGGACTGGCAGTACACGACCCCGCAGGCCAGGAACCGCTGGCCGCTCCAGCCGATCGCGTCGCTGGACGTGATCGATCCGGCGCCGACCTGCTGCCAGCTCATGCCGTCGGGTGAGCGGACCGCGCCGCCGTATCCAATGGCGACGAATTGCGAGCCGCTCCAGACCAGGTCATAGAGGACGGTGATCGAGGTCGCGCCCACGGCGTGACGCGTCCACGCGAGGCCGTCCGGCGACACGAGCGCAATCGCACTGGCCATCGGCTCGCCGCTCGAGCTGCCGACCGCGACGAAGCGGTCGCCCGACCAGACGACCCGGTGGAGCAACACGGACTGCCGAGGCAGGACCTCGTTCCACACCGTGCCGTCCGTCGAGGTCAGGATCACGGACACGTGGTCGCCCGTCACCGGGATGTATTGCAGGCCCACCGCGACGAGCCGATCGCCCGACGCAGCCACGCCCCACAGCTCCGCCCACGTCGCGGCGGGCGTGACCTGCCGCGTCCACGTTGCGCCGTCTGGCGAGGTGAGCACGGTGCCCTCGCCGCCGACGGCGACGAACTGCCCACCCTTCCAGGCCACGTCCTCCAGCCTCGAGGTGACGCCGCTTTGTCGCTCGGTCCAGGTGATCCCGTCGGGCGAGGTGAAAATGCCTTCGCCGACGGCGACGAACTGCGAGGCGAGCCAGCGTACGCGCCTCAGGGTGACCGTCGAGCCCGACGGCAGCGGCAGGGGGCGGACCGTCCAGCGCTCGCCCGTGTCGTTCGGGCGGACGGCGAAGGTGCCGTTCAATGAGTTAGAGCGGCGTCCGCCGGCGTCGGTCACGTAGACGTCGAACGGGTAGGTTCCGATCGTCCGTGTGTCGACGGTCAGGGCGCCCTGCAGCGATCCGGAGGCCATGCCGGCGATGCCCGGGATCGGCGTCGTCAGGGTCTGGCCCTGCGTGACGAGGGTGAGCGAAGCGAGGTCACGGCCGGCGTCGGAGAAGTCGATCGTCCCCGAGACGAATGACGTGCCGTCGCCATCGAACTGCAGCAGCGACGTCGGTGAGAACAGCAGGTTGCTGATCACGGGCGTCGAGGTCGAGTCTTCGCCCCCGCTTCCGCCGCCACCTCCACCGCCGCAGCCGGCCAGCGCAAGCAAGGTCCACGCAGTCCACGCGACCGACCGCAGTAGTACGCGATATCCATGCTGGTTCATGGTGACACTCCTTTCCGTCACCATTCTCCGCGCGGCGCAAAGCAACCGCATTGCGCCCGGCGCAGCCGGGTAGCGGATGCCGAACTCGTCCCGCTGGCGCGATGCCAGTCAGGAGGATCAGTCGGGCTCTGAAGGTGACGGGACGCTCTTGCGACCCAGCCGGCGCGCCACGGCCTGCCATGGGCTGACGTGCTCAGCCATTCGCCGTTCATCGTCGGCCGTGGCCTCGCGCAGCCCCGAGGTCGTGAGCACGGGCAGGCCGAACTTCTCCGACATGCGACCGACGAGCTCGAGCCCGTCGCCGCCGGCGAAATCCTCATCCGAGGCCCACAGCACGAGATCGCGTGCGGGATCCTCGTGCACCAGCTCGATCCACCACAGCCACACGTCGCGATCCATGCGCAGCTCGCGTTCGGCGGCGGAGTAAGTTCGGCGCCGGGGTCCGGGCCGGGCGTGATTGGTCCGCCGCTGGCGCAGCGCAAGCCCCGCGTAGTCGCGCATGCGCTGTTCCCACGCGCCCTCGGGATCTTCGTAGCGCACGCGGTCGCGCCACAGCATCAGTCGCTGGCGGCGCGGCGTGCCGCGATGCACGAGCCAGATCCACAGCGCGAGCCCTGCGAGCATGCCGGGCAGCAGCACCGTGGCGAGCACCTTCTCCACGAGCCCGGTCTCATCGCCGGCGATCAGCCACGCCCAGCCGCCAAGCGGCAGCAATGCGATCACCGCGGCGCGCAGCAGCCAGCGCACGCCCTGCATTGCCGCCTCGCCTGCGTTGACTTCGAAAGTGAGCGGCAGGCGCTCGAGGTCGAGTGTCTTCGCCGCTTCCCGCCAGGGTGCGGCGCGGTCCGCGTGCGCCGTGCCCGCCGGCGAGGGCAGGCGAGCCTCGATCTGTTCGTCGCTCCACGGAGTGCGGCCTGCGTTCATGCTCGAGCCTCCGCCAGGTTGCACTGTACGACTGCGACGAGGGTGACTCGGCGGTACATCGGTTGAAGAACGGCCGGGTCCCTTCGCAGGAACCCGGCCGTGTCTATCACCCTCGTGATTCGAAGCCGATCGAGATGCCGGCTATGGGCAGTTGGTCACCGTGATGCCCGCATCGCCGTCCGCGACCGGCGTCGCGACGGTGCCCGTCTTCGCCCGATCGAAGACGCACGATGCCGATGTGCCGTTGAGCTTCGGACCGGCCATGCCGGGCGAGGTCGTGTAGCCCCACGAATTGACCGAGATGATGGGACCGGTGCCGCCCGACAGCGGCTGCGCCCAGGGGCCGCCGGAGGAGCCACCGGACAGGCCGCAGCTCGGCAACCACCAGTTCGCCGTGCCCTCGGTGGTCATGTCCTCGGCGCAGTACATGAAGTTCGGGTCGTCGCTGTAGGAATAGCCGAGCGCGTGGGTGAAGTCGGGCGTGCCCTTGCCGGCGGTCCCGTCGTTGACGCTCGGCGCCGTGAACTTGACCGGCAGCTCGGGCACCGCCGCGTCGAGCGCTTCGGGCGCCGCCGATCCGCTGTGCGCGCCCGAATCGCTGACGACGTAGTAGGCGTAGTCCCAGGGAATGTTGTCGGGGAAGGTGCGAGTGGTCCAGTTCACGTCCACGACGCCGAACATCGGTGTCCAGCAGCCGAGCGGATCGTTGCTGCAGTTGAGGTCCGTGCCGGAGCCGGTGGTCGCGTCCTGGTTCGGGACGAACAGCACCTTGCGCGCGAAGGCCTTGTTCGCGTCGTCATACACGCAGTGCGCCGCCGTCAGGATGATCGATCGTTCCTTCTCGAGGTTCGGCACGGCCGTTCCGTACTGCACGGCCGTACCGGAGCAGACGTATCCGGCCCAGCGAGTACGGCGCGCGTTGCTCGGCATCTCGAAGTAGATGCGCCCCACCGCCGTCTGGACGTCGCCGTCGTCGACCCAAGGTGCGTTGGTGACGCTGTCGCCACTGGTGCCGCCGCCACCGCCGCCGCCACTGGTGCTGACTTTGAAGGCCATCGTGCCCGAAGTGCCCGTGTTGCCGGCCTTGTCCTTGGCGATCACCGACCACGACCAGTCGCCGTCGGTGAAGCCGCTCAGCGACACCTGCCAAAGGTCGTTGCCCGCCGCCGAGGCCGAGAACGACTGCGCTGCCGCGGTGCCCTTCTGGATCCGGAAACTCACCGAGCGCAGCCCGCTGGAGTCGGCGACTGTCGCCTGGAAAGTGTAGGCGGCACCGATCGTCGCACCGTTGCCCGGGTTCAAGTTGCTGATCGTCGGCGGGGTGATGTCGCCACCGCCGCCGCCGCCCGGCTTGGCGTTTGGCTTCGCGGTACCGGTGTCTTCGGCTTCCGCGAGGCGGTTGCCATAAAGCTCCAGGCCGCCGTCCGGCCGACGCAGGTAGCCCTGGCCGCGCGCGTCCAGCACGAGATCGCGAGGGATGGCCGCCGCGCGTCGTGCCGGGGACCAGTGCTCGAAGACGCGTGCGTGTTCGGCGCTGACGTTACTGGCGGTCGGTGATGGCGGCGCGGCTACTGCAAGCCCGGAACCGGCTGCGAATGTCAGCACGCTGCAAACGGCCGCCAGCATCGCGGCCTGGACCTTCGAGCAATTCATCGGTGTCTCCGCGGTGACGAGGTCGTCGGACTGGAACACATAGGGCGCGAGGCTGTCCAGAAGCAGGCGCGGCTCTGGCAACATAATGTCTGGCGCGCTCGTTCCGACCCGCTCCACGACACACTCTTGCCCAACCATGAATACCCGCACCGCGAGCTCCGCCCGCACGTTTGTTGCCGACGCAATCGCACGCAGCCTGGTCGTCATCGCGCTCGGGACGATTGCCGCTTGCAGCTCGGGTCCGCCGGCCAAGCCCTCCCGGCCGCCGACCGCCACACCCCCCGCCGGCAGCGTGGTCCTCGATCAGTCGCGCTGGGTCCCGGTCGCGTGGCAGGAACTGCCGGGCTGGAACGTGGACTCGCCCAAGGCCGCGTGGCCTGCCCTCGTGCAGAGCTGCCAGCGCCCCGCGCCGGCCTGGACTGCGCTGTGCGCCGAGGCGCCGCGACAGCCGCCGCGCGACGACGCCGAGATGCGCGCGTGGCTCATGCAGCACCTGCAGCCTTTTCGAGTCGAGTCGCACGACGGTGTATCTAACGGCCTCATCACCGGCTACTACGAGCCCGTGATCGCCGCGCAGCGCAAGCCCGGCGGAGCGTTCCGTGTGGCGCTGTACTCGCCGCCCGCGGACCTCGCGACGCGTCGTCCGTACTGGACTCGCCAGCAGATCGACACCCTGCCCGCGGCTCAGGCCTCGCTGCGCGGTCGCGAGATCGCCTGGGTCGCCGATCCGCTCGATGCGCTGGTGCTGCAGATCCAGGGCTCGGGCCGGCTGTACATCACCGAGCCGGACGGTCGCGAGCGCACGATGCGCCTCGCCTTTGGCGGTACCAACGAGCAGCCGTATCGGTCGGTCGGACGCTGGCTCATCGACCAGGGCGAAATGCAGGCCAGCGAGGCATCGTGGCCCGCGATAAAGGAGTGGGCCAGGCGCAATCCGGGGCGGGTCAACGAACTGCTGTGGGCCAATCCGCGCTACGTATTCTTCCGGGAGGAGCCACTCACGAATGCGAGCGTCGGGCCGCGCGGCGCGCAGGGCGTGCCGCTGACGCCAGGCCGGTCGATCGCCGTCGATCCAAAGAGCGTGCCCTACGGCACGCCGGTGTGGATAGATACCACCGAGCCGCTGTCGAGCACGCCGTTGCGCCGGCTGGTCATGGCACAGGACACCGGCAGCGCGATCGTGGGTGCGGTGCGCGCCGACTATTTCTGGGGCTGGGAGGGCGATGCGGCCGAGCAGGCCGGGCGCATGCGCCAGCCGCTGCGCATGTGGGTTCTGTGGCCGCGCGAGCGAACGCCCTGACGGCAACGGCCCATCGATATCACTTGTGCCCGTTCACGGCGGATGACAATCTCGGCCGCCGGGAGGAGTTCGCATGAATATACGCACAGGTCGGGTCATCGCCGGCGCGATACTGGTGATCGGTCTGTCCGCATGCGCGGGTACTCCGACTGCACCGACCACGACCGGGACCGGCGCCGCGGACGTTGCGCCAGCGGTAGCCGTCGCACAGCCGGCGCGCGTGAAGTCCGAGAGCCCGTTTCCAGGCTATTACGCCCGCACGGGGCGAAACGGACAGACGCTTTACTGCCGTGAGGACGGCGTCGCCGGCACGCGCATCCCGAAGCTCGTCTGCGCGACCGAGGACACGTTGCGCAATCAGTCCGCCGAGTCGAAGCAGCAGATCGACGACATCCGCCAGACAGCGGGTGCGGGCGGCTGCAATCCCGCTGTGGGCTGCTGAAGTCGACACGCGTCCCGTAGCGTCGGATATCACGATTGGCATCGTCGGTGCCCCCGTCCGGTACGTCCCCCGGCGCCGCTCGCCCGACCGAATACGGGTGCACCGCGATTCCGGCACAATGGGGCGGGTGAGCACCGGGTGACACCGCCCGGCCGCCGCGAGCGAACAGGTTCGCTCTCACGTCGAGCCGCCTTCGCGCAAGGGTGCACATGCCGCCAGTCCTGCCACCGGATTTCGAACGCGCCGGTCACGCGCTCCTCGAGTTCCTGCATCGCCGATTCGGTTTCAGCCTCTGGATGGTCACGCGCGTCCAGGGCGACGACTTCATCGTTCTCCAGTCGGAGGGCAACGGCTACAGCGTCGGCGCTGGTACGGTCATCCGGTGGGCGGACAGCTTCTGCTCCGAGATGGTCAAGGGCAACGGCCCCCGCATCGCCCCGGACTCCGAGGCCGTTCCCGCCTACGCCGCCGCCCCGGTCGGCCGCCACGTGCCGATCAAGGCCTATATCGGCGTCCCGCTGACCCACGCCGATGGACGCCTGTTCGGCACCCTCTGCGCCATCGACCCCGCGAGGCAGCCCGATGCGATCGTCGAGGAACAGGAACTGATCGAGCTGCTCGCCTCGATGCTGAGCGCGATTCTCGATGCCGAGCTGAAGCTTTCCGAGGAGGTCCGCCGCAGCGAGCACCTCGAGCTCGAGTCGCTCGTTGATCCGCTCACATCGCTGCTCAACCGTCGTGCCTGGGATCGCCTGCTTGCCCGGGAAGAGGAGCGTTGCCGTCGCTACGGCCATACTGCGACGGTGTTCGTGATCGATCTCGACCAGCTCAAGGAAATCAACGACGCTTCCGGCCACGCGGCCGGCGATGCGCTCCTCGTTGGCGCAGCGTCGGCGTTGCGCGAGGTGGTCAGGGACATCGACATCGTTGCCCGGCTCGGGGGCGACGAGTTCGGCCTCATCGTGGTCGAGTGCGACGCCGCTGGTGCAGAGCTGCTGCTCAGCCGCCTCAGGGAAGCGCTCGACCAGCGACACGTAAAGGCTTCCGTGGGGCTGGCGGTGCGCGAGGCCGCGGGCGGCCTCGCGCGTGCTTGGGAACAGGCGGACAAGCTCATGTACTCCCAGAAGCGAACGCAGTGGCCGCTCAGCCTGACCGTTCAGCCCGCGGGGCGACCCGCCGATCGGTTCCAGCCGAGGGCCGCCGGGCAAAGGGTGGATGTCGACGCCACCCGGCGCCCGCGGCGCGGATGAGGCATCGATGACCTGGGCGGCAGCGCCGAACCACGCTTCTCGGGACATCATGCGGGTCAACGCCGATTTCGGGCAGCGGGTGGTCGTCGCGGCGCCTCAGGCGGACGACTGGCTGCCGTCGCCTCTGCCGGGCGTGCAGCGCCACCTGCTCGACCGCGTCGGCGGCGAAGTCGCCCGTGCTACGAGCCTCGTGCGTTACGCCCCGGGCTCGCGTTTCGAGCGCCACACGCACGGCGGCGGCGAGGAGATCCTCGTGCTCGAGGGCACGTTCTCGGACGAGGACGGCGACTACCCCGCGGGTTCGTACATCCGCAATCCGCCCGGCAGCTCGCATGCGCCGTTCTCGCAAGAGGGCTGCACGCTGTTCGTGAAGCTCTGGCAGTTCACAGCGGGCGACGCGCGGCCGGTCCGCGTCGCCACCCGCCGGCAGCCATGGCATCCCGGGCTGGTGCCGGGACTGTGGGTCATGCCGTTGCACGACCACGACGGCGTCGGTACGGCGCTGGTCCGCTGGGACCCCAACACCCGCTTCAATCCGCACAGTCATCCCGGCGGGGAGGAAATCCTCGTGCTCGAGGGACTGTTCCGCGACGAATACGGCGAATACCCGGCCGGCACCTGGCTGCGCAACCCGCGATGGAGCCGCCACACGCCGTTCACCGGCGAGGAAGGCGCCCTGATCTACGTGAAAGTGGGCCTGCTGGGTGCGACTCTGCTGCAGCCGACGACCGGGTGACCGACCGCCCAGTCGACGGCGACCAACGGCAGGGACTGGACGAGGCGTGCGGTTACCAGTAGATGACCGCCTGGCCCAGCGCGTGGTGCAGCGCGCGGTAAGCCACCACGCTGCAGGCGATGAATGCGGCAATGACCGCGAGCAAGTAGTTCCGTTCGGTATTCATGAGCTCTCCGTCTCGTTGCGATCTGCGTGTTCCACCCGAGCCCGGGATCCGGTTCGTGCCCATTGGCTGGGGGTGACTGAAAGCCTACGCCCTATTTATTGCAATGCAGCAATTATTCTGTGACAGCTCCTGGTTGCCGACGTCGAATCCTGCTATTTATGTATTTATATCGACCAATCGACGGCTTTCGTAACAAATCGACAGTATTAATTGGATATCCAAAGCGATGACCAAACGCTCCCCGACGGCTGCAAGGGCCACCAGGCTGACAAATTTCCTGCTCGAGCGCGGGCTCGGAGGCGTTCCGCCGCTGTCCAGTGCGGTCGATCTGGCGACCGAGTACCTGATCGACCAGGGTTACGAGGACCACGACCAGCGGGTCGATTCGCTGATCAACTGGGAGACGACCAAGAACTTCACGAGCGGCTTCATCACCGGGCTAGGCGGGGTGATCTCCTTGCCGCTGTCGATCCCGTCGGCGCTCGGCGCGTCCTGGCTGCTGCAGGCCCGCATGGCAGGCGCCATCGCCCGCATCTACGGGCATGACCTGGAGGTGGACCGGGTGCGGACGATGATCCTGCTGAGCCTGGCGGGCGACGTGGCGAAGGAGGCGATGAAGGGCAGCGGCATTCCGCCCGGCAACAAGCTCACCGAACGTGCCATCCACCAGGTGCCGGGGCGTGCGCTCGTGGAGATCAACAAGCGCATCGGGGTGCGGCTGCTCACCAAGGCGGGAGAGCGCAGCTTCGTGAACCTCTCGAAGGCGGTGCCGATCGTTGGTGGGGTGGTCGGCGGCTCGTTCGACGCGATCGTCTGCCGCGCCGTGGGACGGACGGCAAAGTCATTGTTCAGGCCGGTGCAGACGACGCCCTTGGCGCTCGAGGGCCCAGGCTGACACGCATCGCGGAGGTGGGCAGGCCGGCTCTTGCGGCTCGCGCGCCAATCCCGGCCGGACGACGGCGACCCCTTGTCCTGAATCACCGTCTGCGACAGGCGCCGCCGCCGCTCGCAGACGGTGAGGCGCTCCGGATCAGCGTCGATCCCGTCTCGCCTGGTTGCGCCGCCCCTGGGCACGGATGTGCGCGTTGATGGAGACGCCGCGGGACTTGTGCGCGCGCAGCTCGGCTCTCGGTCAGCTTGGCGCGCGGGCTCATGAAGCCGCTGCCGCCGATCGGCGCGCCAGCGGCGGCAGCAGTCGCGGCCGGTGCCTTGGCCGACACGGCCCCGCTCGGCCCCCGCGCAACGCTGGCCTTGTTCACGGCCTTGCGGGCCGCCTTCTTCGCGACCCGCTTCGGCGCGGCGGTCACCCGCTCGTAGCGCGCCTGGAACCGCGTCAGCAGGTCCTGGAAGATCGCCGCCTTTTCCTTCGTGCGCGCGTTCGCCGCGCCGCTGTTGCCCCGCTTGGTGCCGGTGAGTTCACGCATCGCCAGGCGCTGTCGCTTGTACAGGTCGCGGTACTTGTCGCGCAGGCGCCGGGTCCGCTCGACCTTGCGCTTGAGCTCCGCCGCACTCAGCAGGCAGATGCCGTCACGGCGCGAGGCCTCGAAGAGGGAATTCGGTGCCGGTCAGCAACTTGCGGGCGGTCGTGCGCTCGGTGGGCATCGGGGTCACTCCAGGTGGCAAACCAACATGGTAGCGAACCGCCGGCTTGCCGCGCGGACATCGTACAACTCCTGAAATTGCCGTCGCCCCGGCGACCGCATCCGATTCCTTCAGGCCGGCTTGCCGCCCGGGCGCGTTACGATCTCTGCGATCGTGACCTCGATCCAGTCCTGCGCGCGCCGATTGATCTCGCGTGCGTCGAGGCCGGTGGATCGATCGGCTTGCCGATCACGACGTAGATCGTGCCCGGCTTCTTGAGCAGGCTGCGGCGCGGCCAGAGGTAACCCGAGTTGTGGGCGATCGGCACGACCGGCACCCCGGCCTCGATCGCGAGCAGCGCGCCGCTCACGCCGTACTTGCGCGTCTGGCCCGGCGCAACGCGCGTGCCCTCGGGATAGACCACGACACCCATGCCCGAGGCCAGGCGTTCGCGCCCCTGCTTGACGACCTGGTTCACCGCCGAGTGACCGGCGCTGCGGTTGATTGCGATGGGCCTGTACGTGCCGACCGCCCAGCCGACGACCGGGATCCACAGCACCTCGCGCTTGAGCAGCCACGAAGCGGGAGGCACCACGAACATCTGGGCCATGGTTTCCCAGGTCGTCGAGTGCTTCCACAGCGAGACGAACGGCCCCGACGGAAGATTCTCACGGCCCTCGACCACGTAGTTCATGCCGCAGACCGCTTTCGCCAGCCAGCACTCGAACAGGCCCCAGTAGCGCGGGATCACGTAGCGCTGCTCGATGCTGAGCGGCAGCAGCGCGCTCAGCAGCACCACCACGCCGAAGGCTATGGTCGTGATGAACAGCAGGCTGGTGAACAGCAGCGACCGGACCCACTGCATTGTCGTTCGCTATCCCGGAAGCCGTGACAGGTCGGCCGCGTGCATGAACAGGGCCTGCATGCGTTTCAGCAGCGCGAGGCGATTGGCGCGCAGGGCTGGGTCGTCGGCCATCACCATCACCGAGTCGAAGAACGAGTCCACGGCGTTGCGCAGCACGGCCAGCGACTTGAGCGCCTCGGTGTACTCGCGCGCCGCGAACTTCGGCTCCACCTGGCGCCCGATCGCCTCGACCTGCTCGCCGAGGATCTGCTCGGCGGGGTCGATGAGCCGACCGGCGTCGACGTGCTCGCCGACGGGCTCGGTGGCCTTGCGCAGGATGTTGGCGATGCGCTTGTTGGCCGCGGCGAGCGCCTGCGCCTCGGGCAGCTGCAGGAACTCCACCAGCGCGCGCAGGCGCGCGTCGAAGTCGAGCGGCGAGGCAGGCCGCGTCGCGAGCACCGCGTCGAACATCTCCGTCGTGACGTCGAAGCCGGCGCCTCCCTCGACGTAGTAGGCACGCAGGCGTTCGATGACGTAGTCGTACACGTCGCGCGCGCAGTCGGCCGGTGCGGCGAACGGCAGCGCCGCGAGCGCCTGGGCGATCAGCGCCTGCAGGTCGAGGTCGAGCCGGCGCTCGATCGAGGTGCGCAGCAGGCCGAGCGCGGCGCGGCGCAGGCCGAACGGGTCGCGCGTGCCGGTCGGCTTCTGGCCGGTCGCGTAGATGCCGGCGATGGTGTCGAGCTTGTCGGCGATCGCGAGCGCCATGCCGGTGCGCGTCGCGGGCAACTCGTCGCCGGCGAAGCGCGGCAGGTACTGCTCGCGCAGCGCCTCGCAGACCTCGGCGTGCTCGCCGTCGTGCTGCGCGTAGTAGCGCCCCATCAGGCCCTGCAGCTCGGGGAACTCGCCGACCATCGCGCTGATGAGGTCGCACTTGGCGAGCTCGGCCGCACGATCGGCGAGCCGCGGGTCGCCGCCGATCGCGGTGGCGACGGACTGCGCGAGCGCCCGCACCCGCTCGGTCTTGTCGTGGAGCGAGCCGAGCTGCGTCTGGAAGGTCACGCGACGCAGGCCCTCGACGCGCGCGTCGAGGCGCTGCTGCCGGTCGGTCGACCAGAAGAAGGCGGCGTCGGAGAGGCGTGGGCGCACGACGCGCTCGTTGCCCGCGACCACCTGCGCCGGATCGGTGCTTTCGATGTTGGCGACCGCGATGAACCACGGCATGAGCGCACCGGAGCCATCGCGCACCGGGAAGTAGCGCTGGTGTTCCTGCATGGTCGCGATCAGCACCTCGGCCGGCAGCTCGAGGAACTGCGCGTCGAAGCGGCCGGCGAGCGGTACCGGCCACTCGACGAGCGCCGTCACCTCGTCGAGCAGCGCGTCGGAGATGACGGCTTGACCGCCGAGCGCGGGCCGCTCGGCGATCGACGCCCTGCCGGATGGTCTCGCGCCGCTCGTGGAGGTCGGCGAGCACGCGACCTCGCTTGCGCAGCGTCGAGACGTACGTCGCGGGCGAGGCGACGCGCAGCGGCTTCGGCGCCATGAAGCGGTGGCCGTGGCTCCGGTCGCCGGACGGCACGCCGAGGATCTCGCAGGGCACGACGTCCCGGCCGAACAGCATCAGCACCCAGTGCACGGGCCGCACGAACTGCGCCTCGCCCGCGCCCCAGCGCATGCGCCGCGCGATCGGCAGCGCGTCGAGCGACGCCTGCACGATGCCGGGCAGCAGGCTCGCGCGTCTGCGCGCCCGCCTCGGTGCCGCGATGCACGAGCCAGGCGCCCTTCGGCGTTTCGAGGTGCTCGAGGGCCGCGACCTCGACGCCGCAGCTCTTCGCGAAGGCGAGCGCGGCCTGGGTCGGCGCGCCCTCGCGCGTCGAAGGCGGCCTTGAGCGGCGGGCCGCGCCGCTCGATGGCGCGATCCGGCTGGCGCTCGACGAGCCGGCGCACGCGCACCGCGAGGCGCCGCGGCGTCGCGAATCGCTCGACGGCGCCGTGCAGCGAGGCCCGGCGTCGTCGAGCCCCTTGCCGATGCCGGCGGCGAACGCGTCGGCGAGCGCGAGCAGCGACTTCGGCGGCAGCTCCTCGGTGCCGATCTCGACCAGGAAATCGCGTCGTGCGGCACTCATGACGCCACCTCCGCCGCGGCCTGTCGCAGCATCGGGAAGCCGAGCGCCTCGCGGCTCGCGTAGTAGGCCTCGGCGACCCCGCGTGCCAGCGTGCGCACGCGCAGGATGTAGCGCTGCCGCTCGGTGACCGAGATCGCCTTGCGCGCGTCGAGCAGGTTGAAGGTGTGCGAGGTCTTCAGCATCCGCTCGTAGGCGGGCAGCGACAGCTTCGCCTCGAGCAGCCGCAGGCACTCCTTCTCCTGGGCGTCGAACTGCCGGAACAACTCGTCGACGTCGGCGTGCTCGAAGTTGTACTTCGACTGCTCGACCTCGTTCTGGTGATAGACGTCGCCGTAGGTGACGCGGCCGAGCGGCCCGTCGGTCCAGACGAGGTCGAACACGCTCTCGACGCCCTGCAGGTACATCGCGAGGCGCTCGAGTCCGTAGGTGATCTCGCCCATCACGGGCCGGCAGTCGAGGCCGCCGACCTGCTGGAAGTAGGTGAACTGGGTGACTTCCATGCCGTTGAGCCAGATCTCCCAGCCGAGGCCCCAGGCGCCGAGCGTGGGCGACTCCCAGTTGTCCTCGACGAGGCGCATGTCGTGCACCCGCGGGTCGATGCCGACCGCGCGCAGCGAATCGAGGTACAGCTCGATGATGTCCACGGGCGAGGGCTTGATGACCACCTGGTACTGGTAGTAGTGCTGCAGGCGGAACGGGTTGTCGCCGTAGCGGCCGTCGGTCGGCCGGCGCGAGGGCTGCACGTAGGCAGCGCTCCAGGGCTCGGGCCCGAGCGCACGCAGGAAGGTCGCGGTGTGGAAGGTGCCCGCGCCCATCTCCATGTCGTACGGCTGGATGATCACGCAGCCGCGCTCCGCCCAGTAACGCTGCAGGGTCAGGATCAGGTCCTGGAACGTGCGCGGGGGCTTCGCCACCGTCTTGGCCATCGGGTGTTCGCTCAGGTCTCGCTCGAAGGGCGCGCAGTATAGCGAACGGTCGGGCGGGCTCCCGGGGCGCGCTGGGCTGGCGCCTGGAACCGGCCGCGCAAGGTGGCTTCGCAACGGCATGCAAGGTTGCGACAGAATGTTCGCCCGTGGAGCTTCAGCCCAGGCCGGATCCGAATGCACGACTCACCCGACCCGATCGCCCGCTTCCTGGCTTCACCCGCCTACGGTGTCGCTGGCGCCTCCTTGCGCCGCCACAAGTACGGCAACAAGGTGCTGCGCTGTTACCAGCAGGCGGGACGGCGGGCGATCCCGGTCAACCCGCGCGAGACGCAGATCGAGGGCGTCGCCATGCGTGGCGAGCGTGCTCGATCTGCCGGACGAGGTGAAGAGCCTCTCGATCATCACGCCGCCGGCGGTGACCGAGCGGGTCGTCGAGGAGGCGATCCGCAAGGGCATCGAGCACGTCTGGATGCAGCCCGGCGCCGAGAGCGACCGGGCGGTGGCGGCCTGCGAGACCGCCGGGATCAACGTCATCGCGGACGGCAGCTGCGTGCTGGTGGTGCTCGGCTATCGCGAGCGCTGACTGTCCTCTGATCGCGCCCGGACAGGGCCTTAGCGTGACTCGATTCTGATCAGTATTTTTTTATAGTCAGCGTTAAATCTTATTTATTCCAAGTCATTTGCAAAGAAAGAGCAACTAATTCAGCGCAGCTCGACGTTCTCGAAATCAAGTGCGACGGTCTCGACCAAGACGGCCGGTTCGCTGGCATGCAGCGGCGAGTAGGCGAGGCTCGCCGGCCGGGCGCCGGTGAATACCCAGGTCGCGACGATCGTCCGGCAGTCTTCAGCGAGCAGGCACACCGTCACGGTCCACGGCCGAGGCTTCTTGCGCCGGCGCGTGTCCCGCCACCAGTCGCGCAGGTCCGGTGTGCCGTCGAAGCCGCGGCGCAGCACCAGGCGTTGGACGACCGCGCCGGCCTCCGCGCTCGTGGTCTGTGCCGGCCGCTGGACCGGCAGCTCCGGAAGGATCACCTCGCAGAACCCGATCGACCGGCTGGCCGCGTCGGGCGGCTCGAGCGTGACGGTGAAATTCGTGTTCAGGAAAGGCCGGTCGCGATGC
This sequence comes from uncultured Gammaproteobacteria bacterium, assembly GCA_963712815.1. Classification (GTDB taxonomy): domain Bacteria; phylum Pseudomonadota; class Gammaproteobacteria; order Steroidobacterales; family Steroidobacteraceae; genus RPQJ01. The sequence continues at coordinate 579,384 of CAVQJL010000008.1, forward strand.
CCGGTCCGGCGCCTGCTGGTTCGACTCGCGGGTCGCGTCACCACTGCGCGCACCGTCTCACTCGATCTCGAGCCGTTCCGCTGCCAGCACCATTTCCTCGATGGCGACCTCGCTGCCCTTCGCGTTGAACGGCCCCGAGGTGTGCTTGACGATGCGGGCGCCCAGCAGTTTCCACGTCATCACGACCTGCGTGTGGTCCTCGCTTTGCAGCTGGATGGTGACGGTGCGCAGTGCGCCCTGGTCGCCGTTGCGGATCTGGTCGAGCCACGTGTAGAGATCGGTCGAGCCGATGATGCCGCGCTTGAGCGTGACGTCCGGGACCTTGCTGAGTCCCGTCAGCTTGATCGGGTTGTTCTCCTTCGCATTGCCATTGCGGTACTCGACGACCGTCACTTCCATACCGAGGCCGCTGATTTCCTGGAAGCCGGCCCGGGGACCGTCGGTATTGCCATCGCCGAGGTCCACGAGGAAATTGAAACCGGTGTACGGGCGATCGCGCAGTACGGCCATGTGGTTACTCCGATGAAGGTTCGGCCCGAGCGTAAAGCCCGGCGACTGCGGCGGCAACGTGGGCAGCCCGTGAGCGCCTGCGCCGACAGTCCCCGACGGTGGGCGTGGCGCCGCTTCGTTCAGGTGTAGTCCCTGTACTTGGGCAGAAAGCGCACGGGCTTCGACAGCGCGTCACGGCGGAACGGGTCGCCGAGCTCCCGGGTGACCATCATTTCGATCACGGTGGTCCGCCCCTGGCGCTGGACCTCGACGGCCGCGCGCAGCGCCGGGCCAACCTCCGCGAGCCTGTCGACCGTCACGCCCTCGCAGCCGCAGGCCTTCGCAACGCCGGCCCAGCTCGGGTTGACGAGGTCCACGCCCTGGAACCGCTGCGAATAGAAGTCCACGTGGTTCTTCTTCTCCGCGCCCCACTGGCCGTTGTTGAACACCACCACGGTCACGCCGATCTTCTCCCGCGCGCAGGTGAGGAGCTCGTTGAGGCTGATGCCCCACGCGCCGTCGCCCACGTAGGCGATGGCCGGCCGGTCGGGACGGGCCACCTTGGCCCCGCAGATCACCGGGAAAGCATAGCCGCAGTTTCCGAAGCTCATGGCCGCGAACATCGAGCGAGGTTCCTCGAAGCGCAGGTAGGAATTGGAGACCGAGCAGATGTTGCCGATGTCGGTCGAGACCATGGCGTGGGGCGGCATCGCCTTTTCGAGTTCGCGCAGCACCTGGCGCGGGTGCATGTACTTCGAGTCCTTCGCCACCTCCAGCGAGTAGGGGTCCTGCTCGTGGGTCCACGAGGCGAGTTCGTGCTCCAGGAACTCTTCTCGGCCTCGATGCGTGTCTTGCGCTCGGTACGGTTTGCGGCGCTGGCGAGCTCGCGACCGGCGAGGTGCTCCACGAGCGCCGCGGCCGCGGCACGGGCATCGCCGTGGATACCGACGCTGACGGGCTTGACGAGCCCGAGCACGCGCGCGTCGGCATCCACCTGGATGATCTTCGCATCCGCCGGCCAGTAGTCCAGGCCGTACTGCGCCAGGGTGCCGAACGGGCCGAGGCGGGTGCCGAGCGCGAGCACGACGTCGGCCTGCGAGATGAGCTTCATCGCCGCCTTCGAGCCCTGGTAACCGAGCGGACCGCACCAGAGCGGATGCGAGGCCGGGAATGAGTCGTTGTGCAGGTAGCTGTTGCATACGGGAGCGTGCAGTCGCTCGGCGAGCTCGATCGCCTCTGCGGAGGCGCCGGAGTTGATCACGCCGCCGCCCGCGATGATCACCGGGAACCTGGCCGTCGCAAGCAGCGCCGCCGCTTCGTCGAGCGCCGCCGCGTCTCCGGGGCCGCGCCCGATCCGCATCGGCGGGCTGATCGATGCCTGGATATCGCCGTAGAAGTAGTCGCGCGGGATGTTGAGCTGCGCCGGTCCCATCTCGAGCATGGCGCGGTCGAAGCAGCGCGCCGCGATCTCAGCCATGCGCTTCGGATTGTTCACGTGGCCCTGGTACTTCGTGATCTTCGAGAAGATCGGCAGCTGCTCGGTCTCCTGGAACCCGCCGAGGCCCATCGTCATCGAGCCCGTCTCGGGCGTGATGAATACCACCGGCGAGTGCGCCCAGTACGCCGCCGCGACCGCCGTGACGAAGTTGGTGATGCCCGGCCCGTTCTGCGCGATGCACACGCCGTGGCGCCCGGAGGCGCGCGCGTAGCCGTCGGCCATGTGGGCCGCGCCCTGCTCGTGCGCGACGGGAATGAAGCGGATACCCGCTGCCGGGAAGATGTCGAGAGCGTCCATGTAGGCCGAGCCCACGATGCCGAATACCTCCGTCACGCCGTTGGCGGCCAGGGTTTCGACCAGGGCTTCGGAGGGGGTCATTCGTTGCGGGGCAGACATGCCGTGCTCCTCAGTTTCTCGAGTCGATGTCGCCGTGGCGGGGCTCGCCTCGCGAGCCAACCGGCGTCAGGACGACATCATGACCTGCGTCGGGTCATGCGGGCGAGGAGCACGAGGAACACGGCGAGGACGAGCGCAGACGCCAGCAGCAGCGCAATCAGGGTTCCCACGTAGGCCGCCGTGACCCACCCGCGCAAGCCGCCGGCGGCGCCGACCGCCATCACGACCGACGCGAGCCCGAGCAACACCACGATCGTGGCCGGAAAGTAGCGCACGCGGGGCGGAAACCCGGCGCGGGTCAGGCGTCGCCCGGTCAAGGCCATCACGCCCACCAACGTGCCGATGGACACAGCCGCCACGGCGCTCGAGATCCGGTACACGGTCCCGTCCGGCCACGCGAACAGGGCGAGCCACAGCGGCAGCAGCGACAGCACCAGTGCCCCGATGCTGGCCCCGAGCATCCACGACAGCGACCAGATGTCGCGAGGGTACCAGCCGTCTGGACCGGCCGTTCGTACGGCCGCGATGAGGCCGGAGAAGCCCGCCAGAGCCACGGCAAGCTGGGAGATCGCGAGCAGCAGGTCCGACGCAGGCACGGTCGTTCAGCGCGTACGCCGCTTGGTTGCGGCCGTCGTACCCCGCCGGACCAGCACGTCCTCCGGGTCGCCGTAATGCTGGTATGCGCCCCAGGTCGAGCCCAACGATTCGTCGAAGATCTTCTGCCGCGCCGTCTGCAGCGCCTCGCGCATCGCCGCGCCGGCGAACAGCCGCTCGTAGAACGCCGCCGCGAAGGTTCCGGCCTGCTCGTCGTCCACCGGCCAGCCAGAGCCCACGTAGTTCGGCACGCCGCGCTCGAAGAAGGCCTGTGCGACCGTTGCCGTGCCGCGCGTGAGCTCGGCGGACTCGAAGGCCGGCCCCTCGTGGATCACCCCGAAAAGCAGGCGTTCGCAAACACCAGCCGCGGGACGCGGCGGGCGCGAAAGATGTCGCGCGCCGTCAGCACCTGGTCGCGGCCCAGGACCCAGCCCGCCGCGGTGGGGTTCGACGGGTCGTACTCGCCGTGCCCGGCGTAGTGCAGCACGTCGAAGTCACCCGTAAGGACCAGTTTGAGGATCTCGACCATGCTGCACTCGCTCGCGCCGATGCGGCTTTCGACGGTGATCCGGCATTCCGGCCGGTTCAACTGCCGCAGGGCCTCGGCGACGCGCCGGCCCTCGCGCCGCGCATGGCGCAGTTGCAGCTCCGGCTCGGGTGCAGGATCCGCGATCACCAGCACGCGCACCTCGTCGTTGAGCGGCGGCGTGGTTCCGGGTGGCCGCGAAAGCATCGTGCGGAACTGGCGGGTCAGCTTCTTCTCGAGCCCGAGCCGCTGGACGCTGGCGTCGCCGCTGCGAGGCCGGAAGCAAGCCATTTCCCACGGGAAGGGCGCGGTCGTGCTGTCCACGATCAGGCGGACGGACTCCGCGTCCTCGATGGACTGGTCGAAGTCCTCCGGCATCAGGTACTCGAACATCAGCCGGCCGTACTGGTCCTGGTCGGTGCCCGCGTCCGACTCCTGCAGCGCCACGGCAAGCGCCTGGAAACGCGCAGCGTCCACCTCCACCTCGCGAACCGGAACTACGGCGCTGCGGGTGATGGCGGAGAAGCGGAAGCGGCCGCCGCCCTCCTGGGGGCACTCGAGCGTCAGGCGGATCTCATTCAGCTGGCGCGGCGCGGCGGCGCGTCCGGCCACTGTCTTTCCACGCGCAAGCTTGCGCTGGCGACGGGCGCGCGCGACCTCAGCCGCGGGGGGTAGCCTGAGCGTGAGGCGCGCGCCGTGCCCCGTGTCTTCCTTGAGCTGACGCAGGTCCTGGGCGAGCTGCTCGATGCGGTCCGCGTTGTGCTCGACCACGACCACTTCCTGAAGAGTGGCGGCTGCGCGCGACGCTTCCGGCACGCTCGCGATTGCGTCCGCCACGCCGCCGATCAGCGCGCGCAGCGCCCGGTCCGGCTCCAGGCTGCCTTCGCCCGCACCGATCAGCAGCGTGGCGATGCGCTTCATGCCGAGCGCACCGGTGCCGAGTGCCACGTTCGCCATGAGCGAGCGCAAACGGTCCTCGTTGAAGGCACCGGGCGTGCCCATGCCGGCGATCAGCACCGCCTCCGCGGCGATGCGCCCGCGGGTCGGCACGTAGAACAGCTCGCCGTGCAGCCCCCCGATCATGCCCCGCTTCACCGCGAGCCCGATCCAGCCGTCGAGCCGCTCGTCGATCGCGCCGATGGCATTGACGGGCTCGAGCCCCCGGTAATGGCCGACGACGACCACCGGCGCCTTGCAGTCGCGGATGTCGCCGAGCTGCAGCGTCACCCGGAGCGGGACCGGCGGCCTAGCCCGCGTGCGTGACGAGGCACGGGAGCCCGGGCGCCTGGCGCGCGCCGTGCGCCCTGCGCCGAGCGAGGCGTGCAGCAAGGCGTCCTCCGCAAGCGCAGCGTCCTGTGCCGAGAGCTTCGGTTCACCTGTGACGCTGCGCTGGGCCCGTGCATCGCCGACGATGCGGTCGAACTCGTCCATCATGGCCCGGTCGGTCGCCTGCTGGTATTGGCGCAGGCTCGGGGCGGCGCGCTTCGCGCCCCGTGCGGGCTGGGTCGGGAGCAGGCTGGTGCCGCCGGATTCGAGCAGGTCGTCGAGGGCGCGCAGCACTTCTTCGTTGCGGGCGAGGTCGCCATGCACCTCCTCGATGAAGTAGCTCGGCACGCCCGGCAGCAGGCCGAGCGCGTGCGGCACGCGGCCGTCGCCCTCGCGGGACAGCGCGTAGTCGAAGTCGCCGCGCCCCGCGACCTTCATCCCGACGATCGTCGGTTGCTGGCAGCCGGCCACGTAGATCATGCGCGTCGCGCTGAGGGTCGAAGCGGTGTCGAGGTCGGCGTGGAACCGGTGGGCGCGGTTCAGGTGCGCCTGAGAGATTGCCGCGCGCTTGGGCCAGGTGTCCGCCTGGTAGAGCGCGTCGAGCGTCGCGGGCAACTTCGAGGGCGCCGGCAGAAGCTGATAGCTGCCGAGAAAGCTGTTCGTGATCGCGAGCAACTCGCGCATGTCGTGCCTGAAGTCGGCTTTCTCGAGCATGGCCATCATGCGGTCCTCGCCAGTCATCGCCTGCACGATGGCGTAGGAGCCGAAGTTCGGCGTGCCGAGCATGACGAGGCGGCCGCCTGCGACCTTTTCCGGGTCCTCGATGCTGTCCCAGAGCTGCGGGTGGCGGCGAATCAGGTTGCGCGCGACCAGCCCGCCCATGGAGTGCGCGACCAGGTGGACCGGCTTGCCCGGAAACCGCTCGCGAATGAAGCGCGCGAGGCCGTCGGCGGACTCGTCGATATCCCTGCGCCAGTCGTAGGCGTAAGCGACGGCGTCCCATCGAGCGCGCAGCGACAGGATGGCGCGTGCGTAGTAGCGCTTGTTGGGGCGGGTCGCGACCACGCGATACTTGCGATCGGCCTCGGTCCTGCCGTCCGGCGCGAGCGCGAGCCGCTCGATGTAGCCGCGCATCAACCGCAGTGCGTTGATCCAGACGTGGTCGCGGTCTTTCCCCGCGACCGTGGCGAGGTCGGAACCGGTGATGCCGTGGAGGAAGACGACGTTGCCGAGCATCGCCGCGCGCGATCGCGCCAGTCTTGACCGCGTCGCGAGGCGGCGCAGCACCTCGAGTTCGGCGGCATCGAAACCCTCGAGCTCCTGCTCGACGGTCGTGCTGCGCTTGCCGCGCACTGTGCCCTCGGCCAGCGCCTCCTCGAACCTGTCCCAGTCGGTCCCGTGGCGGCGTGAGCCGCCGGTTGCCTTGGCCATGAGATTCGCCCCCGTGCCTGACCGCCCGTTCTCTCGATCGCCGATGCCGATCGGCGGTTTGTCCCGATCCTACTGGCGCCGCAGGCCCGTCAATATCACCTGATCAGGTGATATGCGCTGCGTTGCGCGAGTCCTACTATCCTAGCTCCGCACGGTCTGGACGTGCGCAGTCCGAACGAGGCATCGAGTCCTTGACAGAGCGAGCCGCACCCTCGGCCGCGAAGCGGGTCCGCATCGTCGCGACCCTCGAGCAGGGTGCAACCCACGATGAGTGCGTCGCCGCCGTCACGGCGGTCGGCGGCACCGTCGTAGCCTGCGACGCGCTCACCGTTACCGCGGACGTGCCCGGAGGTGCGATGGGACGGCTCGCGCTCGTGACGGGCGTGGCGGCCATCCGCGCCGGCGAGTCCTGGGACGTCCCGGGCCGACAGCCACCCGACGGTTCACCCGAGGTGCGCAAACGCCTGGAGCGACGTGAGCGCGGTGCCGGCGCCAGAAGATCCGGCACGCCACACGAACCACAGGAGGACTGATCATGGCCAAGGCCACCAAGGTCGGCGGGTTCCAGAACGTATTCATCGAGGTCACCGGGAGAGGCATGACCGGCATCGACGCGGCCTCCAGGGCCGTCGCGGCCGCGGGCGGGCGCATCACCCACGCGGTGCCGCCGTGCGTGGTGGTCGCGGCCGTGCCCTCGGAAAAGGCGAAGTCGATCGGCAAAACCGCGCGCCTGAAAATGACCACGACCACCAAGATCCCCGCCAGGACGATGAAGGGACGTCCGCACCTCGTGGCTGAGGCGATGACTGTCTGGAACGGTCACCAGGATCCGGGTCGGATCTCGCGGTCGATGACCAATCGCTCGCTCGGAATGCGATTCGACGCCCCGGGACGAAAGCCGCCCGACCCGCCGCCCGACATCGCGGCCCGCATCCGGCGACGCGAGACGGCGGCGTTCGGCACGCGGACGCTGCGCGGCGCCCGGGCGCCCGGGACGCCCAACCTGTCGATCCCGGTGCTGGTAGGGCGTATCGCGGTCGGCATCGTGTACGTGGACAGCACGGTGGCCCAGTACTCGATCACCAACAATGAGAAGCTCAAGGTCACGAGCGAGACCGTCGAGGGTCTCAACATGCTCTCGTCGTTCGAGCCGCGCGCCGGCATCCAGTGGTTCTACGACTTCCAGCGGCCGAAGATCTCACTGGGCGCGAGCCAGTTTCCAGCCGGCCGGGAGAACAGCTGGGAGGACAAGTGGCGCAATGCAGCGCTGGGCGAGTTGGGTTACACCGCGAGCCTCGCCGGCATGAACAAATACATCGCCGATCTCAAGACGCGCTTCGCCGCGCAGCATGCGTATGCGCTGCTGGTGACCAAGTACCCGAAGGACTGGTTCGCGTACTACTGGGGCAACCACGTGGTCATGGACTTCCAGGTGGACGGCTGGGGCATCGACAACTTCAATCTCGTCGTGGCACATGAGACGGGCCACGTGTTCGGCTGCCCGGACGAATACACGAGCTCGGGCTGCAGCTGTACCAGCAAGGCTGGCCGCTACCAGATCGCGAACGGCAACTGCGAGAAGTGCGCCGCGCCGTTCGTGCCGTGCCTGATGTGCGCCAACACCCCGGCGGTGTGCGACTTCACGCGCGGACACCTCGGCTGGAATGAGCTTGCGGTGTTCTCGAAGGGCACCGCGACCTTGAAGGGCACGTGGACCTTCGACCTCGAGACCGGCAAGCTTGCGCCGCCGACCGGGGCGGACCTGTGGTGGCGTCAGGTGAACAGCACCACGCGCTACCTGGTGCCGCAGGGCGGGGCGATGCTCGCGCATCTCGGCAAGCCGAACTTCGAGGCCGTTTCGTCCCAGACGTTGGCGACCGCTGCGTACACTGCGACGCCGATCAATGGCAGCAACAACGCGTCCAACAAGCTCACCGCGAATTCCGTCATCGCCGTGCGCACCAACGCCGGCCGCTACGCCAAGCTCAAGGTCGAGAGCTACGGATACAACCTCGGGATCCGCTGGGTGACCTACGGCTGAGCCGTCGCGGTTGGCGGGCAGGTTGACGCCCGCTGCGCCGTCGGTCGGATACCCCACCCGGCACCTAGAGAGTACGCGGCCCGAGTGCGAGCAACTGCAGCAGCTCGCCCTGCGAATGCACGTCGCATTTCACGAAGACGTGGTGCAGGTGGGTCTTGGCCGTGTTGACCGAGATGTGCAGGCACTGCGAGGCGGCATCGAGCGACTCGCCCTCGAACAGCAGCAAAGTGAGGTCGGCCTCGGCGTCGCTCAGGCCGTAGAGCTCGCGCAGGATCCGCTTCGGAAAGTGCCGCCCACCGTGTGGTTCGTAGATCATGAGGACGTGCTGCGACGGCTGGGTCGAGGCGACGGAATCGCCGATCGCCCCGAGTGGACTCAGCAGCACGCGAAACGGCGGCCGCGCCGCGCCTGCGCTTACCCGCATCACGACGGACGGCTGTCCCGCGCCGCCGTCGGCGCGCTCGCGACCCAGCTGCAGGAAAGCCTCGAAGCGGGCCTGCGCGACCGGTTCACTGAAGCCGAGATGGCCGTCCACGATCGAAATGGCCTCGCATGCGTGCGCCGCGCGCAGAGCCGCGTCGTTGGCGTAGCGAACCGATCCATCCGCGTCGAAGATCACGACGCCGCGGTTGAGCTTGTCGAGCACGGCCTCGGCGGCATGCAAGGAATGCGGACGCGAGTGCAGCGAACCCCCGACGATCGTCGGGAGGTCCGGGCCCGGCTTCGCAGCGGCGCCGATCCTGCCGTCGGCGAGTTCCGGCCCGGCGCCATCTTCGATCGATGGCTCGTTGCCGCCCATCCTTGCCCTCCCTGCGACCCACCCTGAACGGCCGGCCCCACAGTCTGCCGAACCTGCGACTTACCATAACCGGCATGGTGGGGCGCGTCCATCGCGCCTCGGCGGCGGCCTGCGCAGCGCGGCGCGCGCCGGTGACGCTCGCCGGCACGCGCGGCACCTGCCGCCGACGGCCCGTCAGGCGGCCGGCTCCTCCGTGATCGCGATCCAGGAGCTGTCCGGGTCGAAGCTCTGGATGGCCTCGACCGCCGAGGCAGTGTCTTCACCGAGATCCTTCTGGAAGACGACGCCGTCCTGGTTGATGATGAAGGTCTGCACGCCGCTCGATCCATAGTCCGCCGGCCAGGCGACGAGCGCGAAACCCTCGGTCAACAACCCGTCCTTGAAGTAGTCGCGTGCGCCGCCGTTTGCGTTCGGGCCCTGGGCGTAGAGCATCCGGTAGTAATAGCCGTGGTATGGGTTGCGCTCGCCCTCGACGCGCCGGTATCCCTCCGCAGCCGCGGCGGCGACGAACGGTCCGGCAGGGCTCTCGGGCTCGCCCTCCTCCGTTTCCCAGTACAGGCCGTTGCGCAGTCCTTCGTCGCTGATCAGCTTGAGCGCGTAGATGCCGGCGGGGTCGCCGTCGCGACCCTCGGAGGCGTACTCGAGCTGGGCCTCGACGAAGCCGCGGCACACGTCGATGGCGCCGAGCTCGTTGGCGCCGACGCGCCGGTAGATCATCTCGTCGAGCCCCGCCTCGCCGTCGAAGTGCCAGCCGCCGTCGCGCTTCACGAGCGGGATCGGCATCCGCCAGTCGTCCTCGCCCATCTCGAGGACCTTGCGATCGGCGCCGTCGTCGATCAGCGCATGCCCGGCTGCGTAGGTCTCGAGAAAGTCGGCGCGGTCGCTCGCGTCCTGCACGGCGTCGCCCGAATCCAGCAAATCCTCGCTGCCGGGCCCGAGCAGCGCCGCGACGCCGGCCATGTCGTTCTTCTGCAGCGCTGCGACCAGCGCGGCGACGGCTTCCTCGGGCGTCTTGAAGCCCGAGGCGGCGTCGGGCTGCTTCGCGCAGCCGGCCACGATTGCGAGTCCGAGGAGCATGGCGATGACGCGCAACCAGGGCGCGCGCGGAGTGTTTGTCGTGTTCATGTGCATGGCTCCCTTCGCTCAGCGCTTCTGCTTCTTCTTGCCGCCACCGCCACCGGCGCCCTTGCTGCGGGCGCCTTGCGGCAGGCTCTGCTTGCCGCGCTGGCTCGCCGCCATGTCCTTCTTGCCGCTTTTCGCACCGGACATGGCCGTGCCGCCTCTGCCGCCCGACGGCGCGGGCCGCTGTGCGGGCATGGGCTTCGGGGCCGCCGATCGGTCGGCGGTTTGGGGCCGCGTTGCCGGCTTGACGCCCGTCATCGGCTTTGCGTGGCCACGATCGCCCGTGCCCTTGGCCGGCTTAGGCACGTCACGGGTGGCCGGCGTGGGGCGTTGCACGTCGCGCGTCGCCGGCGTCGGCTTGGCGCGGTCACCCTTCGCGCCGGCGTAGCTGCCCTGCACTTTCGGGGGCGCCTTGGCCTTGGGTACGTCGCGGCTCGCGGGTCGCGCCTTGGAAGGGTTCGAGTAGCCGGGCTGCGCGTTCGCAATGCGGTCCTTCGCGTCCGTGGAGCCGCCCGGCTTGGCACCGGCGTAGCCGCTCTGGCCCTTCCAGTTGCCGGCGGTCGCATTTGACGACGGGCGCCTCGCGTCGGCCGGCATCGCACGCGGCTGCCGCTTGTTCAGTTCGTTGAGTTCCGGCCGATTCGGCCGCGCAGCCGAGATCGGGCTGCTCACATTCCTCGATTTTTTGTAGCCGCCGGCGCCCGGCTTGCTGTCGTAGCGGTCCCAGTAATTGTTGCCCGGCCGGTTTCCACCGGTGTTGATGACGATGTTGCCGCTGTTGTTGAAGCCGCTGTTGTAGCCAGGCGGACGGTTGTAGCCGTTGCTGGGGTAGTAGCCGCCGCCGTACGAGGGCCGATACGGATAGGGCGGGTAGTACGGCATACCGCCGTAACCGTAGTTCGGATAGTAGTAGTCGTATTTGTTCTTGTGATGGTCGTCGTCATCGAACAGCTCGTTGACGAGGATGCCCGCGCCGAAGGCGAGCACTCCGGTCGTGACCATCGCGCCGGTCGAGTGGCCGCTCTTTTCCTCCGTGACCGTGGTGGTCGTGGCCGGCGTGGTCGAAGCGGGAGCCGGCGCATACGCCGCGACGGGGTCGTACTGCGGGACGTAGACGACCTCGGGCTGCGCCGGCTTGAGCACGACGACTTCCTGACCCTCCTGCACCTCGGTCTCGACCTTCATCTGCTCAGAGCTCTGCAGGTTGCCGACGTCCACCGCCTGCTTGCGCAGGCGCTGCACGGCGCCGAGCACGCCGGCCTGGTCGGCGACGAAGGCCTCGCCCAGTTCGCTCGTCCACTCGAGCTCGAGGCACATCATGTCCACGGTCTCGGGGAACTGGACCAGCGCGCGGATCGGCGGCGTGAATCCGACGGCAGCCGCGGCGTCATCGAGCGCCGAGCCCTTGAGCGCGCCGTTCTGGAGCAGCCAGTTACCCGCGTCAAGCACTTCCTGCGGATTCGTGGCCGCGATCAGCATCTGCGACAGCACGGGATCCGGGTAAAGGGCGACCGGCGCGAGAAGTTCCTCGAGCGCCTCGGGCGTCCAGGTCCGGGTCACTTCGGCTGCCGTCACTGGGGCGGCTGGCGCTGCGGCAGGTGCCGCGTCCGGGGTAGCGGCCGGGGCCTGTCCTTGCGGCGGCTCCTTTGAGCCGCATCCGGACAGCGCGGCGGAGGCGCCGAGCACGGCACAGAGCGCTAGGGATCGTAGATCCGCGGGGTGGCGTTTCATTGAGTTCTCCCCCGCGCCCTGCGCGGGAATTCGGACAAAAGCCAGCACGGCCGTGAACCGGTCGCGAGCAAACGCGACAGCAGACGGCGCGACCCAGAACCACCCCGGCACGAATCTAGCACGGCCCGATGTACGAGCAAGATGAAAACTCGTCTGGCGGCAACCACAGCGGCTGTTCTGTTCTCGCCGGGTGTGCGGTCTTTCTCCCTCCGTCCGCCCAGTAAATATGCCTCAATGCAGTGCGCACCCGAGATCGTACGCACCAGTATAGTGCGTCATGGTCCCCCATTATCATCACCCGCCTCTGTATTTCCTCGCGATTGCGCCAATCCAGTGCGCTGGCATACTACGTGCATTCCTTTGGGTCCCGGTTACCCGCCTCCAGGGCCGTCGCGGCGAGCGGCCCGGGGCACCCCAATTCGCTGCATCCGTAAGGAGATCCCATGACGACTGCTGCCGAAGTTCTGAAGCTGATCGAGGAAAAGGAAGTCAAGTTCGTGGACCTCCGCTTCACGGACACCAAGGGCAAGGAACAGCACGTGACCGTCCCGACCCGCGTCGTGGACGAAGCTTTCTTCGAGGATGGCAAGGGCTTCGACGGGTCTTCGATCGCCGGCTGGAAGGGCATCCAGGAGTCCGACATGATCCTGATGCCGGATCCCTCGACGGCGATCCTCGACCCGTTCTTCGAGGAGACCACCCTCAACCTGCGTTGCGACATCGTCGAGCCCTCGACCATGCAGGGCTACGAACGTTGCCCGCGCTCACTCGCCAAGCGAGCCGAGGCCTACCTCAAGTCCACCGGCATCGCCGATGCCTCGATCTGGGGCCCGGAGAACGAGTTCTTCATGTTCGACAACGTCCGCCACGGCAGCTCGATGAACGGCTGCTTCTACGAAGTGGACTCGATGCAGGGCTCGTGGAATGCGGGCCGCAACATGGACGGCGGCAATCTCGGCCACCGGCCGGGCGTCAAGGGCGGCTACTTCCCCGTGCCGCCGGTGGACGCCTACCAGGACCTGCGCACTGCCATGTGCCTCGCGATGGAGGAGATGGGCCTGCTGGTCGAGGTGCACCACTCCGAGGTCGCCACGGGCGGCCAGGCCGAGATCAACGTGTCGGCCAACACCCTCACGAAGAAAGCCGACGAGGTGCAGATCCTCAAGTACGCCATTCACAACGTCGCGGCGAGCTACGGCAAGTCGGCCACCTTCATGCCCAAGCCGCTGGTAGGCGACAACGGCAACGGCATGCACGTCAACCAGTCGCTCTCTAAGGAAGGCAAGAACATCTTCGCGGGCGACAAGTACGGCGGACTCTCCGAGCTGGCCATCTACTACATCGGCGGCATCATCAAGCACGCCAAGGCGCTGAACGCGATCTCGAACGCCAGCACCAACAGCTACAAGCGCCTGGTGCCGGGTTTCGAGGCGCCGGTGATGCTCGCTTACTCCGCGCGCAATCGATCGGCCTCGATCCGCATCCCGCACGTCATCAATCCGAAGGGTCGCCGCATCGAGGTGCGCTTCCCCGACTCCACCGCAAACCCCTACCTGTGCTTCGCGGCGATGCTGATGGCGGGCCTCGACGGCATCCGGAACAAGATTCATCCGGGCGACCCGGCGGACAAGGACCTCTACGACCTCAAGCCGGAGGAGGCGAAGAACATCCCGACCGTCTGCCACTCGCTCGACATGGCGCTCGATGCGCTCGACAAGGACCGCGCCTTCCTCAAGGAGGGCGGCGTGTTTACCGACGACGTGATCGACGCCTACATCGGGCTGAAGATGCAGGAGGTCACCCGGCTGCGCATGTCCACGCACCCGGCCGAGCTCGAGCTGTACTACAGCGTCTGACCCGGTCCCGCGGGGCGGGTATTCGATGCCGGGCGGTCCATGGTGGCCGCCCGGCCATCCGTTTCCCGCAGGTCATGACGTAATTCGCGGATTCGGGAGCGTGACTTTGTCAGCCGCCAACCCCAGGGCTATGCTCCGACCTCATGAAGACATACGTGGTGGTGCTGGCTGCAATTCTCTGCGCCTCCTCCGGACATGCGCAGGAATCGAAGCGCGATCTGTGGACTTGGACCGACGCGAACGGCGTCACCCACTTCTCGGATCGGCCGGTTCCGGGTGCGCGCAGGATCGAGATGACGACCTCGAGCACTCCGGCGCCTGCGGCCGAGCCGCCGCCGACGGCGGCCCCGGCAAGCGCGGGTCGGCAGACGGCACCCGCCGTGGAGTACCGCTCGCTCGAAATCTGGGAACCCGAGCAGGATGCGTCGTTCTTCGGCGCGGATGTTGCGGTCAACGTGCGAATGCGCGTGGAGCCCGACCTGGCACCGGGACATCGGCTGTTCCTGTTCCTCGACGGTCAGCGGGTCGAGGGTGCTACCGATGTGCTCGAGCAAACGCTCACCGGCGTGCCGCGCGGCGCGCACTCGCTGACGGCGGTGATCTGGGACGCGGGCAGCACCGAGCTGTTTCGCAGCCAGCCGCGCGTGTTCCACGTCCGCCAGCCCACCATCAACCAGCCTGCAGCGGTCGGGCCGAACCTGCGGCCCCGGCCGAAAACGCCGAATTAACGATCCGGCCCGCGCCGCGGCGTCACGGGGTGGCGTGACGTGTCTGCTGATCCGCGTAACGTTCTTCGTCCGACCGGCGCCGAGCTGGTGCCGCTGCTCGACGGCTTGGCTACCTGCGTGATCTGGCTGGATGCGGCCGGCGTGGTGCTGCACGTGAACGAGCCCGCCGAGGATCTCCTCGAGCAGAGCCGCAACCAGGCCGTCGGGCGGGGCATCCGCGACGTGCTCAGGGGCAATGCCGAGCTCGAGGCCGTCATCGAGCGGGCCCGAGCGGCGGGTGCGCAATACTCGCGGCGCGAGCTGCAGTTCGAAGCGGGTCCCGCTGCGCCGCCGCGGTTCGTGGACCTTACCGTCACGCCATACGACGCGCCGGGCCATCCGGGCGGCGCGGTCGTCGAGATCGCCGACGTAACGCAGCACCAGCGCATCCTGCGCGAGAACGCGCTGCTCACGCAGCTGGGCGGCAGTCGCGCGATGGTCCGTCAGCTCGCGCACGAGATCAAGAATCCGCTCGGCGGCCTGCGCGGCGCGGCACAACTGCTGGAGCGGCAGCTGAAGGACCCCGCGTTGCACGAGTACACCACGGTGATCATCGCGGAGGCCGACCGGCTCGCCGCGCTCGTGGACGCGCTGCTCGGTCCCGGACAGCCGCCGCGCAAGGAGCCCGTGAACATCCACGAGCTGGTGCAGCACGTCGGTCACCTGCTCGCGGCCGAGGCACCGACCGGCGTAGTGATCGAGCGCGACTATGACCCGAGCCTGCCGCGACTGCGGCTGGACCGTAACCAGATCATCCAGGCGCTGCTGAACCTCGGGCGCAACGCCATCCAGGCTGTGGGCGGACGCGGCCGCATCGTGCTGCGCACGCGCGCGCTCACCAACGCGAGCATCGGCAGTCGCCGCTACCGCGTGGTCGCGAGCATCCAGGTCGAGGACGACGGCCCGGGCGTGCCGGCGGAGCTCAAGGACACCGTCTTCTATCCGCTGGTCACCGGCCGGCCGGGCGGAACCGGGCTCGGCCTCGCCGTCGCGCAGGATCTCATCGGGCGGCACGACGGCCTGATCGAGTTCGACAGCCGTCCCGGACGGACCGTATTCACCCTCCTGATCCCGTTCGAGAACCATGAGCTCGGCGAAACCGCTTGACGTCTGGATCGTCGACGACGATGCCTCCATCCGCTGGGTGCTCGAGCGTGCGCTCAGGCAGGCCGGCGTCGAGGCGAAGTCCTTCGAGCATGCTGACGCTGCACTGGCCGCGCTGCGCCAGGGCGCACCCGACGTCCTGGTGACCGACATCCGCATGCCGGGGCGCAGCGGCCTCGAGATGCTGGAGGAGATCCGCGCCAAGCGCCCGCGCTTGCCGGTGATCGTCATGACCGCGCACTCCGATCTCGAGAGCGCGGTCGCGGCCTATCAGGGCGGCGCATTCGAGTACCTGCCGAAGCCGTTCGACATCGACCAGGCGGTGGAGCTCGTGCGGCGCGCCGCGACGCAGTGCCAGCGCTCGGAGACCACGGCCACCGAGTCGCGCCGCATTCCCGAGATGCTCGGTCACGCGCCCGCCATGCAGGACATGTTCCGGGCGATTGGCCGCCTGTCGCGCTCGAGCATGACGGTGCTCATCACCGGTGAGTCCGGGACTGGCAAGGAGCTGGTGGCGCGCGCACTGCATCGTCACAGCCCGCGCGCGGCGAAGCCCTTCATCGCGCTCAATACCTCGGCCTTTACGGCGGACCTGCTCGAGTCGGAGCTCTTCGGCCACGAGAAGGGCGCATTCACCGGCGCCGCCGAGCTGCGTCGCGGCCGCTTCGAGCAGGCCGACGGCGGCACGCTTTTCCTGGACGAGATCGGCGACATGTCGCCCGCCCTGCAGACGCGGCTATTGCGCGTGCTGGCGGAGGGCGAGTTCTATCGAGTCGGTGGGCAGCTGCCCGCGAAGGTGGACGTGCGAGTGATCGCGGCCACGCATCAGGACCTCGAGGCGCGCGTCAAGGAAGGGTTGTTCCGAGAGGACCTGCTGCACCGCCTCAACGTGATCCGGATCGAGGTCCCGCCGCTGCGCAATCGCCGCGAGGACATCCCCGGGCTGTTGCGACATTACCTCGACGTGGCAGCGATCGAGCTCGGCGTCGCGCCGAAGGTGCTGGCGCCAGAGGCCGAGGCGGCGCTGGTGGCGTTCGACTGGCCCGGCAACGTGCGCCAGCTGGTCAACGCCTGCAGGCGCCTCACCGTGCTCGCGGCCGGACGGGAGATTACCCGCGCGGACCTCCCCGGCGACCTCGGTGGCAATGCCGCGCTGGTTGCGGGTGGGCCTGACTGGTCCCATGCGCTTGCAAGCTGGGCACAGGCGCGAATCGCCGGCGGCGGCGCGCCGCTGCTCGACGACGCCATGCCCGAGTTCGAGCGCACGCTGATCCGCGAGGCGCTCAAGGCTACGCAAGGCGGCCGCCAGGAAGCCGCCAAACTGCTCGGCTGGGGCCGCAACACCTTGACGCGCAAGCTGAAGGAACTCGGGATGGAGGATGCGTGACGGGCCTCAGGCCTCCTGACCCGCATGCGACGACGACCTTGCCAGCCGCGGCCCTGTTGACCCGGCTAGCAGGCGCAGACGGCGATCGTCTTCCTGGGTGCGTCGAGTGAACCCACGAGCTCGTGCACGGAGCCCATGCCGTTTGCCGCGAGGTAGTCGGCGACGCCGGCATTGATCTTTCGGCACACCAGCGGGTCGTAGAACAGCGAGGTGCCGACGCCCACGGTCGTGGCGCCGGCGATGATGAACTCGAGTGCGTCCTGCGCCGTCTGGATGCCACCCTGCCCGATGATCGGCACGCCGAGCGGGCGCGCGACCTCGGCCACCTGCATCACCTTGAGCAGTGCGATCGGCTTGATCGCCGGGCCCGACAGCCCGCCCTGCACATTGCCGATGACGGGCTTGCGCGTCTTCACGTCGATGGCCATGCCCATGATCGTATTGATGACCGCGAGCGCGTCGCTGCCTGCCTCGATGCAGTGGCGCGCGTTTTCCCTGATGTCGGTCTGGTTGGGAGAAAGCTTGGTGATCAGCGGCTTCTTCGTCACCGCGCGGCAGGCGGCCACGACGCGCGCCGACATCTCCGGAACGTTGCCGAACTGAACTCCGCCTTCCTTGATGTTCGGGCAGGAGATGTTGATCTCGATCGCGTCGATGGGTGAGTCCTCGAAACGACGCGTGGTCTCGACGTAGTCGTCGATGGTCGAGCCGCATACGTTGGCGATGAAGCGCGTCTCGCCGAAGTCGAGTGCCGGCAGGATTTCGTTCACCACCTTGTCCACGCCCGGGTTCTGCAGGCCGATGGCGTTGAGCATGCCCATCGGCGTCTCGTAGACCCGGTGCGGCGGGTTGCCGAGCCGCGGCTCGCGCGTCGTGCCCTTGAGCACGATGGCGCCGACATCGCTATTGGAGAAGCCTTCGACCCGCGTGTACTCCTCGCCGAAACCTACGCAGCCCGACAGCAGCACGATCGGCGAGGCGAGGCGGATGCCGCAGAAGTCGACCGCGAGGGAGTTGTGAGGCATGGGTGGCCATTGTAAGGGCCGCGCAAGGCCTGCGGATCGATCGGCCACAGCGTTCGGGCCGCCTGGGTCAATTACCTACTTGACCCTCGCCCTGCAGGGTGTATGCTGCACTGCAGCAAATGCTGCAATGCAACAAACCCCCCTCAGGAGCCGCCATGTTGAACCAGATCCAGGAATTCGTGACCGAGCAGACGCAGGCCCTTGCCGGGCAGGCACAGAAGTTCCGCGATGACCCCGTCGAGACCGTGCGCGAGGCCGCAGTGACCTCGGCCGAGGGCATCAAGTCGCTCAAGCAGCCCGTTCGCGTCATTGCGCGTTCAGGCGTCAAGCTCACGACCATCTCCCAGACCGCCCTGCAGGGCCTCATCGAGCTGCAGTCCGAGATCGTCACCTCTGCGCTGACCGACGCGGCCGTGCGGCTCGAGCGCGCCGCCCGCGCCGACAGCGTCGTCGATCTGTTGCAGGAGCAGGCCGAGGCGCTGCGGGCGACCCGTGATCGACTCGTAGATGAGGCGACCCGGGCGGTGGCCATCTTCACGCATGCCGGCCGCGACGTCCGAAAGGTCGCGAGCCAGGCCTATGCAAAGGTCGTCGAAACGGACGAGGACGCCGCGACGACCCCCAAGGCGACCCGCAAGGCGACCCGTAAGGCCAAGCGCCCCGCCCGCAAGACTGCCGCCCGCAAACCGACCGCGCGCGCCCGGAAAGTCGCGGCCTGACGCACGGGGCGCCGGCCGGAGCCGGTGTCCGCAGATGATCTCCCCCTGATTGCGCCCTCTTCGGAGGGCGCTTTTTTTCGTTCTCCCGCCCGGGCGGAAATCGTCGGAGGTCGGGGGCCTGCACGAATTCGCCAGGCGCGCGCTTGATGCCCGGACCAGGACGTCGTGGATCCGGGCAGTCGGGCCGTGAATGGGACTCAAGCCACCGTGCCACGTGCTGGTTCCAGCCATGTCTGGTGTCCGCCCGATTGCGCTCGCAGGGTATTCACGAATTGTTGATAATCCCCTTAGAAAATATAAGCTCTGAAGCAAAGTATTCGGAATTCTTGACTTCTTTGGCGTCTGCCGATCGCAGGCGCGAGCAGCCACCCTAAGATCACGCTGGATCCTCCCCGCGTCGAACACGCCGCCTGCGCTAACCTCACCCTCCGATGCCGATCCGTGCGGCGACTGATGCGACGAGCGGCACCGGTTTGACCTGCATCCGCCCCCACACTTGAAAGGAGCCACGCTTGTTCCGCTGGTTCGAAAATCGCGTCACGTCCTATCCCGAGACCGCGCCCGAGGCGCCGCCGAAGAACTTCTTCGCATTCCTCTGGCGGTGTTCGGAGGGCCTGCGCCCGTACATCCTGGCGATGACGCTGTGCACTGCCCTGATCGGAGCGTTCGAGGCACTGCTGTTCGCGATGCTCGGGCGCGTGGTGGACTGGCTGACGGCGTTGGAGCCCGGCCGGTTGTGGACAGAGGAGCGTGGCCCGCTGCTGGTGCTGGCGGGGTTCCTGGCCGCGAGCGTGCTGGTGGTCGCCCTGCAGACCATGCTCAAGCACCAGGCGCTCGCCGCCAACTTCCCGATGCGCCTGCGCTGGAACTTCCATCGCCTGCTGCTCCAGCAGAGCATGGGTTTCTACCAGGACGAGTTCGCCGGCCGCATCGCCACCAAGGTGATGCAGACCGCGCTGGCGGTGCGCGACACGTGGCTCACCGTGGCAGACATCCTCGTCTTCATCACGATCTACTTCGTGACCATGGTGGCGGTGGTGGGCAGCTTCGACGCCTGGCTGCTGCTGCCGTTCGTCGGCTGGCTCACGCTGTACGCTGCCGCGCTGGTGTTCTTCGTGCCGCGGCTGGGCAAGGTCGCTGCCGCGCAGGCCGACGCTCGCTCGCTGATGACCGGACGCGTCACCGACGCCTACACCAATATCGCCACGGTGAAGCTCTTCTCGCACGCCAACCGCGAGGCGGGCTACGCACGCTCGGCCATGCAGGAATTCATGCAGACGGCGTATGCGCAGATGCGCCTCGTGAGCAGCTTCGAGATCATCAACCACATGCTCAGCATGGGGCTGCTCGCGAGTACGGCGGGCGCCGCGTTGTGGTTGTGGACCCAGGGGCAGGTCAGCGTTGGCGCGGTCGCCGCCGTCACCGCAATGGCGCTGCGATTGAACGGCATCTCGCACTGGATCATGTGGGAACTGGCCTCGCTGTTCGAGCACGTCGGCACGGTCCAGGACGGAATCAACACGCTGGCCCGACGCCATGCCGTGGTGGACCGGCCGGGTGCCGTCACGCTCGACGTTCGCCATGGCGAGATCCGCTTCGAGCACGTCCGTTTCGCCTACGGCGGAGCGCGGAGCGTGATCGAGGACTTCTCGCTGACCATCAGGCCAGGCGAGAAGATCGGGCTCGTCGGCCGGTCCGGCGCCGGCAAGAGCACCATCGTCAACCTGCTGCTGCGCTTCTACGACCTCGAGGGCGGGCGAGTCCTGATCGACGGCCAGGATATCGCCGGCGTAACACAGGTCAGCCTCCGGGAGCAGGTGGGCATGGTTACCCAGGACACCTCGCTGCTGCACCGCTCGGTGCGCGACAACATCGTCTACGGCCGCCCGGACGCCACCGAGGAACAGATGGTGGCGGCGGCCCGGCGCGCCGAGGCCCACGAGTTCATCCTCGGGCTCTCGGACCCGAAGGAGCGTCACGGCTACGACGCGCACGTCGGCGAGCGCGGGGTGAAGCTCTCCGGCGGACAGCGCCAGCGCATCGCGATCGCGCGCGTGATGTTGAAGGACGCGCCGATCCTGCTGCTCGACGAAGCCACGAGCGCGCTCGACAGCGAGGTCGAGGCCGCGATCCAGCAGAGTCTCTACCGCCTGATGGAGGGCAAGACCGTGGTCGCGATTGCGCACCGGCTCTCGACGATTGCGGCCATGGACCGGCTGATCGTGATGGACCGGGGGCGCATCGTGGAGGAAGGCGACCACGCCTCCCTGCTGGCCCGGGGCGGGTTGTATGCACGGCTCTGGGCGCACCAGAGCGGGGGCTTCCTCGGCGAGGTCGTGGACGAGGATGAGGACGCGGCTGCTCCGCCGCGCCGCGCCGTCGGACCGTAGCGTTCAGCCGGCGATGAACTTCTCGAGCTGCTCGATGGTTTCCTGCTGCTCCTCGATCACCGCACTGACGAGGTCGCCGATCGAGATGACACCCACCATGGAGCCGTCTGCGTCCACCACAGGCAGGTGACGGATGCGCTTTTCGGTCATCAGCTGCATGCAGCGGTGGACGCGATCCTCGAGGCCGACGGTGATCACCGGGGCGCTCATGATCTGCGACACCGGCGTGTCGGCCGACGCGCGGCCGAGCAGGATCACCTTGCGGGCGTAGTCGCGCTCGGAGACGATGCCCGCGAGCCGGCCGTCGCTCAGCACCGGCAGCGCCCCCACTCGGTGCTCGGCCATCATCCGGATCGCTGCGAGCACCGGCTGCGATGCGTCGATCGACCAGATGTCGGAGCCCTTGTGGGCAAGAAGGTGCTTGACGAGCAGCATGGTCGGATCCCCCGGTGCGGAACGAGACGTGCGGTACCAAACGATTCTATGCCAGTGAACGTCGTCCTCGTCCAGCCCGAGATACCGCCAAATACCGGCAACATCATCCGGCTGTGCGCGAATACCGGGGCGAGGCTGCACCTCGTGCGGCCGCTCGGCTTCAGCATCGACGCACGCTCCGTGCGCCGCGCCGGCCTCGACTACCGCGAGCTCGCCGACGTAAGCGAGCACGCGAGCCTGTCCGATTGCCTCGCCAGCCTCGGCGAGCCGCGCTGGTTCGCGTTCACGACCCGTGGCGGCGTGCGCTACGACACGGTCGAGTACTCGGGCGGCGATGCGCTGGTGTTCGGAGCGGAGACGCGCGGGCTGCCAGACGAGATCCTGGCAGCCTGCCCCGCCGGCCACCGGGTACGGATCCCGATGCGACCAGCGGCGCGAAGCCTGAACCTGTCGAACGCCGTGTCGGTGGTGGTTTACGAAGCGTGGCGACAGGCTGGCTTCGCCTAGGCCGTCTCGGATTTGACCGTCCGGCCCATGAGTGCATAGACGGCTTCCTTCGCCGGCACCCCCTCGTAGAGCACGCGATAGATCTGCTCGGCGATCGGCATCTCGACGCCTACGCGCTGCGCTACCTCGCGCACGGCGCGCGCGGCCAGCACGCCCTCGACGACTTGCCCGATCTCGGCCTGGGCCTGCTCCGGAGTCTTGCCGGAGGCCAGCCCGAGGCCGAAGCGGCGGTTGCGGGACTGGTCGTCGGTGCAGGTAAGCACGAGGTCGCCGAGGCCTGCGAGGCCCATGAAGGTTTCCTTGTCCGCACCCAGCGCCACGCCGAGTCGCGTCAGCTCGACGAGCCCGCGCGTGATGAGCGCGACGCGAGTGTTCGCGCCGAAGCCGAGACCGTCGGAGATGCCGGCGCCGATGGCGAGCACGTTCTTGGTCGCGCCGCCGACCTCCACGCCGACCATGTCCCCGGATGCGTACACGCGGAAGTTCTCGCCCGAGAAACTTCGCGCGAGGCTCATGGCGTAGTCCTCGTCGCGCGACGCCACGGTCATGGCGCTCGGCAGGCCGGCGCCGACTTCCTTCGCGAACGTGGGCCCGGAGAGCACCGCCGTCGGCACGCCGGGCCCGAGCACCTCGTCGGCCACCTGGTGCGGCAGCTTGCCGGTGGCGAGTTCGAAGCCCTTGGTGGCCCACGCGACGCGCTGGCCCGGTCGAAGCAGCGGCCGCGCCCGCTCGAGTACCTCGCGGAATGCGTGGCTCGGTACGACCACGAGCAGCTGGTCGGCCTCGGCGACGGCGCGTGCGAAGTCGTGCTCGATCTCGAGGCCGTCGGGCAGCTGGACGCCCGGCAGGTAGCGCTCGTTGACCCGGTCGCGGGCCATCGCTTCGAGCTCTGCGGTCTCGATCCCCCAGAGGATCACGCGGTGGCCGGTCCGTGCGAGGTGCACGGCCAGCGCGGTCCCCCACGACCCGGAGCCTAGGACGGCAATCGACGGCCTGGGCCCGGTTTCGCTGGAGGCCGTCACGGCTCGGATGACCTCAGTTGACGGTGCCGCCGGATGCCTGGGCCGCCGCCTGCTGCTGCTGGGCGTGGGCGTGCAGCGCCTCGAAGGTCACCAGCGGCAGGAGGAACGGCGGGAAGCCGCCCTTGCCAACGAGTTCGGAGACCGTCGCGCGCGCGAAGGCCAGCAGGTAGTTCGGTGCCATGATCGTCAGGACCTGGCCGACATCGTTGGCCGACAGGTTGCGGATCAGGAACGCGCCGGCCTGCTGCAGCTCGAGCAGCCACACGACCTTTTCGCCGGCCTTGGCCTCGAGGTTCACCTGCAGCACGACTTCATGCATGTCCTGGGAAAGCGCGGTCGCCTTGGTCGCGATATTGAGGTTGACCGATGGCGTCGTGCCCTGAACGCCGGTGACGAACGGGCCGCTCGGCGCCTCGAACGAGCAATCCTTGATGTAGATCGCCTGGGGGGTGACGACGGGCGCGCTGGGATCCGCCGCCGGAGCAGTCGCGGGGGTCTGTTCGGTCATGGTGTTCTAGTCCTCGGAGAGAGAGTTGTGGGATCGCGCCGCGCAGGCGGCGGTCAGTCGCTGCCGGTGAGCGTGTCGAGCTCGCCCGACTTCTCGATGGCGTAGAGATCGTCGAAGCCGCCGACGTGACGCTCGCCGATGAATACCTGCGGAACGGTACGGCGGCCGCCGCTGCGCGCCAGCATGGCCTCGCGCTCCGCCGGGTCCTCGTCCACCTTGATCTCGCGGAAGGTCAGTCCCTTGCGCGCGAGCAGCGTGCGGGCGCGGTCGCAGTAGGGGCACCAACCGCTGGAGTACATGACGATGTCGGGCGTCCGCTGTGTCATCGGGACGGGGCTCACTTACCCTTGTCGCTGCCCTTTACGAGCGGCAGGTTCTCGGCGCGCCATGCCTGCAGGCCGCCCCGCAGGTTCACGATCTTGGTGAATCCCTGGGCGCGCAGCACGCGCGCCGCGGCGCCGGAGCGCATGCCGCTTTCGCAGCAGGCGACGACCACCTTTTCCTTGTACTTCTTGAGTGCCTCGCCGCTGCTGGCGAGCTGCTCCTGGGGAAGGTGCCGCGCGTCGCGGATGTGCCCGGCATCGAACTCGGACTGCGTGCGGACGTCGAGCAGCAGGGCGCCCTGGTTCATCAACCGCACGGCGTCCATCGGGCCGACCGACTCGCCGCCGCTGCGGGCACGGCTCACTTCGTAGGCGAGCGCTGCCAGGACGAGCGCCAGCGTGCCTCCCGCGAGGAAGGGATGGTTGGCGACGTATTCGAGGAGGCGTTCCATGAAACGATGCGGCTTTGCGTTCGCGCTGCAAAAAAGGCCGTGCAGTATAGCAGCCCGGCCGACGCGCTAGACTCACGGGTTTGCCCTCTGCTGCAGGCTCGACCGAGGCATGTTGAACCACTCCGAACGGCCCGCCGCCGGGATGCCGTGCGCCCGTCGCGGCGCGCGGCGCGCCGCTGCGATGCTCCTGGCGCTGGCCGTGCTCAACGGGACGCCGGAGGTCCACGCGCAGGCCGACCGTCGCGCCGCACCGACCGAGAAGCAGAAGGAAGCCGAGCTCAAGCGCGTCAATTCCCGCATCGAGCGGGTGCGCAAGTCGGTCAATGCCGACATCGAGAAGCGCGACAAGCTGAGCGCCCAGCTGCGGGATGCGGAGCTCGCCGTGCAGCAGGCCCGACGCGAGCTCGACGAGGCGCGCGCCCAGCGGGTCGCCAGCGAGGCGCGGCTCAAGGACCTCGAGCGCGAGCAGGCCCGACGCGAGGACGAACTCGGCACCGAGCGGGGCGCCCTCGCGGGCGAACTGCGTGCCGCCTACGTCAACGGGCACGAGGAGCAGCTCAAGCTGCTGCTCAACCAGCAGGACCCGGCCTCGGTCGGCCGGATGCTCGCCTACTACGGTTATTTCGGCCGGGCACGGGCTGAGCGGATCGACAGCATCCGCGACCAGCTCGAGCACCTCGCGCTTGTCCGTGAACGGATCGCGGCCGAGGGCCTGCGCCTCGAGGAGCTCGAGACGCGGCAGGAACAGGAGCTGGCGGCGCTGCGCAGCGCGCAGGAGAAACGCACGACGACTGTCGCCGCGATCGACGCCCAGATCAAGTCGCGGGGTGGCGAGCTCAAGCGCCTCGAGTCGCAGGCGCGCGGTCTCGAGAAGCTCATCACCGAATTGCGAAAGGCGCTCGACAACCCGCCCGTCGCCAAGCAGGCGCCGTTCGAGCCGCTGCGCGGCAAGCTCCCGTGGCCGGTGCCGCAGGGCAAGGTGCTCGCGCGATTCGGCCAGCCGCGTGCCGGCGGATCGCTGCGCTGGCAGGGCATGCTGATCGGCACGGAACGCGGAGCGCGCGTGCGTGCGCCCTTCGCCGGCCGCGTCGCGTATGCCGACTGGCTGCCCGGCATGGGCCTGATGATCGTGCTCGACCACGGTGGCGGCTACCTGAGCCTGTACGGTCACAACGACCAGCTGTTCCGCAAGGTGGGTGAAGCCGTGGCCGCCGGCGACGTCATCGGCGCCGTGGGCGACACCGGGGGCAGCGACCAGGCCGCCCTGTATTTCGAGGTGCGGCGCGGGCGGCAGCCCGTCAACCCGGAGACCTGGCTGCAGCGTCGCTGAACACCCGTTTATGTTCAATTCCGGCGCCTTGAGCGCTGGCGACACGTCCTGCAGCCGCGACAGACTGTGGCACGCGTCGAGGATTGGCGCGCACTCGATCAGGGAAGATGCATGTCCACGCGGCACGAGCCGGACTGGCGCTAAGGATTCCAGGATGCAGCTTGCAGAGGCGACGGACGACGCCCCGGTGCCGGTCGCGGAGACCTCCTTCGACCCCTACGGCCAGATCGTCAAGATGCTGATGCCGCGGGCGCAGTCCATCGCGATCTACGATCGCATGGGGTTGCCGATCTGGCTGAACGAGGGCCTCGACTCTCCCGAACTGCACCGGCTGCTGCAGCACTCGCTGACCGAGGAGCTGCGGCCGGGCACCCACGAGGAGGGCTTCGCCGAGCTCATCGACCGGGACCACTGCGCCTATGTGTTCCTGCTGCGCGATGCCGACCAGCGGCTGCTCGGTGCGGTCGGAACGGTGATCCGCGAAACGGGGCGAGCAGGTGCAGTGCGGCCGTTCGACCTGGTGCAGAGCCTGCTGCGTCCGGTGCTCGAGTGCCTGCGACGCGAGCTCGTCGCGCAGTACAACATCGGCGACCTGCAGCGCAGCCTCAGCCTTCGCGACCGCGACCTCGAGCTGCTGCTCGGCGCGACCCCCGACGAGCCCACCGAGGGCGATTCGGCCGACGACCTCGCCCAGCTCGTGCAGGGCTGCGTGGACCACCTTGGCTGCGCCGTCGGTGCCCTGCTGATTCCCGACAAGAACATCGCCGTCTGCCGCACCGGCCGCGGCACGCCGCCGCGCGAGGGGGCGGCCGTGGTCACGCGCACGCACCGCCCGCTGCTCGCCTGGACTCAGCTGCATCGCCAGACGCTGACCGCGAACCGTCCCGCGGAGGTCGCATCGCTCGGCCCCCTGCCGTACAAGCTGCTCTCCTGCCCGGTGATGCACGGTGCGCAGCGCGTCCTCGGCCTGCTGGCGCTCTTCAAGCCGGCGACGGCGCCCGACTTCGACCTGCGCCAGGTCCGCATCGTCGAGCTGCTGGCCCGACGCGTGGCCTACATCCTGCTGAACGCCTACGACCCGGCGACGGGGCTCTTGACGCGGCCAGCGTTCGAGAAGCGCGTGCAGTCGCTGCTCGAGCAGTCCCCGGGGCGCAGCCACTGCATCGTCTACGCGGACATCGACCGTCTGCACGTGCTCAACGAGAACCTCGGCATGCACGTCGGAGACGAGGTCATCCTGCGGGTCGCAGACGTGATCCGCCGTGGCTTGCCGCCGCGCATGGTCGCCGCGCGGATTTCCGGAGACCGCTACGCCGTGTTCCTCGCCGACACCTCGCCGGACGCGGCCCAGACGGTCGCGGAGAACCTGCGGGAGGGCATGGCGCGGCTCGACTACGTCGTCGGCAGCCAGGCGGTCGAGGTCTCGGCGAGCTTCGGCGTGGCGCAGGTGGCCGAGGGCAGGCACCCGCTTGCGCACGCGCTCGCCGCCGCCGAGATCGCCTGCAAGGCGGCCAAGGACCGCGGTCGCGACCGCGTCGAGATCTACGAGGATGCCGACCAGAGCATCGTGCGTCGCTACACCGACGTCACGCTGGTCGGCACCCTGCGCCGCGCCCTGGCCGAGGACCGCTTCCGCCTCGAAGCGCAGGCGATCGTGCCGCTCAACGGCGCCGCGCCGGGGCCGAAATTCGAGCTGCTGCTGCGCATGACCGACGAGGCCGGCCAGAGCATCTCTCCCGAGCGATTCTTCTCTGCCGCGGAGCGCTACCAGCTCGCGCCCGCCATCGACCGCTGGGTGCTGTGCCGCGTGCTCCAGACGCTGGCGCCCCACGCGACGGAACTCACCGCGCGCCGGGCCTGCTTCGCCGTCAACATTTCCGGGCAGTCGCTCGGCGATCCGGATTTCGGCGCGTTCCTCGAGCAGTCCCTGCGCGGGAGCGGCCTGCCGCCGCGGCTGCTCGCCTTCGAGCTCACCGAGACCGCTGCAGTCGCCAACATCGTTCGCGCCGAGGCGCTGATGCGACGCCTGCGGGAGCTCGGCTGCGACGTCGCCCTGGACGATTTCGGCCGCGGCCTGAGCTCGCTCGGCTACCTCAAGGCCCTGCCGGTCACTTTCCTCAAGATCGACGGCAGCCTGGTCCGGGACGTCGTCGGCGACGAGCGCTCGCAGGCGATGTTGAGCGCCATCGTCCGACTGGCCGGCGCGATGGGACTCAAGACCGTGGCTGAGTGCGTCGAGAGCGAGGAAATCCGGTCGATCACCCGCGGTCTCGGGGTCGAATATGGCCAGGGATTCACGATCGGCCGGCCCGCCCCCCTGGATCAGGTGATCCAGGTCGTGCGGGGCGCTACTATCTGAGGCCCTTCGGTTCGTCGAGGCTTTCGTGTCCAAGGCCATCCACACGCTGGCCGCCGCCGTCGCCGGTGCCCTGCTCGGCGCCGGGCTGATGCTGGTCCGCGGCGTCTCCGCTGAGCGCGAGTCGTCGCCGGTGCCCGCGACGACCGTCTTCGCAGCGCCGTCGCTGCTGGAGGAGGTCAGCGAGCGAGTCCGCAGCGACTACATCGTCGGAGTCGCCCCGGGTCAGCTCGACCGGGCGGCCCTGGAGGGCATCGTCGCGAGCCTCGATCCGCACTCCGCGTTCCTCGATGCGGCAGAATACGAGGCGATGCGGGTCAGCACGGCCGGGCATTACTCGGGCGTGGGCCTCGAGGTCGCCGAGCGGGACGGGCGCGTGGTGGTCGCGGCGCCGCTGGCTGGCTCGCCGGCGGACCGGGCCGGAGTGCGGGCCGGAGACCTGCTGCTCGCGATCGACGGCGAGGACGTCGCCCCCGGTTCGCTGGACGAATCCATCGAGCGCATGCGCGGCTACGCCGGCTCGACCGTGCGGCTCTCGATCGGCCGCGAAGGCGAACCCGAGCCCCTGCAGTTCGCGCTCGAGCGTTCCGAGGTGCACGTGCGCACGGTTCGTGCGACGCGGCTGCCCGGCGGCGCATTTGGCTACGTCCACATCACGCACTTCAACGACACCACGCCGCAGGACCTGCGCGGCCAGCTGTCCGAACTGCAGTCCGCCGGCCCGCTCCGCGGCCTGGTGCTGGACCTGCGCGGCAATCCCGGCGGCGTGCTCGAGTCCGCCGTCGGCGTGGCCGACGACTTTCTCGAGGCGGGCCTGATCGTGCGCGCCGAGGGCCGTGCGGCCGGCGCGCGCTTCGAGCTGAACGCCACCGACGGCGACCTGCTGCGCGACGCCCCGCTGGTGGTGCTGGTGGATCGCGGCTCGGCCTCGGGCGCCGAGATCGTCGCCGGGGCGCTGCGCGATCACGGGCGTGCCACGCTGATGGGCGAGCGCACCTTCGGCAAGGGCTCGGTGCAGACAGTGATCCCGCTGCGCGACGGCCAGGCGCTCAAGCTCACGACCTCGCGATACTTCACGCCGTCGGGGGTCTCGATCCAAGACCGCGGCCTCGAGCCCGACGTGCTCCTTGCGGATGCGCAGCGCCTGGGGCCTCCGGCCGCGGCGGAACCGGCGGGCGATCCTGCCGTCCAGGCCGCCCTGCAGTACCTTCGCGACCGCGGTCTCGGCAGGCAGGTCGCGCTGGCCGGCGGCAAGTGACGACGCGTCCCTCGCGGCCGAGGACTACGCCATGACTAGGGTGTTGGTACCGCTGGCCGAGGGCTTCGAGGAAATCGAGGCCGTCGCCATCGTGGACCTGCTGCGTCGCGCCGACATCGAGGTTCGCACGGCTTCACTGGGTGACCGCCCGGTAACCGGCTCGCACGGAATCACCGTGGTTGCCGACGCCACCCTCGACGAGGTGGATGCCGGGGACTACGACATGATCGTGCTGCCTGGGGGCATGCCCGGTACCACGCAGCTGAAATCCGACCCGCGCGTGATCCGGCTGCTGCGGCAGTTCGCCGGGTCGGGCCGCTACACCGCAGCCATCTGCGCGGCGCCCTCCGTGCTGGCACACGCCGGACTGCTGGACGGCCGCAAGGCGACGAGCTTCCCGGGATTCCTCGGGAGCGATTCGGCGCCCGGCATCCGCCTGAGCGAGGACGCGGTGGTCATTGACGGCAAGGTCGCCACCTCGCGCGGCCCGGGCACGGCGCTGCCGTTCGGCCTCGCGCTCATCGAGCTGCTCGAAGGGCCCGCGGCGCGGCGCGAGGTGCAGGAGCGGCTGCAGCTGCCGTAGCGGCGAGCCCCGTGGTCAGAAGACCTGCCGCCCCACGCCCCACAGCGCGCCGAGCAGCAGCACCACGACCGCGAGCGAACTGAGCGCGAAGCCGATCTCGCGCTTCGCCGGGTCCTTCACGTAGCCGACCAGGTACATCACCCGCGCGACGACGAACACCAGCCCGAGCAGCGCGGCCCAGGTCGCGTCCACGTAGGTGCCGAACAGCCAGATCGCGGGCACGAACACCACCAGCTGCTCGAGCGTGTTCTGGTGCACGCGGAAATAGCGCTCGAAGACCGGGTGGCCACTCACCGCCGGGGCGTTGACGCCATACTTGCCGCGGGCCCAGCCGACGAGCCCGCCGAACGCGGCGTACTCGATGAGCGCGAGCAGGATGACCAGGGCGACGAATTCCATGTGGCGACCTCGGCAAATTGGTGGGGCGCGCAGATTCCTTTACCATGCGCGCCACGTCAACGGCCGCTCCGGCCCCTGGAGGGTGAATCATGGTTGGATTCCTGCTGCGTGCCGCGATCACCGCGCTGGGCCTGTGGGTCGCGAGCGAGCTGCTGTCGGGGCTCAGCTTCGATTCGACCGCGAAGCTGGTGGTCGCGGCCATCGTGCTCGGCATCGTCAACGCGCTGGTGCGGCCGATCGCCTTCATCCTCACGCTGCCGATCACGGTCGTCACGCTCGGGCTGTTCCTGCTGGTGCTCAATGCCGGCATGGTCGCGCTGGTCGCATGGATCGTGCCCGGCATGCAGGTGTCGGGCTTCTGGACCGCAATGGGCGCCGCGCTGATCGTGAGCCTCGTCTCCTGGGCGGCCTCGAGCGTCATCGGCACCAGCGGCCGCATCGAGATCATCCGTCCGAAGCGCTGACCGGTCGCGGCAGCGGTTCGACGCTGCCGCGCAGCGGCCGCCCGTTCGGCCAGGCAGTCAATCGACGAGGTCCTCAGGCCAGCCGGCTCGGCAGCGTCACCAGTGCCACGCCGAGCAGCACGACCAGCATGCCCGCGACCTGGAGCGGGCCGAGCGACTCGCCGAGGATCGCCCAGCCGAGCGCGGTTGCGACCGCCGGGTTCACGTAGGCGAAGGTGCCGACCCGATCGGCCGGCACGCGCTTCAAGAGCCACGAATACGCCGTGTAGGCGAGCGCCGAACCGAATAACGCGAGGTAGAGCATCGCGACGAGGCCACCCGGGTGCCACTCCCAGCGCGGCAGCTCGCCCGTGGCGAGCCCGGCGAGCAAGAGCCACGAGCCGCCCAGCAGCATCATCACCGCGTTGAACGCCACCGGTCCGATTTCGAGCGAGGCGTCGCGGTACAGGATCGTGCCGACGGCCCAGGAGAAACTACCGACGAGGATCAACGCCTGCCACCCGAACTGGCCGGCCGCCATCGCCTCGCGCGGCCAGACGATGAGTCCGACGCCGGCGAAGCCGCACAGCAGCCCGAGCGAGCCCCGGACGCTGAGCGGGTGTCCACGGGGGCCGAGCGCGCCGAGCGCCGCGATCCACAGCGCCGAGCTCGCCGCCAGCAGCGCGCCCTGGTTCGACGGCACGTACTGCAGCGCAACGGTGCTGATGCCGTTGCTGAACGTGATCATCAGCAGCGAGAACAGCAGCATCAGCCGCCACTCGCGGACATGGCGCGGGAAGCGCTCGCGCGTCACGAGCGCGATCGCGGCAAGCAGCGTCCCGGCCAGCAGGAACCGGAAGCCGGCGAACAGGAACGGCGGCAGGTGGCCGACGCCGATGCGGATGGTGAGGAAGGTCGATCCCCAGACGAGGTAGATCGTCGCGAAGGCCAGGATGATCCGGAGCTTTAGCCGAGGGTCTTCCGGACTGGAGGCGGCCCTCACGCTCGCCGCGTGCCCGTCCGGTACAGCATCAGCGCCAGCCAGCCCACGATCACGAGTCCGAGCCAGCCGCCGAACTGCAGCGACTCCGGCAGCGCGATCACGTCGGCGCGGCCCGAAGTCACGATCGGGATGGCGATGAAGATGCCCATCAGCGCCTCGCCCGTGATGAGTCCCGCGGCGAACAGCATGCCGTTGCGCTTGGCACGCTCGGCTTCGGGCGTCTCGCCGTGCACGCCGAGCTTCTTCTCCACGAGCCACGCGAGCAGGCCGCCCAGGAAAATCGGCACCGCGAGCTCGAGCGGCAGGTAGATGCCGACCGCGACGGCGAGCACCGGGGCGCGGAACTCCGAGCCGCGCTTCTTCAGCCACAGGTCCCACACGATGACCGCCACGCCGATGGCGGCGCCGATCGAGATCATCCCCCACGGCAGGTAGCCGCCGAACATGCCCTTCGCGACCGAGGCCATCAGCGTCGCCTGCGGCGCGATCAGCGGCGAGGGATGGTCGGCCGTCGGAACGCCGATGCCGTAGGCCTTGAGCAGCAGGTTCAGCACCGGCGCCATCACGAGCGCGCTCGAGGCGGCGCCGATGGCGAGCATCACCTGCTGCTTCCACGGCGTGGCACCCACGATGTAGCCGCACTTCAGGTCCTGCAGGTTGTCGCCGCCGATGCAGGCGGCGCAGCACACCACCGCGCCGATCATGATCGCCGCCACCGGGCCGAGCGCGGCGCCCTTGCCCATCAGCAGCATCAGAACCAGCGAGGCGAACAGGATGGTGCAGATCGTGATGCCGGAAACGGGGTTGTTCGACGAGCCCACGAGGCCGGCCATGTAGGCCGACACGGACACGAACAGGAACCCGGCGACGATCATGATGATCGTCATCGGCAGGCTCACCGCGACGCTGCCCACGATCGCCTGGTACAGCGCGAACAGCGGCAGCGCGAACAGCACCGTGCCGATCAGCATCGCCTTCATCGGCAGGTCCTGCTCGGTGTGCGCGACCACGCGGTCGGCGCCGGCGCGCGCCGCGGCCAGGCCGCTCTTGATGCCCGACAGCAGCGACTCGCGGATGGATATCAGCGCCCAGATGCCGCCGACCAGCATCGCACCGACGCCGAGATAGCGGATCTGCGCCGACCAGATCGCGAACGCCGCGTCCTCGGCGCCGCCGGCCGCGACGCGCGCGGCAAGCTCCGGATTGCCGTCGAGGAAGAATGCGGCGTAGATCGGGATCGCGACGTTCCAGGAGATCATGCCGCCGATCAGCACCAGGATGCCGACATTGAGCCCGACGATGTAGCCGACGCCGAGCAGCGCGGGCGAGAGATTGGTGCCGTAGTAGCCGAGCCACTTGCCGCCGAGCCAGCCCGAGATCGAGGCAGTGTCGGGGAAGAGCCTGAGGCCGCTCGCCGCGGCGAGCTTGGCGAAGCCGCCGCCGAGCGCCGCGAGCCCGAGGATCTTCACGCCCTCGGCCGGGTTCTCGCCGGTCTTGAGCACCTCGGCCGCGGCCTTGCCCTCGGGGAAGGCGAGCCCCTGGTCCACGATCAGCGCGCGGCGCAGCGGCACCGAGAAGAACACGCCGAGGATGCCGCCGAGGCCCGCGATCGCGAGCACCCACAGGTACTTGAAGTCGGCCCAGTGGCCGAGGATCACGAGCGCGGGGATGGTGAAGATCACGCCCGAGGCGATCGACGAGCCCGCCGAGGCGCCGGTCTGCACGATGTTGTTCTCGAGGATCGTGCTGCCGCCGAGCACGCGCAGTACCGCCATCGAGACCACGGCCGCCGGGATCGCCGAGGCGATGGTCATGCCGGCGAACAGGCCGAGGTAGGTGTTGGCCGCCGCAAGGATCATGGCGAGCACGATCGCAAGAACAACGGCGCGGGTCGTGAGTTGCGGCGGCGAGACGGTTGTCGAAGTCATCGGTCGGTCCGCCCCAAAGGCATCCGGGTATCGTGGCCGGAGAGTATCAGTACGCGACGCGCCCGGGCACGGGAAATTGCTCAGTCAATCTGATCAGTGCCGTCCCGGACCCTATCTTCTTAGCCATCCATGGAAGGCATTGTCAACGTGCGCTCGCTGGATGCAGGCGGGGCCAGACCGCCGCGCAAGGATCCCTGCAATCGCCGCGCCGCAGCGACGGTCTGCTTCAAGGCATCGAATTGCCGGCTTGCTCCGAATTGAGGACGATGAATTCGACCGCGAGTCACGAGGACGA
Source organism: uncultured Gammaproteobacteria bacterium (assembly GCA_963712815.1). Classification (GTDB taxonomy): domain Bacteria; phylum Pseudomonadota; class Gammaproteobacteria; order Steroidobacterales; family Steroidobacteraceae; genus RPQJ01. The sequence continues at coordinate 613,367 of CAVQJL010000008.1, forward strand.
CGAGTGTCGGTGGGCGGCGTGGATGCGTCAGGCCCAGCACGGCGACGGCGCCAGCTACGAGCGGCTGCTGCGCGAGACCGGCGCCGTCATCGAGCTATACCTCCGGGCGCGGTTCGGGGACATCGACGTGCTCGAGGACTGCGTGCAGGAGTGCCTGCTCGCCATGCACCTCGCCAGGCACACGTATGACCCGCGGCGCGCGTTCCGACCCTGGATGTTCACCATCGTCAGGCACCGGACCATCGACGTGCTCCGGCAGCGGCGAAGCCGGCTGCAGATTGCGGAGCGGCTGACGCAACAACCGCGCCAGGACTTCGAGCACGACCTGTTGAGGCGGGTCCTGGGCATCCGGGTGCTGGAACGGCTTGCCCCCGACCACCGCGAAGCCGTCGTGCTGACCAAGTACGCCGGCTACACGACGGCCGAGGCGGCCGCCTGGATCGGAATATCCGAAGCAGCGCTCAAGACCCGGCTGCACCGCGGCCTGCTGGCGATCCGCCGACAACTCGAGGAAGAGACACTGCCCGCATGACCCGCCAACGCGAAGACCTGATACGTGATCTTGCCGCGCGCGCCGTCGTGCCGGCTGGCAGCCTGCGACCCGTCCCCGTCCGGACGTTGAACTGGCTGCTCGTCACCGCGCTGATCGCCCTCGTTGCCATCGTCGTGCACGCTCCCATGCGCGACGGATCGCTGGCCGCCATCCTGGCAAGCTCGACCCGGGCAGCCGCATTCGGATTCGGCGTGCTCGTCGTCTTCGTGGCCTCGGTGACGGCGTTCCGCAGTGGCGTACCGTCGGCCACCACGCCGGCCCGGCACGCGCTGTGGCCGCTGGTCGCGCTCGCCGGGTGGCTGCTGCTGCTGGGTGTTTCGGCCCAGCACGCCGGCTACGATCCGGCCTCCGAGCAGAAGCGCTCGCTGTGCTGGCTCGAGGTACTGGTCTACGCCGGGCCGGGCCTCGCGCTCGGGTTGCTCGCCGTCCGGAAGCTCTGGCCCCTGCACGGCGCGTTGACGGGTGCGCTGCTCGGCCTCGCCGCGGGTGCAACGACCGCTCTCATCATGGATCTCGCCTGCAACCCGTCCGCGGTCCACTCCCTGCTCTTCCACGTCCTGCCCGGTGCGGCCGTCGCATTGACGGGTGCCCTGCTGGGCGCCCGACTGCTGAGACTGCCCTGAGCGTCGCCGGCCCGGGCACCGTTTCGGTCGCGGGTTCCGTATTGGGGATGAGTCCGTGCCGCGCCAGCAGGTGCCGGCCGCGGGCCGTACCCCCCACAAGCAAGCTGCAGGAGATCCTCATGACCCCGATCCGATCCGCGCTCGTCGCCGGCGCCCTGGCAATGAGCGCGATACCCGCTTCCCACGCCGCCACTCTGCGCCTGGTCGTGACGGTGCAGAACATCGCACCGTCGAGCAGCATTGCGTTCGCGCCGCTGCACGTCGGCCTGCACGGCGGTACGTTCGACGCCTTCGACGAGGGTGCGAGCGCCACGGCTCCGATCATCTCGGTTGCGGAAGGCGGCTCGGGCTCGGCGTGGTTCCCGGCCTTCGCGGCGGCGGATCCGGGGGCGACGCTCGGCACGGTCCTGCCCGATCCGCCCGGCCCGCTGCTGGAGGGCGCGAGCGGAAGGGCCGCGTTCAGGGTCGACCCGCTGGCGAATCCGTTCTTCACCTTCGCGTCCATGGTCATCCCGAGCAACGACTACTTCATCGGCAACGACGATCCGCAGGCCTACCGGCTGTTCGACGCCAGCGGCAACCTGCTCATCGGATCCATCGAGCTGTTCGCGTCCGACATCTGGGACGCAGGCTCCGAAGCGGACGACCCTGCCGCCGCCGCGTTCATCGTCGGCGGCGACAACGACCTGCGCACTCCTCAGGGCGGCGTGGTCAATTTCGATTTCGCGGGGCTGTCGATCTTCAACGGACTCACGACCGGTGCGGGCTATGTGTTCGACAGCCAGCTGGCGGCCGACACCGCGATCTACAGGATCGGATTCCGGGCCGTGGAGGTGCCCGAGCCGGGCGCGCTCGGGCTCATGCTGGCCGGGCTCGGCTTCGTGTTCGCGGCGCGCCTCGCTCCGGTCCGGCGGCGCTCCACCCGAGCGCGGTGCGGCTGAGCTTGCGGTTGAGTCGCTCGACGAACTGGTCGGCGATCCCGGCAGTGGCGAACGCGGCCGGCAAGGACACGAGCGTGGCGGGAGCGACGATGCGCGTCCGGTGGCGGGCGTCTCGGGTCGTGGAAACCCCAGCAGAGACCGGCCCGGGGCGCCAGTCGCCCCGGGCCTTGGGGTCAGGCGTGCTTCGCGTCCTCGGCCCCGTGCATCCAGCGCACGAGCATCCCCGAGATCGTCCACAGCACGACCGCGAAAATGAACAGCGTCGCCGCGAGTCCGCCGAAGATCGCGAGTTCGCCGAGGCTCTCGGCGAACGAGCCGATGACACCGGCGATCCAGTTTGCGAAGAAGTTGATCAGGAACCACACGCCCATCATCAGCGAGGCGAGCCGCAACGGCGCGAGCTTGGTGACCATCGAGAGGCCGACCGGCGAGATGCACAGCTCGCCCGTGGTGTGGAAGAAGTAGGCGATCACCAACCACCACATGCTGGCCTTGCCGGTCGCGGCGTGCTCGTACACCGCGGCCACCATGGCGAGGAAGCCGATGCCGGTAAGCACGAGGCCGAGCACCATCTTGCGGGGCGTCGCCGGGTTGCGGCCCGACTTGCCGAGCCATCCCCACATCGAGGAGAAGATCGGCGCGAGCAGCACGATGAACAGCGGATTGAGCGACTGGAACCACCCGGCCGGCACCTCGAATGAGCCGATCATGCGGTCGGTCTTCTCCTGCGCGTAGATGTTCATCAGCCCGCCGGCCTGCTCGAACGCGGCCCAGAACAGGACTACGAACACGAACAGCATGAAGATCACGCGCAGGCGGTCCACTTCATCCGGGGTGAGCGGGGCGTGCTTGCCTCCCGAGTTCGCCAGCGAGCGCGTGGCGGCCGGCACGGTGCCGATGTCGCCGAGGTAACGCTTCGCCAGCGCGAGCTGGATGATCACCGACAGCACCATGCCCACGCCGGCGGCGAAGTAGCCGGCACGCCAGCCGTACGTGGGATCCTCGCCCAGCGTCGAGCAGACCAGCGGGGCCAGGAACGCGCCGGCGTTGATGCCCATGTAGAAGATGGTGAAGGCGCCGTCCCGTCGTGCGTCGCCCTCCTCGTAGAGGTCGCCGACCATCGTCGAGATGTTGGGCTTGAAGAAGCCGTTGCCCAGCACCAGGATGAACAGGCCGACGTAGAAGAGCTGCAGGTTGCCCGGGATCGCCGAGGCCAGCGTGAACTGGCCGATGGCCATCAGCACGCCGCCGATGATCACGGACTTGCGCTGCCCCAGGTAGTTGTCCGCCAGCCAGCCGCCGATCAGCGGCGTGAAGTACACGAATCCGGTGAACAGGCCGTAGAGCCTGAGCGCCTCGGCCTGCGACCAGCCGAAGCCGGGGTTGGCGGTCTCGACGCCCGCGATCAGCGACAGCACCAGCAGGGCGCGCATGCCGTAATAGCTGAAGCGCTCCCACATCTCGGTGGCGAACAGCAGGAAGAGGCCCTTCGGATGGCCGAGCCAGGTCTCCCGCGCGGCGGCGGGCAAAGCGGTGCTGGACATGTTTTTGCTTCTAGGTCAGGTGTTTGCGCGGACGCGCGCGAGGGGCGCAAGTCTCTGCGATGTTGCGGTGCAAGCGCAAGGAAATGCGGCCATTTGCCGTATCCGGGGACGGGAGCATTCCGGGCGCCGCTCGTCCTGGCCGGGTCGGGTCCGGGCCGCTCTAGTCGTCGGCCCCGGCTGCCCCTGCCTCGGCCTGCTCCGCCGCGCGGCGCTTCATGATCATCCGCGAGAAGAAGATGCCGACCTCGTAGAGTATGTACATCGGCACCGCCATGAAGGTCTGCGAGATCGCGTCCGGAGGTGTCAGGAAAGCCGCCACGATGAAGATGCCGAGCACCACGTAGCCGCGGTTCTTCTGCAGGGTCTCCACGTTCACGAGGCCGGTCGCCACCAGCAGCACCGTCGCCACCGGCATCTCGAACGCGAGTCCGAAGGCGAAGAACAGCAGCAGGGTGAAATCGAGGTAGCTCGCCATGTCCGTCATCATGCGCACGCCCTCGGGCGTGGTCTTGGTGAGGAACGCGAACAGCAGCGGAAATACGACGAAATACGCGAAGGCGACGCCCGCGTAGAACAGGAAGATGCTCGAGAAGAGCAGCGGCGCGGCGAAACGCTTCTCGCGCCGGTACAGGCCCGGCGCCACGAAGCCCCACACCTGGTGCAGCACGTAGGGCATGGCGATGAACAGCGCCGTCATCAGTGCCAGCTTGAGCGGCGTCATGAACGGCGAGACGACGCCGGTGGCGATCAGCGACGTGCCCTCGGGCAGCCGTGCGATCAGCGGCTTTGCGATCAGCGTGAACAGGTCGTTCGCGAAGAAGACCAGCGGAGCGAACACCAGCACGACTGCGATCGCCGCTCGCATCAGGCGGGTTCGCAGCTCGAGCAGGTGGGAGATCAGCGTGCCTTCGGCGAGCTGCTCCGGCTCACGCGGGCTTTGACTCATCTGTCTCGTCCGGCCGGGCCGCGGGGTCGGGCGTGGCGGCCGTCGGCGGCGCCGCCGGCTTGTGGATGGTCTGCGAGGTGCGGGTCGGCTCGTCGTGCAGCGGGTCGAAGTGGACTTCCTGCTCGAGCTGCGAGCGCAGCTGGCGTGCCATGGCGCGCGCCCGTCCGGCCCAACGGCCGACGTCGGCCGCGAGCTTGGGCAGGCGCTCGGGCCCGAGCACCAGCAGCGCGATCCCGAAGATCAGGATGATCTCGGCGAAGCCGACCTCGAACATTGGAGTATCAGGCGTTCGGCTTGCTGTCGGACTTCGCGGCGCCCGAGGTCTCGTGGAATTCGGCGTCCTTGCCCGTCATGTCGTTGATCTGCTTGGACTGCTCCTCGTCCCCTTCATTGACGGCCTTCTTGAAGCCGCGCACGGCGGCGCCGAGATCGGAGCCCACGCCACGCAGCTTCTTGGCGCCGAAGAGCACGAGCGCAATCAACAGGATGATGAGCAGTTGCTGCCAGCTGAGTCCCATCTAAGGTCTCCAGGGGAATTCAAGGTCGGACGCGCATGATACGCCAATCGTGGCGGGCGCTAGCCCGGCGCAGGCCTCGCAGGGTGCTGCAGCCAGAACGTCACGGGCCCGTCATTGGTGAGGCTCACGTGCATGTGCGCACCGAAGCGCCCGGTCGCGACGCGCTCATCGCCCAGGCGTCGGCGCGCGCTGTCCACCGCCACCTCGAACAGTGATTCCCCGAGCTGTGGCGGGGCCGCCGTGGTGAAGCTCGGCCGCAGCCCGTTGCGGGTGTCTGCCGCCAGCGTGAACTGGGGAACCAGCAGCAACCCGCCGCCGGCATCCAGCAGGCTCCGGTTCATGCGGCCCTCGGCATCGGCGAACACCCGATAGCGGAGCAGCCGGTCGATGCAGTCGTCGGCGCCGGCCGGGGTATCGGCGGGCTCGACCGCCAGCAGCACCAGCAGGCCCGGTCCGATCGCGCCCAACGTCTCGCCATCGACCTCGACTTGGGCATAGAGGACGCGTTGGAGCAGAGCGATCACTAAAATGCCTCCATTCTATTATTCATTTCCCACTGGAGCGGTAGTAATCGCCTCTGAGCTGACAATAATGTCCATATCATCCGTTTTTTCTGCGGCAGTCCGATTGATCATCGTCGAAAACTCAAAAATTGAAAAATGTGGGAGAATATTAGATATTCAGCCGGCAGATATCGAAACAAGCACGACACAGAAACAAGCGGCTAGGTCATAACGCCATCGAGATGGGAAGAATGGCCTCGCTCGAAACTGCAAGACTCTTGCCGTTATCTCCGGCTTTCGCCGCCGTCACCCCGAGGCGGTCTACGCCGGCTACCGCCTCGACGCGGCACTCGCCGCGTACGTCGCGGCCAGCGACGTGTTCGCATTTTTCGAGCCGCACCGACACGTTCGGACTGGTGCTGCTCGAAGCCATGGCCTGCGGGGTTCCGGTCGCGGCATATCCCGTCACCGGCCCGCTGGACGTGGTCACCCACGGCGTGACCGGCATGCTCGACGAGGACCTGCGCGCCGCCGGGCGCTTGATTCAGCGCGGGGCTGCCGCGCGGGCATTGTCCAGCGCTTCCTCGGCCTCGGCGTTGCGGCCGCGTGCCTTGAGAGACTGGCCGATGAGTTCCCAGGCGACCGACTGCGTGGCGTCGTCGCCGACCGACATCGAGAGCGCCTTGCGCGCCATGTTCTCCGCCTGAGGGTAGTTGCGCTGGTCCATGCGCAGCCGGCCCATCTCGATCCAGAGCAACGGGTTGTTCGGCTCGATGCGCAGGGCGCGATCGAGCGACACGGAGGCGCCCGGCAGGTCCCCCTTCTTGCGCTGCGCCTCGGCCTGCGCGACGAGCGCGCGACTGGCAGGTGCAAGAGTCGCTGGGGGGCGGCGCGGCCGCTCCCGCGGCAGCTCGACGACCGGCGGAGGCGTATCGATGACGGCCTCGGCGTCGGGTTGGAAAATCTCGTCGGTCGGCGTCTTGAGCACCGGGCCTTCGCCAGCCTGCGCGCCGCCAGTCGACCCAGTGGACGCCGCGGGCGCAGGGCGCTCTTTCTGGAACGGGGCAACGGAGCAGGCGGAAACCGCGAGCAGGGCTGCGAATGCGACGAGTCGAAACACGGCCGCAAGCCTACCGTGCTGCGCCGACTCAGGGAACCTCGGGTTCGGCCCCGGCCGAATCGACCTCCGCCGCTTCGTTCCCCTCGCTCAACTCTGCCGCCCCGGCTTCCTCGGCCACGCCGCTGCCCGTTCCGGGCGGGCAGGACTCGCTGGGCTCGAGCCGCGTGCCGGATGCAAAGGGCATGCTGACTGCCGAGCCGTTGCAGTAGGGCGAGGTCTCCTGGCCCGAGAAATAGTCGATCCAGCGCAGGTCGAGCGCGTCGGGCAGCAGCGGCTCGAACGACGTCGTGGGAATCGATCCCATGAGTCGCGACCACACGGCCAACCCTCCGGTCGTCCCGGTGAGGCCCGTGGGCCGGTTGTCGTCGTGCCCGACCCACGACACGATCAGGTGCGACCCGGAGAAGCCGGCGAACCAGCTGTCACGGTAGTCGTTGGAGGTCCCGGTCTTGCCTGCAACCACGAGCCCCGCGGGCAACTGCTTCTTCGCCGCCCGCCCGGTGCCGCGCTCCATGACCTCGATGAGCATGCGACCGAGTGCGTGCACGGCCTCGGGCGACACGGCCTCCGACACCTCGAGCTGCGGGGCCTTGAGCGGCTGGCCGGCCTCGTCGATCACGGCCCGCACCGCGCGCAGCGGCGCGCGGAAGCCGCCATTGGCAATGGTGTTGTAGACCTGCGCGACGTGCATCGGGCTCAGGTTCGTCGCACCGAGCAGCATGGACGGCAACTCGGCCGGCGCCTCCGGCAGGCCCAGCTGCTCGAAGGCGTGCGAGACGTGGCCAAGCCCCACGTCGAGGCCCAGGTTGACGGTGGCGAGGTTGAGCGACTGCGTCAGCGCGCGCACCAGCGTCACCTCGCCGCGCACCTGCCTGTCGAAGTTCTGGGGCTTCCACCGGTCGCCGTTCGGCAGCTTGAGGTCCACCGGCGCGTCGGCCACGATCGTGGCGGGTGTGTAGCGGCCCGTCTCCAGGGCGGCGAGATAGACGACGGGCTTGGCGAGCGAGCCGATCGGCCGCTGCGCGTCGAGCGCCCGGTTGAAGCCGTCGTATCCGGCGCGCCGTCCGCCGATGAGCGCGACGACTTCGCCGGTCTGCGGGGTCGTCACGACCACGACGCCTTCGAGCCCGTGCGCCTCCTTGCGCGCCGAACGATCGAGGCGGTCCAGCTCGCCGGCGAGCGCGGCTTCCGCCGCGCCCTGCAGCAGCGGGTCGAGCGTGCTGAACACGGTCAACCCGGACTCGGTCAAGTCGGCCTCCTCGTAGTCCTCGCGCAGCTGGCGGCGCACGAGGTCTAGGAAGGCGGGATAGAACCCGCCGCCCTTGCGTCCGGCCTCCGCGATTCCGAGCTGCTTCTTCGCGGCCCGATCGGCGTCCTCGGCACTCACCACGCCCTGCTCGGCCAGCACGCGCAGCACGAGGTTGCGCCGCTCGAGCGCGCGCTCGGGCTGCCGTCGCGGGTCGTAGTACGACGGCCCGCGGATGACGGCGACCATCAGCGCGATTTCGGGCAGGTCGAGTTCCGCGAGCGGCTTGCCGAAGTAGAACTGGCTGCCCAGGCCGAAGCCGTGGACGGCGCGCCGTCCGTCCTGGCCGAGGTAAATCTCGTTGATGTAGGCGTTCATGATGTCCGCCTTCCCGTAGCGCGCCTCGAGGATGACGGCCATCACGGCTTCCTCGGCCTTGCGCCGCAGGGTCCGGCGGCTGTCGAGAAAGTAGCTCTTCACGAGCTGCTGGGTGAGCGTGCTGCCGCCCTGCTCGATCTGGCCGGCGCGCACGTTGACGAACAGCGCGCGCAGGATCGCGAGCGGGTTCACGCCGTGGTGGGAGTCGAACTTGCGATCCTCGACGGCCTTGAGGGCCTCGGGGAGCAGCGGCGGCACCTCGTCGGGCGCGACCACGATGCGATCCTCGCCGTGCATCGGGAAGATGCTGCCGATCAGCAGCGGGTCGAGGCGCACGATGGCCACCTCTTCGCCGGCCGCGTCCTCGAGGCCCGTTACCACTCCGCCCGAGAACGACAGCCTCAGGGACCGGGCCTCCTGGCGCTCGTCGGCGAAGCGGAACTCGCGGACGTGGACGCGCAGGTCGTCGCCCCGCCGGCGGTAGGTGCCCGGCCGGTCGGCGTTCGCGACGGCGAGGTAGCCGAGGCGTTCGAGCTCGTAGGCGAGCCGCTCGGCCGAGAGCTGCTGGCCCGCATAGAGGTCGATGGGCTGGGCGTACACGCGTGCGGGCAGCGTCCAGCGACGCCCCTCGAACTGCGCGGTGACGCGGTGGTCCAGCACGACCACGACAGCGATCGCCGCGACCACGAGCAGCAGGGCGAGCACCGCGAAACCGCGTTGCACTTGCCTGCGCAGGCCGCTCGAGCGCTTTTTGCGTGCCATGGGCCGTCCGTGTCTGCCGGGGAGGGCGGGATTCTATCCCCTGCCGCCACTTCGCGGCGCGCTTCGGCCGGGCCCGCCCCGCGTCACTTGCGCCAGAACGTGACGGTGAAAAGGATCAGCAGCGTGAAGATCTCGAGTCGCCCGAGCAGCATGGCGAACACGCAGATCCACTTGCCCGCGACTCCGAGCGACGCGTAGTTGTTCGCCACCTCCCCGAGCCCGGGCCCGAGGTTGTTGATGGTCGCGGCGATGGCCGAGAAGGCGGTCACCTGGTCGATGCCGGTGGCCATCAGCGCCAGCATCAGCACGATGAACACACCGACGTAGACGGCGAAGAAGCCCCACACGGCATCCACCACGCGCAGCGGCACCGCGCGCCCGCCGAGCTGCACCGGGATCTCCGCCGTGGGGTGCACGAGCCGGATGATCTCGCGCCGCCCCTGCTTGAGGAGCAGCAGGCAGCGCACCACCTTCAGCCCGCCCGCCGTCGAGCCCGCGCAGCCGCCGATGAACGAGGCGAACAGCAGCAGCACGGGGAGCCCGGCGGGCCAGTGGTGGTAGTGCGAGGTGGTGAAACCCGTAGTGGTCGCGACCGAGACGGCCTGGAACACGCCGTCGAAGGCGAGCTGCACCGTGTCCTCGTAGTCACCAGCCACCAGCAGGTACACCAGCGTGACCATGCTGAGGCCCAGCATCAGGCGCAGGAACGCCGCGCATTCCGGGTCGCGCCAGTAAGCGCCCAGCCGGCCGCTGCGCCAGGCGACGAAGTGCAGGCCGAAGTTCATGGCGCCGATCAGCATGAAGGACACCGCCACGAGTTCGACTGCGCGGCTGTCGAACTGCCCCAGGCTCGCGTCGTAGTGCGAGAAGCCGCCGATCGCCACCGTCGCGAAGGCGTGGCCGATGGCGTCGAACGCCGACATGCCGGCGAGCGCGTAGCCCGCCGCGCAGGCGGCCGTGATGGTCACGTAGACCACCCACAGCATGCGTGCCGACTGCGTGATGCGCGGCGCGAGCTTGGTGTCCTTGACGGGGCCGGGCATCTCCGCGCGATACAGCGACATGCCGCCGACGCCGAGCATCGGCAGCAAAGCGACCGCGAGGATCACGATCCCCATGCCGCCCAGCCACTGCAGCTGCTGCCGGTAGTACAGGATGGACCGGGGCAGCGTGTCGAGGCCGACCAGGATGGTCGCGCCGGTGGTCGTCAGGCCCGACACCGCCTCGAAGACCGCGTCCGTCAGGCCGATGGCCGGCTGCGGCGAGATATACAGCGGCACTGCGCCCGCCATGCCGAGCACGGTCCAGAACAGCGTCACGACCATGAATCCGTCGCGCAGGCGCAGGTCGCGGCGGTCGCTGCGCACCGGCCACCATACCGCCGCGCCGACCGCGACCAGCCACGCGAACGCCGCCAGGAAGGCGGTGTGGCTGCCGTCCGCGTAATAGATCGAGACGCCGACCGGCGGCAGCATGGTCAGGCTGAACACCATCAGCAGCAGACCGAGGATGCGCTGGATTGCGCGGAAGCTCATCGGCACTCCGGGATGCGGCAGAGCCGATTCTGGCGGCTTGCCGTCAGCTGCGCCAGAAGGCTGGGCTCAGCAGCACCAGGATGGGGAAGATCTCGAGTCGTCCCAGCAGCATGGCCAGCGTCGAAATCCAGAGCCCCGCCGTGCTGATCGAGGTGAAATTTGATGCCACCTCGCCCAGGCCCGGGCCCACGTTGTTGATGCAGGTGGCGATGGCGCTAAATGCCGTGACCTGCTCGACCCCGGTGGCGATCAGCGCCAGCATCAGCAGAGTGAAGACAACAAGGTACACGGCGAAGAATCCCCAGACTGCCTCGACGACGCGCGGGCCGACTGGCTTGTCGCCGAGCTTGACCGCGATCTCGGCGCTCGGATGGATCAGGCGGGTGACCTCGCGAGTTCCCTGGCGCAGCACCAGCAGCCAGCGGATCACCTTCATGCCACCGGCAGTCGAACCAGCGCACCCGCCGATGAAGGTCGTGAACATGAGCAGGACCGGCAGCGCTCCGGGCCAAAGCGCGAAGTTTTCCGTCGTGTAGCCCGTGCTGGTCTGTATCGACACGGCGTGGAACAACGCCGAGCGCAGCGAGGTGAACGGGTGGTTGTGTACGTCGTTCCACAAGAGCACCGATGCGGTGACCAGCGTCGTGGCGCCCAGCACCACGACGTAGGCGCGGAACTCCGCGTCGCGCCAGTAGTCGCCCAGCCGACGGGTGCGCCAGGCAAGGAAATGCAGTGCGAAGCTGACCCCGCCGAGCACCATCAGCACGATAGTGATCCACTCGATGGCGGGGCTGGCAAAGTAGCCGATGCTCGCGTCATGCGACGAGTAGCCGCCCGTGGAGACGGACGAGAACGAGTGTCCCACGGCGTCGAACAGCGACATTCCGGCGAGCCAGTAGGCCGCGACGCCACCCACGGTGAGCAGCACGTATACAAGCCAAAGCGCCTTGGCCGTGCCGGTGATGCGGGTCGTGACCTTGGTCTCCTTCATCGGTCCGGTCGTCTCGGCCTTGAGCAGCTGCATGCCGCCGATTCCAAGCAGGGGAAGCAGCGCCACCGCCAGCACGACGACACCGAGGCCGCCGAGCCACTGGGTCTGGTGGCGGTAATAGAGGATCGAGGGAGGCAGGTCGTCGAGACCGACGAGCACGGTCGCACCAGTGGTTGTGTAGCCGGAAACCGACTCGAACACTGCCTCCGTGAACGTCATGTGCGGCAGGTCCGCGAGGAAGAACGGCACGGCGCCCGCGAGCCCGATGACGAACCAGAACAGCGCGACCACCAGGAACCCGTCGCGCAGGCGCAGGTCGTCCCTGCTGCGTCGCGCCGGGAGCCAGGCGAGCAGCCCGGCCACGAGCAAGATTGCGAATGCGTCTAGGAAGAGGTCGAACTGGCCGTCGGCGTACAGCAGCGAGACGGCGGCCGGAACCAGCATGGTCACGCTGAACAGCATGAGCAGCAGGCCCAGGATCCGCTGGATGACCTCGAGGTTGAGGTGCCTGCGCGTCACTCCTGGAACAGCCGCTCCACGGCGTCGACGTGCCGCCGGTCGGTGAGGAACACGATGACGTGGTCGTCGGCCTCGATCACCGTGTCGTGGTGGCCCATGATCACGTCCTGGCCGCGGACGATCGCGCCGATGGTCGCGCCCTTCGGCAGCTTCACTTCCTCGACGCGGCGCCCCACGACCCGGCCGCCGCGCGAGCCGTGTGCGATCGCCTCGATGGCCTCGGCCGCGCCGCGGCGCAGCGAGTGCACGCGCACCACGTCGCCGCGGCGCACGTGGGCGAGCAGCGAACCGATGGTCACGGACTGCGGCGAGATCGCCACGTCGATCGGGCCGCTCTGCATCATCTCCGCGTAGGCCGGCCGGTTGATGAGCGCCATCACGCGGTGAGCGCCGAGGCGCTTGGCGAGCATCGCCGAGAGGATGTTGGCCTCCTCGGCGTTGGTCACGGCGCAGAACACGTCGGCGCTGTCGATGTTCTCCTCGATGAGGAGCTCCTCGTCCGCCGCGTCGCCGTTGAGCACGACCGTGCTGCGCAGGATCTCGGAGATGCGTCGCGCGCGGGCCGGGTCGCGTTCGATGATCTTGACCTGGTAGCGATCCTCGATGCGCTGCGCGAGGCGCAGCCCGATGTTGCCGCCGCCCGCGATCACGACGCGCTTGACCGAGTCCTCGACACGGCGCAGTTCGGTCATCACCTTGCGCATGTCCTCGGTGGCGGCGAGGAAGAACACCTCGTCGCCATGCTGGAGGATCGTGTCGCCCTCGGGCGCGATGCTGCCGCCCTCGCGGTAGATGGCCACGACCCGCGCGTCCACGTTCGGGAGGTGCTCGCGGATGCTGCGCAGCTGCTGGCCGACGAGCGGCCCGCCGCGCACGGCCTTGACGCCCACGAGCCGCACGCGCCCGTCGGCGAAGTCGAGCACCTGCAGGGCGCCCGAGTAGCGGATCAGCCGCTCGACGTACTGGGTGACCAGTTCCTCTGGACTGATGTAGACGTCCACCGGGAACCCGGCGCCGTCGGCAGGCGGCGAATCGGTGTCGAAGAAGAGCTTGCCGCGCTGCGTGTACTCCAGCGAACGGATGCGTGCGATCTTGGTGCGGGTGCGGAACAGCGTCCAGGCGACCTGGCAGGCCACCATGTTCACTTCGTCGCTGTTCGTGAGCGCCACCACCATGTCGGCGCCCGCGGCTCCCGCCTGCTCGAGGATATTGGGATGCGCGGCGTTGCCCGCCACGGTGCGGATGTCGAGTCGGTCCTGCAGGTCGCGCAGCAGCAGGTCGTTGGTGTCGACGACCGTGACGTCGTTCGCCTCCTCGCGGGCGAGGTGGTACGCAGCCGTCCGGCCGACCTGGCCGGCTCCGAGGATGATGATCTTCACCTGCCTCGCCCTGTGGGACCTTCGCGCTCGCGGACCTTTCGTCGGGCGGGCCCGTTCTCGCGCGCGGCCGTCATTGTACGCCTCACATCGCCTCGAGGTTGGCGTAGCCCATCATGAGCCACTTGGTGCCCTGGCGCTCGAAGTTCACCTGGATGCGCGCGTTCGAGCCCTGGCCCTCGATGCCGAGCACGACGCCGTCGCCGAATTTCTGGTGGCGGACGCGCTGGCCGAGCCTGAGGCTGCCGGGGGAGTCGTCGGTGAATCGCTGGCCGCCGCGCGATGCGCTGGCTGCCGGCCCGCGGTAGGCGGGCACGTAGGCGGGCCGCGAAACCTGCACCTTCGGGCGCACCTCCTCGACGAGTTCGGCCGGGATCTCCGCCAGGAACCGCGACGGCGCGCCGTAGCTGTCCATGCCGTGCATGCGCCGCTGCTCGGCGAAGGTGAGGTAGAGCTGCCGCATGGCGCGAGTCGTGCCCACGTAGCACAGGCGCCGTTCCTCCTCGAGCCCCTGCACGTCCATGATGGAGCGCTGGTGGGGGAACAGGCCGTCCTCGAGGCCGCAGAGGAACACCACCGGGAACTCGAGCCCCTTGGCCGTGTGCAGGGTCATCATCTGCACGCAGTCCTCCCATTCCTCGGCCTGGCCTTCGCCCGACTCGAGCACGGCGTGCGACAGGAACGACATCAGCGGCGGCATCTCGCCGTCCTCGGGCTCGTAGCCGCGCGCCGCGCTCACGAGTTCCTCGAGGTTCTCGAGCCGGGCTTCGCCCTTGTCGGCCTTGTCCCTGCGGTAGTGGCCCGCGAGCCCGCTCGCCTCGATGACGTGGTCCACCTGCTCGTGCAGGGGCAGGTCGCGCGTGTCGGCGTCGAGCTTCTCGACGAGCGCCAGGAAGGCCTGCAGGCAGCCCGATGCGCGCGCACCGAGCTCGCCGGCGCAGGGCGCCGCCGACTGCCACAGCGAGGTGGAATGCGCCTTGGCGTGGGCGCGCAGCACCTCGAGCGTTCGGGCGCCGATGCCGCGGGTGGGCAGGTTCACGACCCGCTCCAACGACGCGTCGTCGTCGCGGTTGGCGATGAGACGCAGGTAGGCGAGCGCGTCCTTGATCTCCTGCCGTTCGAAGAATCGGAGGCCGCCGTACACGCGGTACGGGATGCGCGCCGCGAGCAGGTATTCCTCGAATACGCGCGACTGGGCGTTCGAGCGGTAGAGGATCGCGGTGTCGCGGCGGTTGCCGCCGCGCGACACCCAGTCGCGGATGCGATTGACGACGAACTCGGCCTCGTCGCGTTCGTTGTAGGCACGGTAGAGGCGGATCGGCTCGCCCTTGCCGCCCTCGGTCCAGAGCTTCTTGCCGATGCGCCCGGAATTGTTGGCGATGATGGCGTTGGCCGCGGCGAGGATGGTGCCGGTGGAGCGGTAGTTCTGCTCGAGGCGGAACAGCTGCACGCCAGGGAAGTCGCGGCGGAACTGCTGCAGGTTCTCCACCCGCGCGCCGCGCCAGCGGTAAATCGACTGGTCGTCGTCACCGACCACGTAGGGCAGGCTGGTCGCGCCCGCGAGCGCCTTCATCCAGTTGTACTGGATGGTGTTCGTGTCCTGGAACTCGTCCACCAGCACGTGGCCGAAGCGGGCACGGTAGTGGTCCACGAGGCCCGGCGTCTCGCGCCACAGCTCGTAGCTGCGCAGCAGCAGCTCGGCGAAATCGACGACGCCGTTGCG
This sequence comes from uncultured Gammaproteobacteria bacterium, assembly GCA_963712815.1. Taxonomy (GTDB): domain Bacteria; phylum Pseudomonadota; class Gammaproteobacteria; order Steroidobacterales; family Steroidobacteraceae; genus RPQJ01. The sequence goes on from CAVQJL010000008.1 coordinate 628,645, forward strand.
CTTGCAGGCCTCCTCGTACGCCTCGTACAGCTTGATCATCTGCCGGCGCGTCGGGTCGCCGTCGTCCTTGAGGTGCTTCGGACGCAGGCCCTCGTCCTTCTGCGCATTGATGAACCAGGCCACCTCCCTCGGGATCCAGCGCGCTTCGTCCAGGCCGAGCCCGCGGATCAGGCGCTTGACGAGCCGCTGCTGGTCCTCGGCATCGAGGATCGAGAAGCCCTGCGGAAGGCCGGCCTCGCGCCAGTGCATGCGCAGCAGCCGGTGCGCGATGCCGTGGAAGGTGCCGATCCACAGCGGCGCCGAGGGCAGGCCGAGCTGGGCCTCGATGCGCGCGCGCATCTCGCCGGCCGCCTTGTTGGTGAAGGTGACCGCGAGGATGCCGTGCGGGGAGACGCCCTCGACCTGCACCAGCCAGGCGACGCGGTGGGTCAGCACGCGCGTCTTGCCGCTGCCGGCGCCGGCGAGGACCAGCGTCGGGGCGAGCGGTGCCGTGACCGCCTGCCGCTGTGCTTCGTTCAGCGGGTCGAGAAGATGGGAGACGTCCATGGGAGGGCGCGGATTCTAGCAAACCCGCGGGCCCCTCCCGCGCCGCCGTCGTTGGCCTGCCGTGTGCCTCGCCCGCCGTCGCGGCGAGGCACACGGCAACGCGCTACCGGCCCTTCGCCGGGGCGAACTGCTGCTGGTTGTCGAGCTGCGGCATGATCGCGCCGAGGTTCTGTCGCAGCGGGTAGGTGTCGTTGGTGAGCCAGCGGCCGAGAATGTTGGCGTAGAACTCGCTGCCGAGCACGCCGCTCATGCCGCCTGGCAGCGACGTCTCGCCGTCGATCGATCCCGGCCCCATGCCCGGCACGCCCACGTAGCGACGGTTTGGCCCGCTGCCGAACATGAACGCGTCGCTCGAGTCGGCCCGCACGCTGTGCGACGAGGCGTCCACCACGCCGAATCCGCCGTCTACCGCGAGACCGCGCAGGTCGTCGAAGGACGACGGGAAGCCCGGCGTCGCCCCGGGGATGCTCCACGGTCCGCCGACCGCAAGGCCATCGAGCACGATGCGGTGCAGGCGTCCCCAGAGGTAGTCGTCCTGATTCGTCGAGCCCTTGAACGCCGCTGCGAAGCCCGGTCCGGCGAGGCGATCGAGCGCGTCCGCGAGACTCGCCAGCATCACGTAGTCCCGCCGCTGAGCAGCCTCGGGCAGGCCGAGCGGCGCGGCCCAGCCGAAGAAGTCCACCGTGGACAGTCCGATACCGTCGCGCTCGACGAGGTGGCGCAGCGCCTTGATCGCCTCGCCCGAACCCGGCGTCGGCACGGCGAGCCCTGTCAGCGTGCGGTCGACGCCGTTGCGGACCGCCTGGCCGCGCCACACCGAGTAGATCGTGGCGGCGATGCTGTGCGCGACCTCGGTCGCCGTGGGCGGCGACCGGCTGCCGTTGCGGTCGGAAGCGTCATAGCCGGTCTCGACGCCGGTCGGCGTCGAGTAGTCCCAGGCCGCGAGACGCGCCACGGCTTCCACGATGCGCGGATCGGCGGCAAGCGCCGCGAGTGGCGCCGGCGCGCCGGGCGCCTGCGCATTCCCGAGCGCGCCCGTGATGAACGGCACGAGCACCTCGGCATCGAGCAGCTTGACGTCGGCCTGGATCGCCTTCATGTCCTCCCGATCCACCCTGCCTTTCGACAGGCGTTCCCGCAGGGCCTGCGTGATGCGGCCGGCGCGCGTGCCGTGGTCGAAGGCGTAGCCGAGGAAGTAGATGCCCTCGCCGCCGGGGCGCAGCTGGTTCAGCGGATCGTTGTCGAGCGTCGCGCCGGAGGTGTCGTTGTTCGCATTCACGACGAATCCGTTCTTTGGATTGACGGTCTGCGGCAGTTCCGCGAACGGCAGCGACAGGTAGCCCGTGCCGTTGAACGCGTCCGGCGCCGGGTCGCGCAGCCACTCGTTGCCGCCCTGCCCGTTACGGATGAACCACGGCGGCGCACTGGCCACGGTGCCCGCCTGCAGGTCTTCCCGCAGTGGCACCTCACCCGAAGTGAAGTAAGCGATGTTGCCGGCGATGTCGCCGTAGATGAAGTTCTGCGAGCCGACGTCGAAGTACTGCAGCGCGTGCACGAAATCGTCGAGGTTGCGTGCGAAGTTGAACAGCCGGAACGTCTCGAGCTCGCGCGAGGCACCGAACCCCGTGTACTGCACGCTCAATGCCAGCCCGTCGCCGAGGTCCGCGATCACGGGGCCGTTGTTGCGGCGGGGCAGCGTGAGCACCACGGCGGGAATCGCACCGCCGGGCGGCAGCGGCACGATCGTGTCCGGGCCGTTGGCGAGGCCGTCGAGCAGGTTGGCCCGGAACGAGACGGGGACCGGGATGACGGGCTCGGGGTTGCCCATGTAAAGCGAGGAAAGCCCGCTGGGCGAGGAAGGGTCTGGCACCAGCTGCTCGAGGTAGGTATCGGTGACGTCGAAGCCCGTCGTGGTCTCGCCCCAGGTGACGTAGCGATTCTGCCCGAGCACCACGTAGGGCGCGCCGGCCACGGCACTGCCAATCACGTCGAGGCCGCCCTTCTTGGAGACCAGGTGCACCTGGTGGAAATTCGCCGGCAGGTCGAGGCTCAGGTGGGGATCGTTGGCCACCAGCGGCCGCCCGTCCTTCGTGAGCCAGCCCGCCACGGCCCACTCGTTGCTGCCGATCTGCAGTTCCGTCCGGTTGAGCGTACTGCGCAGCAGCGGCACGGCGTCGTAGCGCTTGCCAAGGTCGCGCAGGGCGCGCTGCGCCGCGGCGTCCAGTGCCGGAGCGCCGACCGAGGGGCCCGTGACGCCCTTCGCCGCGCGAGACGCGCGTGCGGCGGCGCCCGCCTTGATCGCGCCGAGGAACGGCGCGCTGCCGGTGGCGTCCGGTACGCTCGCAGCAGGGTCGAATGGCGCCGAGCGGAACACGTCGCCGAAGAACATCGCCTGTGCCAGCGCCGGACCGAGCGCCGACTGATAGGCCTGGAAGTTCTGGGTCGCGCCGGTGTCGATATCGAACGACAACTGGAACGCCAGGGCCTTGCCGATGACCGCGCTATCGAGAGCGGTCCAGGGCTCGAACTTCGTGAGCTGCAGTGCCGCGTACTGCGCGGGCAGTTCGTTGCGCTGCACGTAGGCGTTGACGCCGTCGGCGTAGACCTGCAGCGCGTCCAGCATCTCCTTCGAGTAGGCCGTCATCGAGCGCTCCGCCGCGCGGCGGAGCCCGATCGTCCGCAGCTCGACGTCGCTGCGCAGCACCGCGTTGCCCGGGCCGACGCCGAGCAGCTCGGCCAGCGTGCCGCTCGCCTGGCGGCGCAGCACGTCGATCTGGAACAGGCGATCCTGCGCCGTGACCCAGCCCTGCAGGAACACGGCGTCGTGCTCGTCGAAGGCGTAGATGTGCGGCATGCCGTCGATGTCGCGCAGGATGCGCGCGCGGCCGTTTAGTTCCGGCAGGCTGACGGTCGCCTCTTTGGCCAGGCCGGGCGGGCTCGGCGCGGCGGTGGCGGCCGAGACGATGAGCAGTGCGCAAAAGGTCGCGAGATAGGCGTGACGCATCCTGTTCTTCCCCTGGTCCGTTGATTGTTCTGCAGCACACCGCCGCAGCGGTGCTACCCCGGTTATACGCCGGTTTGACGTCTGTTCAAGCGGGTCAGCGGGAGCCGCAGCCCGCGTTCTCGTTATGTGAAATCGAGCCCCATGCAACGCTCATCGCCATGCCGGCCGCGGTGCCCAGCGCCAGACCAGGATGCCCGCGACGATCGCGAGTGCCAGGTCGGCCCAGCCATATTCAGGCGCCGCGACGCCAGCCTGCAGCAGCACGAGCAGCAGCACGAGCAGCACCGTGACGCCGGCAGCGACGTGCGGATAGAGGCCGGCGCCGGCCAGCAGCCAGGCAAGCCCGAGGTAGCTGAACGCCTTGCCGGCGAGATCCGGGGGCGCGGGCGCGGGACTCGCCAGCAGGTAGTGCAGTAACTGCGATTCCGGGAGCGCGCGTGCCGTGCCGCCCACGGCCGGCGCCAGCGCTACGGCCGCGAGCCAGGTCCCCAGGACAGCCGCGACCAGCGCCGACCGGGTCCGGTCCTCGAGCCGGCTGACCAGCACCAACGTCGGCAGCAGCAGGGCGAGCGCGGCGAGTTCCGCCACCTCGAGCGTGCCGCCCGTCGTGAAGGCGCGCCCGACGAGCACGGCCGCGATCACGAGGAGCAGGGCATCCACGCTGCGTTCACGGCGCACCAGATGCAGCACGGCCTGGGTCACGACCAGCCAGCCGACCAGGAACGCCGCGACCTCGGGCCATTCGAGCCGCGGACTGAACAACGGCTGCACAGCGCGCTTCAACTGCCGCAGGCTCGCGTCGGGCACGAGGGGCCACAGGCGCTCGACCAGCCACAGGACGAGCACTGACAGTGCGACCGCACCGCCGCGTCCGCGCGGGTTGGCACGCGGGGTCATGCGCGCGCCGAGCGCGTGCCACGCCGATCCGCCGATGGCGCCCGCCAGCGCGCCGGCTACGTTCAGCGACAGGTCCGTGAGGCTCGGGACACGGATCTCGATCGAGGCCTGCGTCACCTCCATCGCAAGCGAGAGCAATCCGCCGCCTGCTACCCCCGAGACCAGCGCCGCGACGCGCCCGAAGCGCGGCTCCACGAGCAGCGCCATGCAGAACCCGAGGGGCAAGTACAGCAGCACGTTGTTGAACATGTCGCCCCGCGAGGCGCGTGCCCAGGTGAGCTGCCGCAGCGCTTCTGCGACCGACGGGCCGTCGTCCACGAACCGGAACGGGTAGAGCGACGCGTACAGGATCAGCGCGACCATGATCGCGAGCAGCAGCGGGGCAGCGAAGTGCGAGCGGCCGCGCACGGGATCAGTCCTTCGCCGTCCGGCTGCGCTCGCCAGGACGGCGGCCGAAGGCCATCTCGAGCACCACGGCGGCCTCGGGGACGAATTCGCGGGGCTCTGACAGCTCCTGGCGTATCCAGCCGCCGCCACCGCGCAGTTCCAGGATCAGCCACTCGCGGAACAACCGCTGGCGGTGAATGAGCAGGAGCTGGTATTCGACCGGGTTGACCTCGCGCCCCGTTTCGCCCCGGATCGCGCCGCGCAGCGCGACGGCACGCGAGGCGCTCAGGGCATTGAACAGCGTGAGATTGGTGTTCCAGCGCATGCCGTCCGTGGCTTCCGAGATGCGCAGGTGATTGCCCCAACGCAGCATGCGCGTGTCGCCGAGCGCGCGCTCGAACACGAGGCGCGTGGTGGTGCCCAAGCCGTCCTCGTTCTCCCAGAACACCGTCTGGCGCGCCCGGAACAGCAGGTTGTCGGCGAGCCGGTCCTGGTACCAGTAGCTCGCCTGCACGAACGGGTCGGGCGGCGTGCGGAGCCGCACGCCGGCACCGAGGTTCAGGCGGCTGCGGGTGCCGCGCATCGGCTCGAATCCGAGGCCGAGCAGCCAGCTGCGTTCCTCGTCCTCCTCGGTGAACGCGACGCTGTCGAACTCGCCCGAGCCCCCTTCGATGAACGCCTCGTCGGTGTCGCGCCCGAACACCGCCAGCATGCGCCGCCGGGCGACGGGCATCTGCACCTGGGCGTGCAGCGTGAGCTCCTCGCCGAAGCCGTCGCGCTTGTCCCACTCGACCCCGGCGCGCAGGCGTCCGTGCGTCCTGCGCGTCTCGACGATCTCGTTCTCGGGCAGCACGCCGAACAGGCTGTCGAAGTACCAGGCCGTCACGCAGACGCTGCGCTCGACCCCGGTGCGGAAGCTCTCGAGCGTGGGCGCGTCGGGACCCTCGAGTTCCGGGCAGGGTGCGCGCCGCTTGATCGATGCCTCCGGTTGCGCGTCCGGATCGGCTTCCGCGCGTGCCGCCGGTGGCGACAGCACCACCGCCGCGGCGGCGAGCAGGCAGCGCGCGCCCCAGGCCCATCCACGAGCCGGCAGCCACGCCCGCGTTGCTTGGACCCCCTCCGCCACCGTCGGCCTCAGAACCGCAGCATCAGGTAGTGGTCCACGAGCAAGGCGCCGAACAGCACCATCAGGTAGTTGATCGAATAGCGGAACACCTTCATCGGCAGCTCGACGGGTGCACCCTCGCGCCGCAACGCCATGGCGTAGCGAATGAACTGCGCTCCGAGCACCGCGGCCACCGCGACGTAGATGAGCCCGCTCATGCCGGTGAGGTAGGGCAGCAGGGTCACGATCACGAGCAGGATCGTGTAGAGCAGGATGTGCAGGCGAGTGAATTCGACGCCGTAGGCCACCGGCAGCATCGGGATGCCGGTGCGCGCGTAGTCGTCGCGCCGCGCGATGGCCAGCGCCCAGAAGTGCGGCGGCGTCCACGCGAAGATGATCAGGAACAGCAACAGTGCGTGCGGATCGACGCTGTCGGTGACTGCCGTCCAGCCGAGCACGGGCGGCGCCGCGCCCGCGGCGCCGCCGATGACGATGTTCTGCGGCGTGACGTGCTTGAGCCAGACCGTGTAGAGGAAGGCGTAGCCGATCAGCGAGGCGAAGGTGAGCACCGCGGTAAGCGGGTTCACGAGCAGCCACAGCAGCAGCATGGAGAGCACCCCGACCACGGTGGCGTAGGCGAGCGCCTGGGCGGTGGTGACGGCGCCCGAGGGAATGGGCCGTCCCATGGTGCGCGCCATCTGCTCGTCGAAGCGCCGGTCCACGACCTGGTTGATCGCGGCCGCGCTGGTGGCCGCGAGGCCGATGCCGAGCGTGCCCCAGCCGAGTGCCGCGAGCGGAGGCAGCCCAGGGACCGCGAGGAACATGCCGACGACGGCCGTGAACACGATCAGGGCCACGACGCGCGGCTTGCCGAGCTCGTAGTAGTCGCGCCAGGTCGCGGACCCGGGCGATGCGAGGTGTGAGTCCGCGGTGGCCATGGAGGGGCGGCATTGTACCGGTTCGCCGCGAACGGCGATTCCCGCGGCTTGCGCGGGCCGGTGCTCAGCCGGGCGCGGGCCGGGGGCGCGTCGCGGCGCGTCGCTCGAGGCTCGCTTGCGGCCAGTGCTCCGAGGCCCGGTAGTACTCTGACACGGCCGGCGTGCCCGGCGGCAGCATCACCCAGGGCTGCTTCGACGAGGTGTAGATGTGGATGTCGGGCGGCCAGCGGTCGGGATCATCGAGCGTGCCGACGCGGACGAAGCGGATGGCATCGCCTGCGCCCGCGTAGTTGCTCCAGAGCGCGACCTGGCAGCGCGGACAGCGCCAGATTCGCTGGCCCTTGCCGCTGTTCGTGGGCGTGTCCACGGGCACGACCTCGCCGGCGAGCAGCTCGACACGGTCGGACTCGATGAGCGCGTTCAGCGCGAAGGCGCTGCCGCTTTCCCGCTGGCACCAGCGGCAGTGGCAGCAGTGCACGAACAGCGGTACGCAGGTCATGCGATAGCGTACGTGCCGGCAGGCGCACCCGCCTTCGCTCGGGGTCACGTCGGAGTTCATGCCACGGTCCTCCCCGGATTCAGCGCAGGGTTCTGGGCGTCCACAGATACCTGAGCAGCGCCACGACCGCCAGCACCAGCAGCGCCGCGATGCCGTTGTGCGCCGTTGCGAAGCTGAGAGGCAGGGCCTTCATCACCATCAGCGGACCGACGGTCCACTGCACCACCAGCAGGACCGCCAGCGCCGCGCCGGCCGTCCGCACGGCGCCCGACCGCCCGGTGCGGATCGCGCGCCAGGCGACGAACCCGAGCACCGCCGCCGAGACGACCGCGCCGAGGCGGTGCACGAAGTGGATCGCGACGCGTGCCGGGTGATCGAGCACGCCGCCCTCGTAGTCGATGCCGAGGCCGCGCCACAGCACGAAGGCGTCCTTGAAGTCCATGTCCGGCCAGAACGACCGCTGGCAGGTCGGGAAGTCGGGGCAGGCGAGCGCCGCATAGTTGGTGCTGACCCAGCCGCCCAGCATGATCTGCAGCGCCAGCACCACGAGGCCGACGAGCGCCAGCCGGCGCAGCGCCAGTTCGCCGCGGGGACGCGTGGTGCGGTCCACCCGCAGCGCGAGCCACCACAGCAGCGCCATCGTCGTCATCCCGCCGACGAGGTGCGCGGTCACGACCGCCGGCTTCAGCAGCAGCGTCACCGTCCACATGCCGAGCAACCCCTGGAATACCACCAGCATCACCAGAAATCCTGGCAGCCGCACCGGCTGCGCCGGGTCGCGACGGTTGGACCAGGCGACGGCCGCGATCGCGAGGATCAGCAGGCCGAGGCCGGTGGCCAGGTAGCGGTGGATCATTTCCCGCAGCGCCTTGCCCGCCTCGAGCGGCCTGTCGGGAAACGCGGCATTGACCTGCTCCGTGTTCTGCAGCGCCTGCCCGACCGTGAGGTGCCCGTAGCAGCCCGGCCAGTCGGGGCAGCCGAGGCCTGCGTGGGTGAGGCGCACCCAGGCGCCGAGCACGATCACGCACAGCGCGACCAGCGTTGCGACGAGGCACAGGCGGCGGAACAGCGTGAGTTTCATGGCTGGCATCCTCAGCCGATGTGGGACAGGCGCAGCAGCTTCTTCAGGTCCGAGAGCAGCGACTTGTCCGGAGCCGTCGGCGGGTAGCTCATGAGCAGGTTGCCGAGCGGGTCCACGAGGTAGATTCGCCCCGCGTCGGCGATCGGCACGCCCCCGAAGGTCGGGAACGGCTCGAGCAGTGCAGCGGAGGCGGCGTCCTCGACGAGCGCGACGACGAGGTCCGGGTGCTCCTCGCTGAGGAAGCCGCGGTCGCAGCAGCGTCCCGTCACCAGGAACACGCGCTGCACGCGATCCATGTCCTTGTTGAGCGCGATGTGCGACTGGCGCATCAGGTAAAGGGCCTTGCGGCAGCGCTCGTCGCACAACCCGTCGCCGACGTACAGCATGGTCCACTTGCCGGTCAGGAACGCGGCAGCCGTGGTCCCGCCGTCCATCGTCGGCAGGGCGATCACCGCGAGCGGGCGCGCCGGCTCGATCAGGTCGCCCTTGCTGGCGTCGCCCGCCGGGCGCCAGCCGGTGGGCCCGTAGTACATCCAGAAGGCCACGGCCAGCGGCACGAAGAACAGTGCCGCGAGCCCGAGCAGCTGGCGGCGGCCGCGTCGTACGGCAGCAGGATCGGTGAGGTTCATGCGGAGTCTCGTTCCTCGTCAGGTAGCGCGCGTCGCAGGTTGAGCGCGATGAGCAGCACGACTGCCACGACCGCGAAGGCGAACCACTGCACCGCGTAACCCAGGTGCCGTTCGGGCCCGAAGCCGAGCGAGGGCCGCCAGGCTCGCTCGAAGCCGCCGGGCGCGTCCGGATCGAGCAGCACGATACGCGATTCGACGTCCGTGCCGAGCGCGGATTCGACGTCGGCCTCGGTCGGGAACAGCAGCACGCGGGGCCAGCCGGAGGCGTCCGGCGCCGCGGCCGGACCGAGCCGCAGGCCCGGGACTGGCAGCACGTCGAGGATGCCTGTCACCTCGCGATCTCCGGCATCGACCGCGGCGTCGGGCAGGTCCGCGCGGGTGGCGCCGAGCGGCACCCAGCCGCGATCAACCAGTACCCAGCCGAGGCCGTCGGAGCGTTCCAGGGGCGTGAGCACCCGGTATCCCGCGCGGCCCGCGGACGAGGGCATGTTGTCGAGCAGGATCTGTCGCGACGCGTCGTAGGCGCCGCGCAGCCGCACCTGCTGGTAGCGCGGCAGCTCGGCGAAGCCGAGCCCGGTCGCATCCAGGGTGTCGCGGCTGCCTGCGACGAAGGCGTCGGTGAGCGACTGCTTCTCGCGGGCGCGGTCGAGCTGCCAGGAGCCGAGCGAGATGAATGCTGCCAGCGCGAGCGCGGTGAGCAGCAGGCCCCAGGCCGGTGGCGCGAACACGCGGTTGCCGATACGAAGGCTCATCTATACTCGCGCTCCCATGGAGCGTCCGGCCCAGGCATGATCAAGTTCCTCATCGTCCTGACCCTGGCGGCCATCGTCGCGAGCCTCTTCACAGGACTCTTTCACCTGGTCAAGGACGAAGGCCAGTCGAAGCGCATGGTGAATGCGCTCACCGTGCGCATCGCGCTGTCCGTGCTGCTGTTCGTGCTGCTGTTCGTGGCCTGGAAGGGCGGCATGATCGAGCCGCACGGCCTCGGTCGCTAGACGCGGCCGGCCGCCCGGCGGCGGCGGACCAGCCGGCATCAGGCGCGAGGCGCTTCCCGCCCCTCGCGCGCGTACCGGTTCAGAGCCAGTACACGAAGATGAAGAGTCCGAGCCACACCACGTCCACGAAGTGCCAATACCAGGCCACGCCCTCGAAGGCGAAGTGGTGCGTGGGCGTGAAGTGGCCCTTGAGCACGCGCAGCCAGATCACCAGCAGCATGATGGCGCCGAGCGTCACGTGCAGGCCGTGGAATCCCGTCAGCATGAAGAACGTCGAGCCGTAGATGCCGGAGCCCAGCGTCAGGTTGAGCTCGCGATAGGCGTGGATGTACTCCTCGGCCTGCAGACCGATGAACGCGAAACCGAGCAGGAAGGTCAGCGCGAGGAAGATCTTGAGGATCCCGCGGTTGCCGGCCTTGAGCGCGTGGTGCGCGATCGTGATCGTCACGCCCGAGAGGAGCAGGATGGCGGTATTGATCGCCGGGAGCCCGAACGCGGGGATGGTGTCGAACTGTCCGCCGACCGCGCCCGGGCCGTTGGTCGGCCAGGACGACTCGAATCCCGGCCAGAGGAACACGTTGGTGGTGAACCGCGCGCCCTCGCCGCCGAGCCACGGCACCGACAGCTGGCGGGCGTAGTACAGGGCGCCGAAGAACGCGGCGAAGAACATCACCTCGGAGAAGATGAACCAGCTCATGCCCATGCGGAACGAGCGGTCCACGCCCGCGTTGTAGAGCCCGCGCTGGTTCTCGTCGATGACCGTGCCGAACCAGCCGAAGAACATGTAGGCCACGGCCGCGAGGCCGAGGTAGGCGATCCACGGCCCGAGGCTCGAGCCGTTCAGCACGGCGGCGGTCCCCAGCATCGTGATGAACAGCGCAGCGGCGCCGACGGCCGGCCACTTGCTGCCGTGCGGGATGTAGTACTTGTCGTTGCCGTGGGCGGCGTGTGCTTGGGCCATTGCTCTAGCCTTCCTGTCTATTCTGGTGCAATCGCCGGTCTCGCGGGCGGACCGGCCCCCGTTCGAATCAGCGCGCCGCCAGCTTCTGCCCGGGCAGCGTGTACATCGAATACGCGAGCGTCATCCGGTCGACCTGCGGCGGCAGGTCGGGGTCCACGATGAAGCGGACCGTGAACTCGCGCTCCTCCGCCGGGCCGAACTCCTGCGGCGTGAAGCAGAAGCACTCGGTCTTCTGCAGGTACTTCGCCGTGTAGGACGGCGCCACGCTCGGTACGGCCTGCCCGGTGACGGGCACGCTCGCCCGGCTGCGGATCGCGAACCTGGCCTCGTGAAGCCGGCCGGGCTGGACCACGGTCTCGCGGGTCAGCGGGGTGAGTTCCCATTCCCCGCCCGGCGCCACGATGGACACGAACTCGAGCGCCACGCGGCGGTCGGCGGCCGCGCTCTCCGCGGCGGCCGACGGCGCGTCGTTGACGCGGATGCCGGCGGCCTCGCAGATCACGTCGTAGAGCGGCACCAGCGCGAACCCGAACGCGAAGCTCCCCGCCACCATCACCAGCAGGCGGCGTGTGAGCGAGGCGTTCTCGCGCCGAGTGGCCGCGTCCTGCGTCATTCGCGAACGCCGAGAACGCCCGAGGCGATGAAGGCCACGTAGATGCCGAGGGCGACCAGCGCAAGCACGATGGCGTTGCGCCGGATGCGCCGGCGCTGCTCTTCGCTGGGGCCAGTGCTCACGCGAGGATCACTCACTTGACCACCGGGGCCTCGTCGAAGGTGTGGTACGGGGCCGGCGAGGGCACCGTCCACTCCAGGCCGTGCACGCGCGCGCCGTCCCAGACCTCGGCCGAGGCCTTGGCGCCGCCGCGCGCGCACTTCCAGATCACCCACACGAAGATCAGCTGCGACAGGCCGAAGCCGAACGCGCCGATCGAGGAGACCATGTTCCAGTCGGCGAACTGCGTCGAGTAGTCCGGGATGCGCCGCGGCATGCCGGCGAGGCCGAGGAAGTGCTGCGGGAAGAACAGCACGTTCACGAAGATCGCCGACGACCAGAAGTGCCAGTTGGCGAGCTTCGTGTCGTACATGTGGCCGGTCCACTTCGGCAGCCAGTAGTACACGCCCGCCATGATCGCGAAGACCGCACCGGGCACCAGTACGTAGTGGAAGTGCGCCACGATGAAGTAGGTGTCGTGGTACTGGAAGTCCACCGGGGCGATGGCCATCATCAGCCCGGAGAAGCCGCCGATCGTGAACAGGAACAGGAAGGCGAGCGCGAACAGCATCGGCGTCTCGAAGCTGAGCGAGCCGCGCCACATGGTCGCCGTCCAGTTGAACACCTTCACGCCCGTGGGCACGGCGATCAGCATGGTGCTCAGCATGAAGAACATCTGCCCGGCGAGCGGCATGCCGACCGTGAACATGTGGTGCGCCCAGACGATGAACGACAGGAACGCGATCGAGGCGGTCGCGTAGACCATGGCGTCGTAGCCGAACAGCGGCTTGCGCGAGAACGTCGGGATGATCTCCGAGACGATCCCGAACGCCGGCAGGATCATGATGTAGACCTCGGGGTGCCCGAAGAACCAGAAGATGTGCTGGTAGAGCACCGGGTCGCCGCCGCCGGCCGCCGCGAAGAACGTGGTGCCGAAGAAGTGGTCGGTGAGCAGCATCGTCACCGCGCCGGCGAACACCGGCATCACCGCGATCAGCAGGTAGGCGGTGATCAGCCACGTCCACACGAACAGCGGCATCTTGAGCAGGGTCATGCCCGGCGCGCGCATGTTCATGATGGTCACAATGATGTTGATCGCGCCCATGATCGAGGAGGCGCCGGCAAGGTGGATCGCGAAGATCGCGAGCGGCAGCGCGTCGCCGGTCTGCAGCACCAGCGGCGGGTAGAGCGTCCAGCCCGCGGCCGGGCCGCCGCCCGGCATGAACAGCGACAGGATCAGCAGCGAGAACGCCGCCACCAGCAGCCAGAAGCTGAAGTTGTTCATGCGCGGCAGCGCCATGTCGGGCGCGCCGACCTGCAGCGGGATCATCCAGTTGGCGAGGCCGACCGTGGCGGGCATCACCGCGCCGAACACCATGATGAGCGCGTGCACCGTGGTCATGGTGTTGAAGAAGCCCGGGTCCACGAGCTGCATGCCAGGCACGAACAGCTCGGCGCGGATCACCAGTGCCATCGCGCCGCCGATGAAGAACATCAGCAGGCTGAACACCAGGTACATCGTGCCGATGTCCTTGTGGTTCGTGGTGGTGAGCCAGCGCTTGATGCCCTTCGCGGGGCCGTGCTCTTCGTGGTGGGCCTGGTCGTGGGTGTGCGTTGCGCTCATCGTCAGTTACTCCGCGTTCGCGACGCGCAGGGTCGCCGCCGTATCAACCATGGTCGCCTCGGCCGTCCGCACCGGCGGCGCGCCCGCGGCCTGCCGGGCCGCCTTCTCGGCCTCGAGCCAGGCGTCGAACTCGTCCTGCGGCAGCACCTCGACCACCACCGGCATGAAGCCGTGGTCGCGGCCGCAGAGCTCGGCGCACTGTCCGCGGTAGGTGCCCGGCTTCTCCGCGTTGAACCACATCTCGTTGATGTAGCCCGGGATGGCGTCCTTCTTCATGCCGAAGTCCGGCACCCACCAGGCGTGGATCACGTCGTTGGCGGTGATCAGGACGCGGACCTTGCGGCCCTGCGGCACGACCAGGGGCTTGTCCACCTCGAGCAGGTAGTTCTCGACGCTCTGGGGCTTGATGCCGGAATCGAGCTGGCGCGCCTCGTCGCTCGAGCGCGCGAGGGAGGAGAAGAACGACACGCCGTGGTCCACGTACTCGTACTGCCACTTCCACTGGTAGCCCGTGACCTTCACCGTGAGCTCCGAGCCCCGGGTGTCCTCGATCTTCACGAGCGTCCTCGCCGCCGGGACGGCCATGCCGACCAGGATCAGCACCGGGATCACCGTCCAGACGATCTCGGCCTTGGTGCTGTGGTCGAAGTTGGCAGGCACCGCTCCTTTCGATTTCCTGAAGGTGGCGATCGAGTAGATCATCACGCCGAACACCGCTGCGGCGATGGCCACGCAGATCCAGAGGATCAGCATGTGCAGGCCGTAGATCTCCCGGCTGAGTTCCGTGACGCCGACTCGCAGGTTGAGGTCGGACCATGCGGCCATCGCGGGGCTGGACCCGAGCGTCAGGGCCGCACCGGCCGCGAGCGCATGCTTCACCATCTTCATGGGCTGGAAAACTCCCGTTGCATTGATCGCCGCCGGCCTCCCCGGCCCGCCGCCACGCCCCTGCCCTGCGTCGTCACGACGCGAGCGCCGGGGATTCACTCGTCTTGCCTACCAGGCGGCGGAGCCGCGCCGCCAGGCGCTGCCGCTCGTCCTCGGTGAGGAAGCGGCCCACTTCGCAGGCGCGCCCATGGGACTCGATCACGAGCCGACTCGGGTGCTGCGCCGGTTGAGGGTCGCGCAGTGTAACCCTCGCCCAGTGCCGAGGAAATACCGTGCGGCGTGAACCGCTTGCCGCCCTGCGCTCGATCACGACCTCATCATCGGAAACGACGATGATCTCGCGCTCCGACCCGCGGCGCATGCTCGCGCGAACTGCCCAGGCGAGCAGGCCGATCTCGATCCCCGCGAACGGCAGGACTGGCCAGAGCCCCTGCAGTGCGAAGAAGCCGGCAACCGCGAAGGTCACGGCGGCAAGACTGCCCACGAACAGCCGCGCGCCCTGCGGGCTGAGCGAGCAGTTTGGCGCCAGCTCGATGCGGTGCCCGTCCGCGGGGTCGGCGGTGGAGTCGGCGGAGATGGTGACCATCGGGGGCTCGGGCGGTACAAGCGCCGGAATGTACCGGCTGGCGTGCGTGCTGACAACGCACAAGCCCCTGTACAAAAATGAATTTTTGTTGATTTTTGCGCGGGCCGGTGGCCGTGCCGGGCCTGGACCGGGCGGCGGCGGGCCCGTTCAGTCCGCAGGCGCCAGCCGACTCAGGCGCCCGCAGCGGCTGAGCAGGCTGGCGACCGACTCCGGCGTCGCCTCGGCGAGCGGGGGCAGGACCGCCAGCGGCGGTCCCGCGAGCACATCGGCGAGGGTCGCCAGGTTGCCGTCGAGTCGCTCGAACTGCGGGTCGATCCGGTTGCCGATCCAGCCGATGAATGGGCAGCGGCCCGAGCGCTCGATGGCCTCGAAGCTGAGGCGGGCGTGGTTCAGGCAGCCGAGTCGCAGCCCAACGACCAGGATCACGCCGAGGCCGAGACGCTCCGGCAGGTCGCTGAGGAAGCCTTCCGGGTGCAGGGGCACCCGCCAGCCTCCTGCGCCCTCGACGACGGCGATTTCCGCGTCGGCGGTGACCCGCTCGTACCAGCGGGCGAGTTCGTCGAGCCGGACCTCCGCGCCGGCTTCGGCGGCCGCGAGATGCGGCGCGATCGCCGGCTCGAAGCAATAGGGGTTCGTGAGCGCATAAGGGACCGGGACCGTGCCCTCCGCGGCCAACGTCAGCGCGTCGGCGTTGCGCAGGCCTTCCGGCGTCCGGTCAGCGCCGGATGCGACCGGCTTCAGGCCGATCACCCGGCGACCCTGCCGGGCCTGCAGGCGAACGAGGCCCGCCGCGACGACGGTCTTGCCGACGCCGGTATCGGTCCCGGTGATGAAGATGCCCGTCGTCATTGTGATAAATAAATCCGAATAGTCTGGGGTCAGTCCCTTTTTTAAATAACGAGTTAATTCAAAATAATTAACAGACAAATTTGATCATCGGGGGCTTCGGCGTCGTCCGATCTGGCCGAAAGGAACCGTCACCTCACCCGGCGCGCCCCGGGCCGGTGACGGCGACAGCGGCGCCCAGGCCTGCCCGAAGACCACCTCGTAGGTTGCCGGCAGGCGACCCTCGCGTCGGTGCGTTTCGTATTCGGCCGCCATGCGCGCGAAGGCGCCCCTGCCGGTGAGGCCCCGGGGCCGCCCGGCGGTGGCGTTGTGCGCGCCGATCGCCTTCAGGTCGCGCATCAGGTCTCGCACTGTCGCGTATGTGAGCGTGTAGCGCTCGACATCCAGAACCGGCTCGGCCAGTCCCGAGCGCACCAGCGCATCGCCGAGGTCGTGCATGTCGATGAACCGGTTGACGTGCGTGTGGCCGTCGCTTGCGGCGGCCCAGGCATTGCGCAGCTCGAGGAGCGTGTCGGGGCCAAACGTGGTGAAGGTGAACAGGCCACCCGGCTTCAGCACGCGCCGGCACTCCCCGAACACTGCGTCCAGGTCGTTGCACCACTGCAGCATGAGATTGCTGAAAACCAGATCCACGCCGGCGGTGCGCAGCGGCAGCGCCGCGGCGTCGGCGCATACACGGCGGAAGCGCCGCAGCAGGGTCTGGCGCCGTCCCGCCTCTTGCAGCATGCCCGGGGCGAGGTCGAGCGCCACGACCTGCGCGCCGCGGTAGCGGCGCTTGAGGGCGAGCGTGGCGTGGCCGGTGCCGGCGCCGAGGTCGAGGACCACCTCGGGCTCGAGTCGCACCACGTCGAGGCGGTCGAGGAGCTCCGCTCGGACGCGGGACTGCAGCACGGCGGCCGCGTCGTAGTCGCGGGCGGCGCGGCCGAAAGAGCGCCGCACGCGTCCGCCGTCGATCAGGTAGGGGTCAGTCAAGCCGCGGTCTCCTCGGGGTGCCGGGCGAGGAAGCCGGCCACTTCGCCCAGGACCTCGGTCGCGTGCGACAGGAAGGGTGCGTGTCCGCTGCGCTCGACCAGCCTGAAGCGCGCGGCGGGCAGGGCCGACGCCAGTGCCCGACCGGCCCCGGGCGGCGTGACGCGGTCGTGCTCGCCGGCGACCACGAGCGCCGGCAGCGTGATGTGTGGCAACGCGTCGCGCAGGTCGGCCTCGCGCAGGATGCTGAGTCCGGCCGAGAGCGCACCCCGGTCGGGCTCGCCGTGCATGGCGAGTCGCCTGCGCAGCAGGCGAAGTGTCTCGAGCGCGTGCTCGTCGCCGCGGGTCTGCAGTGCGAGAAAACTCTGCACGGTGCGACGGTAGTCGCCCGCGAGCCCGAGCGAGAACTCGTCGAGGACCGCCGGTCGCAGGCCATGCTCCCAGTCGGGCCCGGTGAGGAACTTCGGCGTGGTCGCGACCAGCACCAGCGCACGCAGGTGCCGCGGATGTTGCCGCGCGAGTTCGAGTGCCACCAGGCCGCCGAGCGACCAGCCGAGCACGGCCGCGCCGCGCGGCACGGCGGGGAACACCGCGCGTGCCAGCCCGGCGAGGTCCCCGACCTGCGCGGGCCACCCGCTGCGGCCGTGGCCGGGAAGATCGACCAGGTGCAGGCGCGCCTTGCGAGCGAGTCCGTCGAGCCAGGGGCCCCACATGCCGCCGTGCAGCGCCCAGCCGTGCAGCAGCACGAGGTCGGGCCCGCTGCCGCGGATCTCGACGTGCAGCGTCACTGGGGATCACCCCGGCGCAGGGCCTCGGGCAGGCTCGCGAGGGCCTCGAGCAGGCGGTCAACGTCGGCCGTCTCGTGTGCCGCCGAAAAAGTGACGCGCAGTCGCGCGCTGCCCGCCGGCACGGTCGGCGGCCGGATCGCGGGGACCCACAGCCCCTGCGCCCGCAGCGCCTCGCTCGCGGCAAGGGCGGTCGCTTCGCTGCCGAGCACGACGGGCTGGATGGGCGTGCGGGAGTCCATGAGCCGTAGCCCGAGTCCCGAGGCCTCGCGACGGAAATGCGCGACGTGCTCGAGGACACGCGTGCGCCGCCAGGGCTCATCCGCGAGGACGCGCAGCGATTCCCGCGACGCCGCGGCGACCGCGGGCGGCAGTGCGGTTGTATAGATGTACGTGCGGCCGGTCTGCAGCAGCGTCTCGACCAGCGCGGTGGATCCGGCGACGAAGGCGCCGAAGGTGCCGAGCGCCTTGCCGAGCGTGCCCATCAGGATCGGCACGTCCGCTGCGCCGAGACCGGCCGCCTCGACCGAGCCGCGACCGCTCTCGCCGAGCACGCCGAGGCCGTGGGCGTCGTCCACGAACAGCCACGCGCCCTGCGCCCGGCAGGCCGCGGCGAGCGGTCCGAGCGGCGCGACGTCGCCGTCCATGCTGAAGACGCCGTCGGTCACGACCATCGCGCGTCCCGCTCCCCCCTTCGCGAGCCGTGCGGCCAGTGCCGCGGGATCGGCATGGGGATATCGCGCGAAGCGCGCACCGCTCGCGAGGCCCGCGTCGAGCAGCGAGGCGTGGTTCAGGCGGTCCATGAACACCCGGTCGCCGCGTCCGAGCAGCGCCGTCACGACGGCGAGGTTGGCCATGTAGCCCGTCGAGAACAGCAGCGCCCGCGCCCGGCCGGTGAAGGTCGCTAGCTCGTCCTCCAGCGCATGGTGCTCGCGGCAGTGGCCGCTCACGAGGTGCGACGCCCCGCTGCCCACGCCCCACTCCCGTGCCGCATCCGTGAAGGCCGCGACGATCCGCGGGTGCCCGGCGAGGCCGAGGTAGTCGTTGCTGCAGAAAGCGAGCAGCGCCGCCTCGCCGATGCGAACGTGAATGCCGCCGGCCGAGCGTGATTCCACGACGTGCCGACTGCGCAGGCGGCCGGCTGCGGCGAGGCACGACAACTTCGCCTCGAGCGGCCCTGCGAGCGGATCCATCGCGCGGCGGCGACGGCTCAGGCCGCCGGACCGGCGTGCGCAGCTTCGGCCGCGAGCCCGAGGCGCGCGAACAGTTCCTCGTCCCGGCTCCGGTCCGGGTTGGGCGTGGTGAGCAGACGCTCGCCGTGGAAGATGGAGTTGGCGCCGGCCAGGAAGCACAGCGCCTGCACGGCGTCGCTCATGTCGGTGCGGCCGGCGGAGAGCCTCAGGTAGGACTTCGGCATCAGCAGCCGCGCGGTGGCGATGGTGCGCACGAGGTCGAGCGGATCGAGAGCGGGAAGGCCGTGCAGCGGCGTTCCCTCGACCTGCACCAGCTGGTTGATCGGCACGCTCTCCGGGTGCTTCGGCAAGGTCGCGAGCGTGTGCAGCAACTGCACCCTGTCGAGCTCGGATTCGCCCATGCCGAGGATGCCGCCGCAGCAGACGGCGAGGCCGGCGTCGCGCACCGCCTGCAGGGTGTCGAGGCGGTCCTGGTAGGTGCGGGTGGTGATGATCTCGCCGTAGAACGCCTCGGACGTGTCGAGGTTGTGGTTGTAGTAGTCGAGCCCGGCGTCCTTGAGCTCGCGCGCCTGCTCCGGGGTGAGCATGCCGAGCGTCGCGCAGGTCTCGAGGCCGAGTGCGCGCACCTCGCGCACCATGGACTTGATCTGCTCGAGTTGCCTCGGCTTGGGGTTGCGGTAGGCGGCGCCCATGCAGAAGCGGGTCGCGCCGTTGCGCCGCGCGGCCTCGGCCGCCTCGGTCACCTCCGCGAGTTCGAGCAGCTCCTCGCGGCCGACGCCCGTCTCGTAGCGCACGCTCTGCGGGCAGTAGGCGCAGTCCTCGGGGCAGGCGCCGGTCTTGATCGAAAGCAGAGTGCTCACCTGCACCCGGTTCGGGTCGAACGTCAGCCGGTGGACGCGCTGGGCGTGGTAGAGCAGGTCGTTGAAGGGAAGCGCGAACAGCGCGCGCGCCTCCTCGAGCAACCAGTCGGTGCGCGCGGTGCCCAGTCGGTCGAGGTCGGGTGAGGTCATCGTGAATCCTGTGAATTACGCGCCAAATGGCGGCGGCATGGGCGCGCGGGCTAGCGGATGCTGGGCTCGGAGGAGCCGGCGCAATGTTCTGAGGGTGCCTGCCGGCTGTCAACCGGACATGGGGAATTGGGTTGACACGAGTCTGGACCGGCTGGGCGGCCTGCTGCTGCCGCCGCGCTGCGTGCTGTGCGGCGATCGCGGCCAGCCGCCCTGCCTCGACCTGTGCCGCGCCTGCGAGGCTGGGCTGCCCGGCGCCCTCGCGCCGCTGGGCGACGGGCCCACGCCGCTGCGTCGCTGCCTCGCGCCGTTCGACTACGGCCACCCGGTCGATCACCTCGTACACGCGCTCAAGTACCGCGGACAGCTCGCCGTGGGTCGGGTCCTCGGCACGCTCCTCGGCGAGCGTGCCGCAGCGCTCGGCCTGCAGGCCGACGTCGATGTCGTGCTGCCCGTGCCCCTGCATCCGGCCCGTCACGGCAGCCGCGGCTTCAACCAGTCGGCCGAACTCGGGCACTGGGTTGCGCGTCGCCTGGCACGGCCGATCGATCCACGGCTCGCCGTGCGCCGCCGCGACACTCGGCCCCAGGTGGGCCTGGCCGTCGAGGAACGCCGCAACAACCTCGCGGGTGCGTTCGCAGCCTCGCCCGGAGTGCGCGGGCTCCGCGTCGCGCTCGTGGACGACGTCACCACCACGGGTCGCACGCTGCAGACGCTCGCCGAGGTCCTGCTCAAGGCCGGCGCCGCGTCCGTGGACGGTTGGTGCGTGGCGCATGCCGAACGTCGGGCGGCCGCGGCGCCAATCTCCCCGACGGTCCCGGAGCCCGGTTGACCGGTCTGCTATCCTCGGCGCGTTGCGCGGCAGGGTTGGACGAATGGGTCCCGAGAGCCGCTGCCGAGACCCAGCCGTCGAGGAATCCCGGTCCGTCGCCATGAAGCGATCCCTCAGTCTTGCCGCGTTCCTCGCCGCGCTCTGGTGGTTGCTGTCGGGCCAGACGGCGCCGCTGCTGCTGGCGTTCGGGCTGGCGAGCGTGCTCGGCACGGTCTGGCTGGCGCGGCGCATGGAGATCGTCGATCACGAGAGCCACCCGGTGCACCTGTCCATGGCACTGTCGCGCTACTGGCTGTACCTGGGCCGCGAGATCTTCGTGTCGAACATCGAGGTGATGCGCGCGATCATCTCGCCGCGCATGCCGATCGAGCCGCACTTCCTGACGGTGCGCACGCGTCAGACCACCGACCTCGGCAAGGTCATCCTCGCCAACTCGATCACCCTGACGCCCGGCACGGTGACCGTGGACGTGCAGGGCGACGAGCTGCTCGTGCACGCACTGACCCGCAACAGCGGCCGGGCCGTCGAGGAAGGGCAGCTCGACCGGCGGGTGCCGATCGACTGCGAGGAGCAAGCCTGATGCTGGCGGCGGCGGGCGTTGCGATCCTCGTGGCGATGGGTCTGGCCCTGCTCAGGTCGCTGCTCGGTCCCACCGTCTGGGACCGCATCCTGGCGGTGAACAGCTTCGGCACCAAGACCGTGCTGCTGATCGCGCTGATCGGCGCTTTCGAAGGCCGCACCGACTATCTCGACGTCGCGCTGCTCTATGCCCTCATCAACTTCATCGGTACCGTGGCGCTCATGAAGTACAGCGAGTTCGCGGCGCGCTCGTCCGCGGCGCAGGGCCCGGGATGATGGACTTCGGCGCGCTTGCCAGCGGGATCCTGCTCGGGCTCGGCGCCCTGCTGCTGCTGGTCGGCGGCGTCGGCATCAACCGATTCCCCCACTTCTACTCGCGGTTGCACGCGGCTGGCGTGATCGACACGCTCGCCTCGGCCCTGGTGCTCGCCGGCCTCGCGCCCGTGTTCGGTTTGACGCTGGGCACGTTCAAGCTGGCGCTGGTCTTCGTCTTCCTGCTCTTCACCAGCCCCACGGCCTGCCACGCCCTCGCGCGGGCGGCCCACCTGAGCGGCCTGCGGGAACCCCCGGGGCCGGGGGAGAAGCCGTCATCGCCGAGCTGATCGACATCCTGCTGCTGGCGTTCCTCGTGGTCACGGCGATGTACGTGGCCCTGAGCCGCGACCTGCTGGCCGTGATCATGGTCTTCAGCGCCAACAGCCTGCTGGCCGCAGGCATGTTCACGGTGATGGACGCCGTGGACGTGGGCTTCACCGAGGCCGCCGTCGGCGCCGGGGTCTCCACCATCCTCATGCTGCTCGCACTGCGCTGCTGCGCCCGGTTCGAGCGGCCGGCTCCCCGCCAATGGCTGCCGCTGGTCGTGGTCGCCGTGACCGGCGCGACGCTCGTCTACGGCACCATGGACCTGCCGCCGATCGGCGAGCCCGGCAACCCGGTCCACCGGCACGTGACGCCACGCTACCTCGAGGACTCGGGGCGCGAGATCGGCATTCCGAATGTGGTGACGAGCGTGCTCGCGAGCTACCGTGGCTTCGACACGCTCGGCGAGGTCGTGGTGGTGTTCACGGCGGGGCTGGGCGTGTGGCTGCTGATCGGCGCGCGGCGCCGGGACGACGAGCCATGAAGCACGACGTGGTCATCCTGCGGGTCGTCAGCAAGTTCCTGATTCCCGTGATCATGCTGTTTGCGCTCTATGTTCAGTTCCACGGCGAGATCGGCCCGGGCGGCGCGTTCCAGGCCGGCGTGATCATGGCATCGGCCTTCATCCTGCACATGCTGGTGTTCGGCCTCGAGACCACCCGGCGCGTCGTGCCGGTGTCCGTGCTTCGGGCCTGCGCGGCCACGGGCGCCCTGCTCTACGGCGGCGTGGGCGTCGCCGGGCTGCTGCTCGGCGGCAACTACCTCGAGTACAACGTCCTCGCCTCGGACCCGGTCGCCGGCCAGCACGTCGGCATCATCCTGATCGAGCTGGGCGTGGGCCTGACGGTGGCCTCGACCATGGTCCTCCTCATCTTCACCTTCGACGAGCGGGCGCGCCGCTGATGCTGACCCTCGGCCTCTACAATTACTGGATGGTCATCGCGTTGATGATGATCGGCCTGTACACGCTGATCTCCCGCGGCCACCTCGTGAAGAAGCTCGTGGGGCTCAACATCTTCCAGGCGGCAGTGTTCCTGCTCTACATCAGCTTGGGTTTCGTGCGCGGGGCCGCGCCGCCGATCCTGACGCCAGGCGTCGAGCAGTACTCCAATCCGCTGCCGCACGTGCTGATCCTCACGGCCATCGTGGTCGGCGTCGCCACGACGGCGCTGGGCCTGGCGCTGGTGGTGCGCATCCGGGAAGCCTACGGCACCGTCGAGGAAGACGAGCTGCACCAGCTGGACAACGATTTCTGAGCATGGAGCACCTGCAGGTCCTGCTCGTGGTCGTCCCGCTGCTGGCCGCGCCGGTATGTGCGCTGTTGCCCGGGCGCCGCGTGCCGTGGCTGTTCGCGACCGTCGTCGCCTGGGCGGCCTTCGCCATGTCGGTGGCGCTGGCGCTGCAGGTGCGCGAGTCGGGCGTGCTCAGCTACGCGCTCGGCGGCTGGGCGGCCCCGTGGGGAATCGAGTACCGACTCGATGCGGCAAATGCGCTGGTGCAGTTGCTGGTCGCGGCGATCGCTGCGGTGGCGCTGCCCTACGCCGGGCGCAGCGTCGCCCGGGAAGTCGATCCGGACCGCCAGGGTGGCTTCTATTCGGCGCTGCTGCTGCTGATCGCGGGCCTGCTCGGCATCACTGCCACCGGCGATGCCTTCAACGTGTTCGTGTTCCTCGAGATCTCCTCGCTGTCGACGTACACGCTGATCGCCATGGGTCGCGACCGCCGCGCCCTCACCGCCGCGTTCCGCTACCTGATCATGGGCACCATCGGCGCCACGTTTTACCTGATCGGGGTGGGGCTGCTCTATGCGATGACCGGCACCCTGAACATGGCCGATCTCGCGGAGCGTCTGCCGGCCGTGGCCGACACGCGCACGGTGCACACCGCCGTGGCCTTCATCGTCGCCGGCCTGTGCCTGAAGATCGCGTTGTTCCCGCTGCACCTGTGGCTGCCGAACGCGTATGCCTATGCGCCCTCGGCGGTAACCGCAATGATCGCGGCCACCTCCACCAAGGTGGCGGTGTACGTGCTGATCCGTTTCGTCTACACGGTCCTCGGCGTGGATTTCGCGTTCGGTGAGCTGTCGCTCGCCGCGGTGCTGATCGGACTGGCGGTGCTCGGCATGCTGACGGCCTCCGCCGTCGCCGTTACCCAGCCCGATGCGCGGCGGATGCTCGCGTACTCGAGCGTCGCGCAGGTCGGCTACATGGTGCTCGGGCTCTCGCTCGCCTCGGTTGCGGGACTCACCGCGGCCCTGCTGCACATGATGAACCACGCCTTGATGAAGGGCGCCTTGTTCATGGCGCTCGGCTGCGTGGCCTACCGCCTCGGCGGTAACACCGCCGTATCCGACCTGCGCGGCCTGGGACGGAGCATGCCCTGGACCATGGCGGCGTTCGTCGCCGGGGGATTGAGCCTCATCGGCGTGCCCCTCACCGTGGGCTTCATCAGCAAGTGGTATCTCGTGCTTGCGGCCCTCGAGCAGGGCCGGTGGATACTCGTCGCGGCCATCGTCGCGAGCTCGCTGCTCGCGGTGGCCTACATCTGGCGGATCGTCGAGGCCGCGTATTTCAATGGGCCTCGCCGCGCCGACGTGAAAGAAGCGCCGTGGTCGCTGCTCGTCCCCACGTGGACCCTGGTGCTGGCGAATTTCTGGCTCGGAATCGACACCCGTGCCACCGTCGGACTCGCTACGCAGGCCGCACAGGCGCTGCTCGGGGCCGCGCCGTGAACACCGCGGACGCGCTGCTGCTGTGCCTGCTGGTGCCGTTGCTGGGTGGCGCCGGCATCGTCGCCGCGCGCAGCCGGCCGAACCTGCGCGAGTCCGTCACGCTGATCACGGCGGCGAGCCTTCTCGGCAGCGTGCTCGCGGTGCTGGCAGGCTACGTTCACGGCGAGGTTCCCACGGTCGTGCTCGCCGAGCCGGTGCCGGGACTGCCGCTCGCGCTGCGACCCGAACCGCTCGGCCTGCTGTTCGCCGTGCTCGCGAGCGGGCTTTGGCTGGTCACCTCGGTATATTCGATCGGCTACATGCGCGCCAAGCGCGAGTCGCACCAGACGCGCTACTACCTGTGCTTTGCCATCGCCCTGCTCGGCGCCATGGGCGTGGCGTTCGCCTCGAACCTGCTGACGCTGTTCGTGTTCTACGAGGTGCTGACGCTTTCGACCTACCCGCTGGTCGCGCACGCGGGCACGCCCGAGGCCGTGCGCGGCGCGCGCACCTACCTTGGCATCCTGCTCGCGACGTCCATCGGGCTGTTCCTGCCCGCGATCGTGTGGACCTACTCGATCGCCGGCACGCTCGAGTTCACGCCCGGCGGCCTGCTGGAGGGCCGCCTCGGCGATGCGGCGGCGACGCTGCTGCTCGGCCTGTTCGTCCTGGGCGTGGGCAAGGCGGCGGTCATGCCGGTGCACCGCTGGCTGCCGGCGGCCATGGTCGCACCGACGCCGGTCTCGGCGCTCCTGCACGCCGTGGCCGTGGTCAAGGCCGGCGTGTTCACGATCACCAAGGTCGTGATCTACGTCTTCGGTCTCGATTTCCTGGCCGGCGTGCCGGCCGAGCGCTTGCTCGTTTACCTCGCCGGCTTCACGGTCATCGCGGCCTCGGTGGTCGCGCTGCGCCAGGACAACCTGAAGCGACTGCTCGCCTATTCGACCATCGGGCAACTCTCCTACGTGGTGATTGCCGCGATGGTGCTGACGCCGCTGGCGGAGATCGGCGCGGCGATCCACATCGTGGCGCACGGCCTGGCGAAGATCACGCTGTTCTTCACCGCCGGAGCGATCTATGTCGCCTCGGGCAAGACGCGCGTGTCCGAGCTCGACGGGATCGGCCGACGCATGCCGTGGACGATGGTGGCCTTTGCGGTCGGTGCGCTGAGCATGGTGGGAGTACCGCCCACGGCCGGCTTCGTCTCGAAGTGGTACATCATCGCCGGCGCGTTCCAGAACGACCTGTACTTCGTGCTGATGGTGCTGATCGTGTCCACCGGCCTGAATGCCGCGTACTTCCTGCCGGTGATCCACCGTGCGTTCTTCCGCAACGAGACGGTGGTGCCGAAGTACGACCACGGCGAGGCGCCCTGGCCGATGGTGGCGGCGCTGGTGCTCACGGCTACGCTCACCGTGGCGTTCTTCGTGTTCAATGGGCCGGTCGTGGACCTCGAGCGATCGATCGTGGGGAAATCATGAGTTCCGACGAACGCACCGCCGCCACGCCGCCGCCCGCCCGACGGCACGGGCTCGGCCGTCCCGGCGCCGTCCGGGTGTTGTGGATCGTGTTCATCGCGGTGCTGGCGCTCACGGTTGCCGCCGAGCTGCTCGTGCACCTGCACCCGCGATTCCGCCTCGAGCGCTGGTTCGGCTTCCACGCGGTCTGGGGATTCCTGAGCTGCGTGGCCATGGTGTTGTTCGCGAATTTCCTGGGCATCTTCCTGCGGCGCCCGGACGACTACTACTCGCGTCAACCGGAGTGGCCGTACCGCGAGGAGCGCCGCGGTGATTGAACTCGCCTTTCCGCCCGCGTTCATCCTGATCTTCGGCGCACTGCTGATCGCGGTGGCGCGCCCCGCGCTGCGGCCGGTGATCGTGCTGCTCGTGCCGCTCGTGACGCTGTGGGCGATCTGGAGGCTGCCGGACGGCGTGCTCCTGACGACGCAGTTTCTCGGCTACCCGATCGAGCTCGTCGAGTCGGGCAAGCTGCGGCGTCTGTTCGCCACCATATTCACGGTGATGGTATTTGCGGGCGGCCTGTTCGGACTCAAGCAGGCCCGCTGGACCGAGCTCGCCGCGGCCTACGCCTACGCCGCGGGCGCCGTGGGCGTGAGCTTTGCCGGCGACCTGATCACGATGTTCCTGTTCTGGGAGTTCATGGCGCTGTTCTCGACGGTGGTGGTGTGGTGCGGCGGCACCGAGAGCGCGCGCCGTGCCGGGGTGCGCTACGCCATCATGCATCTGGTCGGCGGGGTGATCCTCAAGATCGGCATCGAGGGGATCATGATCCACACCGGGTCCATCGACATCCGGCCGCTGGACCTCGACACCTTCGACGCGTGGGTGGTGCTGGCGGGCGTGCTGATCAACGCGGCCGCGCCGCCGGTCAGCCAGTGGCTCAGCGACGCCTACCCCGAAGCGAGCCCGACGGGCGCGGTGTTCCTGTCGGCGTTCACCACCAAGACCGCGGTGCTCGCGCTGATCCTGCTGTTCCCGGGGGCCGAGGTGCTGGTCTGGATCGGCCTGTACATGGTGTTCTACGGGATCACCTACGCGCTGCTCGAGAACGACATGCGGCGCATCCTGGCCTATTCCATCGTCAACCAGGTCGGGTTCATGGTCTGCGGCATCGGCATCGGCACGCAGATGGCGCTCAACGGCGCCGCGGCGCACGCGTTCGCGCACATCATCTACAAAGCCCTGCTGCTGATGAGCGCGGGTGCGGTGATGCACCAGACCGGTCGCCGCAAGTGCACCGACCTCGGCGGCCTCTACCACTCGATGCCGCTCACGATGACCTGTGGAATGATCGGCGCGCTGTCGATCTCCGCGTTCCCGCTCACCTCGGGATTCGTCACCAAGTCACTGATCAGCGAGGCGGCCGGGCAACAGGGCCTCGAGGTGGTGTGGATGCTGCTCGCCGCGGCCTCGGCCGGCGTGTTCCTGCACGCGGGCATCAAGTTCCCCTGGTTCGTGTTCTTCCACCGCGACTCCGGGCTGCGGCCGAGCGACCCGCCGTGGAACATGCGCGCCGCAATGCTGCTGTTCGCGGCCGCCTGCATCGTGCTCGGCTGCTTCCCGGGCCTGCTCTACCCGCTGTTGCCGTTCCCCGTGGACTACGTCCCCTACACGGCCGCCCACGTGGTGACCCAGTTGCAGCTGTTGCTGTTCGCGGGGCTCGCGTTCTTCGTGATGCTCTCGCAGATGGAGCGGATGCTGACCATCACCCTCGACTTCGACTGGTTCTACCGCGTGTTGCTGGTGCGCGTTGCCGTGGTCGTGGAAAGGACCTGGCAGTGGCTGGTGACGCGGTTGCGCGAACTGTGGCGCGACCTCGGGGTCGTGCTTGGTCCGCGCCTGGGGGCGTGGTTCCTGCCCAGCGGCCGGCTCGCGCAGACCTGGCCGACGGGCAGCATGACGCTCTGGGTCACGGTCATCCTCGTGCTGCTGGTGGTGCTGGCCTAGCGCCGCACGCTGCCCCGAGGAACACCCGTCCGCCGCGTTCGCGGACCCGGGCTCAGGCGCGGAACACGTAGTCGAGCGCGATTCCCGCGAACACCGCCAGCCCGAACAGGTTGTTGTTCAGGAAGGCCCGGAAGCAGGCGGCGGGCTCGCGGCCGCGGATGAGCACCTGCTGGTGGACGGCGAGCGCCGCGGCCGTCAGCAGGCCCGCCCAGTACCAGCGCCCGAGCGCCGTCATCCAGCCGACGAGGGCGAGGCCGCCGAGTGCGCCGGCCTGCAGCGCCGCGATCACGACACGGTCCCAGCGCCCGAACAGGATGGCCGAGGAACGAATGCCGATCACGAGGTCGTCCTCGCGGTCCACCATCGCGTACATGGTGTCGTAGGCGGTGGTCCACAGCACGACCGACAGGAACAGCGCCCAGGCCTCCGCCGGCACCGAGCCCGTCTGCGCCGCGAACGCCATCGGCACCGACCAGCCGAAGGCCGCGCCGAGGTAGGCTTGGGGCAACGAGAAAAAGCGCTTGAGGAACGGGTAGGTGACGGCCAGCACGCCGCCGATGAGCGCGAGCACCTGGGTCGGGCGGTTGAGCGGGATCACCAGCGCGAGTGCGATCAGGCCCAGCACTGCAAACAGCCCGAGCGCCTCGGCCGGCGACACCGACTGGCGCGCGAGCGGCCGGTCGGCCGTGCGGCGCACGTGCGGGTCGAACTCCCGGTCGGCGAAGTCGTTCATGACGCAGCCCGCCGAGCGCATCACGAAGGTGCCGATCACGAAGATCACGAACAGCCGTTCGTCCGGGTGGCCGTCGGCGGAGACCCACAGCGCCCACAGCACGGGCCACAGCAGCAGCCAGATGCCGATCGGCCGGTCGAGACGCATCAGCCGTGCATACTCGCGCAGCCGCGACGGCGGCCGTTCGGCGCCCGATTTGTGGTCGACGTCTGTGGCGTTTCGCATGGGGTCCGTGCGGCCGACTCAAACCTTGCCGAAGCGCTCGCCGTCCCTGACCCAGCGGCGCAGCAATGCAGCTATGTTGGCCTCTGGGCCGCGCAGCATCAAATCGGCTGCCCGCTGGACCCCCGGCAGCAGGTCGGAGTCGCGCACGAGGTCGGCGACCCGCAGCTGCATCAGGCCGGTCTGTCGCGTACCGAGCAGTTCGCCCGGGCCGCGCAGCTCGAGGTCGCGGCGTGCCACTTCGAAGCCGTCGCCGGTGTCGCGCAGCACCCCGAGCCGCTCGCGCGCGATGGGACTCAACGGCGGCGCATAGAGCAGCACGCAGGTGCTCTCCACCGTGCCGCGTCCCACCCGGCCGCGCAGCTGGTGCAGCTGCGCGAGGCCCATGCGCTCGGCGTTCTCGACGATCATCAGGCTGGCGTTCGGCACGTCCACCCCGACCTCGATGACCGTGGTAGCGACCAGCAGGTCGAGATCGCCACCCTTGAACGCGTTCATCACGGCGTCCTTGCGGCTGCCGGGCATGCGCCCGTGCACCAGGCCGATGCGGATGTCGGGCAGGGCGGCGGCGAGTGCTGCGGCGGTTTCCTCGGCCGCCTGGTGGCGCAGGGTCTCGGACTCGTCGATCAGCGGGCACACCCAGTACGCCTGGCGTCCCGCGCGGCAGGCGGCCTCGATGCGCGCGACCACCTCGTCGCGGCGCGCGTCGGGCAGCACCACGGTGCGCACCGGCGTGCGGCCGGGCGGAAGCTCGTCGATGACCGTAACGTCGAGGTCGGCGTAGGCCGTCATCGCCAGCGTGCGTGGGATGGGGGTCGCGGTCATCACGAGCTGGTGAGGGAATCGGCCGTCGGTGCGGCCCTTCTCGCGCAGCTGCACCCGCTGGTGAACACCGAAGCGGTGCTGCTCGTCCACGATGATGAGCGCGAGCCGTTCGAAGGCCACGCCTTCCTGGAACAGTGCGTGCGTGCCGACGGCGACCTGCACCGCTCCGCCCGCGAGGTCGCGGGTCAGCGCCGCACGCGTCCGGCCCGCGAGGCGCCCGGTGAGCAGTCCGACACGCACGCCGAGCGGATCGAGCCAGCCGAGGAAGTTGCGGCCGTGCTGCTCCGCTAGCAACTCGGTCGGCGCCATCACCGCCGCCTGCGCCCCCTGCTCCACGGCGCGCAGCGCGGCGAGTGCAGCCACCACGGTCTTGCCCGAGCCGACGTCGCCCTGTACCAGCCGCATCATCGGATGCTCGCGGGCGAGGTCGGCCTGGATCTCGTCCCAGGCGCGGCGCTGCGCGCCGGTGAGGCTGAACGGCAGTCGCTCGAGGCAGCGCTGGACGAGGTCCCCCCGCGGCGGGAGCGGCCAGGCGTCGTCGCGGTCGGCGACCTGCCTGAGCTGGCGCAGGCTGATCTGGTGCGCGAGCAACTCCTCGAAGGCGAGGCGGCGCTGCGCGGGGTGCCGGCCCGCATTCAGCGCCTCGATGTCGGCGTGCGGCGGCGGCCGGTGCACGTAGCCGAGCGCCGCCTCGAGGGACGGCAGCCCCACGGTCCCCAGGACCTCGGGTGTGATCCAGTCTCGCAACCCGCCGCCCGGCAGCTGCGCGAGGGCGAGTCCGGTCAGCAGGCGCATCCGTCCCTGCTGAACGCCCTCGGTGGTCGGGTACACGGGCGTCAGCCCCTCGTCGGCCGGCGAGGGCCCGCCGGGCGTGATCTTGCGATACTCCGGATGGACGATCTCGAGGCCGGCCGGTCCGGGCCGTGCTTCGCCGAAGCAGCGCAGCCGCGCGCCGCGCGCGAGCGACTCCTGCTGGGCGGCCGAGAAGTGGAAGAAGCGCAGCGTGAGGAAGCCCGAGCCGTCGGCGATGCGGCAGAGCAAGGCGCGGCGGCGCCGGAACACCACTTCGGCGAGCTGCACCTCGCCCTCGACCACGGCGCGGTCGCCCGCGCGCAGCGTGCCGATCGGGACGACGCGGGTGCGGTCCTCGTAGCGCAGCGGCAGGTGGAAGAGCACGTCCTGCACGGTACGCAGGCCGAGCCGGTCGAGCGTCGCGGCGAGGGCGTCGCCGACGCCGCGCAGGCTGGTGACGGGCCGCTCCTCGAGCGGCGGCGCCCCGGTCACGACGAACTCACGGCGCGCGTCGCGACCCCTGAGGTCACAGTGCGAGGATGCCGTCCATCTCGACGGCGGCGCCTTTCGGCAGTGCGGCCACGCCGACCGCGGCGCGGGCGGGATAGGGCTGGGTGAAGTATTCCGCCATCACCCGGTTGACGAGCGCGAAGTGCGCGAGGTCGGTGAGATAGACGGTCAGCTTGACGATGTGCGAGAGATCGGCGCCCGCGGCCGCGCTCACCGCCTTCAGGTTCTCGAACACGCGCCGCACCTGCGATTCCATGTCGCCCGTGACCAGCTCACCGCTGGCCGGGTCGAGCGGGATCTGACCGGACAGATAGACCGTGTCGCCGGCGCGGATCGCCTGCGAGTACGTGCCGATCGCCTGGGGCGCGAGGGGAGTGTGGATGGGTGTACGGGGCATGGGCGGGCTCCTTGTCAGGTCAGCGTGCGGGTTACTTTGAGCACCTCCGGCATACCCCGGATCGCGCGGATCACGCGCGCGAGGTGCCGGCGATCCTGCACGAGCAGTTCGAAGGTGAGCATCGAGGAGTCGCTGTCCCGCTCGACGACGGAGACGCGGTCGATGTTGGTCTGGGTGGCCGCGATTGCGGAGGCCACGCGCGCCAGCACACCCATGCGGTTCGTGACCTCCGCCTTGATCTCGACGTGGAACTGCCGGTCGGTGGCGGCCTGCCACGTGACCGATACCCACTTCTCGGGCTGCTTGCGGAACGAGGCCAGGTTGCCGCAGGCCTCCCTATGGATGACCACGCCGCGGCCGCTCGAGAGGTTGGCGAGGATCGGGTCGTTCGGGATCGGGAAGCAGCATCGCGCGTAGCTCACCACCAGGCCCTCGGTGCCGGCGATCGCGAGCGGTCCCGCGCCGCCGTCGGCCGGCGTGCCGGTTTCGCCGGGCAGCAGCCGCCGCGCCACGAACGGCGCCACGCGCTCGCCGAGCCCGATCTTCTCGTAGAGCTCCTCCTCGCTGCGCAGGCCGAGGTCGCGCACCACCGCCTCTCGGGTCTCCTCGGGCACCTTGCGCAGGCTGAGCGAGAATTCCTCGAGCGCCTGGTTGAGGAGCCGCCGGCCGAGTTCCACGGCCTCGGAGCGCTTGAGGTTCTTCAGGTACTGGCGGATCGCGGCGCGCGCCTTCGCGGTGACGACGAAGTTCACCCACGACGGGTTCGGCGTCGCGCCCTTGGCGGTGATGACCTCGACCGTCTGGCCGTTGCGCAGCGGCGTCCTGAGCGGCACGAGCCGGCGGTCCACCTTGGCGGCCACGCAGCGGTTACCGACGTCCGTGTGCACGTCGTAGGCGAAATCGACGCAGGTCGAGCCGCGCGGCAGGCGGCGGATGTCGCCCTTGGGCGTGAACACGTACACCTTGTCCGGGAACAGGTCGACCTTGACGCTCTCGAGGAACTCCTCGGAGTTGCCGCCCTGCTGGATCTCGACGAGCTGCTGCAGCCACTCGCGCGCGCGGTCGCTGTAGGTGCGGCCCGAGTCGTCGCCTTCCTTGTACTGCCAGTGCGCGGCGATGCCCGACTCGGCGACCTGGTGCATCTCTTCGGTGCGGATCTGCACCTCGATCGGCAGACCGTTCGGCCCGAAGGTGGTCGTGTGGAGCGACTGGTAGCCGTTCGCCCGCGGGATCGCGATGTAGTCCTTGAAGCGCCCGGGCATCGGCTTGTAGGTCTTGTGCACGATGCCGAGCGCGCGGTAGCAGGTGTCGGCCCGGTCGACCACGATGCGGATGCCGTACACGTCCACGATCTCGGCCAGCGAGACCTTCTTGCGGCGCATCTTCGTGTAGATGCTGTACACGTCCTTCTCGCGGCCCTCGACGCGTGCCGGGATGCCGGCCTTCTCGAGCGCCGCCACCAGCGCCGCCGCGATGCGCGCGACGAACTGCTTCTGGTTGCCCTTCGCCTTGCGCACCGCGGTCTCGATGACCTTGTAGCGGCGCGGGTAGAGGGAGTGGAAGCCGAGGTCCTCGAGCTCGACCTTGATCGAATGCATGCCGAGCCGGTTGGCGATCGGCGCGTAGATCTCGAGCGTCTCGCGCGCGATGTTGCGGCGCTTGGCCGGCGGCATGGCGCCGAGCGTGCGCATGTTGTGCGTGCGGTCCGCGAGCTTGACGATGATCACGCGGATGTCGCGCACCATCGCGAGCAGCATCTTGCGGAAGCTCTCGGCCTGCGCCTCGGCCCGGCTCTTGAACTGGATCTGGTCGAGCTTGCTGACGCCGTCGACGAGCTCGGCGACCTCGGAGCCGAAGCGCGTCGTGATCTCTTCCTTGACGGTCGGGGTGTCCTCCATCACGTCGTGGAGGATGGCCGCGATCAGCGTCTGCGCGTCGAGGCGCAGGTCCGCCAGAAGGTCGGCGACGGCGACCGGGTGGGTGATGTAGGGCTCGCCCGAACGGCGGCGCTGGCCCTCATGGGCCTGGAAGGCGAAGTCGTAGGCAGCCTGCACGCGCTCGACATCCTCGGCAGGCAGGTAGCCCTCGAGCTTGTCGATCAGCTGGTTGATGCCGATGGAGCGTCTTCCGTAGGGCAGCAGGCTGCGCAGGGAAGACCTGACGTCCATCGCGGCGGCTCGGGCCCGGAATCAGTCTCCCAGGCCGAGGTGGGGCGCGCGCAGCTCACCCATGAACTCGGGCTCGGGGATGAATTCCTGAGGCGGGCGATCCGGCTCCTCGAGGATCTCGAGGCCGACATGTCCGGCAGCCACCTCGCGGAGCGCGAGCACCGTCGGCTTGTCATTCGCCCAGTCGAGCGTGGGCTCGGCCCCGTTCGCCAGTTTGCGGGCGCGCCGGGACGCGACCAGCACCAGCTGGAACAGGTTGGGGATGTTCTTCAGGCAATCCTCGACGGTAATACGGGCCATGGCGCTCGGACGTTTCAGTGACTGAGGGACAAGGGGCGAAAGCATAGCACAGTGCCCGAAACCCGACGCCCGGCGGGAGGGTGCACGGGGCGGGACCGGGGGTCGGGGGCGGCCGGTCGTGCCGGCTCAGTCCGCGGTCAGATCGTCGGCCAGCCTCGCGAGTCCCGGCCGATCCCGGAGCGTGTCCACGCCCCGCCCCTGCACGATGGCCTGCAGTTCATCGAGGGCCCGCTCGAAGACGTCGTTAACCACGACGTGGTCGAACTCCCGCCAGTGGGTCATGTCCGAGGCCGCGTCGCGCAGGCGCCGCCGGATGACGTCCTCGCTGTCCGTGCCGCGTCCGCGGAGCCGGCGCTCGAGCTCGTCGCGCGACGGCGGCAGGATGAAGATCGAAATGCACTCCGGCAGCGAACGCCGCACCTGCGCGGCCCCCTGCCAGTCGATCTCGAGGATCAGGTCCCGGCCGGCCGCGAGCGAATCCTCCACCTGCCGACGGGCCGTCCCATAGTAGTTGTCGAAGACCAGCGCATGCTCGAGGAACTCGCCAGCGGCCGCCATCGCCTCGAAGCCTGCCCGGTCCACGAAGAAGTAGTCGCGCCCGTGGACCTCGGCGGGCCGCTGCTTGCGGGTCGTGTAGGAGATGGAGAAACGCAGGCCCGGCTCGCGCCCCATCAGCGCCCCGACCAGCGAGGTCTTGCCCGCCCCGGAGGGCGCGGCGATCACGAAGAGCCGCCCGCGGCGGCCGGTCGGGCCGGTCAAGGTGAGGCGTCCTTCCGCAGCGGCCCGAGCACGAGCTGGTTGCCGATCCAGCCCACCACGTTCATGAGCAGCCCGGCCGCGAGGCCCACTCCCAGGAGATGCGTCCGGCGGGCGTCGCGGACGCTTCACTCGACATTCTGGACCTGCTCCCGCATCTGCTCGATCAGCACCTTCATGTCCACTGCGGCGCGCGTCGTCTCGGTGTCCTGCGACTTCGAGGACAGCGTGTTGGCCTCCCGGTTGAATTCCTGCATCAGGAAGTCGAGGCGGCGGCCGGCGGGATCCTTGGAGTCCAGCACCTGCAGCGTCTCGGTGACGTGGCTGCCGAGGCGGTCGAGTTCTTCTTCCACGTCCATCTTGTAGGCGAGCAGCGCGACTTCCTGCTCGAGGCGTTCGGCGTCCACGGGCGTGCCGAGCTGGGCCACGCGCTCGATCACGCGGCCGCGGATACGCGCGGCGACCTCGGGCAGGCGCGCCCGCACCGTCGCGACCGCCTCGCGCAGCGCCTCGCAGCGCTGCACCAGCATCTCGCGGATGCGCGCACCCTCGCGGGCACGTGACGCATTGAGCTCGCCCGCGGTTTCCTGCAGCAGTTCCATCGCCGCCGCGGCGATCGGCGTGACGTCGCGTTCCACCTCGCGGATCACGCCCGGCCAGCGCAGCACGTCGAGCGGTTCGATCGGGCCCGCGGCATCACCCGCGAGCGCCCGCACCGCGCCCGCGCGCGCGATGAGCTGCTCGACCAGGGGCTGGTTGATCTCCAGGGTGGAGGCCGTCGCCGGACCACCGCGAAGGTACATGCCGGCGTCCACCTTGCCGCGGCGCAGGTTCGCGGACAGCAACTGCCGGGCGTCGCTCTCGAGGCCGCGCAGGTCTTCGGGCAACCGCAGCGAAAGCTCGAGGTAGCGGTGGTTCACCGAGCGCAGCTCGCAGGTGAGCGTGCCCCATGGGCCCTGGCGCTCGTGGCGCGCGAAGCCGGTCATGCTGCGGATCATGGGCAGTTACTTGAGGCAGGTGCTGCGGCGCGGGCGCAGTGCGCCACTTACGCGGCGCGGGCGCGGATGCTATAAAACGCGACTGAGTTTACATGAGAACAGGCGTGCCGGAGCGTCCCTTGCAGATCGAGCACGCGGAACTGAGCCTCCTCGGGAATCGCGAAGAAAACCAGGATCGCGTCGCAATCGTCGCGGACGACGACGCGGCGTTCATTGCGGTCGTGGACGGCATGGGCGGGCACGACGACGGCGCCCGTGCCGCCGAGGCCGCCGTCCGCACCATGCTGGCCGAGTTCGCCGACGCGAGCCGGCCGCTGTTCGACCCGGACGGCCTGCTGCACCTGACCATGGGTCGCGCCCACGAGGCGGTGGTCGCGCTCGGCCGCGACCGGCCGCCCGAGAACCGGCCGCGCGCCACCTGCGCCGTGTGCCTGGTGCAGGGCTCGAGCGCGTACTGGGCGCACATCGGCGACAGCCGCATCTACCTGCTGCGGTCTGGCCGCGTTGCGGAGCGCACTCGCGACCACAGTCACGTCGAGCTGCTGCTGCGCACCGGACGCATCACGGAGGGGCAGGCGCACGACCACCCCATGCGCAATTACGTCGAGAGCTGCCTCGGCGGAGACCCGGCCCTGCCGGAGATGACGCTCGGCGGCCGCCGCACGCTCGTGTCGGGCGACGTGCTGCTGCTGTGTTCCGACGGGCTCTGGTCCGGCGTGACCGAGGCCCAGATCGGCGCGCTCGCCGGGGCCCGCGATCGCAGCCTCGCCGATGCGCTCGCCGAGCTCGGCGCGCAGCGCAGTGCAGGCCACCGCGCCCTTCGCCGACAACACCACGGTGGCCGCGCTGCGCTGGCTCGGCCCCTGACCGCCCCCGAGGAGACGACCCAAGTGAGACCGAACGGCCGCGCGCCGGGTGAGTTGCGCCCGATCCGGATCACCCGCGGATTCACCCGCCACGCCGAGGGATCGGTCCTGGTCGAATTCGGCGAGACGCGGGTGCTCGTGACAGCGAGCGTCGAGGACGGCGTGCCCTCCTTCCTGCGCGGCAAGGGCGGCGGCTGGGTCACGGCTGAGTACGGCATGCTGCCGCGCGCAACCCACACGCGCTCGGCACGCGAGGCGGCGCGCGGCAAGCAGAGCGGCCGCACACTCGAGATCCAGCGGCTGATCGGCCGGTCGCTGCGCGCGGTCGTGGACCTGCGTGCGCTCGGCGAGCGCACGGTGACGCTCGACTGCGACGTGCTGCAGGCGGACGGCGGCACGCGAACCGCTGCGATCACGGGCGCCTATGTTGCGCTCGCGGACGCGATGGACGCGCTGGCGCGCCGCCGCGCGGTCGCATCGAGCCCCCTGCACGGCCAGGTGGCCGCAGTGTCGGTCGGCATCGTGGCCGGCGTGCCGGTGGTGGACCTCGATTACGCAGAGGACTCCACCGCCGAGACGGACATGAACGTCGTCATGAACAACGGCGGCGGCTTCGTCGAGGTGCAGG
Source organism: uncultured Gammaproteobacteria bacterium (assembly GCA_963712815.1). GTDB lineage: Bacteria > Pseudomonadota > Gammaproteobacteria > Steroidobacterales > Steroidobacteraceae > RPQJ01. The sequence goes on from CAVQJL010000008.1 coordinate 665,719, forward strand.
GCACGGCCGAGGGCCACGCCTTCCGCCGTCACGAGCTCGACGAGCTGCTTGACCTCGCGGCGGTAGCCTGTGAGCAGCTGTTCGCGGCGCAGGCCGAGTCGCTGGCGGCGCCGCGGCCGGACGAGCCGGCCCGGCCGCGACGATGAGCCACGGCGGCTTGCCGCCGCGGCTGGTGCTCGCGACCGGCAACCCGGGCAAGCTGCGCGAGATGCGCGCGATCCTCGCGCCCTGGCACGTGGACGTGCGGCCGCTGTCCGAGTTCACGAGCGCGGCTGCCGAAGAGACCGGCCTGAGTTTCGTCGAGAACGCGATCCTGAAGGCGCGCTTCGCCGCACAGGCGGCCGGGCTGCCGGCGGTTGCCGACGACTCCGGGCTCGAGGTCGAAGCGCTCGGCGGGGAACCCGGCATCTACTCGGCCCGCTATGCCGGGCCCGGCGCCGACGACGCGGCGAACAACGCGCGCCTGCTGCGCGAGCTCGAGTCAGTGCCCGACGCCGCGCGCAGCGCGAGGTACCGTTGCGCCATGGTGTACTTGCGCCACCCGCTCGACGCTTCGCCGGTCGTGTGCCAGGCGAGCTGGGAGGGTCGCATCCTCCGGCTGCCGCGCGGCGCGGGCGGCTTCGGCTATGACCCGCTGTTCCAGGTCGGCGACGGCCCGACGACGGCGGCCGAACTCGATGCCGAGCGCAAGAACCGCGAGAGCCATCGCGGCCAGGCGCTGCGGGCGCTGGTGGCCGTGCTCGCGGGCCGGCCCGGAGCCGCTTGACCTTGCTCGCGCCGCCACTCGCACTGTACGTGCACCTGCCATGGTGCGTTCGCAAGTGTCCCTATTGCGACTTCAATTCGCACGTGGTGCCGGCCGCGGGACTTCCCGAGCGTGCCTACCTCGCGGCGCTGCTCGACGATCTCGAGTTTGCGGCGCGCGACTGCGCGGGACGCGAGCTCGTGTCGGTTTTCTTCGGCGGCGGGACGCCGAGTCTGTTCGCCGCGCGATCCGTCGACCGCGTCCTGGAGCGCGCGGGGCGGCTGTTCCGCGCCGTGCCCGATCTCGAGGTGACCCTCGAGGCCAATCCCGGCACGGTGGAGCGCGGGCGCTTCGCCGATTACCGCGCCGCGGGCGTCACGCGCGTCTCGCTCGGCGCGCAGAGTTTCGACGACGACCGCCTCGCGGCGCTCGGACGCATTCACTCCAGCCGCGAGACGCTGGCGGCGGTGACTGAGCTGCGCGCAGCAGGCCTCGACAATTTCAATCTCGACCTCATGTACGCGCTGCCGTCACAGACGCTCCAGGGCGCGCTCGACGACCTCGAGCAGGCGCTCCGACTCGAGCCGGCGCACGTGTCGCATTACCAGCTGACGCTGGAGCCGGGGACGGCCTTCGAGCGCCGGCCGCCGCCGCTGCCCGACGACGAGGCCGCATTCGCGATGCAGGGCGCCTGCGAGTCGCGCCTCGCCGCGGCGGGCTTTGTGCAATACGAGGTTTCGGCCTACGCAGCGGCCGGTCGCGAGTGCCGGCACAACCTCAACTACTGGCGCTTCGGCGATTACCTCGGCATCGGGGCCGGCGCCCACGGCAAGCTCACCGATCCGGTGGCGGGTGCCGTGGTGCGCACGGCTCGCGTGCGGCTGCCTGGTCGCTACCTTGCGGCTGATACGCCCGCGGCCCGCCTGGAGGAATCGCGACGTGTTTCACCGGACGAACTGGCGTTCGAGTTCTTCCTCAACGCGCTGAGGCTGGTGGAAGGGTTCGACGCGGCCCTGTTCGAATCGCGCACCGGACTGTCGTGGGTGTCGGTCGCTGGACCGGTGGCAGCCGCTGAGTCCACGGGCTTGCTGCATCCCGGGCCCACGGGCCACTGGACGCCGACCCCGCTGGGACGGCGGTTTCTCAACGACCTGCAGGCCCTGTTCCTCCCGGATTCGGTCGCCACCACGGCAAGCACGGATCCCCAAGGCCTTGCATTGCCCGCACGGATCGGCTAGGCGCCGGAGCAGTTATTCACACCTCCAGGGCGAGGACGCAGATTCGACATGTTACGTCCTGTAGTCGAAGTGACATGTTAGGCGACGCACGTAAACCATTGTTTTTATAAGTGAAAAATATCTGGTCAATTTTTGACCAAAGCGAAAATGCCGCACTCCGGCTCCCGTGCGAGTGACGGACGCCGAGTTCGTTCCACAGATTTATCCACAGCTTTTGTGGATAACCGCCGCACCCTGCGGCTCGCCTCGGAGCGACGGCCTTGTCATGGCCTGACTGCGCTCCTATACTTCGCGCCCTTTTCCCCCAAGCCCTCCCAAGGACCGCGGCCATGAAGAGCGGAATCCATCCCGAGTACAAGGCGATCACCGTCACCTGCAGCTGTGGCAACACCTTCGAGACGTGTTCCACGCTCGGCGAAGACCTGCAGATCGAAGTGTGCTCGAACTGCCATCCCTTCTATACGGGCAAGCAGAAAATCGTCGACACCGGTGGGCGCGTGGACCGCTTCCGCAAGAAGTACGCGCGCGGCTGAACCGCGGCGGTTCCCGGCTGAATGCGACGGGGCGCTTCGGCGCCCCGTTTCGTTTGCGGTACCGCACGCCCGCCTCGAGGAACTTTCGGCGCCGGCCAACGGCCTCTACACTCGGACCGCTCGCCGGAGGCCCTCGTTCATGAACGCCCGCACCCTGCTGTATGCCGCCGTGCTCGCCTCCGGGCTTGCGCTCGGCGGTTGCGCGACCAACCCGGTCACCGGCCGCGCCGACGTCGTGACCATGTCCGCGGCGCAGGAGGTGGAGATCGGGCGCAAGATGCACCCGCAGATCCTCCAGCAGTACGGCCGCTATTCCGATGAGGCCCTGCAGGCCTACGTCAACGACACCGGGCAGCGCATCGCGGCGGCGAGCCACCTGCCGAACCTGCAGTTCACGTTCACCGTGCTCGACAGCGAGGAGGTCAACGCCTTCGCGTTGCCGGGCGGGTACGTTTACGTGACGCGCGGCATCCTCGCCTACCTGAACTCCGAGGCCGAACTCGTCGCGGTCCTGGGCCACGAGGTCGGCCACGTTACGGCGCGCCATGCGGTCCGCCAGCAGACAGGAGCGACCGCCGCCGGGGTCGGGGCAACCCTGATCGGCGTGCTCACGGGCAGCGGCGACCTCGCCAACCTCGCCAACTACGCCGGCACGGCGCTGGTGCGGGGCTATGGCCGCGACATGGAACTCGAGGCAGATTCAATCGGCGCCGAGTATCTCGACCGTCTCGGATACGCACCGGAGGCCATGATCGACGTCGTGCGCCTTCTCAAGAACCAGGAGATGCTGGAGGTCCAGATCGCCCGCCAGGAAGGACGCGAGCCGCGCGTGTACCACGGCGTGTTCTCGACCCACCCGGACAACGACACGCGGCTCAAGGAAGTCGTGGCCTCGGCCGGCAAGACGAGCACCGGCGAGGCACGCCCGGACGGCCGCGATGCCTACCTCAGGCGCATCAGCGGGCTGCCCCTCGGTCCGAGTCGCGAACAGGGCGTGGTCCGCGGCAGTCGCTTCTACCACGGCACCCTCGGCATGACGGTCGCGTTCCCGTCGGGATGGGCCGTCCAGAACCAGCCCCGCAAGGTGGTGGCCACCACGCCGCAGAAGGACGCGATGCTGCAGCTGAGCGCGGTGCCGCCGCCGCCCGACGTCAAGCCGCGCGAGTTGCTTGCGAGGAGCCTCCCGGGGGTGCCGCTGTCCGGCGGTGAGCCGCTCGAGGTGAACGGACTCACCGGCTACACGGCGATCGCCCGCGACGTCGCCCTGCCGTGGGGCAACCGGGGACCGGCGCGCGTCGCCGTCATCTACTACAACGGGCTCGCCTACGTGTTCACCGGCGCGACCCGCCTCAACTCGGCGCTGGGGGCCAGCGACCCGTTGTTCATGTCCAGCATCAAGACCTTCCGCCGACTGCGGGACAACGAGCTCAAGCTCGCCGAGCCGAACCGGATTCGGGTGATCAAGGCGACCCCGCAGACCCGGATCGCGGCGCTGGCGAGCGCCTCGCCCATCGAGAAATACCCGGCCGAGCGACTGCGGCTCCTCAACGACCTTTACCCGGACAAGGAGCCGACCCCGGGCCAGTGGCTCAAGGTCGTGGAATAGTCCTAACTTGATCGGAACGGGCCGCCGTGCAAGGCTCCCGGACTGCCCCGGAAGCTGTCACCGGCGGGCCATCACAGGTAGAAAACGATGAGCGGAAGCAAATACGAACTGGTCAATCTGGACTCAGGCAAGAAGACGACGCTCGATTCGCGCGTCGGCTCGGTAGGGCCCGACTGCCTGAACATCGGCAACATCCCCAAGGAATTCGGGGCTTTCACGTTCGACCCCGGATTCATGGCGACGGCAGCCTGCGAGAGCAAGATCACCTACATCGATGGTGACGCCGGCATCCTGCTCTACCGGGGCTACCCGATCGAGCAGATCGCGACCAAGTCGACTTTCATCGAGGTCGCCTACCTGCTGATCCACGGCGAGCTGCCGACGGCGGAGCAGCTCGAGCAGTTCGACCACGCGATCCGCTACCACACGATGATCAACGAGTCGCTGCTGCGGTTCTTCAACGGCTTCCACTACGACGCACACCCGATGGCGATGGTGTCCGCGGTGGTGTCGTCGATGGCGGCCTTCTACCACGACTCGATGGACAACCATAACCCGCGGCACCGCGAGATCTTCGCGCACCGCATTTTGGCCAAGATGCCCGACCATCTCGGCGGCAGCCTACAAGCACATGCTCGGCCAGCCGTTCGTGTACCCGCGCAACGAAATGGACTACTGCGCCAACATGCTGCGCATGTTCTTCGCCGTGCCGGCCGGCGACTACGAGGTCGACCCGGTCACCGCGCAGGCGCTCGACCTGCTGCTCATCCTGCACGCAGACCACGAGCAGAACGCCAGCACCTCCACCGTGCGCCTCGCCGGCAGCACCGGCACGAACCCCTACGCCGCCATTTCCGCGGGCGTCTCGGCCCTCTGGGGGCCGGCGCACGGCGGCGCCAACGAGGCGGTGCTCGCCATGCTCGAGGACATCGGCACCGTCGACAACATCGGGAAGTTCCTCGAGCACGTGAAGGACAAGGACGGCGGCAAGCGGCTGATGGGCTTCGGCCACCGTGTCTACAAGAACTTCGACCCGCGCGCCAAGATCATCCGCGAGATGTGCCACAAGGTGCTCGGCCGCCTCGGCCAGACCGACAACCCGCTGTTCGAGCTGGCGCTGCGCCTCGAGGAGATCGCCCTCAAGGACGAGTACTTCATTTCGCGCAAGCTGTACCCGAACGTGGACTTCTACTCGGGCGTGATCTACAGCGCGCTCGGCATCCCGCGCTCGATGTTCACGGTGATGTTCGCGATCGCGCGCACTGCCGGCTGGGTCGCGCACTGGCAGGAGATGATCGCGGACCCGGCGATGAAGATCGGCCGGCCGCGGCAGCTCTACACCGGACCGGTGCAGCGCGACTACGTCGAGGTCGACAAGCGCTAGCGAGGCCCCGCTGCCCGACAACCTTCACCTGCCGCCCGCCTGGGCCGGCCTCTGGAACAGCGCCGAGGGGCGCATTCTCGCAGTTGGTGCCGGTCTTGCCTGGCTGCTGGTCATCGCGCTCGGCATCGGCTGGATGGTCGAGCCCGACTGGACGATGGTGTTCGCCGCGATGACGGGGCTCAACCTGCTGATCGGGCGGGCCGCGGGGATGTCGTTCGGGTACGCCAACGGACTCGGCCACGCGGTGGTCATCTGCAGCAACGTGCTCGTCGAGACCATCCAGGTGCTGGTGATCTACCCGCTGTTCGTCCTCAGCTGGCGGAACCTCCTGGACGTGCGGCGGCTCCGCCGCTTCCTCGTCAGGATGCGCCACTCCGCCGAGGCCAGTGAGCCCCAGGTGGCCCGCTACGGGATGGTCGGCCTGTTCGTATTCGTCTTCCTGCCCTTCTGGATGACGGGGCCGGTGGTCGGTTCCATCATCGGCTTCCTGATCGGGCTGAGGCTCCGCCAGAACCTGGGCACCGTGCTTGCCGCCACCTACGTGGCGATCGGCATCTGGGCGCTGCTGTTCGACCAGCTGAACGAGCTGCTGGCCACCTACGGCCGCTACGCTGCGTTCGCAACGGTGATGGTGCTCGCGGTTGCGGTGCTCGCGGTCCGAGGCATCGGGCGCCTGCACCACGGGAAGAGCACGATCGGGTGAGCCGGACCCGCGTGCGCGCGCCGCCCTCGCGCAGCGATCAGAGAAGCGCCTCCACCTCGACCGCACTCGCGCGGCGCATCGGCTTGCCGTCCACCGGGCTGCAGGGCGCCTGCCGGATGCCGTCCAGGGGAAAGACCACGGCGTCCACCGTCTGTCGTCCCGCCACGAAGCGCAGGGCCGGATAGGCGACGATACGATCGCGCTCGAAGCGCACCCGCCGCTCCAGCACCTCGTGCGGAACACCGCGCTCCTCCAGCCGCAGCGACGCAGCTTCCGGGCTCTCCGTGAACAGGTGCAGGTTGATCTCGGAGTGGCTGGAGGCGGTGCCCGTGAGCACGGGCCCGACGAGGCGTGGTTGGAAGTCGGACATCAGGCGCATGGCCTCGAGCGCCGAGCGCCGCAGCGCGGCGAGGTCGGCGGCGTGACGGCTGGCGCCGAACAGGCGCTGGTGTGCCCTCAGCGCAGCCTCGATCTCGACGTTGCGCGGCAGGATCGACGCGTCGGTGACACCCAGGCGATCGGCCGCCTTGCGCTTGGCGAGCAGGAAGTCGGCGACGCCCTGCTCGCGCATGATCCGCGCCGCCTCCTCGGCGACCGCCTGCCGCAGCAGGTCAGCCCGGGGGTTGGATCTTCGGCTCACCATGTACCCAGTCCGTCAGAAGATCGACTCGTCGGCCGCCGCGGATGCGACACCCTCGCCGCCGAGCTCGCCGTCGAATGCTGCCGCCCGGGCGTCGGGTACGTGCCCCTCGAGAAAGGCCTCGAAGACCGCGCCGCTTGCGCCGGCCGACGTCGGTTGACCGGTCGAGCGGTTGACCCACATGCGCACCACGCCCGGCGGCTCGACGGGGCGATTCTCGGGGCGGTCGCGCAACGCCTCCTCCATGAACGACACCCACATCGGCAGCGCCGTCCGGCCGCCTTCCTCTGTGTCGCCGAGCGAGCGTTCCTGGTCGAAGCCGATCCAGGCGGCGGCTGCCACGTCGCCGTTGTAGCCTACGAACCAGGCGTCACGCCGGTCGCTGGTGGTGCCGGTCTTGCCGGCGAGGTCGCGCCGTCCGAGCGCCTTGGCTCGCTGCGCCGTGCCACGCTGGATGACGTCCGACATGATGTCGGTCATCACGAAAGCGTTGGCGGGCGTGATCGCCTGCGGCGCCGCCGTCGTCCCGGGGCAGTCGATGCACGCGACCGGCGCCTGCGTGGCGAACACCTCCTTGCCCTCGCCGTCGGTTACGCGCTCGATCACGTACGGCGTGACGAGGAAGCCGCCATTGGCGAACACCGCGAAGCCGCGCGTCATCTCGAGGGGCGTCACCTGGCCGGAGCCCAGCGCGAAGGTGAGGTTTGGCGGCGTCGCTTCCGGGCTGAAACCGAAGGCGGCGATGTGGCGCATCGCGGGCCCGATTCCCGTGGCCCGGAGCAGCCGGATTGACACCAGGTTCTGCGAGCGAATCAGCGCCTCCCGCAGCGGGGTGGGGCCGTAGAAGCGCCGGTTGATGTTCTGCGGGCGCCATTCATCGGTGTCGGCACCGCCTCCGAGCACGATCGGCGCATCGTTGATGAGACTCGCCGGCGTGAAGCCTCGCTCGAGCGCCGCCGAGTACACGAACGGCTTGAAGGCGGAGCCCGGCTGCCGGCGCGCCTGGACCGCCCGGTTGTACTTGCTCGCGCCGAAGTCGAAGCCGCCGACCAGCGCAAGGATGGCACCGTCGCGGGGCTGCAGCGCGACCAGGGCGCCTGCGACGGCGGGCAGCTGCGCGAGGCGGTAGCGGCCTTCCCCATGCGGCTCGAGGTACACGAGCTGGCCGCTTGCGAGGACGTCGCCGGCAGTCTTCGGAGACGGGCCGAGCCGGTCGTCCGGCAGCGCGGCCCGCGCCCAGGAAAGCTCGTCCCACTCGAGGTCGACGGCGACGCCGTCGCGGCGACGCAGCACGGCGCCGCGTTCCCGCACGGTCTCGACGAGCGCGGTCACGAGGCTGCCCCGGTTCGGGTGCCGACGGAACGCCGCCCTCACTGCCGCGGGATCGGCGAGCGTCGCCGCGTCGAGCCGCTCGAGCGGCCCGCGGTAGCCGTGGCGACGGTCGTACTCGAGCATCGTCCGCCAGGCCGCCGAGTTGGCCGCGTCCTGCAGACGACTGTCGACCGTGGTCGTGACCCGGTAACCCTCGGTGAGCGCGCGCTCGCCGAACCGCTGCATCATCTCGAGGCGTGCCATCTCGGCCAGCCAGGGCGCGTCGAGCTCGACGACGGGACCGTGGATGCGCGCGAACAGCGGCACGGCGGCCGCTGCCTCGCGCTCGGCCGCGTCGATCTTGCCCGTCTCGAACATGCGGCGCAGCACGTACCCACGCCGGTCGCGAGCGCGCGTCACGCTCGCCACCGGATTGTCCAGCGATGGCGAGCGCGGCAGCCCGGCGATGAGCGCCGCCTCGGCAAGCGTCAGCTCGCGCGGCGTCTTGTCGAAGTACACCTGCGCGGCCGCACCGACGCCGTATGCGCGCTGCCCGAGGAAGATCCGGTTCAGGTAGAGGGTGAGGATCTCCTGCTTGGTGAACTCGTGCTCGAGCCGCAGCGCCACGAACACCTCCTTGAGCTTGCGTCGCAGCGTGCGTTCGGAGCCGAGCACGGTATTGCGGGCGAGCTGCATCGTGATCGTGCCGCCGCCCTCGCGAACCGCGCCGGCGGAGAAATTGCTCGCCGCCGCGCGCACGAGGCCCTGCCAGTCCACGCCCGGATGCTCGAAGTAGCGGTCGTCCTCGGAGGCGAGGAACGCGTCCACCACCAGCTGAGGAATCTCCTCCCACGTCACCGGGATGCGCCGCTGCTCGCCGATCTGCGCCATCAGCCGGCCGTCGCGGGAGTAGATCGACAGCGGCAGCTGCAGCCGGATGTCGCGCAGCTCAGAAGCCTCGGGAAGTTCGGGCCGCAGGAACTGCAACGCGCCCGCGAATCCCAGCACCACCGCACCGATCAGTGTCAGTCCGATCGTGAGCAGCGTCACGAGCAGTCCGGCGGCGAGTTTGCCCATGCTCAATTCTGAGACCCAGTTCTTGCTGCCCCCTCGGGGCTTGTGCATAGTAGCTCGCGAATCAAGGGCAAACTCATCGAAAGGTGAGGACGCAAAGCCACCGGTCCCGGAATGCCGAGGACAGCGGGGTTGCCGGTCCGGACCGGGTGCGACGCTCGAGCGCGAGCGGCCGCGGGTCCAGAGGGTCGTCAGTCCACCGCATCGCTGGATCATCCAGTCGGCACGGCAGCACGCGCGTCAGTCCCGAGAGTGAATTGGGTACCGATTTCGCCACAGGGGCGCGCAACGAATGTTCCAAACTGCCGGCTCGCGCACAATTCTTTTTGACGGAACGCTGTTATATAGTGCGCCGGGGCTTTGGAAAGCACTCGATCAACGCTGCGCAACCCACTGAATTAGAAGGACTCAGCCGTGTTTTTTCAGCGCAGGTCGCGACCCGTCATCGGACTCGATATCACGACCTCTTCGATCAAGCTCATCGAGCTGTCGAAGAGCGGCGACGGCTACCGCGTCGAGTCCTATGCCGCCGAGCCCTCGCCCTCCAATGCCATCAACGAGAAGGCGATCGTGGATGCGCAGGCCGTCGGCGAAGCGGTGCGCCGCGCCGTCAAGCGTGCGGGCGCGCGCAGCCGCGAATGCGCCGTAGCCATCAGCGGCGATGCCGCGATCACCAAGATCATCCAGATGCCGCGCAACCTGCGCGAGGCCGAGCTCGAGTCCCAGGTCGAGATGCAGGCCGACCAGTACATCCCCTTCCCGATGGAAGAAGTGAGCTTCGACTTCGAGGTCGCGGGCCCTTCCGAGAAGGATCCCGAGATGCTCGACGTGCTGCTCGTCGCGACGCGCTCCGAGAACGTGGAGCAGCGCCAGGCCTCGGTGCAGGCCGCCGGGCTCGTCGCACGCATCGTGGACGTCGAGGCTTTCGCGCTCGAGAACGCCTGCCGGCTGCTCACGCACCAGATGCCGGACGGCGGCATGGAACGCAGCATCGCCGTCATGGACTTCGGGGCGAGCAGCACGACTTTCTCGGTGCTGCGCGACCTCAAGGTGAGCTACACGCGCGACTTCGCCTTCGGCGGCCAGCAGCTCACCGAGGAGATCATGCGTACCTACGGCCTGAGCCTCGAGGAGGCCGGCCGAGCCAAGAAGGAGGGCGGACTCCCGGCCAACTACCAGGCCGAGGTGCTCGATCCCTTCATCGACGACATGTGCCAGCAGGTGAGCCGTTCGCTGCAGTTCTACCTCGCTTCGGGCAGCGGCCGCGAGCAGCCGGACCAGCTCCTCATCTGCGGCGGCTGCGCGAACATCCCGGGCGTGGCCGACGTCATCGCGAGCCGTGTCGGCATCCCGGCCGAGCGCGGCGACCCGCTCGGCCAGATGAAGATCTCCACGCGCGCGCTGGCGCAGGGCGTGAAGAAGGACGCGACCGCACTGCTAACGGCCTGCGGACTCGCGCTGAGGAGCTTCGACTGATGCCGAGAATCAACCTACTTCCCTGGCGCGATTCGGAGCGCAAGCGCAGGCGCCAGGAGTTCGTGCTGTCGATGGGCGCGGCCGTCGCGACCGCTGCGCTCGTCACCCTGGTCGGCCGCTGGCACATGAGCGCCGCGATCGAGCACCAGAACGACCGCAACCGCATCCTGGGCGACGAGATCGCGGAGCTCGACAAGCAGATCAAGGAGATCGACGGGCTCGAGAACCAGAAGGGGCGGCTGCTCGCGCGGATGGAGATCATCGAGACGCTGCAGCGCAGCCGTCCCGAGATCGTCCACGTCTTCGACGAGATCGTGCGGATACTGCCCGAGGGCGTGTACCTCACCTACCTCAAGCAGAGCGGGACGCGCTTCGAGATCCGCGGCGTCGCGCAATCGAGCACGCGCGTGTCGGCCTTCATGCGCAACATCGACAGCGCGGAGTGGCTCGCCGACCCGGCATTGCGGATCGTCGAGACCAAGGCCCGCGACGGCGGGCGTGGCGCCGACTTCACGCTGTTCGCGAACCAGCGTAGCCGGATCACGCCCGAACAGGCGGCGGAAGGCGAGACGGTGGCGTCGAAATGAACAAGCTGAAGGCCCTGCTGGACCAGCTGCGCAACCTCGACCCGAACGATCCGGGCCGATGGCCGATGGCCGTGCGCGCCGGAACGGTCGCGCTGGTGTTCGTGCTGGCCGCGTCCGCCGGCTACTGGTACTTCGTGTGGAAGGCGAAGCGGCCCGATCTCCTCGAGGCGCGCGCGAAAGAGACCGAGCTGTGGAGCACGCTCGAGAACAAGGCGCGCAAGGCTGCCAACCTGCAGGCCTACAAGGACCAGCTCGCCGAGATGGAGAAGTCGTTCGGCGCCATGCTGCGCCAGCTGCCGAACAAGACCGAGGTCCCGAACCTGCTCGTGGACATCTCGCAGACCGGCCTCGCGGCAGGACTCGACGAGAAGCTGTTCCAGCCGCAGGGCGAGAACCGCAAGGACTTCTACGCCGAGCTGCCGATCACCATCCGCCTGACGGGCAACTACCACCAGATGGGCAACTTCGCGAGCGGCATCGCCGCGCTGCCACGCATCGTCACGCTGCACGACGTCGAGATCGTGCCGGCGGGTCGCGATGCCCGTGCAGGCGCAGGCACGCCCGGCGACCTCACGCTGAACGTCACCGCGAAGACGTACCGCTACCTCGACGAGGACGAGCAGGATGGCGGCGATGGTGCGCGGAAGGGCTCTGCGAAGGGCACCCAGAAGGGCAAGAAGCCCGCCGGCAAGGGCTGAGGCAGTCATGGGCAAATTACACCTTCGAATGAGCAGCACCGGGCGGATCGCACTCGCCGCAGCCGTGCTCGCCGTGCTCGCCGGCTGTGCCGACGACAACGCCGACCTGCGCGCACGCGTCGCCGACATCAAGAGCCGCCCCGGCGGGCGCATCGAGCCGCTGCCCGAGGTCAAGCCCTACGAGACCTTCGCCTACGGCGTCGCCGACCAGCGCTCGCCGTTCGAGGCCGGCGCGCCGGCCTCGGCGAGCGCGCCGAACGCGCTGCGGCCCGACCCGAGCCGCCCCCGCGAGTTCCTCGAGCAGTTCTCGCTCGACACGCTGCGCATGGTGGGCACGCTGAACCTCGGCGGCCGCGAGCACGGCCTCGTCCAGACTAAGGACGGGCTCGTGCACCGGGTGCTGCCCGGCAACTACATCGGACAGAGCGACGGCCGTATCACGGCCGTCGAGGAAGGCCAGATCTCGCTCATCGAGATCGTCCCGGACGGCATGGGCGGGTTCATCCAACGGCCCGCCGCGCTCGCCCTGAGAGACTGATCTGCAAGGAGACCCGAGCATGACCGCTGCTTCGTCGCACATCATCAACCTCCGCGAGGGCCCGCGCTCGGCGAGGCGCCCGCGATCCCGGACCGGGCTGGTCGCACTGGCCGCGCTGGCCGGCATCGCCTGGCAGGGCGCGTTCGCGCAATCCGCCTCGCGGCTGGAGAAAGTCGAGCTGCAGCCGCAGCCCGGCGAACAGCTCGAGGTCCGGCTCGTGTTGGACGGGCCCGCCCCGCAGCCCGTGACCTTCACCATCGACAACCCGGCCCGCCTCGCCGTGGACCTGCCCGGCACGACGCTGGCGCTCGACTCGCGGCGCATCGACGTCAAGTCGGGCGGCGTCGACACCATCGTCGCGGCCGAGGCCTCCGGCCGCACGCGGCTGGTGTTCAACCTCGACCAGATGCAGCCGTACCACACGAGCGTGGCCGGCAACGTGGTCATCGTGACGCTCGGACGCGGCGCGTCGGCGGCGGTCGCGTCGTCGGCCGCGGCAGCAGCCGTGACGACCTCGGGTGCGCCGGCCGAGGCCGCGAGCATCGAGAAAGTGGACTTCCGCCGCGGCACCGACGGCGCCGGGCGCATCATCGTCCGCACGAACGACACGCGCGTCCAGGCCAGCCTGAAGCAGGAAGGCGGGCGCATCGTGGTGGACTTCCCGGGCACCAGCCTCCCCGACGAGCAGGCGCAGCGCTACGACGTCGTCGACTTCGCCACGCCCGTGAGCTCCTTCGACGTCGCGCGGACGGCCGTCGGCACGCGCATCGTGGTCGCGGCCGCGGGCGACTACGAACAGATGGCCTACCAGTCGGACCGCGAGTACGTGCTCGAGCTGCGTCCGCGGCCCAAGGCCGCCGTCGTGGACCCGACCAAGAAGGAATACAAGGGCGAGCGCCTCACGCTCAACTTCCAGGACATCGAGACGCGGGCGGTGCTGCAGCTGCTCGCGGAGACCAGCGGTCAGAACATCGTCGTGAGCGACACGGTGCGCGGCAACGTCACGTTGCGGCTGCAGAACGTGCCCTGGGACCAGGCGCTCGACATCGTGCTGCGAACCAAGGGTCTCGACAAGCGGCAGGAAGGCAACGTCGTGTACGTCGCCCCGACCGAGGAGCTGGCCGCGCGCGAGCGGCAGCTGCTCGAGTCGCAGAAGGCGCTCACCGAGCTCTCGCCGGTGCGCACCGAGTACCTTCAGGTCAACTACGCCAAGGCCTCGGACCTCGCGGCGCTGATCCGCACCCAGGGCAAGAGCTCGCTGCTCTCCGAGCGCGGCAGCGTCTCGATCGACGACCGCACGAACACCCTGCTGCTGCAGGACACGGCCGACCGCCTCGCCGATATCCGCCGCCTGGTGTCCACGCTCGACATCCCGGTCAAGCAGGTGCTGATCGAGGCGCGCATCGTGATCGTGAACGACGATTTCAGCCGCGAGCTGGGCGTGCGCTTCGGCGGAGCGTTCGTCGGCAACTACGGCAGCAACGACGGCCTGATGTGGATGGGGGCCCAGGGCCTCAACTCGGCGGACGGCAGCCGCGGCCCGATCATCAGCCCGAACGGCCCGGGCGGCGTGGGCGTGGACGGCAACTCGGTCGCCACCGCGCCGGTGCCCGACCGCTACCTCGTCAACCTGCCGATCGCCAACCCGGCGGCACGGCTCGCGCTGACGCTGCTCGACAGCGACTACGTGGTGGACCTCGAGATCACGGCGGCCCAGACCGAGGGCCGCGGCGAGCTGGTGTCGGCCCCGCGCGTCATCACGGCGAACGGCAAGGAAGCGAGCATCGAGCAGGGCGTGGAGGTTCCCTACCAGGAGTCCGCCTCGAGCGGCGCCACGACGACGCAGTTCAAGAAGGCCGTGCTGTCGCTGAAGGTCACGCCGCAGATCACCCCGGACGACCGCATCATCCTCGACCTCACGGTCAGCAAGGACAACGTCGGCCAGGTCGTGCCGAGCGCGACGGGCGGCTTCGTGCCCAGCATCGACACCCGCGAGATCACCACGCAGGTGCTCGTGAACGACGGCCAGACGGTGGTGCTGGGCGGCATCCTCGAGACCGAGCGCCGCGAGACCACCAGCAAGGTGCCGTTCCTGGGCGACATCCCCGGCCTCGGCATGTTCTTCCGCAGCAAGTCGCGCACCGACAACAAGGACGAGCTGCTGATCTTCGTCACGCCGAAGATCCTGCGCGAGGGCGCGCAGATCTACTGACGCCCGGCGACACCGGTGCGAGAATGGACGGCCGCAGCGACCCTGCGGCCGTTCTTCTTTCAACGGGCATGCTGGACGCCGACAACATCTTCCTGATCGGGCCCATGGGCTCGGGCAAGAGCGCCGTGGGCCGGCAGCTCGCCGAGCGGCTCGGCCTCGAGTTCGTGGACAGCGACGCCGAGATCGAGTCGCGCACGGGCGTGGACATTCCCTACATCTTCGAGCGCGAGGGCGAGGCCGGCTTCCGGGTCCGGGAGCGCGAGGTGCTCGACCTGCTGACCCGCCGCGAGCGCGTGGTCGTGGCCACGGGCGGGGGCGCGATCCTCGACGGAGACACGCGCGACCGGCTGCGCAGCCGCGGCTGCGTCGTGTATCTTCGTGCTTCCGTGGGGCAGCAACTCGAGCGCACGCGGCGCAACCGATCGAGGCCCCTGTTGAACAGTGACGACCCGCGTGCAACGCTCGAGCGCCTCATGGAGCAGCGCGCAGCCCTCTACGAGGATACCGCCGACCTGATCGTGGACACGGACGGACGCCGCGTCGGCACGGTGGTCGAGGAGATAGCCGTGCCGACTGGCGCCGGTGAGGGGCGGCTGATGGAGCGGCTCGGCATCGAGCTCGGCGAGCGCAGCTACCCGATCCTGGTCGGACCGGGCCTGCTCGGCTCGGCGCCGGTGCTCGACGAAGCCGTCGATGCAGGCAACGTGCTGGTGGTCACGAACGACACGGTGGCGCCGCTGTACCTCGAGCGGGTGCGGCACGGACTCGCGGGCCGGCGGGTTGAGCACGTCGTCCTGCCGGACGGCGAGCGCTACAAGACGCTCGACACCCTCGCGCGGGTGTTCGACGCGCTCGTCGAGCAACGCATGAACCGCGACGCCTGCATAGCGGCCCTCGGCGGCGGCGTCGTCGGCGACATGGCAGGTTTCGCGGCCGCCTGCTACCAGCGCGGCGTGGACTACGTGCAGTTCCCGACCACGCTGCTCGCCCAGGTCGATTCGTCCGTGGGCGGCAAGACCGGGGTCAACCATCCCGGCGGCAAGAACCTGATCGGCGCCTTCCACCAGCCGCGCGCCGTCGTCTCCGACACGGACACGCTCGCCACGCTGCCGCCTCGCGAGCTGCGTGCCGGACTCGCCGAGGTGATCAAGGACGCCCTGGTGGCGGATCGCGGTTTTCCTCGGCTGGATCGAGGCCCATCTCGAGGCACTGCTCGCGCTCGAGCCCGATGCGGTCGCGCACGCCATCCGTCGCTCCTGCGAGATCAAGGCCGCGATCGTCGCCGAGGACGAGCGCGAGCACGGTCGCCGTGCGCTGCTCAACCTCGGCCACACCTTCGGCCACGCCATCGAGACGGCCGCCGGCTACGGCGAGTGGCTGCATGGCGAGGCGGTCGGGGCCGGCCTGCTGATGGCGGCCGACCTCTCGCAGCGCTCGGCTGGCTCGACGCCGCCGACGTCGAGCGCGTCCGGGTCGCTGCTCGCACGCGCCGGCCTGCCGATCGTCGCGCCGGCGATCGGCGTCGGGCGCGCCCTCGAGCTCATGGGGCTCGACAAGAAAGTTCTCGCGGGGCGCATCCGCCTGGTGCTGATGCGCCGCCTCGGCGAGGGCGTGGTGAGCAGCGACTACCCGGGCGACGCCCTCGATGCCACGCTCGGGGCACATTTCGGCGCGGCACGCATGAACGCCGACGCGGGACTCGCGCCATATGCCCAACGCGAGGAATCCTCGCGCGGCCGGCGCTTCCCGGAGCCGCCGCCGCGGCACCGCACCGAGTACCAGCGCGACCGCGACCGGATCGTGCACTCCACGGCGTTCCGGCGCCTCGTGTACAAGACCCAGGTCTTCGTGAACCACGAGGGCGACCTGTACCGCACGCGGCTCACCCACTCGCTCGAGGTTGCGCAGATCGCGCGCAGCGTCGCCCGCGCGCTGGACCTGAACGAGCCGCTCGCCGAGGCC
The DNA here is from genome assembly GCA_963712815.1 of uncultured Gammaproteobacteria bacterium. GTDB lineage: Bacteria > Pseudomonadota > Gammaproteobacteria > Steroidobacterales > Steroidobacteraceae > RPQJ01. The sequence continues at coordinate 682,426 of CAVQJL010000008.1, forward strand.
ATCTGCCTTGCCCACGACCTCGGCCACACGCCGTTCGGCCACGCCGGCCAGGACGCGCTCAACGAGTGCATGCGCGAGCTCGGCGGCTTCGAGCACAACCTGCAGTCGCTGCGCGTCGTGGACGAGCTCGAGGAGCGCTACGCGGAGTTCGCCGGCCTCAACCTGACGTTCGAGACGCGCGAGGGCATCCTCAAGCACTGCTCGGCCGCCAACGCACGGCAGCTCGGCGAGCTCGGCGCTGCGGTTCCTCGAGCGGCGGCAGCCCTCGCTCGAGGCGCAGCTCGCCAACCTCGCCGACGCGATCGCCTACAACAACCACGACGTCGACGACGGCATCCGCGCCGGGCTGATCACGATCGAGGAGCTGCGCGAGATCACGATCTTCCGCCGCCAGCACGACCTCGTCGCCGAGCGCTACCCCGACCTCGGCGCGCGCCGCCTGGTGCACGAGGTGGTGCGGCGCATGATCGACTACCTGGTGAACGACCTGATCGGGGCCTCGAGCGGCGTCGATCGAGGCGGCGGCGCCCGCGAGCGTCGACGAGGTGCGCGCGCGGTCGGCGCCACTGCTCACGTTCAGCGACGGTCGTGGAGGCCGAGCACCTCGAGCTCAAGCGCTACCTGCGCGAGCAGCCTGTACCGCCACTACCGCGTGCTGCGCATGACGACCAAGGCCAAGCGGGTCGTGCGCGAGCTGTTCGATGCGCTGCTCGAGGACGTGGCGCTGATGCCCGACGGAGCACCAGGAAGCGGCCCGGCGCATGGAGGCCGGAGGCGGGTCGCCCGGGCCGGGCGCGGGCGGTCGCGGACTACATCGCCGGCATGACCGACCGTTTTGCGATCCTCGAGCACGGGCGACGTTTGATCCGTCGAACGAACCTGAGGCGGGGATAGGGGATGGGGATAGTCAGAGGAGCCGCCGCCCGTCCGCAGCCACCTCTTACTATCCCCATCCCTATCCCCTACCCCATCCGGTATCATTCCCTGCTGCATCTCCCGCCGAGCTCCCCGATGCCCTCGATCGCCGAAGCACATTCCCGCGCAGGAGCGCCTGATCTTCGCCCTGGACGTCGCCGACCCCGGACGCGGCCCGCCGGCTCGTGGACACGCTCGGCGATTCGGTGCAGTTCTACAAGCTCGGCCTCGAGCTGTGCATGTCGGGCGGCTACTTCGAGCTGCTCGACTGGATGGTCGGCCGCGGCAAGAAGGTGTTCGTCGACCTCAAGTTCTTCGACGTACCCGCCACCGTCGGCGGCCGCGGTCAGGCAGCTGCGCAACCGTGGCGTCACGCTCACCACGGTGCACGGCAACCAGGCGATCATGGAAGCGGCGGCGGCCAGCAAGGGCGACGTGAAGGTGCTGGCGGTGACGGTGCTCACGAGCCTCGACCGCGGCGATCTCGACGACCTCGGCTTCAAGTGCGACGTCGAGCAGCTGGTGCTCTCCCGCGCGCGGCGCGCGCTCGAGGCCGGCTGCGACGGCGTGGTCTCCTCGGGCCTCGAGGCGCCGATGCTGCGCGAGTTCATCGACCATCGCCTGCTGGTGGTGACGCCCGGCATCCGTCCGGTCGAGAACAAGCCGGTGGACGACCAGAAGCGCACCGTGGACGTCGCGCAGGCCTTCGCGAACGGCGCCGACTACATCGTGGTCGGCCGGCCGATCCGCGATGCGGCCGATCCGCGTGCGGCGGCGCGTGGCCATGCAGCAGACCATCGCCGGAATCTTCGGCGAGGCCGCGAAGTGAGCGTCGCCGCTGCAGAACGACCTGCTGCTGCGCGCGCTGCTGCGCGCAGCCCGCGCCGCGCACGCCGTTGTGGATGATGCGGCAGGCGGGCCGCTACCTGCCCGAGTACCGCGCGACGCGCGCGAAGGCCGGCAGCTTCCTGAAGCTGTGCATGAACCCGCGAGCTCGCCTGCGAGGTGACGCTGCAGCCGCTCGAGCGCTTCGCGCTCGACGCGGCGATCCTGTTCTCCGACATCCTCACCATCCCGCACGCGATGAACGTCGGGCTCGAGTTCGAGGCCGGCGAGGGCCCGAAGATCGCGCGCCCGGTGCGCACGCCGGCCGACATCGACCGACTGCCGATCCCCGATCCCGAGGGCGAGCTGCGCTACGTGATGGACGCGGTGCGCCTGATCCGCCGCGAGCTCGAGCGGCCGCGTGCCGCTGATCGGCTTCGCCGGCAGCCCCTGGACCGTCGGCACCTACATGGTCGAGGGCGGCAGCAGCAAGAACTTCCAGCACATCAAGGGCATGCTCTACGGCGCGCCCGCCGAGCTGCACCGGCTGCTCGAGGTCATCACGCGCGCGACGCTCGCCTACCTCAACGCGCAGGTCGCCGCGGGCGCGCAGGCCGTCATGGTGTTCGACACCTGGGGCGGCGCGCTCACGCCGGCCGACTACCGCGAGTTCTCGCTGCGCTACATGCAGCAGATCGTCGATGGCCTGACGCGCGAGAGCGAGGGCCGGCGCGTGCCGGTGATCCTGTTCACCAAGGGCGGCGGGCAGTGGCTCGCCGACGATGGCCGACACCGGCTGCGACGCGCTCGGCGTCGACTGGACCACCGATCTCGCCGACGCCCGCGTCGCCGTGCAGGACCGCGTCGCGCTGCAGGGCAACCTCGACCCGAGCGTGCTCTACGCGCCGCCGGGCGAGATCCGCGCCCAGGTCGCGCGCGTGCTCGCGAGCTACGGCCGCGGCCACGGCCACGTCTTCAACCTCGGCCACGGCATCCACCCCGACGTGCCGCCGGAGCACGCGCTCGCGATGGTGGAGGCCGTGCACGAGCTGAGCCCGCAGTACCACGACTGACACGGGACGGCCCGTCCCTGCCGTCCCAGGGAGCCAAGCATGGACATCGGCAAGATCGGCATCGGCGAGGATCCGCCGCGCGACGTGAACGTGCTGATCGAGATCCCGCAGGGCGGCGTGCCCGTGAAGTACGAGCTCGACAAGGAATCGGGCGCGCTGCGCGTGGACCGCTTCCTCAACACCGCGATGTTCTATCCCGGCAACTACGGCTTCATCCCGCACACGCTGTCGGGCGACGGCGATCCGGTGGACGTGATCGTGGTCGTGCCGAGCCCGGTCGTGGCCGGAGCTATCGTGCGGGCGCGGCCGGTGGGGGCGCTGCTCATGAAGGACGAGGCCGGCGACGACGAGAAGGTGATCGCCGTGCCGGTGGACAAGCTGCACCCGTTCTACGAGGGCGTGAAATCCTACAAGGACCTGCCGCGCACGCTCACCGAGCAGATCGGTCACTTCTTCCAGCACTACAAGGACCTGGAGAAGGGCAAGTGGGTGACGATCGTGAGCTGGGTCGGCACCGAGCGCGCCGAGAAGATGATCCTCGAGGGCATCCGGCGCGCGGCCCGCGCGGGTGACGACGTGGCGGCGCACTACGTGGCCGGCGGCGCCCTCAAGGGCCGCGCGAAGTAGCGGTGAGACTCGGAGTCGGGCTCGCCGTCCTCGCGGCAGTCGCGACCTTCGCCTTCGTCATCGCCGACCGGCGCGGCGACCCCGATCCGGATGTCGCGGTCGCTCGGCAGGTGCCAGCGGGCGTCGACGAGCGCAGTCCCGAACCGTCGACCGCAGAACCGTCCGATACGCCGCGCGACGTCGTTCCGTCTGCATCCGTGGTTGCCGCGGGTAGCTGGCAGGACCTGCTGGCGATGTCGTCGAACTACCTCGAGTTCGTCGATCGAGCGCTTCCGGCCGCACGCGGAGGCGACGCCTCCGCGCAGTTCGCGCTGTATCTGGCCCTCGATTACTGCCAGGACGGCTATCGCGGATACTTCGATCGACCCGGGAAGCGACGGACGCTGGATGAGGCGCTCGAGTGGGCAAGCACGCGGTCAGTGAACATGGACTCGGTGCGTGATGTGCACCGCCGATGTGAAGCGCTGATGGCCAGGGGAACCGGCGAAGCAGGATCGTCCGAGTACTGGCTGGAGAAGGCGTCCGCGGCGGGCGTGCCGGCGGCCCAGACACGCAAGGCGCTGAATGAGCTTCGGGACATGCACCTGCAGACGGTGCCATGGCCTGACCGGCCGGCTCTCAGTGCTACGGAATTCGACGAGCGGAGAGCCGACGCACGCACCCTGGTGCTCAGTGCCGTGGCTGCGGCGGATCCCGGCGCAACGTGGGACGCGGCGGACGCGATCTACTACCTGACCGGTAGCGCGTCGACGGCAGATACCGAGCAGTGGCTCTGGAGGATGGCCGCGTGCATCCAGGGATATGACTGCGCGCCAGGCGCCGAGTGGGTCGCAGCGCTCTGTCACTACGAGACCGTGAATCCCTGCCTGGGTGGTGAATCCGGCACCGAGATCATCCGGCAGGCGTGGGTTCAGGCGTCCGGCCAGAGCGATACGTCGGGCTCGACGAGCGTGCGCAGCAGCTCGCCGATCGACTGAATTCCGGTGACTTCAGCGATGCGGATCTGACGGAATTCATGAAGGTCGTCGGCACTCCCTGACTTCAAGCAGGGAGCGAATCCTGCGAGGGCGTTCCGCCTGCGGAACGGGGCCGTGACGTTGTCACCTGCATTGTCCGCTTATCGTCGGGCCAACGACGGCCTCGACCCCGAGCGGAAGTTCGCGGCGCTGCAAAGCAGACGCCCAACGATTGAGCGTAGCGCGCCGTATAGCGGTGGTATGACGATGAGATCCATCGATCACGGCTGCGCTCCAGCGTGCTGCTAGCCTGCAGAACGTCGGGCCCTGGGCTTGGCGCGTTCCAGCACTTCCGCCATACGCGTCTGCCATCCGGGTCCAGATGCCTTCCAGCTGGCGATCACGTCTGGCGGCAGACGCAGCGAAAGAAGCCGACGGGGTTTCTCAAGCTTGGGACGCCCGCGCCGAACGAGTTTCTTACCCTCGTAATAGTCCGCCCCCTCGATCCATTCCCGATCGAGTTCTGGCACCTCGTCCGCCTCAGGAGAAATACGGACGGAATGCTTTCGCTTCGCGCTCATGACAATGCCTCATGCTGATGATGCGTCGAGCTGTTCCGCGTGGCGTCCAAGCCATGACAACGAGTCGAGAATCCAGCCATCCGACTGTGATGAATCGCGTCTCGCCATAATCACGCCGCTGGTCCGGGCGAGTGAAATGCGGGCCGGCAAAGACCTCCCCGGCACGGCGCATGTCCAACCCGCGCTCCTGCAGCGTCAGCAACCTCTTCTGGCGGTTGCAGGTAATACGCATTCGATTATCGTAGCTACGATAATTAGGGCCGTCAAGCCGAAGCGATCGTGGCTGGCTGCTAGCTAACGCTCCGGTTCAGCGGCGGGCTCCGCAGCGGACCGTCCGCTGCAACCGGACGTCAGGTGTCCGCACACGGGTAAACCGCCCAACCCATCTCGAGCCACCTTTGCCGCTCCGCATCCACGTATGGGTGCCTGGAATCTGCTGCGGTGACGTGAATGTCGGCCTCGTGGCAATACTGCCGGCTCGGCGCCAAGTGCGGACGTGGGATGTCGAGTGAGTCGTTGATCCGAGGTCGTGCCGGCATCCAGACTTCGTTGGCGCCAGCTCCGAGCGCACTCGTCTGGTAGCGCAGAGCCGGCCGAGGCTGGCCAGTTGAGAGCGAAGCTCGCTCAGACGACCCGGTGCGACTCACGGGTCCAGCTCGAGCCCAGTGCCATCGCTGCTGTGAGGAAGCGCGACGTAGATCGTTCCAACGAGCATGAGTAGCCCCAGAGCCACGAGCCGATACGGCACGCGGACCTTGCTCGGCGAAGCCGGCATTCGGCACATCCGAGCTCGGTCGAGACGAAGTCAAGTACTCGAACAGGTGCTGCTGCACCCTGCGGACTAGTGGTCCGTCGCGTCGGAGCATCGCAGGCTCATGCGTCTTCCAGATGAAAGCCGTCGTATTGGGTTGAGCTCTCGGGATGCCTCGCAGCAAAAACTGGATCATCGATTGCGGCAACGGCCGCGAATGCGGATCAGCGGGAGCAACTCGTCGGATCACTAGGCCGCTCGTGGCCGGCTCCTGACCGTCGGTCCAGGTCCGGAAAGCAGCCGTTCACCAGTCTCGACGAGGTCTCCGTGGTGGCGAACTGGCCACACACGGCCTAAATTTCCCTGCGATCATCGGATCGCTCAGAAGTCCTATCCCACCGCCGCCAGCGCCTGCTCGAGATCCGCGATCAGGTCGCGCACGTCCTCGATGCCGGCCGAAATGCGGATCAGGCCATCGCAGATGCCGAGCTCGCGCCGCCGCTCGGGCGCGAGCTGCGAGTGCGTCATGAGTCCCGGGTGCTCGATCAGGCTCTCCACCCCGCCGAGGCTCTCCGCGAGCGCAAAGAGGCGGCAACGCTCGAGGAAGCGGCGCGCGCCGTGGAGGTCGGTGTCGAGCTCGAACGACAGCATGCCCCCGAAGCGCGGCATCTGCCGCAGCGCAAGCTCGTGCTGCGGGTGGCTGGGTAGCCCCGGATACAGCACGCGGCGAACCTTCGGCTGGCCCTCGAGCCAGCGCGCGATCTCGAGCGCGTTGCGGCAGTGGCGCTCCATGCGCACCGCCAGCGTCTTGAGCCCCCGCAGCGCGAGGAAGCTGTCGAACGGCCCCGAGATGCCGCCCACCGCGTTCTGCAGGAACCCGAGTCGCTCGCGCAGCGCCGCGTTGTCGCCCACCACCGCGACGCCACCGATCATGTCGGAGTGGCCGTTCAGGTACTTGGTGGTCGAGTGCACCACCACGTCGAAACCGTGGTCGAGCGGCCGCTGCACCCACGGGCTCGCGAAGGTGTTGTCCGCGCCCGCGAGCACGCCCCGGCGACGAGCCAGCGTCGCGACCGCCGCGAGATCGGCGAGCTTGAGCGTCGGGTTGGTCGGGCTCTCCACCCACAACAGCTTCGTCTCCGGGCGGATCGCCTGCTCGACGGCCGCGAGGTCCGTGAAGTCCACGCGCGTCGCGGTGAGGCCCATGGAGCGCTGCCGTACCCGCTCGAGGAGGCGCACGGTGCCGCCGTACAGATCGTCGGTGGTGACGATGTGCGCCCCGGCGTCGAGGCATTCGAGCACGGTCGCGATCGCGGCGAGGCCGGAGGCGAACGCAAACGCCTGCGTACCGTTCTCGAGGTCGGCCGCGCAGCGCTCGAACGCGAAACGAGTGGGATTCTGGCTGCGCGCGTAGTCGTAGCCCTTGTGCACGCCCGGGCTCGACTGCGCGTAGGTCGAGGTCGCGTAGATCGGCACCATCACGGCGCCGGTCGACGGATCGGGTTCCTGGCCCGCGTGGATCACGCGGGTGGCGAAGTGCGGGCGGTCGCGGGTGTCGGTCATAGCATCCTCGTGCGCAGCGCGTTCAGCAGGTCCACGCGCGTGATGAGTCCCAGGAAGGCGTCGTTCTCGACGATGATCGCCACGTGGCCGGCGTCGAGCACCGCGAACAGCGCGTCGAGCCCGGCATCCGGCGCGAGCGTCTCGAGCCGCGTGGACATCGCGGTGCTCACGGGCTGGCGGAACTGCTCGGCGGCATCGTCGCGGCGCACCACCTGCAGCAGGTCGAACTCGTCCACGATCCCGACGATGCGGTTCGCATCGTCCACGACCGGCAGCTGTGAGACGTCCACGCTGCGCATGCGGTTATAGGCGGTCAGGAGCGAATCCCCGGGCTGCACGGTCACGGTGAGGCCGGCGTCGTGCCGGCGCACGATGAGGTCGCGCAGGTCGCCCACCTGCTCGCGCGAAAGGAACCCGCGCTCGAACATCCACGCGTCGTTGTAGGTCTTGGAGAGGTACTTCGCGCCGCTGTCGCAGACGAACGTCACGACGCGTTGCGGCCCGTCCTGCTCACGACAGTAGCGCAGTGCCGCGGCCAGCAGCGTGCCCGAGGAGGACCCGCCGAGGATGCCCTCCTGCCTGAGCAGGGCGCGCGCCGTCAGCATGCTCTCGGCATCGGTGATCGAGTACGCGTGGGTGACGCGACTCAGGTCCGCAATCGAGGGGATGAAATCCTCGCCGATGCCCTCGACGGCCCAGGATCCGGCCGTGCCGAGCGTGCCGGTGTGGATGTAGTCGGCGAGCACGGAGCCCACCGGATCTGCGATCACCAAGCGCGTGGCGGGCGACTCGCGGGCGAAGAACCGGCCGAGCCCCGTGATCGTGCCGCTCGAGCCCACGCCGCAGACGATCGCGTCCACGCGGCCTTCCATCTGGCGCAGGATCTCGGGACCGGTGGTCGTTTCGTGCGCCAGGGGGTTGGCCGGGTTGCCGAACTGGTTGACGAAGTAAGCGCCCGGCGTCTCGGCCGCGATGCGCTGGGCCATGTCCTGGTAGTACTGGGGATGGCCCTTGCCGACGTCCGAGCGGGTGATGCGCACGTCGGCTCCGAGCGCGACGAGGTGCAGGATCTTCTCGCGCGACATCTTGTCGGGCACCACGAGGATGAGCGGGTAGCCCTTCTGCGCCGCGACGAGCGCGAGCCCGAGCCCGGTGTTGCCCGCGGTCGCCTCGACGATGATGGAGCCGGGGCGCAGCAGCCCGCGGCGCTCGGCGTCCTCGATCATCGACAGCCCGATGCGGTCCTTGATCGATCCGCCCGGGTTCTGGCACTCGAGCTTCAGGTACAGCTCGCAGGGACCGGTGTCGAACGAGCTCACCTGCACGAGCGGCGTGTTGCCGATCAGCGCCAGGATGGATTCGGGCATCGCAAGTCTCCGGCGCGGGGCGGGCCGCTACTGCTTCAACTGGTCCTTGAGCTCGCGCCGCAAGATCTTGCCGACGTTGGTCTTCGGCAGTTCGTCCCGAAAGTACACGCGCTTCGGCACCTTGTAGCCGGTGAGCGCCTTGCGGCAGTGCTCCACGATGTCTTCTTCCGTGAGCGCCGGGTCCTTGCGGACCACGAACAGCGCGACGATCTCGCCGGCGCGCTCGTCGGGCTGGGCGACTGCGGCGACCTCGAGCACGCCGGGGTGCGTGACGACCACGCCCTCGACTTCGTTCGGGTACACGTTGAAGCCCGACACGAGGATCATGTCCTTCTTGCGGTCCTCGATGAACACGTAGCCGTTCTCGTCCATGTAGCCGATGTCGCCGGTGCGCAGGATGCGGCCGTCGATCATCACCTTGTCGGTCTCGTCGGGACGGTTCCAGTAGCCGCGCATCACCTGCGGGCCCTCGACGCAGATCTCGCCCGACTGCCGCACCGGCAGCTCGTTGCCGTCGTCGTCGCGGATGGTGATCACCGTCGAGGGGATCGGCAGGCCGATCGAGCCGTTGAACTCGGGCGCGTCGAGCGGATTGATGCATGCGCCGGGCGAGGTCTCGGTGAGGCCCCAGGCCTGCGTCAGCGTGCAGCCGGTCACCTGCTTCCAGCGCTCGGCGACCGCGCGCTGCACGGCCATGCCGCCGCCGAGACTCACCTTGAGCGTGCTGAAGTCGAGGCGATCGAAGCCCGGCGTGTTGAGCAGCGCGTTGAAGAGCGTGTTGACGCCCGCGAAGTACGTGAACGGGTACCTGCCGAGCTCCTTCACGAAGCCGGCGAAGTCGCGCGGGTTGGCGATCAGGATGTTGTGCGCGCCGAGCCTGAGGAACGTCAGGCAGCCCTGAAGTGAGAAGATGTGATAGAGCGGCAGCGCGCCAATCAGCACCATCTGCCCGGTCTGGTCGCGCAGCGACGGGCCCATCCAGGCCTCGGTCTGCAGCACGTTCGCCACCATGTTGCGGTGGGTCAGCACGGCGCCCTTCGACACGCCGGTGGTCCCGCCCGTGTACTGCAGGAAGGCGATGTCGTCGTGGCCGAGCGTCACGGGCTCGAGGTTTTCGTACTTGCCCTTGCTGAGCGCCTCCGCGAAGCCCACTGAGCCGGGCAGCGAGTAGTCGGGGACCTGCTTCTTCACGTGCCGCAGCACGAAATTCATGAGCAGGGACTTCGGGAAGGGAAACAGGTCGCCGATGCCGGTCACGATGACGGTCTCGATCGCCGGTCGCGGCGCGCACCTCTGCGAACGTGTGTGCGAAGTTCTCGAGGATCAGGATCGCCCTGGCGCCGGAGTCCTTGAGCTGGTGCTCGAGCTCGCGCGGCGTGTAGAGCGGGTTGGTGTTCACCACCGTGAGACCGGCGTGGAAGGCGGCTGCGAGCGCCACGGGGTACTGCAGGATGTTGGGCAGCATGATCGCCAGCCGGTCGCCCTTCCTGAGGCCCGCCACCTGCTGCAGGTAGGCCGCGAACTGGCGGCCCAGCCGGTCGAGATCCCGGTAGGTCAGCGTGCGGTCCATCAGCGTGCAGGCCGGTTGATCGGCGTATTTCTCGCAGCTTCGCGCGATGAGCGCCTGCAGCGAGGCGATCTCGTCGGGGTTGATGTCGGCCGGCACGCCTGCCGGATAGCTCCGGAGCCAGATCTTTTCCATTCGGTTTCCCCTGGCCCGCGGACACGACCGGTGAATCCGGCCGACCCGAGGGCGACTTACCTATATAGCAGCGCCGGCGGCGCTTTTCATCGTTTGAGCAGCGGCTCGAGCTCGGGCCACACCAGCTCCAGCAGCTTGGGCTGGGCCGCGGCGTTGGGATGCAGGCCGTCGTCCTGCATCAGCGAGTCGTCGAGCGCGATGCCGTCGAGGAAGAACGGCACCAGCGGCAGCTCGTGGCGCTTCGCAAGGTCGCCGTACAGCGCGTGGAAGGCGCCGGCGTAGGCCGGGCCGTAATTGGGCGGGATGCGCATGCCGATGAGCAGCACCTTCGCGCCCGCTTCCCGCGACAGCCGGATCAGCGACTCGAAGTTGGCGCGAACCTCGGCGACGGGCAGGCCGCGCAGGCCGTCGTTGCCGCCCAGCTCGATGACCACGACCGCCGGCCTGTGCCGCTCGAGCGCCCGGGGGAGGCGGGCCAGCGCGCCGCCGGTGGTTTCGCCGCTCGAACTGGCGTTGACCAACCGGTGCCCGTACCCTTTCGCCTCCAGGCGCGCCTGAAGCAGGGCCACCCACCCCTGTTCGACGCGCATCCCGTAGGCCGCGCTCAGGCTGTCGCCCAGCACCAGGACTTTCGAAGACTCCGCCGGCGCCGCCGGCGCGAATAGCGTCGAGCACAGCAGGCAAATGACGATGAAGGCAGAACGAATGGACACGGTGCTCGAGGCGGCTGGGTTGGGCAAGCAGGTTAGCAGCCCCGAGGGAACGCTCGCCATTCTGTCGGACGTCTCCCTCGCGATCGTCGCGCGGCGAGACCGTGGCCGTGATGGGCGCCTCGGGCGCGGGCAAGTCCACGCTGCTCGCGCTGCTCGCCGGGCTCGACGAGCCGACCTCGGGACGCGTCCACCTCGCCGGCAGCGACCTCACCGCGCTCGACGAGGACGGGCGGGCGGCGGTGCGGGCGCGGCACGTCGGTTTCGTGTTCCAGTCGTTCCACCTCGTGCCCTCGCTGACCGCGCTCGAGAACGTGATGCTGCCGCTCGAGCTCGCGGGTCGCCGGGACGCGCGCGCCGCGGCCCTCGAGGTGCTCGACCGCGTCGGCCTCGCCGGTCGCGTGGGTCACTACCCGCGGCAGCTGTCGGGCGGCGAGCAGCAGCGCGTCGCGATCGCCCGCGCCTTCGTCACGCGGCCCGCCGTGCTGTTCGCCGACGAGCCGACCGGCAACCTCGACGCGGCGACCGGCGAGCGCATCATGGAACTGCTGTTCGGGCTCAACGCCGAGACGGGCGCCACGCTGGTGCTCGTCACGCACGACCGTGCGCTCGCCGCGCGCTGCGGCCGCGTGATCCGCCTCGACGCCGGGCGCGTCGTGGAGCCGTGAGGCGTGGCCTCGCTGCCGTTCGTGCTGCGCAGCCTGCTGCGGGACCTCAAGTCCGGCGAGCTCGCGGTGCTGCTGCTCGCGCTGCTCGTGGCGGTGGCCTCGCTCACGGCGGTCGGCTTCTTCACCAGCCGCGTCGGGCGCGCCGTCACGCAGCAGGCCGGCGAGGTGCTCGCTGCCGACCTGCGGCTCGAGTCGCCGCGGCCCATCGCCGAGGCTTACGACGCCGAGGCCGTGCGCCGTGGCCTCGAGGTGGCGCGGATCCTCTCCATGCCGAGCGTGGTGTTCCACGGCGAGGATTCCTCGCTCGTGGCGCTGCGTGCGGTGGGCGAGGGCTACCCGCTGCGCGGCCGGCTCAAGATCGCCGACGAGCCCTTCGGTGCCGCCCGGCCGACCGACGCCATCCCGGCGCCCGGCGAGGCCTGGGCCGATTCGCGCCTGCTCGCGCGGCTCGGCGTGCCGGTGGGCGCCTCGCTCAACGTGGGCGCGCACTCGGTGAAGGTCACGCAGGTGCTCGACTACCGTCCCGACCAGGGCGCGGGCTTCGGCGACCTCTCGGCGACGCTGATGATCAACCTCGCGGACGTGCCGGCCACCGAGCTCATCCAGCCCGGCAGCCGCGTGAGCCGCGCCGTGCTGTTCGCGGGCGACCCGGCGGACGTCGCCGCCTTCCGCGAGCAGCTCAAGGCGACGAAGCAGCCCGGCGAGCGGCTGCAGGCCATCGAGGACGCGAGCCCGCAGATCCGGGCCTCGTCCGAGCGCGCCGGCCGCTTCCTGTCGCTCGCGAGCCTCGTGAGCGTGCTGCTCTCGGCCGTGGCCGTCGCGATGGCCGCGCGACGCTACGCTGCGCGGCACCTCGACAACGTGGCGCTCATGAAGTGCATGGGCGCCTCGCAGGGCTTCGTGCTGCGCCAGACCGTGCTGCAGCTGGTGGCGATCGCGGTGCTCGTGACGCTCGCGGGCACGGCGCTCGGCTACCTCGCGCAGGCCGGGCTCGCCTGGCTGCTGCGCGACCTGATCCGCAGCGACCTGCCGCCGCCGGGCATGGCGACCGCCTGGCTCGGGCTCGTCACCTCCGTGACCATCCTGGTCGGGTTCGCGCTGCCGCCGCTGCTGCAGCTGAAGCGCGTGCCGCCGGCGCGCGTCCTCAGGCGCAACCTCGAGCCGCCGCCGCTGCGCTACGCCGCGGTGTACGTGTTCGCGATCGGCGCGGTGCTCGCGCTGCTCTACTGGCTGGTGCGCGACCCGCGGCTCGTTACGGTCGTGGCCGGCGGCATCGGCGCCACCTTCCTCGCGCTCGCGCTGGCGGGCTGGTTGCTGGTGAAGGCGCTCGCGCCGCTGCGCCGCGGCGTCGGCGTGGCCTGGCGCTACGGGCTCGCCAACATCGCGCGCCGCGGCCGCGACAGCGTGGTGCAGATCGTGGCGTTCGGCCTCGGCCTCATGGTGCTGCTGCTGCTCGCGCTGGTGCGCGACGACCTGCTGCAGGAGTGGCGCGCCAGCCTGCCGGAGGACGCGCCGAACTACTTCATGATCAACATCCGCCCGGACGAGGGCGACGCCGTGCGCGCGTTCTTCCGCGAGCGGGGGCTGCCACCCACCGATCTCGTGCCGCTGGTGCGGGCGCGGCTCACCGCGATCAACGACGTGCCGGTGGGCCGGATCCGCTTCGAGGGCGACCGCGCCCAGGGCTTCGTCGAGCGCGAAGCCAACCTCACCTGGGCGCGCACGCTGCGCGACGACAACCGCCTGCTGAGCGGCAGCTGGTGGATCGACGGCGACGACGGGAGCCCGCGCGTGTCGGTGGAGCAGGAGTATGCGGAGCGGCTTGGCCTGAAGCTCGGCGACTCGGTCACCTACGACGTCGCGGGCGAGCCCGTCACGGCCACGATCACCAGCCTGCGCGAGGTTCGCTGGGACTCCTTCCAGCCGAATTTCTTCATGGTGTTCTCGCCCGGTGTGCTCGACGACGTCACCGGCACGCTGATCACCAGCGTGCACGTCGAGCCGGGCCAACGGCCGGCGCTGGTCGACCTCGTGCGGCAGTTCCCCGAGGTGACCATCATCGACATCGACGCGCTGCTCTCGCAGGTGCGCGACGTGATGGACAAGGCTGCGCTCGCCGTGCAGTACGTGTTCCTGTTCACGCTCGCCGCCGGCCTCATGGTGCTGCTCGCCGCGGTGCAGGCCACGCGCGACGAGCGCCGCTACGAGAGCGCCATGCTGCGCACGCTCGGCGCCAGTCGCCGCGTGGTGTTCCAGGGCGTGGCCGCGGAGTTCACCGCGCTCGGACTGCTCTCGGGCCTGCTCGCCGCGGCGGGCGCGACGGTGGCGGGGTACTTCCTGGCGCGAGAGGTGTTCAATCTCGAGTACTCACCGGATCCGTGGGTGTGGGTCATCGGCATCGTCGGCGGGGCGCTATTGGTCGGTATCGCGGGCGTGCTCGCGGCGCGCTCGGTCGTGACTCAGCCGCCGGCCGCGACGCTCAGGCAGGCGCAGTAGTCTCTTCCCGGGTTTCGGAGGCCGCGGCACGTCGTCTGCGGTGGCGGGCGCTCCGTGCCGGGTACGGGTCGAGTCGCTCCCCGATACTCGCTTGGTCGACCCGTACCCGGCACGGAGCGCCGGATGCGCGGCGCCTGGGCGAGCCCGCCTGCGTCGGGCTCGCACGGCGCAAGTGACGTTGGCCGGATCCAGCTTCGAGGGCGCGGGTGTCGGGGGTTGTCGATGCGACCAGTCGCGAACGAGTGACGAGTGCGAGCCGAGCGCCGCCGTCAGTGAGTCATCCCGCCGACGGTGATGTTGAATCCGGTTGAATCCCCATGCGCCGTGCGAGTCGCCGTCCGCGGCGACTCGCTCAGGCGCCGTGTGTCCGCGGCTCATTCGGACCGCATTCCGACCAAGCGAGTATCGGGAAGCGACTCGGAATGCGGTCCGAATGAGCCGCTGCTGCGGCCCCTATGAGCAGCCGCGACCTCGCGAACGCGCCACCGCGGCGTCTATTCGCGAGGCGCCTGGCCCGCGAACTCGAATGGATCGGCCTCGCCCGCGAACATGCGCTCCATCGCCCGCCATTCCCGCTCGCGAAGGATCGCGAGAAACTCGTCCGCCCCGTGCATCGCCTCGAACGCGTCGAGGCCGCGCTCGAGGAACTCCTGCATCGCGCCGAAGCCCGCCGCGTGCGCCGGCCGGCGCGCGAAGTGCACGAGCCCGCGGATCATGGGCTTCCTCACCACCCGGTCGAGGTATTCGCCGATCACGCCGAGCAGCTCGATCTGCCGCTCGCGATCGGGGCGTCGTCCCGTGCGGCGGTAGCCCTCCGCATAGGTCTCGACCGTGATCGGGCCGGGCGGCATCCGGCGCACCATCTCGGCGTCGAGTTCCTGCGACAGGATCTCGAGCTCGATCGCCAGCATCAGCGCGTGCAGCGCCTCCCTCGGCAGCAGCCGCTCCATCACGCGGTGGACACGCTGCAGGTCGCGGTCACGCGCCTGCGGGTCGCCGCCGCCGTACAGCTCGTTGAAGAAGAACTCGACTGCGATGCGGTAACGCGGGTTGGCGCGCAGGTCGGCGTGGCTGCGCAGCAGGCGCTTCGACTGCCAGTGCTGCAGCTTCACGAGCCGTGCGCGCGCTGCCGGGTCGTCCGCGAACACGCCGCGCAGCGCCGCGTTGCGCTCGAGCAGGCGACCGAGTGTGCCGGGGTCGTCGCGCCCGCGGCGTTCGTCGCCGATCTCGACGCCGAGGATCTTCACGGGCTCAGCGCAGCGAGTGGAGGGAAGACTCGAGCCGGTCGAGCGTGCGGTGCAGCGACCCGGTGACCGGTTGCATGCGCCGGGCGCGCTCGAGCACCGCGCCGCCGAAGCTGCGCGAGCGGTCCTCGAGCACGTCGCGGCGCAGGCGGATGCCGTGCCGCGCGAGGATGGGCTCGAGGCTGTCCGCCTGCGCGAGCAGGTCGCGCCGGGTGCGCTGGTAGGCGTGCTCGGCGAGCCGCTTGCGGTCCGCGTAGCGGAACACGTTCTTGAAGAACATCTCGTCGTCGCCGCGGTCGGGCTCGAACAGCAGCACGTCGGTGCTCGGATAGCTCTGCTTGTAGGTGCGCATGCCGACCAGCATCCGCGACTGGATCATCGCGCGGAAGGTCTGGCTCAGCACCACGGGCAATCCGCCCCGCGTGAGGTCGAGGTCCTTGCGATGGCCGTTGCCACGCGGCGGCACGCTGGCGGCATCGAAGGCCACCAGCGGGTTGATGCAGATGACGAAGTCGGCGCCCTCGTCGAGCAGCAGCGAGGCGTTCATGGTGCGCATGAGCGCGCCGTCCACGTAGGTGTGGCCGTCGATCGGCACCGGCGGATAGAGGCCCGGCAGCGCGGTGCTCGCCTGGATCGCGCGGGAGATCGGCACGTGGTCGAAGCCGGGCTCGCCGAAGCGCACCGAGTAGCCGCTGTTGAGCTCGGTCGCGACGATGTACAGGCTGCGCGGCAGCTCGCGGAAGTCGTTCGTTCGACCCTGGCCGGTGAACATCTGCGCAAGGAAACGCTCGAACGGACGGTTGTCGCACAGCCCGGTGGGCAGCAGCCGCCCGAGCGGGTCGATCGCCTCGGCCCAGTCCTTGCCGGGGTCGCGCAGGTACTCCTTGAAGATGTCCGCCGCGAGCTCGGGGATTGCGGCGATGCGGCTGGCGTACTCGCGGAACGCGGGCCGCAGGAACAGGCCCGGCCGCACCGGATGCTCGGTGGACGCGTTGTGGATGAACACCAGGCCCATGTCCGTGGTGTCGTAGCCGTTGACGAGCCCGGCCGCGATCATCGCGCCGGAGCTCACGCCCACGTACATGTCGAGCGTGGTGAGGTCGAAGCCCTCGAAGGACTCGCTGATGGCATGCAGCGTGCCGACCTCGTAGAACGCGCCGAGCGGGCCACCGCCCGCCAGCGCGAGGCCGATGCGCCGGTGACTCGCGGGCGATCGTCTTGCGGCGGGCTGGAGGTCGAGCATCGGCGGTCCGTCCCCGCTCAGCGAGCCGTCTTGGCGCGGGCGCGGCGCTTCGCCGGAGCCTTGCGCGCTGCGCGCTTGGCGCGCGCCTGCTTCGCCGACAGCGTCGTGACGGTGTCGTTCAGCTCGGCGACGCGGCGCGTCAGGACGCGGATCTCCTCGGCCGTCGGCACGCCGAGCTGGTTCATGGCCTTCTGGACGCGACTCTGGAACAGCGCCTCGAGGTTGTCCCAGGTCTCGGTGGCCTGGTCCCGGGCCGAGTCGAGCCTGGCCTGCACGGACTCCTGCGCCGACTCGAAGGCCTCGCGGATCACGTCCTCGGCATTGGAGCGCGAGCGCGTCAGCAGTTTGAAGCCCTCGGCGACGGCGTCCTGGAAGGCCGCGGGGCCTTCCTTCTGCGCCTTGGCGACGGCGCCCATGCCGGCGAGCCAGATCTGCTGGACGTTCTCGATCAGCGCGCCCTGCGCCGTGGTCGCCCGGGCCCGCGCTTTGCGGGTGCGGGGCCGGGTCGTCGACTTCTTTCTTCGTGCCGCCATCGAAACTCCCTCGCGGCGGGTGCCGCCTTAAGGAACGCTTGCCTATTGTGGCCGATTCCGCGCCGTTTGCTGCACCGTGTCAATCCGAGGCCTAGGTAATTTCCGCAGGGCCAGCGCGCCCACGACCGTTGCGAGCAGCAGCTTCTCGAACTCCGCCGGAAAGCGCTCGACGACCCCGGCCGGGGCCGGCACGAGGGCCCGGTCCGCGATCATTCCGAAGTGCACATGGTCTGCGTAGGACAGGATGCTGATCCCGACGCCGATGGAGCCGCTCTGCGGCACCCAGAAGTACATCTCCGTCACGCGTTGCCCGCATAGATAGAGCGGCGCCTGCGGGCCGGGCACGTTCGAGACGACCGCCGTCGCCTTGCGACTGAAGAGCTCCACCAGGGGTGCCTGGGCCGCGGCCGGCAGCAACCCCATGAGGCCGAGCGACATCAGCGACGCCGTCGGTTGCAGCGACCCCTTGATCGCCGTCATCGCATCGTGCGTAGCCTCGAGGCGCCGCAGCGGGTTGGCGATACCCAGCGCCAGCTCGACGAACACCAGCCCGAACCTGTTGCCGAGCGACAGCGGCTCATCGGCGCCGCGAAGGTTCACCGGGACCGACGCGCGCACCCGCAGGTCGCGCGTGTCGAAGCCCTGCTCGCGCAGGTGGCCGCCCAGCGCACCCGCCACGGTGGACATGAGCACGTCGTTGATGCTGCAGCCGAGAGCCCGTCCGATCGTCCTGACCTCGTGCAGCGGAATCGGCGGTGCCCAGGCGACGACCTTCTCGCCGCTCAGGCTCCCGCGCAACGGCGTGCCGGGGTCGTCGGGGAGCGCGAGCACCCGCAGGAACTCGCCCGCCATCCCGCCGAGGGTACCGGCGAGCGCCGCGGCGCGGCCCGGGTGAAAGAGCTGGTGCACGCCGCCCTCGAGCAGCTTCGCGCCCTCGGCGAGCGTGTTCTCGAGTATGTCGCCTGCCGGCATCGCCAGCTGCTGCAGCCAGCCGAGCACGGGCAGGACGTCCGGCCGCCGAGACGGGCGATCCGGACGCCGGGCGAGGGCGGGCCCGGAATCCTGCCCGGTCATGGACAGCAGCACGCGGATCATCGCGATGCCGTCCGCGTAGCAGTGGTGCACGCGGATGATCCACGCACTGCCGCGCTCGTAGCGCTCGACCAGGTGGACCTGCCACATCGGCCGCCGCGGATCGAGCGTCTCGCTCGCGAGCCGCGAGACCAGCGCCTGCAGCTCGTCCTTGCCGGCCGGCGCCGGCAGCTCGGCGTTCACGAGGTGCGCGTCGAGGTCGAACGCGTCGTCCTCGACCCAGGACGCGCCGAGCGCATCCGGCGCGACCCGGCGGCGGAAGCGCGCGAAGCACAGCAGCCGCTGCTCGATCATGCGGCGGAACTCGTCCGGACGGACCGGCGTACCGGTGACCGACACGCCCACGATCATCATCGTGGTGGCCGGCCCGTCCATGCGCAGCCAGGCCGTGTCCACGCTGGACATGCGCTCGTGACCGGGTGTCGTCATCTGTGCCCTTCCTGCGCCGCCGAGCCACGTTGACCTTCAACGGTCCCGCCCCTAAGGTAGCCGCAAAACGAGGCGGCGCGAAACGCGGCGCCGCGATCCATCGTCGGGGAGATATCAATGACCTACTTCGTGACCGGCGCGACCGGATTCATCGGCCGCTACCTGGTGCAGTCGCTGCTCGCCCGTGGCAAGGGCACGGTGTACGTGCTGGTGCGGCCCAAGTCGCTCGGCAAGCTCGACGAGCTGCGCGAGTTCTGGGGCAAGGACAGCGTCAAGCGCGTCGTGGCCATCAAGGGCGACCTGGCCCAGCCGAAGCTCGGCGTCATGAAGGGCGACCTCGCGAAGCTCAAGGGCAAGGTCAAGCACCTGTTCCATCTCGGCGCCGTGTACGACCTCGAGGCCAGCGCCGAGGAGATGCACAAGGCCAACATCGTCGGCACGGAGAGCGCGCTCGCGTTCGCGAGCGCCGTCAACGCGGGCTGCTTCCACCTCGTGAGCTCGATTGCCGCGGCCGGGCTCTACCGCGGCACGTTCACCGAGGACATGTTCGAGGAGGCCGAGGATCTCGACCACCCGTACTACCGGACGAAGCACGACTCGGAAGGACTCGTGCGCGCGAACGGCCGCATTCCGTTCCGCGTCTACAGGCCGGGCGTCGTGGTGGGGCACTCGAAGACCGGCTTCATCGACAAGATCGACGGCCCGTACTATTTCTTCAAGGCCCTGCAGCGGCTGCGCGAGTCCTGGCCGCGCTGGGTGCCGCTCGTGGGCATCGAGGGCGGGTACGTCAACCTCGTGCCGGTGGACTACGTCGTGGACGCCATGGTCCACCTCGCGCACCAGCCGAAGCTCGACGGCCGCTGCTTCCACCTGACGGACCCGAAGCCGCGCCGCGTCGGCCAGATGCTGAACGTGTTCTCGCGGGCGGCGCACGCGCCGGAGATGGCGTTCCGGCTCGATCCGAAGGTGTTCTCGATCGTGCCGGAGAGCGTCACGCAGTCGGTCGCGCGGAGCAAGCCGATCCAGAACGTATACAACCAGGTGCTGCGCGACCTGCGGATCCCGAAGTCCGTGCTGGAGTTCATCAATTACCCGACGCGCTTCGACTCGACCGACACGCAGAAGATCCTCGACAAGGCGAAGATACGCGTGCCCGTGCTCGAGGACTACGCGTGGCGGCTCTGGGACTACTGGGAGCGCCACCTCGACCCGGACCTGTCGATCGACCGCAGCCTGCGCGGCGCGGTGAAGGGCAAGGTCGTCGTGATCACCGGAGGCTCCTCCGGCATCGGCGAGGCGGCCGCGATCCGCATCGCCGAAGCGGGCGGCAAGGTCGTGATCGTGGCGCGCGACGAGGAGAAGCTCGCCGAGGTGCGCAAGAAGATCGCCGACTTCGGGGGCTTCGCGAAGACCTACTCGTGCGACATCACCGACTACGACGCCAACGACAAGCTCGCCAGGGACATCCTGAAGGATTTCGGCCACGTCGACGTGCTGGTGAACAACGCCGGCCGCTCGATCCGCCGCTCGCTCGCGCTCTCCTACGACCGCTTCCACGACTTCGAGCGCACGATGCAGCTGAACTACTTCGCCTGCGTGCGCCTGACGATGAACCTGCTGCCGTCCATGACGGCCCGCAAGAACGGTCACGTGATCAACGTCTCCTCGATCGGCGTGCTCACCAACGCGCCGCGCTTCTCGTCCTACGTGGCTTCGAAGGCCGCGCTCGAGTCCTTCGCGCGCTGCGCCGCGTCCGAGTTCCACGACGAGGGCGTGCAGTTCACGATCATCAACATGCCGCTGGTACGCACGCCGATGATCGCGCCGACCAAGATCTACGAGGACATGCCGACGATCATCTCGCCGGAGGAAGCCGCCGACATGATCGCCGACGCGATCATCCGCCGGCCGCAGCGCATCGCGACGCGGCTCGGAGTGATGGCGGAGATCATGCACCTCGTGATGCCGAAGATGTCCGAGGTGGTCATGAACTCGGCGTACAGGATGTTCCCGGATTCGTCGGCGGCGCAGGGCAAGAGGGACGGCGACGCGCCGCGTCCGCCGACCAAGGAGGCGATGATCTTCGCCTCGCTGATGCGAGGCATCCACTGGTAGCGAACGGGACGGCTGCCGAACCGGAGCACACGCATGCGACTGATCGGCCTGCTGCTCGCCGTCTCGACGGTGGCCCTCGCGATTCTCCCCGGGCCGTCCGGTAGCAGCAACGGACAGGTCGACTTGCGCTACTGACCTGCGCGCGGCGCGTTTTGGCACCGATCCGGCAGAAAATGACGCTGTCGCCGGTCGCCGAACCCGTGTGACGATTGCCGCCCGGCCGAGCCGGGTTCGAGCGGGGCGGCAGGAAGCCGCCCGTCGCAGGACAGCGAAGGGGAACAGGGAAGTGGACGCACTGATGCTCGCGGGCGCGGCGCTGCTCGTGCTGTGGGGCGCGGTCACCGGGGCGCGCAGGCGCGCCGTCCGACGGGCCGCCGAAGCCGAGGCCGAGGCGCGTGCGCGGGCACGCCGCCGCACGGTGCCGCTCGTCTCGTCGAACCTGCACGGACAAGCCGCCATGGGGCCGGGCCGGGGGCGCGACCTGTGGGCGGAAACCGGGGCGGACCGACGGCCGCCGAAGCCTTAGTCGCGCGACAGGTGGGCCAGCGTCGCCGCCGAGCTTTCCCAGTTGCGTCCGTCGAAGCGCTCGACGTCGAGGCCCTCGATCGTGGCCGCGTCGAGGCAGCGCGCATTCACGCTGTAGCCGTCGGGATTGGAGCGCGGCACGTAGAACGACTTGATGCCGCAATGGCGGCAGAACAGGTGCCGGGCCGTGCCGGTGTTGAACGTGTAGGTCGAGAGTTCGTCGGCGCCGCGCAGCAGCCGGAAGCGGCTCGCCGGCACGATCAGGTGCAGGAAGCCCGTCATCGAGCAGATCGAGCAGTTGCACTCCTGCACCGCCAGCCGCGCCGGCGCCTCGACCTCGAACGCGACGCGACCGCAATGGCAGCCCCCGCGGTGAGTGGTCCCTTCCGTCATCCCCTGCTCCTTCGGCGGCGCCGTGTCGCCCGAGTATCGACGCGGCCCGGCCGCGGCCGCAATCACGGTTGCGGGTGAGTCCGGGCCGATCGGGTAGGATTCGGCCACGATGAGAGAAAAACTCCTGCGGTCGGTGCTGATGGTCAAGGCCATCGAGGACGTCGACCGCGCCGGCAGCATTCTCCCGCCCGGCGACCGGGCCCGGGCGACCCGCGAGGCGATGCGCACGCTCGGCCTCTCGCCGGAGGACGCAGGCGCCGAGATCGGGGACGCGAAGATCGCACAGGCGCTGGGCGAGCGGGCGGAGCGCCTGCTCGGGCCGCTGGTGGAGCGGCATCACATCGTCTGGGAGGTCCTCGGCCGCACGCGGACGCCGGCCTGGATCCTGGCGGCCCTGCTGCTGCTCGCGTTCGCGAGCGGCATCGCGCTGTCGGCCCTGGACGGATCGAGGCACATCAACATCCTGGCGTTCCCGTTCATCGGGCTGATTGCGTGGAACCTGCTGACCTACGTCGCGCTGGCCGTCGGCTGGCTGCGACGGCGCCGGGCGGGGGCGCCACCGGTGCAACCACGCCGCTGGTCCGGGCGGGCGTTCGCGCGTCGCATCGGCCCGCTGGCCAAGCGCACCGCCCGCGTGGACGCGGTGCTCGGCCGGGCGATCGGCGGCTACGCCGAGGGCTGGGTGGAGGCCGGCGGCGCCTTCATCGCGCAGCACGCGCGACGCTGGCTGCACCTCGCGGCCGCGGCCGTCGCCCTCGGCCTGATCGCCGGTATGTACCTGCGCGGCACCGTGCTGCGGTACGAGGCGGGCTGGGAGAGCACCTTCCTCGGCGCGGCCCAGGTCAAGGTGATCTGGGGTGTGCTGTTCGGCCCGGTGGCCGGCTGGTCGGGCGTCGAGCTCCCGCGGACGCTCGAAGCTGTCGAGGCCCTGCGCTGGCCGACCGGCGGCGGCGACGCCGCCCCGTGGATCCACCTCATCGCGCTCAGCCTCGCCGGTTACATCGTGGTGCCGCGCCTGCTGCTCGCCGGGCTCGCGACCGGGGCGCTCGCCTGGCTCGGGCGACCGACGGCGCTGCCCGAAGCCTTGCGACCCTATGCCGCCGGAATCCTCCGCGGCGGCGGCCACCTTCGCACGGGCGGCGTCACGAGCGTGACGCCCTATGCCTACGAGCCGTCCGATGCTTCGCTGGCCGGGCTCGGGCGCTGGCTGTCGTCCATGACCCAGGCCGACGTCAGCGTCGATCGGCGCACCACGCTTCGCTACGGCGAGGAGGACATGGCCGGGGCGGCCTTCGACTCGGGCGCACACCGGGTGGCCGACCTGCACGTCGTGCTGATGAACCTCGCGGCCACGCCGGAGGCCGAGAACCACGGGGTCGTGATTGCCGCAGCGCGCGACTCGGCACGCCGGGCGCGACCGCCTGCGGCGGTGCGGGTGGTGGTGGACGAATCGCCGTACGCGGAGCGACTGGCGGGCGACGCGTCGCTCGCGTCGAGACTGGAGGAGCGGCGTCGGCTGTGGCGGGACTTCGTCGCGGGTTACGGCCTCGAGGCGGATCTCGTCGCGCTCGCTGGCGTCCGAGCGGAGGACAGCTCGCCTGATGCCGTCGGCCCGGTCGTGCAGGACCGATAAGCATGCAGACCTTGCCGGACCGCGGCAGTTCCGCGAACTCCGAGGGCCCGCACACGGGGCCCGTTTCACTGAGCCTCATTTCGCACACCAACGTCGGCAAGACGACGCTGGCGCGCACGCTGCTGCGGCGTGACATCGGCGAGGTGCGCGACGCGGCGCACGTCACCGACACCTCGGATTCCTTCGTGCTGATCGACACGCCGCAGGGCGACGAACTGCGGCTTTGGGACACCCCTGGCTTCGGCGACAGCGCGCGCCTGCTCAAGCGCCTCAAGCACAGCGGCAACGCGCTCGGCTGGTTCCTGACCCAGGTCTGGGACCGCTACGTGGACCGCCCGTTCTTCAGCAGCCAGCAGGCGATGCGCAACGTGCGCGACGAGGCGGACGTGGTGCTCTACCTCGTCAACGCCAGCGAGGACCCGGCCGGCGCCGGCTACGTGGACGCCGAGATGCAGATCCTCGGCTGGACGGACAAGCCCGTCGTGGTGCTGCTGAACCAGCTCGGAGCGCCGCGGCCGGCCGAGGTCGAGGCGGCCGAGGTCTCGCGCTGGGCCTCGCACCTCGCGGGCTACCCCTGGGTGCGCGAAACGCTCGCCTTCGACGCGTTCGCGCGCTGCTGGGTGCAGGAACACGTGCTGCTTGATCGCATCGGCGCGGTCCTTCCGGAGGACCGACGCGCGACCTACGACCGGCTGGCCGACGCGTGGAAGGCGCGCAACCGTGCCGTGTTCGAGCAGTCGGTGCAGGTGCTCTCGAGACAACTCGCGACGACGACGACGGACGCGGTGACCCTGCCGACGACGGGCCTGAAGGATGCGGCGCGCTCGTGGCTCGGCAGTCTGCTGCGTCCCGGCGAACGGCGCGATGCCGCCACGGACACGGCCATGGGCGAGCTCGCGCAGCGGCTCGACGCCGAGGTGCGGCGCGCCACGGACGAGTTGATCGCACTGCACGGCCTGTCCGGGCGCGCGGCGGCGGAAGTGCTGCAGCGCATGGGTGCCCAGCTCGCCGTCGCCAACGCGGCGAACCCGGCCAAGGCGAGCGTGCTGGGCGCCGCGGTATCGGGCGCGGTCGGCGGGCTGGCGGCGGATCTGGCAGCCGGCGGCCTCACCTTCGGCGCGGGCGCCCTGCTCGGCGGCCTGCTCGGCGCGGCCGGCGCGCGCGGCCTCGCGAGCGCCTACAACACGGCGCGCGGCACCGACGCGACGACGGTGCGGTGGTCAGCCGAATTCATGACCGGGCGCGTGGTCGCGGCGGTGCTGCGCTATCTCGCGGTGGCGCACTTCGGGCGCGGACGGGGCGATTTCGTCGCCGGCGAGTACCCGGCGCACTGGGGCGCACTGGTTGCCGAGGTAGTGGCGCCGCGCCGCGCCGCGCTGGCGGAACTGTGGGCAGGCGCCGCCCGGGGCGACTCGCCCGCCATGCTCGAATCGCGGCTGCGGGCACCGCTCGAAGCCATCGCGAGCGAGGTGCTCGAGCGGCTGTATCCGTCGCGCGTGCCGTCGGGCAGTGCGTCGCGCGCCTAGACGTGCTCGTCGGTCGCTTCCTCGACGAACCAGATGACGACGGAGCAGAAGAGTACGGCGGCAGCGATTTCCATGACCTGAGCTTCCTTGAGTGCAGACGGTGAGCGGGTCTCGACCGGATGGAATCCTGCCTGCGGCGCCGCCGCAAATCGTTGACGGACGTAGTGCTTTCGGGAGCCCGATGCCACGCATCGCCAATCTTGTGAAATGGCTACCGAGCAAGGTGGCGTCTGCAGCGCCCGCGATCGGGACGGCTGGGCCTGAGCCCTGGGCGAAGGGATGTCGAGCTTCGACTCGCACAGTCACGCGGCGAGGGTGCGCTCGATCAGGCGGTCGGTCGGTCATCTCTGCATTTCTCACCCATTTGGGTGATTCGTGCGAATCGCGGCTGTGGTCTAGTTGGACCACAATCGACCACAGGGATGGTCAGGGAGGCCAAACCTGAGAAGGTCGGTCAAAAAGGCGATCACGACGGCCGCGGCACCGGCAGGCGGGACCGCAGCACGGCGCAAGCCCCGGACTAACCCGGGGGGCGCCAGTCCAGTGAAGAACGATGGGAGCCTCGCGGGGCCAGGGACGGTGCCGCGAGGCCCCTCCCCGTCGCCTGCGACCGGCGTGTTCACCGCGCTCGGCCGCCTGATCCTCGACCGGCTCGACCGCGGCGTGATCCTGCTCGACATCAAGCGCCGCGTGCAGGACGCCAATGCCCTGGCGCGGCGCGTGCTCGACGACGGCAATGGCGTCGCGGTTCGCGGCGGTCAGTTCGTGTTTCTCGACCCGCCCCTGGAGAAGCGCCTGTCGCGCCTTGTCAGTGCCAACGTCAACGGTGCACCCGGACCGCGGCCCTCCATGGCAGCGCAGGTCCGCTTCAACCGGTCGCCGCCGTACCGTGTCGTCGTGTTGCCGGTGCCGCCGGAACTGGACGAGCGACAGGTCTCGTTCGTCGTCCTCATCTACGGCCCGCGGGAGTGGCGCGACATCTCGATCGAGGTGCTAAGCGAGGTGTACGGTCTCACGCGAGGCCAGGCCGAGGTGGCGCGCAGCCTGTTCGCAGGGCATAGCGTCGAGGGAACCGCCGCCGCGCTCGACCTCTCACTCAACACCGTGCGCACACACCTCAAGCACATCTTCAGTCGCTGCGAGGTCAGCTCCCAGCGCGAGCTCCTGCACCTGCTGGCGACGGGCCCGCAGGAGCTGTAACGACGGTCAGCGCCCGCGGCCTCAGGCTGAACACCGCCGGCGTCGTTCCCAGCACCTGCCCGTCTGCCTGCACAGTGACCGGCGGATCGGTCTCGATGCGCACGACGGCAGAGCGGAAATGGCGCACCGCCGGGTCGCCCAGGATGCGTCCGCCGTAGAGCTTGCCGAGCTTGGGCAGCACCGCGAGCAGCGACAATTCGCGCACCGCCAGCACGTCGAGCAGCCCGTCGTCCAGTCGGGCCGTGGGCGCCACGTGCATGCGGTTGCCGCAGTACTGCCCGTTGGCGACGAAGGCGAGCAGCAGCCGTCCGTCGATGTGTTCGCCATCGGCCGTGATGCGGAACAGCGGCGAGCGGTAGCGCACCAGACCCGCGAGCGCGATACGCAGGTAGGTGACGGCCGAGGGCACGGGCCGCGGCACCCGCTCGGTCACCCAGGCATCGTAGCCCGCGCCCCCCACGTTGATGAACCAGCGGCGTGCGCCGCTCGACGCGAAGTCGATGGCGCCGACGTCGTGCAGCAGGGTGCGGCCCGCAACGAGCGCGCGGGCGATCTCGCGCGGGTCGCGGCCGATGCCGAGCGAGCGCGCCCAGTCGTTGCCGGTGCCGGTGGGTGCGACGGCGAGCGTCACCTCGCGCGTGTCGGCGAGGCCGGCGGTCATCAGGCCCTGGAGGATCTCGTTGACGGAGCCGTCGCCGCCCACGGCGAGGAGGTGGCGGCGTCCGTCGTGCGTCGCCTGCCTTGCGAGCGTCTCGCCGTGACCGGGGTGCCGGGTGTAGACGCAATCGAAGGACAGGCCGGCCTCGAGCATGGCGAGCTCGATCGCCCGCCAGCCGGCGCCGCCGTCGGGCTGGCCGGATACCGGGTTCACAATTACCAGCCAGGGTTCTGATTCGGACGGCAAGCGCGATCCAATGGTCGGGACCGACTGCCGGTCGGCTTACCGTCAGCGTACCGGCGGCGTGCAGTTCCCGTCCACGAAAGCCTGCTGGCTTCGGACGCGGTCGCGCGGCGCGTTCGCGCCCGGCTCGAGCATCTGCCACAGCCGGTCGCGGGCCTCGTCGCAGGCGGGGCTGTTGGCCATGCGCAGCTGCAGGGCCATCTCCTCCTGCTCACGGCGCCTCGTCGGGTCCTGGCTGCAATTGAGATCGGCGGTCTGCTTGAGGCGCTTGATCTCGGCGGCGCTGGTAGTCTCGGCGCCCGAAGTCTTGCGCTCGAGCGCCTCGATCGCGATCACGCATTCGCGGGTTCGCAGGCGGCCGAGCAGGTCCTCGCGCTCGGCCAGCCGCGCGGGCGAAACGGCCGGTGCGGGTGCTGCCACTGAGCCGGTCGACGCGGTTCTCGTTGCGGTGGAAGCGGTTCGTCGCGTCGTGCCCGGGATGTCGAGTCGCTCGGCCTGCACGCCGCGGGGCGGCTTCTCGCTTGAGAGGTGCGTGACGCCGTCGTCGTCCACCCAGCGGTAGACCTGTGCCTCGGCGACGGTGGTGACCGCCAGCGCGAGTAGCAACACGGGCCCCGCGAGGCGCAGCCGCGATGAGGCCACGAACTGGCGAACACTCTGGAGCGAGCGGGAGCTGGTAGACACGGCCGGCATTGTACGGTCGGCGGACGGTTGCCGATCGCGACGCGGGTCAAAGTCCTCGAGCATCGTCGGGATTCACGCCCGCATCCGCGATGCCCTGCTGCGAGGTCGCGCCGGGATGGCCTCGTTCACGGCGCCGATGAACGGGCTCTGCACACGGACGCCGGACATCGTCATCCCGTGCTGCAGGTCTTCGGTGAGCAATATGGCGCATTGCTGCGCGTGCGCGGAGGCGACGATCAGGCTGTCCCACCAGGAAAGCCTGAATCGCTGCTCGATGGCACGTGCCGCCCGCAGCAGATTCTCGTCGATCGCCTGCGGTCGCCAGGCAAAGAGCGCCCCGACGTCGTCCCAGGCCTCATCGGCGGTTAACGGGCGAGACAGTCGACGCGTTGCAACGTCGTAGAACTCATTGAGCACCTGCACGCTTGTGCGCCCGTTGCCGTCGTTCCAGAGCTGCTCTACCCACTGCCTCGCCGCGACGTGCTTGGGTCCCTCGGACGGGTCGCGAGCGTAGAGCAGGACGTTCGTGTCAACGAACACGTGGTCGGTCATAGAGGTCTTCGCGCTTCGGGTATGCCTCGCCGGAGTTCCTGAGCGGACGGAGTTTCCGCGTCAGGAAGTGGCGACGGGCCGCCTCGTACTGGCTCGACTCTCGTATCCGCTCCTCGACCATGTCACCCAGGACTCGGGACACGCTCGTCTTGCGCTCCGCGGCGTAGACCCGGATCCACGCCACGGCCTCATCCGAGAGCTTGACGGTGACGTTCTTCATTGGGCGAACCTAGCACGAACTTCGTGCTAACGCCACTTGGCGGACTGGCTTCAGGATCCGCCGACTGCACGCCTCACGCGTAGCGCTTCAGGATCTTCGCCAACCCCTCCGCGCCCGGGTGCATCTTCGCGTACGGCACCTGGTTCAGCGGCACGTCCGTCGTGCCGGCCATGTCGTGCATGTCCGGGCCGCTGGAGGAAACGTAGATCAGGCCCGTGACGTGCTCGCCTTCGCGCAGCTTGGTGCGCAGGTACTCAAAGGCCTTGCCGCGGTGCGTGGGGTCGTAGTCCTTGTCGAGCTTGCGCAGCACGATCTGGCTGCCGTCGTGCATCTGCACGGGCAGCGCCTCGCCCTCGCCGTAGGACACGCTGATCTCGCGCTGCGGCGGGATGTAGTCGGCGTGCACGGCCTCGTGGTAGTGCTCGCGCGTGAACGCGTAGCTCTTGGTGGAGCCGACGTGGTCGTTGAAGGTGACGCAGGGCGAGATGATGTCGATCATCGCGAAGCCCTTGTGCATCATCCCCGCCTTGATCAGCGGCACGAGCTGTTCGCGGTCGCCGGAGAAGCTGCGCGCGATGAAGGTGCCGCCGAGCGACAACGCCGCGAGGCACGGGTCCACCGGCGCCTGCAGGTTTTCCTCGCCCTTCTTCGACTTCGTGCCGATGTCGGCCGACGCCGAGAACTGGCCCTTGGTGAGGCCGTACACGCCGTTGTTCTCGCACACGTAAAGCATGTTCACGTTGCGGCGGATCGAATGCGCGAACTGCCCGAAGCCGATCGACAGAGAGTCGCCGTCGCCCGAGACGCCGATGTAGTACAGGTCCTTGTTGGCCGCGTTCGCGCCGGTGGCGACCGACGGCATGCGGCCGTGCACGCCGTTGAAGCCGTGCGAGCCGCTCGCGAAGTACGCGGTCGTCTTGGACGAGCAACCGATCCCGGAGAGCTTCACGAGCTGCTCGGGCTGCAGGCTGAGCCCCCACAGCGCCTCGATGATCGAGGCCGTGATCGAGTCGTGACCGCAGCCCGCGCAGAGCGTGGACATCGCGCCCTCGTAGTCGCGGCGCGTGAGCCCGAGCTCGTTGGTCGGCAGGTCGGGGTGGCGGACCTTGGGTTTGTTGATGAACGACATGTCTCTATCCTTGCGCCGCCAATGCGGCGCGGCGGGCATCGCCGAGTTCAGCGAGCACGGCTTCGACGATTTCCTTGGACGTCATCGGCAGCCCGCTGTAGTGCAGGATCGAGTGCAGCTTGTGCTTCTCGACCGCGGTCTCCAGCGTGAGCAGCGACCTGAGCTGCGCGTCGCGGTTCTGCTCGATGACGAAGATCTTCTCGTGGGACGCCAGGAAGGCCTCCACCTCGCTGCCGAACGGGAACCCGCGGATGCGCATGTAGTCCACGGTGATGCCGCGCTTGGCGAGAATGTCCATCGCCTCGCGCGTCGCGCCGTGGCTGCTGCCGACCGCGACCAGGCCGATCTCGCGGTCGCCGGTCCCTTCGATCGCCGGCCGGGGAACCAGCGTCCGCGCGCGATGGAACTTGCGGACCAGCCGGTCGAGCACGAACTGGTAGTCGGCGGAGTCCTCGGTGTAGCCGCCGTACTGGTTGTGTCCCGACCCGCGCGTGAAGTACGCGCCCTTTGGGGAAACGCCCGGCAGCGTGCGGTACGTGATCGCGTCGTCGTCCACGTCGAGGTAGCGGTGGAACTTCGGCAGCGCCTCGATCTGCTCCTTCGTCAGCACCTTGCCCCGGTCGGGACGGTAGCTGTCGTCCCACTCGAGTTTGGGGCACATCCAGTCGTTCATGCCGATGTCGAGGTCAGACATCACGAACACAGGGGTCTGCAGGCGCTCGGCGAGGTCGAACGCCTGCACGGCCATGTAGAAGCATTCTTCCGGATTCGACGGGAACAGCAGCACGTGCTTGGTGTCGCCGTGCGAAGCATAGGCGCAGAGCAGGATGTCGCACTGCTGCGTGCGCGTCGGCATGCCGGTCGAGGGGCCGACGCGCTGCACGTCGAAGATCACGGCCGGCACCTCGGCGTAGTACGCGAGGCCGATGAACTCGCTCATCAGCGAAATGCCCGGCCCGCTCGTCGCGGTGAATGCGCGCGCGCCATTCCAGTTCGCGCCGAGGACCATGCCGATCGCCGACAGCTCGTCCTCGGCCTGGATGACGGCGTAGTTGTTCCTGCCGGTCTCGGGATCGACGCGCAGCTTCTGGCAGAAGCTCCTGAACGCGTCCATCAGCGAGGTGGACGGCGTGATCGGGTACCAGGGGCCGACGGTCGCGCCCGCGTAGACGGCGCCGAGGCCGGCCGCGGTGTTGCCGTCGATCATGATGTGGCCGGCCGTCTTGTCCATGCGCTCGAGACGCAGCGGCAACGGGCAGGGCAGGTGCTCCTTGGCGTGGTCGTAGCCGAGCTGCACGGCCTTCATGTTGGCGTCCACCAGCGCCTGCTTCTTGCCGAAGCTCTCGACCAGCAGCTGGCGGATCACGTCGAGGTCGATCTCGAGCAGTGCGGCGAGCACGCCCGCGTACATGATGTTCTTCATCAGGATGCGGTTGCGCACCCCGACGAAGTTCTCGTTGCAGATCCGCGCGAGCGGCACGCCGAGGATCGCAATGTCCTCGCGCATGAGCACGGTCGAGCGCGGCCAGGTCGAGTCGTAGAGGAGGTAGCCGCCCGCGCTCACCTCGCGGACGTCCTTCTGGTAGGTCTCGGCGTTCATCGCGACCATGAGGTCCACGCGCCCGGAGCGGGCGACGTAGCCGTCCCTCGTCACGCGGATCTCGTACCACGTGGGCAGGCCCTGGATGTTGGAGGGGAAGTAATTCTTCCCCATCACCGGGATGCCCATCCTGAAGATGGCCTTCATCAGCAGCGTGTTGGCACTGGCGGAGCCGGTGCCGTTCACGTTGGCGAGCTTGATGACGAAGTCGTTTACGCGGTCTTGCGCTTTTGCGGGCTGGGCCATTGGTGGTCGGTCGCGTGGGGCAGGTTGATCGTGGACTTCTGCATGTCCCAGGCCGCCGTCGGGCAGCGCTCGGCGCAGAGTCCGCAGTGCACGCAGAGGTCCTCGTCCTTAACCATGACGCGGCCGGTGTGCTTCAGCGGTTCGGAGACGAAGAGCGGTTCGTGCGGGGTCTTGCGCGGCGCCTTGAGGCGCGTCGAGAGCTCGGCTTCCTCGCCGTTGCGCGTGATGGTGAGGCAGTCGGTCGGGCAGATGTCGATGCAGGCGTCGCACTCGATGCAGAGCTTCGCGTCGAATACCGTCTGGATGTCGCAGTTCAGGCAGCGCTGCACCTCGGCCGCGGTCTGCTCGGCATCGAAGCCGAGCTCGACCTCGATGCTGATCTGCTTGAAGCGCTCCTTGAGGCCCACGTGCGGCACGAGGCGGCGCTCGACCGGGTTGTAGTCGTTCTTGTACGACCACTCGTGCAGGCCCATCTTGCGGCTCGAGAGGTTGAGCGTGGGCGGCAGCCGGTCGGTGACCGGCTGGTCCATGCAGAAATTGTGGATCGAGATCGCGGCCTGGTGGCCGTGCTCGACGGCCCAGATGATGTTCTTCGGCCCGAAGGCAGCGTCGCCGCCGAAGAACACGTCGGGGCGGGTGGACTGGTGCGTGGTCTCGTCCACCACCGGCACGTGCCATTTGTCGAACTGGATGCCGAGGTCGTCCTCGATCCAGGGGAACGCGTTCTCCTGGCCGATCGCGAGGATCACGTCGTCCGCGGGGAAGAACGCCTCGCCGACGACGCGCTCGGCCACGATGCGTCCGCGCGCGTCGAGGTCGTACTGCATCTCGTCGAACATCATGCCCTTGAGCCGGCCGTCCTCGACGACGAACGCCTTGGGCGAGTGGTTGACGACGATCTCGACGTTCTCCGCCTCGGCGTCCTCGAGCTCCCACTCGGAGGCCTTGAAGAACTGTCGCGGCTTGCGCGCCATCACCTTCACGTCCTTCGCGCCGAGGCGCAGCGAGGAGCGGCAGCAGTCCATCGCCGTGTTGCCGACCCCGATGATCAGCACCTTCTCGCCGATCTTGTCGAGGTGCTTGAACGCCACCGACTCCAGCCACTGGATGCCGATGTGGATGTTCGCATCGCCTTCCTCGCGGCCGGCGAGCTGCAACTCCTTACCCTTGGGTGCGCCCGAGCCCACGAACACGGCGTCGAACCCGCCCGTCCCGAGCAGCTTCTTGAGACTGTCGATGCGCGAGTTGTAGCGGATCTCGGCGCCCATGCCGGTGATGTAGCCGATCTCCTCGGCGATCACGGTCTCGGGCAGCCGGAACGCGGGGATGTTGGTGCGCATCAGCCCGCCGGGCATGTCCCACTGCTCGAAGATCACGACCTCGTAGCCGAGCGGCAGCAGGTCGTTCGCGACCGTGAGCGAGGCGGGCCCCGCGCCGATGCACGCGACGCGCTTGCCGTTCTTCTGCGCCGGCACCACCGGCAGCCGGTCGACGATGGAATCCTTGTGGTCGGCCGCGACGCGCTTCAACCGGCAGATCGCGACCGGCTTGTCCTCGACCCGGCCGCGCCGGCAGGCGGGCTCACAGGGCCGGTCGCAGACGCGCCCGAGGATCCCCGGGAAGACGTTCGACTCCCGGTTGACCATGTAGGCATCGGAGAAGCGCCCGAGCGCGATGAGCCGTATGTACTCCGGCACGTCGGTGTGCGCCGGGCAGGCCCACTGGCAGTCCACGACCCGGTGGAAGTAGTCCGGGTTCGTCGTGTCGGTCGGTTGCACGGTCGTGGAATCCTCGGGGTCCTTCGGCAATGCGCGAGCTTAGCCCTTCCGTCGGATCGTGCAAACGCAGGACGGTTCGGTTGCTGCGGCGCAAGAAGCGAAAGCGGGCGATTCTGTCCAATCGCCATTGCGGGCCGGTTGGCAAGGCGCGTAGCGTAAACCGTGACCGAGAACACAAAAACGGGTGGGGACGATGAAGGGGACGGAGGGCGCGATCGCGCTGGCCCTGGCGCTGGCGACGGCGGTTCCGGCGATGGCCGGCCAGGAGCGGGCAAGCTTCACCGTGTCGGCCGTCGTGCCGGCGCGCGTCACGCTGACCCCGCTCGATGAGCCCGCGGAGCTGGCGATCTCCGCGGCTGACCTCGAACGCGGCTACAAGGAGGTCGCCGCCACGTACCGCGTGAGCCACAACGACCGGCGGGGCTACCTGCTCAGCCTGTCGCCGCGGATCGGTGTGACCCGGGAAGTCGAGGTGCGGGGACTCACGACCGCCTTCGTGGTGCGCGAGGAGTCCGTCGAGATCGTCCAGGGCGGCGGGCCGCCGGGCTCCCGCGAGCTCGCGCTTGGCTTCCGTTTCCTGCTGGACCCGGGCGCCGTGCCCGGCAGCTACCGGTTGCCGGTGCTGGTGACCGCAAGGCCACTCTGAGCGCAGGCCTTCAGTACGTCAGGGTCGCGACGATCGAATCGACGTAGTCACCTTCGAGGGCATCCTGCAGGGCGGGAATCCGTCCATAGATGTAGTGCACGACCGAGCGCACCCCGTTGCCTTGGCCCGGACCGACCTTGAGTGCGCCGGTCACGATCACCGTACCCGCGCTGCCGTTGCCCCAGATGCCCGACCGCGCAAGGTCGGTCGAGAGGTTGTAGCCGAGGATGCCCGATCCGGACCGCAGCTGTCGGGGCGTGTAGCTGCCGCTGCCGCCGGTCGAGAGCCTCACCGTGTACCTGACTTCGATCGCCGGCCCCGACAGGTGGGTGCACGTCACGGTGATCTCGCCGACCGAGTCGTCGGGCGTGGTGATGAACGGGTCGTAGATGCCGAAGTTGACGCCGACGGCCGACACCGCGCAGTCGGCGGCTGCCCTGGCCTCGAGGCCGGCGCACAGCAGCAGCACGGCCACGCCAGTGCGCCACGCAAGGCTCGCAGCTGAGGTCGGATCGGCACGTGTGGGCAAGGTTTTCATGGCCGATCGCTCAGCGCTCCGACGGGGCCGCGGCCGCTGCCGCGCCCTCCGGGATGCAGGGGATCGTGCCGAGGTCCGGTTGCGGATCGCCGCTCTCCGGCCGCTCGAACCCGAACGCGCAGCGGTGACCCGGCCACTCGGCGCGGGCTCCCTGCTGCCCTGCAGCGGCGGTCAGGTAGACCAGGCCGTCGAGGGCCACCGGAACGCGCTCGCTGCCCGTGATGACGATGGCGCCGGCCGGTACCGGCGCGCCGTCCGGCTGCACCAGCCGCAGCGTCGCGGCACTCGCGCGCGTCACCGGGAAGCGCACCACCGGGCCGCTGCGGTAGGCCGGGGTCACGCTCATCTCGCGCGTGGCGAGCGACGCTTCGAACGGCAGTTCCTTCGGGTCGATGCTGACCGAGTTGCTCTCGTAGGCGCGCAGCGAGTCGAGCAGCACGCGACCCTTGCGGTCCGTGCGGCCGATCGGCTGGTTCTCGACGTACACCGTCATGCCCGGAAAGTCGGCGACCTCGACGACGGCGAAGCTGCGATCGATGCGCCGCGCAGGCATCACGCCCGCTGCCGTGATCGCAAGCCCGCCGTTCGCGTTGGCCCGCCAGCCGTCGGTCTCGTTGCGCCGCGCGAACTGCACGCCGACCTGGCCGGCGTCGCCCTGCAGCAAGTAGTCGGCCTGCCCGTCCTGGTTCGACGACAGTGCCACGTAGTACCCGGTGCCGGCGCCCGCAGGCAGGCTCTGCTGCACGGACGCCACGGCCTCGAACGCCTCGTCGCCTTCCGCGTCGGGCGAGTGGCGCACGCTGAGCGCGGCCGAGCGGCGGTCGCCGAAGGGCAGGGTCCAGTTGAGGAAGAAGTCGGTCGCCGCCTCCTCGCTCCGGGTGTGACTGGCCACGAAGCTCAGGAAGCCGAAGCTGCCGATCGTGACCGAGTGGCTGAGGCCCACGGTCTCGGTCCGCGCGCTCGACCAGTTCGTCTGCAGGCCGTAGGACAGCTGCAGGTTGCCGTAGCGACCGAGGCCGAACCCCAGGCCGCCGAAGCTGCGCTGCCGCGGGCGGTCCCGCAGCGTCGCCGTGCCGAGCTGGGCGAACTGCTCCGAGGCGTAGCGGGTGCGCAGGAACAGGTTGAAGTGGCGTGCATTGCGCTCGAAGCCCGCGCCGGCCAGCCAGCCGATGTCATCCTGGCCGCCGGCCGCGGCGGTGAGCGTCACCACGCCGAGACTGCCGACCTGCCAGGCCGTGTCGAGCCCCGCTGCGCCGGCGCCGCCGGCCTGGCCCTCGGCGTGCACCTCGGCGGTAAACGTGTCGGTGAGGCCGCGTCGGAAGGTGCCCGCCACGATCACGTCGCCGTAGGCATTGCTCGCCTGCGCATAGTCCTCGCGGATCGCCCCGACCTCGAAGGAATACTCGTTCAGCCCGGCGCGCAGCAGCGTGGGACCGGTGTAGTAGGGCTGCGCCACCACCTGCTGCCGGCCGAGCGCGTCCGTGACGACCACCTGCATCTGCCCGGCGCCGGTCATGGGCGGCAGCTGGTCGATCGTGAAGGGGCCGGGCGGTATGTCCTCGCTGGCCACGCGACGGTTGTTGATGAACACGTCCACGGTCGAGGGCACCAGCGCCTCGCCCTGCGCGAACAGCAACGGCGTCGTGACCAGCGTCGGCTGGGTCGAGAAATTGGTGCCGAACTGCAGCCCGCCGAAGCGCGCGGACCGTCCCCAGGCTCCGGCACCGCTGATCGAGTCGCCGACGCGCAGGGTCGCGAGGCGCTCGGGGAAGTCCATCGTCCAGGTCGAGTCGAGGCGCACGGCCTCGCGGCGATTGTCGTCGATGCGACCGACCATCGAGTTCGTCAGCACGCCGCGGGAGCCGAAGGCGCCGAAGTCGAGAAAGGTGCCGAAGGCATTGCGGTCGCCGACCCGCTCGCCCGTGACGTCGTAATTGACGAACCCGCCGAGCCCGGCCGGCGTCACCCGGGGCACGTCGGGCGAGGTGGCACGGGCGCGGGTCGGGAGGAAAGCGGCGGGCGGCAGCGTGATGCGTGCGCTCTGGGTCGCCTCGTCGAAGACGATCTCGGCGCCGGTGTCGGGCGCGAAGCGGAAGTAGCGCTCGCCGTCGACGGTCATCAGCCCGCGCGACGGCGTCCGGATCCTGAGCTGGGGAAGGTCCTCGGCGCGCAGCAGGAGCGCGCCGCCCGGGTCACGGCGGACGACGAGCGTGGGGCCGTCGTCCTGCTCGTTCACCCGCAGCTCGACGATGGCGGGCTCGAAGGCCGGCGGGCCCTCGTTGCCTGAGGCGGCAGCAGCCTGTGCGAGCGCGAGCGATACCGCCAGCGGCAGCAGGCGTCGCATGGGTCACCCGCCCTCGAGACGCGTCTCCACCTCGAAGTCGCCGGCTTCGGTGGTTCCCTTCACCCGAAGTCGTTGCCAGTCGGTGTTGGAGGTCGCTGCGTTTTGGTTCTTGTCGAGCGTCCAGGTCCGGGACTGTCCCGGCAGGATGTAGGCGGTCGTGTTCTGTTCGATGGCACGGCCGTCGCCGGCCGCGGGGCTGACGACGAAGCTGAGCACCCGTGCATGTGCATTGCCCGAGTTTCGGGCCGCAAGCGCGAGCCGGCCGTCGGCGTTGCGCGTGGCCGACCAGTCGAGCTGCGGCTGCGCCTCGGCGGACGGCATCACGAACACCGGCAGGCTGAGGCGCAGCGCCACGCTCAAACCCGTGAAGTCCGGGCTGGCCTGCTGCGGCACCTCGGTGAGGATCAGGCGGTAGCTGAGTTCACGCCCGGCATCCGGCGAGCGGCGCAGCGCCACGCGCACGATCTGCGAGCCGTTGGCGGGAATGGTGAACACCGCCGGGCTCACCAGCACGTCGCGCGTCGGTGAGAGCTGCTCCTGTCCGTCAACTTGCTCCCACAGCCGGGTGTCCGCCTGCACCACGACCGGCGTGCCTTCCTGATTGCGGATGGTGAGCACGCCGGTCTGCGCGGTCGAGGAGAGCTCGACGCGCAGCGGCGAGATCGAGAACGTGCCGGCATGCGCCTGCAGCGGCGACAGCCCGAAGGCCGCCGCCGCTGCGAGGATGCCCAGGAGGTGGCTGCGCATGCCCATGCGGTCGATCAGTACTCGATCGTCGCGACGATGGTATCGAGGTAGGCACCCGCCTCGACCGGATCGACGTTATCCACGGCGAGCAACTGGGCATAAACCGTGTGATTAATCGCGTTCGCCGGGGCCATACCCTCGCCGACGTCGCTCACGACAGCAGTCGTGCCCGAGCCGTCACCCCAAACCGTGCCGTAGGTGCCGTCGGTATAGAGGTTGTACACCAGCACGTCGGCTCCCTGAACCATCTCGCGAGCCGTGAAGTCGGTCGATGAGCCGGCGCTCAGGGAGATGTCATACCCTGTAAGGTTCGTGCAGCGCACCGTGATGTCCGCCTGGGCGGTCAGGTCGTTGTCG
Source organism: uncultured Gammaproteobacteria bacterium (assembly GCA_963712815.1). Classification (GTDB taxonomy): domain Bacteria; phylum Pseudomonadota; class Gammaproteobacteria; order Steroidobacterales; family Steroidobacteraceae; genus RPQJ01. The sequence continues at coordinate 720,335 of CAVQJL010000008.1, forward strand.
CCCACGAATGGTGCGAGGAAATTGATGTTGCCGGCACTTATCACGCAGTTTTTGCCGACACTGGCGTTGACTGTGAACGAAGCGGTCTTGGTGGCCGCCTGCGCGGCACCGGCGAGCGCCAGCAGCACGCCGGCGGCAAGGGGAGCAAGTATCTGTTTACGCATGAGCTGTCCTTAAGGGTTGCAGTGGGTCCCGAACCCGGCCCACCCGCTCCAGGCGCACGCGTTCGTGCACCGCAAAGCTCAGGACCGCGCCTTTTGGCACCCGCCGGTCGCGCCTCGTTGGTTCGGGTTGCGCGGCCGGACAGGTACCCAGGTGGCGCGGATTCTCGGCGGCACGCGTGCCGCGCAGCCGTGACAGCCTTCGCGATTTCTTATGTCAACGGACCGCGGGATGCGGCCGAAAGCGACCTGCGTCGCATTCCGCGGGCGCCGGGACGGCGTCCGTCGGTCAGTGGTGGGACGGCTCGGCCGTAGCCTCGCGCACCGTGACGGTGATCGTCTGCTCACCCGACTCCGCGAACTGCAGCACCAGCGCGTAGGTCTGGCCCGCGACCAGCGGGGCATCCAGGCCCATGAGCATGAGGTGCTTGCCCTTGGGCGCAAGCTCGACGCGTTGCCCCGCGCGAACGTCCACTTCCCCGGTAGAGCGCATCTTGGCGACGCCGTCCTCCTCGACGACGTCGTGCAGGTGGACCATCGCCGCCCGCTCGCTCGAGGCGCCGACCAGCCGGTCGTCGCGACGGCCGCCCTGGATGACCATGTAGGCGGCGCCGACGTCGACGCCGGGCGGCGTGGCGCGCGACCAGGCCTCGGAGACCAACGGCGCATCGTCGGCGTGCGCAGCGAGGGCGGCAAGCGCGACCGCCAGTACAGGCAACAGGCGCACGAGCGAAGGTCTCACTTTGCAGATTCCTCTTTCATCGCCGCGCGGATGGTCGCGATCACGGCCTCGATCGCCTTGCCGCGTGTCGTGGACTTGCGCCACACCGCGCCGATGCTGCGCGACGGCGCCGGCTTGCCGAAGGGCTTGATGCGCAGCCCGCGCGCGGTGCCGACCGGGGAGGCGGACGCCAGATCGGGCAGCAGCGTGATGCCGTGCCCGGCGGCGACCATCTGGCGCAAAGTCTCGAGGCTGGTGGCGCGGTAGTCCTGCTCTTCGCCGAGGCGGACGCGGCTGCACACTTCGAGTGCCTGGTCGCGCAGGCAGTGGCCGTCCTCGAGCAGCAGCAGGTTCTCGCCCTCGAGGTCCGCGACCCGGACGCGATCGTTCGAGGCGAGCCGATGGGTCGACGGCACGGCCAGCATGAACGGCTCGTCGTACAGCACGGCTTCGGCCAGGCCGTCGGTGGCGACCGGCAGTGCCAGGATGCCGAGGTCGATCTCGCCGTCGCGCAGCTTCTCGAGCAGCGGCCCGGTCTGGTACTCGTAGAGCATCAGCTTGAGTCGGGGCAGTGCCCGGCGCAGCGGTCGCACGACGTGCGGCAGCAGGTAGGGCCCGACCGTCGGGATCAGCGCCAGCTTGAGCTGTCCCGCGAGCGGGTCGCGTTCCGTCCTGGCGACCTCGACGATCGCGTCGGCCTCCTGCAGTACGCGCCTCGCGCGCTGCACGACCTTCTCGCCGGTCTCGGTGAGCGTGACGCGCTTCGGGCGCCGCTCCACAAGCGGGGCGCCGAGGTATTCCTCGAGCTTGCGGACCTGGGCGGAGAGCGTCGGCTGGCTCACGAAGCACTTCTCGGCCGCCCGGCCGAAATGGCGCTCGTCGGCCAGGGCCACGAGGTAGCGAAGGTCCCGGAGGTTCATGGGCGCATCATAGCTCCGCTCTATCGTGTCGCGCTTCCCCTATACTCGGCCAATGAGCCCACGAACCACGCGGCTCTCCGCCGGCGTCGTCGTGGTGCGGCAGGCGGGGGAGGGCTGGCGATTCCTGCTGCTGCGCGCCTTCAATCACTGGGACTTCCCCAAGGGCATGGTCGAGCCCGGCGAGGAGCCGATCGAGGCCGCCGTGCGCGAGGTGCGCGAGGAGTCGATGATCGACGACCTCGAATTCGTGTGGGGCCAGGCCTCGACCCGAACCGGGCCCTACAGCCACGGCAAGGTCGCCTGCTACTACATCGCCGCGACGCGCACGGAGGCAGTCACGCTGCCGGTGATCCCGGAACTCGGACGCGCCGAGCACAGCGAGTTCCGCTGGGTCGATTTCGACGAGGCCATGGCGCTGGTCTCGCCACGGGTGAAGCCGGTGCTGCGGTGGGCGGCACGGGCCATGAACCTGCCCGACGAGCGGCGGGCAGCGGACGGCCGTTAGCGGGGCCAGGGCGCTTCCCCGAGGCGCGGCCGCCCGTCAGCCTCCCGTCATCCATCCGCAGGGCCGCGTCACACGACGCGGCCGCGCCGGCCGCCGCGCCGGAAATCCTCGACGTTCGCGGCCATCTCGTCGATGCAGCGTTGCCGAGCCTCGCGGGCCGCCCAAGCGATGTGCGGCGTGACGATGAGGTTCGGCACGTCGGCCGCGAGCAGCGGATTGCCGTCCACGGGCGGCTCCTGCGGCAGCACGTCGATGGCCGCGCCACCCAGCCGGCCGGCGCGCAACGCGTCCGCCAGCGCGGCGGAGTCCACCAGGGCGCCCCGGGCCGTGTTGATGAGCACCGCGTCCGGCTTCATGCGCTCGAGGCGGGCGTGGCCGATGAGCCCCTCGGTCGCAGGCGTGAGCGGGCAGTGCAGGCTCAGCACGTCGGCCTGCGGCAGCAGCTCGTCGAGGTCGATGCGCCCGGGTATGGGCTGGCCGCCCGGGCGGTTGGCCACCAGCACCTCCATGCCGAAGGCGCGCGCCGCGTGCGACACCCCGCGGCCGAGCGTGCCGAAGCCCACGATGCCGAGGCGGCGACCGGCCAGCTCGCGGATCGGGAAGTCGAGCAGGCAGAACTGTTCGCCGCGCTGCCACGCGCCCGAGCGCACCAGCGCGTCGTACTCGCGCAGCCGCTGCGTGAGGGCGAGGAGCACGCCCATGACGTGCTGCACGACCGAGGCCGTGCAGTAGTCCCGCAGGTTGCACACCGCGATGCCGCGCTCGCGTGCCGCCTCGAGGTCGACGTTGTTGGTGCCGGTCGCGGCGAGCGCGATCAGCTCGAGCGAGGGGGCGCTCTCCATGACCTGGCGCGTGATCCTGAGCTTGTTGACCAGGATGACGGCGGCGTCGGCGACGGCTTCGGCGACGGCTTCCTGCGCAGTGTGCTCGCGCAGATCGAGATCCGACATCGCGCGACGCAAGGCCGCGGGGTCGAGGTCGTCGTTGAAACTGACGGTGGCGTAGTCGAGGAAGAGGGCGCGCATGTCTGGACTGCTGTCGGCTCGGGAAAGGACCGATGGTGGCGAGCAGGGCGAGCCGCCGCAAGCCTGTCCGGCTGAACGGCCGAGGGGTGCCCGCCGCGAGGATCAGCGCAGCGCGTCGAGCCCGAAGGCCTTCGACAGCTTGGCGTCGAACATCGCCGCCGGCAGCCAGCGCTTGAGCAGCGGCAGGCGCAGGCTGTTCGTGCCGCCGCGGATCACCCGCGGCGGCGGGTCGGTCAGCAGCGATTCCACCACCGGCACGACGAACGCTTCCGCCGGCGCTGCGCCCTGCTGGCCGGCCTGGGCGCGGGTACGGATCCCGGCCTCGACCTTGCGATAGATCGAGTCCGCCGGCAGCCGTAGTGCCGCCTCCGCGTGCTGACCGAAGCTCGAGCGCACGCCACCCGGCTGGATCGAGACGACGTGGATGCCGAAGGGCTCGAGTTCCATGCGCAACGCATCGGTCAGCGAATGCAGCGCGGCCTTGCTCGAGCAGTACGCGGCCGCGAACGGCGTCGTGAAGAGCCCGACGATGCTGCCGACGTTGGCCACGACCGCGCTGCCGTTGGCCGCGACGGCCGCGCGCAGCAGCGGCACGGCCTTGCCGGTCACGATGACCGGCGCGATCACGTTGGTCTCGTACTGGCGACGCAGGTCGTCGCGCGTCAGGTCGACGACGGCCCCGACCTGTGAGAAGCCGGCGTTGTTCACCAGCACGTCGAGGTGCCCTGCCTGCCGGACTACGGCGTCGAGCGCGCGGACGATGCCGTCGTCGTCGTTGACGTCGAGCTCGAGACCGTCGATGCCGGCCGCCTCGAGGGCGGCCAGCGATTCCCGGCGCCGGGCCGTGGCGAAGACGCGATGTCCACGCTGCCTGAATTCGCGCGCCATGGCCGCGCCGATGCCGCTCGAGCAACCGGTGATGAGGATGGTTTTCTGCACGTTCACTCCGTGGACTGGCTGGCAACGCGGCGTCGCTACCGCATCGGGGTGGGGTTTGTCCGCATTGTGCCGCGACCGCAACCGTCCGGTCGCGCTGCCCGGCTTGGGGTTTTCCGCGATGGTGAGCCGCAGTCGCAAGGGTGCAGTCTGGCCGCACCGGGCGGGCGGTCCGACCGGATTCATCCGCAAGGATGCCATGCCAGACGCCATTGTCGACCTCGAAGCGCGCGTGCGGCGCGTGGTCTCGCGCTGGGGCCACGATGCCACCAGCCTCGTCCAGGTTCTGCGCGAGGTGCAGGAGGACTGCGGGCAGCTGCCGCCGCAGGCCTTCGGCCTGATCGCGCGCCACCTGCGCATCCCCTACTCGCGGGTGCGGGGCGTGGCGAGTTTCTATTCCTTCCTCGCCGTGGAGCCGCGGGGCGAGTACCGCGTGCTCTTCTCCGACAACATCACCGACCGCATGGCCGGCAGCGAGCGGCTGATGGAGGCGATGTGCCACCGGCTGTGGGTCGAGCCGGGCAAGGTCTCCGAGGACGGACTCGTGAGCGTCGCCCGGACGTCCTGCACGGGCCTGTGCGACCAGGGCCCGGCGCTGCTGGTGAACGGCCGTGCGGTGCCGGCGCTCGACGACGCGCGCATCGACCAGCTGTGCGAGCTGATTCTGGCGCGCACGCCGCTCGTCGGAGTGGCCTGCCGGGCTCTTCGCCGTGCAGGACAACGTGCGGCGTGCCGACATCCTGCTCGGCCACGGCCTCGCCCCCGGGGATGCCATCCGCGCGGCCCTGCAGCGCGGTACCCGCGGCTGGTCGGAGCACGCCGCGAACGAGCGGTCCTGGCGCGAGGCGTACGTTGGCACGGCCCAGGGCCCGGTGGCGATGCTCGAGGAGATCAAGCGCTCGAACCTGCGCGGCCGCGGCGGCGCGGGCTTCACCACCGGCATCAAGTGGGAAGCCTGCCGGCATGCGACCGGCCTCGCGCGTTACGTGGTCTGCAACGCCGACGAGGGCGAGCCCGGCACCTTCAAGGACCGCGTGCTGCTCGCGAGCCACGCCGACCTCGTGTTCGACGGCATGACGGTAGCTGCCTACGCCATCGGCGCGAGTCACGGCTTCCTGTACCTGCGCGGCGAGTACCGCTACCTGCTCGAGTCGCTGGAGGCCGCGCTCGAGCGCCGGCGCGCGGCGAACCTGCTCGGCAACGGCATCTGCGGCCAGGCCGGCTTCGACTTCGACATCTGCATCCACGTGGGCGCAGGCTCCTACGTCTGCGGCGAGGAATCGGCGCTCATCGAGTCGCTCGAGGGCAAGCGCGGCGTGCCGCGCAACCGCCCGCCCTACCCGGTGACGCACGGCTATCGGCAGCAGCCCACCATCGTCAACAACGTCGAGACGCTGTGCGCAGCGGCGCTGATCGCCGTGCACGGCGGCGACTGGTACCGGGCGCTCGGTACGCTCAAGTCGTCCGGGACCAAGGTCCTCTCGGTCGCGGGCGACGTCGCGCGCCCGGGGCTGTACGAGTACCCCTACGGCGTCACGGTGCGCCAGGTGCTCGCAGGACTGCGGCGCGACGGCGACGCAGGCCGTGCAGATCAGCGGCCCCTCGGGCATGTGCATCGACGCCACCGAGTTCGGCCGGCGCATCGCGTTCGAGGACCTGCCCACGGCGGGCGCCTTCACGGTGTTCGACGCGAGCCGCGACATGTTCGAGGTGGCGCGTAACTTCGCGCACTTCTTCGCGCACGAGAGCTGCGGGTTCTGCACGCCCTGCCGCGTCGGTACCTCGATGCTCGTGGCGGCGATGGACAAGATCCACGCGGGCAACGGCACGCAGCACGAGCTGGGCGAGATGAACCGTCTCAACCGGGTGCTGCTCATGTCCGCGCATTGCGGGCTGGGCCACACGGCCTGCAACCCGATCCTGGACACGCTGAAGCGCTTCCGCCCGGCGTACGAACGCAAGCTGCGCTCGCTCGACTTCACGCCCGCGTTCGACCTCGACGGCGCGCTCGACCGCGCGCGCCAGATGACCGGACGCGACGATGCGGCGGCGCACCTGGAGTCCCATCCGTGAGCGAGCGACCCACCTTCCTCCTCGACGGCGTCGAGGTTCCGTTCGAGCCCGGGCAGACGGTGATGCAGGCTGCGCTGGCGGCGGACCGCTACATCCCGCACCTGTGCTACCACCCGGAGTTCACGCCGCACGGCAGCTGCAAGGTCTGCACCGCGAAGGTGAACGGCCGCCTGATGGCGACCTGCACGACGCCGGCGGAGGGCGCGACGGAGGTCGAGAGCGACACCGAGGAGCTGAACGAGCTGCGCCGCACCCTCGTGCAGATGCTGTTCGCCGAGGGCAACCACTTCTGCCCGTCCTGCGAGAAGAGCGGCAACTGCGGACTGCAGGCGCTCGGCTACGATCTCGGGGTGATGACCGCGGGATTCCGGCACCTGTTTCCGGACCGTCCCGTCGACGCCTCCCACCCCGAGATCCTGCTCGACTTCAACCGCTGCATCCTCTGCGAGCTGTGCGTGCGTGCGGCCCGCGAGGTGGACGGCAAGCACGTCTTCTCGCTCGCCGGTCGCGGCCTCGACAAGCACCTGATCGTGAACGCCGAGTCGGGCCGGCTGGTGGACACCGACGTCAAGGTCACCGACAAGGCCGTCGAGGTGTGCCCGGTGGGCGTGATCATCAGGAAGCGCGTCGGCTTCGCCACGCCGCTCGGCGAGCGTCGCTACGACGGCTCGCCAGTCAGCGCCCAGGCACTGGCCGACGCGCCGCGACCGCTGGAGCGACACCATGACTGACGTCACCCGGCGCAAACTCAAGGTCGCGACGACCTCGCTCGCCGGCTGCTTCGGCTGCCACATGTCGTTCCTCGACATCGACGAGCGGCTGTTCGCGCTGCTCGAGCGCATCGAGTTCGACCGCTCGCCGCTCACCGACATCAAGCACTGCGGGCCCTGCGACATCGGCATCATCGAGGGCGGAATCTGCAACGCCGAGAACGTGCACGTGCTGCGCGAGTTCCGCGCCAACTGCAAGATCCTGGTGGCCATGGGTGCCTGCGCCGTGACGGGTGGCCTGCCCGCGCAGCGCAACCACCTCGACCTCGGACAGTGCCTGCAGGAGGTGTACCTGACCGACCCGAGCATCGGGCAGGGCCTGATCCCGAACGACCCCGAGCTGCCGCTGCCGCTCGACAAGGTGCACCCGCTGCACGAGGTCGTGAAGGTGGACTACTTCATCCCCGGATGCCCGCCCTCGGGGGATGCCATCTGGAAGTTCCTCACCGACCTGATCGAGGGCCGCACGCCGAAGCTCGGCCACGGCCTGATCAGCTACGACTGAACGGACCGACAACGAAATGAGCACCTTGCCGCTGGAGACCGCCGCCCACCCCGAGCAGCTGCGACGCGTCGTGATCGAGCCGCTGTCGCGCGTCGAGGGCCACGGCAAGGTCACGCTGCTGATGGACGAGGACGACCACGTCCAGCAGGCGCGCCTGCACATCGTCGAGTTCCGCGCCTTCGAGAAGTTCATCCAGGGCCGGCCGTACTGGGAAGTGCCGGTGATGGTGCAGCGGCTGTGCGGCATCTGCCCGGTGAGCCACCACCTGGCGGCGTGCAAGGCGCTCGACCAGGTGGTGGGCGCGACGCAGCTCACGCCCACGGCCGAGAAGATCCGTCGCCTGATGCACTACGGGCAGATCCTGCAGTCGCACGCGCTGCACTTCTTCCACCTTTCGTCGCCCGACCTGCTGTTCGGCTTCGACTCGGATGTCGCGCGCCGCAACATCGTGGGCGTGGCGGCCGAATATCCCGACGTCGCGAAACAGGGCGTGCTGCTGCGCAAGTACGGCCAGGAAGTGATCCGGCACACCGCAGGCAAGCGTATCCACGGCACGGGCTCCGTCCCGGGCGGCGTCAACAAGAGCCTCACGGCGGCCGAGCGCGACGAGCTGCAGAAGGACATCTACCAGATGATCGCCTGGAGCCGCGACGCCGTGCGGCTCGTCAAGCGGCTGTTCGTGCAGGATCTCGAGACCTACCGCAGCTTCGGCACGTTCGAGGCGCGCACGCTCAGCCTGGTGCGCGCCGACGGCGCAATGGACCTGTACCACGGTGGCCTCAGGGCGCAGCACGCCGACGGCCGAACCATCTTCGACCACGTGGACTACGACCACTACTGGGAGCAGATCTCCGAGGAAGTGAAGGCCTGGTCCTACATGAAGTTCCCGTACCTGCGCGCGCTAGGTCACGAGGACGGCTGGTATCGCGTGGGACCGCTCACGCGCGTGACGCGCTGCGACTTCATCCCGACGCCGCTTGCCGACCGCGAGCGTCGTGAGTTCCTGGCCTTCGACGAGGGCCGCGCGGCCAGGTCCACGCTCGGCTTCCACTGGGCGCGCATGATCGAGATGCTGCATGCGGCCGAGGCCATCAAGGACCTGCTGCACGACGGTGACCTGCTCGGCACCGACCTCATGGCGAGCGGCCCGCGGCAGGCGCGCGGCGTGGGCGTGATCGAGGCGCCGCGCGGCACGCTGATCCACCACTACCGGGTGGACGAGAACGACCAGGTGGCGCGCGCCAACCTGATCGTCTCGACGACGCACAACAACCACGCGATGAACATCGCGATCCGCGAGGTAGCCAAGAAATACCTCGACGGCCGCAAGATCACCGAGGGCCTGCTGAACCACATCGAGGTCGCTGTGCGCGCCTTCGACCCGTGCCTGTCCTGCGCCACGCACGCGATCGGCAAGATGCCGCTCGAGGTGCAGCTGGTGGACGCCGAGGGAGCCGTGGTCGACACGCTGGTCCGCGGCTCGAAGTGAGCGAGTCCGCCGTCGCGCCCGCACCCGTGCTCGTGCTCGCGGTCGGCAATCCGAGCCGCGGCGACGATGCGATCGGGCCGGAGCTGGCTGCGCGGCTCGCGGCGGCAGGGTTGCCAGGCGTGGAAGTCATCGACGAGTTCCAGCTGCAGGTCGAGAATGCGCTCGATCTGGCCGGGCGCGAGCGGGTGATCTTCGTCGACGCCGGTACCGGCACGCAGCCACCCTACGAGCTCAGGCGCATCGAAGCGGCGACCGAGTTCCTGCATACGTCGCACGCGCTGTCGCCGCAGGCAGTGCTCGCGACCTATCGGCGGGTCACGGGGAATGAGCCGCCCGAAGCGTGGCTGCTGTGCGTGCGCGGCGAGTCGTTCGAGCTGGGCGAGCCGCTGTCCGCGGCAGCGCGTGACCACCTGTCCGCGGCGTGGCCGGCGCTGCTCGACCTCGGCCTGGCGACGCAACGACCCGCCGACTGAATTGGCGTCAGTCGGAGGCGTGCGCGAGGCGAGACTCGGCGGCCGTCACCATGGCCTGGAAGCGCGGGTCCGCGCGCACGATGTCGAGATCGGGGTCGGCCTTGGCGTGATTCAGCAGGCCCGCCGAGATGCGCTCGAACAACGGCTCCAGCAGCTGGATCGCACCGTCGCAATCGTTCAGATGGCAGGCAAGCGCGCAGGCGAAGTTGTAACGCATGTTCGTGTTGTCGGGTTCGATCAGCAGCGCGCGGTTCATCCAACCCTTGGCGCTCTCGGCCTGGCCGAGCGTGGCGAGGGCGTAGCAGCAGAACCCCATCGCCGCGCCGTTACTCGGGTCCTGCGCCAGCGTCTTCTGCGCGCGGTCGAGCGTAACCTGCGCCGTGCGGCGCAAGGCCTCGCGATCTCCCAGTGCCGTGTAGCAGGTCATCAGCATGTTAGGCGAGCTGACGTCGGTCTCCATCAGCGATTGCGCCTTCTCGAAGTGGCGTGCGGCCTCGGGCAACCGCTTCTGGCGGAAGCGCAGGTAGCCCGCCCCGCGGTTGACCTCGAACGACTCGGGGTCGAGCCGCAGCGCGATCTCGATCTCCGCACCCGCCTCCTCGTGGCGTCCGCTCTCCGAAAGGATGCGCGCCTTCACCGCGTGGGCCGCGGCGAGGTTCGGATCGAGCTCCAGGGCCCGTCCGGCGGCGGTGAGTCCGTCGTCCACCTGTCCCCCGCGGACCAGGCGCGCCAGCATCTGGCCGAGCGCCATCAGCGCCCACGCCTGTGCGTAGCGCGGGTCGATCTCGGTGGCGCGCTGGCACAGCCGTACGATCGCCTCGTTGCGACGGATGTCGCCCTCGTTTCCCGTGGCGTAGTGCTGCCGCGCCATCAGGTAGAGGTTATAGGCGTCGAGGTTGGTCGTGCCGCGCTGCTCGATGGCCTTCTTTTCCTCGGGCAGCAGCTTCAGCTTCAGCGCCTTGACGATGGCCTCGGAGATCTCGTCCTGCAGCGCGAAGATGTCGTTCAGGTCGCGGTCGTAGCGCTCGGCCCACACGTTGTCGTTGCTCGAGCCGTCCACCAACTGGGCCGTGATGCGCACGCGGCCCCCCGACTTGCGCACGCTACCCTCGAGTACGTACTGCACCTTCAATTCGCGCGCCACCTTCGGCACGTCCACGACCTTGCCCTTGTACATGAAGGCGCTGTTGCGCGAGACGACGGCGAGTGCCGACACTTTGCTCAGGTCGGTGATCACGTCCTCGCTGATGCCGTCGCTGAAGTACTCCTGCTCGGGGTCGCCGCTCATGTTGGCGAACGGCAGCACGCAGATGCCGATGCGGACCCGCTGGGCCGCCGTCGCTGCGGTGCCGTTGCCGCCAGCGGGGCCTCCGTGCCGAGTGATCATGGCGCCGAGGGCCTTGAGAAGCGCCTGGAACTGGGCGCTGGCCGGGCTCTCGTCCCAGCCGTCGAGGTCGGTGGTGTGGATCGCTCGCACGTCCATCGGCAGACGGGCCGCATCGAAGCGCACCGGCACGAGCACGCCGCGATCCGCCGCCTCGCGCGCTTCGCCGCGGACCCAGCGTGAGGCCGCCGAAGTCGGCGTCCAGACCACGAGCACGGCCTTCGCGGCGTCGAGTTCCGCCTCGATCTGGTCGTCGAACTGTTGTCCGGCCTCGATCTCCGGGTCCCACCAGACGGACCAGCCCTGTGCCTCGAGGGCGGCGACCACGGGCGCGACGCGCGCCTTGTCGCTGCGGGCGTAGGACACGAATACGTCGGCCATTCGAGTCGATCCTTATACTTCTACGGCGGCCGAGAGGACCTTGGGGCCGCGTAGCTTACCGAACTTCGGGTGGTTGCCGGCAGTCTCGGGCCGCGTAGATGTGTCGGCTGTCACAGCCATGGCCGACGTGCTCCGTCCTGTGTCACCGTGCCCCCCGACTGCCGTATCCCGACGAGGTTGCCACCGTGACTGAGCCACCGACCGTGCCCCTGGCCGCAGCGCCGGTCGCCAGCGACGAGGAGTTGCTGCGCCGGGCCTCTGATTTTCTTGTCCGGTTGCAGTCGCGCCGCACCGTCCGCGACTTCGATCCGCGCCCGGTGCCCCGGGCGGTGATCGAGGCCTGCATTGCCGCGGGGGGCACGGCACCGAGCGGCGCCAACCAGCAACCGTGGCACTTCGTCGCGGTCTCCGACCCGCAGGTGAAGCGTCGCATCCGCGAGGCGGCCGAAGCCGAGGAGCAGGAGTTCTACCAGCGGCGTGCGCCGGAGGAGTGGCTCGACGCGCTCAGGCCGATCGGCACGGATTGGCACAAGCCCTTCCTCGAGACGGCGCCGTGGCTGATCGGGATCTTCGTACGGAAGTGGGGCCGCGACGCCGTGGGCGCCAAGGTGAAGCACTATTACCCGGCCGAGTCGGTCGGTATCGCCACGGGCATGCTCATTACCGCGCTGCACACGGCGGGACTCGCCACGCTGACCCACACGCCGAGCCCGATGGGCTTCCTGAACGAGATCCTGGCGCGTCCCGCCGAAGACGAGCGGCCGTTCCTGTTGCTGGTCGTCGGGCATCCGGCCAAGGGCGCCCGGGTTCCGGCCATAGATCGCAAGCCGCTCGCGGCCATCGCGTCCTGGGTTTGAGACCTGTCAGGCGTTTCTGATCAGGGGCTTACGAGAGGCGAGCGGGAAGGGCCGTACACCCGTAGAATAGGTGGGCTTTTGCCTTGGCCTCCCGGTGGTAAGCCCCTGATGCACAACGACTCCCGCGCCGTCGAACACGCCCCGATCAACTGGGTGACGACGATCCTTTTCACGGCGACCCCGCTCGCCGCCCTGGTGTTCGTGCCCTGGTACGGGCTCGCCCACGGCTTCAGCACGGCCGCCTGGCTGAGCTTCGTGTTCTTCCTGTGGGCCTGCGGCATCTCGATCACCGCGGGCTACCACCGCCTGTGGTCCCACCGCACCTACCAGGCGCACTGGTCGGTCCGCCTGTTCTTCATGCTGTTCGGCGCCATGGCGCTGCAGAACAGCATTCTCATCTGGTCCTCGCAGCATCGCACCCACCACCGCTTCGTCGACGACGTGGACAAGGATCCCTACAGCGCCAAGCGGGGCTTCTGGTTCTCGCACATGGGCTGGATCCTGCGCAACTACAAGAGCGGCGAGAACGACTTCACCAACGCGAAGGATCTCGAGCGCGACCCGATCGTGATGTTCCAGCACCGCTGGTACGTGCCGCTCACCCTGGCCATGAACGTCGTGCTGCCGCTGGCGCTCGGCTGGGCGGTCGGCGACATGTGGGGCGTGTTCCTGCTCGGCGGCCTGCTGCGCCTGGTGCTGAACCACCACTTCACGTGGTTCATCAACTCGCTGGCGCACATGTGGGGCACGCAGCCGTACACCGACGAGAACACGGCGCGGGACAACCCGGCGCTGGCGTTCCTCACCTACGGCGAGGGCTATCACAATTTCCACCACATCTTCCAGAACGACTACCGCAACGGCGTGAAGTGGTGGCACTTCGACCCGACCAAGTGGCTGATCGCGTTCCTGTCGTGGACGGGGCTCGCCAGCAACCTCAAGCGCGTGCCCGATCTTTGGATCCAGCGCGCCCAGATCGCCATGCAGTTCAAGCGCATGGAGGCCGAACTCGAGGCGCGCCGAGGTCGCCTGGGCGAGGAGCAGCTCGAGCGCCTGCGGACTCGCGTGACCGAGGAGTACGCAGCCTTCCGCAAGTCGCTCGAGGAGTGGGCGAAGGTGCGCGACCAGTGGGTCGCCGACCGCAAGCAGAACCTGCTGCAGAAGTGGGAAGAGACCAGTTTCCGGCTGCGACTCAAGCAGATCGAGCTGGGCCTGCGCATCCAGCGTCGCCGCCTGCGGGCCATGACCCGGGCCTACGCCTGAACGGCCGGTAGCCGCCCCCGGGGCGGCTGACCCCGCTTCCAACCGAACGATTCCCCGTGCCTGGACCACGGGACGGGCGCTCATCGCGGCCCGACCCGATCCCATTTCGGCTTGTACCTAAATACGATTGATTCCTGTTTACAAATGCAACTGATTCTCATTAGAGTTCGCGCCACTGGTCCCGGGGGTCGCGGCCAGAGAGAGATAACGAGGTGACGTTGCATGTCCTTGCGATCGAATCCGCTGGTCCGAGCCGGCGTGCTGTGCACGTTGGCCGCTGCCGCCCAGCCTGCTGCCGCCCAGTCAGCCGAAGCAGAGTCCGCCGCTCCGGAGGCGACCCCGGTACTCGAGCGCATCGTGGTCTCGGCACGGCGCATCGATGCAGCCGGCGTAGGGGGCTCGGTGACCTTCCTCGATTCCGAGCAGCTCGCCGAGCATTCGTATAGCGACATCAATCGCGTCCTGCGCGAGGTGCCGGGACTCAACATCGTCGAGGAGGAAGGTTTCGGTATCCGTCCGAGCATCGGCATCCGTGGCTCGGGCACGGACCGCAACACCAAGATCGCCGTGATGGAGGACGGCGTGCCGATCGCCCCGGCACCCTATGCCGCGCCAGCTGCCTACTACTTCCCCCGCCTGCCCAGGATGTCGGCCGTCGTGGTCACCAAGGGTCCAGCCGCGATCAAGTACGGCCCGCAGACCGTTGCCGGGGCACTCAGCATGTTCTCGTCACCGATCCCGGAAACGACCGGTGGCGTCGGCGGTCGCGTCGAACTGCTTGGTGGCGACTTCGAGACCTTCCGCGGCTACGGTCTCGTCGGCGGGTACGTCCCGACCGGCAAGGCCTACGACGTCGGCCTGAGCCTCGAGACGCTGCAGGAGGCGTCGGCCGGCTTCAAGGAGCTGGACTCCGGCGGAGACACCGGCTTCAGGATCCAGGATTACGTCGCCAAGCTCGCCCTGCGGCCCGCCGCCGGCTCCGACGCGCCGCAGTCGCTGGAACTCAAGCTGCAGTACTCCGACGAGCAGTCCGACGAGACCTACCTCGGCCTCACGCTCGACGACTTCCGTGCCGACCCGTTGCGCCGCTACCGCGGCAGCCAGCTCGACGAGATGAACGTCGAGCACTGGACCTACCAGGCCACGCACCGCATCGACTTCACCGAGCGCGTCGACCTCACGACGATTGCCTACTACACGAAGACCGAGCGCGCCTGGTACAAGCTGAACGACGTCCGCAACGCCGCGAACACCGGCTATTCGAGCCTGTCGGCGATCCTGGAGAACCCGGCGAGCTATCCGACGGAGTTCGCCGCCATCGTGGGCGAGCCCGGCACCTCGAGCGCCGCGGGCGCGCTCCGCGTGCGAAACAACAACCGTGAGTACTACGGCGCAGGCATCCAGTCGGTGCTGGGCTACGCGTTCGAAGGACTGAACGCGTCGCACCAGCTCGAGTTCTCCGTCCGCTACCACGAGGACGAGGAGGATCGCTTCCAGAACGACGACCGCTACCAGATGGTGGACGGCCGGATGCTGCTCACCGCGGCCGGCGCGCCCGGCACGCAGGACAACCGCATTGGTGCGGCCGAGGCCTGGGCGCTTTACGTGCGAGACACCATCAGCTGGGACCGCTTCACGCTCACTCCCGGGCTTCGCTACGAGACGATCGACCTCGAGCGCACCACCTACGGCACCGCCGACCCGGATCGCAACGGCAAGCCGGTCGTTGCCCGCAATACGGTCGACGTCGTGCTGCCGGGCATCGGCGGCACCTGGGACCTGAGCGACGACTTCCGGCTGGTGGGCGGCATTCACCGCGGCTTCGTCAACCCGGCGCCCGGCTCGGACGCGGATGCGGAGGAGTCCTGGAACTACGAGGCGGGCGTCCGCTTCGAGCGCGGCGCAGGCTCGGTCGATGCAATGGCTTTCCTCGTCGATTACGAGAACCTGCTCGGCACCTGCACCGCTTCGACGGGCGGCAACTGCGACATCGGCGACCAGTACGACGGCGGCGAGGTGCAGGTCTACGGCCTCGAGCTGATCGCGGCCTACGACGCTGGCCGGGCGCTCGGCAGCGGCTGGTCGGTCCCGCTCTCGGCCGTCTACACCTGGACCGAGGGCGAATTCCAGAACACCTTCAACAGCAGCTTCGAGGAGTGGGGCAACGTCCAAGAGGGCGACGAGCTGCCGCTGGTCCCCGAGCACCAGCTGACGCTGAACGCCGGGATCGACGCGGGGCGCTGGCGCACCTTCCTGACCATGAACTATGTGGATGAAACGCGCGCCGAGGCCGGATCGGGCCCGATCCCGCCCAACCAGAGGATCGACAGTCGGACGCTGCTCGACCTCTCGGCCGGCTACGACGTCACCGAGCGGACCAGCCTGTTCGCGACCGTCACGAACCTGACGGACGAGGAATACAACGTCGCGTTCCGGCCCGCGGGCGCCCGTCCGGGCGCCCCGCGCAGCTGGATGGCCGGGGTCAAGCTGCAGTTCTAGTCGCGAAAATTCGTGAACTGCAGCGGCAGGTCGAACTCCGCCCTGCGCACCAGCGCGATCACTTCCTGCAGGTCGTCACGGCTCTTGCCGGTGACCCGCACCTGCTGGTCCTGGATCGCCGACTGGACCTTGATCTTCGAGTCCTTCACGAGGCGCTGGATCTTCTTGCCGAGCTCGGTGTCCACGCCCTGCCGCAGCGTCACCACCTGCCGCGCCGTCTGGCCGGTGGTCACGGGCTCGTCCACCTTCAGGCAGGCGACGTCGATGCCGCGTTTCGCGAACTTGAGCTTGAGGATCTCGAGCATCTGCTTGAGCTGAAAGTCCGCGGGCGCCGAAAGCGTCACCACCGCTTCCTTCTGTTCGAACTTGGCATTCGTGCCCTTGAAGTCGAACCGCTGGCCGACCTCGCGGCTGGCCTGGTCCACGGCGTTGGTGACTTCGTGCAGGTCGATCTCGGAAACGATGTCGAAGGACGGCATGGTCAGGCTCCATTCCCAGGCGGTTCGGCCAGCAGCTCCCGCGTGAACTCCGTGAACTCTCGGGTCAGGTCCTCATGGTGCCTGCCCGTGGCCGGTCCGGAGAAGCCGGCGTGGATCTTGCGCACCGTGCCCGTGCGGTCCACCCAGATCGTGGTCGGATAGGCGAACACGCCGGTGAGCTGCGGCAGCGCCCGGGACGCGTCGTCCTTGTCGGAGGTGCCGGCGATCAGGGTCGGGTACTCGATGCCGAACTTCCCGCGGAAGCGACGGGTCGCCGCGGCCGCCTGCGGGAAGTCGCCGAAGTGCTCGAACATCAGCGCGACGACCTCGAGCCCCTGGCTCCCGAACTCCCGGTGCAGCGCGGCGAGGAACGCCGCCTCGTCGTGGCAGTTCGGGCACCAGCTGCCCGCGAGCGTGACGATCACCACCTTGTCCCGGAAGCGAGGATCGGCGAGCGACACGGGATTGCCGTCGAGGTCCGGGAAGGTGAACTCGAGCTTCACGCCCGGATCGCGCACGCCTGTGGCGACCGCGCTGGTGTCGAGCACGGCGTCCGGATCGCGGCTGGCGGCGAATCGCTGGTGCCAGGTTCGCCCGGACCAGTGCTCGCCGCTGAGATCGCCGTCCTCGTCCAGCCGGGCGCGGTACAGGTAGGCGGAAGCGCCGTCGAAACGCGAGAGAAATAGCTCGTCGCCACGAACCTGGCCGGCCAGGAAGCGATGGTCGCCGGTCGGCGTCAGGATGGTGCCGGTGACGCGATCGAACGACTGCGCCAACTCGGCCACGCCCGTACTCGTGCGACCGTCGTCGTCCGTGAAGGTTACGGACCAGCGTCCGGCCACGTCGGCGTTGTCGGTGAGCGGCTTCTCGAAGAAGCGCCAGTCCTGGCCGAGCTCGGCCGTGAGCGGCAGCACCTGCCGCTCGCCGCCGGCCCGCAGCAGCGCCACCTCGCCCTCGAGCCTGCGGCCTCGCACGCGGGCCGTGAGCGTGTTCTCGAAGCCCGGCATCCTGGCGGTGAGCTGCCCTTCGACGACCTCGACCTCCGTGACGCGCACCCGTTCCTCGCCGTTCACGAGGTACAGCACGACGGCGCCGTCCTCGCGCGCGACGTCGAGCCCGAACGGCAGCTCGCCGGCGGGCAGCTCGAGCACGGCCCGGTAGCTGCCGGACTGCAGCTCGCGGCTGCGCGAGCCGCAGCCGCTCGCGAGCGCGGCAGCGGCCAGCAGCACGGTGAACGAGGCGAAGGGTCGCACGCGGCACGAGAGGTTCACGAGTGCACCGGCGAGCTCAGATCTTCAGCGCGGCGCGCATCTGCTTGACGATGTTCTCGCCGCCGTGGTGCCGGACGTAGTCGATGACGATCGGCCCGAATTTCTTGGCCGTGTCGATGTCCACGCCGAGCTCGGTGAACGAGGCCGCGAGGCCGGCCCAGCGCCCGGCGCTGCTTCGGCCGCCGAACAGCGATCCCAGCCCCCCCGCGAGCGAGGACAGCGTGCTCGGCGGCGGCGCCGACTTGAGCAGCTTGTCGGCGCCGGGAATGTCGGCCACGAACTGGTCGAAGTCACGCCGCGCCATGTTCTGCTCACCGGCGCGCAGCAGCGCCACGAGGCCGCCCTGCGCCTGCTTCTTCGTGACGCCGAGTTCCTTGGTGAGACGCTTGACCAGGTCGTCCATCGCGAGCCTCCTTCGGGGCGGCCGATTCTACGTCACGGGCGCCAGACCAGCGCGAGGTCCTGCACCGCGATGTCCGCCTTGCGCGGCTTGACCGGCACCGACTCGAGCCGGATCGCCTGCGGATCGAACTCGGATTCGAGCCGCGCGACCTCGGCCTCGAGCTCGCCGTTCAGGGCCTCGACCTGCTCGCGCAGCGCACGCGCGTCGGCCTCGGCGTGGGCGACGTCCGTGCGCTCCTTGCTGGCACGGCCGACGCTGCGGGCTGCCGTCGAAACCTTGCTGGCTGCGCCGCGGCGGCCGCCGCCGAACAGTGCGCCGAGCAGGCTGCCACCGACCGATAGCGCCGAACTGAGCGCCTGGCTGCTGGCCTGCGACCGCTCGCGCTCGACCTTCTGCACGGCGCGACGCTCGCGGTCCTCGAGGGTCCCGAGTCGCGAGGCATATTTCTTCCTCAGCGCCTCGACCGCGGCATCGCGCTTTTCCCGAAGGGCGAGCGCGATCCGGGCGCGGAATTCGCCCTCGCTCATGTCCGGCGCGGCGGTGAGTTTGAGTGCCGGGCACGAGCGCAGTTCGAGCGCGACGTTGCGATAGACGTGGTCCTCGAGCGCGCCTGCCCAGCGCTTGTGCTCGCGTGCGGACGACGCCGCGGCCGGGATGACGGCGAAGCTCGCCCCGCCCACGGGCTCCGCGATGAACTCCGGGCCCGGATCGGGGACGACCTCGGCCTGCGCCCAGTCGGGGCCGTCGGCGCCCAGGGGCGCGAGGTAGTAGGCCGTCCGCCAGGCGTCGAGGTCGGCCTTCGCGAGCACGTAGCGCGCCCGGACGAGGGCGCCGATGCATGCCTGATAGCGGGGCGGCTGCCCGCCGCCCGGGCCCGCGAGGAATCGCTCCGTGACGCCGTGCTGGACGACGGGTCGCGTAGTCGTCGCGGCGGATGGTGCCTCGCTGGCAGGCGACAAAGTCCCGGCAGGGGTCGCAGTCGCCGGGGCCGATGCGCCGGCCCGGGACGTCGCCGTCACCCGCCGGATCTCCGCGAGCGTCAGCGGCCCGCGCAGGTACGACAGCGCCCAGCGCGTGCGGAACAGCACCGGCGCGTCGTCGTGCACGTTGCGCATCAGGAAGGTGCGCTGCGCAAGGTTCGACATCAGCGCCTCGTAGCCGGCGCGGTCGAGCCCGCCGCCGGCCTCGCTGCCGAGCAGCCCCTCGATCACGCGCGCCTTGTCGCGCTCGGTCTGCAGGCGGCCGATGAACCACGTGCCCGCGTTGCCGAGGCCCTTGTAGTCGAGGTCCACCGGGTTCTGCGTGGCGAGCACCACGCCGATGCCGAAGGCGCGCGCCTGCTTCATGAGCGTGAGCATCGGCAGCTTGGACGGCGGCATGGCCGAGGGCGGGAAGAACCCGAACACCTCGTCCATGTAGAAGAGCGCGCGCAGGCTGGTGGTGCCAGGCTGGCGGCGCATCCACGCGACGAGCTCGTTCGCGACCAGCGTCACGACGAACATGCGCTCCGCGTCGTTCAGGTGCGCGATCGAGATGATCGCGATGCGCGGCTTGCCCTCGGCGGTGTAGAGCAGGTTCTGGATGTCGAGCGCCTCGCCGTGCAGCCAGGACTCGAAGCCGGGTGCAGCGAGCAGGCCGTTGATGCGCAGCGCGAGCTCGGTGCGGTCCTTCGCGGGGTAGAAGCTCTCGAGGTCGAACACGCCGACGCGGTCGAAGGACGGTTTCTGCACGGCCTGGATGATCGCCGCGAGATCGGGGCTCTGGCCCTTGCGCCACGCGGCATCCAGGATCGCGGACAGCAGGATGTGCTCGCGGCTCTTGATCGGGTCGGCCTCGATGCCGAGCAGGGCCAGCAGCCCCGCCACCGAGGAGCCGATGCGGTCCCTGAGCGCCGTCGCGTCGCCCAGCGTCTCCGCGCCCGGTGCCGCGAACGAGCGCAGCACCGACAGCGGCCGGCCCGCCTCCGAGCCAGGCGTGTAGATGGCGACCTCGGCCGCGGCCCGCAGGCGGGCGATGCGCTCGCCGTCCTGGCCCCACTCGGCGAGACCCTTGCGCCAAGTCTCGGCCGTCGCCGCGGCGAACTCGTCCGGGCTCTTGCCCTTGCGTGCGGCCTCGCCCTCGTCCACCCACGGGCGGAAGTCGTCCGGCTTCAGGTCCGGGAACGCGAGCAGCAGGTTGCCCATGTCGCCCTTGGGGTCGATGGCGATCGCAGGCACGCCGTCGATGGCAGCTTCCTCGAGCAGCGACAGGCACAGGCCCGTCTTGCCGCTGCCCGTCATGCCGATGCACACGGCGTGCGTGGTCAGGTCGCGCGAGTCGTAGAGCAGCTCTGCGCCGGGCTGCTGCGAGGCCGGGTCGTACTCGCGACCGAGGTAGAAGACGCCGAGGCGCTCGTAGGAGGGGAGGGTCATGTCCGTGCCTGCAGGACGACGTAGCGAGGGGTGATGGACCGGCGGAAGGATAGCGGAAGTCGCCTGGTGTGCGGCCTCCGCCCGGGCCGACATTTGACCGGCCGGTAAACCGATGCTCTATTGCCGGCAGTTTTCGACGGCGGCAATCCGATGCGATACGTGGTTTCGGCGATGCTGGTCGTGGTCGGGGTCATCCACCTGATGCCGTTGTCCGGGGTGCTTGGCAGCGAGCGCCTGGCTGCACTGTACGGCCTGTCGTTCGACCAGCCGGACCTCGCGATCCTCATGCGACATCGCGCGGTGCTGTTCGGGCTGCTCGGCGCGTTCCTGTTGCTTGCAGCCTTCAGGCCGGCGCTTCAACCTCTGGCGCTCGTTGCGGGCTTCATCAGTGTCGTTTCGTTTCTCTGCCTCGCGTGGTCCGTCGGGAACTACAACGCGCAGGTCGGGCGCGTCTTTGCCGCGGACGTCGTCGCGCTGGTCTGCCTCGTCATCGCCGCGGCTGCGCACTGGTACACGTCACGCGCATGAAATCGTCCCCCACTTTCCATCGTCCAGCGCTCCCTGGCGATGCTCCCGCGATGATTGGTATCCATTACGCCGCCGTCCGGGCCATCGGTCGCGGCCACTATCCCGACGACGTGCTCGAGGCGTGGTCGCCGCCACCGGATGCGAGCCGCAACAACTGGCTGGCCGATCTCATCGGCCGGGATTCGACATTGAGCGCGGTCGCGGTCGCAGGCGGCGACGCGATCGTGGGATTCTGCATCGCGCTTCCGGAACAGGCGCTGCTCAAGGCGCTGTACGTCCACCCGGAACTGGCAGGTCAGGGAATCGGCCAGGGACTGCTCCGTGAAATGGAACAACGATGCCGGGCGCTCGGACTCGAGTCGCTCGAACTGAACGCCTCGTTCAACGCGGCGGCCTTCTACCGGCGCTGCGGCTACGAGGCGCAAGGCCCGGTCGCCCAGCCGCTCACGGACACGGTGTCCATGGGGGCGATCCGGATGGTGAAGCGGCTCGCTGCCTAGCGCTCCAGCGTGCCGGCGCTGTCGATCTCCTTCATGGCCGAGTCGAGGTTGAAGGACCCCGGCGCCTGGCTCGGCGGAAACTCTTTCATCGTCTGCAGGAACTGCATCGCTCCCGCATTGGCGCCGAAGATGATGAAGACGCGGTCGAGCAGCCAGTCGTCGTACGTGTTCGAATTGTGCTGTGCACGCTCGTAGGGATCCCGGCGCAGGTTGAAGATGAGCGGCACGCGCAGGTTCGTGAACGGCTCGCGCCAGACGCCGAAGGCCTCGCCGCGGTTCTCCTTGTAGACGACCTTCCAGTCATTCCAGCGGACTGCAACGATTTCGCCATCGTCGTTGACGTAGATGAACCCCGGGCGCGGCGAGTCCTTCGCCTTGCCGGCGAGGTAGTCGAGCATGTCGTAGCCGTCGATGTGATTCTTGTAGCTTCGGCCGTTGAGCTTCACGCCCTTGAGGAGTTGGCTCTTGATGTCCGGCGCGCCGGCTGCTGTGGCGAACGTGGGCAGCCAGTCCTGGTGGGAGACGATGCCGTTCACCGTCACGCCGGCGGGGAAGCGCCCGGGCCAGCGCACGAACGCGGGCACGCGATAGGCGCCCTCCCAGTTCGAGTTTTTCTCACTGCGGAACGGCGTGTTGCCGGCGTCGGGCCAGGTGTTGAAGTGCGGGCCGTTATCGGTCGAATAGAGCACGATGGTGTCGTCGGCGATGCCGAGTTCGTCGAGGAGCGCGAGCAGTTCGCCGACGTGCCCGTCGTGCTCGATCATGCCGTCGGTGTACTCGTCGTTGCCCTCGTGGCGACGGTCGTCGCGCACGTGGGTGCGGAAGTGCATGCGCGTGCCGTTCCACCACGCAAAGAAGGGCTTGCCGGCCTTCACCTGGCGCGAGATGAAGTCCTTGGTCGCGGCAACGGTTTCGTCGTCGATCGTCTCCATCCGTTGCTTCGTGAGCGGACCGGTGTCCTCGATGGTCTGGCCGCCCTTGCCGTCGGCGGCCGTCTTGAGCACGCCGCGAGGCCCGAACATCTTGCGGAACTCGGGATTCGCCGGGTAGTCCTCGTTCTCGGGCTCCTCCTCGGCGTTGAGGTGGTAGAGGTTGCCGAGGAACTCGTCGAAACCGTGCATCGTCGGCAGGTGCTCGTCGCGATCACCCTGGTGGTTCTTGCCGAATTGTCCCGTCGCATAGCCCTGCGCCTTGAGTACGGTCGCAATGGTCACGTCCGACTTCTGCCAGCCTTCCTTCGCGCCGGGCACGCCCACCTTGGTCATGCCGGTGCGGATCGGGTTGTTGCCGCCGATGAAGGCCGCGCGGCCCGCGGTGCACGACTGCTGGCCGTAGTAGTCGGTGAAGGACACGCCTTCGCGCGCGATGCGGTCGATGTTCGGCGTCTGGTAGCCCATCAGTCCGCGCGTGTTGAAGCTGATGTTGGTGGTGCCGATGTCATCCCCCCAGATGACGAGGATGTTCGGCTTCTTGCCGTCCCGCGGGGAGACGAGTTCCTGGGCGTTCGCCGTGCTGATTCCGATCGTCGGAATGGCGTCGGCCATGGTGACGCTGCTGGTCCGCTCCGTCGCGAGCGCCGCGGACGGAGGCGGAGCCGCCGCCTTCGCCGGCGTCTCGGGTGACTTCGCGCAGCCCGGGAGAAGCAGGAACGCCGCCACCAGCAGCGCAGCCGCGGCGCACGAGTCGAACGTCGCCATCATTCGCCCACGGGCGATCGACCTTGAATTGTCCACGGCTCCTCCTGACTCTTGTTGTCGCGACCGGAAACCAGTGCGTGGGTGGGACAGATACCCGTTTCACGCCACGGGCGCAAGCAGGTCGGGCGGCGGAAGTGGCTCGGGCGGGTGGCGCGGACGCCGGCGAGCGCCCGTCACTCCAGGAGCCGGTCTCGCAGGCGATCGATGCGCCTGGCATCGAGACCTGCTGCGGCATCGAGATATCCCAGCACCGAGCCGAACTCCGACCGCAGCGCTTCCATCGCCGCGTCGAGGTAGGCGTCGCGTACGTCGATCACCGTATCGACCGCCGCCTCGAGTTCGCCGGCCGCCATGAAGCGCCCCAGGCGCGCCGCGAGCAACGCGCGATGGTGCACGGCGCCCGGCCAGCGGCGCGACGCGAGGTAGTCCTCGCGGATCAGCGGCTCGGGCACCTCGAGCGCGTGCAGCAGCATCGCGACCACGAAGCCGGTGCGGTCCTTGCCGGCGGAGCAGTGCACCAGCATCGGCGCGCCGCCCGCGAGCAGCCGCTCGACCACCGCGGTGAGCGTCCCGCCCATGTAGCCCGGGAAGCGCCGGTAGATCTCGATCATCACGCGCTCGGCGCCGCGCGCGCTGGGGTCGTCGAGCATCAGCCGGCCGAGCGTGGGATCGGCCCGCAGGTCGTTGTTCACCCGGCAGTTGAGTTCGTGCACCGCGAGGCCCTGGGGCAAACGGTTCGGGTGCTCGGCGCGCTCGGCGTCGCTGCGCAGGTCGCAGATGGTGGCGAGCCCGGCGCGCGCGAGCGCACTCCAGTCGCGCTCGTAGAGCCCGATCAGGCGATCGGCGCGCATCAGCGCGTGCGGCCGGATGCGGCGCCCGCCGGCCGCGGGCAGGCCGCCGAGGCTGCGGAAGTTGGTGGCGCCCGAGATGGAAATCGTGTCGTCGTGCATGTCCGATGCGACCTGTGTGAGCCGGAAAGGTTCGTGGCCTCAGCGATAGCCGCGCGCCTGCAGCGCGAAGAGGTGGGCGTAGTGCCCGTCGAGCTGCATCAGTGCCTCGTGGTTGCCTCGTTCGAGGATGCGCCCGCCCTGGATGACCAGGATCTGGTCCGCCATGCGCACCGTCGAGAAGCGGTGCGAGATCAGGATCACCATGCGCTCGCGGGCGAGCTCGCGAAACTGCTCGAACACCTGCGCCTCGGCGCGCGCGTCCATCGCCGCCGTGGGCTCGTCGAGCACCAGGATGTCGGCGCCCTCGCGGATGAAGGCGCGTGCGAGCGCGACCTTCTGCCATTGGCCGCCGGAGAGCTCCCGTCCGTCCTTGAACCACTTGCCGAGCTGGGTCTGGTAGCCCTCGGGCAGGTCCGCGACGAAGGGCGACGCGGTGGCGAGCTCGGCTGCCGCCCGCCAGCGCCCCTCGTCCTCGAAGTGCGTGACGTCGCCGGCGCCGATGTTCTCGCCCACCTTGAGCTGGTAGCGGGCGAAGTCCTGGAAGATCACCGCGACGCGACGGCGCAGCGCCGTCGGGCTCCACTCGGCGAGGTCGAGGCCGTCGAGGATGATGCGGCCAGCGGAGGGCACGTACAGGCGCGTCAATAGCTTGATGAGCGTGGTCTTGCCCGAGCCGTTCTCGCCCACGAGCGCGAGGCTCTGGCCGGGCGGGAGGTGGAAGCTCACCTCGCTCACGGCGGGCTCGGTCGCGCCCGGGTACGTGAAGCTCACCTGCTCGAACCGCACGCCGTCGCCCGGCAGCGGACCCGCGACGGCGGCCCCGGCGGGTGTGTCGACCGGCGTGTCGAGGTAGTCGTAGAGCGTCGAGAGGTAGAGGTTGTCCTCGTACATGCCGCTGATGGCGGTCAGGCTCGCCGATACCGCGGCCTGCCCCTGCCGGAACAGCAGCACGTACATGGTCATCTGGCCGAGCGTGATCTGGCCGCGGACGGCGCTCATCGCGATCCACGCGTAGGCGGCGTAGAACGCGATGGTACTCACCAGTCCGAGAACGAAGCCCCAGGTGTCGCGCCGGATCGTGAGTGCCCGATCCTCCCTGAAGAGCTTTCGGAAGATGGCCCGGTAGCGCTCGAGCAGCAGCGGCCCGAGCCCGAACAGCTTCACTTCCTTGGCGTGGTCCTCGCGGGCCAGCACCGTCTCGAGGTACATCTGCATGCGCGTCTCGGGCGAGCGCCAGCGGAACAGGCGAAAGGCGTCACCCGAGAACTTCGCCTCCGCCACGAACGACGGCAAGCCCGCGAGCAGCAGCACCAGCACGGCCCAGGGCGAGAATTGCCACAGCAGCGTGCCGTAGCTCACCAGCGCGATGAAATTCTGTACCAGGCCGAAGCTACGCATGACCAGCGACAGCGGGCGTGTCGAGGCCTCGCGCCGGGCGCGCGTGAGCTTGTCGTAGAACTCCGAGTCCTCGAAGTGGCGCAGCTCGAGCGTGAGCGCCTTCTCGAGGATCATCTCGTTGACGCGCTGCCCGAGCTGGGCGCGCAACAGCGACTGGCAGGTGGACAGCCCGCGCTGCGTGGCTGCGAGGGCCGCAACCAGCAGTCCCTCCAGTGCCACGTAGCCGAGCACCGTCGAGAGGTCCACCGCGCCCGTCTCGGTATGGACCGCGATCGCCGCGACCACGGCGTCCACGATCATCGCCCCGACGAACGCGATGCCGGCGGGAACGATGCCGGCGACCAACGTCAGCAGCGCGAGCGCGATCGTGAGTGGCCGGCTCGTGGACCACACGAGCTCGAGCGCGTGCCGCGTGTACTGGAACACCTCGGGCAGTGCGCGCAACGTCGCGAGGCCGGGTCCGCCCGCGGGCGACGCCGCAGGGGAACTCGATGGGTCAGGATTCAGGCGTCGGCCGGCGACCATCGCGCCAGCTTGCCACAGGGACCCAGCCGCCGCTCACCAGTGGCCGGGCACGAACTGCTCGTCGATGGTGGGCGCGGAGACCAGCACCATCGCGTATTCGAACGAGCTCAAGGGCAATCTCCGCGGCAGCGCCGCTACCGGAGTGGCAGTTCGAGGTCCTTCAAGAGTTCATCGACCTCCGCCTGCGAGGCCGCACCCGCGGCCTTCTCGATCACCCGCTTGGTGAGGTGCGGGGCAAAGCGCTGCACGAAGTCGAGCTGGTACTTGCGCAGCAGGCCGCCGCGGCGGAAGCCGATCCAGGTGGTGTGGGCGGGGAAGAGGTGCGAGGTGTCGATCTCGACGAGGTCGGCGTCGTCCTTCGGGTCGATCGCCATGCTGGCGACGATGCCGACGCCGAGGCCGAGCCGCACGTAGGTCTTGATGACGTCGGCGTCGCGGGCGGTGAGTACCACGTCCGGCACCAGGCCCTCCTTCGCGAAGATGTCCATCAGCGACGACGGCCCCGTGAAGCCGAACACGTAGGTGATGATCGGGTGCGCCGCGAGCTGCTTGAGCGTGGGCGCATTGTGCTTCGCGAGCGGGTGGCCCTTCGGTACCACTACGTGGCGGTGCCAGCGGTAGCAGGGCAGCAGCGCGTAGCCGCCGAACAATGACTGCGAGCCCGTGGCGATCGCGAAGTCGATGCGGTCGAGCGCGGCCAGCTCGCCGAGCTGCTCCGAGGTGCCCTGGTGCAGGTGCAGGCGCACCTCGGGGTAGGTGTCGCGGAACTCCTTGATCACCTGCGGCAGCACGTAGCGCGCCTGGGTGTGCGTGGTCGCGATCGAGAGCGAGCCGCGCGCCTCGTCCTTGAAGTCGTCCGAGAGGCGCTTGATGTTCTGCACCTCGCGCAGGATGCGCACCGCGCGGTCGATCACCTGCTGGCCGGCCGGCGTGACGCGCGAGAGGTTGCGGCCGTCGCGCACGAAGATCTGGAAGCCGAGCTCGTCCTCGAGCAGCTTGATCTGCTTCGACACCCCGGGCTGGGACGTGTGCAGCTTCTCGGCTGCCGCCGTGATGTTGAGGCCAGATTGCGCCACGGCAGCCAGGTAACGGAGTTGGTGCAGCTTCATGGTGGGGGCATTCTAGCGAAAGGCTTTCGCCGCGACTCCGCAGCGGCACAGGATGCCCCCGCGCGGCCCCCCGGCCATTCGGGTACGCTGCCGACTTCGACGGGGCGGCGCGAGGGCGGACGGGCATTGATGAATTTCCTGGGCGAACTGCGCCGCCGGAAGGTGGTCCGCGTCGCGGTGGTCTACGCGGCCACGGCGTTTGCGGTGCTGCAGGCCGCCGACATCGTGTTGCCGCGCATGGGCGTGCCCGACTGGGGTATCAACCTGGTCATTGCGCTGATCGTTTTCGGTTTCCCGATCGCGCTGGTGCTGGGCTGGGCGCTGGAGCTGACGCCCGAGGGCGTCAAGCGCACCGAGGCCGTGCCCGAGGCGCAGGGCCAGTCGCCCGCCCTGCTCGGCAAGCGCACGGTCCTCGCCAGCGCGCTGCTGGTGGCGGTTGGCATCGGACTGGGGGCGGGATGGTTGCTGAAGCCCGGGGAATCCGCTCCCGAGGAATCCAGTGCACCGGTGACGGGAGCTGGAACGGACGCGGCGGGAGCCGTTGCCGGACCGGCCGAGAACTCCATCGCGGTGCTGCCGTTCCTGAACCTGAGTCCCGATCCGGCGAATGCCTATTTCGCCGACGGCATCTCCGAGGAGTTGCTGAACATCCTCGTCGACGTCGAGGGCCTCAAGGTTGCGTCGCGCACCTCGGCGTTCTCGTTCAAGGGCAAGGACACGCCGATCCCGGAGATCGCGCGGCAACTCGGGGTGCGTCACATCCTCGAGGGCTCGGTGCGCCGACAGGGCAATCGCGTGCGCATCACGGCGCAGCTGATCGAGACCCGCAGCGACACGCACCTGTGGTCAGAGACCTTCGAGCGCGACCTGACGGACATCTTTCGCGTACAGGAAGAGATTGCGCGCGCGATCACCACGGCCCTCGTGGGCGTGCTCGGCGTGCGCAAGGTCTCGGTTGCGGCGCCCACGGCCGACCTCGAGGCCTACGAGCGCTTCCTGCGCGGACGCACGCGCTTTTACCAACGGATAGACCTGGACGAGGCGATCGCCGACCTGGCGTTCGCCGTGGAACGCGATCCGGAGTTCGCCGAAGCGTGGGCATTCCTGGGAGCGGCCCGCTGGGTGGTCGGCTACGGCGGCTACAGGACCGAACTCGATCGCGCGGAGCAAGTCTCGCGGGCCTTGCCGGCCGCGGAGCGCGCGCTGGACCTGGACCCCGACCTCGGCATCGCCCTGGCGGTCAAGGGGACCATGCTGGCGCGAGGGAATGACGCCGCGAAGATTGCTGAGGGGATCCAACTGCTCGAGCGAGCGGCCGACCGCGTGGCAGCAGATACCACGCCGCGCCTTTGGCTCGGCCTGGCCTGGATGGAGCTCGGTTTCGTGGAGCGTGCCTTCCCGTATTTTGTCAGCGCGCAGGACCAGGACCCGCTGGTGGGTATCAACAACGGCTACCTCGGGTTGGCCTACGCAACCCAGGGGAGATGGCAGGAAGCTGGCCGCCTGGCCCAGCGCGCCGTCGAGCTGAGCGCGTTGCCGTTCTTTCCGTACTTAATTGCCATCGGACTTGCCAACGCCGGCGACCCTGCAGGTGCGCATGAGATTCTGGCTGCCGCGCAGCCGCTGCTCCTGCAGGATTCGGAACTCGGCGGCGAGTTCCTCGCGGGGTTGATGGCGGCGCTCGAGGATCCCTCCCGGCAAGCCGGGTTCCTTGCCGCCACCAAACCTGACGTACAGGGAGGTGACCACCGGCCCGCACTACTGGCCGCACTGATGTTCCAGGATGCTGAGCGGGTGTTCCTCGCGACAGGATCGCAGTTTACCCGCCTGATCTTTAGCTTCAGCCTGAGTCTGCCGTCGCTCGGCTGGCTGCACGAGGACCCGCGTTTCTATGCCTACATGCAAGAAACCGGCGTAGTGGGTTTCTGGGAAGCGCAGGGCTTTCCGCCCGGTTGCCGGGCGGTGGACGATCCGGCCGGGCGCCGGCTGGATTGCAGCGGCTCCGCGCAATGAGCTTCCTCGCCGAGCTCAAGCGCCGAAATGTCTTCCGCGTCGGCGCCGCGTATGCGGTGGTGGCGTGGCTCGTGCTGCAACTGGCCGACATCCTGCTCGACAACTTCGACGCGCCCGCGTGGGTGTTCAAGTCGCTGCTGGTCGTGATCGTGATCGGATTCCTGCTGGCCCTCGTTCTCGCCTGGGCCTACGAGCTGACGCCGGATGGCGTCAAGCGCACGGACGAGGTGACGCCGGAGCTGGCGCGGCCCAACGCCGGGCGCCGCACCGACCGGCTGATCCTCGTCGGCGCCTTGCTGGTGATCGTCGTGCTGGTGGCCGAGCGCGTCTGGTTTGCGGGCAGCGGCGGGCTCGAGGCGGACGCGCAGATTGCGTCCGGGTCCGACGACTCGGTCGCGCCGGCGCCGGTCAGCCCAACCGGGAAACCGGCGATTCCGGCAGCCGAGAAATCCATTGCGGTACTGCCCTTCGCAGACTTCAGCCCGGCGCGTGACCAGGAGTGGTTCGCCGACGGCCTGGCGGAGGAGATCCTGAATGCCCTGGCGCGCACGCCGGACCTCCAAGTGAGCGCGCGCACGTCGTCGTTCCGCTACAAGGGCAGTGCGCTGGACATTCCGCAGATCGCGGCGGAGCTGGGCGTGGCCCACGTGCTCGAAGGCTCGGTGCGCAGCACGCCGCAGCGCATCCGCGTCACGGCGCAGCTGATTCGCGCCGCCGACGGCTTTCACCTGTGGTCGGAAACCTACGATCGCGACCCGGCCGACATGATCGAGATCCAGGAGGACCTTGCGCGCAGCATTGCCACGGCATTGCAGACCACGATGGACCCTGAGGCCCTGATGGACATGGCGAGGGTCGGCACCCGCTCGGTGGAGGCTTACCAGGCCTATCTCCGCGGTGTGGCTCGTCGCAGGGATGGCACCAACGCCGGCTTCAAGGAAAGCTACGAACTCTTCGAGAAGGCACGCGCGCTGGATCCCGGCTTTGCCGCGGCGCATGCCGAGGCCGCGGACTTCTGGCTCACGCACTTGAGATTCTCCAGATATGCGGACGAAAGCCAACTGCCCCCCGGGCAGGTCGAGATGCGCTTCAAGGAGCGCATCACGCAGGCGATCGGTGCCGCCGCCACGGCGGCCGAGCGAGCCGGCTATGAAGCGAGCGCTGCCACGCTGGAGCTGCGCTGGCGGAAGGCCATCGGCCTGTACCAGACCTTCCTGGCCGAGCGACCGGGTGAACAGACTGCCAGGAATCAATTGTTCAGGCTCGCGGCACTCACGAGTGACAAGGAACTGCTGGAGCAGCAGCTCGTGGCCAGATGGCCGGAGGCACAGCTGCGCGGGCAAGGGGTACTCAACTATGCGGGCCATGCCCACCTTTCGGGCAATTACACACGTGCAGCCGACCAGGTCATGACACTGCTGGAGCGTCGGCCGGATGATCTCTCACTGCTTTATCTGGCACACCGGGCACTGCTCTGGGACGGCCGCGTGGATGCCGCCGCGGACGTCCTGCGGCGCATGCAGAACGTCGCGCAGGGAGATGAAGAACGGCAGATGGCGCTGGCATCCGCGCGCCAGGCCTGCGCTGAAGGCCGGCGTGGGGACGCGGAGCAGATTCTTGCGAGTTCCGAAGCCTACAACATCGCTCTACGTTGGCACCTGCTGATGCTGCTCGGCGAGCACGCGGCCGCACGCGAGCTGTTGATGCAACTCGAGCGGGACGGGCGCCTGTATTCCCTGTCGACCTTCCTGAACTACCCGCAATTCGATCCGAGCCCCTATCCCTCGCTCATGCGCATCCTCGAGCGTGAACAGGTCCGGCGACCGCCGCCCGTCGCGCTGCCGTTCGCCTGTCCGCCGCGGGGGTCGGTGTAACGGCGAGGAGCAGCGCAAGACTTTTTGCGGGTTTCCGGCCGTTTCCTGCTTTGACGGCCGACCAGGGTGCGTCCACATGCTAGCCGTCCACGCACCGGAGGCCACGCATGACGCTCGCGACGATCCTGAGCCGTAGCCAGCAGGGACTCGAGGCTGCACTGGTGCGCGTCGAGGTGCACGTGGGCACAGGACTGCCCGCGTTCTCGATCGTGGGCCTCCCCGAGACAGTCGTGAAGGAGAGCAAGGACCGCGTCCGCGCGGCGCTCGCCAACTGCGGCTTCGAGCTGCCGGCCGGGCACATCACGGTCAACCTCGCGCCGGCGGACCTGCCGAAGGAGGGCGGCCGCTTCGACCTGCCGGTCGCGATCGGCATCCTCGTCGCTTCGGAGCAGCTGCCGCCCGCGCCGTTCGATGCCACGGAGCTGTATGGCGAGCTGTCCCTCGGCGGCGAGCTGCACCCGATTCGCGGCGTGCTGCCGACGGCACTGCAGGGCATGCGCGCCGGGCACACGATGATTTTTCCGGCCGGGAATCTCGGCGAGGCCGCGCTCGCCCGTCACGGACGCGTGCTCGGTGCGGCGCACCTGCTCGAGGTGTGCGGATACGCCCGTGGCCTGCGAACGCTGCCGGCGGCGGGCGCACCGCCTGACGGCGACTACCAGGTTACGGCGCCCGACCTCGCAGACGTTCGCGGCCAGTCGAGGGCCCGACGCGCGCTCGAGATCGCTGCGGCGGGCGGTCACAGCCTGCTGATGATCGGCCCGCCCGGCTCGGGCAAGAGCATGCTCGCGCAGCGCCTGCCCGGGATCCTGCCCGGAATGACCGAAGAGGAGGCCCTCGAGACCGCGGCGGTGCGTTCGCTCGCCGGCCGCGGGTTCCGCGTCGAGGAGTGGCGGCAACGCCCGTTCCGCAGTCCGCATCACACAGCGTCGGCGATGGCGCTGGTGGGCGGAGGCGCGCGGCCGCGGCCCGGCGAGATCTCGCTAGCGCACAACGGGGTCCTGTTCCTCGACGAGCTGCCGGAGTTCGATCGCGGCGTGCTCGAGGTGCTGCGCGAGCCGATCGAGTCGGGACACATCGTGATCTCGCGAGCCGCGCGGCAGTCGGAGTTCCCCGCGCGGTTCCAGCTCGTCGCGGCGATGAATCCGTGCCCCTGCGGTCACCTCGGCGATCCGGCGGCGACCTGCCGTTGCACGCCCGACCGCATCGCGGCCTACCGTGGCCGCATCTCCGGACCGCTGCTCGATCGCATCGACTTGCACGTCGAAGTGCCGCGCGTACAGCCCGGGGAGATTGCAGGCGCGGCACCGTCGGAGCCTTCGGACGCTGCGGCGCGACGCGTGGTCCTGGCGCGCGAGCGCCAGCTTGCGCGGCAGGGATGCGCCAACAGTCGTCTCGAAGGCGGCGCCGTGCTCGAGCGCGTGCTGGCCGAGGAAGCGGCGCTCGAGCTGCTCGGGACTGCGATGCAGCGGCTCGCGCTGTCGGCGCGTGCGTATCACCGGGTGCTGCGCGTTGCACGCACCCTCGCCGATCTCGCCGGCGAGGAGTGCGTGCGGAGCGGGCACGTCGCGGAAGCGATCACTTTCCGCCAGCTCGACCGGCGTGTGGGCAGCGTGAGCGCCTCGCTCATTTCGGCCTGAACGCGACACATTCATCGCAGGCTCGAGGCGCTCGACGCGCGTATCAATAGCAGCCGCGAAGCCCGCAGCGGGCGGGCCGTTTCCAGGGAAGGAAATCGCCATGCATCACGGCACGGACGCCGCGAGCGATGCGGCTCGACAGGTCAATGCGCACAGGAGCCGCTCGGTGCGGGCTTCGCACCTCCTTGGAGCCGCCCTCGGGCTGCTCATCGCGCTGGCGCTCACCGGTACGGCGACGGCCGCGACGGCCAGCTATGAACACGACGCTCTCGGCCGGCTCACGCGGATCGACTACTCCGACGGCAAGCGGGTCATCTACCGGTTCGACGCCGCGGGCAACCGCACGCAGGTCTCGAGCGGCGCGCCGGCCGGGATTCCTGCCTCGATCACCGTGCCGTCGAGCAGCACGTCGGGCTCATACATGATCAGCTGGGGCGCGTCGACCGGCACAGTGACGGCCTACCAGCTCTACGAAGCGACCAACCCCAGCTTCTCGGGACAGCAGCTACTCCAATACGGTACGGGCCGCAGCGCCTTGATCCTGGGCCGCGGCAGCGGGATCTACTACTACCGAGTGCGAGCCTGCTTCGACAACGAGTGCAGCGCATATCGCACTGGGTCGAACGGCGTCACGGTCACCATTGCGGCCCCATCAGGCATCCAGGTGCTGAACCCGACGATCCAGGTGCACGCGAGCGGGCAGCTCACCCCGATCACGACGCTCGCCAACCTGAACGGTTACCCGGCGACGATCCACAGCTTCTCGGAAACGTGCGCGCTCGCCGGCGCCGTCATCGAGAGCGGCGCGCAGGCCGTGCGCTGGACCAACAGCAACTTCTACCTGGCGGACTGCGAGCCCGGCAACGACCAGCAGTGCACCGCGAGTTACGCCATCCGCAACTCGGGCACCGGGCAGCTTCACTCCGGCACCGCTTCGATCACGGTTGTCGCGCAGGGCCAGAGCCTGCCGCCCGGACAGTACTGCCCCTGACGTTTCCCAGGAGCCGACCATGTCGAACCCAATGGTCCGTACCGTGCGCGAACGCATCTCAATGCAGGCATCCGTGGGGTTCCTGCTGGCGTCGGTGCTGCTGACGGGCATGCCGCCCGTGGAAGCCCAGGAAGAAGTGCCCATCGTCATCTCGCCCCTGCGGGTCGAGAGCGACCCCAATGGCGTGAACATCGTCAGCGGCAAGACCGAAATCGCGCCGCCCGTGCTCTCCGTGCCGGCATCTCCCAACCTGCGGTTCGACCGCGTGCAGAACGCCGCGCCCTACGTCAGCGGCAGCCAGTCGGGCGGGCCGGCCGAGACCGTGCAGGCGAGCTACTCGGTGCACACCAATACGGGCACCTCCGAGTCCTTCCGCTGCCCGGATTTCGATTGCGAGAGCCTCACCGGCTCGGGGTCGTCGTTCATCCCGAACGCCAATCACTACCAGAGAGGCGGCAGCGGCGAGCACTACGTGTTCGACCGCAAGCACGTCCAGACGTCCACCAACAACAAGGTGACGTCGCTCTACTACGCCTCCGCCGTGAGCTATCCGAACGGCGAGGTCCTCACCTACACGTACCAGACCGCGGGGCTGCAAGGCGATTCCTTCCATCGGGTCTTCCACCGACCGATCCGGGTGACCAGCAATCTCGGTTTCTTCATCACGATTGCCTACCACGGCGGTACCGTCGGCAGCGCAGGGTGGGGCGCCCCTGCCGAGGCGGCGATCTACAACAGCTCCGCGCCGACAACGCCACTCGGGCGGCTCACCTACAGCGCGGATGGCACCACGATCACGGACCTCGGTGGGCGCATCTATACCTGCCAGGCGTGCGGCAACGCACTCGGTACCAGCGTGGAGACGCATGCCGGATCACTTCGACTGCCCGGGGAGTCCTCCCCGGCGATGCAGGTGACCGCGAATCCCAGCCACGCCCTGGTGGGTGCCGTCACGCGGGACGGCGTGCAGTGGAACTACAGCTACGCCGCTGTGCGTTACGACGCGCAGACGCAGGGCCACTGGTACGACCGCCTGATCGTCACGGGGCCTGGCGGCTACGCCGTCGCCTATGACATGCGCGTGTCGGGCCGGCGCAACGTCCTCACGCGCGTCACCGACTCGCTCGGGCGCGTTACGACCGTCGACTACGACCAGGCCTACCGGCCGACCCGCCTGGTCCAGCCCGAAGGCAACGAGACCGTCGTGGACTACGATCGGCTCGGCAACCTCGTCACGCGGACGACCAAGCCGAAGCCCGGATCCGGACTCGCGGCGATCAACGAGACCGCCCACTATCCGATCAGCGGGTGCAATGGCGGTTCGTTCGAGATCCTGTGCTTCCGGCCGACGTGGTTCCGCGACGGACTCGGGCGACAGACGGACTTCGCGTACAACTCCAGGGGCCAGCTCGTCGAGCAGACCGATCCCGCCGACGCGAACGGCGTGCGCCGCAAGACCCTGGTCTCGTACGCCACCAGTGGCGCTCTCAGCCGCCGCAGCGTGACCCGCATCTGCGGCGACGTCGACGACCTGCGGTACCGCGGACGAGATCCGCACCGAGTACGAGTACTGGGGCAATACCTTCCTGCCCGCGGTCGTGCGCCAGGTCGATGCCGCACGCGGCGAGACGCTCGAGACGCGTTACACCTACGACCTCGCGGGCCGGGTCCTCGTCGAGGACGGTCCACTGCCGGGCACGAGCGACGCGAAGTACAACCGGTACGACGTGCACGGGCGGCTCATCTGGGAGATCGGCCCGGCCGATGTCACGGGCACTCGACTCGCGAAGCGATTCAGTTATCGCAGTGCCGACGACAAGGTGGTGAGCATCGAGGAAGGCACCGTGCCCAACGAGACGAGCACCGGGCTTACCGTCCACCGCCGGGTCGATCACGCCTACGACAGCCGCCGCAACCCGGTGCGCGACACGATGTCGGCCGGCGGCACGAACTACGCGCTCACGCAGCGC
This sequence comes from uncultured Gammaproteobacteria bacterium, assembly GCA_963712815.1. Taxonomy (GTDB): domain Bacteria; phylum Pseudomonadota; class Gammaproteobacteria; order Steroidobacterales; family Steroidobacteraceae; genus RPQJ01. The sequence goes on from CAVQJL010000008.1 coordinate 756,056, forward strand.
AGCTTCGACGAGCGCGGCCAGCTCGAGTGCGAGGCCGTGCGCATGAACCCGGTCGCGTACACGACGCTCCCGGCAAGCGCCTGCACACTGAGTCCGCCCGGGACGTTCGGGCCTGACCGGATCACACGCAGCGTCCGCGATGCGGCAGGGCAGCTCCTGCAGGTGCAGCGCGCCTACGGCACCCCGCTGCAGCAGACCTATGCTGCCTACACGTACAGCTCGAATGGACAGCGGCAGACGGTCCGGGACGCGAACAACAACCTGACCACGTTCGAGTACGACGGATTCGGTCGGCTCGTGAAGATGCGCCTCCCGGTGGCCGCCACCGGCGCCGGTCAATCCAGTGTCACCGACTACGAGCAGTACGGCTACGACGCCGTAGGCAACCGGACGTCCCTGCGCAAGCGCGACGGCCGGACGCTCACGTACGACTACGACGCGCTCAACAGGCTGCAGGTCAAGGCCGTGCCGTCCTCCGCGAGCGGCGTGCCCGGTTACAGCGTGCACTACGGCTACGACGTGCGCGGGCTGCAACTGTATGCCCGGTTCGGATCCGCCACGGGTGCTGGCGTCACGAACGCGTACGACGGCTTTGGGCGGCTACGGGTGGCGAGCACCAACCTCGGCGGCGTCACGCGCAACGTGGTCTCTGATTACGACCTGCACGGCAATCGCACGCGTATCACGCACCCGGACGGAGCCTTTTTCGAATACGCCTACGACGCGACCGATCGTCTGCTGCACCTGTCCGAGAACGGGCCATCCGCCACCCTGGCGTCGGTCCATTACGACTCGCTGGGTCGCCGCTCGCTGATCGCCCGGGACACGGTCGGGGCGAAGACGAGTTACGGCTACGAGCCGTTCTCGCGGCTCCAGAGTCTAGTCCACGACCTGGACGGTTCGGGCACCAGCAAGGACCTGACGATGAACTTCGCCTACAGCCCGGCGAGCCAGATCGTCACCCGCTCGCTGTCGAATAGCACGTACGAGTTCCCGGTGGAGAGCTCGCTCCGCTCGTATGCGGTGAATGGCCTCAACCAGTACACGCAGATCACCGGCGACGCTCCGGCGACGCTCAGCTGGGATGCCAATGGCAACCTGACGTCGGATGGTGTGACCACGTTCTACTACGACACCGAGAACCGACTCACCAGCGCCGGCGGAGCCAAGTACGCCACGCTTACGTACGACCCGCTCGGCCGCCTGTACCAGGTGGCCAGTCCGTCTGGAACGACCCGCTTCCTGTACGACGGCGACCGGCTGATCGCCGAGTACAACTCGAGCGGAACGCTGCTGCGGCGATACGTGCATGGCACTGCCGTTGACGAACCGCTCGTGTGGTACGAGGGCGCGTCAGTGATCGCTCGCGAGCCGTCGCTACCTGCACGCCGATCACCAGGGCTCGATCGTGGCGCTCACGACGGGGTCGGGCACGATGCAGCAGGTCAATACGTACGACGCCTACGGCGTGACGACGGCGTCCAACACCGGGCGCTTCCAGTACACGGGGCAGGCGGCGGTGCCGCAGCTCGGGCTCTATTACTACAAGGCGAGGTTCTACAACCCGGCCCTCGGACGGTTCATGCAGACGGATCCGATTGGGTATGAGGATGACCTAAACCTCTACGCGTATGTCAAAAACGATCCGACTCAACAGAACGGATCCGACCGGTACGTTTGCCGGACACATTTCTCGAGTCTCGGATTCATCGTGTACGACATCGTATTCGCTCGCGACAAATCCGAGCTGGACGAATGCCGGAGCGCTCGGAGCGGCATTGTTGGTGCGATGGTTCCGTTTGCCGACGGAGCTGGGCGGAGTTGTCCGAGGAGTCGAGAGCGGCACGGACGTAGTGACGTCGCGAGAGCATCGTTGTACGAAAGGGTCAAGTAAGCGCTGATCGGGCCGAAAAGACCTACGTCGGTAGAGCAACGAGCTAGAAGCGCTGACTTGGAAAGGCAAGATGGCAGAGCATGCTCGAGCCAAGTCCCAATGCGGACTATGCGAGTTCAAAGAGGTTGACCGGGCGGAACCGGGAAGGTCACTGTGTGAGGTCGGAGCAGTCGTCAGATCACGAACGCGTGGCGGTCCTACGAACAAGAGCAATCCAGATGGTGGTCAGCGACTAAGCGCAATGAGATTGCACGAACCTCGGCGAGCCGAAGTCACGCTGCGCTCCCGAGACTGGCTCGACGAATACCTCGTTTCTAAGGGGAACATGGACTATCAATAAGTATGGGGGTTGGCCATGGCAGAGGGTCGGATACGTCCAGCAAAGTTCGAGCGGGGGACATGGCTTCGAGATCGTGGCTCACTGATCGGGGGCGGGGATATGGGCGGCGATTGTTGACGGCACGGCACTCTGAGTCGATCGTTGTCTTTCGATAGCCTTATGCTGATCCGAGCAGCTTTGGATCGAAGGTGCTGAACGGTGAGCTGTCGTACTGGTTGGAGTGGACGCTATGCTCTGGTCATCACGGCTCAATGGAAGATTGTCGGAAACACGATTGCCAACTTCGGGTGAGAGTGCCCTTTTCCGGGCTGACTCGGTGCGTGTCGGACGGAGCTGCCCCACGCTCACGATTTCGATGGAGCAGAACTATCGGCTGGCAAGCCGCCGAGGACTGGGAAGCTAGCTTGCACCTTACAGACGAACGGTGGCAGCCCATGATGGTATCAGACGCCTTCTCCGACATTTCTGGAGCTCACGGAGAATTGCGAAGCGACTATGAAGCGATCGACTCGTCGAGCACGCTCGTCGACGCGCAACTTATCCGCGTTGCCGGGATAAGTCGTGGAGTTCGGACGCACTAAGATGATCGTCGAGCCCATGAGTTGGGGCGTCCCATCCTTGGCTGATAGGCATGGCGTGAGTCTTCCGCGTGCCCAGTCCTGTCGGAAGTGACATAGCGATGTCCCCTCACAACGCAATGCAGCCCCGGCCGAGTCTACAAGCGCGCTCACTGTCGCCCCTCCGTCGCCTCCAGCAACTCCCGCAAGTACCCCTGCCACACTCTCGCGATCGAATGCGTCCCGTGCCCAACCGTCTCCGGTCCCGCAGGAATTGTGATCGCCCGCCCGCCCGGCACAGCTGCGATCCCGCGCTCCAGCAACCCTAGCTCCGGCGGATTGATCAAGTCGTCCGCGAAGTTGATCGCGACCAGCGGCGCCTTGATGCGGCCGAGCAATGGCGCCGGGTCGTAGTCGAACGAAGCCTGTACCTGGTAGAGCACGTCGTTCGCATCCGAACGCGTGACGAACGCCTCTAGATACTTGTCCAAGGCCGCGTCGGCGTCGGCCAGCGTCGGCGCCTCCTGCTGGCGCAGCACGGAGTTCGACGACATCAGGAACAGCATCGCGCCCGCCGTGCGCAGGCCGGCCGGCTGCGACTCGTAGTCACCTCCCTTCCAGCCCGGGTCGCGGGTGATCGCGTCCATCAGCGTGCGGCGCCAGGCGCGGTTGCGGCCGGAGATCTGCGTCGGCAGGCTCGCCAGCGGCAGCAGCGCGTCCATAAAGTCCGGGTGCAGCCCGCCCCACAGCCAGGTGTGCATGCCGCCCATCGAGGTGCCCATGACGAGCCGCAGGTGCCGCACGCCCAGGCCCTCGATCAGCAGTCGCCGCTGCGCCTCGACCATGTCGAGATAGCCGTAACGCGGAAAGCCGGCGCGCAGGCCGTCGCTCGGCTTGCTCGAGTTGCCGTGGCCGAGCGCGTCCGGCAGCACGATGTAGTAGCGCGTGGCGTCGAGCACGCCGCCCTTGCGGAACAGCTCGCCCGCGAACTCGGGGCGCAGCAGCGACGCGCCGCTGCCGGTCGTGCCGTGCACGATCAGCACGGCGTTGACGATCTCGCCGTCCGGGCCACGCCGCGGCGTACCGATCGTACGGTAGTGGAGGCGCAGCTCCGGCAGCACCGCGCCGGACTGGAAGCGGAAGTCGGTCAGCGTCAGCGTGCCCTCGACGGGCGCAGGGTAGTCCGCGGCGAGCGCGGGCAGCGCCAACGCAAGCAGCAGGACCAGGGATGAGGAAAGGCGGGCGCGCATGGTGCCTCCACGGGTAACGAGAGCCGCGCAGCGCAGTCTACTGAGTCGCCTGGTTGCGCGGGGGCGTTGCTGCGCCGGGTCGGGCGGCTGCAGGGACTTACTTGCGATTGCACCGTTCTCAGTAGTTCGAGCAACCGCGCGACCGCGATCGAGAAGGTCTGATCGGTTCGCGTGCAACGCGACTCCGGCGTATCTTCAACCGGTTGACAAGAATCAACCCTGATTCCACTGAACCATTGGAGACGCCATCGTGACCGCACCCGTAAACCACCAGTTCAAGCTTGCCCGCCGCCCCGTCGGCATGGTTCAGCGCAGCGACTTCGAATACACGGAGGCCCCCGTCCCGGAACCGGGCGACGGCGAGGTGCTGGTCAAGATCCTGTACCTCTCGCTCGACCCCGCGATGCGCGGCTGGATGAACGAGGGCAAGTCCTACATCGCGCCGGTGGGCATCGGCGAAGTGATGCGCGCTGGAGCGGTGGGGCGCGTGGTCACCTCAAACGATCCCGCGATCGCCGTCGGCGATCACGTCGTCGGCGTGCTGGGGGTGCAGGAATACGCCGTCGCCAAGGCGAAGCAGCTCACCAAAGTCGATCCCCGTCGGGCGCCGCTGCCCGTGTACCTCGGCACGCTCGGCATGCCCGGCATGACCGCGTACTTCGGCCTGCTGGACGTCGGCCAGCCGAAGGAGGGCGACACCGTCGTGGTCTCGGGCGCTGCCGGCGCCGTGGGCCAGGTCGTCGGGCAGGTCGCGAAGATCAAGGGCTGCCGCGTGGTCGGCATCGCCGGCGGCCCGGACAAGTGCGACTACCTGCGCTCGATCGGTTTCGACGCCGCCATCGACTACAAGCACGAGGACGTAAAGGCCGCGCTCAGGCAGCACTGCCCGAAAGGAGTCGACGTCTATTTCGACAACGTCGGCGGCGACATCCTGGACGCCGTCCTGACCCAGCTCGCGATGCACGCCCGCATCGTCATCTGCGGCGCCATCTCGCAGTACAACGAGACGAAGATGAAGGGCCCGAGCAACTACATGTCGCTGCTCGTCAACCGCGCCCGGATGCAGGGCATGGTGGTGTTCGACTACGCCAGCCGCTACGGCGAAGCGGCGCGCGAGATGGCCGGGTGGCTGGCCACGGGTCAGCTGAAGTCCCGCGAGGACATCGTCGAGGGCCTCGAGACGTTCCCCGACACCTTGTTGAAGCTGTTCAAGGGCGAGAACACCGGCAAGCTCGTGCTGAAGGTCGCCGATTCATGATCGTGGGCGGGCGGATCCGGCCATAGGCTCGTGGCCGGACGCCTCCCGCTCCCGCGCGGACTCGCATAGCATGTGGTCTCCCGCCGAGGAGGCCCCATGCCGATCCGACAGTCCCTCTCCGACGCCGTTGGCCACACGCCCCTCGTCCGCCTGAACTCCTTCAGCGACGAGACCGGCTGCGAGATCCTCGGCAAGGCGGAGTTCCTGAACCCCGGCGGCTCCGTGAAGGACCGCGCGGCGCTCGGCATCCTCGACGCTTTCGAACGCCAAGGCCTCCTCAAGCCGGGTGGCACGCTAGTCGAAGGCACCGCGGGCAACACCGGCATCGGCTTCGCGCACCTGTGCAACGCCCGCGGCTACCGCTGCGTGATCGTGATGCCCGACAACCAGTCGCCCGAGAAGGCGGCGCTGCTGCGCACGCTCGGCGCCGAGGTGCAGATCGTCAAGGCGGTCCCCTATGCCGACCCGAACCACTACCAGAAGGTCGCCCCGCGCGTGGCGGCAGGGATCGACGGCGCGGTCTGCGGCAACCAGTTCGACAACACCGCCAACCGCGACCGGCACTACGCCACCACGGGCCCGGAGATCTGGCACGAGACGGGCGGCCGCATCGACGCCTTCACCTGCGCCACGGGCACCGGCGGCACGCTGGGCGGCGTCTCGCGCTACCTCAAGGAACAGAAGCCGGGACTGCGCATCGTGCTCGCCGATCCGATGGGCAGCGCGCTCTACAACTGGGTGACGACCGGCACGCTCAAGTCCGAGGGCTCCTCGTCGGTCACCGAGGGTATCGGCATCGGTCGCGTCACCGCCAACCTCGAGGGCTCGCCGATCGACGACGCGGTACGCATCGAGGACGACGAGATCGTGCGTACCGGCTACCAGCTGCTCTACCGCGAGGGGCTGTTTCTCGGCGGCACGAGCGGCGTGAACGTGGCGGCCGCGGTGCGGGTGGCAAAGCAGATCGGCCCGGGCAACACGGTGGTCACCATCCTCTGCGACGGCGGCCACAAGTACCTTTCGCGCTTCTGGAGCCGCGACTACCTCGAGCAGAAGAGTCTCGCGGCTTATGCCGATGCGGCTCGCCGCAAGGTCACCGCGTGAACCCGGTCCGCCGCATCTCCGAGTCCCTGCGCGAAATGCGCTGGGCACAGCTCGTCCTCGAACTGGCGCTGCTGATCCTCGGCATCCTGATCGCGCTCGCCGTGGACGGCTGGATGGACGACCGTCGCGACGCGCGCAGCGAGCGCCGGTACCTCGAGTTGCTGGTGCGCGACCTCGACCGCGACCTCGAGGTGCTCGACGAGTTCCTGGGCTACGAGGAGCGGCAGGTCACCGCCAGCGTCTTCGTCTACCGTGCCCTGCGCGGCGGCGTCGCGGCGGAGGATCGCGAAGCGGTGGCCGACGCGCTCACCCGGCTCACGTGGCGGCGAACACTGCGGCTGACACGGGCCACCTACACCGACCTGCTCAGCACCGGCAACCTGCGGCTCATCCGCATGCCGGCGCTGCGCGACAGGATCGTCGGCCTGTACGAGAACAACCAGCGGACGCTGGACATTCGCGACCTCAACAACCAGGTGTTCATCGACGACATGTTCCTGCAGTACCTGTGGAACTCCGGGCTCGTGGCGCCACGCCCGGCCAGCAACCTGGGGGTACTGGTGGATGGACCGCGGCGGGAGTTTGCCGAGCGCGTCGCCATGCCGATCGAGACGGCCAACGATCGCCTCTGGCAACTGCCCTCGGATTCCCCCGAACGGGTGGTGCTCGCCAACAAGGTCTGGATGCGCGGCCTCGTCAGCACCGTCGCGATCGCCCACGCCGAGGGGATGGCTGGCGAGAGCCGCGAGGTCCGCGAGGCCATCGTCGCCGAGCTCGCCCGCCGCTGGCCCGAGTAGCGGTCAAGGCAGGAGGACGCCCGGGCCTGCGCTTCCCGTTCGCCCGTGGGGTGCTATCCTCGCCCGACAATAACGACGCAGGTGCCGTGGCACCCACGCAGGGAGTGGCCTGTTGACGACCTCCGCGTTGCCCATCGAGCAGTTCGACGAGGATGCCTGGGACGACCTCCTCAACTACATCGAGGAGCGCCGAGTCATCCCGATCATCGGCCCGGAGCTGCTGCGCGTGCAGACCGACCGCGGCCTGCGCCCGCTCTATGAGTGGTTGGCGGAGAAACTCGCCGCCCGCCTTCAGGTGGACGCCACCGCGCTGCCGCAACCGCTCAACCTCAACGACGTGGTCTGCAGCTACCTCGGCCAGCGCGGTCGCCGCGAAGAAGCCTACACGCGGCTGCGCTCGATCATGCGCGAAGTGGAGTTCGAGCCGCCGCTGGCGCTGCGGCAGCTCGCCGAGATCACCGACTTCGACCTCTTTATCACCACCACGTTCGACCCGCTGCTCGAGAAGGCGGTCAACCTCGTGCGCTACGGCGGCCAGCCGACGGCAGAGGTGATCGCCTACGCGCCCAACCGCGTCGCCGACCTGCCCACCGAGCGCAGCCAGCTCAAGCGCGCGGTCGTCTACCACATGCTGGGGCGGCTCTCGGCCTCGCCCACCTACGTCGTCTCCGACGAGGACATGCTCGAGTTCATCTGCGCGCTGCAGTCCGAGCACCTGACGCCCGAGAAGCTGTTCCACGAGCTGGAGCACAGTCACCTGCTGCTGATCGGCAGCGACTTCTCGAACTGGCTCGCGCGGCTGTTCCTGCGCATGGCCAAGCGCAAGCGACTCTCCGACCCGCGCGACGTCGGCGAGGTCCTCGCCGACGACCACACCTTGAACGACGAGCGGCTGGTGTCGTTCCTGCAGCAGGTGAGCGTGCGGACGCGCGTGTACGGCGGTGCCGAGGCTTTCGTCGCCGAACTGCACGCCCGCTGGAGCAAGCGCCAGGGCGGCGCGTCCGCGGCGCCCGGCATCGCCGCGGTGCCGCAACGCTTCCTGCCGCCGGCGCGCGAGATGCCGGACAACGCGGTGTTCATCAGCTACGCGCGCGAGGACCTGCCCGCGGTGCAGCGGCTCAAGGCCGCGCTCGACGCCGCCGGCCTCGCCACCTGGTTCGACCTCGACCGCCTCGAGGGCGGCGACGACTACGACCGCAAGATCCAGGCCAACATCGGCCGCTGCAGCTACTTCGTACCGGTGATCTCGGCGAACACGCAGCGGCGGCTCGAGGGCTACTTCCGTCGCGAGTGGAGCTATGCGGTGGACCGCTCGCGCAACATCGCCGACGGCGCGGTGTTCATCCTGCCGGTGTGCATCGACGACACGCCGGAGGCCGGGGCGCTGGTGCCGGAGAAGTTCCGCGCGCTGCACATCTCGCGCCTGCCCGGGGGCGAGCCGAGCCCCGAGTTCGTGCGGCCGCCTGCAGGAACTGGCCCGTGGGGGCCGTTCGTGAGCCGTATCGCCGCCGATCTCGCCGGCGGGCGCGCGATCGACCCGGAGAATCCCTGGCTCGGCTTGTCCTCCTACACCGAGGAGTCGCGCGCCTACTTCCACGGCCGCGACGAAGAGGCCGCCGAGCTGGCGCGCCGCGTGCAGCGCAAGAACCTCACCGTGCTCTTCGGCCAGTCGGGCCTCGGCAAGACCTCGCTGCTGCGCGCCGGCCTGGTGCCGCGGCTGCGCGGCGAGGGCTTCTGCCCGGTGTACGTGCGGGTGGACTACTCGCCGGACTCGCCCCCGCCCGCCGAGCAGATCAAGCAGGCGATCTTCCGGGCCACGGCCGAGGCCGGCCACTGGAGCCGTCCCGGCACCGCGATCGAGGGCGAGTCGCTGTGGGAGTTCCTGCACCACCGCGGCGACCTGTTGCGCGACTCGAGCGGTCGCACGCTGCTGCCGCTGCTGATCTTCGACCAGTTCGAGGAGATCTTCACGCTGGCTCAGGCCGACGATCGCGGTCGGCTGCGCGCCAAGGAGTTCCTCGAGGAACTCGCCGACCTCGTCGAGAACCGCGCGCCCGCGGCGCTCGAGCAGCGGCTCGACCAGGACGAGGCCGCCGCCGAGGACTTCGACTTCGCGCGCGCCGACTACCGCATCCTGATCGCGCTGCGCGAGGACTACCTCGCCCACCTCGAGGGCGTGAAGGGCACGATGCCCTCCATCACGCAGAACCGCATGCGCCTCGCCCGCATGACCGGCGCGCAGGCGCTGAGCGCCGTGACGAAGCCGGGCGGGCGGCTCGTCTCGCAGGAGGTCGCCGAGTCCATCGTGCGCTTCGTGGCGGGCGGCACCGAGCTCGCCAACGCCGAGGTCGAGCCCTCGCTGCTGAGCCTGGTGTGCCGCGAGCTCAACACCGTGCGCCTCGCGCAGGGCCGCGCCGAGATTTCCGCCGACCTGCTCGCGGGCTCGCGCGACACCATCCTGAGCGAGTTCTACGAGCGGGCCGTGGCCGACCAGCCGTCGGGCGTGCGCCGCGTCATCGAGGACGAGCTGCTCACCGAGTCTGGCTACCGCGAAAGCCTCGCCGAGGAGCGCGTGGTCAAGGCGCTGGCCGCAGTGGGCGCGGCGCCCGATGCGCTCGCGAAGCTGGTGGATCGCCGCCTGCTGCGCATCGAGGAGCGACTCGACATGCGCCGCGTCGAGCTCACCCACGACGTGCTCTGCAGCGTGGTACGGGCGAGCCGCGACCTGCGCCACGAGCGCGAGGCGCGCGACGAGGCCGAGCGCCAGCTCGCTGCACAGCGCGAGCGCGAAGCCGAGACGCGGCGGACGCTCAAGCGCACACGCCTCGTGGCGGCCGTCAGCGCCGGGCTCGCGCTGGTCGCCATCGCCAGTGCCGTGTTCGGGTGGATCAACTATCAGCGCGCCCACGAGGCCGACCTTGCTGCACAGCAGGCGCGGGCCGACGCCGAAAAGCTGGTCGGTTTCCTGATCGAAGACTTCTACGCCGAACTCGAGCCCACGGGCCGGCTCGAGACCATGAGCAAGCTCGCGAACCTGGCGGTGGAGTACTACGACGGCCTGCCGTCGGGCCTCACGACGCCGCAGACGCAGCTCTACCACGGCATGGCGCTCGTGCGAATGGGCGGTGCGCAGCTCGCGGCCGACCAGACCGAGGACGGCATGCGCAGTCTCGGGCGAGCACGCGAGCTGTTCGAGCACCGGGTCGCCGCCGGGGACCAGGGCGAGGCGGTGACGTTGGGGCGAGCGCTCACGCTCTTCACCCCGTACGTTGCCTGGGGGCCAGGTGGTGGGCCCGCCTCGAAATCCACCGACCTGCCCGAGGCCGCGGCGCTGCTGCGTCCGTTTGCGACGTCTCCCGAGGGCTCGCGCGAGGCGAAGATCGTCTACGCCGACATCCTCAATTACATGAGCCACGCCCAGCCGCAGGCCCAGGCGGTCGAGACCTGCGAAGAAGCGCGCGGCATCCTGGCCGGGCTCGGGGCACGCGATCTCGCCGACCTGACGGCCGCGTCGGTGTATGCGGACACGGCCGACTCGCAGGCACGCCACTCGCTCGAGCTCGGACGGCTCGAGGACGCAGAGCGCCTCGAGCGCGAGGTGTTCGAGATTGCCGAAGCGGTGCTCGCCCGCCGGCCGGGCGACCTGCGTTCCATGAAGAACCGCGCGCTCGCCGCGGACCTGCTCGGCAGGATCGCATTGCGACGCGGCGACTTTGCGACGGCATCGGACTATGCGGCGCGCTCCGAGCAGGCCAGCGAGGACATCGTGCGCTTCAACCCGAGCGACCTGGGGAGCTGGGTTTACCTCGTCCGCGCCGGCGACCGCTCTGCAACCGTGCTTTACGAGCAGGGCCGCCTTCGCGAGGCGCTGGCCAAGCTCGAGTCCAACGTCGCGCTCGCGGACGACGAACGGCTTCCGCCCAGCTCGGCGGTGGTGTTCGAGGACGCCTGGTACGATCTCGCGGAGTCGCAGGTGGAACTCGGTTTGCGCGCCGACGCACAGCGCACGCTCGTCTCGGCGGTAGCGGCCACCGAGGTGGGCGCTGCGCAGTTCGCGGAAGGCAACCCCCGCCGCCGCATGGCGCTCGGCCGGCCGAAGGCGGAGCGCGCCTGGCTCGCGCTGCGGATGGGCGAGACCGAGACCGCGTTCCGAGGCTTTCAATCCATCGTTGCCGAGCTCGACCAGATCGAGTTCCCGCCCGACGACCAACTGGGCCAGAGCATCCGCGACGACAGCGCGAGCTGGTTACTCGGTGGGCTGACCGATGCGGCGATCCAGCTCTCGAGGTTCGCGGAGGCAGAGGCCGCGGCCCGGCGGCGCATCGCATTGCCCGACAGCGCGTTCGGCGACGTAGTCCGGGAAAAGGCCGATCGCCAATTGAGGCTGGCCTTCGCGCTGGCGAAGCTGGGGCGGACCACCGAGGCGCGCGAGGCGCTCGAGCCCGCGCTGGAATACTTCCGCGAGCGACGGGCAGTCGGCAGCGCGGGGACGCAATTCCACCTGCACTATGCGGAGGCGCTGTACGTCAGTGCCATCGCGCAGGCAAACGATGCTGCCGGCGATCGCGCGCGCCAGCAGGCGCTCGCAGCGGCGACGACCGAACTGGACGGGCTCTCGGATGAGGCCCGGCAGCTGCTCGAGGCGCGCCTGCTCCGTGAGCGGATTGCTGCGGCGCGCCTTATGTGAAGCGATCCGCGCCGCGGGAGTCGGATTTTCTTACAGGCTCGCCCGCGACGTGGCGCCGGCTCCGTCCCCTCACGCGGCCCAAGCCCACGTTTTACGCCGGGAACCGTAGCGGGTCGCCGTCGCCGCGCGCCGATGGCACGGGCGTTGCATTGGAACCGTGCAAACGGAGGACGAATCATGACGTCCACGAGGCACGCTTTCCCGAAAACCTTGCGTCGCGCCGCGCTGGCAGCCGGCCTGCTCGCGGCGTTCACGGTCGATGCATCCGGCCCGCCGGATCGCGTCCTGCTCGCGGGCGAGACCGTCATCGAGGAGCCGGCACCGGCACCGCTGCAGACCCTGCCGGCCGGGGAGCAGACGCCGCAGCAAAGCGACCAGCCCAAGGAGCGAAAGCGGACCCACGACGGCCCGCCCAAGGATGAACTGCTGCCCAACGATCGTCGGCTGCCGGCCTGACGCCCGGCGCGGGGCGCGGCGCCGACCCGGCCGACGCGATCAGGGTGTTGCGATCAGGGCGGCGGAACGGCCACCGCCGTCACCGGCATTGCATCCACCTCGGCCTCGGCGAGCTTCGCCCGCACGGCCTCGAGGTCCTCGACGGTCGCGATCGGGCCGATGCGCACGCGGTAATAGGTCTCGTCCTCGAGCGACAGGCGCTGGATCCTGGCGTCGACGCCGTATTGCGCGAGCTTGGCCTGCAGCTTCTCGGCCTCCGCCACCTGCTTGAACGCGCCCGCCTGCAGCGTGATGCTGCCCTCGGCCAGCGTCCGGCGCGCCGTGTGCTTCTGCAGGGCGCTCTCCGGCACCTCGAGTTCCTGGTTCGGCAGGATGTCGTAGAAATCGTAGCGCGCCGGCTCCTCGCTCTCGGCCAGTGCCGTCGGCTCCTCCGGTGCCTGGGCCGAGGCGGGCGGCGCATCCACTGCGGGCTGCGGCACGGCGGGCTCGAGGTTCCTGTAGTGCAGGTGCACGCCGAACGCAACCGCGAGGCCGATCGCGAGGCCGGCCGCGAGCCCGATCCAGCCGTTGAAGTCGTGCGCGCCGGGAGTGTGGCGCTTGACGTGCTTGTAGTCGCGGCTGAGCGTCTTGCCGGTCGCCACGATCACATCGCTTCCGGAGCCGACACGCCGAGCAACCCGAGCCCGTTGCGCACCACCTGCCGCAGGCCCTGGATCAGCGTGAGCCGCGCGTCGCGCAACGCCGGGTCGTCCACGAGGAACTGGTGGGCGTTGTAGTACGTGTGGAAATCGTTCGCGAGCTCGCGCAGGTAGTGCACCAGCGCGTGCGGCGCGCGCAGCAGCGCCGCCGACTCGACCACCTCGGGGAAGCGGCTCAGCGAGGCGAGCAGCGCCTGCTCGTGCGGCTCGACGAGCAGCGCCAGCGAGGCGTGTCCACGCGCGGCGTCGTGCTCGAAGTGCTTCTCGCGCATCTGCCTCATGACGCTGCACACGCGGGCGTGGGCGTACTGGATGTAGTAGACCGGGTTCTCGTTCGAGTGCGAGGTGGCGAGCTGCAGGTCGAAGTCGAGGTGCTGGTCGTTGCTGCGCATCACGTAGAAGAAGCGGGCCGCGTCGTTGCCCACCTCGCGCCGAAGCTCGCGCAGCGTGATGAACTCGCCCGAGCGCGTGGACATCTGCACCTTCTCGCCGCCGCGGTACAGCGTGACGAACTGCACGAGGCGCACCTCGAGGCTGTCGCCCGGCTCGCCCATCGCCACGAGCCCCGCGCGCACGCGCGCGACGTAGCCGTGGTGGTCGGCGCCCAGCACGTCCAGGAGCTTGTCGAAGCCGCGCTCGCGCTTCTGCAGGTGGTAGGCGATGTCGGAGGCGAAGTAGGTCTTGAGGCCGTTCTCGCGCACGACCACGCGGTCTTTCTCGTCGCCGAAGTCGGTGGCGCGGAACCACTCGGCGCCGTCCTTCTCGTACACGACGCCATTGGCGCGCAGCCGCGCGAGCGCGCGCTCGATGGCACCGTCGGTCGAGAGGCTGCGCTCGGAGAACCACTCGTCGTAGCGGACCCCGAATTCCTCCAGGTCCTGGCGGATGTCGGCGAGGATGTCGTCGAGCGCGATGCGGAACGCCCGCTCGAAGCCGTCGTCGCCGAGCAGATCCCGGGCACGGGCGATCACCGCGTCGATGTAGGCGTCCTTGTCGCCGGCGGGCGCGTCCTGCGGCAGGTCGCGGAATATCTCGGCCGCGGGCCGCAACAGCGTACGCCCGGCCTGCTCGACCAGCTTGTCGGCGATCGGGTGCAGGTAGTCGCCGCGGTAGCCGTTCGACGGGAACGGGAACTGCTCGCCGAAGCACTCGAGGTAGCGCAGCCAGACGCTCACCGCGAGGATGTCCATCTGCCGGCCGGCGTCGTTGATGTAGTACTCGCGGTGGACGCTGAAACCGGCTGCGTCGAGCAGGTTGGCGAGCGTGGCGCCGAAGGCGGCGTGGCGGCCGTGACCCACGTGCAGCGGCCCTGTTGGATTCGCCGACACGAACTCGACGATGACGCGCTGACCCGCACCGAGGGCGCTGCGGCCATAAGCCGCGCCCTCGTCGAGCACGCGCTCGAGCTCGCGGTGGTAGCCTGAGGGCGCGACGAAGAAGTTGATGAAGCCGGGCCCGGCGATCTCGACCCTCGAGACGAGTTCGCTCGGCGGCAGCGCATCGATGATCGCCTGGGCGAGGTCGCGCGGCTTGCGCTTCGCGGCCTTGGCGAGCTGCATCGCGGCGTTGGTCGCGAAGTCGCCGTGGGCCGGGTCGCGGGTGCGCTCGAGCGTGGGCGCGGCCTGCGTGGCGGCTACCGCGCGCAGGTCCTCCGGCAGGGCGGCGAGTGCGTCCTGCACGAGCTTTTCGATCAGGTATTTCAAGGCGTTGCCGTGGAAGAGGGCCGGCGAGGCCGGTCAGTCTAGGCAATTGCGGTCGGGGATGCGAGTCCGGGCGGGACCGGTGCGGGCGCGCCTGGGGATCGCGTCAACCGCCGGCCACGCCGCGCGTTGATAGTCACTCTCAACCCCGACCAATGGAGACTCCCATGCGCTGGATTGCCCTTTCCGCTTCGCTGCTCGTCGCTCTCGCCGCCCACGCCGGTGATCCCGCCAACGCGCCCTACGGCGCGAAGCCCGGGCGCGGCGCCGTCGATGCCAACAGCGACGGCATCGTCACCCGCGAGGAGGCCCAGTCCCACCCCCGTCTGTCGGCGGATTTCGACACGGCCGACACGAACAAGGACGGCCAGCTCGATGCCGCCGAAATGAACGCCCACCGCGAGCGCATGCGCGTCGAGATGCGCGCCAAGGGCGAGGAACGCTGGAAAGCGGCCGACATCGACGGCGACGGCAGCCTGTCGCTCGCCGAAGCCCAGGCGTCGATGCCGCGCCTAGCCGAGAGCTTCGACAAGGTCGACGCCGACCGCAACGGGCTGGTCTCCCCCGACGAGATGCGCAGCATGCGGATGAAGCACAAGGACCGCCCGTAGCCGCGCGGGCGCGGCGGGTGCAGAGTCGTCCGCCGCACCCCGTTCAGAACAGCTCGAGCGGATCCACGTCGAGCGACCAGCGCACCCGCCGCGCCTCGGGCAGGTCTTCGATCGCCGGCATCAGGGCCGCGAGCAGCCGCTGCAGCGGCGAGTGCGTCGGTGCGTGCAGCAGCAGCTGAGCGCGATACATGCCGGCGCGGCGCTCCATCGGCGCCGTGGCCGGGCCGAGCACCTCGAGGCCGGGCGGCGCGTTGGCGGTTGCAACGTCGCGTGCGCGTTCGAGGAACTCGATGGGCAGTTCGCGCCGTGGCGCCTCGGCCCGCAGTACGGCGATGCGCGCGAACGGCGGCCAGCATGCTGCGCGCCGCTCCTCCAGCGCCGCGGTGGCGAAGGCGTCGTAGCCGCCTGCGATCAGCTGCGCGAGCAGCGGGTGCTCGGGGTATTCGGTCTGGATCAGCACCTCGCCCGGGCGCTCGGCGCGCCCGGCGCGCCCCGCGACCTGCACGATAGTCTGCGCAAGCCGCTCGCTGGCGCGGAAGTCGGTGCCGAAGAGTCCCTGGTCTGCGTTGAGCACCACCACGAGGCTCACGTCCGGAAAGTGGTGTCCCTTGGTGAGCATCTGCGTGCCTACCAGCAGCCGCACCGCGCCGCTCGTCACCCGGTCGAGCGCGGCCTCGAGCGCGCCGCGGCGGCGCACCGCGTCGCGGTCGATGCGCTCGAGCGGCGCATCCGGGAACAGCTGCGCGAGCGTCTCCTCGATGCGCTCGGTGCCCTGGCCCACGGGCTTCGCGGACTCGCCGCAGGTCGGGCACAGCTCGGGGATGCGCTGCTCGCTGCCGCAGTGGTGGCAGTGAAGGCGCCCCTCACGCTGGTGCACCGTGAGGCGCGCGTCGCAGCGCGGGCACGGTGCGGCCCAGCCGCACGCCGGGCAGAACAGTGTCGGCGCGTAGCCGCGCCGGTTGAGATACAGCAGCACCTGCCCGCCGGCGTCGAGGTGGCGCTTGATCGTGAGCACGACCGGCGTGGCAATGCCCTGCGTCGCGGCGTGGCGGCGCAGGTCGATCAGGTGGATCGACGGCGCGCTGGCACCGCCGGTGCGCGCCGGTAGCTCGAGCAGCGTCGCGCGCCCGGCCTGTACGCGTTCGAGACTCTCGAGCGAGGGCGTGGCCGAGCCGAGCACCACGGGCACCGACAGCCGCTGCGCCCGCGCCAGTGCGAGGTCGCGCGCCGAGTAGCGGAATCCTTCCTGCTGCTTGTAGGACGGGTCGTGCTCCTCGTCCACCACGATGAGCCCGGGTCGTGCCAGCGGCGCGAAGATCGCCGAGCGCGTGCCGATCACCACGGGCGCTTCGCCGCTGCGGGCCGCACGCCACGCTCGCAGGCGTTCCTGGTCGGGCAGCGAAGAGTGCAGCACCGCGAGTGGCGCGTCGAAGCGCTCGGCGAAGCGCGCCACGAGCTGCGGTGTGAGCGAAATCTCCGGCACCAGCACCAGTGCCTGCTGGCCGCGAGCCACGACCTCGGCGATGGAACGCAGGTACACCTCGGTCTTGCCACTGCCGGTCACGCCGTGCAGAAGGAAGGGTGCAAAGCGGCCGCCCGCCGCCGAGATCGCCTCGATGGCTCGAGCCTGCTCCGGCATGGGCTCGGGACCCTGGCCCACGTTGACCGGCCGTCGCGGGGCCGGGGCGGGTGCCACGTTCAGGCGCATCGCCCAGCCGCGCTTCTCGAGCTCGCGCAGGTGATCGCGCCAGCGCGGCGACAGTGCGGCCAGTACCGCCGCGTCCGCTGCCGCGTGGGCGCCCAGTGCCTGCGCCATCTCGCGCAGCCGCCCAGCGCGGGCCGACAGCGGCGGCAGCTCGCCGGCGCGGGCCGCGGCAGTCAGCGTCCAGCGCTCCTCGGTGCCGAGCGCGGTCGCACCGGCACGAAGCGGGGCCGGCAGGGCCGCGGCAATCACCTCGCCTGGCGCGTGGTGGTAGTAGTCGGCGGACCAGCGCAGCAGCTCGAGCATCGCCGCGTCGATCACCGGTGTCTCGTCGATGAGCGCGGCGGCGGCCCGCAGCCTGGCGGCCGGGACGTCCGAGGTGGCCCGCCGCTCGACGAGCACGCCGACGACCCGTCGGCGTCCGAACGGTACCCACAGCCGCACCCCCGGCACCAGCTGCGCGGAGTCCACGCCGGGCGGCGGCCGGTAGTCGAACAGGCGCCGCAGCGGCACGTCCACGGCGAGGCGAAGGATGTCGTTCAAGCTCGCCCCGGCTTATGTGAAGTTGTCCACAGATGCTGTGGACAACTCTGTGGACGGAGAGCGGGTATGTAGGCCAAGTACCAGTTCCGCCGGCCTGTTCTCCGGACTGTCGACAATTTGACCAGTCGAAATTAAAACCAATCCGATCATTGACTTACGATTCGAGTGCCGATTGCTGCAGGTCCTTGGCGAAGCCCCGGGGGCGGATCGCCGGGCGAGGCGCCACCGGCGCTGCAGTGCAGTGCACATCTCGGCTCACGATATGCGCGTCAACCAATTGGCGGGACTCGCGTTTTACCCATTGAGGTGGTCCACTTGCCGCGCCCCGACCGTCGAGTCTAACCGCATGATGGCTCCTGCTACTCTCGAAGTGCTGCTGGCCGAGTTGCCGGTGGACGTCGGTCGCTCACGCCGCGAGGAGGCCTGCCTGGACGCTGCCGGGACTCTCGAGCGCTTCCTCGCCGGCGTCGAGCGTCGTGCGTTCCGCATCGCCCAGATGGCGCTGCGCGACCGCGACGACGCTCTCGACGTCGTGCAGGACGCGATGCTGCACCTCGCGCGCAGCTACGGCGGCCGACCGAGCGGGGAGTGGCGCCCGCTCTTCTACCGGATCCTCTACAACGGCATCCGCGACAAGCAGCGTCGGCGCAGCGTGCGCTCGCGGTTGTTCGGCCTGTTGCCGGGCTCGCGCGCCGACGACGACGGGCCGCGGGAAGATCCACTCGAGCGCGTCGCCGATGGCGCGCCCGGGCCCGACCGACAGCTCATGGCCGACGAGGCGATGCAGCGTCTCGAATCGGCGCTGGTTGCGCTGCCGGCGCGTCAACGGGAAGCCTTCGCGATGCGTTGTCTCGAGGGCATGGACGTGGCGGAGACGGCGATCGCGATGGGCTGTTCCGAGGGCAGCGTGAAGACGCATTATTTCCGCGCGCTGCAGGCGCTGCGGGAACAACTGGCCGAGGTGTGGTGATGAGCAACGACGAGCGATGGACGGAGACCGAGCGGCACGCCCGCCAGCTCTTCGACGCGAGCGTCGACGGGCTCGACGCCGAGACGCGTTCGCGGCTCAACCGCGCGCGCCAGGCCGCGATCGAGGAGATCGTGCGCGGACGCGCGAGCCCGTGGCGAAGCTGGCTGCCGGCCGCCGCCGCCGCCTCGATCGCACTGCTGGCCGTCGCGTTGTGGCGCATGCCTGCGGGGCAAGACGGCCCTGCGGTGCGGACTGCGAACGGTGCACCGGCGGCCGAGGTCGTCGAGATGCTCGCAATCCGCGAGGGTCTCGACGTCGCGAGCGAGGATCCCGAGTTCTACGTCTGGCTCGAGAGCCGCGATCTGCCCTCGGGTAACAGTACCGGTTGATGCACGCCCGTCATCCCAACCGCTGGCTCGCGCTGTGCGCCACGCTGCTGCTTGCGGCCGGCGCGGTGCCGGCCTGGGCCGACGACGCATCGAGCCCGGCAGAGGCTCCGATGCACGGCCAGGTCGCGCTCGGCTGGGAGCAACTCACGCCGGCACAGCAACAGGTGCTGAACGCTTTTCGCACTCGGTGGGGAGAACTGCCACCCGGACGCCAGCGGGCGCTGATGCGGGCCGCGGATCGCTGGGAGGCCATGACACCCGAGCAACGGGCGCGCTTCCAGGAGCGAGCCGAGCGCTGGAACAGCCTCTCGCCCGAGCAGCAGCAGCAGGCGCGTGAGCGCTGGCGACGCTTCCAGGAACTGCCGCCGGAGGAGCAGCAGCGACTGCGCGAGGAATATCGGCGGTATCGGGAGATGTCGCCCGAGCGGCGCGAGCACCGTGATCGAGGCGATCGACCGGATCGACCGGATCGACCGGAGCGCCGCAGCCACTGAAGATCGGTGATCGCGGCCGTTTCGGGCGTCGCGGCGATCCCGATCAGCCCTTCAGCGCCACCAACTCCTCGTCCAGCATGTTTTTCGGGTCGCCGGACCGCATCCGGCCTGCGTTCAGGCCTTGCCCCGCCTGGCCTCGAGCTGCATGCGCACCTCGTGCGCCTTTTCCTCGGTGATGCGGTAGGTGGCAATGACCCAGATCGCGATGCCCGAGGTCAGGAAGGGGATGAAGGCATCACAGATGCGCATGAGATGGATCGCCCGGTCCGTCTGGTTTCCCTGCAGCGCGACATCGAAGCCGGTGGCGTTCAGGAGGTAGCCGCTCGCTGCGAGCGCCGCGGCCATGCCGAGCTTCACCACCCACCAGAAGATGGAGCCGTACATTCCCTCGCGGCGTTGGTGGGTCTCCAGCTCGTCCATGTCCACGACGTCGCAGATCATGGACGGCATCAACGTGAACAGGGCGCCGAGGCCAAAAGCCATCAAGGGGGCCGGCACGAGGAGCAGCCACGGGACGTCGGGGTCGTAGCAGAACCACTTCAGGCCATAACCGAACATCGAGACAGCGATCGCGAGGAAGAACGCCTTTCGCTTGCCGATCCGGGTGGCGAGCCAGGTCACGAACACGATGACCACGAACGTGGAGATCGCGCCGAGAGTCCCGGAGTAGCCCGCGTACTTGGCTCCCAGCGCCGTGTCGCCGCCGAAAACGTAGTAGATGATCACGTAGCTCTGGAAGGCCGCGATCAGCATGAAGCCGTTGAACACGAGGAAGGTCGCGACGCAGAGCTTGAGGAACGGCGCGAATTTCAGCGTGAGCGCGAAGGCGCGGAAGAACTCGCGCAGGTTGCGCAGCAGTGCGCTGCCGGCGACGTCGACCTTGGGCACTGCCCCGGCGACCGCCACCTCCTTGAAGCGCTCGCGAAGGAAGATGGCGGGGAGTACGCCGACCACGGCGACGAACAGGGCGATCCCGATGGCGAGGCCCGCCGCGCCCTGCCGCATGTCGTCCCACCAGGCCTCGTTCTGCATGATCCACAGGAACCAGGGCGCGACCACGTAGGCCAGCTGGCCGATGAAGTTCTGCACGCCCATGAGCCGCGTGCGCTCGTGGTAGTCCGGCGTCAGCTCGTATCCGAGCGCGACCCAGGGGGTCGCGTAGGCGGTGTAGGCCAGGTAGAAAATGATCGAGCCGATGAGGAAGTACCAGAAGTAGAACGTCTGGCTCTTGTCGCCCGGCAGTTGCCACAGCAGCGCGAAGATGACTGCCGAGGCAATTGCGCCGACGAATATGTACGGACGCCGGCGTCCCCAGCGCGACCGCGTGTGGTCGGAGATGTAGCCCATCAGCGGGTCGGTGAGGGCGTCCGTCAGCCGGGGCAGGGCGCCCAGCAGGCCGACCAGGGCCGGGTTCATGCCGAGACCGAGGTTCAGCACGATGGACATGCCACCGATCGCGGCGGCGAGGAGATTGTTGACGAACGCGCCGAGCCCGTAGACCAGCTTCTGGCCGAACGGGATTCGATCTTCCGGCGCGGTCGTGTAATGCGCGGATTCGCTCATGTTATTGATGTCTGGCTGCAGCGGCCCCCGTCCGGATCGTGAGTTAGATTGACAGCGCTGTCAAACGCTGCGAATAATTTCTGCCCATTGCCCAGGCCAGGGCGAGAGCAACATCGTGGTGGAAGAAGCGCGCGGGACCGAAGACGTCGAGCAGCGCGTGGCAGCGCTGCTCGACCGGATGAGCCTCGCGGAAAAGATCGGCCAGATGAGCCTGGTCAATGCCGGCGACAGCTATATCCACGACTACCTGGCCGAAGGCTTGCGAGCGGGCCGCGTGGGAGGTGTGCTCAACGAGGTCGACGCCGGCACCGTCAACGAGCTGCAGCGCATCGCGGTCCAGGAAAGCCGTCTCGGCATTCCGCTCCTGATCGGACGGGACGTCATTCACGGCTTCAAGACAGTGATGCCGATTCCGTTGGGACAGGCCGCGACCTGGAACCCCGATCTCGTCATGCAGGGGGCCCGGGTGGCGGCGTGTGAGGCAGCATCCCACGGGGTGAACTGGACTTTCGCGCCGATGATCGACGTGTGCCGGGATCCGCGCTGGGGCCGCATCGCGGAGTGCCTCGGTGAGGATCCCCACCTCGCCGGCGTGATGGGCGTTGCGATGCTGCGCGGATTCCAGGGGCCGGACCTCGGCCAGCCCGATGCGATCGCCGCCTGCGCCAAGCACTTCGCGGGCTATGGCGCTGTCGAGAGCGGCCGCGACTATGCCGCCGCCAACGTGCCGGAGAATGAGCTGCGGAACGTGCACCTGCGGCCATTCAGGGCCGCGGTCGACGCTGGCGTCGCCACGCTCATGACGTCGTTCAGTGAAATCGACGGCGTGCCGGCAACGGCCAACGAACGTCTGGTCCGGCGGATCCTGAAGGACGAATGGGCCTTCGGCGGCTTCGTCGTGAGCGACTGGGACTCCGTGCGCCAGCTGTGCATCCACGGCCTGACGGCCGACGACCGCGAGTCCTCCCGGGAGGCGGTGACGGCCGGTGTCGACATGGAAATGCACGGCGATGCGTACACCGTGCACCTGCCCCAGCTCGTCCGGGGCGGTGAGATCGACGAACGCCTGATCGATGTCGCGGTGCGCAGGATTCTTCGCGTGAAGTTCCAGCTCGGGCTGTTCGAGCGCCCCTATACGGACCCGGCCGCTTTTCATCCCATCGCGAGCGAATCGTCCCTTGCGACGGCACGGCAGGCCGCGCTGCAGAGCATCGTGCTGCTGACGAACGAACACCGCGTGCTGCCGCTGTCGCGCGAATCGCTCCGGTCCCTCGCGGTGATCGGCCCGCTTGCCGACGCTGCGGACGAGCAGCTCGGGACCTGGGTGTTCGACGGTGACGCGGGGCTCAGCGTCACTCCTTTGCAGGCCATCCGCGAGCTAGCGGCCGGGCGGTTCGAGGTGCATTACCTGCGGGCGATGGAGACGTCGCGGAGCAGGGACACCAGTGCATTCGGCGAAGCCGCGGCGCTGGCCGGGCAGTGCGATGCGACCGTGCTGTTCCTTGGCGAGGAGGCGATCCTCTCGGGCGAGGCTCACTGCCGGGCCGACATCAGCCTGCCGGGCGCGCAGGCGCAGCTGGTGGCGCGCATCCGCGCGGCCGGCAAGCCCGTCGTCGCCGTGATCCTGGCCGGGCGACCCCTGACGCTGACCGATATCGTCGATCGGGTCGATTCGATTCTCTACGCCTGGCATCCGGGCACGATGGGCGGGCCCGCGATCGCGGATCTGCTGTTCGGGATCGAGTCCCCGTCCGCAAAGCTGCCGGTCAGCTTTCCGCGCATGGTCGGCCAGATACCGATCTACTACAGCCACAAGAACACGGGCAAGCCGCCGACGCCGGACAGCGTGGTCCACATCGACGACATCGACCCGAAGGCGCGGCAGCTCTCGCTCGGCATGACGGCCTTTCATCTCGATGCCGGCTACACGCCGTTGTTTGCCTTCGGCCACGGCCTTTCCTACACGAGCTTCGAGTACTCCGACATCCGCGTCAGCAGCGACCAGATCAGGCTTGGAGAGTCGTTCCACGTCCACGCCGTGCTGCGCAATACGGGAGAAGTCGGGGCCGATGAAGTGGTGCAGCTCTATGTGCGTGATCTCGTCGGAAACGTGACCCGCCCGGTCCGGGAACTCAAGGGCTTTCGCCGCATGCATCTCAACCCGGGACAGCAGGCAGTGGTCGATTTCGAGCTGCATACGGATGACCTGGCGTTCTACGGCCGCGAAATGCGCCTGATGGTCGAGCCCGGCGAGTTCCACGCGTGGATCGGGGGCAGCTCCGAGACGGGGCTGTGCTGCGCCTTCCGAGTCCTGCCGCCTGCCTAGCGCAAGCGGCCATCCAGTCGACGAGGAGCTTCTGAATTGAATCGAGTTACCGTACTGGCGCTGGTCGTGGTCCTGCTGGCCAGCTGTTCATCCGGCGGCGGGGAGCAGGAATCGTCCCGCGACCGGCCTGCGCTGATGCAGTCGCCGGACGCGCTGCTCGCCGGCGAAGTGATGGCGGTGGCCTACTCCGGATACCGCGAGGGCCAGCATCCCGACCTTGGCGAAGGCGCCGCGAACCCGACCAGGGACGAGATCCTGGAGGATCTCCAGATACTTGTGGCCAATGGGTTCGGATTGATCCGGCTGTACGACGTGGGCGAGAACACCGTGACGACGCTGGAACTCATCCGGCAGCACGAGCTGCCGATCAAGGTCCTGCTCGGCATGTGGCTGCGTGCCGAGATCAGCAATCACGAGGGCTGCCCGTGGCTCGACGAGCCGATACCGGCAGACGAACTGGAAGCCAACACGCGGGCCAATGTCGCGGAGGTCGAGCGCGGCATCGCGCTTGCCCGGCAGTACCCGGATGTCATCGTGGCCGTGAATGTCGGCAACGAGGCCCTGGTCGACTGGAACGATCACATGGTGCCGTTGGCGAAGGTCATCGCTTATGTGGAGCGGGTGAAGGCGGCGATCGAGCAGCCGGTCACGGTCGCCGACAACTACGCGTGGTGGATCAAGGATGGCGGGCCGCTGGCAGCGGCGGTGGATTTCCTGGGCATCCACACCTATCCGGCCTGGGAGGAGAAGACCATCGACGAGGCCCTGGCCTACACCATCGAGAATCTCGAGGGCGTGCGCGCCGCCCTGCCGGACAAGCCCATTGCGATCCTCGAGGCCGGCTGGCCCACCACGGCGAGCGAGTTCGGCGATCGCGCCAGCGACGCAAACCAGGCGCGCTACTTCCGCGAGATCCGGGAATGGGCGGAGCAGAACAACGTCACCGTGTTCTTCTTCGAGGCTTTCGACGAGCCATGGAAAGGCGACCCGGGCGACCCCTTGGGCGCCGAGAAGCATTGGGGCCTGTTCTACGTGGATCGCACCGCCAAGCTGGCGATGCGGAGGTAGGCCGATGGTCCAGAGGGCGAATGTCGGCCTGCGCGCACTGCGGACATTCTGCGTCGCGGCCCGGCATGAGAGCTTCCGGACCGCGGGCGAGGAGCTGTTCATCACGGCATCCGCGGTCAGCCACCAGATCAAGAGCCTGGAGCAGGAACTCGGCGAGACGTTGTTCGACCGCAACAGCCGCGACCTGCGACTGACCGAGGTCGGGCGTGCGCTGCTCGACGAGGCGGGCCCCCTCATCGATCAACTCGAAACCGTGGTCGCGCGCTACCAGAAGCGCTCGAGGCCACGGTCCGTCCGCATCTCCGTCCAGCCTTTCTTTGCCAGCGAGTACTTCGTACCCAGGCTCAGCGAGTTCACGGCCGCGCACCCGGAGATCGACATCAAGGTCGGGACCAGCGACGAGACGCCCGAGACCCTTCCGGCCGACGCGGACCTGTCGATCCGGCTGTTCCGTGCGCCGCCGTCCGGCGTGCCGTCCGAGCTCCTGTTCCCGTTGACGCTGGCGCCGGCGGGTTCGCCCGACTTCAAGAAGGGACTGGAGGTTCGCGACGGTCGCATCGTCAGCGAATTCCCGCTGCTCATCCACGAGACCTACCCGATGGCGTGGAAGCAGTGGTCGAAGTCCGCCGGCATCGAGCTTCCCGGGAGCAGCAAGGCGACGCGCCTGGACTCCATGATTGCGGTCGTGAGGGCCTGCGAGCGTGGGCTCGGTGCGGCGCTGGTGCCGGTGCCCCTCGCGGACCTGTGGTTCAAATACGGCAGCATCGTGCGGCTGTTCAGCCAGCAGCTCGTGACCGAAGCCAGCTACTACCTGATCGTCCGGGAGGACCGGGTTCGCGACCCGGCCGTGTCGCTGCTGAAGGACTGGATACTCCGGAATTTCCGCGAACCCGGTTGATTTTCCTGCAAAAAATTGCCGGAATCCGCCTGAGCTTTCCTCATCCCAGGACTGAGCTTTCTTCGCTTGAGGACCGGCGGGGACGTGCCTATCGTGTCCCCTGCAAACCGCCGGCTGGCGGCCCTGAAAAGCAGCACAGTCAGCACCACGTTTGCGGAGGAAAGGAGATCATGAAGTCGAACACCCAGAACGACCGCGACCCGTTGGCTTTCAGCCTGCGCGGGACCCGATCGGCCAACTCGTACGCCATGGTGCCGGTCATCGTGGACCATGGCATCAACCGGGCGTGGGATGCCCGCTTGACACGGCGGCGCCCGGCGGCGCCATGCCGGAACGAGCCCGCACTGACGCTTCAGGTCGAGACCCTGCTCGCACGGTACTTCGCGCACGGCTGCTGCAACGCGGCCTGACCCCGCCCGAATTGGATCTGTAACCAGGGCCGGCATCCGACCAAGGGTCGGGTGCCGGCCCGGCATCCTGTTGCGATGGCGCAACAGCTGGGTCCTCTGCGTCGGCTGCGTTTGACAACGCTGTCATATCTTGATATCCCTACCCCACTAAAGCGCCTCGGCGGCTGTGAGCCCGGGCAAGTTGGGGGGAGGGGTCATGAGTCAGAGCCGAGCGATTCCGCAGATTCGTGGACTCGTACTGTGCGTGGTGATGGCGCTCGCCGCGTGTTCAGGCAGCGATCGGCCGCAGCCGCTCGGCCAGATCCAGACCATTCCCGCGGCCGATACTGAGACCCGCACCAACTTCAACATCCGCGATCCCTCGCTGGTCCTTGCCGACAACGACGAGGTCGACACGGGCGAGGCACTCACGCTCGTCTGGAGCGATGAGTTCAACGGCAGCAAGCTCGATCCCGCGGTCTGGTTTTTCGAGACGGGGGACGGTTCCCAGTACGGAGCGGACCTGACCGGCTGGGGCAACAACGAGCTGCAGTGGTATCTGCCGGACAACGCGGAACTGCGCGACGGCAAGCTCAGGATCACCGCCCGACGGGAAACCGCCAACGGGTACAACTTCACCTCGGCCCGCATCAACACGCGAGACCGCTTCGCGTTCCGCTACGGCCGAATCGAAGCCAGCATCAAGCTGCCCGCGGGCCAGGGCATCTGGCCCGCGTTCTGGCTGCTGCCGCAGGACAGCCCCTACGGCCGCTGGGCTGCCAGCGGCGAGATCGACATCGTCGAAGCCGTGAATCTCGACGGTACCGGCGGCAACCGGATCTTTGGCACCATCCACTACGGCGGCGAGTTTCCGGCTAATCTCAGCACGGAAGCGCGCTACACGCCTTCGACCGACGTCACCGGGGAGTTCCACACCTACGCGGTGGAGTGGGACGCCACGGAAATGCGCTGGTATGTGAACGACACGCTGTACGCCGTGCAGAACTCGTGGTCTTCGACCGCGGCCCCGTTCCCGGCGCCGTTCGACCAGTCTTTCTACATCCTCTTCAATGTCGCGGTAGGCGGCAACTTCCCCGGGCCGCCGAGCGGCGCCACCCAGCTACCGGTGACCATGGAAGTCGACTGGGTAAGGGTGTATTCGGGTGAACCTGACACCGGCGGCGACATCGGGATCATCCCTGAAGCGGTGGTGTTTGCGACCGACCCGTCGGTGGTGAGGGATCTGGCGCCGCCGGCGATCGACAACTTCGGGTCGGGCGCGGTCTTCGACGGCGCGTTTGCCGGTGACGCCGATTACAACCCGGCCTTCAAGGTGACCAGCGGCGAAGGCTACGGCGCTGGCGCCCACGTGGGCTTCGTGGCCTTCAACGGTTACGCCGCGGGCTTTGCGGCCGGCTTTGGAACGTTCGAGTTCAAGGCGAAGGTCAACGCGCCGGGTTCGGCGAGCAACTTCGAAGTCAAGTTCATCAATGGCGGTGACACCAGCAAGACCTACGACCTGACGACCTATGCGGGATCGACGGAACTGGGTAACGGCTGGTACCAGGTCCAGATCCCGATGAGTGACTTTGCGGCGACGATCGCCGCCAACAGCGGTTTCCTGCTCGGGCCGCTCGGTGCCCAGACCGGCCCCTTCACGATGCTGCTCACCGACATCGGGTTCAGCGGCACCGCCGACGGCGGCGGTGGCGGCGGGATCATCCCCGAGGCGGTGGTGTTTGCGACCGACCCGTCGGTGGTGAGGGATCTGGCGCCGCCGGCGATCGACAACTTTGGGTCGGGCGCGGTATTCGACGGCGCGTTTGCCGGTGACGCCGATTACAACCCGGCTTTCAAGGTGACCAGTGGCGAAGGCTACGGCGCTGGCAACCACGTGGGCTTCGTGGCCTTCAACGGTTACGCCGCGGGCTTTGCGGCCGGCTTTGGAACGTTCGAGTTCAAGGCGAAGGTCAACGCGCCGGGTTCGGCGAGCAACTTCGAGGTCAAGTTCATCAATGGCGGTGACACCAGCAAGACCTACGACCTGACGACCTATGCGGGATCGACGGAAATGGGCAATGGCTGGTACCAGGTCCAGATCCCGATGAGCGACTTTGCGGCGACGATCGCCGCCAACAGCGGTTTCCTGCTCGGGCCGCTGGGAGCCCAGGCCGGGCCCTTCACGATGCTGCTCACCGACATCGGGTTCAGCGGCACCGCCGGCGGGAGTGTCAGCTGTAACCCGGTTGGCAACGAATTTGCTGCCGCCAATGGTGACTTCGAGCTCGGCAACCTGGACTGCTGGACCACGTTCGACAACGGCGGAACGATCGGAGTCGTGGCAGGCAACGGACCCAGTGCGCCCGGCAGTTCCGCAGGCCGCGTGAATGTCACGGTTCCCGGCAATCCGACGCTCAAGCTGGCCAACCTGGGAGCGGGAACTCTCACGCCTGGCCAGTCGGTGACTGTGTCTTTCGACTGGAAGGGCGCGGATGCGAACGGCGGCGTCGTGGATGTGGTGCTGTTCTCTGAAGTGACTGGCGGCGGTGTCTCGAAGACTGATTCGATTCTTGGTGGCGGTGGCTTCCCGGCAAACTGGACCAAAGTGGGTCCGTTGAATCTGACTGCCGGACCTGACGTCAGTGGTGGCGTGACGCTACAGATCACGGCCATCTGCGGCGGCGTTCCGGGATGCGTTTCGGAAGTGTTCATCGACAACGTCTCCATCGTCATTAACTAACGGCACGGACGGGCACTGAAGATGCAAATGTTCGACGTTCCCCAGGAACCCGAGAATCAAGAGACGGCAGTCGCCATGGCGGGACCAGGCGCCTTCAAGTGCGTGGTCCGGTGCTGCTCGCCGGCCGGGCGAGCCTTGACAGCAACGCCGCGCCGGCGGAGCTGACCCCCTGTTCGGAACACTCCGGCAAGAAGACGCGCTCACGCTGGACCGGGAAATCAAGCAAGCCAGTCAATCAGAGAATCAGACCATGCAAGCCAACGCCTCGATCCGCCAGCGGGCCAGATTCTGTTACCTGCTCCCGCTTATCCTGACCGCGGGCTGCGGAACGGGAGACGGACCGACGCCGATCCCAGGAACGCCGGCGCCGCCGCCGCCCCCCGTCACCTGCGACAACATCAATTTCGAGGATGGCTGCGGCCCGTTCAACTTCGTGGACTTCGGCGGCGGCGTCACGTCGATCGTGGCGAATCCGCAACCCGCCGGACTGAATACCAGCGCGAAGGTCGCGCGGATGCAGAAATTCGCCGGCGAGGTGTTCGCCGGCAGCGCGCTCAACCTGGACAGTAATCTGGACTTCTCGAAGGGCCAGGCCTTCAAGATGAAGGTGCGGGCAGGTCGAGCGGTTCCCGTGCTCTTCAAGCTGGAGGGCGCGGACTCGTCCTCGCAGACTGACGATCGTGAAAGAAGCGTCAACTACAGCGGCAGCGGCGGCTGGGAACAACTCTGCTTCGACTTCACGGGCGATACGGCCGGACTCACATCGAGGACGATCGCCTTCATCTTCGACCTGGGCGTCAGCGGCAACGCGGCCAGCGACCCCAGCAACTGGACTTTTTTCTTCGACGAGATCGAGCAGGTCGCCGATTGCGGTATCCCGGCGGTCTCCTTCCCGGTGACCTTCGAGGGTGATCCGGCGAGCTACAACTTCGGGGTCGACGGCGGCTTCGGCGGCGGTGCGTCGGCGGTGATCGCGAACCCGGCATCGGGCGGGATCAACACCAGCGCCCAGGTGGCGCGCATGCAGAAGTTCGCCGGCGAGGTCTTCGGCGGCAGCACGCTGACCCTGAGCAGCGCCGTGAGCTTCCCGAAGGGCGAGGCCTTCAAGATGAAG
Organism: uncultured Gammaproteobacteria bacterium; assembly: GCA_963712815.1. Lineage (GTDB taxonomy): Bacteria > Pseudomonadota > Gammaproteobacteria > Steroidobacterales > Steroidobacteraceae > RPQJ01. Next base: position 785,604 of record CAVQJL010000008.1, read on the forward strand.
GTGTGGGCGAGCCGCCGGGTACCCGTCCTGTTCAAGTTCGAGGGCCCGGACTCGTCATCGCAGGCCGACGACCGGGAAAGAACCCTCAGCCACAGCGGCAGTAGTGCGTGGGAAGAGCTTTGCTTCGACTTCAAAGGCGACACGGCCGGACTGTCGTCGAGGGCGATCACCCTCATCTTCGACCTCGGCGTAAATGGCAACGCGGCCAGCGATCCCAACAACTGGACCTTCTACTACGACGACATCGAGCAGGTCGCGAGCTGCGGCGGTGCGACCGGACCGGTGCTTCCGGTCGACTTCGAGGGCGACGCGGCGCAGTTCGACTTCGGGACCGACGGCGGCTTTGGGGGCGGCGTGTCCACGGTGGTCGCGAACCCGGCATCGGGCGGGATCAACACCAGCGCCCAGGTGGCGCGGATGCAGAAGTTCGCCGGCGAGGTGTTCGGCGGCAGCACGCTGAACCTCGGCGGCAACGTCGACTTTGCGCAGGGCGAGGCCTTCAAGATGAAGGTCCGTGCCACGCGCGCGGTTCCCGTGCTGTTCAAGTTCGAGGGCCTGAACCAGGAACGAACGCTCAACCATAGCGGCAGCGGCAACTGGGAGTCGCTCTGCTTCGATTTCACCGGCTCGACAGCGGGGCCGGCGTCGAGCGCGATCACGTTCATCTTCGACCTGGGCGTGGCCGGCAACGCGGCCGCCGACCCTGGCAACTGGACCTTCTATTTCGACGACATCGAGCAGGTGGACAGCTGCGACGACGGTGGCGGCGGGACGGGACTTGGCCCGGTGGACTTCGAGCCGGATGGGCTGGGCCAGGGCTTCACGTGGGGGGTCTTCGAGAACGGCGACAACCCGGCCGTGGCCTTCCTTGCGAACCCGGACGCGACGGGCGCCAACACGTCCGCGACGGTCGCGCAGTTCACGGCGCGACAGGCGGGCGAGCCTTACGCCGGCACGATCACCACCGATCTGCCGACCTTCACGCTGGATGCGACCAACAGCTGCGTGAAGATCAAGGTCTGGAAGTCCGTGATCAGCGACGTCGGGATCAAGTTCGAGACGGCGGATTTCGCGTCGACCGGTGAGATCAAGGTCCCGAACACGGTGACCAGCAAGTGGGAGGAACTGACCTTCGACTTCTCCGGCAAGGTCGGCGCCCCCGCGTCGACCGACATCACGGGTTTCGTGCTCTTCCCGGACTTCGCGGCGCGTGCGCAGGAGAACGTGGTTTATTTCGACGACATCCGTTTCCTGGATGGCGCCCAGTGCGTCGGCGGCGGCGGCGCCCCGGCCAGCGTGGACTTCGAGGGCGACGCGGCGCAGTTCGACTTCGGGGCCGACGGCGGGTTTGGCGGTGGCGTGTCCACGGTGATCGCGAACCCCGTCCCGGGCGGCATCAACACCAGCGCCCAGGTGGTGCGGATGCAGAAGTTCGCCGGCGAAGTGTTCGGCGGCAGCACGCTCGCGCTGCCCACGGGCGTCGACTGGAGCCAGGGCGAGACCTTCACCATGAAAGTCTGGTCCCGGCGTTCGGTGCCGGTGCTGTTCAAGCTCGAAGGTCTCAACCAGGAGCGCAGCGACGACCACGACGGCGGCAGCGCCTGGCGGGAACTGTGCTTCGATTTCAGCGGCGCCACGACGGGCGCGGCCGTTACCGGTATCACGGTCATCTTCGATCTGGGCGTGGCCGGCAACGCGGGTGCCGATCCCGACAACTGGACCTTCTACTACGACGACATCGAGCAGAGTAGCGCCGGTTGTGCGTCGCCACCGCCGTCGTTCACCACGATCACGTTCGACGATCCGGACACGACCTACACGCTGACCGATTTCGGCGGCAACCTGTCCACCGTGACGAACGACCCGGCGGGTGGCGGCAATCAGGTCGGCCAGGTCGTGAAGCCGGTCGGCGCCGAGCTGTGGGCGGGCACGACGGTGTCCACCTTGCCAGGCGACGCAGTGCCGCGTATCCCGCTGGATGCCGCCAATACGAAGATGTCGGTCCGCGTCTACTCGCCCAGCGCGGGGACGCCGATCCGCCTCAAGATCGAGAACGCAGCGGCTGCCGCGATCGCGGTCGAGACGGAGGCCAGCACGACCGCGGTCAACAGCTGGGAGACGCTGACCTTCGACTTCGCGAACCCGGCGTCCGGCTCGCCGGCATTCAACGCGGCCAACACCTATGACCGCATCTCCATCTTCTTCAACTTCGGCACGACCGGCGCGGCGGCTGGAGAGAAGACGTACTACTTCGACGACGTCGCCGTGGGTGCGGCGCCGGGCGGCGGCGGGATCATCCCCGAGGCGGTGGTGTTTGCGACCGACCCGTCGGTGGTGAGGGATCTGGCGCCGCCGGCGATCGACAACTTTGGGTCGGGCGCGGTATTCGACGGCGTATTTGCCGGTGACGCCGACTACAACCCGGCCTTCAAGGTGACCAGCGGCGAAGGCTACGGCGGCGGCGTGCACGTGGGCTTCGTGGCCTTCAACGGTTACGCCGCGGGCTTTGCGGCCGGCTTTGGCACGTTCGAGTTCAAGGCGAAGGTCAATGCGCCGGGTTCGGCGAGCACTTCGAGGTCAAGTTCATCAATGGCGGTGACACCAGCAAGACCTACGACCTGACGACCTATGCGGGATCGACGGCGCTGGGCAATGGCTGGTACCAGGTGCAGATCCCGATGAGTGACTTTGCGGCGACGATTGCCGCCAACAGTGGTTTCCTGCTCGGGCCGCTGGGGGCTCAGGCCGGGGCGTTCACGATGCTGCTTGACCGACATCGGGTTCAGCGGCACCGCCGGCGGCGGCGGGATCATTCCCGAAGCGGTGGTGTTTGCGACCGACCCGGGTGTGACCGAGGACCTGGCGCCGCCGGCGATCGACAACTTTGGGTCGGGCGCGGTATTCGACGGCGCGTTTGCCGGTGACGCCGATTACAACCCGGCTTTCAAGGTGACCAGTGGCGAAGGCTACGGTGGCGGCGTGCACGTGGGCTTCGTGGCCTTCAACGGTTACGCCGCGGGCTTTGCGGCCGGCTTTGGCACGTTCGAGTTCAAGGCGAAGGTCAATGCGCCGGGTTCGGCGAGCGCGTTCGAGGTCAAGTTCATCAATGGTGGTGACACCAGCAAGACCTACGACCTGACGACCTATGCAGGATCGACGGAGCTGGGCAATGGCTGGTACCAGGTCCAGATCCCGATGAGTGACTTTGCGGCGACGATCGCCGCCAACAGTGGTTTCCTGCTCGGGCCGCTGGGGGGTCAGGCCGGGGCGTTCACGATGCTGCTGACCGACATCGGCTTCAGCGGCACGGCCGGCGGCGGGGTCGGCGACGAACTGGCGGTGAACGGCGGCTTCGAGGCCGGCAACCTGTCCGACTGGGAGGTGTTCCCGAACGGCGGCAGCATCACCGTCATCGATACCGACAGCAGCAGCGGCACGTATTCCGCCCGTGTCGTGGCCGGGCCGCTACAGAATCCCGTCCTGAAGCAGGAGAGGCGCGCCGCCGGGACGGTGAACCCGGGCGACACCATCAACATCTCCTTCGACATGAAGGGCTCGGCCGTGGACGGCGGCGTGATCTTCCCGGAGCTCATCTCCGAGCCGGAAGGCCCCGGCCAGCTGCTGGCCACGATTGCGGCCCCGACCGCGGGCTGGACGACCTACTCGTACAGCGCGACGGCCGGCGCGAACGTGACCGAGGGGATCACGTTCCAGCTCGCCATCGTCTGTGGCGGCGCTCCCGGCTGTTCCACAAACGTGTTCATCGACAACGTGAGCGTGAAGATCGCGCCCTGATCGAAGCCCGGCAAGGCGGACGAGTCAACGCGCCCCTTTGCCAGGTCCCGACAACGGCCAAACTGACAGGAAGAGTAGTCACCATGGTGGTTTCAAGCATTCTTCTCGACATGCGACAGGCCGGCCGCCTGCTGATCATGGTGCTGGCGCTTGGCGCGTCTGTGGCCGCTCACGCCCAGGCCGACCGGGTCACGACCTTCAAGGACGAGCAGGGCTGGAAGCTCCAGGTCAACGGCGAGGACTTCTACGTCAAGGGCATGGTGTGGGGCTATTCGCCGCGCGGGCAGAACTACACCTACAACCTCTGGGGGGAGTCCGACGACTTCATCCGGAAGGTACTCGACTACGACTTAGGCCTGATGAAGGCAGCGGGCGTCAATGCGATCCGCACTTTCAGCACGATCCCGCCGGAGTGGGTGACCTACATCTACCGCGAGCACGGGATCATGACGGTGATCAACCCGCTCATGGGGCGCTACGGCTACACCGTCGGCGGCAAGTGGATCCCGTTCACCGATTACTCCGATGCACTCACGCGGGAGACCCTCAAGCGCGACATGCTCGAGATCGTCCGCACCTACAAGGACGTTCCGGGCGTGCTGATGTTCGCGTTCGGCAACGAGAGCAACTACGGACTGTCGTGGTCCAGCTTCGAGATCGAGAACCTGCCCGAGGGCGAGCAGAACACGGCCAAGGCGCGGTATCTGTACAGCCTTTTCGGCGAGGTCATCGCGGCCGGGAAGGCCATCGCCCCGAATCACCCCTTCACGATCGTCAATGGCGACATCCAGTACATCGACCTGATCGCCGAGTACCTCAAGGACATGGACCTGCTCGGCGTCAACGCCTACCGGGGACCGAGCTTCACCGGCCTGTGGTCGGACGTCGAGAAGAAGCTGGGCCTTCCCGTCGTGTTCTTCGAGTTCGGCAGCGACGCGTTCAACGCCCGCCGCTTCGAGGAGGACCAGCGCTCGCAGGCCATGGTGCTCAAGGAGCAGTGGCAGGAGATGTACAACAAGGCTTACGGCAAGGGCGAGGAAGGCAACTCCATAGGCGGCTTCGTCTTCGAATGGCGCGACGAGTGGTGGAAGTACCTGCAGATCGAGAACCTGGACAAGCAGGACACCAATGCGTCCTGGTCGAACCAGGCCTACCTGTTCGACTGGGCCGAAGGCAAGAACAACATGAACGAGGAGTGGTTCGGCATCACCGCGCTGGGGATGCCGAATGCCGACGGCGTCTACGAGGCCAGGCCGCGGATGGCCTACGACGTGCTGTCCGAAGTATTCGCCATGGATCCGTACGAGGCCGACAAAGCCCGTATCAACGCCATGTTCATCAGCATGGATGTCGGGCTCTACGAGATGAGGGGCGACGTGCGCCAGCTGAAGGCGGACAACACCGAACGCCGGCGCAAGCTGCAGTTCACCGGCGGTGACATCCGCGGCGAGTTCGCATTCCAGGGCTCCGAAGAGGAGATCCGCATCGACGGCGAGGACGCCGTCGACTTCTCGAGCGGGCAGATGCTGTTCCTCGACTTCGCCTTCCAGCCGACGGAGAATCTCGAGGGCCAGTTCTCGCTGAACATACTCGGCGACGTCGCCGAAAAGAGGCCGCTGGAGTTCAGCTATGGCGACCGTGGGTTGCCGCTGACGATCCAGACCGACCAGCTGGTCGGCGACGAATTCGAGGAGCGGCTGGTCACGTTCGACGATCGCGAGCGGGTCGAGATCTACGATTTCAACGCCACCTATCGCGGCGAGTTGTTCGACGCGGAGGCCTTCTACCATACGCCCCGCTACCACTGGGGCTACGAAGGCGACTTCTTCGGCCTGGTCCGGGAGGCGACCGACATCTACGGGATGGACGTGTGGAACGCCAAGGCCCCGGAGGGCATCGAGTTCCGGGGCAAGGGTGATCTTGACGGGCTGACCGTGCTCGGAGGTCGTGAAATCTACTGGGGTGCCAACCCGAAGGCCGTGATCAAGTACGATTTCGAGCTTGGCAAGGTCGGCCTGAGCGTCATCCACTCGGAGGACGTTGCCCGCCAGGACGAGGGCACCCAGGCCACGGCTGCGACACAGCGGCAGTCGCGCCAGACGACGCTCTACGCAACCACCGAGATCTACAAGGACGTCAAGCTCGAGCTGGGCGGGATCATGTCGGCCACCGAGAAGGTGGATGAGATCTACACGCGCGTCGATGGCGCCAGCAACATCTACAAGGACGAGATCGCCACCGAGGACACGCTCGGCATCAAGGCCAAGGTGACCTTCCCGTTGTTCGGGGCGGAGACTTACATTTCCGGCCACTACGCAGGCCTGGTGGCGGACGGCGGCGATCCGCTCAAGACCTTCGGGGTGACCGACCCGAGCGGGCTGCCATATTCGGGCCTCGGCAACAAGCAGGAGTACGAGGCCGGAATGATGATGCATTTCGGCAACCTGATGATCTACCCGCGCGTGATGTATCGGGACAACCTCGTGCACGCCAACCCGTTCATCGCGCCTTCCATCAGCCCGGACGGTACGCTCAACCCGGGGACCGCTCCCCGCAACAGCGACGACGATCCGTTCGCCGTGCTGGGCAACCGCGAAGCGAGGTCGGCGGAGGTGTTCTTCACCTGGGACCCGACGGGGTCGACGCCGTTCTACGACTGGGACAACGACTGGCGGGAGGACGCGAAGTTCGCGTTCAACGTCGGCGGCACCTACACGGAGTTCCCGACACCCACGGATGCCTACCTGTTCTTCTTCGAGCCTGGCGGCACGAACGCGTCGTTCGGCGCCGGCCTGCCGGCCGAGGACATCTGGTCGCTCAGCAGCCGCATGGTCTTCAACCCGACGCAGCGGTCCCGGTACATCTTCAATCTCACCCGGGGCTTCGAGCAGTCGACCGGCAATCCCGATGGCGGGACACGCGATTTCTTCGAGATCCACGGCAAGGCATTGGTGCACCGCAAGCACCTGATCTCCGGGTACTTCATGAAGGACAACTGGGGGCCCTACGACTTCTACCGGCAGTTCAACATCACCTACCCGGAGCAGTACAAGATCGACTACGCGTACCTGCTCGGGTCGCCGGGGATGCTGGGCTCGCAGATGGACGAGGAGCGGGCCACGCGGATCGGCATCAGGGGCATCCTCCGGACCACCGACGAGAACTCGCCGGATGAGGAGTACCTCGATGGCCTGAACGACCACCTCTTTCTCGTCGTGGCCTATTTCACTTACCGCTTCTAGCGGGCGTCAGGCGCTGGTTCAGGAATCACTGACATGAGCTATACATCGAGAGCGATCACCGGTCCGTTTGCCGCCCGGGTACTGGGGACGGCGCTGCTGTGCGTCTTCGGCACACTGGCAGCGGGCTGCGACGGCGAGCCGGGGCCGAAGGACGGCAAGGTCATCAACGCGATCGTCCTGCCCACGGATACCTTGCTCAACCTCGCCTGCGCGGACGTCGGGATCTTCACGGAGCGATGCGTGCTCGAGGACCCTGAGAATCCGTTCGCGTTCGTGCCGATCATCGAGTACGACGTCAACAACCCCAGCGCGACCAACAAGTTCGAACTCTTCAATGCCATTCCTGCGGGTCGCGTCGGCGCCAAGGCGCGCTTCTACTTCTGGGCAACGGCGCTCGCGCGCAGGGCCTCCGGGGAGAACCAGTTCTACACCGCGCTGGCGCTGCACGAGCTGTGGAACTACAACAGCGATCCCATCGTCCAGGCGCAGGCGCTGAAGGCTTACAAGTCGGTGCTGGACAACTTCTTCGGGTCGGTGACGGTCTTCACGTGCTGTCCGGCCCTGAGTCCGACGGGCACCCCGATCCCGTTTCCCGTGGGGCTCAACGAACTGACGGCTGACAACATCTATCGGACCGATGCCACGGGATACCGGCGGCTCGTGCCGGGGGACCCACTCCTCGTGCTGTCGCTGTTCCTCGACTGGGGCTACACCTACCGGCCGGCGAACCCGCCCAACTTCACCGACGGGCTGGTGTTCGTAAACACGGGCTGAATCCGATCGATCGGAACCTGCTTCGTGGGGTCGTGCTTGCAGCCTCGCTGCAGCTGGCGACGATCGCCTATCCGCCCTTGGCAGCTGCCGACGCCATCCCCGTAGAGCTGCGACGGACCGAGCAGGGCTGGCAGCTGCATCGCGGCGGCCAGCCCTACTTCATCCGCGGCGCGGGAGGCGATGCGTCCCTGCAGGCGCTGGCTGCCGCGGGGGCTAATTCGATCCGGACATGGGGCGGTGACGTCGGGTCACTGCTCGACGACGCGCATGCGCTCGGCATGACGGTGACCGTCGGGATCTGGCTCGGTCACGAGCGCCACGGCTTCGATTACTCCAGCGAGGCGCAGAGGGAAGAACAGATGGTGCAGGCGCGGCAGCTCGTGCTGCGCTATCGCGACCACCCTGCGCTGCTGATCTGGGGCATCGGCAACGAGATGGAGGGCTTCGGCGACGGGGACAATCCGGCCATCTGGGCCGAGGTCAACCGCGTCGCGGCGATGGTCAAGGAACTCGATCCGCATCATCCGACGATGACCGTGACCGCATTCGTCCACGGACGGCGGATCGAGTTCGTGCATCGGCGCAGTCCGGCCATAGACATCCATGGCGTCAACGCCTATGCGGCGGCCGGGCAGGTCCCCGGACTGCTGCGCGCTGGCGGTGCGAGCAAGCCCTTCGTGCTGACGGAGTTCGGGCCGCCGGGCCCCTGGGAGACGCCGCGGACCGCGTGGGGCGCACCCGATGAACCGACCAGCGACGCGAAGGCCCGTTTCTACCGGCAGACCTACGAGACTGCGATCCTCGGTGCCGAGGGCATGGCGCTCGGCTCCTACGCCTTTCTCTGGGGCCACAAGATGGAAGGCACCGAGACGTGGCTCGGCATGTTCCTCGAAGATGGCTCCCCCACCGCCGCGGTCGATGTGATGACCGAACTCTGGTCCGGCCGGCAACCGGCGCAGCGCGCGCCGGTCGTGGACCCGCTGCAGGTCGAAGGCGACGCGGAGGTCTCGCCGGGCGCCGTGCTGCGCGTCCGCGCTGCAGTGACCGATCCCGACGGGGACGAGATCCGCCTGCGCTGGGCGCTGCGCCCCGAGTCCGGCGAGTACCTGACCGGCGGCGACGCGCGGCGCGGCCTGCCCGAGATCGAGGGCGCGGTACTCCAGTCCGGGCGCGGCGGCGCGCTGCTGCGAATGCCCGAGGAGCCCGGGCCCTATCGCGTGTTCCTGTACGCCCACGACACGTCCGGCAGGGCCGGAACCGCCAACCTGCCGTTGCTGGTCAAGGGACAGGTGAGGCCCCGGATGCCGGTCGTCGTGTACGAGGACGGACTCGAGTGGATGCCCTGGGCGCCCTCTGGCTGGATGGGCGGCATTGAGCACCTGACACTCGAGGGCGACCATGCCGAGGCCGTGCATGCGGGCACGGCGGCAGTGCGGATCCGTTACGAGGGCCGCCTCGGTTGGGCCGGCATCGCGTGGCAGGACCCGCCGAACAACTGGGGCGACCGGGATGGTGGCCACGATCTGCGCGGCGCCACGGCGCTGGAACTGTGGGCTCGCGGAGAATACGGCGGCGAGCAGGTGAGCTTTGGCGTCGGTCTGATCGGGAAAGACCACGCGTTTCCGGACTCCGCCATCGCCAGGCTCGACGGAATCGCGCTGACCCGTGACTGGCGGCGCTATCGCGTGCCGCTCAAGGGGCTGGATCTCTCTGCGATCAGGACCGGCTTCGTCGTGACCCTGACCGGTCGCGCCACACCGGTGACCGTCTACCTGGACGACATTCGCTTCGTGCGCTGACGCCCCTCAGGACGGCGCGGGCCCTGTCGAGTCGCGGATCACCAGGGACGAAGGAACGATCGACGTGCCTGCGACCGGTTCCGTAGCCCCACCGGTGCCAATGAGTGACTGCACGGCTTGCTCGGCGATCCGGGCCAGCGGCTGCCGGATGGTCGTCAGCGCGGGAAACACGTGACTCGCGAGTGCGCTGTCGTCGAAGCCCGCGACCGACAGGTCGTCGGGAATCCTGAGCCCCCGGCGCAGGGCGACCCGCAGCACCCCGGCCGCCATGTCGTCGTTGGCGGCGAATATCGCGGTCGGCGGACGCGCGAGCGCCAGCAATGATTCGGCGGCAGCCTCACCGGACTTCAACGAATTGTCGCCGGCAACGACGAGTCGGGCGGCGTACTCGAGGCCGCTCTGGCGCAGTCCGTCGACGTAACCCGGCACGCGGTTGGAGACGGCCCTGTGATCCGGATTGCCGGATACGAACGCGATCTGCCGGTGACCGAGCGACGCGAGATAGCGCGTCATCTCGGCGCAGATCTCCCGGTCGTTGGTTGCGACCGCGGGCCGGCCCGGCGTTTCGACCCCGGGAGAGAGGCAGACGAGCGGCGTCCTCGTCTCGGCGATGGCGTCGACCACTTGCGCCATGTTGGACAGCGGGGCAGCGAGCACGATGCCGGTCGGGCGTACCCGGGCGACGAGGTCGTTGAGCTCGCGCCGGAGGTTCGCCGCCCCGTAGGCGCACGGATGGATCAGCAGCTCGTAGCGCTGCTGCCGGCATCCGCGCAGCGCGCCGATCTGCATGCGGATCACGTAATCGGCGCTCGGTGTCTCGTACCTGGCCGGATCTTCGTAGACCAGGACAATCAGGTGGGAGTGCTGTGTGGCGAGATTCCTCGCCGAGACGTTCACCGTGTAATTGAGCTGGGCGATGGCCCGCTCCACTCTTTCGCGGGTGGACGGGCGCACGTTGCGTTCGCCGTTGGCGACTCGCGAGACGGTCTTGATCGACACACCTGCAAGCTCGGCGACATCATCTATCGTGACTCTAGGCATTGTTCCGCACCTGCCCGGCGGTTCCTCATGATTCCGTGCCTGTCGCGCCTTGCGCCGTGGGCCCGCTCCCGGGTCAGTCAGGACCTCGCAAGGTCCGGATAAAGCTTGATCATCACTTGCTTGGGCGACCGGTCAACGTTGAACAACCCCCAGTGCTTCTCGGGATCGAGCGGATCGGGAGAGCCCTTCCACGGCTCATCGAAGGCCTCGAAGACGAAGGTCAGGATCCCGGCCCCGGACGTCCAATCGATGAGCTGATCGTAGTAGCGTGCCTGCAGGTCCTCGGACGCGTTGTGGGGGTCGATGCCGCGGCCGTTGGCCGCGGTCGTCCAACCCGCCTCGGTGATGACGACCGGCTTGCCGGGATAGCGCTCGACCACCGAGTAGTAGTTCTGCTTGGTGTATTCCAGCGCGTCGTGAATGGATCGGTACTCCCAGGCCGGATAGGTGTGCACCGCGATGAAGTCGAGCACCTCGGCCAGCGGCTCCAGCTTGTAGGTCCAGGGCACGTAGTTTTCGCAGAACGTGACCGGCTGCCGTATCCCGCGCCGGACCTCATCGACGTACGCGATAAGGCTGTCGACGGGCACCATGTGGTCCGTCCACTCCACGCTGGCCTCGTTGCCGACGGATACCGAGAACACGACGTCCCGGTAGCGGGCAGCGAGGTCGATGAGCCGGTGGACCTGCGCCGCATTGCCCTGGCGGTTGGCCGCCAGCGTCTCGTCGCTGAAATGTGCGCCCCAGGGGCAGTGCGGGTTGCTCATCTCCGCGGCCATGTCGAGCCCGAGCATGACCTTGAAGTCGAGGGCCTCGGTCCGGATCACCTCGAGGACGGTCTCGGCGTGCGGGCTGCAGTCGTAGAGCCGCAGGTATCGCCAGTTTCTCGCGAGGATCAACAGGTCCTGGCGGATCTGGTCGCGGGACGGGTAAGCCCCTGTGACCGGGCTCTGGTTCTCCCGGTAGCCGGAGTAGCAGATGGCGTTGCCGGGCCCAAGGTCAAACATACTTCGGCCGGCCATCCTTGTCCCAAAGGCCCCAATAGGCGCCGACGTCGCCCTCCGCCGCCACCTTCCAGGCCTCGTCGAAGGCCGAGAAGTAGAACACGTCGACGCCGTCCTCTTCCGCCCACCGGTAAGTGTTGACGAAGTACCTGACGGCATTCTCGAACGATGGCACTGCGCCGCCGGTCGGCGAGCCGATTCCAGGCCAGCCGGTCTCGCTGACGATGACCGGCTTGCCCTGCGCCGCCCGCGACGCACGGCGGTGCATCTCCTTCATGTACAGCAGCGCGTGCTCCGCCGGACAGCCCTCCCAGAACGGGTAGCAGTTGGCGAGGATCACGTCGCAGGCCGCGGTGACGCGCGGGTGGTCGACGAACTTGAAGTAGGCGTCCACGTAGCCGATGGGCGTGCCCGGCAGTGCCTGCCTGGCGCGCTCCATGAACTCGAGCAGCTCGTCCTCGACGAGGTCACCCCGCAGCAGCACCTCGTTGCCCACGCCGAGGATGTCCACCTGGCCGTCGCGGGCGAGCCGGATGGCGTTGTCCAGCTCGGCCTCGTTCTGCGCGCCATCCTCGCCGAGCCAGACGCCTACGAGGGTCTTGAGGCCATGGCTCCTGGCGACTGCCGGGATCAGCTCGTTGCCGTCAGTGCACGAGAACGTGCGGATCCAGCGGGTGAACGGCCGCACGATCGCCAGGCGCCCGCGGATCTGGGCCTCGGTCACCGGATCGCCGGGGCCCTGGCCCTCGACGTACGGGCTGAAGCAGATGCCGTGGATCCCGGCGTCCAGTACCTGCCGGACCAGCGCCTGCAGTTCGCCGACGGACAGACCGTCGACTTCGAGCCCGGCAAGCGGCATCTTCCGCTGATAAAGATTCGACATTCGATGCGCCTCGCGTGGTTAGTGCGCGAACAACTGGTTCGGGCGGAAGTCGACGATCAATTGGCGGATTCTCCCGGAGCGACGGAACAGCCAGGCGCTCTCGTCGGCCGGCAGGGTGGCGTCGGCGAAGTGGCGCGTCTCGCCATCGCTCAGGGTCAACTTGAGTCCCGGGACCTGGTCTGCAGCGAGGCGATAGACGATCGGCACCTGGCACCAGGTGAACGCGAGGCCGCCGGCCGGGACTTCGAGCACCTGCCAGGTGCCGTCGACGTCGAGATGGCGGAACTCACGCGGCTCGCGAAGAAACTCCCGCGGGCGCAGCAGCGTCGGCTGGAAGCGGACCCTGCCGTCGCTGACGCGGATTCCCAGCTCCCCGAAGCGCGTCAGGATCTCTTCCTTGACCTGTCCGGTCATGCCCGGCTGGCTCGCGCCGCCGTGCCCGGGCGTGTGCGAGTACGGGTCCGTCGGGAATGCGCCGTACTCCGCCGGGGTCTTGTTGAAGCCCAGGCCGGCACGCACGCGATAGTAGAGCTCGCCGAGCCGCCGGGACGCGTCTCCCGCGGCATCCTGGTCGAGCGCGGCGAAGTAGACCTCCTGCACCACCAGGAGGAGTTTCGAGACCATGTGCCAGTAGATGCAGCCGAGACCTTCGAACCCGAACATGGTGCCCGACCGCCCCGTAAAGGCCCGGTGCTCGAAGACCTCGTCGAACAGCGACCTGAGTTGCTCGCGGGCGTCCTCCGCCGCCGCGGCGTAGCGCTCGTCCAGCCGGGCGAGTTCCGCCTCCAGGTCCCGGACGTTGCGGAAGTCGGCGTTGAAGCGATAGCAGCCATCGGCATCCCGAACCACGATCTGCTCGTTGCCCGCGACCGTGAGGGATTGCAGCAACGGAATCGAAGTCACCGCCGCGTCGGGTATGCGGTTCTTCTCCAGGAAGCCGGGGAGCTTCCGATCCGGATAGAGCATGAAGCTCTGCTGGTCCCGTCGATACAGGTCGCTGGCGAACAGCGACTCCAGGAGATCCGCCGCCTCGACCGGCCGGACCGCCCCGGAACTCAACGCCGCCACCTGTCCCTCGAGCATCGCGTAGAGGTGGTCCATCTCGATGCGGCCGGGCCGACGCTCGAGCAGGTTGTAGGCGTGGTAGAGGCCGTCCTCGCGACGGTTCCGGCCGATGCTCTGGTCGAGCGCCGCGAGCGCGTCGGTGAGCAACTCGCGGGCGAGGTCCGGCGGCACAGGGCCCTTGCCGGACATGCAGTCGCTCCGGTAGACCGCCTCGCGATACCGACCGGACGCCTCGCCGAGCGCGGTGAGCAACGCGAGCCGCTGCTCGCCCCCGATCGCATCGCGAGCGAGCACGTCGCGAAACCGCCGCAGCGCTTCGGCCGTCTCGCGCAGCCACAGTCCGACCTCCGTGGACAGTTCGACCGGCGCCGTCTCGGCCTCGAGCAGCGTCTGCAGGAAACGAACATAGCGTCGCAGGTAGTACAGGGTCACCATGGACAGGCCCTGGCCCACCAGTGCGTTGTTCGCGTCGTTCCACTCGGGGCGCTGGGTGTTCATCCAGATTCCGCCATCCACCACCAGGTTGCCGAGCTTGGCGAGCAGCGGCACCAGCAGCTTCTCGAGCAGGGTGACCTGATGGACCTCGCCATCGGCGCCCGGCACCAGCTTGCCGTCGGCGCCCAGGTCGGCGACCCGCCGGTCGATGCGCTGCGCCAGCGCCTCGTCGTAGTCGACCGTGTGCTTCGGGTCGTCGAGCAGGGCCGTGAATGGCCGGATCCGATAGGGCACGTTGGCGTAGGCGAACAGCGGATCGTGCAGCAGCGCGGCCAGGCGGTCCGGGTGGAACTCCCGCGACAGCTCAAGAAACTTGAGCAGGTAGATGATCTGGTGGTCGCCCCAGTACCCGATGTAGCTCCATGGATCCGCGGGATCCTCGACCTCCCAGTCGATCCCTTCCTTGGTTACGCGGTACGGGTTGTAGCCGTCCATGGTCGAGCCATTGACGAACTTGGCGACCATGTTCTCGACGAATTCCGGGTAGCTGAACGCGAGCGCTTCCCAGTTCTGGAAGATGTCCCGCCAGTTTCCCTCGTACCAGAACACGGGCCGTCCATGGCGGTCCTTGAGCCTGATCTCGAACTGGTTCCACGGACGGCTGGGGTCGCCGTGGCGGCGCCCGAACGCGATCGGCAGGTACTCCTGGCAGAGTCGGACGAGCTGCGGATCGCCGCGCTGCCTGATCGACGCGGCCAGCTCCGGGAACTCGAGCGTCTCGGGCAGCGACTCGAGCAGTTCCTGCGAACGCCCGTAAACGACCTTGTTGAATGCACGGACGGTGTCGCGGAAGTCCCGCGAAGTGATCCTGTACTGGTCTGGAGGGCAACCGCCACGCAGCACGTTGAAGACCACGTTGGCGTAGTGATGCACGGCGACGTTTTCCTCCGCCGTGCACTGCAGGGCATCGCAGGCCGCCATCAGGCGGGCCAGGTTGTCCGAGCCCCGATTCACCGACTGCTCGATCGCTCCAGCGACCGCGGTCGGGTCGGCCAGCCTGTGGCGAAGGGCCACCACCTGCGCCTGGCCCAGGTCCACGTCCGCCACGACGTGCCAGTGCCGGCTGCCGCCTGCCGGAAGGCTCATGGCCTGGGCAACGAGGAATGCTCCCCGGATGCCACGCGTGTGGTTCTCGGGCCGCAGGTTCCCGCCGCGCCGGAAGCGGTCGACCTGCGCCGACGAGATGAGGATCGTTGGTGCGTCGAGTCCGTGGCAGTAGGCGACGCTGGCCTTCAGCGACTCGCAGGGCTCGGCTCGATCCGTGATCCCGGCGTAGAGCGTGTAGAGCACCAGCCCCGACCCGTCGAGAAGCTCCGTCCACTTGTACGCGTCGACGAGATTGCTCGAATTGGTCTGCGTGAAACGCGGCGTACCTGCCGGGAGGATGTTCTGCAGGCCGTCGAGCACTTCCAGCCTGCACTCCGCGCGGCCGATGTTCCGGATCTCGCAGCGGCGGACGAACCCGAAGTCGTCGCTGGTCAGCCAGGTGTAGCTGAATGCCAGCGCCAGCTCGTGATTGATCTCCTCGAAGCACAGCTTGTCGCCGCGCACGTTCTTGTAGAGGTGGCGACTGACCTGGAAGACGCCATCCTGTTCGCGATTGAACGGCTCCCATACACGGTGCTGTCCCTGCGCTTCGACGCGCAACAGGGTCAGGGGACCGGTGTGCGGGCTGCTCTCGTGGATCTTGTCCACGGTGATGTATGGGAAGAGCGCCGAATCGGGGGAGACCCGTCCGGCGGCGAGCCCTCCGTTCGACGAGGCGAACAGCCAGTGATTGCCGCTCGAGACGACGCTGACCAGGAAGGGCGGCATCCGGTCCACGTTCCGGACGGCATAGAAGCGTTCGCCCCCGAGGTCGACGAACTCCCCGGCCACGCCGTTGGTTGTGGTGCCCGGGATTCGCGATTCTGCGTTCATGACGTGGACCACCCGTTCAATTGATCAGCAGCAGCGCCCCGAACAGGCCCGCGTCGATCCATCCTCGATCCTTGGGCCCATGCGGGACCGACTCGGACCCGACGAAGTTCTCGCGCAGGTCACTGCCGTCATTGTCGCAGTAGGCCACCATGAGGCCCATGATCTTGCCGGGCGTCAACGTGACGGGATCATTGTCAGGACTGTCGTCCGCGTACCGATCGGTGTAGGGCGAGATCGCGAGCTCCCAGGTCACCTTGTCGGCGGACTGCTTCCAGCGACTCTCGACGTGCTGCGAGTAATCGCGCGGCCGCCGGTCCGTTCCGATGTCGATGGCGCGGTTATCCAGCGACACGTGGTAGGCGAAGGCGTTGTGGTTGTACTGGTGATCGCCGCCGGAAAAGTCTTCGTCCAAGAAGATTTCGAGACAGTCGTCGTCCCAGTACCGTACCAGCGGGTCGCGATGAACATCGATCAGCACGTCATCGACGATCTCCACCAGCAGGTGAATCCGGTCCGGTGTCCAGACGACCTTGAAGCGCCCCGCGAAATCCGTCGCGGAATGTTCCGGCCCAAGCCAGCGGTAGGAGATCTCCCGCCAGGGCGCCGACTGCCACGCGGCGTCGTCCGGGACGCCATCGATGGTCGGGGCCACTGCCGTGCGGGGCGCCCGGTACTCGCTGCGACCCTCGACGTGAGTTGGCTCGGCTTGGCCCGTGGACGGCGCGAGCCAGAACGGCGCAGCTGCCGCCAGCAGGAGCGGGACGCGGTTCGTGCGAGACGCCAAGTGATTGTTCCCCCTGCAGGCGAGACTCAATGCTAGCCGATGGTGACAGCGCTGTCATCCAAGCGCCGGGACGGTCAGGCAAGTCACACGGGACGGCCCGCCAGCGCTGACGGCGCGCTCCCCGGGAAGGCTAGAAGTGGCTTTCCAGGATCTGTTGCTTGATCCGCGCGAACTCGGGGTCCGTGAGGTAGCCCGCGTCCTTCAGCTTGCCGAGTTCCCGAAGTTGCCTGAGTCCCCGGTCGGTCCGATCGGCATCAACCGGAGCAGGGCGGGTCTGCGCCGCGCTCCCCTCGGGCAGCGACGGGCGCGGACCGGCTTGCGTGGAACCTGGTGCCGCAATCGGAACCGCGGCCTGATTTGAAAGCTCGGCCTCGGCTTCCCGCGCCTGGCGCTCGGTCTCGGCCTGGATGCGCTCGTTGGCCAGCCGGGCGCGCTCGGCGGCCGCGTCCGGGGACTGTGCGAGGGCGAGGCCGGGGGCGACGGCCAGCAGGCAACTGAGTGCAACGGCTCGACAGTGGGTCATGGCCGCATCCTAGCGCGTCCGATCAGGGGCTGGCGAACCCATCGGGCACGCGCAGCCGATGAACGGGACCCTAGAATGCCGGCAGAGCGGTCGACGATCCCGGCCGCAGTCGTCAGAAGGAATCCGCCCATGCCCGTCCAACACAAGCGCCTCGGTTCCCACGGAGCCCTGGTCAGCAACCTATGCCTCGGCACGATGAACTTCGGATGGTTCACGGACGAGGCGGAGAGCTTCCGGATCATGGACCGGGCCCTTGAACTCGGAATCAACTTCTTCGACACGGCCGACGTCTACGGCTGGGCGGTGCAGCACGGCACGACCGAGGAGATCATCGGGCGCTGGCTGGCCCAGGGCGGCGGCCGCCGCGACGCCGTGGTCCTCGCCACCAAGGTCTACAACCCGGTGACTCGCCGGGGCAATCGGCCCGAACCGAACACCGACGGCCGCAGCCTGTCGGCGATCAAGATCAGGAAGCACTGCGCCGGCAGCCTTCGGCGCCTGCAAACCGACTGGATCGACCTGTACCAGATGCACCACGTGGACCGCGCCTGTCCCTGGGACGAAGCATGGCAGGCGTTCGACACGCTGGTTCGGCAGGGCCAGGTCACCTACGTGGGATCGAGCAACTTCGCGGGATGGGACATCGCCACGGCCTGCCAGGAGGCCGCGCGACGCGGCATGTGCGGGCTCGCGAGCGAGCAGAGCGTCTACAACCTGAACAGCCGGATGATCGAACTCGAGGTCATCCCGGCATGCCGCCACTACGGGCTGGGGCTGATTCCGTGGAGCCCGCTGGCCGGGGGCCTGCTGGCCGGGGCGCTTGGCAAGCGGCAGGCCGGGCGTCGCATGGACGAGGCCTTCGTGAAACAGGTCGAGACTCACCGCGCACGGCTCGAGCGGTACGAGGCATTGTGCCGGGAACTGGGCGAGGAACCCTCGACGGTGGCTCTGGCCTGGCTGCTGCAGAACCCGGTCGTGACCGCGCCGATCGTCGGTCCGAGGACCGTAGAGCAACTGGATGCCGCCGTGCGCTCCACCGAAATTTCGCTCGGGCCGGAAGTGCTCGAACGGCTCGACGGGATCTTCCCGGGACCCGGAGGCGAGGCGCCGTCAGCCTACGCCTGGTGAGTTATCGAACGGCTGCAGATCAGCCGCGTCGACCGCCGCCCCCAGGTCGGCGAGGCGCGTGAGTGAGTCTCCGCGAGTCTGACTTCCGGCGGGTGACGACGTAGGATGCGGGCTCGTCGCCCCGGGGGATCCTCATGCGCAGTCTAGTCGTCGTCCTTGCGGCCTTGCTCGTCGCGACCGCCGCACGCGCGACACCGTCCGATGAACTCGCCGCGCTGTTTTCGGACTACTGGTCGACGACGCTGAGAGAGGATCCGTTCCAGGCGACGCAGGCCGGCGTCGCCGACTACAACCGCCTCGTTCCCGCCGTCGCGCCCGCCGACTACCGACGTCGCATGGTGATGGCCGAAGAGTTCGCGAAGCGGCTCGACGCGATCGCGCTCGACGGCGTGTCGGAGACCGAACGCGTCAGCGCGGACATTCTCCGCTTCATCCTGATGCACGAGATTGCACTCGCCGGGTTCGATTCTTGGCGCCAGCCCTTCCTCTCCGACAGCGGCTTCCACACGGCAATGAACGACGTCTCGCGATCGACGCCGTTCCGCACCCGGACGGACTTTGAGGACTACATCGCCCGGCTCGAGGCGCTGCCCGCCTTTCTCGACCAGAGCGTCGCCAACATGCGGCAGGGCCTCGACGATGGGTTCACCCAGCCGAAGGAAATCCTGCTGCACGTCCTGCCCTCTTTCGAGGCGCAGGCGACGGGCGTCGCCGCCGATCATCCGCTCTTCGCACCGTTCGCGAAGATTCCGGACTCGATCCCGCCGGGCGAGCGTGCCCGCCTCGAGCGCGACGGTGCGCGCGTGCTGCAGGAGAAACTGATCCCCGCCTTCGGGCGCGTCTTCGCGTTCATGAAGGACGAATACGTTCCGCGCGCCCGCACGAGCCTCGGCGTCTCGAGCGCCCCCGGCGGCGAGGCCTACTACGCCTCGCTCGTCCGCTACTACACGACGCTAGACGATGCGACGCCCGACTCGGTGCATGCGCTCGGCCTGCAGGAAGTCGCGCGGATCCGCGCGGAGATGGAAGCCGTCGTGAAGCGGGCAGCCTTCAAGGGGACGTTCGCGGAATTCCAGGCCTTCCTTCGTACGGACGAGCAGTTCTACGCGAAGACTCCCGAAGCGCTGCTCAAGGAAGCCGCCTGGATCGCCAAGTCGATCGACGGCAGGCTGCCTGCCTATTTCGGCAAGCTCCCGCGCCAGCCGTACTCGGTCCAGCCGGTGCCGGCGGACGTCGCGCCGAACTACACCACGGGACGCTATTCGGGCGCCCCGCCCGGGGCCGATCGCGGCGGCGAGTACTGGGTCAACACCTATGCGCTCGAGAAGCGCCCGCTCTACGAGCTTCCGGCGCTGACGCTGCACGAGGCCGTGCCCGGCCATCATCTCCAGGCTGCGCTCGCCTACGAGATCGAAGCCGCGCCGGCGTTCCGCGAGCAGTTCTATCCGCACGCCTTCGGCGAAGGCTGGGCGCTCTACGCCGAAAAGCTCGGCGTCGAGATGGGCATCTACAAGACGCCCTATGACGAGCTCGGCCGGCTCTCGTACGAAATGTGGCGGGCCGCCAGGCTGGCCATCGACACCGGCATTCATGCGAAGGGCTGGACCCGGCAGCAGGCGATCGACTATCTCGCCGGCAACACGGCGCTGTCGCTTCACAACGTGCAGACCGAAGTCGACCGCTACATCTCCTGGCCGGGCCAGGCGCTCGCCTACAAGATGGGCGAGCTGACGATCTGGGAGCTGCGCGCGAAGGCGGAGGCGGCGCTCGGCGAGCGCTTCGACATCCGCGACTTCCACGACGCCGTGCTGACCGAGGGCGGCCTGCCGCTCGACATCCTGCGCGCGCGCATCGACGCCTACATTGCGCGGGAGAAGGCCGCGCCGTGAGCCAGGCACCCGCCAAGCCACTCAAGTGGATCGCAGCGATCACCGCGGTGATCACGCTGGTGCTCGGCCTGAACCAGGTAGTCCGGGTCTTCGCCGAGGTCGGCGAGCGGCAGCGGCAGCTTGCGGAACTGCAGGCGGTGGCCAACCGCCAGCGTGAAGTCGGCGACTACCCCGCCGCCTGGGCGAGCTTCGAGCGCGCGCTCGTCGCGGCGGACCAGGGCAGCTTCCTCGCGAAGCTCAGCGGCCGGCTCGACGCGCCGCGGCTCGAGCTGCGCAAAGCCCAGGAAGACCTCGCGATGGCGTGGCTGCGTGACGTGCGCGTGCCGGAGGGCAGGACTTTCGCCGACGTCGTCGACCCGCTGTTGGTCGTGATCACCCGCGGCAGCATCGACGCGGACGGGGTTCGCGAGGCCGACCTGCTCGCGCACCTCGGGTGGGCCTACTTCCTGAAGTCGCGCGACCGCGGTACTGACATCGATCCCGCCCGGTCGTACCGACAGGCGCTGGCGATCGATCCGGACAATCCGTACGCGAATGCCTTCTGGGGTCACTGGATCGTCTGGCAGCGCGGCTCGATCGACGAGGCGAACCGGTATTTCGCCGCGGCCCTGGCCAGCGGCCGCGAGCACGACTTCGTGCGACGCCTGCAACTGGCCGCGCTGCGCAACTACACGGCCCCGGAGTTCGAAATGGCCCTGTTGCGCGCGATCGACGAGATGCGCCGCAACGGCGAGGTCATCGAAGCGGGGACGCGCCGCTACCTGTTCGGCATCTACGGCGCCGCGTTCAATTCCGACGTGTACCTGGGTCGCGTGCTCGGTACGCTGCCGCCGCAGCAGCACATCGATACGATCCGTGCGTTGTACTTCGACGAAAGCTTCGACGAGAGCCAGCATCCACAACGCGATGCAATGATCGCGCTGCTCCAGGAGCGGGCCGGCGATCGGGAAGCCGCGCTTGCTACGTGGAACGCGGTCCGCAAGGCGCTCGGCCCGACTGACGATGGTCGCCTGACCAACCAGGCCGATGCGGCGCTGGTGCGCCTGTCGCCGGGCGGCAAGGCCTCGCGCACGCCCTGAAGCCGCGCGCGCCACTTGCGGCCTGTCGCCGAACCTGCCGGACCGTTCCTACGTGACTTGCCGATGGGTGCCGACGGGCGGCTCGATCGCAGCCGGGTATGTTCGAGCCTTCTGTCAGGTCGTTAGAGGAGACCCAGCATGGCGCGCTGCGACGCCTGCGGAAATGAATGCGACAAGACGTTCCAGGTCATTGCCCATGGCAAAACCCATACGTTCGACAGTTTCGAATGCGCGATTCACGAGTTGTCGCCCGTCTTCGAACACTGCGGCGCTCGCACCGTCGGGCATGGCCTCGAGAAGAGCGGCCGGATGTTCTGCTGCGATCACTGCGCAGAGAAATCGGGCGTCAAGGAGCTTCGCGATCGGGCCTGACCCGGCGGCAGGCCAACGTCGCTCGATCGGGGCCGCGACGTGGTTGCAGCACGGCATGCGGCCACGACTGAAGACTCCGGGCCCGCCCGAAGAGCTGGCGCGCGCGCGGCCGCTCAGCCGTTGAGCGCGACCAGCACCTCGTCCAGCATCTTCTTCGCGTCGCCGAACAGCATCCGGTTGTTCTCCTTGTAGAACAGCGGATTGTCGACGCCGGCGTAGCCCGAGGCCATCGAGCGCTTCATGACGATCGAGGTCTTCGACTTCCACACCTGCAGCACGGGCATGCCGGCGATCGGGCTCGAGGGGTCGTCCTCGGCCGCGGGGTTCACGATGTCGTTGGCGCCGATCACCATCGAGACGTCGGTGTCCGGGAAGTCGTCGTTCAGCTCGTCCATTTCCATCACGATGTCGTAGGGCACCTTGGCCTCGGCGAGCAGCACGTTCATGTGCCCGGGCATGCGGCCGGCGACCGGGTGGATCCCGAAGCGCACGTTCACGCCCTTCTCGCGCAACAGCTTGGTGATCTCGTACACGGTGTGCTGGGCCTGCGCGACCGCCATGCCGTAGCCCGGCACGATCACCACGCTCTTTGCGTCCCGCAGCAGCTCCGCGGTCTCGACCGCACTGATGGCCGTCACCTCGCCCGCCGGCTGCGCGCCGGCCGCGGCCGGCGCCGCGCCTTCGCCCGTGCCGAAACCACCGGCGATGACGCTGATGAAGTTGCGGTTCATCGCGCGGCACATGATGTAGGAGAGGATCGCGCCCGAGGAACCCACCAGCGCGCCGGTGACGATCAGCAGGTCGTTCGACAGCATGAAGCCGGTGGCCGCCGCGGCCCAGCCGGAGTAGCTGTTGAGCATGGACACCACGACCGGCATGTCCGCGCCGCCGATCGCCATCACCATGTGCACGCCGAACAGCAGCGCGATCACCGTCATGAGAATCAGCGGCAGCATGCCGGCCGAGACGTCGTGTGCCTGCACGAACTGCACGCCGAACCAGATCACGGCGATGAGCCCGGCGAGGTTGAGCCAGTGCCGGGCGGGCAGCAGCAGCGGCTTGCCGCCGATCTTGCCGGACAGCTTGCCGAACGCGATGACCGAGCCCGAGAACGTGACCGCGCCGATCAGGATGCCGAGGTAGATCTCGACCTCGTGGATGGTCTTCTCGGCGCCCTCGAAGACGATCGAGGTGTCGACGTAGCTCGCGAAGCCTACGAGGCACGCGGCGAGACCGACCAGGCTGTGCATCGCCGCGACGAGTTCGGGCATCTGCGTCATGCGGACCTTGCGGGCCGCATACAGTCCGATCGAACCGCCCACCACCAGCGCGCCGATGATCCACGGAATGCCCGCGGCCGTGACGCGCGGCCCGAACACCGTGGCGAGCACGGCGATGGCCATCCCGAGGATGCCGTAGGAGTTGCCGCGCCGCGAGGTCTCGGGATTCGACAGGCCGCCGAGGCTCAGGATGAACAGGATGGTGGCGGCGATGTAGGCCGCCGTTGCGAGATTGGCTGACATGCCTGCGCTCTCCTACTTCCGGAACATCGCGAGCATGCGACGGGTGACGGCGAAGCCGCCGAACATGTTGATCGCGGTGAGCGCGAGCGCCAGGACCGCGAGCCCGAAGATCAGCGCGTTGGGCCGTCCCTCGGCGGCCGCCGCATCGAGTGGCGGCGCGATCTGGATCAGCGCACC
Organism: uncultured Gammaproteobacteria bacterium; assembly: GCA_963712815.1. GTDB lineage: Bacteria > Pseudomonadota > Gammaproteobacteria > Steroidobacterales > Steroidobacteraceae > RPQJ01. The sequence continues at coordinate 809,097 of CAVQJL010000008.1, forward strand.
GACCGCGATGATGCTGGAGATCGCGTTCGTGACGCTCATGAGCGGCGTGTGCAGTGCCGGCGTGACGTTCCACACCACCATGTAGCCCACGAAGCAGGCCAGCACGAACACCGTGAAGTGCGACAGGAACGAGGCCGGCGCGAACGCGCCGACCAGCCAGAAGATCAGCGCGCCCGCCCCGAACAGGATCGCGAGGCTCTTGACCGAGGCGGGCTCGCCCGCGCCGTGGCCGTGGCCGGATTTCTTCGCAGGCACGGCCGCAGCGGCGGCCGGCTTGGCCTGCGGCGGCACGGCCGGGAGTTTGGGAGCCGGTGGCGGCCAGGTGACCGCGCCTTCCTTGACGACGGTCAGTCCGCGGATCGCGTCGTCCTCCATGTTGACGTCGATGATGCCGTCCTTGGTCTTGCAGAGCTCCTCGGTCAGCCGCAGCAGGTTGGTGGAGTAAAGCGTCGACGACTGCTTGGCCAGCCGGCTGGGGAGATCCGTGTAGCCGATGATGGTGACGCCGTGCCGCACCACCGCCTCGCCGGGCTCGGTCAGCTCGCAGTTGCCGCCCTGCTCGGCCGCCATGTCGACGATGACGCTGCCCGGCTTCATGCTCTTCACCATCTCGGCGGTGATGAGCTTCGGCGCCGGCTTGCCCGGGATGAGCGCGGTCGTGATGATGATGTCCGCGTCCTTCGCCTGCTTCGCATACATCTCGCGCTGGGCCTTCTGGAAGCCCTCGCTCATCACCTTGGCGTAGCCGCCGCCGCCGGAGCCTTCCTCCTCGTAGTCGACCTTGACGAATTCGCCGCCCAGCGACACGACCTGGTCGGCGACCTCGGCCCGCGTGTCGTTGGCGCGCACGATCGCGCCGAGGTTGGCGGCCGTGCCGATGGCGGCGAGTCCGGCGACACCGGCGCCGGCGACGAACACCTTGGCCGGCGGGATCTTGCCGGCGGCGGTGATCTGGCCGTTGAAGAAGCGGCCGAAGGCGTTGGCGGCCTCGATCACGGCGCGGTAACCGCTGATGCTGGCCATGGACGTGAGCGCGTCCATCTTCTGGGCGCGTGAGAGCTGGCGCGGCAGGGAGTCGATGGCGAGCACGGTCAATTTGCGGTCGGCCATCGCCTGCATGAGCTCGGGGTTCTGCGCCGGCCAGATGAAGCCGAGGAGCGTGCTGCCGGGCTTCATCAGCTCGACTTCGTCGGGCGTCGGGGGGCGCACCCTGAAGATCATGTCGGAGGCGGCGCACAGCTCGACGGCGCTGCCGGCGATGCGGGCGCCGGCGGCCTGGTAGGCCTCGTCGCTGAAATTGGCCGCGGCGCCGGCGCCGGTTTCGACGGTGACGCCGAAGCCGAGCTTGATCAGCTTCTCGACCACCTCGGGCACGGTGGCCACACGCTTCTCGCCCGCGAACGTCTCGCGCGGTACTCCGATCATTAGCGACATGATGACCTCGTCGGTGCGTGGGGACGGGGCGGCCGTCCGTGACTTTCGGTGACAGCGCCTAAGCTGTGGCGGCGGCAGGGAATTCTCGGTATTTGCCGGGCTGCAAAACCGTTGAATTATCGCACAGCGGTGACGTATCTTTCAGCCCATGCACGCGCTGTCTCAGGAGGTCCTGCGTACGGACATCTCGGGGATGCCACTTGAGTGGATCGACTACCGGGATGCCGTGCGCCTGCACTTCATGGGCCAGGTCGCCTATTCGTTCGGCCAGCCGCTGTTCCGGCTGCGGGGCGGAACCAACGCCAGGACCGGCCGGCGCACCGAGTTCGAGGTCAACGCGATCGTCGCGACGGTCGGCCACAGCAACAACCCGGGCCACCGCCACCACGCCTACGTGCCGCCGCTGAACAACGAGACGCTGTTCCGCCGCGACGGCCACCTGTGCATGTATTGCGGGCAGCGCTTCGGCTCCGGGCAGCTGTCGCGCGACCACGTGACCCCGCTGTCGCGCGGCGGGCGCGACGCCTGGAACAACGTCGTGACCGCCTGCCGCCGCTGCAACAACCTCAAGGCCTGGCGCACGCCGGAGCAGGCCAAGCTGCAGCTGATCGCCATCCCGTTCACGCCGAGCTATGCCGAGTACATCTACCTCAAGGGCCGGCGCGTGCTCACCGATCAGATGGAGTACCTGCTCGCGCACTTCCCGCGCTCGAGCCCGCTGCACAAGCGCCTGTCGGCTCAGCCGGCCGCCTCGTAGGCCCTGCGGATCCAGCCGACCAGCTCGGCATCCACCTCGGCTGCGGATGTCACCTTGACCTTGTACTGGCACATGCCGCCCGGCTTCTCGGCGACCAACCGGTCGGTCGCGGGGACGTCCTTCATGTTGAGCCCGACGTCCACGCGTGTCGCGCTGCCCGGGCCGATCATTGCGAACTGTTTCTTGCGCCGCAGGCTCACGTAGCCCTTCTTGGGCGCGATCTCGAAATCGCCGAATTTCCCGATCGCCGCCATCAGCGCGTCGTGGATCGGACGCAACGGCGCCTTCTTTTCCGCGTAGATCCCGGCGAGCACGTCCTCGTTGGACTGGCCGGCGGCCGCGCTCTGGCCGTCGCTCGCGAGCGCGATGTGCACCAGCGCGTTCGCGTCCCCGTAGCCGAGGCCGAACCTGTCCATCGCGAAGCTGCGCAGCTCGCCGTGCTTCGCGAGGCCGCTGTCCTTGAGCAGGGTTCGCAGCTGGTCGAGCGACTTGCCCGTCTTCTCTTCGATGTTCTTCAGCTGGGTGTCACGTGCCTTGTCGAGTGAGCTCATGTCGGTTCCCCCCGTTGGTCGATCTGCATGCCTGCTCGCAGTCAGGCGAGCCTCGCCATCTGCAGCGCGTCGTGCGCCGCACCGTCCACCAAGATGTAATGTCGCAGCCGTCCCTCGAGCTCGAAGCCGTGACGGTGGTAGAGCCCGATCGCGGGCTCGTTGTCGGCGCGTACGAGGAGCTCGACGCGCGTCAGTCCCCGTGCGAACGCGCCGTCGAGCGTCGCCCGGAGCAGGGCGGCGCCGACCCCGATGCCGCGATGCGAGGCCGCCACGCCCATGCCGAGCGTGCCGCCGTGGCGCAGCGTCTCGTGTGACTTCGGCGTGACGTCGCACCAGCCGACCACGCGCTCGCCATCCACGGCAACGAACTGCGCGATGCCCGCCCGCAGGCCGTCGAGCACGAATCGTCGCACCCGCGGCATCGGCGGTGCCTCAAGGAAGGCGAGGTAGCGCCGCTCGCGCGCGACCGCGTCGAGCACCTCGCGGAAACCCGCGATGTGGCGTCGCTCGATCGGTGTGACCTGCCAGCCCATGTCCCGTCCCGCGCGGATTCCGTCGCGCCATTCTGCGACCGTCGGGCCTGGCCGCAAAGTGGCGGGCCCCGGTCGCGTGCCTCAGAATCCCGCGCATGCTCTATCTCGTCGATGCCAGCGTCTTCATTTTCCGCGCGTGGTTCTCGGTGCCCGTCGAGTTCGCCGACCGCGACGGCAACCCGGTCAACGCGGTGCACGGTTTCGCGCGCTTCCTCGGCGACCTGCTCGAGCGCGAGTCGCCGGCGCACGTCGCAGTCGCCTTCGACGAGAGCCTCGAAACCTCCTACCGCAACGAGATCTACCCGGCCTACAAGGCCAACCGCGAGCCCGCCCCGGCCGAGCTCAAGCGCCAGTTCGGCCTGTGCCGGGATCTCACGCGCGCGCTCGGCCTCGCCGAGTTCGGCAGCTCGCGCTACGAGGCCGACGACATCATCGGCACGCTCTCGGTACGTGCCCGCGCCGAGGGCATGCCGGTGACCATCGCCAGTCGCGACAAGGACCTCACGCAGCTCGTCGGATTGGAGGACACCTACTGGGACGCGGTGGCCGACGTGCGCTACGGCTACGGCGACATCGCCGAGCGCTTCGGCGTCATCCCGGAGCGCATGGCGGACTTCCTCGCGCTGATGGGCGACGCGGTTGACAACATTCCCGGCGTGCCGGGCGTGGGCCGCAAGACGGCCGCGACGCTGCTGAAGCACTTCGACACGCTCCCCGGCGTGTTCGACAACCTCGCGGCCATACCGAAGCTCAAGTTCCGCAACGCGGCGTTCGTCGCGCAGTCGCTGCAGGAACATCGCGAGGCGGCATATCTCTCGCGGCAGCTCACCGGCATCGCCTGCGACATGCCGCTCGGCGTGGGACCCGGCGACCTCGCGCGCCGCGTGCCCGACCTCGCCGCGCTCGACGAGTTCTACGAGCGCCTCGGCTTCGGCCGGCTGCTGCGCGAGCAGGCCCGGCGCATCGCGCGCGGCTGCCCGGCTACCTGACGAGGAAGCCGCGCGGCAGGCGATCGACCACGACGCCCGCGCTGAAGAGCAGCAGCGCGAGCCCGAGCAGCCAGCGGTCCGGGTGCGCCATGCGGCCGCCGCGCTGCGGTCGGGCGGCTGCACGCGAAGCCAGATCCCAGCGTCGCACCAGGCCGTCCCGCAACCACTGCTCGACCTCCGGCGCCTCGCCCCAGGCTTCCTGTTCCATGCGACTGCTGCGCAGGTGCAGCGTGCGCTCGACGCCGCCCGGGCCCGATGCGACGAGCGTGTATGCGCCCGGCTCGATCCCGGGCACCGTGGCCTGCAGCCGGCCCGGCGCAAGCGGGCGCAGCGCGACCGGGCGGCTGCGGCCATCCGGTGTCACGACCGACAGCGTCGTCTGCGAGTCGCTGGCCCAGCGTCCTTCCCGCTCCAGGTCGGCATCGACCACGAGGCCCTCCGGCACGTCGGACACGGTGATCGACAGGGCCTCCGCAGCTGCAGCGCCACTCACCCAGGCCGCGAGGCCGCCGGCCAGGTCCGGCCAGGCGTCCCAGGCGAGCCATTGCGGCGTCCACGCTCCGATCCCGCTCGTGACCGCGACCACGCGGCCCGCGCCCGCCCGCCAGGCGGCGATGACGGGATCGCCCTTGCCGGACTGCAGCCAGGCCGTCGCTTCCGGCCGCAGGCGCGTGACCGCGTGCGCCGCGACGTCGGGCCATCGAGCCTCCCGGCCCGCGAGGAAAGGCAGCGACTCCCGCGGCTCGACGGCGACCGGACCACGCTCGATCCGCGCGCGACGGCGCTCGAGCCCGGCGCTCATCGCGCGGGGCAACTCGGCCGCCTCGTCGACGCGCAGCACGACGCCTGCCTCCGGGCTCGTGAGTCGCGCCAGCGCGGTCGCATCGGCATCGGGTCCGATGGCGAGCGCCACCACCTCGATGCGCGCGTCGGCGAGGCGGCGGCGCAGGGCATCGAGCGGCGCGTCGTCCACGAAGCCGTCGGTTACGACGACCAGGATGCGGCGGCCGTCTGCAGCCGCCTCGAGCTGTCCGGCGGCCATCTCGATCGCGGCCGCGAGCCGCGTTCCACCCCGCGCCTGCACCGGCCAGCTTCCCGCCAGCGCTCGCCTGGCTTCGGCTGCGGGGGCGAGCGGCAGCAGCAGGCGCGGCTCGACGTCGAACACGACGACGCCGGCCGAATCGCGTGCGGCGAGCGTCTGCGCCGTCTCGAGCACGGCGCGCTGCGCGAGGCTCAGGCGGTTCACGCCGCCGCTGCCCTCTCCCATGCTCCCGGACTTGTCCACGGCGAACACCACGCTCGCCGGCTGGTCGAGTGCCGCCGGCTCGGACAGCACGGGCAGCACGGATTCGAGCACGGACTCCCGGTAGCCTCCCCGCGCAAACGACCGTTCCCCGCCGAGCACCAGCAGGCCGAGGCCGCGCCTCGTGACCTCGTCGGCGAGCGCCCGCCAGAAATCCGGGCTCGCGTCCTCGTGGGCGACATCGTCGAGCACCACGCCTTCGTAGCCGCCCAGGCGGTCGCGGAATACGTCGGCACGCCGTGCCGGTGCCGTCTCGAGCGTCCAGCCGCCTGCGAGCAGGCTGCGCGCCAGCGGCCCCGGCGATCCCTGTAGGTAGAGCAGGCGCGCCGGTTCCATGACGTCGATGGCGACCGCGTCGCGTCGCAGGTCCAGCATCTCGCCGCTCCGCGCGTCTTCGAGCGACAGTGACACGACCAGCGGGCCGGCGCGTCCGGACTCGAGATCGAGCGTGGCGACGCCGCGCTCGTTGGCCGCGGCGCTCGACGACAGCACGGCGCCGCTTGCGTGCCGGGCCGTCGCCGCGACGCGCAGCGAGCGGGCGGTGTCGCCCTCGAGCGGCACCACGATCCGCAGTGCCTGGCCGCGACGTGCGCGGACGGGCGCCTGAACGTCGCCGATCCAGGCCGCGGGCGCGGGTCGCGCCACGGTGAGCCAGTGGACCGGAAGACCGGCCTCGAGCGCACTCGAAAGCGCGCGGCCGCTGTCGCCGGCGTTGGCGTGGCCGTCCGAGAGGACGACCACCGTGGCGTAGGGGCGCCGTGCATGTGCCTCGAGTGCCGCCTCGAGTGCCTGCTCGAGATTGGTGGCGGACGGCAGCAGGTCCGCATCGGCGCCACGGTCGCGCCCGTCGGCTTCGTGGGCCGTCGGCTGCAGCGATCCGGGCGATCCCGGACGGCCGGCAAACTCGAGCCACTCGATGGGACCGCCGCCAGCCTCGCGCTTGAATTCGACGAGCGCCGCGTCGGCCGCCGCGCGCGGCACGCTGAGCGAGCGGTCCACCAGCACCAGCAGTCCTGGCCGCGCGCGGTCGTCCAGCCAGTGGACGCCGCCGAGTGCCAGCAGCAACGCGAGCAGCGCCAGTGCCTGCAGCACCGTCGCGGTCGCCGTGCGTGGCAGGAGCGCTTTCATCCCGCCCACGCCTCGGCCTCGACGTGCTCGCGCCGCCACCGGCGCAGCAGCGTGGCGAGTTCCAGCAGCAGCACCAGTGCCGCTGCCACCAACAGCGGCCGCATCCAGTGGCGCGACTCGAGTACGGTGCCGGTCGAGCCCGTCGCGGCCGGCATCGCGTCCTCGCGCGGGACGACGGCGATCGCACGCTCGGCGCGGGCGGTCACCGCGACCGCATCGAGCAGCGATGCGGAGAGGGCCCGGTCGACGAGCAGGGCCACGAGCAGCGGTGCCGCCGGGCGGCCGGGATCGGCGCCGTCCGCATCGAGCACGGTCTCGACCAGCGGCACGCCGTCGCTGCGGCGCTCGACGATCAGCGGCATCGAGCCCGACGCGAGCAGCAGCAGGTCGCCCCGACCCGGCGGCTCGAGCTTCCCGATCGTGCGCAACGGCAGCGAGTCGAGGCGCCCGCGCTGCGTTTCACCCATGCTCGACGACCAGGCCAGGGGCCCATCGACCGGCGCTGGAAGGCGATCCCTCACGAAGCGGATGCGCGGCGTCGTGGCCAAGCCGGCGGTGCCGCCGCACTCGACGGCGACGTCCGCCGCCGCCGCGGCGTCGGTGACCGCGAGTGCCGGGTGGGTCCGCAGGGCCGCGAGGATCGCCGCGGGGCAGCCGGGATCCGCGACGACGCGGCGCGCCAGCAGGGGACTCGCGTCGAGCGTGAGCGTGTCGTCGGCTTCGAGCGCGTCACCCGGCTCGAGCCGGGCGTGGATCGAGGACGACATCGGGGCCACGGTCGACACCGTCGTCGAGGCGCCCGGCCCGAGATCGAGCGAGGCGCGCATCAGCTCGCCCGAGTCCGTGGAGAGCACGGCGACGCGTTCTTCCGGCGCGTCGCCACCGTTGCCCAGTTGCAGCTCGAGGTCGAGCCGGTCGCGATCGGCGAGGCTGCGCCGCGCCGACAGCCGCACCAGCCCCGCGTTGCGTGTGACCTCGCCGACACGGAACACCTGCGAGAAGGCGATGCCGGAGGCGGCGTCCAGGAACTCCGCGTCGGCGCCGTCGGTGAGCAGCCAGTGCCGACGGTCGGCGCGCAACAGGCTCGCCGGCGGCCGGGCCGGCTCGCGCTGCCCGGCGGCCCGGACGATTCCGGCGACCGCCTCGGGCGACAGGCTGGCCAGGCGCTGCCACGGGTTGCCGAGCGTGCGCAGCTCGACCTCGACGCCGGGCCGCGAGTCAAGTTCGGCGGCGATCTTCGCGAGCCCGGTCTCGAGACGTGACGCGCCGGCCTCGCGCGTCAGCATGCTGAGCGAGTCGTCCACCCAGATCGTGAGGCGCTCGACCGGCGCGGCGGAACGTGGTCCCGCAAGTGCGACGGACAGCAGCGCTGCCGCCAGGGCGCGGCGTCGCCACGCCGGGTCGGGCGGCCGTCGCTCGCCCGCCGAGGGTCCCGCCGTGGCGGCCTTGCGCCAGAGCGCGAGGCTCGCGACCGGCACGCTGCGCAGCCGTGCTCCGCCCCGGTGCAGCCACCGGATCACCGGGACCAGAAGCAGGCCCAGCAGCCACGCCGGTGTCGCGAAGCTCAGCAAATCGAGCGCGCCCGTGCGAGGTGCTCGATCAGCGTCTGCTGCCAGGGACGCTGCACGTCCCAGGCAGTGAAGGCGATGCCGGAGCGCTCGCAGAAGCCGCGCAGGCGTCGCGTCATCGCCGCGCGCTCCGCGGCGGCGACCTCGGCTGCGGTCCCATCGAGCCGGGCCGCGAGTCGCTCGCCGGTCTCCACGTCCACGAGATCCGCCTCGCCGGCCACGGCCACGGCCGTATCGCCCGCGTGCCCGACCTGAAGTGCGTGCAGCGACGTCGAGCGCTCGAGCAATGCGGCGAGATCGCGGCGCATCTCGTCGTCTGCTAGGAAGTCGCTGAACACGATCACGGAGGCGTCGCCACGCAGGCGTCGCGCGCAGGCGCCGAGGTCGCTCGGTTCCCCGACAGGCGAGGGCCGCAGCGAGCCCAGCAGTCGGATCACGCCGGCGTAGTGCGCGCGCCCGCGTCCGCGCGGGCACTCGGCGCGCACGCCGCGGCCGAAACCGAGCAGCCCGACGCGGTGGCCGAGCTCCAGCAGCGCGTAGCTCATCGCGGCGGCGCCGCGCGCGGCGGCCTGCCACTTGGCGGCGCCGTCCAGGGCCATCGACGAACTCAGGTCCAGCATCACGACCCAGTCGGAGACCGACTCCGACTCGAACTGCCGCACGATCGGACGGCGGCGCCGCGCCGTCTGTCGCCAGTCGATGTGGCGGACTTCGTCGCCCGGACGGTAATCGCGGTGGTCGAGGTGCTGGATGCCGACGCCGGCCTTGCGCTTCACCACGCGCATGCCGGGTGCGCGCACCTGTCGCTCGGCCAGGAGGTGCGCGGCGGCCCGCGCGAACGATTGCAGCTCGGCCTGTGCGGGCAGCGCCGTGGCGTTCAGGTCCGGCTGCGCCATTCGCCGAGCACCGACTCGAGCACCGTGTCCGCGTCGAGGCCGTCGAGCTCGCTCTCGAGCCTGAGCAGGATCCGGTGGCGCAGCACCGGGGCAGCGACGGCCTCGAGGTCGGCGATGTCCACGTGCGAGCGGCCGGCCATCACTGCGCGCACGCGCGCGGCACGCACCAGCGACTGCAGTGCGCGCGGGCTCGCCCCGTAGCGCAGGTGCCGGCGGGCCGCGGAGGCCTCCTCGCCGGCATCCGGCTGCGTCGCCAGCACCAGGCTCACGGCGGCCTGCTTGCAGCGCTCGGCGAGCAGGGTCGAGCGGCAGACCGCGGCGATGCGCAGCACGTCTTCCGGTCCCGCGACGGCCGCGAGCGTGTCGGCAGGCTCGCGATCGAGCGACACGTCGAGCAGCGCGCGCAGCGACTCGCGCGCCGGGAACGGGACCTTGAGCTTGAACATGAAGCGGTCGAGCTGCGCCTCCGGCAGCGGGTAGGTGCCCTCGAGCTCGATCGGATTCTGCGTCGCAAGGACGCAGAACGGCGTCGGCAGGCGATGGCAGGCACCGGCGTTCGTGACCTGCATTTCCTGCATGGCCTCGAGCAGCGCGGCCTGCGTGCGCGGCGTGGCCCGATTGATCTCGTCCACCAGCAGCAGCTGGGCGAACACCGGACCCGGGCGGAACACGAACTGCGAGGCGCCTCCGGGTGCCGTCGTGTAGACCTCGCCACCGGTGACGTCCGCCGGCATGAGGTCGGGCGTACACTGCACGCGCGCGAACTGCAGTCCGAGTGCTGCCGCGAGCGCCTTGGCCAGGTGCGTCTTGCCGAGTCCAGGCAATCCCTCGAGCAGCACGTGGCCGCCGGCGAACACGGCGGTGACGAGGTCGGTCACGAGCGCCTGCTGCCCGACGATGACTCCGTCGAGCAGCGCGCGGATCTCGAGCAGGCGCTGCTGCGCGTCCTCGAAGCCGGGATTCTCCGCAGACGCGGCGTTCATCGGTGCTCGGCCCGGGACGCTCGCACAGCCTCGGCCCAGGCCGTCACGTACGCCGTCTCGGTGGGCGAGAGCGCGGCTTCGCGCCGCGCCGCCGGCGGGCGTGCGGCCGCTGCCGCAGGCGCGGCGATCGAATCGCCGCTCGCCGCTGCTCCTTCACTCGCGTAGATCCCTGCCTGCGTCATGTCTGCCTGCCTCGCTGCCTCGTTGCCGGGTCGGGTCACGTCGCGTCGCTGTACGGTCAGCGCGCCTTGCAGGGCGCGGCTCCCGTCCGTCGCCGCGCTCTCGTCGCGACTCGTGCCGGCCTCCCGGCCGCCGCCCGCCGCCCGTGCTTCGGACGCAGGCGAGCGATCGTCCGCCCCGAGGTCGGCGTGCGCCGTGCCGTCCGGCGCGCCGTTCGCTGCCGCAACCGCAGCCTCCGCGTCGGTCGCGCGTCTCTCGTCACGCGGGGCGCCCGGCTCCGCCGTTCGGGGCCCGGGTGCCATCGCTGCCGTAGCCGCGGGATCCGCGCCGTCCGCGTGGCCCATGCTGCCACGCCCGGGGTCCCCTGGGTCAACGGACCGAACCTCGGGCGTTGCCAGCTCGGCCGCAAGTTCCCGGGCCAGGGCATCGTCGCCGAGCGACGGCGTTTCAACCGCTGTCGCTGCGGTGCGGGCCGCTCGCGCCGGCCCGCCGAGTGGGTTGCGCTCCACCGCGGGCAGCGCCGTGACCAGGGTGGCCACCGCCGTGCAGATGCCGGCCGCCGCGAGCGGCCGCGCGAGCCGCAACGGCGACTGCAGCGTGTCGAGTGCACGGTGACTCGCCGGGATCGCGGCGGCCGTCCACTGCGCGAGTCGATGCAGCGCCCGCGTGTCGGCTGCCTCGCCACCGGCCCGCGCCTCGAGCCATGTCGAATAGGCCGATTCGCCACCCAGGAAGCGATCGGCAAACAAGGCCGATTCGGCCTCGGATGGCCGCCGCAGTGTCGCCCCGGCGAGCGCGACGAGCCCCGCGCCGGCGGCGACCGCGAGCGCCATCGCGATCCGGGGTTGGCCGACCGCGAGATGCAGGGCAGCCGCAACTGCCAGGATCGCGGCCCAGGCCCACAGCGCGGTGCGGGTGGCCTGGACGAACTGCTCGCGCCACAGCCGACGGCGGACCGCGGCCAGCAGCGAGTCCACGGCCGCGACGCCGCTCGCGTCCGCGGACCGCGGAGTCAGGCTGGGATTCATGGTCGGTCGGCTGGATCGGCTCATCCGTTCAGCCCCGTCCAGGCACTGCCCCACAGCCAGGCGGCAGCCGCCAGCGCGCCGCCAAGCACCGTGCAGGCCGTCACTGCGGTCCCGGGCGATCGCAGGAGAACTCGCAGGCCCTGGCCCACGGCGGGCAGCACGAGCGCTGCGACCAGCAGCATGCTCTCTCCGAGCACGACCGTCATCGCGGGACGAGTGCCCGCCGACGCAGCGGCGAGCACCACGGGCCAGGCGGCGATGACCAGTGCGAGGGCGGGCGCCGAGCCGTGCCGCCCGCCGTGCAGCGCGCCCGCGCGCAGCGCGAACGGGGCGAGAAGCAGTGCGCGCGTCAGCCACAGGCCCGCGATCGCGCTGGCCGCGATGCCTGCGGTGCCCATGGCCTGTCCCAGTGCCAGTCGCGTGGCCGCGAGCCACCAGGTGGCCGCGGCCCCGGCCACGACGAGTCCGAGCAGCATGCCGAGCCGGGTGGGCGGCGGATCGCTCATGTCTGCTCCGGCACCGGCACGAGCAGCCAGGCCGAGGCGTCGGCCGGCGCGTCGGGAACGGTGTCGAGCTGCAGCGGCCACAGCAGCGCATAGCCGCCGAAGGGGGTGCGTGCCAGTGCGGCGCGGGCTGCAGCGTCGGGTGGTAACCGTCCCCGGTCGGCGTGCAGCGTGGCGGAGGCGCCGGGGGCGAGCGCAGGCAGGTCCTGCACGGTTCCGCCGCCGGCGAGCAGGCCGGCCGGCCAGGCGAGCGTGCCGGCGTTGCGAATCTCGAGGCGGCCGCCCTCGAGCGGCGTGATCGAGACGGCGCGCATCACCGGGAAATTGCCCGAGTAGCAGAGCGCCACCGGCTCGAACAGGCGGCTGTCGAATGCCGCGCGGACGGGTCGGCCGCGATCCGGGTCGAGCGCGATGCGCACGCGGCGCTGCGGGTCGCAGGATCGCGGCGGGCCCAGCCCCGCAAGCACCCCTACCTCGAGGCGTCCACGCACCGTGCCGGACGTCGACTGCCAGGCCTGGTATTGCGCGACCCGTGCCGACGGCTCGGCTTCAGCCCAGACGACGAGTCGAGGCCGGGGCTCCCATGCGTGCAGCAGCGCGACCAGTACGACGCTCGCCAGCACGGGCACGAGCAGCAGCACGATGGGCGAGGCTGTGAACGTAACGGCCAGGGCGGCGATGCCGAAGAAGGTCGCAAGCACCGCCACGATCCGCGGCCACGCGGTTGCGTCCGGTTGCAGCAGCGCGGTGAGGTCGGACGCGGATGGTGCCGACGCGGCCGGCACGGCGAGCGAGTCCTGCAGTCGCGCGAGCGCTTCGGCGACCGACCCGCCGTTCACCAGCATGCGGGCGCCGCAACCCGCTGCGCCCTCCAGGACGCGCCATGCGCCTGGCTCGGGGGCTGCGAGCGCTATGCGCCCGCAGGCCGCCGCGTGCCCGATGAGGGCGCCGAGTTGCGGCGGATCGAGCGCACGGAGCGTCGCCGCATCCAGCACGAGCGCATCCACGCTCTCGTAGGCCGCTGCGCTGCGCGGCAGGTCGGCGGGAACGAGGACCACCGCGTGGAAGCCCTCGAGTCGCGCCGGCTCCCCGCTCGCGAGGCCCACGCCGAGCAGCGGCGATTCCGACAACGCGAGGGCGTGTTCTCGCCGCTCGCGCGGCACGCCTTCGACCTCGAGGAAGCTCTCGAGGATCGCCGTGGATGCCACGGGGATCTCGAGCCGCAGCGTCTCTCCCGCGGCCAGGTTCACCGGCGTGCGCACGGACTGCAGCCCCGCCACGATCTCGAGGGTGCCCCGGGTGGCGGCGTCGGCCCGCACGTGTACGCCGACCTCGGTCACGCGGCCCGGCCGACTCCAGCCGGCCCACGCCGGCGTCAGCTCGACCTGCGGCGTCGCTCCCGCAGCGGGCGCTGCCGACAGCGCCAGCGCGAGCAGGGGAATTCCGAGGCCGCGCAACTCGATCTCACTTGAGCGCGTGCTCGAGCGCGATGACGCTCCACGCCGTGACGAGCGGCGGCTTGTCCTCCCACCACTTGTTGGAGTCCTTGTTGACCCAGGAGCCGTCCGGCTGCTGCAGGCTGACGAGCTTCTGCGCGAGCTCGTTGCGCCAGTTGCGCTTCTGGCCCTTGCCGTCGACGAACTCGTCCTCGCCGTAGGCGGCCATCACCTTGGCGAAGGCGTTGTAGTAGTAGAACAGGCCGTGCTTGGCGTTGGTGCCCGGGTTGACGTCGAGCGTGTAGTTGGCCGTCATCCACTTGTAGGCCGCCTGCACGCGCGGGTCGTTCTTGTCCACGCCGGCGAACAGCAGGCTGATCAGGCCCGCGGCGGTCATGCCGCCGTACGAATTCGTGCCGTTCTCGAACTCCGGCGGGTTCCAGCCCGGCATGTAGACGAAGCCGCCGTCGTTGGCAGCGAACGGCTGATCGTTGCTCTCGCTGCGGTTCTGCGAGCGGTTCACGAACACCATCGCCTTCTCCCACACCGGGTCATTGGGGTCCGTCGCAGCGGCCTTGAGCCCTTCGAGCGCGATGTACAGATTCGACATGTCGGGGCGCTCGTCGCCGCCGTAGCCGAGGCCGCCGTAGTAGCGGTGGTCGGGCGAGTAGCCCTCGCCCTCGTCGATCTGGTGCCCGACGAGGTACTTGCGGCCTGCGGCGATCACCGGCTCGTATTTCGGGTTCTTCGTGGCCGCGAGCGCGTTCAGCACCACGGCCGTGTTGTAGCTGCGGTTCTGCAGCGACTCGCTGATCGAGCCGTCGTCGTTCGCCTTGCTGAGGATGTACTCGACCTGCCGCGTGATGAACGGGCCGTCGCCCTCGTTGTAGCCGCGATGCGCCTCGAGGAATGCGCGCAGCGAGAGCGCCGTGATGCCGACCGAGTTCATCACCGAGCCGTTCTCGACCTGCTGGCCGCGCAGGTAGTGCAGGCCGCCATCGACTGCACGACGCGCCTTTTCGCGCAGCTGCGGGTCCATCGCGTCGGTGGCGTGCGCCGCGGTCGTCGCGAGCATCAGGCCGGCTAGGGACGCCAGCAGGACTTTCTTCATCATCGTCGGTGCTCCTCAATGATTGGGCTTCCGGTGGCACGGGCCGCCGCTTCCTTGCGCGTCCGGAGGACGGCGGAAACGAGCAGCAGGGAGGTCGCGAGCAGGCAGTAGACAGTGATCACGGGTGCGAGGCGCGGGTAGTCGAAGCGCAGCCCCGCGAGGTTGGAGTGCTGGTAGAACCACTGGTTTCGCAACAGGTCGTTGCCGGTCGCGACCGCGAGGTGCGTGAGCGGGCTCATGGCCACGGCGGCGTCGATGGCCTGCGGTCGACCTGCGCCCGCGAGTTCCGCGGCCGGTCCGAGCCACAGCGGGGCGGCGCCGAGGGTCGCGAGCGCGGCGGTCGCGAGCCATGCGGCCGTCTCACGGGCGCTCCCGACCCGCTTCGACCGGACCGGCAGCAGCGACTCGACGGTGGTGGCGAGGGCGTGGACGACGACCAGCACGAGGAACAGCACGGCGCAGGCGGCGGCCGCGCGGGGCAGCGAGACAAGTCCGGCACCGGACAGCATCGCAGCGACGCCCGCGAGCACCGACGCCGCGAGCGACCATCCTGCGATCCGCAATGCAGTGAGCCCGGCCGTGTCGGCCCGTCCCGGCCAGAAGAGCGGCGCGAGCAGTCCGATCACCGCCGCCACGAGTACGATCCGTGCCGAGGACTGAAGGTCCGGGTCGCTCGCGCCCAGCGCAGCGAGCAGGAGCAGGGCGGTGGCGGCCAGCCCCGCGAGTCGGATCGCCAGCGGGGTCATGGGCTCGCCGGCTTCGCCCTGTCGCGTGGCAGTTGCACGATGAGCTCGACCGGCGCGCCCACCGGTGGCAGCAGCGCCGCGTTGCCGCTCACCGAGCCGTAGGCGCCGATGCCGAGCCCTGCGACGGACTCGATGATGCTGTTGGCGTCGTGCACGAAGCCGATCAGCGTGCCGGTGATGTCGGCCGCGAACTGTCCGTCGGGCGGCATGGCCAGCGAGCCGGTGTAGACCCACTCGACGGTCTCGGGCCGGACGTCGCCCTTGGGATCCAGCAGCGCCTCGGCGGCGGAGATCTCGCGACGCTTGTTGCCGTCCTGCCACGCGATGCTCACCAGCACCTTCGGTCCGACCAGCGGCGCCTCGCTGAACTGGTAGAAGGGCCCCTGCCGCGGATCGCGTTCGAGGCCGAGCAGGATGCAGGCGAGGTTGAACTCGCTGCCGGTGGCGTCCACCTCGAGCAGCGTTTCATAGTCCTTCATGCCCTTCGGCGTGGTCGCGAGGTACTCGAGGGGCCGGTCGAGCACCAGCACGCGACCGGGCAAGGTGAAGCGGCCGGCTTTCCTGTCCACGACGATGCGCCCGATCTGGTAGCGATCCTTGCCGAGCGGCTTGAGTTCGCCGACCGGCGGCGGGCGACCGGTGGCGAACGGCTGGGGCGGGGCCGCGTCGGTCGGGGCCGGGGATCGCGCGGGCGACTCGGCAGTGGACTGGGCGAACGCGTCCGCAGCGAGTACGAGCAGGCCGCACACGACAGTCGCGGCGACCGACACCCGCAGGCTCACGGCTTGACCCCCGTCACCACCCGATGCGGCATCGGCGGCGGCAACGGCGTGGTCCTGAGTTCGACGAAGCCGCAGTCGGACATCCAGCGCCGCACGTCGGCATCGGCGTGCACGCCGCCGTCAGGCGCGGTGAGCATCATGTTGAGCCCAAACATGGCGGCGAACGCGGGTTGCGTCCCGCCCTCGTCCGTGAACACGTCGCTCACGGCGAGCAACCCGCCCGGTTCGAGGCAACGCCAGGCCCGCTCGATGAGGCCCTGGCAGGTGCGCGCCGTCTCGCGGTGGAACATGCCGGACATCAGCACGGCGTCACGTCCGCTGCCGAAGTCGGCGGTGTGGTAGTCGCCGTCGCGCAGCGTGACGCGGTCCGACGCGCCGGCCGCGGCGACGATCTCGCGCGCCACCGCGGCGACGCCCGGCAGCTCGAGCACTTCCGAGTGCAGCCCTGGGAACCTGCCCGTCAGCAGGATCGAGTAGGTGCCAGGCCCGCCGCCCACGTCGAGCAGCCTGCGGCGCCCGTCGAGGTCGAGGATCTCGACCAGCGCGCGGGCGATGCCGAGGGCACGTCCGTGCATCGAGTGCACGAACGTGCGGGTCTTCTCCGGGTCGTCGCCGAGGTAGGTTTCCGCCGGCATGGCCGGCTGGCCCGAGCGCAGCGCCTGTTCGAGCTGGCCCCAGGTGCCGTAGAGCTGGTCGCTGTAACGCATTGCGCCGCCGAGGTAGGCGGGGCTCTGCGAGACCAGGAACGCGGCGGCCGCCGGCGAGTTGCCGAAGCGGCCCTCCTGCTCCTGCAGCAGGCCGAGGCCGGCACAGGCGCGCAGGAACAGGGCCGCGGCGCGCGGGTCGAGATGCAGCGCGTCGGCGATTTCGTCGGCGGAGCGCGGGCCGCTGGCGAGCACGTCGAACACGCGCAGGCGGTTCGCGGTGAGCAGCGTCTGGCTGTCCCAGTAGGCGGTGCTCAGGCGAACCAGCGCGGTGGGGTCGGGCCGGCCCGCGGTCCCGGGTGGGTTCGCTGCGCTCATGCAGCGGCCCCGCTCAGGCGGTCCATGTCGCATTCGAGCTGCATGTAGGCGCAGCGGTGACACATGAAGCCCGGATCCACCTCGAGCCCGTGGCGCTTGCGCACGTCGCGGTAACCGGAAACCAGGGTCTCGAAGTAGTGGCGGATGTTCGAGTGATAGTCGGAACGATCGCGCCCGCCGACGGGCCACACCAGCGAGTAGATCGGAATGATGCCGCGACGGCAGAGGTCCTCGGCGCCCTCGAGCGCCGTGCGCGCGGCCGACTCCCAGTCGAGACCGTGCTCCGGCTCGAGCTCGATGCCCGCGACCATGGCCGAATACACGTGGCCGCGGCCCCACAGTCGCACGGCCGTCTCGAGCGCCGCGATCCAGCGCGCGTACCCCACGTAGCGGTTCTTGCCGGGGCAGATCTTCGCGAACAACGGCTCCGACCACATCTCGAGGTTGAAGCAGACGTTCTCCACCAGGCCCTCGGCGTGGAACTGCTCTATCTGGTCGTCGGGCAGGGCGCCCGAGCCGAGGCTGACCGGAATGCCGCGGGAATTCGCCTGCTTCACGAAGCGCGCGAGCTGCAGGAAGCGCTCGCCTTCCTTGCGCCAGTCGGTGAGCGAGCCGCCGACGAGATAGACGTGGCGGATCTCCGCCTGGCTGGTCACGGCACCGAGTGCTTCGCTCATGCGATCGAGCGTCGGCTGCGGGATCCCCACCTGCCCGGTCTTCTGGCCGAGGTGCGCGGTGCGCTCGTCGGGCGCACCGTAGGCGCAGAACGTGCAGCGCATCGAGCTGCCGTCGTGCTTGTGAAGGAAGTACTCGCAGCCCGGCGCCACGTTGATCACCAGCATGTCCCCGTGGGTCGTCACGCCGGCCTGCGCGAACGGCATGCCATCCACGGTCTTCTGAGTCATCCACGGACGCAGCGGCTCGAACTCGACCGGCACGCTGCGACCGTCACGATCGTCGATGAGCCGATAGCCCTGCTCGCGATCTCCCTCGACGTGCCAGGGCGAGTCGCCGCTGCCGAGGATGCGTATCTCCGTGCCGTCGCCGAGGTTGATCAGGTAGGGGATCGTCGCCGTCCCCTTGCCGGTGGGGTCGTGTTCGCCGGGCTTGAACCGGTACGGATAGAAATTCGGCATGGAGTGCAGCGCCGCGCGACCCAGGGCCTCCGAATAACGGATGCCCTCGCACATGACCTGGACCTTGAACGCCGGCGAGCCGGATACAGCCTTCATTGCGATGGATTCCCCGTCTGCCTCGAACTGCTATGGTGTCCGTACGACCGCCCGTGTGTGCACAGGATCATGCGCCGCGCAGCCCGCTCCGTACTTATTATTACCGCAGCCCTGTGTATTCCGCTCGCGCCGTTTTTCATAATCGGCGAGCTTCCTGGCGAGCAGTGGCTGTCGGCGACGGACGGTCGTGCCGCGGTGTTCGCGCTGGCGGGGGCCGGGCTCCTCGCCGTTGACGCGCTGCTGCCGATTCCCTCGAGCATCGTCGGCACCATGCTCGGTGCACGGCTCGGATTCCCGGCCGGGTTTCTGGCGGCCTTCGTCGGCATGATGACTGGGCAGGTGCTTGCCTACTCGGCGAGTCGCTGGCTGCTGCGCAACCGCGAGCAGGCCTTGCCGGATGCACCCACGCTGGTCGCGGTGTTCCTGAGCCGGCCGGTGCCGGTGCTGGCAGAGGCCGTCGCCATCGCCGCGGGCGCGGCCCGCGTGAGCTGGCCGCAGTTCCTGCTCGCCTGCGGCGCGGGCAATGCAATTTACGCGGGCGCGCTGGCCCTGAATGGCGCCGCGCTCGTCCCCGAAGCGCCGCTGGGCCCGGGCCTCGTGCTGCCGATGCTGCTGCCGGCGGGCGCGTGGTTGATCTGGCGCGCGCTGCGCCGCAAACCCCTGGACGGAGGCTGACCATGCTGTTCCTGCTGACCAACCGCACCCACAAGACCCTCACGCCCGAGCAGTACGGCCACCTCGCCCAGCTCGCCCGGCAGTTCTACGCCGCGGTGCCCCCGGGCGTGACGATCCGCGGCGAGTGGGCCGCGGTGGACCAGTCGCGCAACTACACGCTGCTCGAAGCGCCCGACATCGAGACCGTAGAACGCATGCAGGCGCCATTCGTGCCGTACGTGGACATGGAAATCGTGCCCGTGGTGGCGTTCTCGGGCTGGACGGCGAGCTGAAGCTTCAGGGCTGCGCGGCCGTCAGGTAGACGCGGGACTCGTCGCCTGCGGCGCTCGTGACGTTGAGCCGCGGCGTCTCGTTGTTCTGGAAAGACTGCTCGATCAGGCGGATCGCCTGGTCCGCCGAGCGGACCGGCTGCTCGTTGACCATGACGACGCGCGAATCGCCCGGCAGGTTGATGATCGGCGCCAGCCGTCGCCCGACCTCCGCCGCCGGGTCCCGCCGCGCTTTCGAGGACGGCAGCGCCGCCGACTTCGCCGTCGGCTTCGAAGGCTGCGCCAGGGCGGCGCTGAAGGCCTCCGTGTCCAGGCTGCGGACCTGGATGCGGTCGTTGTCCGTCTGTTCCTGCACGACGCCGAGCGCCACCGGTACCTGCGCCGGGGCGTCGGTGCCGTCGAGATTCAGTTCGATCGTGCGTCCCGCGCGCTGGATGCGCAGCCGGCTGGCGTCGACGAGCACGATGCGTCCACCGTCGTCGAGGGTGCTGCCCTGGCGGACCAGCTGCTGGTCGCCGCCAGGCAGTTCCAGGATGGCCATGTAGTCCGGACCCACGGCCAGAACGCCGGCCAGCCGGTAACCGTTGCCGGTAGCCGCCGTCGCCAACGAGGAGCTGAGCAGGGCGGCAGTGAGCAGCCAGGCGCGGGCGCGAAGCAGGCGCATGGACGTCGTAACTCCTGGATCAAAAACAGGGGCGGTCCTTGCGGACCACCCCTGGAGTTGAGTTACCCGCGATCATGCGCGCGAGGCAATCGTGCGCCATGACCGCGACGGCGGTCGGCTCGATCAGGCGGCGCGACGCCGACGGACCGCAAGGCCCAGCAGGCCGAGGCCAAGCAACGCCAGCGAACCCGGCTCCGGCACGCCCTTCGGCGGATAGCACTGCACGTTGTCGGCGCACTTCACATCGTTGGCGAGGCCCCAGTTCACGAGGCTGATCACCGGCACGCCGTCGGCAGCGGCCGAGAAGCCCAGCGTTGCCAGCGTGAAGGTCGGGCCGCAGACGTCACCCGGGCACTGCAGAGCGCGGATGTCCGCATCGCTCAGCAACGACACCAGGAAGGCATCCGTGAGCCCGTCTTCGAAGAACGCATCGAAGATCGAGTCTTCGGCGCCGCCGAGGGTATCGACGTTGAACGTGATGAACGAGTTGCTCAGCAGCGCCGAGTCGAACGCCACGTCGATGTCCCACGCGGTGATGATCTCGTCGACGATGCCCGTCACCACGATGTCGACGGTGAAAGCTTCACCCGCCGTGACCGCCGCAGGGGTTCCCTGGACTCCGACGCTGATCGCCTGTGCGGGCTGTGCCCCCACCAGCATCAGGCCACCTGCAAGGCCCACACAGACATTGAAAATTGCGCGTCTCATGATCTTGATCCTCGTTGTCCGATTCCGGTCGTCCCAAAATTGCCTTCGAACCGTCATCCCGTGCTTCGGCCCCGGGGTTCGTGGCGGGCCGGCGTCATTGCCGGCCCGCCACGCGGGTTCGTCCCTACCTCGTCGCGCAGCTCGGCCGCGTGCAGATCAGCGTGCAGCCTCGGGCGTCGTTGACGTTGATGTACTTGTTGTTGTCGTAGTCGGCGGCGGCCGGGGCCGGCGGCACCTTCTTGCCGCGCAGCTTGGTGATCGCCCGGATGTCGAGGCTGTCGATGTCGCCGTCGCTGTCGAGGTCGCACTTGGCGACTTCGCAGGCGTCGCCGACGCCGTTGCCGTTGCTGTCTTCCTGGCCCGGGTTCGGAACGTCGGGGCAGTTGTCGCAGACGTCGCCGACGCCGTCGCCGTCGCGGTCTTCCTGACCGGGGTTGGCCTTCGCCGGGCAGTTGTCGTCCGCGTCGCAGATGCCGTCGTCGTCGGAGTCGACGCAGCCGCCGCCCACGGCGCGCTGCAGCACGAGCAGCGCGTAGGACTGCGAAGAATAGGAATTCCAGCGACCCGGGGCGCTGTTGCAGCCGAAATAGCCGTCAGTGCCACTGATGGGCGCCGACCCGTCGTAGCACTGGTGGCCGAGGATCTGGTGCGCGTAGTCGAAGTACTGGCCCACCGGGTAGTCAGCGTAGTAGCCAGCCGCGCCCGCGCCGAAGCTCGGCACCCGCGCCTGCGAGTCGGGATCCTTGTTGACCTGGCGCACGACGCAGGCCGGTGCGCTGGCCGCCGGCAGCGCGCCGAGGTCGGCCGGCTCCAGGTTCGAGCCAGTGGCGGCGATCCCGGACTGGCGGATGAGCTCCATGCCCTTGAACGAGCTCCACAGGTAGTACCAGTAGGAGCTGCCCGGCCAGGAATTGCCGAGGTTGTCGAGGTCCTGCCAGCGATAGCGGTTGCGCAGCCACTCCATGTACTGCTGCACCGCCGGCGTGTTGACGTTGGATCCGCCGAACAGCTGGATGTAGACGCCCGAGGCCGTCTGCTGCAGCGACGGCCGGTAGCCACCTACGGAGCCGAACTGGGAATTGTAGCCATGGCCGCGCTCGGTGGCGGTGAGCGTGAAGCAGCTGGCGTTGTCCGAGCCGACGTACGCGTTGAGTTCGTAGGCTTGCCTCGACAGCGACAGCGCGGTGGTGACGGCCGCCGCGCGGGCGGCGTCCGCGAAAACGTCGTCCGCGCTCTTACTCGAGGTGTAGAAGGACCGGGCGGCGGCCAGGCCGGCCACGGCGAACTGCGTCGTGGACGAATCCTTGCAGCCCGGGCCCGTGTAGCACCAGTAACCCTGGTCGATGGCGTTCGGGTAGGCGGGCGCCTTCTGCTGCGCCGCGATCGTCCGGTCCGCCAGCCGGTCCATGACCTGCTTGATGGTCTCGTAGTCGGCATTGCCCGGTGCAAGCACGCTCTTGTCGGGTCCGCCCGTGCGGGCGTACTCGGACAGAGCGAACATCCAGTTGCCGTCGCGGTAGGCGTAGAAGCTCGTCTCGTTTGCACGGTCCAGGATGTAGGCCGCCGCATTGCGCAGGCGCGCCTGATCGGTCGCACTGGCGCCGTCATAGCCCTGGGGCGGATCGGTGGGGTCGCCGCTGGCACGCTTCTCGAGCAACGCCAGCATCGCGAGACCCGATGCGTCGACGGCCGAGCTCGGGTTGTTGAACGCGCCGTTGTTGGCCAGCCATTCGATGCCGCGATCGATTGCGGTGCCCACGTCCTTGTCGAAATTGGTCTGCGCCTGCGCGGCGACCGCGCAGAGGCTCAAGGCGCCGGCGACGACCATGCCGCCGAGCGGTTTCCCGATGATTCTTCGCAACATCACAGTGCCCCTCCGAACGAAAAACTGCCTTCGGTCTGGCTCCCCCCGGAGCCGGTTCCAGCGGCAGACGGTTATGACTCGGTTAAATCCGTGCATGGAACGTGCCAGATATGTCAAGCGTCGAGAAATCAATCGCTTGCGGTGGCTCGATCGCGCCTGCGGTGGTAGCTCGTAAAGAAAACCGACAGGCTCGAGTTCCCGAACACGGTTTTTTTTGGTCTCGACGCCGCGTTGCCTAGGTATTAACCACTATGCGGCACGCTCGTGCTCTCGCGGCCGGCAGAATCCGGGAGTCTCGGTCGTCCGCCGGCAGTCGCGGCGACCGGATCTGGTCCGATCGGACCACGGACGGGGCCGGGAGCGGCGGGCAATGCGGGCTCGAGGTGGATTCCACGTTCCGGTTCTGCAAAATTTCCTGACGTTCCGGAGATTCGGGGCTCGGCCGGCGACATGTACATCCGGGAATCCGGATGGGTGCCCTCCGCTGCGCGGTCCGCTGGTCCGACCCGCAGCGCCTGCCGTAGCATCCCCGGCGTGTCCTTCCGCCCATCCCTGTACTGGCGCCTGACGCTGGCGTTGCTCGGACCGCTGCTGCTCGCCATGGGAGCGGCCTGGGCCATCGGCGTGGGGATCGTGACGCAGGCGCTCGAGCAGCGCGTGGAACGACAGTCGCGCAACGCTGCGACGGTGCTCGCGGCCTGGGGCCTGCCCTACACGCCCGAGCTGCTGCGTCGCCTCGCCTCGTTGCAGCAGGCGGATTTCGTGCTGCTCGACCGGGACGGCCGGGTGGCGCTCGGCACCTCTGCCGAGGTCGGCGCCGCGCTGGATGAGTTCCTCGCTGGCCGCCCGGCTCCCGGGGGCGAGGGCGGAGCGTCGTTCCGCCTGCCCGATCCGGTGCCGAGCGTGGCGGTGTACCAGCCGATCTCCGAGAGTCACGACCCGCGTTATTCGGCTCTCGTCGCCGTGACCTCGCTCGCGGATGCGACCGCGGCGGCACGCCGTGCCGCGCTGTGGCTCGGTCTCGCCATGCTCACCGCGGCGGCGCTGCTCGCTGCGCTGCTGCTCTCGCTGGTGCGCAACATCACGCAGCCGCTGTCCGAGCTCTCGGCGCTCGCCGACCGAATCGCCACGGGCGAGCGCAGGCAGCGCCTTGACCTGCCTCGGTCGGACGAGATCGGCGCGCTCGCGGAGTCGCTCAACTCGATGATGGCGCGTCTGGCCGAGTACGAGTCGCGGCTCGCTTCGCGCAGCCGCCTCGCCGCGCTCGGCGACATGTCCGCGCGGCTTGCACACGAGATCCGCAACCCGCTCACCGGCATCAAGCTGCACCTGCAGCTGCTCGCCGAGCGCGCCCCGCCGCGCGAAGTGCCGCGCGTGCAGCAGCTCCTCGGCGAAGTGCAGCGACTGGAACTGCTGGTCTCATCCACGCTGATGCTCGGAGCAGAGCAGCCGCTCGCCATCGCGCCGGTGGACCTCGCCGAGCTCGCCGCGGACGTGCTCGACCTGATGCAGCCCTCGCTCGAGCACCGTGGCATTACGGTCGAACGCACGCAGGGCGACGTGCCGCAGGTGCCCGCGGACCGCGCGCGCCTGCGCCAGGCGCTGCTCAACCTCGTCGTGAACGCGGCCGACGCCATGCCGCGCGGCGGGCGCCTGCGGGTGGGCACGGAGTTGGACGACGCGGCGCAGCGCGCGCTGATCGCGGTCGAGGATTCGGGCCCGGGCGTGAGCGAGGAGCTGCGCGCGCGGCTCCAGACCGACTCGGTCAGCACCAAGCCGTTCGGCCTCGGGCTCGGTCTCGTGGTGTGTCGCGACGTCGCCGCCGCGCACGGCGGCGAGCTCGGCATCGAGCGCAGCGTTGCGCTCGGTGGCGCGCGCTTCGTCGTCGCGCTACCGTTGCAGGCCGTCGCCGCGGCTCCCGCAGGGAACCCCTGAAGACCATGGCCAGAATTCTCGTCGCCGACGACGAGCGCTCCATCTGCGACGCGTTCCGGCTGCTGCTCGGGGCCGAGGGGCACACGACGCTCGTCGCCTCCACGGGTGAGGAGGCGCTGCTGCTGGTGCGCGAGCAGGCGCCCGACCTCGCGTTCGTGGACGTGCGCATGCCAGGCATGAGCGGCCTCGAGGTGCTCAAGGAAATCGGCCGTATCGCGCCCGACCTGCCCGTCGTGGTGATGACCGCTTACGGCACGCTCGAGACCGCCGCGGAGGCGCTGCGCAACAGGGCGTTCGACTACCTCGGCAAGCCGCTCGACCTCGCGCAGATCCGCCAGGTGCTGCGCCGCGCGCTCCACGCGCCCGCGCCGCCCTCGGCGATCACGGCAGTTGGCGAGGACGACGAGTCGGACCCGCGCCCGCGGCTGGTGGGCCAGAGTGCCGCGATGCAGGGACTGTTCAAGCTGGTCGTGCGTCTCGCGGACAACGACCTCACGGTACTGGTGCAGGGCGAGAGCGGCGTCGGCAAGGAGCTGGTGGCGCGGGCGATCCACGACTCCGGCGCGCGGGCGCGCGAGCCCTTCGTTGCGCTCAACTGCGCGGCCATCCCGGAGCAGCTGATCGAGTCCGAGCTCTTCGGGCACGAGCGCGGCGCCTTCACTGACGCCAAGGCACAGCGCGTCGGACGATTCGAGGCGGCGGGGGCCGGCACGCTGTTCCTCGACGAAATCTCGGAGCTGCCCCTGCATTTGCAGGGCACGCTGCTGCGCGTGCTGCAGGAGCGCAGCTTCGAGCGGGTGGGCAGCGTGGCGCCGGTGCCGTTCCGTGCCCGGCTGGTGTGCGCTTCGAACCGCGACCTCGCGGCGGCGGTGGCGGCCGGCGAGTTCCGCGAGGACCTCTACCACCGCATCAATACTGTCGCCCTGGTGGTGCCGCCGCTGCGCGAGCGCCTCGACGACCTTCCCGAGCTCGTGCAGGCGCTGATTCGACGCGCGAACCGCGAGGCGGGCACCGCCATCCGCTCGGTCGAGCAGGCGGCCATCGAGCAACTCAGGGCCCACGCGTGGCCGGGCAACGTCCGCGAACTCGAGCACGTCATCAAGCGCTCGGTGCTGTCGGCCCGCGGCGAGGTGCTGACGGTGCACGACCTCAGCCTCGCACACGGGGACGACGGCACGGATGCTGCGCGGTCGGAGGTCGAGCGGCTCGCCGACGTCGTGGCCTCGGTGGGGCGGCGACTCGTCGAGGCCGCCGGGCGCACGGCGGAGTCCCTGCCGCTGCACGAGCTCGCGATGGAGCGCCTCGAACGGGCGCTGGTGCAGGCGGCGCTCGAGGCAACGGGCGGCAACCAGGTCGCCGCGGCGCGCCTGCTCGGCATGAATCGCAGCACCTTCCGGGCGAAGCTGCCGGATTGATCCCCGTCTTTTCTTCGCGCTGGCCGGAATCCATGCAGGGCCTGGCAAAATTCCGTCACCGACGATTTCTTCAGTCAAAACAAGGCGTTATGTCAGCTCTCTGGGCGTGCGCATCCGGCGAGCGTCGCAAAATCTGACAGCTGCGCGGCGTCAACGCCGGTCGGGTTGCCGGGCACGCTCACGTAAGCGTTTGAGTACAAAGGAAATCAGGCGGGTCCGGCCCGGCAAGGGCGGGTTGGCACGACGATTGCTTCTTCCTGACCGTAAGGACGTCCAGCCGCGGACGTCGCCTCGAGGCCGGATCCCCCCGATTTGCCGTTCTCGAGGTTGCACTGGGCGCGGTCCCTCCCGCCCCGTGGCAGCGGTTTAAAAGGCTGGGCCCGGTCACGTGAGCGCGTGACCGGGATCCACTTTGGCAAGGATCGCCGAGGCACGTCAGCGTGCCGCGGCTCCAGCCCGGACGGTACGAGCGAGGGACGAATCGATGATCTTTGGTCCGTTCAGCACCCATGTCGCCGCAGCTTGCGGGGGCGCGTGCCTGGCGGCTGCTCTCGCGGCGCCTGTGGCGCGGGGCGAGAATGCGGGTGGCGCGGGCGTCCCCGTCAAGGAACTCGAGGCAATCGTTGTCACCGCGACCCGCCTGCCCATGCGCTCGTTCGAGGTGCCGGCGCTGGTTTCCGTGGCCGACGCCGCGACCATCCAGGGAATGTTCCAGTCGCGCACGCTGCCCGAGGTACTCGGGGAGCTGCCCGGCGTGTCGGTCCAGAAGACCGGCTATGGCCAGGGATCGCCGTTCATCCGCGGCTACACCGGGTTCCGCAACGTGATGCTGGTCGAGGGCATCCGGCTCAACAACTCCGTGTTCCGGGACGGTCCGAACCAGTACTGGAACACCGTGGACCCTTACTCCATGGGCCGTGTCGAGGTGGCGCGCGGGCCGGCCTCCGTGCTCTATGGCAGCGACGCGGTCGGCGGCGTGGTCAACGCGTTGTCCGATCTGAAGGCGCGGCCGGACGGCTTCACGCCCAGGCTGCTGTATCGCTATTCGAGCGCGGAGAACTCGAACGTTGCACGCGCCGAGGCCGGCTGGAACGGCGAAGGGCTGCGGGTGCTCGGCGGTTTCACCTACAAGGACTTCGGCGACCTCGAGGGCGGGCGCGACGTCGGTGTGCAGCGGAAGACCGGCTACGACGAGAACGACGCCGACCTGCGCGTCGAGTACGACCTCGGCGATGCGACCACGCTGATCGCCGGCTACCAGTACGTGGACCAGGACGACGCCTGGCGAACCCACCGGACGATTTACGGTTTCAGCTGGGAAGGCACGACGGTCGGTACGGACCGCGAGCTGTCCTTCGACCAGCACCGCCAGCTCGGCTACCTGCAGCTGCGCCACGACGGTCTCGGGGCACTGGCCGACACGCTGCGCGCGAGCGTGTCCTACCACCAGCAGAGCGAGGACTCCTTCCGGGTGCGCTCGAACCTGCGCTCCGACGAGCTGGGCTTCGACGTCTACACGACGGGTCTCGGCGCACAGCTCGAGAAGAAGTGGGGCGACGTGCAGCTCGTCTACGGGGCCGACTGGTACCACGACGAGGTGTCGAGCTTCAACGTCCAGTACAACGCGGACGGGTCGATCCGGCGCGTTTTCGCGCAGGGGCCGGTCGCCGACGACGCTACTTATGACCTGGCCGGTCTTTTCGCGCAGGGCGTCGTTCCTTTCGGTGCCCACTTCGAGGCAACGCTGGCGGCCCGGTACACCTGGGCGTCGGTGGATGCCGACACGGTCGAGGACCCGCTGACGGCCGAGGTCTACTCGATCGAAGACGACTGGGACAATTTCTCGGCGAGCGCGCGTCTGGCGTATTTCCCGGAAGTGGACGGGCCGTGGATGCTCTACGCGGCGGTGTCACAAGCCTTTCGTGCGCCGAACCTCTCCGACCTCACGCGCCTGGACACGGCGCGCTCGGGCGAACTCGAGGTTCCCTCACCCGGCCTTGATCCGGAGACGTACCTCGGCTGGGAGTTTGGCGCGAAGTTCGTGGACGAACGCTGGTCCTTCCAGGCGGCCTGGTTCCGCACCGAAGGCAGCGACGTGATCGTGCGCGCACCGACGGGCGACGTCGTCAGCAATGCCACGGTCGTGACCAAGCTCAACGCCGCCGACTCATGGTTAACCGGCATCGAGGGGCAGGTTTCCTACCGGGTCGTGCCGGCGCTGCTGCTGTTCGCCGAGGGCTCCTGGATCGATGGCGAGACCGACGCCTTCCCGTCGGGCCCCGATGCCCGGCCCGTCAGGGAGCCGGTCGACCTGCTCGCGCCGCTGGCCTGGCGCCTCGGTGCGCGCTGGAGCCTGCCCGGGCCGCGCCTCGAGATCGAGGCGCTGGTGGAGCACGCCGACGCGCAGGACAAGCTCTCGAGCCGCGACAAGGCCGACACGCAACGCATCCCCCCGGGCGGGACGCCGTCGTGGACCGTGCTCGTCGTGCGTTCGCAATGGCGGGTCACCGACCGCGCCACCCTGTCGCTCGCGGTCGAGAACCTGGCCGACGAGGATTACCGTATCCATGGCTCCGGCGTGAACGAGCCCGGCCGGAATGTCATCGCGTCCGTGGCGGTCGCGTGGTGAACGGGTCGCTGCCGCTGCGCGGGGTCGATTCCCGCGCTTTCGACCCGGTCAGGGACCCCGAGGCCAAGCAGCGTCACCTCGACGCCTGCCTCGAGCAGCCCGTCGAGTATGTGAAGACGACGGGCCTTGAGTGCTATGGCTTCGTCAACGAGGCGCTCCCGGAACTCTCGCTCGGCGAGGTCGACCTGTCGGCCCGCGTCGCCGGCAAAGCACTGCGCGCGCCGCTCATGATCGCGCCGATGACCGGCGGGACGGCGCGCGGCCTCGCCGTCAACCGCCGCCTCGCAGCCGTCGCCGAGCGCTTCGGGCTCGCGATGGGCGTGGGCAGCCAGCGCGTCGCGCTCGAATCGCCGGACCGCGAGCAGTACTTTCGCGTGCGCGAGGTGGCGCCGACCGTGCCGCTGTTCGCCAACCTCGGCGCGGGCCAGCTCGCGCGCGGCTACGGCGTCGCGGAGGCGCGTCGCGCGACGGCGATGATCGGCGCGGACGCGCTGTTCGTGCACTTCAACGCCGTGCAGGAGGCCGTGCAGGGTGGTGACCGCGACTTTCGCGGCGTCGAGCAGCGGCTCGCCGCACTGTGTCGCGGCCTCGCCGCCGAGGGCATCCCCGTGTACGCCCGCGAGGTGTGCTTCGGCATGAGCGAGGAGACTGCCCGGCGGCTCGTCGACTGCGGCGTCGCCGGCATCGACTGCTCCGGCGCCGGCGGAACTTCCTGGGCGAAGGTCGAGGCCTGCTGCGCGCGGACCGAGCGTGCGCGCGAGCTGGGGTTTGCGTTCGGCGAGTGGGGCATTCCGACCAGCGAGTCGATCCTCAACGTCCGCCGGGCTGCGCCCGGGCTGTCGCTGGTGGCATCCGGCGGGTTGCGCAGCGGCATCGATCTGGCCAAGGCAATCGCGCTCGGTGCCGACGTCGGCGCCATGGCGAGGCCCTTCCTGCTCGCCGCGCATGCGGGCGAGGACGCCGTCACGCGGCTGGTCGAGAACGTGCTCGAGGAACTGCGCATCTGCATGTTCGCCACCGGTTCGGCGACGGTGGTCGAGCTGCGCGGCAAGCTGCGTGCGTTGGATCGACCGACGGCGGCGCCCGCTTACGGGGCACGCACGTGAGGCAGACGCTGGTTCTCGACGTCGTCGGCCTCACTCCGGCCCTGCTCGCGCACGCGCCGAACCTTGCGGCGCTCTCCGCCGCGGGTGGACTGCGGCCACTAACGACCGTGCTCCCGGCGGTCACGACCACGGTGCAGTCCACGTTCGTCACCGGCCTGCTGCCGCGCGACCACGGCATCGTCGGCAACGGCTGGTACTTCCGCGACCTCGCGGAGGTGTGGCTGTGGCGGCAGTCGAACCGGCTGGTGGAGGGCGAGAAGCTCTGGGAGGCGGCGAAGCGGCGCGACCCGGCATTCACCTGTGCCAAGCTCTTCTGGTGGTACAACATGTACGCGACGGCGGACTACACCGTCACGCCGCGTCCGATGTACCCGGCCGACGGTCGCAAGCTTCCGGACATCTACACCCAGCCGGCTGGCCTGCGCGACGAGCTCCAGCGCGAGCTCGGGCCATTCCCGCTGTTCCACTTCTGGGGCCCGACCGCGGACATCGAGTCCACGCGCTGGATCGCCCGCAGCGCACTGCGCGTGCTCGATCGCCAGCGTCCCACGCTGACGCTGGTCTACCTGCCGCACCTCGACTACGACCTGCAGCGCCTCGGGCCGTCGAACCCGTCGATCGCGGCCGAGGTGGCCGCGGTCGACGCGCTGTGCGGCGAGCTCATCGAGGCCGCACGGCGCGTGGGGGCCGCAATCGTCGTGCTGTCCGAGTACGGCATCACCGAGGTGTCGCGGCCGGTGCACGTCAACCGCGTGCTGCGCCGCGCGGGGTGGCTCGCGGTACGCGAGGAACTCGGGCGCGAGCAGCTCGACGCCGGCGCCTCGCAGGCCTTCGCGGTCGCCGACCACCAGGTCGCGCACGTGTACGTGGCGCGTCCGGAGCTCGTGCCCGACGTGGCCGCGCTGCTGCGCGAGCTGCCGGGCGTGGAGCGCGTGCTCGATGCCGAGGGCAAGCGCGAGGCGGGGCTCGACCACCCGCGATCGGGCGAGCTGGTGGCGGTTGCTGACGCCCACAGCTGGTTCACCTACTATTACTTGCTCGACGACGATCGCGCGCCGGACTTCGCGCGCACCGTCGACATCCACCGCAAGCCGGGCTACGACCCGGCCGAGCTGTTCGTCGACCCGCAGCTCAAGGCCGCGAAGCTGCGCATCGGCCTGCGGCTCGCGCAAAAAGTGCTCGGCATGCGCTACCTGATGGACGTGATCCCGCTCGACGCCACGCTGGTGCGCGGCTCGCACGGCCGGCCCACGAACCGCGCCGAGGACGGCCCTGTGTTCATCACATCCGAGCCGCAGCTGCTGGGCGATGGCGCGGTCGCGGCGACCGGGGTCCGCGACCTGCTGCTGGATCACGTGTTCGGTGCGACGAGTGCCGCGCTCAGGAGGACTGCATGAACCCGGGCGAACTGCTGGGCGACTGGCTTGCCGAAAGGCTGCCCCTCGATTCCGCAGACTGGCTCGGCACCGTCACCGGCCTGGTGCGGGCGGCGCCGACCGACCGGCCCCTGTACCTCGCCATCGGCGAGGTGGCGCGACGCGTGCCGAAGCGACCGCTGGCGCCGACCGAGGCCGAACTCGCCGCGGCGGCCGCGAGCCGGCCCGGCTGGGACCCGCGCGACTGGACGCTCGACCAGGCGGCGCGCGTGCGGCTGCTGCTCGCGAGCACGGCCGACGGCGCAGTGCTGTCACGCCGCCTCGACACGCTCTGCAGCGCCGCCGACGTCGGCGAACTGGTCGCGTTCTACCGCGGCCTGCCCCTGTACCCGGACCCGCCCCGCCACGCGCTGCGTGCCGCCGAGGGCGTGCGCTCCAACATGCGGGTGGTGTTCGAGGCGGTCGCGCACCGCAACCCGTACCCGGCCGAGCACTTCGCCGAGTCGGCCTGGAACCAGATGGTGCTGAAGGCGCTGTTCGTGGGAACGCGCCTCGACCTCATCGCCGGACTCGACGCGCGCGCCAACCCGGCGCTGGCGAGGATGCTCTCGGACTACGCACACGAGCGCTGGGCCGCCTCGCGCCCGGTGAGCCCCGAGCTGTGGCGCTGCGTCGGACCGTTCGCTGCCGGACCGGTGCTCGAGGATTTCCGCCGATTGTTCGAAAACGGCAGCGAGCTTGAGAACCAGGCCGCAGCGCTGGCGCTCGCCACCGCCGAGGATACCGGCGCACAAGCCCTTCTCGCCTCTTACCCGGCGCTGGCCGAGGCCGCCCGCGCCGGACGGCTGGACTGGGCATCGCTCGCCACGGCGAGCGCCTGACGACTGGAGACGAACATGAGATTCATCGATCCGCACATCCACATGAGCGCCCGCACCACCGACGACTACGAGCGGATGGCGGCGGCCGGCATCGTCGCGGTGATCGAGCCCGCCTTCTGGCTGGGCCAGCCGCGCACGAGCGTCGGCACCTTCGTGGACTACCTGTCGAGCCTGGTCGGCTGGGAGCGCTTCCGCGCCTCGCAGTTCGGCATCCGGCACTACTGCACCATCGGCCTCAACAGCAAGGAGGCCAACAACGAGGCGCTCGCCGAGGAGGTGCTCGACGTGCTGCCGCTCTTCCTCGCCAAGGAGGGCGTGGTCGCCGTCGGCGAGATCGGCTACGACGACCAGACCGAGGCCGAGGACAAGTACTACCGAGCCCAGCTCGCGCTCGCAAAGGAGCTCGACCTGCCGGTGCAGGTGCACACGCCGCACCGCGACAAGAAGCGCGGCACCGCGCTCAGCATGGACGTCGCGCTCGAGATGGGGCTCGAGCCCGGGCGCGTCGTCATCGACCACAACAACGAGGAGACCGTTGCCGAGGTGCTCGACCGCGGCTTCTGGGCGGCCTTCACGATCTACCCGCAGACCAAGATGGGCAACGAGCGCATGGTCGAGATCGCGCGACGCTACGGTTCGAGCGCGTGATCATCGACTCGAGCGCCGACTGGGGCAAGTCCGATCCGCTCGCGGTGCCGAAGACGGCGCGCCTGATGCTCGAGCGCGGCATCCCGCGCGAGGACGTCGAGGCGATCTGCTACGGCAACGCGCTCGCGGCCTTCGGCCAGGGTGGGCGCATGCAGGAGTCCGACTGGCTCGCCCCGCAGCCGCTCGATCAGCGCGAGCTCTACCAGGGGAATTCCGTGCTGCGTGGCCAGGCGCCGCAGGTGGACGGCCTGCCGGTGATTCCCGAGCGCGTCGAGAACGCGCTGATCGAATGAGCGGGCCTGCAGGTCAGGCCACAGGAGATACAACATGAACACGGAAGCCGCCAAGGTGCTGGAGCTGCCGCAGGGTGCGGTGTACGAGCAGGAATTCACGGTCCGTTGCCGATACCGGGTGTATTTCACCGCCGACGCCTTCGACATCGACAATCCCGTGTTCGAGCAGGCGCTGTGCCATGACGAGCCGGGCCACCGCAAGCGCTTCGCCGTGTTCGTGGACTCCAACGTCGCCGCCTGCTGGCCGGCGCTCGCGCACCAGGTCGCGGCCTACGCCGGGGTACGATCCGAATCGCTCGAACTGGCCGCGCCACCGGAATCGGTGCCCGGCGGCGAGCAGTGCAAGAACGATCCGGCGCTCGTGCATCAACTGCAGCAGCGCGTGGACGAGCTCGCGATCGACCGCCATTCCTACGTCGTCGCCATCGGCGGCGGCGCAGTGCTCGACCTCATCGGCTACGTGGCGGCGACCGTGCACCGCGGCGTGCGCCACGTGCGCCTGCCGACGACGGTGCTGGCGCAGAACGACTCGGGCGTGGGCGTGAAGAACGGCGTCAACGCCTTCGGCAAGAAGAACTTCCTGGGCAGCTTCGCGCCGCCGAGCGCGGTGATCAACGACGCGTCCTTCCTGCGCACGCTGCACCCGCGCGACCGCATCGCCGGCATGGCCGAAGCCGTCAAGGTCGCCCTGATCCGCGACCGCGCGTTCTTCGAGTGGATGGAGTCGAGCGCCGACGCGTTGCACGAGAGCGAACCTGCCGCCACGGCACGCATGATCCGCCGCTGCGCCGAGCTGCACATGCGCCAGATCGGGCAGGGCGGCGATCCCTTCGAGCGGGGCAGCGGACGTCCGCTCGACTACGGCCACTGGTCGGCCCACAAGCTCGAGTCGCTGACCGGTCACGAGCTGCGCCACGGCGAGGCGGTCGCCATCGGCGTCGCGCTCGATGCGCGCTACTCGGTGCAGGCCGGGTTGCTGCCGGCCGGCGAGGACGAGCGGATCTGCCGCCTGCTGAAGCGGCTCGGGTTCCACCTCTGGCACCCGGCGATGGAGTTGCGCGACCCGGAAGGTCGCCTGCGCATCCTCGAAGGCGTCGAGGAGTTCCGCCAGCACCTCGGCGGCGCTCTGTCGGTGACGCTGCTGCGCGAGATCGGCCGCGGCGAAGACGTGCACTGCGTCGAGCGCGACGAGGTCGCGCGCGCCATGGCCTGGTTGAGGCGCAGGGAAACCGGCCAGTGAGGGTCGGCGGCAGTCACCTCGGTTACTGCACCAACATCCATCCGGGCGAGACCTGGAACGAGATCCGCGCCAACCTCGCTCGCTACGTGCCCGAGGTCAGGCGGCGGGTCTGTCCCGACGCGCCCTTCGGGATCGGGCTCAGGCTGTCCTGCATCGCCGCCCGCGAGCTCGCGCGGACCGAGGCGATGGCGGAGTTTGCGGACTTCCTGCGCCGCGAGTCGCTCTACGTCTTCACCATCAACGGCTTTCCCTACGGCCCGTTCCACGGCACTCGCGTTAAAGAGGGCGTGTACCAGCCGGACTGGCGGGAGGAGGCGCGGCTCGAGTACACGAACCTGCTCGCCGACCTGCTGGCGCAGTGGGTGCCCGCGGGCGCCGGCTCGCACGGCAGCGTCAGCACGGTGCCGGGCGCCTTTCGCTCCGCGGCCGGCTCGAGGGCGGACGCGGAGCGCATCGCCGAATTGCTGATCCGCCATGCGGCACATCTCGTCCAGCTCGAACGGCGCACGGGGCAGCGCATCGTCCTTGCGCTCGAGCCGGAGCCCTGCTGCCTGCTCGAGACCGTCGCGGAGACGGTGGCTTTCTTCAGTGAGCACCTGCACTCGGCGTCGGCAGCTGGGCGCCTTGCGCAACTTGCCGGCCTCGACGAGGCGGCAGCCGCCGAGGCGCTTCGAAATCACCTCGGCGTCTGCCTGGACCTGTGCCACGCGGCAGTCGAGTTCGAGGAGCCAGCGAAGTGCCTCGAGGAACTCGAGCTTGCCGGCATCGCGGTGGCCAAGATCCAGGTGACTGCCGGGCTGCGCATCCCGCGGGTGACCGCCGATTCGGCCGCGGCGCTGCGTCGTCTCGAGGATGGCGTGTACCTCCACCAGGTCGTCGAGCGCAGCGCGGACAGGCTCGCCCGCTTCGAGGACCTCGACGCCGCGCTGGCTTCGGAGGCCTGGCGCATGCGCGACAGCGAATGGCGCGTGCACTTCCACGTGCCGGTGTTCCTCGAGACGCTCGACGGTTTCGCCTCGACGCAGGCCTTCGTCCGCGAGGCGCTGGCCCTGCACCGGCTGCGCAACCGTTCGCCACACCTCGAGGTCGAGACCTACACCTGGTCGGTGCTGCCGGAGCACGAGCGCCGTGCGCCGGTCGAGGCAGCGATCGCTCGCGAGCTCGGCTGGGTGGTCGGGGAATTGTCGTGAAGTGGTCCGTCGCGCTCGCGCTCGGCCGGGTCTCGAACCTGCCCACGGTCTGGACGAATGCGCTGGCCGGCGTGGTGCTCGCGGGTGGCACTGCCGGCGATGCACGCGTGCCGTGGATCCTGCTCGCGATGTCGCTGTGCTACGTGGCCGGCATGTACCTCAACGACGCGTTCGACCGCGAGTTCGACGCGCGGCACCGGCCCGAGCGGCCGATCCCGGCGGGCGAGGTCGCGGCACGGACCGTGTTCACCGCCGGGTTCGGCATGTTGGCGGCCGGCGTCGCGCTGCTCGCGTGGCTGGGCCTTGGCCACGATCGAGGCACGGGCTGGCCGCCGCTGCTCGCAGGCGTTGCGCTCGCCGCGGCGATCGTGTGGTACGACCTCCATCACAAGGGCAATCCCGCGGGCCCGCTGCTGATGGGCCTGTGCCGCGCGCTCGTGTACGTGGCCGCGGCCTGCGTTGTGCTGGCGCGTCCGCCCTCGCCAGTGTACGTGGGGGCCGTGCTGCTGCTCGCCTATCTCATCGGCCTAACCTACATCGCGCGCCAGGAGCATCTCGGCCGCGTGGCGAACCTCTGGCCGCTGCTGTTCCTCGCGCTGCCGATCGCGTGGGGCGCGCGGGCGGCGCTGCAGGGCGGCTTCGTGGCGCTGCTGTGGCTGCTGCTCACGGCGTGGGTACTGTATGCGCTTTCGTTCCTGAGGCGCCGCCGCCCCGGCGACGTGCCGCGCGCGGTCGGGCACCTGCTCGCCGGAATCTGCCTCTGGGACGCGCTCGTGGTCGCCGATGCCGGGCAGCCGGCGCTGGCGGCCGGGGCGCTCGGCCTGTTCGCGCTCACGCTGGTGCTGCAGAGGTTCGTGGCGCCGACCTGAGCCGCCGGACGCTCGGAGTATGACGACGGAAGAATCACGAGGAGTCGAGACATGCAACCGTATCGCTTCATGGAAGTTTCGATGGCCTGCACCAGCGTCCAGGCGATGGAGGATTTCTGGACAGGAATGTTCGGCGGCAAGGTGCTGTTCCGCGGCCTGATGGCCGGCCAGCCCTTCTCGCGCATGATCGCCTGCGGCGTGACTCTCGTTTTCCGCGAGGATCCGGCGATGGTCGTGCCGCCGGGTCCCGGGCAGGAGTTCCAGTACCGCAATCACCTCGGCATCCGCGTCGACGATCTCGATGCGGCCATCGCCGAACTCGAGGCAAAGGGCGCGCGCTTCACGATGACGCCGGCGCTGGTGCGCGAGTGGCAGAAGAAGCAGGACCCCGGCAGCGGCGCCTACCTGCAGACGACCTACATCGCGCCGCCCCTCAGTCGCGAGCGGATCACGTCGGGCGAATACCGCCACGACGTGGCGATCTTCCCGGGCCCGGACAACCTGTGGATCGAACTGAACGAGGTGCACGAGCCCGCCGACGCGCAGTGGTTCCCTGCGTGAGGAGAGCGCCGGCGCAATCGCCGCCGGCCGACCTGGCGACTTCGCTCGCGCAGGGCACGGGCCGGAGGGTCGAGCCGCGGCCGGCGGACTTCGTGGGCGGCGGCAGCATCAGCCGGTGCCTGCGCTGGAACAGCGACGGCGGGGCACTGTTCGTCAAGCTCGGGCCGGAAGCCAGCCTGGAGATGTTCTCGGCCGAGGCGGACGGGTTGCGTGAACTTGCGGTCGCGTCCAGCTTGCGAGTGCCGGAAGTCCTGGCCCTCGGCACCGCCACCGGCCAGGCGTTCCTTGCGCTCGAGTGGATCGAGTTCGGCAGCGCCACGTCGCGGACCGAATCGGCGCTGGGTGCAGGGCTCGCGCACCTGCATCGCACCACCGCTCCGCGCTACGGCTGGCACCGCGACAACACCATTGGTGCCACGCCGCAGCCCAACGACTGGGCGGACGACTGGGCGCAGTTCTTCGCCCGGCAGCGTCTCGGTTACCAGCTCGATCTTGCCGAGCGCCGGGTGCACGGCGGCCGGCTGGTCGATCGTGGTCGCCGGCTCTGCGAACGGCTCGGCACATACTTCGACGGCCATCGCCCGCAGCCCTCGCTGCTGCACGGCGACCTGTGGGGCGGCAACTGGGCCGCCGATGCTTCAGGCGGGCCCGTGATCTTCGATCCGGCCGTGTACTACGGCGACCGCGAGGCGGACCTGGCCATGACGCGGCTCTTTGGCGGCTTCGGCCGTGGCTTCTACCAGGCCTACGAGTCCGAGTGGCCCCTCGATGCCGGGGCGACGCAGCGCATTGCCCTCTACAACCTCTACCACGTGCTCAACCACTTGAACCTGTTCGGTGGCGGCTACGGAGCCCAGGCCGAGGCGATGGTCGAGCACCTGCTGGTCGATCTTGGCTGAGCGACCGGCCGGTCGGGACGAGGGGGCGATCAAGGCAGTCGCACGGTGCCCTTCACGCTCGTGACGCGCACCTGGCCACTGCCGTCGGCCAGTACCTCGACGTTGCCGCCGATCTCCGCGATCCGGATGTCGCCCGACGAATCGCGATCTATTCGCACGTCGCCCGACACGCGCTCGACGTCGATGTCGCCGGAGCTGTCCTGCGGGATGTGCACGCGGCTGGCGCCGCGGATCACGATGTCTCCCGAGCTGTCGCTGACGCGCACCGCCCCCGCCGTGTCGTCGATGCGGATGTCGCCCGAACTGTCCTCGATCTCGACGTCGCCCACGAGCCGGCGGGCGGAGATGTCGCCGGAGCTGTCGAGTACCTTGGTAACCCGAACGGATTCGAGCGTCATGTCGCCGCTCGAGTCCGTGATCTCGACGGGCAGATCACCCGGCACGGTCACCGTCAGGTCGAGCGAGGCGTACAGGAGGCCGATGCCCTTCATCTCGTCGGGCACCTGCACGTGCACCTGCACGACGTCGCCTTGCCGCCGCACGTGCACCTGCGTCTGCTCGAGGTAGGTCTCGCTGGAGGCGCAGGCGCGTCCCGATGCGGCCAGCATCGTGCCGCTGCCCGGCTTGACGTTCAGGTCGCCGGCGCGGGCCATGATCTCGATCCGCGCGGCCCCCGCCGTGTCGATGCTCGCCTTGCGCTCTGCGCTGTGGCGGCAGTCGAGGTCCCGGGCGAGGGTCGCGACGGGCAGTGCGAGCAGGGTCAGCAGGGCGGCGAGGCGCAGGGTGCGGGTGTTCATCGCAGGCATCCGGTGACGAGCGGTGGGCATGTCCGTTGGATGCCCGCACTGGCCGATGGGTTGCAAGGGGGGCGCAGGCCCGGCCAAAGAACAGCCGGAGCAGGGCGGGGGTCTGGTGCCCTGCTCCGGCGTGGCAGGCCCGCACTGAGGGCTTAACGCATCCGTCCCTGCTGCCGTCATCCGGCTGATGCTGCCTCGTCGCGGTCCGTCTGTCGGAGGGCTGTCCGGGGGCGGAACAGCGTCGACGGGTACAGCCTGCCCGCCGAGGTCGCAACGAGTGTGACGATTCCGTGAATTTCTCTTTGCATGTCGTGACCGTCTCGCGAGATCCTGCGTGCATGTCACTGATTCGGGGGAGGGCGTCCGGGCGACCGGCCGGCGCCGCACGAGAATGAACAACCTGCCCGTGATCGTCGGCACCATCGTCGTGTACATGGCCGTGTGCCTGGTGCTCGGCTTCGTCGCCTATCGCCGCACCACCAACCTCGCGGACTTCATCCTCGGCGGCCGCTCGCTCGGCAGCTGGGTGACCGCCTTCAGCGCGCAGGCCTCGGACATGAGCGGCTGGCTGCTCATGGGGCTGCCCGGCCTGGCCTACCTCGCGGGCTTCGATGCCGTGTGGCTCGCCGGCGGCCTGATCGTCGGCACATGGCTCAACTGGAAGTTCGTCGCCGCGCCGCTACGTACCCGCACCGAGCAGCTCGGAGACTCGCTCACCCTGCCCGACTACTTCGAGCGCCGCTTCGACGACCGCTCGCGCGTCCTGCGCAGCATCACAGCGCTGCTGATCCTGGTGTTCTTCACCTTCTACGCGAGCTCGGGATTCGTCGCGAGCGGGCGGCTGTTCGAGTCGCTGTTCGGCATGGACTATCGCGACGCGATGTTCTGGGGCAGCTTCGTCATGCTCGCCTACACGTTCTTCGGCGGGTTCCTCGCCGTGAGCTGGTCGGACGTGCTGCAGGGCACGCTGATGTTCTTCGCGCTGATCCTAGTCGGAGCGGTGGCCGTCGGTCTCGCGGGCGGCTTCGGCGACGTGCTCGCCACGCTCGAGGCGCGCGACCCGGCGCTGCTCGATCCCTTCCTCGGCAGCGGCGGCGAGGCGCTCGGCGTGATCGGGATCCTCTCGCTGCTGGCGTGGGGCCTGGGCTATCCCGGGCAGCCGCACATCCTCGCCCGCTTCATGGCGATCCGCTCGGTGGAGGAGATGCCGACGGCGCGTCGCGTCGCGATGGGCTGGGTGATCGTCGTGCTGCTCGCGGCCATCGTCGTGGGACTCGCCGGTGCCGCGCTGATCTCGCCGCCGCTCGCCGGGCCCGACAGCGAGAAGGTGTTCATCCAGCTCGCGACCGCGCACCTGCACCCGGTGCTCGCGGGCCTGTGCCTCGCGGGCATCCTCGCGGCGATCATGAGCACGGCCTCGGCGCAGCTGCTGGTTGCCTCCTCGGCGTTCGCGCAGGATTTCTACAAGGGGCTGTTCCGCAGCGATCCCGGTCGCGCGGAGCTGCTGTGGGTGGGTCGCGGCGCGGTGCTCGGAATCGCGCTGCTGGCTTACCTTCTCGCGCTCAACCCGGAAAACAAGGTGCTCGACCTCGTCGCCTGGGCCTGGGCCGGCTTCGGCGCCGCGTTCGGTCCGGCGATCGTGCTCTCGCTGTACTGGCCGCGCATGACGCGCAACGGCGCGCTCGCCGGGATGATCGTGGGTGGACTCACCGTCATCCTCTGGAAGCAGGGCAGCGGCGGGATCTTCGCGCTCTACGAGATGGTGCCGGGCGTGCTGTTCTCCGCACTCGCGATCTGGATCACCTCGCGGCTCGACCGGAGGCCGCGATGAACTCGTCGATGTGCCGATCCAGCTCCGGCAGGGTCATGCCGCCGTTCTCGAGCGCGGTGTCGTGCAGCGCGAGCGCGAGGCGCGGCGTGACCATGAAATCGAACAGGTCGTAGCTCAGCTGGTCCTGCGGCGGCCCCAGCCCTACCGTGCCGTGCGCACGAACGGCAGCATGCGTCGCAGCGTGTCGTCCTTGCGCCAGAAGTGGTGGTAGAGCGCGGCGAGCATGTGAACCACGGCGACCGTCACCAGCACGGCGAACACAGCCTCATGCACCTCCTCGTAGAACTCGTGCGCATCGTGGTTCTCAGCCGCAAGCATCGGGAACTCGAACCACCCGAAGAAGCTCGTCGGGTGGCCGCCGGTCGACGACATGATCCAGCCGCTCAGCGGCTGAAGGAGAATGAGGACATACAGCAGACCGTGACCCGCGGCTGCGGCAATGCGCTGCGCGCGTGGCATCGGCACGGGCGCGGGTTGACTGCCGTTCAGCAGCTTCCAGGCGATCCGCACCAGCGCGAGCCCGAGTATGAGCATGCCGACCGACTTGTGATTGGCAATGCCCGCGAACTTGTCCGGGCCGTCGGGCAATTCCTCCGCAGCCTCGATGATCACGTACTGCGCGATGACCAGGATCACGATGCTCCAGTGCAGGAACTTCGCGACCGCCCCGTAACCTGTCGAAGAATTGCGCCACTGCATGATGCGATCCGGCCTCCTTCACGACGCGAGGCCGCGATGGTAACGCTTCGGCGCTGCCGGCGCGCCGCCAGCCGTGGTCGCCGCCTCGGCATCGCCCGGTGCCGGGCGGAGCGGCAGGCCTAATCCGTTGCGGTCATGAGGAGCAGGCGGGTGCCCTCGGGCGCGACCAGCATCGCGTGCTCGCGCGCACTCATCCCGCGTGGCAGCCGCTCTGCGAAGCGCAGCCCGCGTTCGAGCAGCGCGACGATCCGCTCCGGCATGGCCGGGTCGGAGAATGTGAGCACTGGCGAGCGCAGGTCGAGGTCATAGAGCCCGACATTGAGGTCCCGGCCGGCGGCTACGACCCTGGCGAACGGCATGAGCACCGGCTCGAAGGCCACGAGGCCGAGCGCATCCCAGAACGCCGCCGAGCGCTCGAGGTCAGCCGTCGGGATGCCGAATTCCTCGAAGTACCCGAGCGCGGAAGGCTTCGGCGGTGCGGCCGGCGGCGAGAACGTGCGCGCCTCGACCAGCGTGACGCGCTGGCCGGCGGGGTCCTGGAACCCGAGTTCGTGCAGTTGCTCCGCGCCCAGCCGCGCGAACTCGAGCTCGATGCCGAGCGCCTCGAGGCGAGGCGCGTGAGTCGTGAGTTCCGGGTGCACCCAGGTCAGAGTCGGCTCGTCGTCGCCGGTGCCGTGCAGGCCGAGGAACAGGCGGCCGTCAGTGACCACGGCATAGGGGTGGGGGCGGACGTCGCCCGTCACCGCCTGCATGAACCCGATCGATTCGTAGAACGCCAGCGAGGCCGGTACGTCCGGGGCGCGAACGCTGACCTCGAGGAATCGTCCGAGCACGCTTGTCTTCAGTCCGGCGCGCCGAGGGCGAGTGCGCGCTGGCGCGACTGCGTGAGCGCCTCGGCGTCGTCCCCTCCGGCGAGCTCCGGCCAGCCCTGCGTGTGGCGCCGCACGACCTGCTCGTAGAGTGCCACGTGGGGCTCGCTCGAGTTGAGGCAGGGCGCGTAGTCGAACGCTTCGCCGCCCCTCGCGAGGAACGCCTCGCGGTTCTGCATGTTGATCTCCTCGAGCGTCTCGAGGCAGTCGGTCGCGAAACCTGGGCACACCACGGTCACGCGCTTCGGACCCGCCTCGGCGTAGTCCCTCAGCAGCAGGTCCACGTACGGCTTGAGCCACTCCTCGCGGCCGAACCGCGACTGGAAGCCGAGCGACCACTCGCCATCGGCGAGGTCGAGCCGCGCGGCCACGCGCCGAGCCGTGCCCTGGCAGAAGCAGTGGTACGGATCGCCGGCGAGGAAATAGCGCTTCGGAATGGAGTGGAACGAGAACAGCAGGTGCTTGCGCCCGTGCTGCTGCCAGTGCGCCGCGATGCCGTCGGCGACCGCGGCGATGTAGGCGTCCTCTTCCCAGTACTGGTTGACCATGCGCAGCTCGGGCAGCCAGCGCCAGCGGGAGAGCTCGGCCGTGACGCGCTCGAAGATCGAGGCCGTCGTG
The DNA here is from genome assembly GCA_963712815.1 of uncultured Gammaproteobacteria bacterium. Classification (GTDB taxonomy): domain Bacteria; phylum Pseudomonadota; class Gammaproteobacteria; order Steroidobacterales; family Steroidobacteraceae; genus RPQJ01. Next base: position 851,315 of record CAVQJL010000008.1, read on the forward strand.
GTGGCCGAATACTGCGGGTACATGGGCAGCACCAGCAGCCGCTGCGCGTTGTCCCGGCGCATCCGTTCGAGCGCGTCCGGGATCGAGGGATTGCCGTAGGTCATGGCGAGCTCGACCCGCACCCGGTCGCCGCAGCGCACGGCGAGCCGTCGCGACAGCCCCTCGGCGAGCGCCCGTGACTCGACCAGCAGCGGCGAGCCCTGCGGCGTCCACACCTGCTGGTAGGCGTGCGCGCTGCGCTTGGGGCGGGTGCGGAGGATGACGCCGTTCAGGATCAGCCACCACAACGCGCGCGGCGCCTCGATGACCCGCGGGTCCCAGAGGAACTCGGCGAGGTAGCGGCGCACGGCCGCAGTGGTGGGCTCGTCGGGCGTGCCGAGGTTGACGAGCAGGACGCCAAGCCGTGCTGGCGAGCCATGGCGGTAGTCGGGGGTGCCGAGGTAACCGGTCATCTTGGAGCGGGACTGCGCGGGATGGGCCCGGCACCATACCGCAACTGCCCTGTGCCCGCACCGCGCGGAACGCGGCGAATGGCGGGTGGCGGGAGCAGCCGCCGGAGGTCAGCCATGGCGGCGTCCGGCCTCGACCCGCGGGAACACGTACAGCATGCCGACGCCGAGCGCGCACACCACGGCGCAGAAGATCAGCATCGGCAGGGCGGTGTCGGTCGGGAAGCGACCCATCCACTGCACGCAGGCCGCGCCGATGATCTGCTGCAGGAAGCCGATGGTGCTCGAGGCGACCCCGGCGTGCTGGGGCGCGAGGCTGACCGCCGTGGCCGTGACGTTCGGCAGGGCGAGGCCCTGCCCGTAGGAAAGCACGCCGATCGGCACGAAGATCCACAGCGGGTGCGTGAGCCCGAACGCTACGAACACGAGCGCCGCGACCGCGCCGGCAGCCGACAGCAGCACGCCGTTAACGACCAGCCAGTGCAGGTCGTGTCGCGCCATCAGTCGTCCCACCGACCAGTTGCCGAGGAAATAGCCCGTGGCGATGAACAGGTAATAGAAGCCGAACTCGGTGACGGGACGGTCGAGCGCGGACACCATCACGTAGGGCACGAGCGAGATGAACACGAGGAACGTCGCGTACACGACGGCGCTCTGCAGCACGCACCCCGCGAACAGCGGCATGCGCACCAGCGACCACGCCGTGCCCAGCATGTCGCGCCCGCGCGGCGGGTGCACGTCGGCCGGGCGCGTCTCCGGCAGGCGTCGCCAGACCACGCCGCCGACGACCACCGCGGCGAGCACCAGCACCGCGAAGATCGCGCGCCAGCCGAGCGCGGCCGCGATCAGGCCGCCGATCACCGGGGCGAGCGCGTTGCCCGTCACGGCCACCATGGTCAGCGAGGCGAGCGTCTTCGCCATGCGCTCGGCGGGGTAGAGGTCGGCCACGATGGCGCGTGCCGTCACGAGCCCGGTCGCCGTGCCGAAGGCCTGCAGCGCGCGGCCCGCGATGAGCGCGTCGAGGCTGCGTGAAAGCAGCGACACCACCGCGCCGGCGACCATGATGCCGAGCCCGCAGAGCACCGCCGCGCGGCGCCCGTAGCGGTCCGAGAACGGGCCCCACACCAGGATGCCGAAGGCGAACATCACCAGCGAGACCGAGAAGGTCGCCTGCACCTCGGCCACGCTGGCGTCGAAGTGCTCGCGCACCGCGGGGAGCGCGGGCAGGTACAGGTTGGTCGCGATCGGGCCGAGTGCCGCGACGGCCGCGAGCAGGACGATCAGCGCCCGGTCTCGCGACGCCGCCGTCAACTCTCGATGCCGCCGATGCAGAAGTACTTGAGTTCGGTGTAGTCGAGGATGCCGTACTTCGAGCCTTCGCGGCCGATGCCCGATTCCTTCACGCCGCCGAACGGCGCGACCTCCGTCGAGATCAGGCCGGTGTTGAGGCCCACGATGCCGTACTCGAGTCCCTCGGCGACGCGCCAGGCGCGCCCGAGGTCGCGCGTGTAGAAATAGGAGGCCAGGCCGAACTCGGTGTCGTTCGCCATCCGGATCGCCTCCTTCTCGTCCCTGAAGCTGAAGATCGGCGCGATGGGCCCGAAGGTCTCCTCGCGCGCGACCAGCATGCCGGGCTTCACGTGGGTGACGATCGTCGGCTCGAAGAACGTGCCGCCGAGCGAATGGCGCTTGCCGCCGAGCGCTATGCGACCGCCCTTGGAGACGGCGTCGGCGATGTGCTCCTCGACCTTGGCCACGGCCTTGGCGTCGATCAGCGGGCCCTGGTCGGTCGCGCCCGCGAGGCCGTCGCCCACGCGCAGCTTGCGCACCGCTTCCACGAGCTTCGCGACGAACGCGTCGTAGACGCCTTCCTGCACCAGCAGGCGGTTGGCGCAGACGCAGGTCTGGCCGGTGTTGCGGTACTTCGAGGCGATCGCGCCCTGCACGGCGGCGTCGAGGTCGGCGTCGTCGAACACGATGAACGGCGCATTGCCGCCGAGCTCGAGCGAGACCTTCTTGAGCGTCCCGGCGCATTGCTGCATGAGCTTCTTGCCGATCTCGGTCGAGCCGGTGAAGGTGAGCTTGCGCACCCGCGGGTTCGAGGTCATCTCGCCGCCGATGGCGGTCGCCGAACCGGTGACGACGCTGAACACGCCCTTCGGGATGCCGGCGCGGTGGGCGAGCTCGGCCATGGCGAGCGCCGAGTAGGGCGTCTGCATCGCGGGCTTGCAGACGAAAGTGCAGCCGGCGGCGAGCGCGGGCCCGGCCTTGCGCGTGATCATCGCCGCCGGGAAGTTCCAGGGCGTGATGGCCGCGACGACACCGATCGGCTGGCGCAGCACGATCAGGCGCTTGTCGCGCTGGTGGCCGGGGATCACGTCGCCGTACACGCGCTTGCCTTCCTCGGCAAACCACTCGATGAAAGCGGCGGCGTAGGCGACCTCGCCCTTCGCCTCGGCGAGGGGCTTGCCCTGCTCGGCGGTCATGAGCACGGCGAGATCCTCGACGTTCGCGAGCATCAGGTCGTGCCAGCGTCGCAGGACCGCCGTCCGCTCCTTCGCCGTCCGGGCCGCCCACTCCGGGAAGGCCGCGGCTGCGGCCTCGATGGCGCGACGCGTCTCGGCGGCGCCCATGTTCGGCACCGTGCCGATGACGGCCCCGGTGGCGGGATTGGTGACGTCCACGGCGCCGCCCGCGTCGGCGGCGATCCAGTCGCCGTCCACGTAGCAATGCTGGCGGAGCAGAGTCGGGTCGCTGAGCGAGATCGTCATGGCGGCACTCATCCCAGGTGGTGGCGGAAGAACTCGATGCTGCGCTCGAAGGCGAGCCTTGCACTCGACGCGTCGAAGTCCGCGCGGTCGGTGCAGTTGAAGCCGTGGCCGGCGGGGTAGAGGTGATAGGTTCCCTGCGGGAAGGCCTTGCGGACCTGCTCGACGTCCGCGGGCGGGATGTGCGCGTCGTGCTCGCCGAAGTGGAACATCATCGGGCAGCGCGGCGTCTCGGGCAGCAGCTGGGCGATGCCGCCGCCGTAGTAGGCGACGCCGGCGGCGATGTTCGTGCGGCAGCCCGCGAGGTAGGTCACGCGGCCGCCCCAGCAGTAGCCCACCATGCCTACGCGGCCGGCGTGGGACACGGCGTCGATCGCGGCGTTGAGGTCGGCCATCGCGCCCTCGTTGGTCGCCTTCATCATGAGGTCGATGCCAGCCTGCAGGCCGGCGGCGTCGTACCCCAGCTCGACGTCCTTCTGCAGCCGGTCGAACATCGCCGGCGCGATGGCGAGGTAGCCCTCGGCTGCGTATTGCTCGGCGACGCGACGGATGTGGGAGTTGACCCCGAAGATCTCCTGCACCACGACCACCGCACCACGCGGCCTGCCCTCGGGACTGGCAAGGTAGGCGGAGAGTCGGTTGCCGTCGGCGGCCAGCAGCTGCAGCGTGCTCATGAAGGGACTCCTGGAGCAGGGAAAGTCGTCATCCGGCGGGACTGGCTAGGATATCAGGCCGGCACCGCGCCGGACCGCGGCGCGCACGGCGTGGACGCGAGCCCGGGCGTTAGACCCCGTATAATCGCGGGCCCTCCAGCCCGCCGGGTACTCCCTCGTGAAGCGTGCACTGTTGCCCGTCGTCGCCCTGTGCGTCGTCCTCCCCCTCGCTCTGTCCGCCTGCGCCTCGCAGGCGCCCGCGCCTGCCGCGTCACCTGTCGCGACGGAGGCGGTCCCCGCGGCGGACGCCGGTCCGGCGCTGCAGGCGCTGTTCGAGCGCTACTTCGAGGACACGCTGCGCCTCAACCCGTTGCTCGCCACCTACATCGGCGACCACCGCTACGACGACCAGCTGCCGAACTTCCTCGGTCCGAAGTTCCGTGCCGAGGCGCAGGCACTCAATGCCCGTTACCTCGCCGAGGCGCGGGCGTTCGACGTCGCGCAGCTCTCGCCGGCCGACCGGATCTCGCATGCGATCTTCATTCACGAGCGCGAGCGCGAGCGCGACGCCGAGCGGTTCCCCGCCTACATGCTTCCGCTCAACCAGGCCGGCAGCCTGCTCACGACGATGGCCGCGCTCGGCTCTGGCACGAACGCCCAGCCGTTCGCGACGGCCGAGGACTACGAAAACTGGCTGAAGCGCCTCGGCGGCATGGTCGTGTGGATGGACCAGGGCGTCGTCAACATGCGCGAGGGCGTGGCGCGGGGTGTCGTGCAGCCGCGTCCGGTCATGGAGAAGGTCCTGGTGCAGCTCGATGCAATGGTCGTCGAGCGGCCGGAGGACAGCCTGTTCTTCGCGCCGGTGAAGAACTTCCCGGAGGCCGTCTCCGCCGCGGACCGCGAGCGGCTCACCGCCGCGTATTCGGCGGCCATCCGCGACGAGGTCCTGCCCGCGTTCCGACGGCTGCGGGATTTCGTCCGCGACGAATACCTGCCGAGGACGCGGTCGACCGTAGCCTGGAGCGCGCTGCCCGATGGTGAGGCCTGGTACGCGCTGCAAGTGCAGGAGCACACCACCACAACCCTTACACCCGAGGAGATTCACGAGGTCGGCCTCGGTGAAGTCGCGCGCATCCTGGGCGAGATGGACCGGGTGCGGCGGACGGTCGGCTTTGAGGGCGACCTCGAGGCGTTCTTCACCTACCTCGAGACTGACCCGCAGTTCTACTTCACGAAGGGCGAGGACCTGCTCGCAGGCTACCGCGAGCTCAAGATTCGCATCGACGCGGCGCTGCCGAAGCTGTTCTCGGTGTTCCCGAAGGCCGACTACGAGCTTCGCGAGGTGGAGGCGTTCCGCGCGCAGTCCGCGGCTGGCGCCTATTACCAGCAGCCCTCCGCCGACGGCTCGCGGCCCGGCATCTTCTACGTCAACACCTACAACCTGAAGGCCCAGCCGAAATTCGGCATGGAGACCTTGTCGTTGCACGAGGCCTCGCCCGGGCACCACTTCCAGGTGACGATCCAGCAGGAACTCGAGGACCTGCCGCGCTTTCGTCGCTTCGGCGGCGACTACACCGCCTACGTCGAGGGCTGGGCGCTGTACGCGGAGTACCTCGGCAAGGAACTCGGAATGTTCACCGATCCGTACCAGTGGTTCGGCCGGCTGAACGACGAGCAGCTTCGGGCGATGCGCCTCGTGGTGGACACGGGCCTGCACGCCAAGGGCTGGACCCGCGAGCAGGCGATCCAGTACATGCTCGACAACTCGACGCTCGCCCCGAGCGACGTGGAGTCGGAGGTCGAGCGCTACATCGCATGGCCGGGGCAGGCGCTCGGCTACAAGGTCGGCGATCTGCGCATCCAGGCGTTGCGTCGTCGCGCCGAGGCCGAGCTCGGACCGAAGTTCGACCTGCGCGATTTCCACCGCGAGGTGCTGAGCGACGGCGCCGTGCCGCTCGACGTGCTCGAGGCCAAGATCGAGCGCTGGATCGCGGCTCGCAGGTGATCAAAGGGGCCCTCACGCGGCCCCCACCCGGCCCTCACCCGGCGAGGGTGCGGGCTGCGGCGCTACTGGTCCTCGCGACGCTCGCCCTCTGCGCCTGCGACCGTGGTCCGCCACGCGAGCCCGGCCAGGAATCCCCCGCGGCGGCGCGGGCCGCCGCCAGGGCTGCAAAGGCCGAGGGTCAGCGCCTGCGGGATCTCACCGAGCGCTACTACGAGCAGTATCGCGAGCTCAACCCGCTCACGGCGACCGCGCAGGGCGATCACCGCTTCGACGACCGCTTCGGCGACTACGTCAGCACCGCGTGGATGGCCGACTGGCTCGCCATCGAGCAGGAGGGGCTGCAGGCGCTGGCGGCGATCGACCCCGGGAAGCTCGCGGGCGAGGACCTCGTGACCTACGAGGCCTTCCGCCACGGCCGCGCCGTCGCGGTCGAGGGCTTCCGCTATCCAGCCGAATTGCTGCCCGTGCACCAGTTCGGAGGGCTGCACGTGCAGTTCGCGGTGCTGGTCTCGGGCCGCGGCATCCACCCGTTCCGCACCACGGCCGACTACGAGAACTTCCTCGCGCGCATGGACGGCTACGCCGACTGGGCGGACGAGTCCATCGCCAACATGCGCCTGGGGGTGGAGAAGGGTTTCGTGCAGCCGCGGGTGGTGGTCGAGCGTGTGATCGCCCAGCTCGACGCGCTCGCGGTGGACGATCCGAAGCAGAGCGTGTTCTTCGGACCGCTGGCGGCGTTCCCGGTCGGCGTGCCGACGGACGACCGGCCGCGGCTGACGAAAGCCTACTCCGAGAGGCTCGTGGGCCGCGTGCTGCCCGCCAATCGCCGACTGCATGAATTCCTCAAGGACGAATACCTGCCACGTGCGCGGGACACCGTTGCCTGGTCCGAGCTGCCGAACGGCGCCGAGTGGTACGCCTACCTCGTTCGCTACCACACCACGACCCGACTCACGCCCGACGAGGTCCACGAGCTCGGCCTCGCCGAGGTGGCGCGACTGCGGAGCCGGATGGACCGCATCCGCCGGCAGGTCGGTCACGCGGGCGACCTCGGCAGCTTCTTCGACGCGCTGCGCGCCGATCCCGCCCAGCAGTTTGCCGATCCCGGGGAACTGTTCGCGGGATATCGCGCCATCGAGGCGCGGGTGTCGGCGGCGATGCCGCTGCTGTTCGGGAGGATCCCCGCCGCCCCGTTCGAGATCCGTGCCGTCCCGGCGTTCCGGGCGCCGTCCGAGGCGGCTGCGTCCTACCAACCTGCCAGCGCCGACGGCCGGCGTCCGGGCGTGTTCTACGTGAACACCCATGACCTGCCGTCGCGGCCCAGGTACCTCATGGAGGCGCTTTACCTGAACGAGGCCGTGCCCGGGCACCACTACCAGATCTCGCTGGCCCAGGAGGCCGAGGGCCTGCCCCGGTTCCGCCGGTTCGCGTGGGACGCGGCCTTCGGCGAGGGCTGGGCGCTGTATGCGCAGACCCTGGGCCCGGACCTCGGCCTCTACACGGATCCGTATGGTGCGCTCGGTGCGCTCGCGAACGAGATGGGGTGCGCCGTGGGGCTGGTGCTGGACACCGGCCTGCACGCCAGGGGCTGGACCCGCGCGCAGGCCATCGAGTACTTCCGCGCCAACACGGCGATGGCCGAGGGCGACATCGCGGCCGAGGTCGATCGCTTCATCGCCCGGCCGGGCCAGGCGCTTGCCTGCAAGATCGGCGAGCTCAGGATCCAGGAACTGCGCCGCCGGGCGCAGGAGGTGCTCGGCCCGCGCTTCGACATCCGGGCCTTCCACGCCCAGGTGGTCGAGAGCGGATCGTTGCCGCTCGCGGTGCTCGAGGCCAAGATCGACCGGTGGATCGCCGCGCGGCAATAGTGCCGCGCTGGTGCCCGGCGTTCCCGCGTGCGGCCCTGAATCGCTCAGGACGCCGTGACGACCTCAGCGGTTGGTGCCGTGCTCCAGCGATTCGATGGACTCGACCTTGCCCGCGACGAAGCGGACACGGCGCATCAGCCGGCTGGGGCCGAAATCGTAGGTCCACACGTCCACCGGCACGTCCTCGCTGCCCGGGAACGGCACTTCGCGGCCACCGTACTCGAAGCGCGGCTGGCGCGTGATCCAGGTGCGCGTGCGCTTCGCAGGCTCGCCGCACAGCGCCAGCACCTCGTCGATCGGGTCGCCCTCGCCGACCAGCTGGCTGCCGCAACGCATGTTGTCGGCGCACACCGCAACCGGGACGAGCAGTGCCGTCAGAAGCACAAGCCGGTGTCTAGTAGCCATGACCGTCGGTGCGTATCTCGACCAGCTCGTCGCCGACGAAGCGCAACTTGCGCAGCAGCTTCGTCGAGCCGAAGTTGTAGGTCCAGACCTCGACGGGCACCTCGACCCACGCAGGGCCGAAATACGAGTAGTCGTAGTTCCCCATGCTCGGGTAGGCGCGCCGGCCCATCGTGCCCACGAATGCGACGTCGGTCGGTTCGCCGCAGAGCGTGCGGACCTTGTCCTTGCCGTCGCCGGTGCTCACCAGACGGCTGCCGCAACGCATCGTGTCGTCGGCGGACGCGAGGGCCGGGAGCGCGAACGCGAGCGCGGCGAGCACGATCGGGAGTCGGGCAGTCATGCCGGTACTCTAAGGCTGAGTCACAGGCCGGGCCAGCAGGCATCGGCCGCCGGACGAAGAACCGCAGGACGTCGCGGTGCAGACCTGCGGTCGGATGCGGATCGCTGCCGAGCGGCGTGATTATGTCGCGCCGGTGGGCTGCTGCCTCGAGCGCGCCCAGGAAAGCGGTGTCCGGGCCGGATTGTACGTAAGAAAAGCCGACATTCCGGGACGAAAAAAGGCCCCGCGGTTGCCCGCGGGGCCTTGCCCTTCGCCGGGGCTGGCGTCCGGAACTCAGGCAGCCTTGCGCCGACGAGCCATGCCGAGACCGGCAAGCCCGAGGCCGAGGAGTGCCAGGGAGCCCGGCTCGGGGACCTGCTGGTCGTCGTCGCCCTCGATGCCATAGAGCGTGGCGTGCGACAGGCCTTGGCGCGACGAGAACGTACCCTCGAGGTCTTCCGGCACGAGCAGGAAGGCCGAGAACGTCGAGCCGGCCTTGAGGATCATCATCAGCTTTCCGTAGGTGTCCCAGATGGACGCATCGATGCTCCAGGTGCCGTTCCGCACGTCGCCCGGGTCTTCGCCGGCGTTCGGCGACCAGCTGAAGCCAAGGTCGGGCTCGTCAGGACCGTTGTCGCGGTCTATGAAGGCCCAGAGGTCCGGGGCGACGCCGAACAGCGCATCGGCCGGATCGCCGTCGTCATTGGGGTCGTTGACGCTCACCAGCGCGCCTGGCGCGGGCACGGCGTCGGTGTCGTTGCCGTTGAACATGCCGGTGCAGGCGCTGGCATTGTTGAGCACGTAGTCGCCACAGGCGATCGCGGAGGCGGTGCCCGGGGCGAGGGCGGCCAGGCCCAGGAGGCTGGCGGCGCCTATCGACAGAATGGTTTTACGCATGGCTCGGTTCCTGAAGTTGTTCATCGAATGAGTCGGTCGTCTTCCACTTCGTCGCCATGGCATGGCGGCGCGGGTAGCGAGTACAAAGCAGGAACCGTGCCAGACATCCAAGCGATTGAATTTATTCGATTAAGGAGTAACTCGAGCCACGAGCAAAGGTCGGCCTGAAAAATATCCCGACATAAAAATTCCTTATGTAACAATAGGTTACGTAATATGTTCAACGGGCCGGTCCGCGCCGGGCCCCGTGGCCTGCCGCCATGCCGCTTCCGCTGCCCGGGGCCGGGCCTGCTACCCTACGCGGCCCGCCAACTGCGTCACATTTCCTGGATGTCCGTGGATCGCAGCTTCGAACGTCGCCTCGCGCGGCTGGTGAACGGCCGCTCAGGCAGCGCCTTGCAGGGCGGTCTCAAGGGAGTGGAGAAGGAGTCGCTGCGGGTGACCCCGCGCGGGCGCATTGCGCAGACGCGGCACCCGGCGGCACTCGGTTCGCCGCTCACGCACGGGCACGTCACCACCGACTATTCCGAGGCGCTGATCGAGCTCGTCACGCCGCCGTTTACGCGAGACCTGGGAGCTCACCCAGTACCTGTGCGACCTCCACCAGTTCGTCTATCGCAACGTCGGCGACGAACTCCTGTGGGCGACCAGCATGCCCTGTGCCATCGAGGGCGACGAAAGCATCCCCATCGCCGAGTACGGGTCCTCGAACGTCGGGCGCATGAAGACCGTGTACCGCCGCGGGCTCGGCCTGCGCTACGGACGGGTGATGCAGGCCATCGCCGGGGTGCACTTCAACTACTCGTTCCCCGAGCAGTTCTGGCCCGTGCTCGCCGACCTCTGCGAGAGCCACGATGCCGGGCAGGCATTCCGCTCCGAGGCCTACTTCTCGCTGCTGCGCAACTACCGTCGCCACGGCTGGATCGTGCTGTACCTGTTTGGCAATTCGCCGGCGCTGTGTCCGTCGTTCCTGGGCGGCCGGCGCGTGGACTGGCTCGAGCCGCTCGAGCCGGGCAGCGTGTATGCGCCGTACGCCACCTCGCTGCGAATGAGCGACCTCGGCTATCGCAATGCGAACCAGGCGGCGCTGAGCGTGTCGGTGAACAGCCTCGAGCACTACGTTCGCGACCTCACGCGGGCGATCACGACGCCACACCCGGAGTACGAGAAGCTCGGCGTCAAGGTGGACGGCGACTACCTGCAGTTGAACGCCAACCAGCTGCAGATCGAGAACGAGTACTACAGCTTCATCCGCCCGAAGCGGGTCGCGCGCTCGGGTGAGCGCCCGACGCAGGCGCTGCGCCGCGGCGGAGTGCAGTACGTCGAGATGCGCTCGCTCGACGTCAGCCCCTTCGACCCGGTGGGCGTCAACCAGAACAAGCTGCGATTCCTCGAGGCGTTTGCGGCGTACTGCGTGCTGGGCGCGAGCCCGCCGATCGAGTCGTCCGAGCAAGCCGAGCTCGACGGCAACCACGGCCGGGTGGCGCCGGAGGGTCGCCGGCCCGGGCTCTCATTGCGTCGCGGGGGACGCGACCTGCCGCTGCGCGACTGGGCGCTCGAGATCATGGACGGCATGCGTGGTGTGTGCGAGCTGCTCGATACCGGCGACTCTCTGCGGCCCTACGCGACGGCGCTCGACGTGCAGGCGGCCAAGGTGTACGAGCCGTCGCTCACCCCCTCGGCACGCACGCTGCACGAGCTGCGGACGACCGGTGAATCGTTCTTCCAGTTCGCGCTGCGCATGTCGGCGGTCCACAAGGCCTACTTTCTCGAGTTGCATTCACCCAACGAGGCGCTTCAGGACGTCTTCGTGCAGGAGGCCGAGGAGTCGCTGCGCGAGCAGGCCCGCGTCGAAGCGGCGGACGACATCGATTTCGACGGCTACCTGGCGCGGTATTTCGCGGCCTAGTTTGCGAATCCGGCACGGTGGATGCCATCGAACTGACATGCTCCGCCGGTAGCCTGCCGGGGAAGTGAAGACGAGTTGACGAGTTGATGCACGCCCGGGACGGGCGGCGACGCAAGGGGAGAGGAACGATGAACAAGCGCTATACCGCCGGGCAGGGCGAATCGGCATGGCAGGCGACGATGGCGGAAGGGTCGGCCGCAGCCTGGGATCCCTACGAGGTCTGGCTCACGCGCGTCAAGCAGCCGCGCGAGTCGGGTGCGCGTCGGCGACCGTCGGCCCGTGACGTGGTCAATCCCGCAGCAGCCCCGTCACCAGCCGTCCGCTGGAGTCCATCGCGCCGCGCAACATCCCCTCGGAGTTGAATGGCATGGCGATGCGCCCGTCGCGACCGACGGCGATCACGCCCCCGGAGCCGCCGAGCGTCACCAGCTGGCGCATCACGACTTCGTCGGCCGCCTCGATCACGCCGAGCCCCTTGTAGCGCATCAGCGACGCGATCTCGTGCGCCACCGCGGCGCGGATGAAGAACTCGCCGTGGCCCGTCGCCGACACCGCGCAGCAGTCGTTCGCTGCGTAGGTGCCGGCACCGATGATCGGGGAGTCGCCCACGCGGCCCCATTTCTTGCCCGTCATGCCACCGGTGGAAGTGGCGGCGGCTAGATCGCCACTGATGTCCCGGGCGACGGCGCCGACCGTCCCCATCAACGACTCGCGGCCGGCCTCGATCTCGCCCTGCAGGAAACGCTCGAGTTCGCGACGGCGTCGCTCGGTCGCGAAGTGCGTGTTTGGCACCGGCGCTAGGCCCTGCTCGAGCGCGAACTCCTCCGCGCCCGCCCCGGCCAGCATCACGTGGGGTGAGCGCTCCATCACGAGCCGTGCGAGCGCGATCGGGCTGCGGACGTGCCGCACGCCCGTGACGGCGCCGGCGCGCAGATCCCGCCCGTCCATCACCGAGGCGTCGAGCTCGTGCTGGCCGCTGGCGGCGACGACGGCGCCGCGACCTGCGTTGAAGAGGGGGTCACCCTCGAGCACCTGCACCGCGGCCACGACTGCGTCGATGCTCGGTCCGCCTGCGTCGAGCACGGCGAAGCCGGCACGCAACGCGCGCTCCAGCCCGGCGCGATACGCAAGCTCGTTCTCGGGGGTCAGGTCGGCGGGGGCGAGCGTGCCCGCGCCGCCGTGGACGGCAATCGCATGCATGTCGGGGTCCTCGGGTCGTCGCCGGGCAGCAGGTGCGGCGCCTGGCCGCGGCAGCTTATCATCGGTCGCGCAGAACCACTCGGTGCCCGCGATTGCCCGGCGAGCGGCGTCGTCGAGGGCGGCTGAGCCTCGGTGACCTGGGTTACAGTCGCCTCCCGCGCCGCTTCGCAACATGCGGGTTGAGGTCGGATCTTCCCGGCCGCCGAATCATCAATCGAGAGGACTTGATCATGACCGTCAACGTCGGTGGAATCGACCGGATCCTGCGCATAGTCGCCGGGCTCGCGGTGCTGTCGCTTTTCTTCGTGCTCGAAGGCAATGCGCGCTACTGGGCGCTGGTCGGCTTCGTGCCGTTGTTCACCGGCATCTTCCGCTATTGCCCGGCGTATTCGCTGATCGGGCTCAGCACCTGCCCGATGAAGCGCGGCTGACCGCCGCGACTGTCAGCCGAGCGCGCCCGCCGCCCAGCGCACCAGCGCGTCCGCGCCCATCGCGCCGCTCTGGCGGGCGACCTCGCGCCCGCCCCTGAACACGATCAGCGTCGGGATGCTGCGGATGCCGTAGCGGGCGGCGGTGGCCTGGGCCTCGTCCGTATTGAGCTTGGCGAACCGGGCGGCAGGCTCCATCCGCTGCGCGGCTTCCTCGAATGCGGGTGCCATCGTGCGGCAGGGTGCGCACCACGGAGCCCAGAAATCCACGACCACCGGCAGGCTGCCCTGCGCAACGTGCCGGTCGAAGTTGCGATCGTCGAGCTCGACGGGACGGCCGTCGAACAGCGGCGTGTGGCACGACGGGCAGCGCGGCCCGTCGCCGAGGCGTTCGGCCGGCACGCCCACGAGGCTGTCGCAGTGCTGGCAGGCGACGCGGTGCTTGTCCGTCATGGGGACTCCGAGGCAGGTATCCAGATAAACCCGACGATGGGGACGACGGATCGGGGCGCAAGCCCTCGACCCCCCTTGCCGGGCGGCGGACCGTCACCACAGTAGGGGATATCGATCGTCCGCAGGACAAGGGCTAGAGTACGGCCATGCGCTACAAGGACTATTACCAGGTCATGGGGGTGCCGCGCACCGCGAGCCAGGACGAGATCAAGCGCGCGTACCGCAAGCTCGCCCGCAAGTACCACCCGGACGTCAGCAAGGAAGAAGGCGCCGAGGAGAAGTTCAAGGAGCTGCAGGAGGCGCACGAGGTCCTGAAGGACCCGGAGAAGCGTGCCGCCTACGACCAGCTCGGTCCCGACTGGCGGCCCGGCCAGGATTTCAGGCCGCCACCCGACTGGGGCAAGGACTTCGAGTTCTCGCACGGGGCGCCCGACCAGGGTCCCGGCGAGTTCAGCGACTTCTTCTCGGAGCTGTTCGGTTCGCGCAGCCCCTTCGGCGGCGCGCCGGGCGCGGGCCGCGCGCGTCGTGGCTACGCCGCCGCCGGGCAGGATCACGTCGCCCGCATCGAGATCGATCTCGAGGACGCCTTCCGTGGGGGCACGCGCACGATCGAACTGCGCACGCCGGAGCTGACGCCCGATGGACACGTGACGGTCAAGCCGCGCACGCTCAGGATCTCGATCCCGGCCGGCGTGACGGAAGGCCAGCAGATCCGGCTCGCGGGCCAGGGCAGTCCGGGACTCGGCGGCGGGTCGCCGGGCGACCTGCTGCTCGAGGTCAACATCCGTCCGCATCCGCGCTTCCGGCTCGAGGGCCGCGACGTCACGCTCACGCTGCCGGTGGCCCCATGGGAGGCGGCGCTCGGCGAGACGGTCTCGGTGCCGACGCTCGGCGGGCCGGTGGAAATGAAGCTGCCCGCAGGCGCGCGCGCCGGCCAGACGCTGAGGCTGCGCGGTCGGGGTCTGCCCGGCCAGCCGCCAGGCGACCAGCTCGTACTGCTCAAGATCGTCCTGCCTCCCGACTCCCCGCGGTCGCGGCAGCTCTTCGAGCAGATGAAGCGCGAGGTCCCGTTCGACCCGCGCGCCACGTCCGGTCAGTGAGGCTGCCGCGATGACGACAATCGACCGCATCATCCAGGGCCTGCCGCTCGCCGAGTCCGACTGGATCGGGGTCGGCGATTTCTGCGCATGGCTCAGTGTCGAGCGGCACTGGGTGGTGAGCCTCGTCGAGGCGGGCGTGCTCGAGCCGCGCGGCGCCGCACCGGAGTCATGGTCCTTTCCGGCGAGCGATCTTGCGCGCGTGCGCGCGGCGGCCAGGCTGGTGCGCGACCTCGACGTGAACCTGGCCGGGGCGGCCGTGATCCTCGACCTGCTCGAGGAGCGGCGGCGCCTCGAGCACAGGCTCGCGCTGCTGGAACGGCTGCTCGAGGATTAATCGCGCGGAGTGCTTGCGAGCGCCTTGCCGCCGCTCAGGCGTGAGCGGACGGTGGCGGCGAGTGCAGCAGCTTCTGCACCTGCCTGAGCACCGCCACGTCCACGTAAGGCTTCTCGATGAAGTCCGTGGCGCCCTCGCGGATGGCGGCCACTGCCGTCGGCACGTCGGACTCGTCGGCGAGCAGGATCACCGGCACGTCGCTGCCGGAGCTGCGCAGTCGCCGCAGCAACTCGAGGCCCGACATGCCGGGCAGCAGCAGTTCGACGATCAGGCAGGCCACGTGCCGTCCATTGGCCGCGAGCAGGTAGCTCTCGGCGCTATCGAAGGAAGAGACCTCGATGCCGCGTCCATGCAGCAGCGTGCGCAGTCCGTTCCGGGCGACCGGATCGGGATCGATGACTCCGACTACGGGGGGAGCGTCCTGCAGGGTGGGCGAATGTTGCATAGACTTTGGCGCGACCACAGGCCAAGCCAGTTCAGTGCAAGCCGCTGGGAGGATCATTTGCGGTGAACTGCGCTGCGGTCCGTGGTCGCATGCAACGCAGTGTTCCCGGCGATAAAAACCCGGAGAATCGTGATTTATACCTAAACTTCGCGAACTGCAGCGATCTACGGAAAACTGCTGCGCCGCAGTATCAGGCCTCGGGCCGCTCCACCTCGAGCACCATGCGCACCAGGTGCGCCAGTGAATGCGCCTCCATCTTCTCCATCACGCGTGCGCGGTGGATCTCGACGGTGCGCTGGCTCAGGTTCAGGTCGCCCGCGATCACCTTGTTCGCCTTGCCTGCCACGACGAGGTCGAGCACCTCGCGTTCGCGCGGCGTGAGCGACTCGAGCCGCTTGCGGATCATGTTGCGCTCGGCAAGCATGCGCCGGCTGCCGGCATCCTTGTCGAGTGCCTGGTTGATGCGGTCGAGCAGGTCCTGGTCACGGAAGGGTTTCTGGATGAAGTCCACGGCGCCGGCCTGCATCGCCTCGACCGCCATCGGCACGTCGCCATGGCCGGTGATGAAGATGATGGGCAGGATCGAGTGACGCTCGTTCAGCTTGACCTGCAACTCGAGGCCGCTCATGCCGGGCATGCGGATGTCGAGCACCAGGCAGCCGGGCCGGTCGTCGCGGTCGGCGTCGAGGAAGTCCTGGCCGGACTCGAACACCTCGACCGGCAGCCCCACGGACTTGAGCAGCAGGCGAAGCGAGTCGCGCACTGCCGCGTCGTCGTCCACCACGAATACCGTGGGCTTCTGTTCCTTGATCACGCGTCAATCTCCCGTCGTCACCGCCGGTGAAACCGGCAAAGTGAAGTGAAACCTTACGCCGCAGTCATCATTGGGAGTGTGCCACAGCCGCCCGCCGTGGGCGCGCACGATCGAGCGGCTGATGGCGAGCCCGAGGCCCGTTCCGCTGGCCTTGGTCGTGAAGAACGGGTTGAACAGGTGCTCGGTCGCCTCCGGCGCGAGGCCCGTGCCGCGGTCGGCGACCGTGATCTCGACCTCGCCGTCGTCGTCCATGCGGGTGCTGAGCACCACCTCCCGCTGGTCCTCGGGCGCCTCGGCCATCGCGTCGATGGCGTTGCGCACGAGGTTCAGGACCACCTGCTGCAACTGGATCGGATCGGCGTAAACGGTGGGCAGCGGCTCCTCGCAGTCGAGCCGCAGGCGGATGTTGTGCAGGCGCGCGTCCGTCTCCGCGAGCGTGCTCAGGTCTTCGAGGAGGCGCGCGCAGTTCACCGGCTCGCGCTTGACCTCGCGGTTCTTGACGAAGTTTCGCAGGCGCCGGATCACCTCGCCGGCCCGCAGCGCCTGCGCATTGATCTGCTCGAGCGCGGCGACCACTTCGTCGGAGTCGGCCTCCGGCTGGACCATCAGCCGCTGGCAGGCCCTCGCATAGGTCGCGATCGCGGACAGCGGCTGGTTGATCTCGTGCGCGAGGCCCGCGGCCATCTCGCCCATGGTCGAGAGCCGGCTGAAGTGCGTGAGCCGCTCCTGCAGCACGCGAGCGTCGTCCTCGGCCCGCCGCCGGTCGGTGATGTCGTGGATCGTGCCGATGTACTTCGCCACCCGGCCATCTTCGTCGAGCACGGCCTGCGCGAGGTGGTGCAGATGCTTGACCGTGCCGTCGCGCAGCACCACCTGGTACTCGAGGTCGAGCGGCGACTTGCCCGTGTCCATGCGCGCAAACGCGTCGGTGACCCGCGTACGGTCGGCAGGGTGCACCCAGCGGCCTAAATACTCCTCGCGGACGATGGACGGATCGCCGGGCTCGACCCCGAGGATGCGGTGCAGTTGCGGCGAGTAGTAGTCGTGCCCCTGCCCCGCGGCATGCATCACGTAGTTGCCGAGGTTGGCGAGTTCCTGCGCAAGGCGCAGTTCGGCCTCGCTGCGCCGAAGCTGCTCCTCGGATTCCTTGCGCGCGGTGATGTCGTGCAGGAATCCGACGAAGCGCGGCGGCTGGACACCGCTCACCTCGCCGACGGACAGGTCGCACGGGAACTCGCTGCCGTCCTTGCGACGCGCCCAGACCTCGCGCCCCTTGCCGATCACGCGACGCTCGCCGGTTTCCATGTACCGGCTCATGTAGCCGTCGTGCGCGCCCTGGTGCGGCTCGGGCATCAGCACGGAGACGTTGCGGCCGATCACTTCCTCGGCCGTGTAGCCGAACAGCTGCTGGGCCTTCTGGCTGAACTCCTCGATCGTGCCACGGTGATCGATGACGATGATGGCGTCCACCGCCGCGTCGAGGATGGCGCGGTATTCGAGTCCCTTCAGGGACCGCGGCCGGCGCGCTGCGGCGCCGCGGACTGCCTTGGTGTGTTTGCTCGACATCTGGACGGCGTGCCGGATTCGGAGTGCGCCATGCTAAGTGAACCCGGCAGGCGCGACTAGGTATTTACCGATATCGCGACCTAGGAATCACTGCGACTGCCCTCCACGGAATCCCGGTGGGAAAATAATCCTGTGGCCCGGCGGGTCCGCCGGGTCGGTTGGTGACTGCCGGGGCAACCCGAGGAGGGAGCCATGAGACTGACGCGTTGGGAACCGTTCCGCGAGATGGACGAGCTCCTGAAGGGCTTCTCGCCGTTCATGGGCCGTATGCCGATGGCCCGTCCGGCCGAGGGGATGGAGGAATACATGCCGCTCGCCGACATCGTCGAGCGTGAGAAGGAGTACCTGATCAAGGTGGACCTGCCCGAGGTCCGCAAGGAGGACGTGAAAGTCCTCTTCGACGACGGCGTGCTCACCATCAAGGGCGAGCGCAAGGTCGAGAAGGAGGAGAAGGGCGACAAGGTGCATCGCACCGAGCGCTTCTACGGGATGTTCGAGCGTAGCTTCGTGCTGCCCGAGGACGTGAACGTGAAGGCGATCCGCGCCGAGTCGAAGGAAGGCGTGCTGACGGTGCACCTGCCGAGGGTGGCTGTCGAGAAGGCCCGTCCGCTGGCGATCACGATCCAGTGACGTGCCCGTGACGTAAAGAAGCCGGGGCGCGGCCGGAGGCTGCGCCCCGAGCCGGGCCCCTCAGTGTGCGTGCCCGGCGTGTTCCCCCTGTTCCGGAGCCGGAGTTGCCTGTCCATGGCCGGCGTGTCGCGTGCCGTGCCACAGCGCATTGCCCGCCGTCCACAGGCCGAAGGCGAGCAGCAATGCTCCCGCTACGTTGCGCAGGGAGGCTCGCGAGGCGAGCGAGCGGGCGATCCGCTCGAAGGCCAGCGTGGCGGTGACCATGGAGGGCAGGGTGCCCACGCCGAAGGCGAGCATCACTGCCGCGCCGAGGGGCACGCTGGCGGTGGTGGCGGCCAGCAGCAGCATCGAATATGTCATGCCACAGGGCAGCCAGCCCCAGGCGAGACCGAGGCCGATGGCCCCGCCGAGACCTCCGCTGCGACCCTGCCGGCCGGCCCACGGCGCAATCCGGCGCCACAATCCGGAGCCCGCGGCCTCGAGGGGGTCGAGCAGTCGCCACCCGAACAGCAGCCGCGCCGCTGCGGCCAGCATGATGAGCCCCGCGAGGACGCGGAACGCGATCGACAGCGGCTTGACGTCCATCGCGTGCAGCAGGGTGCGCCCGAGCAGTCCGGCGATCGCCCCGGCGACCGCATAGCTCGCGATGCGGGACAGGTTGTAGGCGAGGGCGAGCGCGACCTTCGTGCCCGTCGAGCCCTGCGGGCTGCGCATGGCGAGCGCGCCGGCGATGCCGCCGCACATCCCGATGCAGTGGCCGCTCGCGGCGAGACCCGCGACCAGCGCCGCGGCGAGGCTCAGCGAGCCTGTTTCCGGACCCATCATTTCGGCTCCTCAGGCGATGCCGGGTCGGGTTGGGTGCTTGCAGGCGCGCCCGGTGGAGCGTCGTCCTCCAGCACCGACCAGCCGGGGCTGTCGAGGTCGTCGAACTGTCCGTCGCCGGTGGCCCAGAAGAACGCCCAGAGCCCGAAGGCCACCAGCACCAGTCCGAGCGGGATCATGACGTAGAGGATCTCCACCTCAGGCGGCCTCCGCCTGGCGCGTCGCAGGCCACTGCGGGCGTCGCTGCGGGGTCGATCCGCGCGACAGACGCATGGCGTTCAGCACCACGACCACCGAGCTCAGCGACATGCCGATGGCCGCGAGCCACGGCGGCACGTAGCCCAGCGCCGCGAGGGGCAGCGCCGCGAGGTTGTAGGCGACGGACCACGCCAGGTTCTGGCGGATCACACGCTGCGTGCGACGCGCGAGGTCGATCGTGTGCGGCAGGTCCTCGAGCGAGTCGCGCACCAGGATCAGGTCGGCACTGGTCTGGGCCAGCGCCGAGCCGCGACCCATGGCGATGGCCACGTCCGCACCGCGCAGCAGCGGTGCGTCGTTGATGCCGTCGCCGACGGCTACCACGACCGCACCGTCCGCCTGCAGCGCCTTGAGACGGCCGAGCTTGTCCTTGGGAGCGAGGCGTGCCGAGTGGCGCTCGATTCCGCAGCGTGCCGCGATGCGCGCCACGGCCGATTTCTCGTCGCCGCTCACGATTTCGGAGGGCAGGCCGAGCGCCGCGAGGCTCGCCACGCAGTCCTGCGCCTCCGGGCGGAGGGGATCGGTCAGGCGGAATGCCGCGAGCAGGCCCGAGTCGTCCCCGAGGTACACCCAGCTCTCGCCCGAACCGTCTGCCGGCAGTGGAACGATCTCACCGACCGGTGCCGCGCGCCGCAAGGCGGAGGCAAATGCGCGCGTGCCGATCCGGAGCTGGCGTCCGTCGAGCCGTCCCTCGAGGCCCTGGCCGGCGTGTACCATCACCTCGCTCGCCGGGCCGGCTGGCGACCCGGAGGCTGCGAACGCGCGCGCGATCGGGTGCTCGGACAACTGCTCGAGCGCCCCGGCCCAGCTCATCGCCTGCGCGGCGCTGACCTCGCCGAAGGCGTGCACGTCCTCGACGCGGACCAGGCCCCGGGTGAGCGTGCCGGTCTTGTCCCAGAGCACGTGCGTCGCCTTCGACAGCGCCTCGATGGCGTCGGTGTGTGCGACCAGGATCCCGCGCCGGGCGAGCGCGGCCGTGGCCGCGGCGAGCGCCGTAGGCGTGGCGAGCGACAGCGCGCACGGGCAGGTGACCACCAGCACGGCGAGCGTCGCGGAAAAAGCGTGCGAGGGATCAACGTACCACCACACGGCGAACACCACGGCCGCGCCCACGAGGATGCGGCTCAGGAACCAGGCCGCGGCCCGGTCGGCGGCGCGGGCGAGACGCGGGCGTTCGGCCTGGGCCCGCTCGAGCAGCGCGACGATGCCCGAGAGCACGGTGTCGCCCGCGACGGCCGTGACGCGTACGCGCAGCGGTGCGCCGAGGTTGTGGGTGCCCTGGTGGACGCGTGCGCCGGGCGGCTTGGCCACGGCGGCCGATTCGCCCGTGAGCATGGACTCGTCCACGCGACCCTCGCCCTCGAGCACCAGCCCATCTGCCGCGAGCACCTCGCCGGAGCGCACGATCAGCTCGTCGCCGATCGCCAGCTCGACCGCCTGCACGTCCTCGGCCACGCCCGACCGCACGCGCCGCGCGGTGGCGGGCGCGAGGCGGGCCAGCGCATCGGCCACGCTGCCCGCGCGGTGGCGCGCGATCATCTCGACGTAGCGGCCGAGCCCGAGGAAGAACACGAACATCGTCACCGAATCGAAGTACACCTCGCCGCGGCCGGTGAGGGCGTTCCACACGCTCGCGACGAACGCGAGGATGATGCCGATGCTCACTGGCACGTCCATGCTCACGCTGCGCGCGCGCAGCGCGTTCCATGCGCCCTGGTAGAACGGCCAGCCCGCATAGAGCGCCACCGGGATGGACACCAGCATGCTCACCAGCCGCATGTACTCGCGCATGGCGGGGTCCATGCCCTGCGCGTCGCCGAAATACAGCGGCACCGCGAACATCATCACCTGCATGCTGCCGAAGCCCGCCACCGCGAGGCGCTTGAGCGCGCTGCGCCGCTCGAGCAGCGCCACCTGCTCGGAGTGCTCGCCGGCGAGCGGATGCGGCCGCAGCCCGACGTGCTCGAGCACGCGCAGCAGGTCGCCGAGCCTGACCCTGGCGGGGTCCCACACCAGGCGCGCGCGGGCGGTGGCAGGGTTGACGCTGACGTCGAGCACTCCGCTCTGCAGGCTGAGCGCCTTGTCGGCGAGCCAGCTGCAGGCCGCGCAGCGCAGTCCCTCGAGCAGCACGGTGATCGAGCGCGCGCCGTCCGGCTCGGCGCGCGTCAGGCGCTCGACGAGGTCGGGCCGGTCGTAGGCAGCCCAGCGGTCGGGGCGTTGCGGCTCGTCGGCGCGGGTACTCGAGGCATCGCGGTAGCGGTAGTAGTCGCCGAGACCCGCGCCGGTGATGAACTCCGCGACGGCCTTGCAGCCGTGGCAGCACACGGGCTCGTCGCGGCCGGCGATCCGTGCACGGACCTCGACCCCGCGCGGGATGGACTCGCCGCAGTGGAAACAGGGCGCGCCGGCCGCGCTCATGGCTCCGGAGTGTCCGGATCCTTGCCCGCGGCCTCGAGCAATGCGTGGGCCTCGTCTCCGCACACCATCGTGACGCCGTCCTTGAAGCAATCCCTGCGGACGAGCGTGTCCGGGCGGGTCACTGCAAGGTAGAGGGTGGCGAAGCCGCCGATCACCGCGGCGGCTGGGGGCACGACCAGCAGCCAGGGCCACATCTGCCGGTACCAGGGACGAACGGTCGGATCGCTCATGGGCGCAGGGTATCAGTCGGTCGGCGCGATGAAACGCGCCTTGCCGCTGGCCGCCAGGTGCGGAGCATCCACCGCCTCGAGCGACAGGATGACGTCCGAGCCCCCCTGCAGTTCGCCGCGCGGGACCCGGATGCGCACCGGCACGCTCTGCACGGCACCCGGCGCGACCCAGACCGTCGGGCCGACGTAGTCGACCTCGATCCCGGGCAGTCCGCTGGCCGCGATCCGGAACTCGTGCGCCGCGCGATCCTTGTTGAGGATCTTGACGTTGTAGACGTTCTCGATGCGGCCGTCGGGCCGCTCGCGATAGAGGGCGTTGCGGTCGCGGATCACGTCGATCCCGACCACGTTCCGCCCCGACAGCGTTACTGCGAAGCCGGCGACGAGCAAGGCGAGCAGCGTCGCATAGACAAGCGTGCGGGGCCGCAGCACGCGCTTGCGATTGCCTTCGAGGCCGCTCTGCGTGTCGTAGCGGATCAGGCCGCGCGGGTAGCCGACCTTGTCCATGACCTCGTCGCACGCGTCGATGCAGGCGGCGCAGGCGATGCACTCGTACTGAAGGCCCTGCCGGATGTCGATGCCCGTCGGGCAGACCTGCACGCACAAGGTGCAGTCCACGCAGTCACCGAGCCCCTTCGCCTTGTGGTCCGTGCCTTTCTTGCGTGCCCCGCGCGGCTCGCCGCGTCGCTCGTCGTAGGTGATGATCAGCGTGTCGCGGTCGAACATCGCGCTCTGGAAGCGCGCGTACGGGCACATGTACTTGCAGACCTGCTCGCGCATGAAGCCTGCGTTGACGTAGGTGGCGCCGCCGTAGAAAAGCACCCAGAAGGTTTCCCACGGCCCGGTCGAGAAAGCGGCGATCTTGCCCGCGAGCTCGGTGATGGGCGTGAAGTAGCCGACGAACGTGAACCCGGTCCACAGCGCGAACGTGATCCACATGAGCTGCTTTGCGCCCTTGCGCAGGATCTTCTCGCCGTTCCACGGCGCACGGGCGAGCTTCATCTGCTGCGAGCGGCTGCCCTCGGCGAGCCGCTCCATCCAGAGGAAGGTCTCGGTCCAGACGGTCTGCGGGCACGCGTAGCCGCAGAAAAGGCGCCCGGCCAGCGCGGTGAAGAAGAACAGCGACAGCGCGGCGATCACCAGCAGCCAGGTCAGGAAGTAGAAGTCCTGCGGCCAGAGCGTGAGCGCGAAGATGTGGAACTTGCGGGCCGGCAGGTCGAACAGCACGGCCTGGCGGCCTTCCCAGCGGATCCAGGGCAGCACGTAGTAGATGCCGAGCAGCACGAAGACCGCGATCACGCGCAGCCGCTGGAACCGGCCGCCGATCTCGCGCGGATAGATCTTCTGGCGGGTTGCGTACAGCCCGCCGTCCTGGGTCGCATCCGGTGTGGTCATTGGACGCTCCGCGTCCTTTCGCCAGGATCCTGTCTCGCGGGAGGCTCGGGCCGCGCCGTGCGGGCGAGATACAAGGTCAGGAGGCTCGAGAGGGCCGAGATGAGCCAGAAGAAGAAGAAGCCGATCGCGTAGCCCGACATGCGCGAGGCGAAGGCGGGCGGCGGGTAGTCGTCGTTGCCGATCAGCATCGGGTCGATGAAGGCGAAGCAGATCATGGTCGCCACGCTCGCCACCAGGAACGAGGGCCAGGTGACGATGGCCACGTCCTGCCTGAGGCGTGGCCACCGCACTGCACCCGTGTACTGATCATCGAGCAGCGACATGGACCCTCACTGCGCGGCGCCCGACATCCGCATGACGTAGGCGGCGAGCAGCCGGACCCGCTGCTCGCCGAGCCGGTCTTCGAAGGCCGGCATCTGTCCCATGCGTCCCTTCACGACCGTCTCGCGAATGGTGTCTGCGTCGCCGCCGTACAGCCAGACGCCGTCGGTCAGGTTGGGCGCGCCGACCGCGGCCATGCCCTTGCCGTCCGCGCCGTGGCAGGCCATGCAGTAGGTCTGGAAGTGCGTCGCGCCGGCAGCGGCCCTGGCCGCGTCGGCCGGCTGGCCGCTGAGTTGCAGGACGTAAGCCACGACCTCGTCCACGCCCTGCTCGCCGAGAATCTCGCCCCAGGGCGTCATCGCCGCCATCCGGCCGCCGGCGATCGTCTGAACGATCGAATCCGGATCCCCGCCCCACTGCCAGTCGTCGTTGGTGAGGTTGGGGAAGCCGCGTGCGCCGCCGCCGTCCGAGCCGTGGCACTGGGCGCAGTTGTTCTGGAACAGGTTGTTGGCCGTGGCCATGGCCTGGGCGTTGCCAGCGAGTTCCGGCACCGTCATGTTGGCGAACGGAGCCAGCAGCGCCGCCGCACGGGCCTCGACGGCCGCGCGCTCCTGCTCGTATTGCTGCGCTTGCGACCAGCCCTTGAGCCCGCCGAAATTGCCGAGGCCCGGGAAGACCACGAGGTAGATCAGCCCGAACACCACGGTGATGTAGAACAGCCACAGCCACCACTTCGGCAGCGGGTTGTTGTACTCGCGCAGGTCGCCGTCCCACGTGTGTCCGGTGTCGCTGCCACCGCCGATCTTCTCGCCTGCGTGCTTCGGCTTCGCGGTCCAGCGCAGCAGCCAGACGCAGGCCAGGATGTTCGCGATCGTCAGTACGACGACGAAGATGCTCCAACCGCTACTCATCGGAATTCGCTCCCTTGTTCTGTGGCGGACCCTCGCGGAACGGCATCTGCGCCATTTCGTCGAAGTGCGCCTTGCGCCGCCGGCTGTAGGCCCAGATCACCAGCGCGACGAACGCCACCATGACCACCACGGTGAACAGGCCGCGCATCGTGCCGGCATCCACGGCTTCAGCCTCCCGGCTTGACGTTGGTGCCGAGGCCCTGGAGGTACGCGATCAGCGCCTCCAGCTCGGTCTTCCCGGCCACTGCCTCGGCCGCGCCCGCGAAGTCTTCCTCCGAGTACGGGTGGCCGAGCTTCGCGAGCGTGCGCATCTTCCTCTCGACCAGCGCGCCGTCGACGGAGTTCCGTGCCAGCCACGGGTAGCCCGGCATGTTCGACTCGGGCACGACGTCGCGCGGGTTGATGAAGTGCACGCGGTGCCACTCGTCCGAGTAGCGGCCGCCGACGCGCGCGAGATCCGGCCCCGTGCGCTTCGAGCCGAACTGGAACGGGTGGTCGTACACCGACTCGCCGGCAAGCGAGTAGGGGCCGTAGCGCTCCGTCTCGGAGCGGAACGGCCGGATCATCTGCGAGTGGCAGTTGTAGCAGCCCTCGCGGACGTACACGTCGCGCCCCGCGAGACGCAGCGCGTCGTACGGCTCGACGCCCGGCGCCGGATTGGTGCTCACGCCCTGGAAGTACAGCGGCACGATCTGCACCAGGCCGCCGATGCTGATCACCAGCGCGATCAGCACGCCCATCAGGCCGATTTTCTTTTCGACTGTATCGTGGTTCATGCGCGCTTCCTCAGGCCGGCTGCACGATCGGGACTTCGGCCGTGGAGGTGCGCCCCGCGACCGTCTTCCAGACGTTGTAGGCCATGATGAACATGCCGGCCAGGACCAGCGTGCCGCCGGCGAGGCGGACCGCATAGTACGGGTAGGTGGACTTGATCGACTCGATGAACGCGTAGGTCAGCGTGCCGTCGGCGTTCGTCGCGCGCCACATCAGGCCCTGCATGACGCCGGCGATCCACATCGAGGTGATGTAGAGCACCACGCCGATGGTCGTCGTCCAGAAGTGCACGTCGATCAGCCTCGTGCTGTACATCTGCTCGCGACCGAAGACCTTCGGGATCAACGCGTACATCGTGCCGATGGAGATCATCGCCACCCAGCCGAGCGCGCCGGAGTGCACGTGGCCGATCGTCCAGTCGGTGTAGTGCGACAGGGCGTTGACGGTCTTGATCGACATCATCGGCCCTTCGAACGTGGACATGCCGTAGAACGACAGCGACACGATCATGAACTTGAGGATCGGGTCGGTGCGCAGCTTATGCCAGGCGCCGGAGAGGGTCATGATGCCGTTGATCATGCCGCCCCAGGACGGAGCGAGCAGGATCAGCGAGAACACCATGCCGAGGGACTGCGCCCAGTCGGGCAGCGTCGTGTAGTGCAGGTGGTGGGGGCCAGCCCACATGTAGATCGAGATCAGCGCCCAGAAGTGCACGACCGAGAGCCGGTAGGAATAGACGGGCCGGCCGGCCTGCTTCGGCACGAAGTAATACATCATTCCGAGGAAGGCCGCGGTCAGGAAGAAGCCCACCGCGTTGTGCCCGTACCACCACTGCACCATCGCGTCGACCACGCCCGAGTAGACGACGTAGGACTTCGTCATGGTCACAGGCAGCGCGATGTTGTTGGTGATGTGCAGCACTGCGATCGTGATGATGTAGGCGGCGAAGAACCAGTTGGCCACGTAGATGTGCTTCACCCGGCGCATCGCGATCGTTCCGAAGAACACCACCGCGTAGGTCACCCACACGACGGCGATCAGCAGGTCGATCGGCCACTCGAGTTCCGCGTACTCCTTGCCCTGCGTGATTCCGAGAGGCAGCGTGATCGCCGCGAGCAGGATGACGAGCTGCCAGCCCCAGAACGTAAAGGCGGCCAGCTTGTCGCCGAACAGCCGCGCGTGGCACGTGCGCTGCACGATGTAGTAGGAAGTCGCGAACAGCGCGCTGCCGCCGAAAGCGAAGATCACCGCGTTGGTGTGCAGCGGACGCAGCCGGCTGTAGGTCAGCCAGGGTACGTCGAAGCTCAGTGCGGGCCACAGCAGTTGCGCCGCGATCAGGACGCCGACCAGCATGCCGACGATTCCCCAGACCACGGTCATGATCGCGAACTGCCGGACCACCTTGTCGTTGTAATGAGTGGCCGTCGTATTCATGCGCGCCTCGGAAAGATAAGAGTGTCCTGCAGCCCGTCCGCCTGCGAACGGGCCCCGCGCATCTTAAGGGATCGCGCCACGCGCGCGCGACCCGCGGCGGAGGTGGCGCACCGTAGGTATTTTCCGCAGAGAATTCCCCGGATTGCGGCCGTCGCGCGCGCTGCGCAGAGTAACGGCAACATATTAGGGATTTCGAATGGAGGCTCCGCCATGAAACGCCTCGACCGCATCCTCGCGGTGCTCGATCCCACCGCCGAGACGCAGCCCGGGCTGGCCAAGGCCGTCACGCTGGCGCGTCGCAGCGGCGCGACACTCGAGCTGTTCATCTGCGACTTCGACCCGTCGCTCTCCGGCCAGCCGTTCTTCGACACCGAGAAGCTTCGGCGCCTGCGCGAGGAGTTCGTCAGCGAGCGACTGGAGTATCTCGAGGAGGCGGCCGAGGACCTTCGCACGGAGGGTCTTGCGGTTGAGACTCATGTGCATTGGGACAACCCCCTCTACCGCGGCATCGTCCGACGTGTCGAGGAGTCGGCGCCGGATCTCGTCGTCAAGGACAGCCACTACCACTCGGCGCTGCGCCGGACCCTGTTCACTAACACCGACTGGAGCCTGATCCGCACCTGCCCGGCGCCGCTGCTGCTGGTGAAGGCCGGCGACTGGCCGGCCTCCCCGCGGATCCTCGCGGCCGTCGATCCTGGCCACCTCGGCGACAAGCCGGCGGCGCTCGACCACGACATTCTCGAGTGGTCCGAGCTGCTGGCGACCCGCATGCGTGGTGAGGTCCACGTCGTGCACGCGTTCTTCCCGGCGGCGCTGCTGGCGGCCGCGACCGGCATGGCGGGCATGCCGCTCGCGGGCGGCATCACGGCGGCAGAGATCGTCGAGTCCGAGCGCAAGCGCATCGCCGAATCGCTTTCGACGATCGTCGGGTCGCATCCGGTGAGCGGCGAGCGCGTTCGCCTCGAGCAGGGCAGCGCCAGCGAAGTGCTGCCGCGCGTCGCGGAGAGCCTCGGGGCCGCGCTGCTCGTGATGGGCGCCGTGTCCCGAAGCCGGCTGCAGGAGATCTTCCTCGGCAGCACGGCCGAGCGAGTGCTCGAGCGGGCGGCATGCGACGTGCTGGTCGTCAAGCCGCCGGACTTCAAGGAGAAGCTGCCGTTCTAGGCGGCTCGCCCCGGCCTCGGTGGCCACGGCGCTTGCCGGGTTGTGACCGGGTTCACGTTCGCGACGCCCCGCAGTGTCGCGACCTCACGGTTTGGCCCGGGTGGTGCGCCCTATACTCCCGCGCAAATGATCCAGACGAATGTCCTGCTCGCCTGTGCCGAGCCCGAACAACAGGCCCACGTGCGCGCCGCGATCGATGCCGTGCGCGGCCAGCCGCACCGGCTCGAGACCGTCGAATCGCTCGCCGGGGCGCTTGCGGAGGTCCGTTCGGGCCGCGTGGAGGCCCTGCTGCTCGACCTCAACCTGCCCGACAGCAGCGGGGTGACCACTTTCCTGCGCCTGCAGCCGCGCGCGAATGGCATCCCGATCGTCGTGCTGGTGGCCCCGAAGGACGAGGATCTCGGCAAGCAGGCGGTCGAGCGCGGCGCGCTCGACTACCTGGTGAAGGGCGAGGTCACCGCGCAGCTCGTGGACAAGGTGCTGCGCTACGCCACGGAGCGCACGCACACCCTGAAGGCGCTCAAGGCGTCCGAGCAGCGCTATCGCGAGCTGTTCCAGAACGTCACGGCCGGCGTGTTCCAGACCACCGTGGACGGCAAGTTCATGGCGGCGAACCCGGCCCTGGTGCGCATGCTCGGCTACGACTCCGAGGACGACTTGCTCGCCGTGGACGTGGCGCGCGACGTCTACGCCGATCCCGATCACCGCGACCACTGGGTCAAGGCGATGGCCGAGCACGGCGAGGTGCGCAATGCCGAGCTCGTGCTCCGGCGCAAGGACGGCAGCCGTCTCGTGGTGCTCGAGAATTCCCGCGCCGTGCGCGACTCGGACGGCCGCGTGCTGTTCTGCGAGGGCACGCTCACCGACATCACCGCCGCGCACGCGCTGTCCGAGCAGCTTTCCCACGACGCGAGCCACGACCCGCTCACGGGACTCAAGAACCGGCGCGACTTCGAGACGCGGCTGCAGCACGCGCTCGAGATGTGCCACGCGACCGGCGCGACGCACGCCGTGTGCTTCATGGACCTCGATCGCTTCAAGGTCGTCAACGACACTTGCGGGCACGTGGCGGGCGACGAGCTGCTGCGCCAGCTCGGCCAGCTGCTGCGCACCAAGGTGCGCACGGCGGACGTGGTGGCCCGCCTCGGCGGCGACGAGTTCGCGCTGCTGTTGCACGACTGCGGGACGTCCGATGCCCTGCAGGTCGCCCACGGCGTGCTCAAGGCGGTCGCGGGATTCCAGTTCGTCTGGGGGCAGCAGGCCTTCAGCCTCGGCGTGAGCATCGGCGTCGTCGTCCTGAACTCGCACTTCCGACGCATCGCGCAGGTCATGAACGCCGCGGACACGGCCTGCTACGCAGCCAAGGACGGCGGCCGCAAGCGCGTCGTCGTCTTCCAGGAGGACCTCGCCGACGCCGCGCGGCTGCGCAACGAGGGTGACTGGGTCGCGCGGGCGAGACGGGCGCTGGTCGAGGAGCGGCTTTTCCTCGAAGCGCAGCCGATCCGGCCGCTCGCGCCGCGGGCCACGGAGCCACCGCACTACGAGCTGCTTGTGCGCATGCGCGACGACACGGGCCGCACCGTCCCGCCGGGCGCATTCCTGCCCACCGTGGAGCGCTACAACCTCTCTACGCGCTACGATCGCTGGGTCATCGCGGCCGCCCTGCGGTGGATGCAGCGCAACCGCGAGGCGCTCGGGCGAGTCTCGCGCTTCTTCATCAACCTGTCGCGCGACTCCGTCATCGATGCAGAGACCGCGGCCTTCGTCCGCAGCGCCGTCTCGGAGGCAGGCGTGGACCCGCGGCGCCTCGGATTCGAGGTGACGGAGAAAGTCGCGATCGCGCACCTGACCCAGGCCAACAACCTGTTCGGCGACCTGCGACGGATGGGCTGCCTGGTGAGCCTCGACGATTTCGGCAGCGGCGTGTCCTCCTTCGCCTACCTGAAGGCGCTCGGCGCCGACTACCTGAAGATCGACGGGATGTTCGTCGGCAACATCTCGCAGGACAAGGTGGACTACGCGATGGTGCGGTCCATCAAGGACATCGGACACGTGATGGGCAAGAAGGTCATCGCCGAGTCCGTCGAGAACGACGCGGTGCTCGAGAAGCTGCGCGAGATCGGCGTGGACTATGCGCAGGGCTTCGGCGTCGGCGAGCCCCGTCCCATCGACGAGATCGCCAGCGTCAGCCTGGTCGAGCTGCTCGCGGGCTGAGGCGTATGTCTGCCGGCCGCGGGCCTAGGTCTGCCGTCCGTTATTTTATTTCGCCAGCACGTAGGTGCCGGGCGCCGCGCCGAGCGGCTTGAGCCCCTGCTTCGGTGCGCCCATCGCGGGCGGAGCCACGCGTCGCGGGCTCGAGCGCTCCTCGAGCCACTTCGCCCACGTCGGCCACCACGATCCCTGCTGCGGCTCGACCTTCTCGAGGTACCGGTCGGCCGACAGCAGGCGCGCGCCGGACTTCGCGGCGTGCACCCGGTGGCGACGCCGCGGGTGCTGCGGGCCGCTGATGATGCCTGCGTTGTGACCGCCGCTCGTGAGGCAGAAGGTGTAGTCCGACGAGCGCACCAGCCGGCCGACCTTGTACACCGATCGCCACGGCGCCACGTGGTCGGTCTCCGTGCCCACCACGAACATCGGCACCGTGATGTCCGACAGGCTCAGCGTCTCGCCGTTCGCAACATAGCGTCCCTCGGCGAGGTCGTTGTTCAGGTACAGCTGGTGCAGGTAGTCCACGTGCATGCGATAGGCCATGCGGGTGCCGTCGGCGTTCCACGACATCAGGTCGTTGACGCCCACGCGCTCGCCCTTGAGGTAGGTCGCCACTGACGGCGCCCAAAGCAGGTCGTAGGTGCGCAGCAGCTGGAAGGCGCCGCCCATCTGGCGGCTCTCGAGCACGCCGGCCTTCCACATCACCGCCTCGAGCATCGCGAGCTGCGCGGGGCTGATGAAGATCGACAGCTCGCCGGGCTCGCTGAAATCAGTCTGCGCCGCGAACATCGTGACCGTGGCAAGCCGGTCGTCGTCCTGCGCGGCGAGCTCGGCCGCAGCGATCGAGAGCAGCGTACCGCCGATGCAGTAGCCCACGCCGTGGACCTTTCGCCTGGGCACCACCGCGTTCACCGCATCGAGCGCAGCACGCACGCCAAGGGTGAGGTAGTCGTCCATCGACAGTTCGCGGTCCTCGGCGGTCGGGTTTTTCCACGAGACCATGAACACCGTGTGGCCGAGGCCGGTCAGGTAGTTCACGAGCGAGTTCTTCGGCGAGAGGTCGAGGATGTAGTACTTCATGATCCAGGCCGGCACGATCAGGATCGGCTCGGCGTGCACCGTGTCGGTCTGCGGCGAGTACTGGATCAGCTCCATGAGGCGGTTGCGCAGGATCACCTTGCCGGGCGTCGAGGCCAGCTGCTTGCCGACCTCGTAGTGCTCGACGCCCACGGGTCCGAGCCCCTTGAAAGTGCGGCCTACGTCCTCGGCGAGGTGCTTGAGGCCGCGCGCGAGGTTGCGCCCGTTCTCGTCAAGCGTCTGGCGGATCAGCTGGGGATTGGTGGGCAGGTAGTTGTCGGGCGCGACGAGCTCGAGGCCCTCGCGCACCGTGAAGCCCACGATGTTCTCGGCGGCGGGGTCCGCGCCCGGCACGTTCTGCACCGCCTCGCGGGCCCAGTCGGAGGCGGCGATGAACGACTGCGCCAGCACGTTGAATGGAAACTTGGACCACGCGGGATCGGCGAAGCGCTGGGCGTAGGGCGTGCCGTCCGACCGCGGCGCCTCGCCCTTCAGTGCCGCGCCCGAGAACTGCGCCAGCGCCAGCGTCTTCTGCAGGGCCGAGCGGGCGAGCTCGGCCTGGCGGCCCGGTGCCGTCGCGAGCCGCGCCAGCACGTTCATCCACGCGCCGCCGAAGGCCTGCGGCGACAGGCCGCCGGTCCACTGCGCGAGCGTGGCGAGGAAATATCGCGAGACGTCGTTCGTCGCGACGGCAGTGCGGCGCCTGGGAGTCTTGTCGGCCATGGTCGGTGCCTCAGATGGTTTTCAGGTCCACGGAGCAATCGGCGAGCAGCGCCGGATCGGGACGCTTGCGCTCCGCGATCCATTTCTTGCCGGTCATGAAGTCGCGCATGCTGTTGACGGCGTCCACCGCGATCAGCTCGCCGCCGCCGAGGTAATAGAGCGCGAAGCTGGCGCTGTCGGGATCGCCGCGCAGGATGGCCTGGTCGTAGCCCCCAGAGAGCCCGGCGATCTGCAGCTTCACGTCGTACTGGTCCGACCAGAACCACGGCACGTGGTCGTGGTGCGAGGCCTTGCCGCAGATGTTCGAAGCTGCCGTCTTCGCCTGCTCGACGGCGTTGTCCACCGATTCGAGGCGGACCCGGCGGTGGTAGTGCACGCTGGGGTGGTTGGTGCAGTCGCCGGCCGCGTAGACGTGCGGGTCGGAGGTGCGGCACTGATCGTCCACCCAGATGCCATTCTCGCACCGCAGCCCGGCCGCCGCCGCGAGCGTCACCTCGGGCAGCACGCCCACGCCGACGATCACGAGGTCCGCCGGGAATTCGCGGCCGCCGCAGGCCACGGCCCGCACCCGCTCGTCGCCGAGGTAGCCGGTCACCGCTTCCCGGCACAGGATGCGCACCCCCTCGCGGGCGTGCCGTCGCTCGTAGAAGGCGGAGATTTCGGGAGCGACGACGCGGTTCAGCGGCCGCTCCGCCGCCTCGAGCACCGTCACTTCGAGCCCGAGCTGGCGTGCGCAGGCGGCGGCCTCGAGCCCGATGTAGCCGGCGCCCACGACGACCAGCCGACGGGCGCCTGAGAGGTCGGCACGGATGGCGTCCACGTCCGCGATCGTTCGCAGGCAGTGGATGCCGGCGAGCTGCTGGCCGGGGACCTCGAGCACCCGCGGCCGGCTGCCCACGCACAGCAGCAGGTGGTCGTATCCAAGCTCCTCGCCGTTGCCCAGCCGCAGGCGCTGCGTGCCGCGGTCGATGGCCGTCACGCGCACGCCCAGGCGGGTCTCGACGCGGTGCTGCTGGTAGAACTGGGCGCTGCGCAGCCACAGGCGCTCGCGGTCGAGCTCGCCGGCGAGATACTTCTTGGACAGGGGCGGGTGGTTGTAGGGCAGGCAGGGCTCGTCGCCCACCAGCACGATGGAGCCCACGTAGCCCTCGCGGCGCAACGTGTCGATGGCCTGCACCGACGCGTGGCTCGCACCTACGATGACGACCCGCTCTGCCATTGATCTCCCGTCGTCCGCCTCGGTCGCAGCGGTCGCCTCCCGGCGACAGCCGGACCTTTATATACGGCTGCCGGGCGCCGAGGAAGGCGCCGCGCCTGTGGCATGATGCGGCGATTGATGCCGGAGCGCTGCCCGATGCCGCGAGTCCCCGACCACAGACCGGCGCAAGGCGTGGGCTTCTGGCTGGGCCTCGGCGTGTTCGTGCTGATGCTCGGGCTGCCGGAGCCCGCCGGCTTCGAGCCGGCCGCGTGGCGCACCGCGGCGGTTGCGGCTCTGATGGCCGTGTGGTGGGCCACCGAGGCGCTGCCCATTCCCGCGACCGCGATGCTGCCGCTCGCCGCCGGACCGCTGCTCGGCATCGTACCGGTCGAGCGGGCCGGGCACGGCTACGGCAGCTCCACCATCTTCCTGATCCTCGGCGGCTGCCTGCTCGCGCTCGCGCTGGAGCGCTGGCACCTGCATCGCCGCATCGCCTTCCACGTCGTGGCTCGCTCCGGCACGAGCGCCCGGGGGCTGGTGCTCGGCGTGATGACGGCCACCGCCTTCCTCAGCATGTGGGTGTCGAACACCTCCACGACGCTGATGATGCTGCCGGTCGCCGTGTCCATCGCGGGCATCGTGGCTGCGGACCGGGAACACGCAGGCACGTCGGAGCGCAATTTCTCGACTGCCCTGGTGCTCGGCGTGGCCTACGCGGCGACCATCGGCGGAATCGCAACCCTGATCGGCACGCCCACCAACGCGCTGGCCGTGGCCTTCATGGAGCAGACCTACGGCGTGCGGCCGGGTTTCGCCGAATGGATGGTGTTCGGGCTGCCCTGCACGCTCGTGCTGCTGCCGCTGGCGTGGTGGACGCTGGTCGCGGTCACCCATCCGTTCCACCTGCCCCAGGTCGGCGGCGCGCGCGATCTCATGCGCGACGAACTGCGCGAACTCGGGCCCATGTCGGTCCCCGAGCGCCGGGTCGCCGCCGTCGGGATCGCGGCGGCCATCGCCTGGATCGCCTCACCCTTGTTCAAGGCCCTGCCGGGACTCGGCAACCTGAGTGACATGGGGATCGCGATGCTGGCGGGCCTCGCCCTGTTCATCATCCCCTCGGGTTCGCAGGAGGGCGGTGCGCTGCTGCGAGCCGAGGATTTCCGGCGCGTGCCCTGGGAGACGCTGTTCCTGTTCGGCGGCGGCCTCGCGCTGGCCGCGCTCATCCAGGACAGCGGCCTGTCGGAGCGCATCGGCGCGCTGCTGACCGGACTGGCCGGCTGGCCGGCGATGGCCGTGACCGCGATGGTCGTGCTGGTCGTGCTGTTCTGGACCGAACTCACGAGCAACGTGGCGACGGCTGCCACCTTCATGCCCGTGCTGGTCGCGCTGGCCACCGCAACGGGCCAGCCCGCGCTCGAGCTGATGGCCCCGGCGGCGGTGGCCGCCTCCTGTGC
Source organism: uncultured Gammaproteobacteria bacterium (assembly GCA_963712815.1). GTDB lineage: Bacteria > Pseudomonadota > Gammaproteobacteria > Steroidobacterales > Steroidobacteraceae > RPQJ01. The sequence goes on from CAVQJL010000008.1 coordinate 885,942, forward strand.
CTTCATGCTGCCGGTCGGCACTGCCCCGAACGCGATCGTCTACGGATCCGGGCGGGTCGCGATGCGGGACATGGTGCGCGCCGGGCTCGTGGTGGATATCCTTGCCTGGGGAGTAATCCTCGGAGCCGCAGCCGCGATGCTGCCCTGGGTGACCTGACCGTCCATGATGCCCAAGGGCGCACCATGGCCGCGCAGGGCCGTCCCGGTGGCGCTCCAAGCTGGTGCGGCGCCGCAGTCCGGCGCCCGGATTCTCGCCGCCGCGAGGCGTCGGCACGGTTTCTGCATATAGGCTGGAGCGATCTCCGCCGCACAATGTCACGAAGCGTTCAGGAGCCAGAGCCTTATGAAGCTGATCAGCGCAATCATCAAACCATTCAAGCTGGACGACGTGCGTGCCGCGCTGTCGGAACTCGGCGTTTCCGGCATGACGGTGACGGAGGTCAAGGGCTTCGGGCGGCAGCGAGGCCACACCGAGCTGTATCGCGGCGCGGAATACGTCGTGGATTTCGTGCCGAAGACCCGCATCGAGGTCGCCGTCAAGGACGGGCTCGTGGACCAGGTGATCGAGGCCATCGTGGGTGCGGCCCGCACCGGCAAGGTGGGCGACGGCAAGATCTTCATCTCGGATCTGGAGCGCGCGATCCGCATCCGCACCGGCGAGGCGGACGACCAGGCACTCTGACGCCGGTCGGCGCGCGGCGTTACGATCGCGGTCCCATTCCGCACGGGACCGCGTGAACCATGCCCGATCCACTGCAGGCGGCGGTTGCCAAGCTCCGGCTCGGCACACAATCCCGGCACGTGTTCCTGTGCGTCGGCGGCAAGTGCGCCTCGATCGAGCAGGGTCAGGCCAGCTGGGAACACCTCAAGCGGCGGCTGCGCGAGCTGGGGCTTCAGGACGCCGCGGGCGGCGTGCTGCGCACTAAGGCCGACTGCCTGCGCATCTGCGCGTCGGGGCCCGTCGCGGTGGTGTACCCGGACGGCACGTGGTACCGGGACTGCACACCCGCCAACCTCGACCGCATCATCGCCGAGCACCTCGTCGCCGGGCGGCCAGTCGAGGAACTCGTCATGTTTCAGGCGCCGCTGGGGCCCGAGGGGATGAAGGCGGGGGGCGGTTGCCTGTAGGCTCTCCACCATGCCCCACGCCATCCGCATCCACGCCCACGGCGGTCCCGAGGTCCTGCGTTGGGAGGCGGTCGCCGCCTCGTTGCCGGGCCGCGGCGAGGTCCTGATCCGCCAGACGGCGATCGGCCTCAATTTCATCGACGTCTACGAGCGGACCGGGCTCTACCCGGGCGCGCTGCCGAGCGGTTTGGGTCGCGAAGGCGCCGGCGTTGTCGAGGCCGTCGGGTCCCGGGTGCGCGGCCTGGCTGTGGGGGACCGCGTCGCCTATGCCTCGAACCAGCCGGGCGCGTACGCGCAGGAATGGACGATGCCGGCCGACCGGGTCGTGAAGATCCCGGAGGGCGTCAGCGACCGGCTCGCAGCGGCGGCGATGCTCAAGGGCCTCACCGCGTGGTTCCTGTTGCGCCGGACGCACCGGGTGGCGCGCGGCCAGACCGTGGTGGTGCACGCGGCCGCGGGCGGAGTCGGACTCATCCTGTCGCAGTGGGCCCGGCACCTCGGGGCCACCGTGATCGGCGTGGTCGGCAGCGACGCCAAGGCCGCCGTCGCGCTCGCGCACGGCTGCCACGAGGCACTCGTCCTGGGCCGCGACGACCTGCCGGAGCGCGTGCGCTCGCTTACGGCCGGACAGGGCGCCCACGTCGTATACGACTCGGTCGGCAAGGACACTTTCGCCGTTTCGCTCGACAGCCTGCGGCCGCTCGGCATGATGGTGAGCTACGGCAACGCGTCGGGCCCGGTACCGCCGATTGCGCCGCTCGAGCTCGCGCGCCGCGGCTCGCTGTTCCTGACGCGGCCGACGCTGTTCCACTACGTGGCGCGGCGAGCCGAGCTCGAGCGTGGCGCGCGCGAGCTGTTCGACGTCATCGGCCGGGGGGCCGTGCGCATCGAGATCGGCCAGAGCTACGCGCTGCAGGACGTCGCCGCGGCGCATCGCGATCTCGAGGGGCGGCGCACCATCGGCTCCACAGTGCTGATCCCCTAGCCGGCCTGCCTTTGCCCACCAATCCATGCAAGGTCTGCGGCGCCGCACTGGGCACCTGGCTGCTGCTCGCTTCGGTGCCTCCCGCGGCCGGGGAAGTGATTCCCTCCCCTGAGGAACTCGAGGCCGCCGGGGCCGTCATCGGCACGGTGAAAATCGTCGTCGGCGATGTCTTCGACACCAGCGCGGAGGGCGAGGGCGGCTGGCTGTACCGGACGGCGAACCGCCTGCACATCCAGACCCGGCCGTCGGTGATCCGCGGCCAGTTGCTGTTCGACGAGGGCGACGCGTACGACCACCGCCTGGTGCAAGAGACCGAGCGGAACCTGCGCGCCAAGGACTACCTCTACGATGCCGTGATCGTGCCGATCGCCTTCGATGGCCACGCCGTGGACCTCGAGGTCCGCACGCGCGACGTGTGGACGCTGAACCCCGGTGTCAGCTTCAGCCGCAAGGGCGGCGAGAACACCTTCGGGGTCCAGCTGCAGGAGGACAACCTGCTCGGCACCGGGCAGCGCATCGGCATCGAGTGGGACGACAACGTCGACCGCCAGTCGCTCTCGGTGAGCTTCTTCGACCCGCACTTCCGGCACAGCTTTACGCAGCTCGGACTGGCATACGCCGACGCCGACGACGGCAGCACCAAGCTGCTGCAGCTCAAACGCCCGTTCTACGCGCTCGACGTTCGACGCGCGGGCGGCATCTACCTGCTCGACAACGAGCGCAACGACGCCCGCTACGCGCTCGGCAAGAACGTCGGCGAGTTCGGGCACGTCGAGGAGTACTACGAGGCGCATGTGGGCTGGTCGCGCGGACTGCGGGGCCGCTGGGTGCGGCGCTGGACCGCCGGCGCAACATACGACCGCGACCAATTCGCACCCGACCCCGTCGAGCCGCTCGGCGGTCCGCTGCCGGAAGACCGCGAGCTCGTCTATCCGTGGGTGGGTTTCGAGCTGGTCGAGGACGGATTCGAGGAGCGCGTCAACCAGGACCAGATCCGCCGCACCGAGGACGTGCTGGTCGGACTGCGCGCCTCGGCCCGGCTCGGCTACGCGGCCGAGGCGCTCGGCTCGGACCGCAATGCGCTGGTCGCGAGCGCCCACGCGCAGGACGGCACCGACCTCGGGGAGCGGCAGTCGGTGTTCGGGTCGATCTCGGCGTCCGGGCGGCTCGAGAGCGGCGAACTCGTCAACGGCCTGCTCGCTGCGGAGGGCCGCTACTACCTGTCGACTTCCCGCAGCAGCAAGTTCTACGCTGCCATCTCCGGCGCGGTCGCCGAGCAGCTCGACGCCGAATTGCAGCTGCTGCTGGGCGGCGACAACGGGCTGCGCGGTTACCCGCTGCGCTACCAGGCCGGCACCGCCCGCGCCCTCTTCACGGTGGAGCAGCGCTACTACACCAAGTGGTATCCGTTCCGCCTGTTCCACGTGGGCGCTGCCGCCTTTTTCGACATGGGCCGCACCTGGGGGCGCGACGTGACCGGCCTCGAAAGCTCAGGGCTGCTCAAGGACGTCGGGGTGGGGCTGAGACTCGGCTCGAGCCGCTCGTCCTTCGGGAACGTCGTGCACATCGACCTCGCCTTCCCGCTAGACGGCGACGACGACATCGATTCGGTTCAGCTGCTGGTGACGACCAAGGGCAGCTTCTGAGCCGGGCGCCGGGCCAGGCCGAGTCAGATCCCGAAGGCCTTCAGCACCGCGTCCGCCACGCCCTCGAGTCCGCGACCGCCGAGGCCGGTCCGCCGTCCCGTCCCGGGCAGTTCCTCGTACACGAACCAGCCCGGTCCGCCCGCGAACAGGTCGTTGAACAGCTCCTCCTTGCCGCGCAGGTAGGACACGAAAGTCTCGCAGCGCGTATTGCGGTAGTCGAGGTTGGCGCTGAAACCGAGCGTCGCCGACTGGTTGATCAGGCGCGGCCGTCCGGGCTCCGGCTGCTCGGCGCGCACGCCGCGGCAGCCCTTCAGGATCAGGCGGCAGGGGCCGTGGAACACGAGATAGCGCAGCTGCAGCGTGAGCCAGGCGTGCAGGCTGCCCAGGCGCCAGTGTCGCGTGATCCGGACCGGCACGCCGACGGGCTTCACGACGCCCGCCAGCGAGCGCGGCTGGACGACCATTGCCGCGCCGGCCGGCAGCTCGATGAGGCCAATCTCGCCGAGCGGATCGTTCTGCGAGGAGACGACGACACGCGTCGGTTCGGCACCCTCCGGACGGATCCGGGTCAGCGCGAACAGGCCGGCGGCGAGGCTGCTCAGCGGCAGGCGGGCATTCAGGAACCACTGAGTCCGCTTGCGGGCGGGCAGGCTGCTGCTCTGCACGAAGTCGGGATGCACCAGGATCTCCTCGCCGGGAGCGACCTCGACCGACAGCGAGACCGCCGACCGCAGCGGCGGCGGAATCTCGTGCGCCTGGTCGTCGGGCAGGATCCGGATCGGCCTGAGCGCCTGCGCGAGCGGCGCCAGCACGAAATAGAAGAACGCCTTGACGAGCACGGGAGCGAGCATGACGCCCGCCAGGATCCACAGCGCCGTGGGCAACTGCGCATGGACCGCGGCGAGCAGCTTCTCCCGCGGCTCCTCCGCGAGCCGCTCGCGCTGTGCCGCGACCACGGCCTCCATGGCTTCGACCTCGCGCTGCTTCCCGGCACGCTCGTCGCGCAACGCCCGGAGTCCTTCGGGCACCGCCTCGAGTTGCGCAGCGATCTCGCGCGAGCGACGGGTCTTCTCGGCTTCCAGCGGTTCGGCCGGCGAGTGCCGGAAGCGCGGCGCCAGCTGGTCGCGCGCGCCCTCCCAGGTCCTCGCCACGCCATCGAGTGCCAGGAAGGCGGCGCGGGCGCGCTCCCTCTGGGCGATCTTCTCCTGCGCGAACAGCCAGTCCCACCACGCTGAGGCCTGCTCCAGCGCGTCGAGCCGGGCCTTGGCGACGTCGGCCCGCTGCCGTGCCTCGCGCGCCTGCCGCTCGACGTCGGCGAACTTCCCGAGCGCCACGCCCCACTCGCGTTCCGCGCGCTCGATGCGCTCGTCGAGGCCGTGCAGCTCGTCCTCGAGCTGCCTGCGCAGGATGTCGCGGCGCGCATTCCAGCCGGCCTCCGCGCGCGCGACGTCCTCGTCGATCCGGGCGATCGCCGAGCGCAGCGCCTCGACCGCGGAGGCCTGCGTCTCGAGTTCGGCACGGGCCTGCTCGCGCCGCGTCCACTCGCTGCCGAGCCAGGACATCACGAGCAGGATTGCAAGGATGACGACCAGCCACCGCAGTTTCTGCAGCAGCCACCGAAGCGAATTTCCGAGCAGGCTGGACATGGCGCCGCATTGTCCCGCAGGCGACGGCGGTCGTGTGGACCGCCGCGCCCCGGTCAGTGCTCGACGGCGATGCGATCGAGCAGCAGTTCGAACGGCCCGGCCTGCTTGTCGCTGACCATCAGGCCCAGTGCACGCACGCGGGCGGGATCGAGCGGCGCCACGCCCGAAAGCGTGCGGCCTCGGAACGTCGGCACGAACGACGCGATCGGCAGGCGAACCTCGGTCCACTCACCGGCGGGCGGGGCGAAGCGCGCCTGGTACTGGATGCCGTCGAAGCCGTCGCCGGTGCGCAGCGTCAACTTGTAGGTGCGGCCGTCGCCACGGACCCTCAGGACGAAGGCCCTGGCGCCGGCGGTGTCCCAGTCGCGCGGCGCCGTGCGCACGGAGGCGAAGCCGCCGCCGTTCTCGAGCGACACCTGCCCGCTGAAACGCGCGATGCCCGGCCCAGACAGATCGAAGCCGCTGCGCGAGATGCCGCCCATCACGACGTCGTCCACGGCGGACCAGGCCGCGACCTCGGCCGCATCGTCGAAATCGAGCAGTATCGTTGTCATGAGCAGCGCCAGGAGACTCAATCGATTTCCACGACCTGGCGGATGGACTCGCCGGCCGCGAGGCGGTCGAAGGCAGCATTGATGTCTTCGAGGCGCAGCCGCTCGCTCAGGAGACGGTCCACCGGCAGGCGACCCGCCCGATACCACTCGATGTAGCGCGGGATGTCGCGCGCGGGTACGCAGCTGCCGAGGTAGCTGCCCTTGAGCGTGCGCTCCTCGGCCACGAGGCCGAGGTGCTGCAGGCTGAACTGTTGCTGCGGGTGCGACAGCCCGGCGCTCGCCGTCGTCCCACCGCGGGCCGTGATGCGGTAGGCGAGCTCGAGGGCGCGCGCCGAGCCTGCCATCTCGAAGCCAAAGGCCACGCCGCCCCCGGTGATCTCGCGGACCTGGTCGGCGGCATCGGGGCTTGCGGCGTTCACGGTGGCGGTCGCGCCGAGCTCGCGAGCCACTGCGAGCTTGCGCTCGTTCATGTCGATCGCGACCAGGTGCCGGGCCTCGAGCATGCGCGCGGCGAGTAGTGCAGCCAGGCCGACGCCGCCGAGGCCGACTACCGCGGCCGAGGCGCCCCTGGGCATCGCCGCCGTGTTGACCACGGCGCCGACGCCCGTAATCACGGCACAGCCGAACAGCGCCGCCTCGGCGAAGGGCAGGTCCGGGGGCACGCGCACCAGCGAGTTCGCGGCGATCACGGCGTGCTGCGCGAAGCCCGAGACGCCGAGGTGGTGGTGCATCTCGCCGCAGGTGTCGTGCAGGCGGCGCTCGCCGCCGAGCAGCGTGCCGGCCGAGTTGGCCTTGAAGCCGGGCTCGCAGAGCGCCGGCCGGCCGGTGGCGCAGGGCGTGCAGTGGCCGCAGCTCGGCACGAACGCCGCCACGACGTGATCTCCAGGCGCGAGCCCCGTGACGTCGGGGCCGATCGTCTCGACGACGCCCGCCGCCTCGTGGCCGAGCACCATCGGCATCGGCCGAGGCCGGTTGCCGTCGATGACCGAGAGGTCGGAGTGGCATAGCCCGGCGGCGCGGATGTGCACCAGCACCTCCCCCGGCCCCGGCGGGTCGAGTTCCACCTGGTCGATGGTGAGCGGCCGCGACTCCGCGTAGGGCGCGGGTCGGCCGATCTCCCTCAGGACCGCGGCACGTACTTTCATCCGTATGAGGATACCGTGCGGGACCGCGGTGTGCAGTCGGCCGCCAGCCGGGGCCCGTGTGAGGGGCCCCCGTTGGCCGCAGCTACGCCGTCTTCGCCGCCTCGTCCGGCCGTGTCTCCCTGAGCGCCCGGCGCAGCATCTTGCCGACGTTGGTCTTCGGCAGCTGGTCGCGGAACTCGATGAACCTCGGCTTCTTGTAGGCCGTGAGCTGCTGCCGGCAGTACTCCATGAGGGCGGTTTCCGTCAGGGCCGGGTCCTTGCGCACGACGAACAGCTTGACCGCCTCGCCCGAGCGCTCGTCCGGCACGCCAACCGCCGCGCACTCGAGCACGCCCGGGTGCCCGCTCACGACGGACTCGATCTCGTTCGGGTACACGTTGAATCCCGAAACGATGATCATGTCCTTCTTGCGATCGACGATGCGGGTGTGGCCACGCTCGTCCATGGTGCCGATGTCGCCCGACCGCAGGTAGCCGTCGGCCGTCATGACCTTCGCGGTCTCGTCCGGCCGCCGCCAGTAGCCGGCCATCACCTGCGGCCCGCGGATACCGATCTCGCCGGGCTGGCCGAGAGGCAGGGGCCGCCCGTCGTCGTCGAGGATCGCGATCTCGGTGCTCGGCAACGGCAGTCCGATGCTGCCGTGCCACTCGCGGGCCAGGATCGGATTGCAGGTCGCCGCGGGCGAGGTCTCGGTGAGCCCGTAGGCCTCGACGACCGGGCAGCCGGTGAGCGCGAGCCACTTGTCGGCCACGGACTTGTGCACGGCCATGCCGGCGCCGATGGTGATACGCAGGTTCGAGAAGTCGAGCTTGCGGAATTCCGCGTCCTCCGCGAGCGCATTCAGCAACGTGTTGACCGCGGGCAGCACGTGGAACGGGTGACGGCGCACGTCCCGGACCATCTGCGGAATGTCGCGCGGATTGGCGATCAGCACGTTGACCCCGCCGAGCCGGATGCCGAACAGGCAGTTGGCCACCAGCGCGAACGCGTGATAGAGCGGCAAGGCGCACACGAAGACGAACTGCCCGGGCACGGTCCCGCGACTCGTGTCGTGCAGCGCCGGCTCGAACCACGCCTCGCACTGCAGGAGGTTGGCGATGAGGTTGCGGTGCAGCAGCACGGCGCCCTTCGCGATGCCCGTCGTGCCGCCGGTGTACTGGAGCAGGGCGATGTCGTCCGGGCCCGGGTCGACCGGCTCGAGCGAGCGCGCCATGCCCTGCTCGAGCACGTCGTGGAAGCGCAGGTGGCCGGGCAGCGCATACGGCTGCACCATGTGCTTGACGTGCCGCACGGCGAAGTTCACGACGACGCCCTTCGGGAAGCCGAGCAGCTCGCCGATGGAGGTCACGATAACGTGCCTGATCGAGGTTCGGCCGATGACCTTCTGCAGCGTGGCCGCGAAGTTCTCCAGGATCACGATTGCCTCGGCGCCCGAGTCCTTCATCTGGTGCTCGAGCTCGCGCGGCGTGTAGAGCGGGTTGACGTTGACGACCGTGTAGCCGGCGCGCAGCGCCCCGGCGAGCGCCACCGGGTACTGCAGGATGTTCGGCATCATGATCGCGACGCGGGCGCCGCGCGGCAGCCCGGTCGACTGCAGCCAGGCGCCGAACGCGGCCGACTGCCTGTCGAGCTCGCCGTAGGTCAGCGCGTGGTCCATGAAGACGAAGGCATCGCGCTCCGCATACTTGCGGAACGAGTCCTCCAGCAGTTCGGGAAGCGAGCGGTACCGGGCGACGTCCACGTCCGCGGGTACGCCCGGCGGATAGTGCTTCAGCCAGAAGCGTTCCATCGTGTCCCCCTATGTTCCGACCGGATGAATGCTGAACTCGAGGGGGGTCGGGCAAGACGCCCGGCTCCATGTGACCAGCTTGCGACTCGGCATCCGCCACATCAATTCGTCATTCGAAGAAAAGGCGCGCGAAGCGTGAGATGCATTGCAGCAATCGCGCCGCTACAGTGCCCGCCATGAGCACGCCGAGCGACGAGCACCTCCCGACCCTCCGCAGCGACTTCCGTGTCCTGCGCACGATCACCACCCGCTGGCACGACAACGACCACTACGGGCACGTCAACAACGTCGTGTACTACGCGTACTTCGACACCGCGGTGAACGGCTTCCTGATCGAGGCGAGCGGCACCGACATCCGCGACCTGCCGGCGATCGGCATCGTGGCCGAGACGAGCTGCCGGTTCCTGCGCGAGCTGTCGTTCCCGGACACCGTGCACGCCGGCCTCGCGCTCGAGAAGCTCGGGAACTCCAGCGTGATCTACCGCATCGGGCTGTTCCGCAACGAGGAGTCCGAGCCCGCGGCGCTCGGCCGCTTCGTGCACGTGTACGTCGATGCCGCCACGCGCCGGCCCGTGCCCGTGCCGGCGCCGATCCGCGCCGCACTGACCGCCCTCGACGAGGGCTACGTCGGCTTCGGAGCGCTACCTTGAGGTGATCGGGACGTGCCCGGGCTCGGCTGCGACCCGGGCGCACCAGGCGCGGATCGAGGGATACGCATCGAGCGCGAACCCGCCCTCGGGCGCGACGTGGGTGTAGGCGTAGAGCGCGACGTCCGCGAGCGAGTACCCGTCGCCGACCAGGAACCCGCGTCCCGTCAACGCCTGCTCGAGCACCGCGAGCGCGGCATGGCCGTTGCGCCGTTTCTCCTGGAGCTTCTCGCCGAGCTCGGACTCGGATTTGCCGAGCGAAGCGATCCAGAAGCGCGCCGTGCCGATGTTGGGCTCGAGGCTGTACTGCTCGAAGCACATCCACTGCCACATGCGCGCGCGCTCGAGGGGGTCGGCGGGCACGAGCGCCGAGCCCTCGGCGAGGTAGGCGATGATCGCGTGACTCTCGGCGAGGTAGCCCCGCCCCGGAATCTCGAGCAGCGGGATGCGGCCGTTCGGGTTCTTCGCCAGGAATTCCGGCGTGCGCGTCGCGCCGTGCTTGATGTCGAGCTCGACGAGCTCGTACGGCAGCCCGAGCTGGCGCAGCACCAACCGCACCTTGTAGCCGTTGCCGGACGGCAGGTAGTCGTAGAGGCGGTAACTCACGATTCCAGCACTTCCTTGCCCTTCTGGATCGCGAGGGCGCCGCTGCGTACCACCTCGAGCAGCTCGCCGAAGTTGGCGATCTCGGCGATGAAGCGGTTGTTCTGGGCCTCGTTGCTGGTCAGCTCGATGGTGAAGCTGTCGGCGGCGTCCCAGAGCACGCGGCCGCCGCTCCGCTGCGTCGCCGACCACAGCTTGCCCACCTGTGTGGCCTTCGCCTTGACCTTCACCAGCAACAGCTCGCGCTCGAAGTGCTCCTCGCGGGTGACGTCCTCGACGTCCACCACGTCGACCAGCTTGAGCAGCTGGTTGGAGATCTGCTGGATGACGGCCTCGTTGCCCGTCGTGACCAGCGTGAGGCGCGAGACGGTTGGGTCGTCGGTCGGCGCGACGCTCAGGGATTCGATGTTGTAGCCGCGCGTGGAGAACAGCCCGGCCACCCGGGTAAGTGCGCCGACCTCGTTCTGCAGCGTGACGGAGATGATGTGTCGCCTGCCTCGCACGATGACCCTGCCTGCGGAACGATGCCGCTGTTGCCCGTCAAGCGTCTGAAATTGAAGCCATTTCGGTCGGTCGGCGACGCGACCGCCCGTGCCCAAGCATAGGTGATGCCCGGGGGGTCGCCTAGATGGACGCACGCGGGGGTGGCTGCTAGTCTCGGTTGCACCGCAACATGACGTTTGCCGCCATCGCCCACGCAGAATCTCCCGTGAAACCGAGCCACGCCGCCGCGAAGCCCGCTCCCCATCCCAAGGCCGGCCAGGTCATGACCGGGGCCGACATCGTCGTGCAGGTGCTGGCCGACGAGGGCGTGGACACGATCTTCGGGTACAGCGGCGGCGCGATCCTGCCGACCTACGACGCCGTCTTCCGCTGGAACCAGGCACAGGCCGAGCGCGGCGACGGCCAGCCGATGCCGCTGATCGTGCCTGCCAACGAGCAGGGGGCCGGCTTCATGGCCGCGGGCTACGCCCGGGCCAGCGGCCGCGTCGGCGTGTGCCTCGTGACCTCGGGGCCCGGCGCCACCAATACCGTCACGCCCGTTCGCGACTGCGCCGCGGATTCGGTGCCCATCGTGGTGATCTGCGGCCAGGTGCCCACGGCGGCGATCGGCAGCGACGCGTTCCAGGAGGCGCCGGTCGCCAACATCATGGGAGCGGTGGCAAAGCACTGCTTCCTCGTCACCGATCCGACGCGCCTCGAGGCGACCATCCGCACCGCGTTCGAGATCGCCCGCACCGGCCGGCCCGGGCCGGTGGTCGTGGACATCCCGAAGGACGTGCAGAACTGGCAGGGCGTGTTCCAGGGCGAAGGCCACCTCGAGGTGCGTGGCTATCGCCAGCGCATGACGGCCATGCACCGCCGCGCCATGCGGGAGGACGAGTGCGTGGCGTTCTTCGCGCGGCTCGGCGAGGCCGAGCGGCCGCTTATCTACGCGGGCGGTGGCGTGATCAACGGCGAGGCGTCCGACGCGCTGCGGCGCTTCGCGACCGACCTCGGGCTCCCGGTGGTGACGACGCTCATGGGCATCGGCGCCTGCGACACCACGCTGCCCCTGTCGCTGCGCATGCTCGGCATGCACGGCGCGGCCTTCGCCAACTACGCTGTCGAGGACTGCGACTTCCTGGTCGCGCTCGGCGCGCGCTTCGACGATCGCGTTGCCGGCGTGCCGGAGCGCTTCGCGCGCAACGCCAGGTGCATCGCCCACATCGACGTGGACGCTTCCGAGATCAACAAGGTCAAGCGCGTGCAGTGGAGCCACGTGGGTCTGCTGCCGCAGGCGCTCGCGGCGCTCGGCGCGCACGCGCGGCGCACGGGCTTCACCCGGGACTGGTCGGCCTGGCACCGCCACCTCGCCGGGCTCAAGGCCCGCCACGCCATGGCCTACGACCGCGACAGCGAGCTCATCCAGCCCTACTACGTGATCGAGGAGATCAACCGCCACACGCGCGGCGAGGCGATCATCGCGACGGGCGTGGGCCAGCACCAGATGTGGGCTGCGCAGTACTTCGACTTCCGCGAACCGCGGCTGTGGCTCACCTCGGGCAGCATGGGCACCATGGGCTTCGGGCTGCCGGCGGCGATCGGCGCGCAGTTCGCGCGGCGCGACCGGCTCGTCATCGACATCGACGGCGACGCCAGCATCCGCATGAACCTGGGCGAGCTCGAGACCGTCACCACCTACGACCTGCCGGTGAAGGTCGTGGTCATGAACAACTTCGGCGACGGCATGGTCAAGCAGTGGCAGAAGCTCTTCTTCAAGGGCCGCATGGCCGCGAGCGACAAGTCGCTGCACAAGAAGGACTTCGTCAAGGCGGCCCAGGCCGACGGCTTCCAGTACGCGGTGCGACTCGACCGCAAGCAGGACGTGCCGCGCGTGGTGAAGGAATTCATCGAGTTCGACGGCCCGGCCTTCCTTGAGGTGATCATCGACACGGAGGCCGGCGTCTACCCGATGGTCGGCCCCGGGCAGTCGTACGACGAGATGATCACGGGCGATCACATCGCCTCGCGCAGCCCGCCGGCCGCGAAGGACCCGGACGCCTCGGAGATGTTCTAGCGCCGTCCTGCCCATCGCTCGCACCCCGCGAGCGATGCTTCACCGAAGGCTGTAGAGCTGGCGCTGGTAGACTTCGCCGGGCCAGAGCACGTGTGCAAGCGCATCCCGCGTGAGTTCCGGATCGTCGGCGACCGGCACGAGCGCCCCGCCCTCGATGCGGAAACTCTGCGCCGCCTGCTGCGGCTGGTGCACGACCAGCCGGTTGCCGACGCGGAAGCCGTGATTCAGCCCGTACTGCATCAAGGCCCGGCCCGGATCGTCCTCGGGCAGGCGCAGCAGGTTGCGGCCGGGCGTCGGCACCGTGGCGCCGATCCCGAGCAGTCCGAGCAGCGTCGGCGCCAGGTCGATCTGGCTGGCGACGCGGTCGTACGGGCCGACCGGCACGCCCGGGCCGATGACCATCGCCGGCACCCTGAAGCGCTCCAGCGGCACGAGCGGCGCCCCTTTCACGCGCGCGTCGTGGTCGGCGACGACGACGAACACGGTGTCGGCGTAATAGGCCTCGCCGCGGGCGAGATCGAAGAAGCGTCCGATGGCGTGGTCCGCGTACTTGATGGCGTTCTCGCGGGTGTGCAGCGGCGCGTTGTAGGGCTCGATCGTGCCGGCCGGGATCTCGTACGGCTCGTGGTTGCTGCTGCTCAGGAGCAGCGCGAAGAACGGCCGGTCGCGCGGGCGGCGGAACTCCTCGTTGGCCCGCTCCACGAGGTCCTCGTCCGACACGCCCCAGGTGGCGACGAACGAGGGCTCGATGAAGTCGCGCTGCTCGATCACCCGGTCGAAGCCGTTGCCGAGGAAGAAGGCGCGCATGTCGTCGAAGTTCGCGGCGCCCCCGTAGATGAACTCCGTCGAGTAGCCCTGCTGCCGCAGGGCCGAGGCGAGCGTGAAGAAACCGTGGCGCGCGCCCGGCAGCTTGAGCACCGACAGGGAGGGCGAGGGTGGGAACCCGGCGACTGTCGCCTCGATGCCCCGCGCCGTGCGCGTGCCGGTCGCATGCATCTGGGTGAAGTACATGCCTTCCTGCCGAAGCCGGTCCAGGTTCGGGGTCAGCGGCAGCCCGCCGAGGTGACCGACGAACTGCGCGCCCATGCTTTCCTCCAGGATGATCACGAGATTGGGCCTGCGGGTCGTCGCGACCGGGGTCTCGCGATGCTGGACCGGCGACGTCGCATCGGGGAACGCGCCGTCCGGAAGGTGCAGGTAGCGCTGCACCCGCGACTGCACCTCGGGCCACGGCATCTCGCCGTACATCGCGGCCGCGTCCGCCTCGTTGCGCTGGCTCTCGAGGGCATAGCCGACGGTGTAGGTCGAGTTCATCGTGAGTTCGTTCACGAGCCGGTTGCTGCTGAAGCTCGCCGTGCTGATGTTGGCCGGTCGCGGCTCCAGGCTGGACCGGCAGCCCGCGAACAGCACGGCGAGCACCAGCGGCAGCACCAGCGCGCGCCTCGTCCCGCCCCACGCCGGCGCAGCGGCCAGGGCCGCGCGGCTGGCGCGCCACGCCAGCCAGGCCGCCAGTCCCGCAACCAGCGGGACGCCGACCAGCCCGAGCTTGTGGTTGGCCCACAGCGTCGGCAGCACCTCGCGCGGGTACACGAGGTACTCGAGGAAGACCCGGTCGGGGCGCTTGCCGTACTCGGCGATGAAGGGCGGAGTCGCCAGTTCGAGGTAGACGAGCAGGAACGCCCAGGCGGCGAGGTAGGCCCCGACCAGCCCGTCTCGCCACCGCGCAGCGGGGAGCAGTGCCAGCGCCAGGCCCGGTGCGAGCAGCAGGTAGCACAGCAGCACCGTGTCCATCCGCAGGCCGATCGGGAACATGAGCCACAGGGCGGGCGTGCCGGCGATGTCCTCCCGGTAGGCGAGCGCCGACGCCAGGCGTGCCACCGACAGGAACAGCGCGCCGCAGGCATAGGCGAGCAGCAGCGGCGTGAACGGCCCGAGCACCGACTGCAGCCGATTCCAGATCGTCGATTTCATTTGAGGCAAGAGGGTCCCTCGGGCGCGCGGACCGCTCCGGTGTCGGTTAGACGCAGCGTCGGGGCGGAATCAATCGGCGGGCGGCCACCGGGTTGCGGGATACTCGCTCGCATGCCGCAGCCGCCCGCCGTGCTCCAGCCGTCGTTCGTCGAGGCCGCGCGCTTCTGGCTCCGGCTCGGCTTCGTGTCCTTCGGCGGCCCGGCGGGCCAGATCGCCATCCTGCACCGCGAGGTGGTGGAGCGGCGCCGCTGGCTGGCCGAGCGCGAGTTCACCGACGCCCTCAACTTCTGCATGCTGCTGCCCGGACCGGAGGCGCTGCAGCTCGCGATCTACCTCGGCTGGAAACTGCACGGCGTCCGCGGCGGGCTCTTCGCCGGCCTGGGCTTCATCGGGCCCGCCATCGTGCTGCTGCTGGGACTCTCATGGCTGTACGCCCGCTTCGGCGACCTGCCCGCCGCGACGGGCCTGCTGCTTGGCCTGAAGGCGGCAGTCCTCGCCCTGGTGCTGCAGGCGCTGGTGCGCATCGGCAGGCGCGCGCTGGGCACGCGCCTGCACATGGCGTTCGCGGTTGCCGCGTTCGTAGCGCTCGAGTGGCTGCACGTGCCGTTCCCGGCGATCGTGCTGGCCGCCGGGCTCGCGGGGCTCGCGAGCGCCTGGCGGGCGCCGCGGCCCCTGCTGCCTCCGGCGTCCACCGTGCGGGACGGGGCGCCGCTCGAGGTCGCCGCAGCCGGGCTCGTGCTGTGGCTCGCGCCGCTGCTCGCCGTCGCCGCGACGCTCGGCCCGCAATCGCTGTGGAGCCGGCTGTACCTGTTCTTCACCCAGGCCGCGCTCGTCACCTTCGGCGGCGCCTACGCCGTGCTCGGCTACGTCACGCAGCACCTCGTGCAGGATCTCGGCTGGCTCACCGCACAGCAGTCCGTCGCCGGGCTCGCGCTCGCCGAGACCACGCCCGGGCCGCTCGTCATCGTGCTGCAGTTCATGGGCTTCATGGCCGGCTGGAACCAGCCCGGGCCGCTAGCACCGGAGGCGGCCGCGATCCTGGCCGCGCTGCTCGCGTCCTGGGCGACGTTCCTGCCGTCGTTCGTGTTCATCTTTCTCGGTGCGCCGTATCTGGAGCGCGTGACCCGCGAGCCGCGCATCGCCGCGGCGCTGGCGGCGAT
Organism: uncultured Gammaproteobacteria bacterium; assembly: GCA_963712815.1. GTDB lineage: Bacteria > Pseudomonadota > Gammaproteobacteria > Steroidobacterales > Steroidobacteraceae > RPQJ01. Next base: position 901,776 of record CAVQJL010000008.1, read on the forward strand.
CACCGCGGCGGTCGTCGGCATCATTGCCACGCTCGCGCTGCTGCTGGCGCGGGTGGTGTTATTGCCGGAGGGTTTCGGCGGCGGCGTCCGCTGGACGGTGCTCGCGCTGGCGGCGGGACTCTGGATGCTGCTCGCCCGCGGACGCATGGAACTGCACTGGGTGCTGCTGATTGCCGGGCTCGCCGGCCTCGGCCTGCACGCGGCCGGCCTGGCCTGACCGGATCGCCTCAGCGCGGCTCTCCGAGCAGCGCGTCGATCCTCGCCGCGAACACTGCGTACGGCTTCGCGCCGACGATGGTCTCGCCCTTGAATTCCCCGCCCACGATCCGCCCGATCACGAAGGCCGGGGTCGAGGCGATGCCCTCGCCGGCGGCGAGCGCCGCATCGGAGCGCACGTTCGCCAGCTGCCGGCCGTCGCGGCGGCAGTCCTCGAAGCGTTCGACGTCGAGTCCGAGCTCGCCAGCGAAGCCCGCATAGGGCTCCTGGTCGAGCCGGCCGCGGGCGAGGTAGATCGCCTGGCGCATTTCCCAGAACTTGCCCTGCTCGCCGGCACAGCGCGCGGCCACCGCGGCCGGCACCGCGTGGCGGTGCATCGGCAGCGGCAGGTCGCGCACCGCGTAGCGCAGCTTGCCCGTGTCGATGTAGTTGCGGCGCAGCTCGGGAAGGGTCTGCGAGGCGTGGCGGGCGCAGAACGAGCACTGCAGGTCGCTGAACTCGATCATCGCGATGGGGGCGTCCACGCTGCCGAGCTCGTTGAAGGGCGCGGCGGCCACGGCGTCGGCTTCCGACTCGCCCTCGGGCGGGGAGGGCGTCGCGGCGCAGCCGACGGCGAGCAGGAGCGCGGCAGCGATCGGCAGGACGTTCCGGCTAGGCATGTCGCACCCTGGGGATGGCGAAGGCGGGCACAGCCTGCCCGCAGGCCGCCGGCGGAACAAGGGCGCCGGTCGCGAATCCCCGCAACGCAAGGCCGGGCCCGCTACCATGACAGGCCCGCAGACCCGACGAGAGCCGCCGATGAAGTACCTGCACACCATGGTCCGAGTGACCGACCTCGGGAAGTCGCTGCACTTCTACTGCGACGCCCTCGGCCTGCGCGAGGTGCGTCGCTACGACAACGAGCAGGGGCGCTTCACGCTGGTGTTCCTCTCGGCGCCCGGCGACGAGTCGGCACAGGTCGAGCTCACCTGGAACTGGGACCCGGAGGAATACGGCATCGGCCGCGCCTTCGGGCACCTCGCCTACCAGGTGGACGACATCTATGCCGCCTGCCAGCGGCTCGCGGACCACGGCGTTACCATCAGGCGTCCGCCGCGCGACGGCCGCATGGCCTTCGTTCGCTCGCCCGACCACATCTCGATCGAGCTGCTGCAGAAGGGCGCCGCGCTGGCGCCGCGGGAGCCGTGGCAGAGCATGCCCAATTCCGGGAGCTGGTGAGCGGCCTCAGCGCAGCTTCGCGAGCAATGCCGCCTCGGCCTCGCGCGACAGCCCGACCTTCAGCTTGTCGCGCTGCTCGGCGGGGCGGCCGCGATGCCACTCGAGCGTCGCGCGCACGGTGTCCTCCAGCGCCGTGAAGCGCAGTCCGGCGGCGACGGCCCGCGCCGGACTGACGAGGGCCGCGCCCGCGCTTTCGCCCGTCGGCGGGCTCCAGATCGGCAGCGCCGGGCCTTCGAGCAGCCCCTCGGCGCGCAGGGTCGCCTCGTCCACCCAGCGGAACTCCGTCGTGGCACCGGAGACGCGCCGGCTCGCCTCCAGCAGCCCGCCCATGGTCGCGAAGCCGGGCGGCGAGCACGCGTTGAACGTGCCCGGCGTGGGCGCCTCGACGCAGCCGATCACGAAGCGGGCGAGGTCGCGAACGTCGATGTACTGGATCGGATCCGCGGCCGTGCCCGGCGCGAGCATCTTTCCGCCCTGCGACACGCGCCACGGCCAGTAAGTGAAGCGGTCGGTGTGATCGCCCGGGCCGACGATGTAGGTCGGACGCACGATGGTGTTGCGGCCCGCGAACTCCTCCAGGACGACGGCCTCGCACAGCGCCTTGAGACCGCCGTAGGTCTCACCGTCCACCTTCTCGACCGTCGGGTCCTCGAGCTTCTTCAGCGGCGCGTCCTCGGTGACACCCGGCACCGACAGGTCCGCGTACACGGAGATGGTGGAGATGAACAGGTAGTGCCGCACGCGCTCGCGCAGCAGCTGCGTCGTCAGCCGCACGTGCCGCGGCACGTAGCCGGAGTTGTCGATCACGACATCCCAGTCGCGGCCCTCGAGTGCCTCGAGCTGGCCGTTGCGGTCGCCGAGCAGGGTCTCGACGCCGGGCGTGGGCGTCTCCTGCCGTTTGCCGCGGTTGAAGAGCGTCACGGCGTGGCCACGCGCCAGCGCCTCCCGCACGAAGTGCGGACCGATGAAGCCGGTGCCGCCGAGGATCAGGATCCGGAGCCTGCCCTTGCCTTGCGGACCGCCGCCGGCGTCGCGTGCCAGGGCCTCGGGCACGGCGAACGCAGCGGCCGTGAGCATCAGTTCGCGTCTGTTCATTGCCTTGATCCCCGTCGTGTTCACCAGTTCGCGCCGACGATACGCGGCTCGGGCTCGAGCCGCACACCGAAGCGCTCCTCGACCGACCCGGCGACCCGGCGCGCCAGCACGAGCAGGTCCGCACCGCTTGCGCGGCCGTGGTTCACCAGCACCAGGGCGTGCTGCGCGGCGATGCCGGCGTCGCCCTCGCGGACACCGCGCCAGCCGCAGCGCTCGATGAGCCACGCGGCGGAGAGCTTGGCCTTGCCGGGGCCGGCCGGATACACGGGCAGGTCGCCGTGCTCATGCCGCAGGCGGTCGGCAACCCCGGCAGGAACCACCGGGTTCTTGAAGAAGCTGCCGGCGTTGCCGATCACGGCCGGGTCGGGCAGCTTGCGCCGCCGCAGCCGTCGCACTGCCGCGGCCACGTCGGCTGGCGTCGGCGTGGCAATGCCCATTGCGTCGAGCTCCTCGCGCACGCCTGAGTAACCGAGACGCGGCGTGCCGTGACGCGACAGCCGCAGTTCCACCGCGGTCACGATCCAGCGGTCGGGTGCGCGCTTGAACACGCTGTCGCGGTAGCCGAAATCGCAGTCGGCGCGATCGAGGCGGACCAGCCGTCCGTTCTCGCGGTCCCACGCCTCCACGACCGCGATCGTCTCGGCCACCTCGACGCCGTAGGCGCCGATGTTCTGGATGGGTGCCGCGCCCACGAGGCCGGGGATGAGCGCGAGGTTCTCGAGGCCGGCGAGCCCGCGGGTGAGCGTCCAGTCCACCAGCGCGTCCCAGCCGGCGCCGGCCTCTGCGCGCACCACGGCGGTCGCGCCGTCGTCGACGAGGAGGCTGGTGTCCGCGAATGCCGGCCGCAGCAGCAGGCCGGGGAAGTCGTCCGCGAACAGCAGGTTGCTGCCTTCGCCGAGCACCATGAGCGCGCCGCGGGCCGCCGGCAGATCCAGCAGCTGGGGCAGCACGGCGACCGAGTTCACCGTCGCGAGCCAGCGAGCGGTGGCCCGCACGCGCAGCGTATTGAGCGGCGCGAGCGGCGCGTGCTCGACCAGCGTATAAGCCTCGGGCATCGGTGGCTCGGGGCTACTTGCCGGCGAGCATCCTGAGGAAACCATCCACGGCCGCGCCGTATTCCTGCAGGAAGGGGCCGGTCACCGGATCGGCCTCGACGATGGACCACCAGCGCCCGAGCGACCCCTCGCCGGCGGTGGGATCGGTGATCCCGAGCATCGGGAACGCGCTCCTGCGCATGATCAGGAAGGACGGCAGCAGCGTGCAGTCGGCCAGCGACAGCCGGTCGCCCGCCGCGAACGGCGCGGCCGCGACGAAGTGCTGCAGGTAGCCGAAGCCCGTCTCGAGCGCCGACTGCGCGGCGGCCACGGCCGCGGCATCGCGCGTCTTCGGGTTCATGTTCCGGAACAGCACCGAGGCGTGCGGCGACACGTACACGTCGTGTACGCGCGAGATCAGCCGCGCGCGGGCCCGCTGGAGCGGGATGCCCAGGAGGCCGCCACTGTCCGGGTACACGTCCTCGAGGTACTCGCAGATCACCTCCGACTCCGGGATCACGGTGCCGTCCACCTCGAGTGCCGGCATCTTGCCCATCGGGTTCATGGCCAGGAACCCGGGCGACTTGATGCCTCCCGCGGGCATCTGCGGCTCGAGCGCGATCCCCTTCAGGCGGGCGAACAGGACGACGCGGGCGACGTAGGGCGAGGCGAGGCCTCCGTACAGCTTCATGCGGGACTCCGGGAGTTGGGCGGCGCGTGAGCTTGCCACTTCGTCGGCGCATCCGTCACCATGCCAGTGTCGCGACGGAAGCCATCCGCATGAATCCACCCCCAGCGAGCAGCGCCGTCCCAGGCCGGCGCGACGAGCTGCCCGCCTTTCTCGAGCGCCACCCCGACGTCGAGGCCGTGCAGCTCGTCATCACCGACGCGAACGGCGTTGCGCGCGGCAAGAATGTCGCCCGCGAAGAGCTCGCAGCCCTGTTCGGGCATGGCCGCAACGTCGCGGGCTCCATCCTCGGGCTCGACGTCACGGGCCAGGACGTCGAGGAAACCGGCCTCGTCTGGTCGGTCGGCGACGCGGACCAGCTCTGCCGCCCGGTGACCGGTACGCTCGCGCGCGCGACGTGGCTCGCGCGCCCCAGCGCGCAGGTGCTCGGCACGCTGTTCGAGCTCGACGGCCGGCCCGCGAAGGCCGATCCGCGCCACGCCCTCGCGCGCGTGGTGCGGCGGCTGGAGGCGCGCGGCTGCACGCCGGTCGTCGCCGTCGAACTCGAGTTCTACCTGCTCGAGCGCGACGGTGAGGGCCGCCTGCAGCCGGCACGTGGGCTGCTGTCCGGCGCCCGCTCCAACCGCATCGATGCCTACGGGCTCGGCTGCCTCGACGACATGTCGCCGCTGCTCGACGAGCTGTGCGCGGCCGCCCGCGAGCTCGGCGTGCCGGTGCGCACGCTGATGTCGGAGTACGCGCCGGGGCAGTTCGAGATCACCCTCGAGCACCGCGCCGACGCGCTCCGGGCGGTGGACGAGGCGGTAATGTTCAAGCGCGCCGTGCGCGGCGTCGCGGCGCGGCACGGCTGCATCGCCTGCTTCATGGCCAAGCCGTTCGCGGAGCGGGCGGGCGCGGGCATGCACCTGCACGCGAGCCTCGCGGACCGCGAGGGCCGCAACCTGTGCGCGGCCGAGGCGCCCGAGGGCGCGCCGCTGCTGCGCCAGGCGATCGGCGGGCTGCGCGCGACGCTGGCCGACTCGATGGCGGTGCTCGCGCCGCACGCGAACTCTTACCGCCGCTTCCGCGCGCTGAGCTACGCGCCGGTCGCGGCCACCTGGGGCGTCAACAACCGCACGGTCGGGCTGCGCGTGCCGGCCGGTCCGCCCGCGAGCCGCCACGTGGAGCACCGCGTGGCGGGCGCCGACGCGAATCCGTATCTCGTCGCGGCCGTGGTGCTCGCGGGCATGCTGCACGGCATCGAGCAGGAGATCGATCCCGGCCCGCCGGTCGAGGGCAACGGCTACGCGCAGGCCGTCGCGGGCGAACTGCCGCTGCAGTGGAGCGAGGCGCTCGAACGCGCGGCGCGCTCCGGGTTCCTCGCGGACGCGCTGGGCGCGGAGTTCCTCGAGGTGTTCCTCGCGCTCAAGCGGCGCGAGTGCGAGAAGTTCGGCGCGCTCGTGAGCGATCGCGACTACGAGTGGTATCTCGACACGGTGTGAGGCGTGCGACATAAGCGGTGCGTACCGGAGCGCGAGCGCGCCGCGCCCGTATTACGTCAGGTCGATCGCGAGTTTTATGAGAGTTGAATCAACGTGACCCCGGGGCGGCTTGCGGACAATGCGCCCACACGCCGCACTCCCACTCCCGAGGTCCCAGGATCGTGAAGCGCACTTCGAACCGCAGCGCCGCCCGCCATGCCAGCATTTCGACGAGGATGTCCCCGCCCGTGACCGTTCATCTTCGCAAGATGTACGTGGACTGCCGCTTCGGGCAGCTGCACGTGCACACCGCCTTCCCTTCGAACGGCGGCTTCGACGAGCTCGTGCCGCTCGTCTGCATCCATCCGAGCCCGCTGACCGGCCGCTCGTTTCGCCGGCTGCTCGCCGAGCTCGGCCAGGACCGCAGCGTGTATGCGCCGGACCTCCCGGGCCACGGCGAGTCCGACGCACCCGAGGTGGCGCCGTCGGTCGCGGAATACGCGGCCGCCGTCGGCGACATGATCGATACGCTGCGCCTGCGCCAGGTGGACCTGTTCGGGCACCAGACCGGCTCGCTCGTGGCGTCCGACCTCGCCGTGAGCCGCCCGGGCCAGGTGCGACGCGTGGTGCTCGCCGGCGTGCCAGTGTTCGACGCGAGGGAGCGCGAGGCCTTTCACCGTCACCCGTGGCCGGCGCCCGCCCGCGAGGACGGCGCACACCTCGTCGAGGAATGGCAGCGCATCCGGCGCTGGCGCGCCTCCAGCGTGCCTCCGGCTCGCATCGGCAAGGCCCTGGCGGCGGCACTGCAGGCCGGTGAGGCCGCGTCCTGGGGCACGCAGGCCGCGGCGGACTACAAGGCCGGCGAGCGCCTGCCGTTGCTGCGCCAGCCCGCCCTGGTGCTGCGGGCCCGGGACGAGTTCTGGGACATGACCCAGCGCGCCGACGCGCTGCTGCCCGAGGGACGCCGCGTCGACATGCCGGACCAGGATGCCGGGCTCCTCGACGCGGGGGTCCACGAGGTCGTGCGCTACACGCGCGAATTCCTCGACCGCTGAGCCGGCCAGGCGAGGAGTGCCGCGGCGAACAGCGCGAGCGGCACCAGCGTCGCGAGGTTGAGCGTCCGCCAGCCGAGCAGGTGGATCGCGGGCCCCGCGAGCAGCGAGGCGAGCGCCTGGGTGCCGAACACAGAGAACTCGTTGACCGCCTGCGCACGGAAGCGCTCGGCGGGCTCGTAGGTGGTGGTGAGCAGCGCCGTGCCCGCCACGAACAGCAGGTTCCAGCCGACGCCGAGCAGCACCAGGCCCCACCAGTAGTGCATCAGGTCGTGCCCGGCGCTCGCGATCGCCACGCAGGCGAACATCAGCGCGAGGCCCGCCGTCATGCCGGCGCGCACGCCGATGCGCCCGATCAGCCGGCCGGTGAACAGCGACGGCCCGTACATCGCGAGCAGGTGGCTCTGGATCACCCATGCGGTATCCGTGTCCGAATGGTGGTCGTGCACGTGCATGCTGATCGGCGTGGCGGTCATGATGAAGCTCATCACCGCGTACGAGACGACTGCCGCGGCGACCGCGACCAGGAACATCGGCTGTCGCGCGACTTCGCCGATCGGTCGCCCTTGGCTCGAGCCGGCCGGGCGCGGCGGGGGCAGGCCCGGGTCGCAGCGCGTCAGCACCAGCGCCGCCGCGAGGCACAGGGCCGCGACGCCCACGAACGAGCCGGCGTACTCGTGGCCGGGCACGAGGTCCTTGAGCGCCAGCGCGACCTGCGGGCCGACCGCCGCGGCCGCGAGCGTGCCGATCATCACCGTCGAGATGGCGCGGCTGGCCTGTGCGGGCGGCACGCTCTCGGCTGCGGCGAAGCGCTGCTGCTGCTGGAAGGCGAGGTTGGCGCCGAGTACGAGCGTCGCCGCGCACAGCAGCCCGAAGCTCGCCTGCATGATGGCCCAGGCGACCGCGAGCGCGGCCACCGCCGCGACCGTCGAGCTTGCGACGAACGCCGTGCGCCGCCCGATGCGCTCCATCAGCAGCGCCGCAGGGATCGCGGTTGCCGCGAGGCCGACCACGGTCAGCGACACCGGCAGCGTCGCCAGTTCGGGCATCGGTGCCAGCTGGCTGCCGACGATGGCGCCCAGCAGGAACACCGTCATCATGCCGGCGGCCGAGAAGGCCTGGGCGATTGCGAGCACATAGACGTTGCGCACGGCGGCTCAGGCGTAGCGGTGCCAGGCGAGGGCGCACAGCAGCCCGATCGTCAGGCAGGTGAGCAGCCACTCCACGGCGTGCGCAACCACCGCGCGCAGCTGGCCGTGGCCGCCCAGCAGCAGCGTGCCGAGCGCGGGCGCGGCGACGGCGACCCAGGCGAGCCCACCGTACAGGAGTCCCACCCGGTACCAGGGCATGCCCACCAGCGCGATCAGCCCCCAGCCGAGCCAGAACAGGAAACCGAGCGCTGCGCCGGCAGCGGCGCGCAGGGCGGCACCCGCGAGCACCCGTGACGCGCTCTCGGAGTGCGCGGAGGCGGCGCCCGGGCCGCTGCCGCGCCCCGGCCACGCCGACGTGACGAGGCCGCTCCACAGCACGCCGGCGAGACCGCCGCTCAGCCCGGCGAACACCGTCATCCACAATTCGATACGTGCCACGGCGGCGGCGCTCAGAGGTGGCGCCGCAGCGCATTCGCGCGGCGCGAGACGGTGTCGTTCATGTCGTGGCGGTGTCGAGCGGCGGTGTGCGAGGCGTCCCGCGCGGCTGGGAAGTATGCGGTTCGCCACCGCAAAGTTGAAGGGAGGCCGAGCGGCCTGCGGCGGGCTTTCCTGTTAAGTTAGCCGCCCCCCATCGTCCCCTCCGGCCCCATGCAAGAGCGCTACATCGAACGCATCCTCAAGGCGCGCGTCTACGACGTCGCCATCGAGTCGCCGCTCGAGGCGGCCCCGCGGCTGTCGGGGCGACTCGGCAACCGCATCCTGTTCAAGCGCGAGGACCTGCAGCCGGTGTTCTCGTTCAAGCTGCGCGGCGCCTACAACAAGATCGCGCACCTGTCGGAGACCGTCGCCAAGCGCGGCGTGATCTGCGCCTCCGCGGGCAACCACGCGCAGGGCGTCGCGCTTGCGGCGAAGCGCCGCGGCATCCCGGCGGTGATCGTCATGCCGCAGACCACCCCCGACATCAAGGTGCAGGCGGTGCGCGACCTCGGCGGCGAGGTCGAGCTGCACGGCGACGACTTCGACCATGCCTACGAGCGCGCCGTCGAGGTCGCGCGCGACCGCGGGCTCACCTTCATCCACCCCTTCGACGACCCGGACGTGATCGCGGGGCAGGGCACGATCGGCATGGAGATCCTGCGCCAGCTGTCCGACCCGCCAGACGCGATCTTCGTGCCCGTCGGCGGCGGCGGGCTCGTGGCGGGCATCGCGGCCTACGTGAAGTCGCTGTACCCGAAGGTGCGCATCGTCGGCGTCGAGCCCGAGGACGCGGCCAGCATGCACGACTCGCTGCTCGCCGGGGAGCGCGTGACGCTCGCGCGCGTCGGCATCTTCGCCGACGGCGTCGCGGTAAGGCGCGTGGGCGAGGAGACCTACCGCCTCGCGCGGCAGTACGTGGACGAGGTGATCCTGGTCTCGACCGACGAGATCTGCGCGGCGATCCAGGACATCTTCGAGGACAATCGCACCATCGCCGAGCCGGCCGGCGCGCTCGCCGTCGCGGGCATCAAGCGCTACGTGGCCCGCGAGGGCTGCGCCGGGAAGACGCTCGTCTCGCTCAACTGCGGCGCCAACATCAACTTCGACCGCCTGCGGCACGTCGCCGAGCGCGCCGACATCGGCGCCGGCCGCGAGGCGCTGCTCGCGGTGGAGATCCCCGAGGAACCGGGCAGCTTCCTGCGCTTCTGCCAGCTGCTCGGGCGGCGCAGCGTCACCGAGTTCAACTACCGTTACGACGACGCCCGCTCCGCGCGCATCTTCGTCGGCGTCGCGCTGCACGAGGGCCGGCGCGAGAAGCAGGCGCTGCTCGAGGAGGTCGCGGGCGCGGGCTATGCCGTGCTCGACATGAGCGACGACGAGATGGCGAAGCTGCACGTGCGCTACATGGTGGGCGGGCACGCGCCCGGGCTCGAGCACGAGCGCCTGTTCCGCTTCGAATTCCCCGAGCGTCCGGGTGCGCTGCTCAAGTTCCTGCAGGCGATCGGGTCCCGCTGGAACATCAGCCTGTTCCACTATCGCAACCACGGCTCGGACTACGGGCGCGTGCTCGCCGGCGTGCAGGTGCCGCCTGACGGCGCGGACGAATTCGCGCAGCACCTGCGCGAGCTGCAGTACGCCTACGCCGAGGAGACCGGCAACCCGGCATACCGGATGTTCCTCGGCGGTTGACGCGGGACTGCCGATCGAACCGCCTCGCCGGCGGGTCGTCCGGCGCTATCGGGACGGCAGCGTCGAGTAGCGCCGCCGCGAGAAGAGCTGGATGAACTCTCCGAACACGCGATTGCTCAAGGCCGTCGCCGCGGGCAGGTGGGTCCGCGTCGCCGCACGGATGCGTCCGATGCGTCGCGCGTCCCAGTACCGCTCGATCTCGCTGCGGCCCGAGGGTTGCCCGAGCCAGCGCGCGATCAGCGCGTCGTCGGCCTCGAGGTGGAATTGCAGCCCCCAGGCGCGCTCGCCGAGACGGTAGGCCTGGTTACGGCAGTTGCGCGTCCAGGCGAGCGGCACGCCGCCGGGCGGCGGCGCGAACGTGTAGGCGTGCCACTGGAACACGAACTGCGGCCGGTGCTCGAAGTGGCGGAACAGCGGGTCGTCGTGCGCCGCCGGCCGCGCGTGCAGGCGATACCAGCCGATCTCCGGGACCGGGTTCGGGCGCACCATGCCGCCCATCGCCGCGGCGAGCAGTTGCGCGCCGAGGCAGATCCCGAGCACGGGCCGCTCGAGCGCCATCGCCTCGCGGATCGCGGCCATCTCGAAGCGCAGGTGCGGCAGCTGGTCGGCCTGGTCCACGTTCATGGGCCCGCCGAGCACCACGAGGCCGTCGTAGCGTCGAAGGTCCGGCTCGGCGTGCGGCTCGCGGCCGAAGTTCACGTAGCGGATGCGCACGCCCGCCTCGCGCAGCAGCGGGTCGAGGTGGCCGAGCGGCTCGGTGGCGACGTGCTGGAAGACGAGCAGCTTGCGCATGGGGGTCGGCAGGCTCCGGCGGTCCCGGCTGCGGGGGAGTGGCGCGCAGATTGCCCGGTGCTACCGCTGCCGCGCAATAATCCCGGCCCCGATCGAGCCGCCGAGCCCAGGTGATGCAAGATTCCTATGTACCGCGCCGAACGCCGCAGGCATCCGACCTCGAGATCCGCGGTCTGCGCCACCACCTGACGCGCTGGCCCGGCACCGACCCCGAGCCCGTGTTCCTGCTGCACGGCTGGGCCGACACCGGCGACACGTTCCAGTTCCTGGTCGATGCCTTGCCGGCGCACCGCAGCTTCATCGCGCCCGACCTGCGCGGCTTCGGCCGCAGCGAGTGGCCGGTCGAGGGCTACTGGTTCCCGGACTATTTCGCCGACCTCGAGGCGCTGCTCGACCGGCTGGCACCCGGGATGCCCGTGACCCTCGTGGGCCACAGCATGGGCGGCAACATCGCGACGCTGTACGCGGGCATCCGCCCGGAGCGCGTGCGGCGGGTCGTGTGCATCGAGGGATTCGGACTCGCCCGCACACATCCGGAGCAGGCGCCGGCGCGCTATCGGGAGTGGCTCGCGCAGCTGCGCGAACCGCCCGCATTCGCGCGCTTTCCCTCGCTCGACGCCTTCACGCACCTGCTGGTGCGGCGCAATCCCCGGCTCCCGCCCGACCGTGCCGCCTTCATCGCAGCCGCCTGGACACACCCCCAGGCCGACGGCAGCGTCAGCGTACGTGCCGACCCGGCGCACAAGCGCGTCAATGCGGTGCTGTACCGACGCGAGGAGGCGGAGGCCTGCTGGCGCGAGATCACCGCGCCGGTGCTGTACGTCGTGGCCGGCCAGTCGGACTTCCTGCCGCGCCTCGGGGAAGACGCCCGGCCGGAAACCATGGCGCGCCTCGTGAGTCGCCTCGAGCCCTGCGTCATTCCGGATGCAGGCCACATGGTGCACCACGAGCAGCCCGAGCGGCTGGCGGAGGAGATCGAGGCGTTCCTCGAGCGGCACTGAGCCCGCGACTCGCCGCTGCGGCGAGCCCCCTATAATCATCGGCGCAACCCAGAGAGAGCCGATGACGTACGGCGCGCACAAGCTGCAGGAATGGTTCGCCGAGCTGCGGCGCCGCAAGGTTTTCCGCGTCGCGGCCGTGTATCTCGTGGCCGCGTGGCTTGCGATCCAGGTCGGCGACGCCGTGTTCGAGCCCATGGGCCTGCCGGCGTGGGCGTTCAAGCTCGTGATCGTGCTCGCGCTGCTCGGGTTCCCGATCGCCTGTGCGCTCGCCTGGGCGTTCGACGTTACGCCGCGCGGCATAGAGCGCACCGGGCCTGCGGGGGTCGAGACGGTGGATGCGCGGGCGTCGCCGGTATCGACGAGTGCGCCAACGCCCGCACCCCTTTCGCCACCGCCTGCGCCGCCCCCCGCGGCGGCCGCCGCCGCCGCGTCCGTCGCGATCCTGCCGTTCGCCGACCTGAGCCCGGCGCACGACCACGAATACTTCTGCGACGGTATTGCCGACGAGATCATCAACGCGCTGTGCTGCGTGCGCGGGCTGCGAGTGGCATCGCGCACCTCGTCGTTCCAGTTCAAGGGGAAAGCCGCCGACGTGCGCGAGATCGGCCGCGCGCTGAATGTCGGCGCGGTGGTCGAGGGCAGTGTGCGCAAGTCGGGCGAGCGCGTGCGCATCACCGCGCAGCTCGTCGGCGCCGCCGACGGCTACCACCTGTGGTCGGAGAGCTTCGATCGCGGGCTCGAGGACGTGTTCGCGACGCAGACGGAGATCGCGCAGAAGCTGGTGCGGGCGCTGCGCTTGTCGCTCACTCCGAACGAGGTCGGCCTGATGGAGCGGGGCGGCACGCGCAGTGCCGAGGCATACGACCTGTACCTGCGGGGACAGGCGTTGCTGCGCGACGGATCCGACACGGCGCTTCCCGAGGCGGCCGCGCTGTTCAGCCGCGCGGTGAAGGCGGATCCGCAGTTCGCGCAGGCGCACGCCGGGCTCGCCAACGCACTCGCCTACCAGGGTATCTGGGGGCTCGACGTCGACGCCGCCGACATAGAGAAGGCGCTGGCGGCGAGCCGCCGCGCCCTGGCGCTCGAGCCGCGCATGCCCGAGGCGTTCGTCGCGAAGGGCAACCTGCTGTTCCTGCAGGGCAAGACGGAGGAGGCGTTCGCCGCCTTCGAGGAGGCCATCCGCCTCAATCCGGCGTCCTACGAGGCCCACTATTTCTACGCGCGCGACCTGTTCTCGGCCGGACGCGCCGAGCAGGCCGTCCCGTACTACGAGGCGGCCGAGCGCCTGCGACCCGAGGAGTACCAGCCGCCGTCGATGCTGACCACCGCGTTGTACAGCCTCGGAAGACACGCAGAGGCGCGCGAGGTCATCGGGCGCGCGCAGCACGCGATCGATGCGCGGCTCGCGGTCGAGCCGGACGATACGCGTGCGTTGCACCTCGGGGCCGTGCTCGCGGCCCGGCAGGGGCAGGACGAGCGGGCACTGGCCTATGCCCACCGCGCCCTCGAGCTGCGGCCGGGCGAATTCGCGACGGCCTACAACGTCGCCTGCACTTACGCTGTCCTCGGCCGGCGCGATGAGGCGCTCGACATGCTGGACCGGGCGGTGAGCACCGGTCGCGGCGACCTCGGCTGGATCGAGCACGATGCGGACTTCGATTCGCTGCGCGGCGAGGCCCGGTTCGCGGCGATCGCGGCGCGACTGCACCGCAAGGGCGAGGAGACGCGCGAGTGAGCGGCGATCGATCCCCGGTGCTGCCGGCCGCGCTGCTGGCGCTGGTCGCCGTCGCGCTGGTCGCTTCGGGCATGCGGCCCCACGACCGGCTCACGTGGGTCCTCGAGGTGCTGCCGGTACTGATCGCGACACCGCTGCTCGTCGCCACGTACCGCCGCTTCCCGCTCACGCGGCTCGCCTACTGGCTCATCGGGCTGCACGCCCTGATCCTGATCCTGGGGGCCCACTACACGTACGCACGCGTGCCGCTCGGCTTCTGGCTGCAGGACGCCTTCGACCTCACCCGCAACCACTACGACCGCATCGGCCACCTGATGCAGGGCTTCGGGCCGGCGATCATCATCCGCGAGCTGCTCATCCGTACCTCGCCACTCGCGCCGGGCAAGTGGCTGTTCACTCTGGTGCTCTTCTCGGTGCTCGGCATCAGCGCCACCTACGAGCTCACGGAGTGGTGGGCGGCGCTCGCAGGAGGCGAGGCCGCCGGTGCATTCCTGGGCACGCAGGGCGACGTCTGGGACACGCAGTGGGACATGTTCCTCGCCGGCTGCGGCGCGATCGCCGCGCAGCTCCTGCTCGCGCGGATGCACGACCGGCAACTCGCCTCGCTTGTCCCGGCCGTCCGGGGCAAGCTGGGACCACGCCCATGAGCCTGCGACGCAAAGTGCCGGTGACGTACCGCTGGGCCCGCCGCATCGCCGTGGCGCTGGTCGGGGGCACCGTGTTGCTCGTGGGACTGGCGCTGATCGTGTTGCCCGGGCCGGCACTCGTGGTGATCCCCGTCGGGCTCGCCATCCTGGGCCTCGAGTTCGCCTGGGCACGGGCCTGGCTGCGCAAGGTCAAGGAGCGGTCCTCACAGGTGGTTGCCTACTTCAGGATGGACAAGCAATGAGCGAACCGTCCCGTTCGGACCCGCCCCTGCCGCCGGGCGCGAGTGCGTTGGGCTACGGTGGACTGGTGCCGTTCGTCGCCGCCGTGATCGGCATCGCCCTGCTCGACGGTGAACCGCGGGCGTTCGCGGCGCGCGCGCTCCTCACGTACGGCGCGGTGATCCTCTCCTTCCTCGGTGCGGTGCACTGGGGCCTGGTGCTCGCGCGGCCCGTGCCCGGGGCCCCGCGACGGCTGCTCGCCGGCGTGCTTCCGGCGCTCGCGGGCTGGGTCGCGCTGTTGTTGCCGCAACGCCAAGGCCTCGCGCTGCTGGTCGTGGCGTTCGGCGCTTTCTGGCTGTACGAGCACCGCCAGCTCGGGGCGAGCATCCTGCCGGACGCGTACCTCGGTCTGCGCCGCAACCTGACCGTCGGCGTGTGCTCGCTCCTGGCGCTCGGGCTCATCGCGCTCGGTTGATGCGCGTGCACCGCCGCCTGCCGGCATGAACGCGCCCGCCGACCCGCGCCGCGCGGTGCTGCGCAACCGCGACTTCACGCGTTTCATCGCGGCGCGCTTCATCGCCACGCTCGCCGTGCAGATGCAGACCGTGGCGGTCGGCTGGCAGGTGTACGAGGTCACGCGCGATCCGCTCGATCTCGGGCTCATCGGCCTGTCGCAGTTCCTGCCGTTCGTGCTGCTGATCCTGCCCGCCGGGCACCTCGCCGACAGCCGCGATCGCCGCCGCATCCTTGCCGCCTGCTTTGCGCTCGAGTGCCTGTGCGCGCTGCTGCTGCTCGCCTTCGCGGCGCGCGGGCTCGACTCGGCGCGGCCGGTGTTCGCGGTCATGGTGTTGTTCGGCGTGGCGCGAGCCTTCGCCATGCCGACGGGGCAGGCACTGCTGCCCAACCTCGTGCCGCGCGCCCAGTTCGGCACTGCGGTCGCGCTCAATTCCTCGACCTGGCAGGTGGCCACGATCGCGGGCCCCTCGCTCGGCGGCCTCGTGTACCTCGCAGGTCCGTCGGTCGTGTACGGCACGGTCGCGGCGCTGCTCGCTGCCTCGGTGCTGATGGTGCTCAGCCTGCGGGCGGGCGGGCGCAGCGAGGCGCGCTCCGCCGAGCCGCCCGGCTGGCACGCGCTGCTGTCGGGACTGCGCTTCGTGCGCTCGAAGCGGCTCGTGCTCGGCGCCATCTCGCTCGACCTGTTCGCCGTCCTGTTCGGCGGCGCGACGGCGCTGCTGCCGGTCTATGCGGCCGACGTGCTGCAGGTCGGGCCCGCGGGCCTCGGGTGGCTGCGCACCGCGCCCGGCGTCGGCGCTGCGCTGTGTGGCATCGCGCTCGGCGTGCTGCCGATCTCGCGGCAGGTCGGGCGCTGGATGTTCGGCGGTGTGATCGTCTACGGGCTCGCGACGCTGGTGTTCGGCCTCTCGACGGTGCTGTGGCTGTCGCTGGTGGCGCTCGTGGTGATGGGTGCCGGCGACATGGTGAGCGTGTACGTGCGCCACCTGCTGGTGCAGCTCGAGACGCCGGACGACATCCGCGGCCGGGTGAGCGCGGTCAACGCCGTGTTCATCGGGGCCTCGAACGAGCTCGGCGAATTCGAGTCGGGCGTGACCGCGGCGTGGTTCGGCGCCGTGCCCGCCGTGATCGTGGGCGGCTGCGCCACGCTGCTCGTGGCGGGCGTGTGGTGGCGGCGCTTCCCGGAGCTCTCGCGCATGGACCGCTTCCCTGGCTCCGGGTCGTGACGACTGTACGCATGTACAGTATCCTGCCCCGATGCGGCGAGAGGACAGGCACCAGGTCACCAAGGGGCGCGGGGCCGTCTCGAACCCCGGCGGACGCTTCGAGGCCACGCGCCTCGAGGCCGCCGACGACGGCTGGGGCAGCCTCGAGGAGCCGCCGCGCCGGCCCGAGACGCTGCTGATCGCCGACCGGCCGCGCCGGGCCATCAGCCGCAACGACTCGCCCGACGTGCCGTTCGAGCAGTCGGTGAACCCCTACCAGGGCTGCGAGCACGGCTGCGTCTACTGCTTCGCGCGCCCGTCGCACGCCTACTGGAACCTCGGCGCCGGGCTCGACTTCGAGACGCGGATCTTCCACAAGCCGGGCCTCGCCTCGCTGCTCGCGCGCGAGCTCGGCGCACCCGGCTACGTCTGCAAGCCGATCAACCTCGGCGCAAACACCGATCCCTACCAGCAGGCCGAGCGCGAGCACCGCACGACCCGCGCGCTGCTCGAGGTGCTGCTCGTCCACCGGCATCCCGTTACCGTCGTCACCAAGGGCGCGCTGATCCTTCGCGACCTCGACCTGCTCGCCGCGCTGGCCAAGCGTCGGCTGTGCTCGGTGGCCGTGAGCCTCACCACGCTCGACGACGATCTCAAGCGCGTGCTCGAGCCTCGGGCCGCCGCCCCGGGTGCCCGCCTGCGCGTCATCCGCGAGCTCGCCGCCGCCGGCGTGCCGGTCACGGTGCTGCTCGCGCCCGTCATCCCGGCACTGAACGACCACGAGCTCGAGGCCCTGGTCGCGGCGGCGGCCGAAGCCGGCGCGTCGAACGCCGCGTTCATGCCGCTGCGCCTGCCGCACGAGCTCGGCACGCTGTTCGAGCAGTGGCTGCGCGAGCATTACCCGCAGCGCGCCGATCGCGTGCTGAACCTGATGCGCGAGCTGCGCGGGGGGCGCCTGAACGATCCGCGCTTCGGCCACCGCATGCGTGGCGCAGGTCCGTACGCGGCCCTGCTGTCCGCGCGGTTTGCCGCCGCGTGCCGCCGCAGCGGCCTCGGCAACGGGCGCGGCCCCGAACTCGACTGCAGCCAGTTCGTGGGGGACACGGAGGCTCCGCGCCAGGCCGATCTGTTCGGTTGAATCGCCCCCGGCCCCCGCAACACGCCTGCCGGAATGCGTGGCGTATACTCGAATCGGACTGCAAACGGGTGGCGTCATGACACTCACTCTCAGCGACATGCACAGGCGGACCGCCGCAAGGCGGCGCTCCGCGCTCGGCCTCGGTGCGCTCACCGTGCTCGCTGCGGGCTGCATGACGGCCAAGGTGGACGAGACGCGCCAGGTGGCCGCCGCCATCGAGGCCAACGAGTCCATCGTGGTGCTGAAGAAGCCGCAGCTCGAGGGCCTCGGCACCGAGGAGAAATTCCTCGACTGCCTGCAGGAAAACCTCGGCGGCGAGCTCGTGCACCCCGAGGACGGCCAGACCGCGAAGACCGCCAAGGCGAAGGACGTCGTGCCGTTCAAGATCTACGGCGAGCAGCAGTTCGCCGACGCGCTGTTCCCGTGGTTCGAGCCGAGCACCGCGCCGGCCAATGCGGCGGGGCTGAAGTCGGTGCTCGAGCGGCCGGGCGTGAGCGAGCGCCTCGAGCAGATCGGCGTGCGCTACGTCGTCTGGCTCGACGGCAACACGCGCAAGACCGACGGCGGCGGCAGCATCGCCTGCGCGATCGGCCCGGGCGGTGGCGGCTGCTTCGGCGTGGGCTGGTGGGAGAAGCAGTCCGGCTACGTCGCCACGGTGTGGGACTTGCGGAGCGGCTCCGAGCTCGGCTCGGTCAGCACGGACGTCACCGGCACCTCGGTGCTGATCGGCGCCGTGGCGCCCATCCCGATCATCACGCCGGTGCAGCGCACGGCCTGCAACCGCCTGGCCGACCAGTTGCGGTCGTTCCTGGTCGGTGACGACCTGGCGGGTGGCGGTGCTGCCGTGGCAGCCGGGCCCGGCGGGTAGCGTTGAACCATCGTCCCGGCGCCTTGATCCAAGATCATCGAGGAGCACCGCGGCGGGCCGCGCCGGGGCACTCGGCATTGACGGAGAATCGCCAGATGTGGCGCAGACACCTCGCGTGGATCGGATTGGCACTGGCCGGCGCCCTGGCGCTGGCCGGCTGCGCCACGCCGAGCGAGAGTACCCAGTCCTCGCCGCAGCCGCCGGCATCGTCCCCGCCGTCGGGCTCCCAGGGCAGCCCCGGATCGCCCGGCAGCCCGGGCAGTTCCAGCCCGTCCAGCAGCCCGTCCTCCAGCCCATCGTCGAGCCAGGGCTCCCCCGGCAGTCCGTCAGCGAGTCCCGGTGCGACGCCTTCGGCATCCGGCAGCCCCGCCGAAGGCTCAGGCGAGAGCGGCGGGGAACCCGCCCCCGAGCGCTGGCCGCAACCGCCTTCGGAGTCCGCGGGTGAAACCGGGCAAGCGCCCGACACCGCCGCCGGCCAGGGATCAGGCCAGCCGGCTGGCGGGTCGCCGGGAGAGGCCGGCGAGGCCTCGGGACAATCGCCGGGCGCCTCCTCGGGCCAGCCGGCTGGCGGGTCGCCGGGCGAAGCCGGCCAGACTTCAGGGCAACCGGGGGGGCAGGCTTCGCCGCACGGCACGGGGTCTGCTCCCGGTGCACCGGGCGGCGCCAGTCCCTCGACCGGCACCCCGCAGGCCGGTTCCACCCCCGCCGGGTCGCGACCCGGCGGCCCGGAAGCAACCCAGGGATCCGCTGGCAGCACTGCCAGTGGCAATCCTTCCGGTTCCAGTGGCGGCAGCCCGGCGAGCCAGGGCGGCGGTAGCCCCGCTGGCGGGCCAGGCGGCGGACCCATGACGGCCGAGGACAAGCGTGCGCAGATCGATCGGCGCTTCGACGAAACCTTCGCGGTGTTCGACGAACGCATGCGAAAGGAGCAGGAGACGATCTCGCAGGAGCGCGCCGCGCGCGGCAGCGGCTCCGGTCCGGCCGGCGGCGCCGTGGAAGGCGAGGAAACCGGCGACGGGCAGGCGGGTGCGGGCGACGACGGCGAGGGGATGCCCGGCGAGGATCCCTACGGCGACGGCGACGGCGACGTCGGCGGGCGCGGCGAGTCCGCGGGCGAGCGCAGCGGCGAACCGGGCGGTGGCGGCGGTGTCGGTGGTGGCTCGGCCGGCGGCTCCGGTCCGAACACCGTGCCGGAAAACATCCCCGATGGCCGCGACGACGACATCGTCGCGCGGCAGCTGCGCGAGGCCGCCATGAAGGAAACGGATCCCGAGCTGCGGGAGCGCCTGTGGGAAGAGTATCGGCAGTACAAGCAGAGCACCCGGTGAAGCAGATCCCTTCGAGAACACGTGCCGCCACGGCGCTGATTGCGGCGCTGGTCGCGCTCGGTCCGCTCGGCGGCTGCGTGGTGCAGGACCAGCGGCCGATGGTGCGCATCGCCGCCGAGAAGGCGACCGTCGAGGTGGCCGAGGACGAGCTGCTCGACGTCGGAGTGCGCCTGTTCGACCCGAACGTACCGGAGGACGAGAAAGAGCAGGAGAAGCAGCGCATCTTCCCGGAAGTTCGCAACGCCGAGTCACGCTACATCCCGGTGCTGATCCGCGACACGCTCGAGGGCACGGGCCAGTGGGGCCAGGTGCGCGTGCTGCCGCGCGACGGCACCGGCATGGAAGTGTTCGTGGACGGCCGCATCCTCGAGTCCGACGGTCGGGAGATCGAGCTCGAGATCGTCGTCACCGACGCCGCGGGGCGTACGTGGCTGCGCAAGACCTACGAGGGCGAGGCCGACACGCGCGCCTACAAGGACGTCATCTCGAAGCCGCGCGATCCGTTCGAGAACGTCTACAACACCTTCGCCAACGACCTGCTCGCGGCACGGCGCGCGCTTACCGTCGAGCAGCGCCAGCAATTGCGCCGCGTCGCGGACATGCGTTTCGCCGCGGATCTCGCCCCGTACGCGTTCGGCGGATATCTCGCGCAGGACCGCAAGGGCGTCTACACGGTGACGCGCCTGCCCGCCGAGGACGACCCGGTGGTGCAGAGCATGCAGCGCGTGCGTGAGCGCGACTACGCCCTCGTGGACACGCTCAACGAGTACTACGCGAACTTCGGCGGCAGCATGGCCGAGCCCTACACCAACTGGCGCAAGTACAACCACGAGGAACTCGAGGCCGAGACGCAGGCGAAGCGCGAGGCGCTCACCCGCCAGGTGCTCGGCGCCGTGGCCGTGGTGGGCGGCGTCATCGCCGGCCAGAACAGCAACAGCAGCGCCGGATCGGCCGCGGCCACGGCCGCGGTGATCGGCGGCGTCTACGCCTTCAAGAGCGGCTTCGACAAGCGCGCCGAGCTGAAGATCCACGCCGAGTCGCTCAAGCAGCTCGGCGACTCGTTCCAGTCCGAGGTGCAGCCCATGGTCGTGGACGTGGAGGGCCGCACGCTGCAGCTCAAGGGCTCGGCCGAGGAGCAGTACGCCGAGTGGCGGCACCTGCTGCGCGAGCTGTACGAGAGCGAGACCGGCCTGCCCGCCGCGACCAGCGTCGCGGCGCCTCCCGGCAGGCCCTGAGTCGCGATGGAAACCGGCCGCATGCTCGAGAGCGGGCAGATTCTGGCTGCGCGGTACGGACTGCTGCGCAAGCTCGGCGAAGGCCGCGCGTCGCAGGTCTGGCAGGCGCGCGACCGCACGGCGGGCGCGGACTGCGTGCTCAAGGTGCTGACCGACGCGTCGCCGGACGCGCGCGAGCAGTTCCTGCGCGCGGCGCGCCTGCAGCAGGAGATGTACCACCCGAACCTGCAGCGCTGCGAGTCCGTGCACGACGGCGAGCCGCCGTTCGTCGTGTTCGCCGAACTCGCGAGCAGCGACCTCACGGGACTGCGCGGGCGTCCGTGGCAGTCGCTGCTGCCGGTGCTGGCCGGCGTCGCCGAGGGACTCGCCGCGTTGCACGCGCGCGGACTCGTGCATCGCGACCTCAAGCCCGCCAACGTGCTGGTAAGCGCCGACGGCGCGCCACTGATCGCGGACTTCGGCCTGGCCGCCCCGGCGGGCGACGAGCAGGCGCCCCGCGGCGGGTCGCCGTTCTCGATGAGCCCGCAGCAACTCGCCGGCGCGCCGCCCGCGCCGGCGGACGACGCGTATGCCTTCGGCGTGCTGGCCTATGAGCTGCTCACGGGCTACCCGCCGTTCTATCCGGATCCGCAACCCGGGCGCGTGCGCGACGAGCCGCCGGCGCCTGTGGCCGCGCGTTTCGGTGTTCCCGATGCGCTCGAGGAGCTGGTGCGGCGTTGCCTCGCGAAGACGCCAGCCGAGCGTCCGCGCGACCTCGGCGCCGTGGCTGCGACGCTGCGCGAACTGACCGCCGTGCCCGAGGAGTCCGCGGCCCGATCGGAGCGAGCCCAGGTCGCGTTGCGTCCGCCGGTCGCGACGGAACCGGCAATCGCGCCCCAGTGGCAGCGCACGGCCGCGGCCGGTCCGACGCCTAGGCAACTGCGCTCGGAGGGGTTCCGGCGCGGGCTCGTGGCGGCGACCTTCGTGGTCCTGCTGCTCGGGGCCGGGTTCGTGTTCTTCCTGCTGCCGCGCTGGGTTGAGCGCGGCGCCGGGACGCCCGCGACGGCGGCACCGCCCGCCGTGCCGGTCGAACCGGCGCCCGCGCCGGCCGAGCCGCAGAAGGATCTCGAACGCCTCGCGGAGGCCAAGCGTGAATTCGAGGAGCTGCGTCCCGGTGTCGTGCAGCGCCTCGAGGCGCTCGAGGCCAGCGCGGCCGGCGTGTGGGGCGGCGAGGGCTTCGCGCGTGGCAAGCGCGCGCTCACCGAGGCGGACGCCGCCTTCGGCCGGCGTGAGCACGACGCAGCGCTCGCGAGCCTGCGTGCGGCGGAAGCCGACCTCGTCGCCACGGAAAAGCTCGCGGCGGAGCAGTTGCGCGCGGCACTTTCGGCCGGAGCCGCGGCGCTGGAGAAGGGTGACGCGGCTGCGGCGCGCGCGCAGTTCGAACGGGCCCTGCAGATCGAGCCCGCGAACGCCGTCGCGCAGCGCGGCCTCGAACGCTCGGGCACCATCGGCGAGGTGACGGCGCTGCTGGCCGAGGCGCGGACGGCCGAGGAGCGTGGCGAGGGCCCGATCGCCGAAGCGGCCTACCGCAAGGCGCTGGCGCTCGACCGCGACACGCGCGCGGCCCGCGACGGCCTCGCGCGCCTGCAGGCACAGGCCGGCAGTGCCGCGTTCGCCGCCGCCATGTCGCAGGGACTCGACGCGCTCGCCCGGCGCGACTACGCAGCCGCCCGCGCGGCCTTCGAGCGCGCGGGCAGGATCCGGCCCGGCGCACCCGAAGTCGCCGAGGGCCTCGCCCAGGTCGAGCGCGCCGTCGCCGACCGCACGCTCGCCGCGCACGTCGAGGCGGCGCAGAAGGCCGAACGCGACGAGCGCTGGGCAGAGGCGCTCGCCGAGTACCGCAAGGCGCTCGCCATCGACCGCAACCTCGCGCTCGCCCGGCAAGGCATGGAGCGCGCCGAGCCGCGCGCGATGCTCGACGCCGAGCTCAAGGCCTACCTTGATCGGCCCGAGCGACTGTTCTCGCCCGACGTGCGCGCCGCGGCGCGCACCGCAATCGCTCGCGCCCGCGGCTTCGGCGAGCCCGGGCCGGCCCTCAACCGGCAGATCGCGGCCGTGGAGGAGCTCATCACCGCCGCGGAGACGCCGCAGCGCGTCGCGCTCAGCTCCGACAACCAGACCGACGTCACGGTGTACCGGGTGGGCCGCATCGGCACCTTCGAGCGCAAGGAGCTCGAGCTGCTGCCGGGCCGCTACACCGTGGTCGGAATGCGCGCGGGCTTCCGCGACGTGCGCCGCGAACTCAACCTGGTGCCGGGCCGCGAGGCCCCGACGATCGTCATCCGCTGCGAGGAGCCAATCTGAGCGCGATCCTCATCCTGCGCGAGCCCCTGGGCGAGCGGGTGCTCGGACCCGGTGACTTCCCGCTGTCGCTCGGCGGCGCCGGAGCGGACGTGGTGCTGCCGTCGGCCGGCGGCACGCTGGCTTGGATCGGGTTGCACGACGGCCAGCTGTTCGTGCAGCCGGCCGACGAGGCGGGCACGGTGCTGCACAACGGCACGCCCATCGCGGGCTCGACGTGGCTGCGCAGCGGCGACGTGCTCGACGGCGGTGGCGGCCGGCTCAAGCTCAGGCTCGAGGAAGGCCGGCGCGTGCTCGAGGTGGTCGCCGGCGCCGCCGGCAACTCGACCGCGCCGCCGGCTGCGGAGACGGCGGCGACCGTGGGCGGCCTGGCCGCGGCCGAGGACGAGCGCATCGAGCCCGTGGCGTTTCGCCGGCCCGATGCCGGGCGCGCGCCGCCGCCACCGGCCGTGCCCTGGCGTCGCCTTGCGCTCGGCGCCGCGCTCGCGCTGCTGCTTGCGATCGCGGCGGTCATCTTCACGTCCGTGCCCGTGCAGGTCGAGATCGCCCCGCAGCCCGCGCGCGTGGCGTTCGAGGGCGGCTGGGGCGGGCTGCGCTTCGGCACCAGTCACCTGCTGCGGCCGGGCTCGTACACGCTCGTCGCCGAACGCGAGGGCTACGTGCCGCTCGGCGTGCCCGTCGAGATCACCGCCGACCGCAACCAGCGGCTCAGCTTCACGCTCGAGCCGTTGCCGGGTCGTCTCGAGATCGTGCTGCCGGTCCCCGGTCGCGTCAGCATCGACGGTCGCCCGGCCGGTGACGCACCGGGGCCGTTCGAGCTGGCGGCCGGGCGTCACACCGTGACCATCGACACCGAGCGCTACCTCGAAGCCACGGTCGAGGTGGAAGTGGAGGGCCTCGGCCGGTTGCAGAAGCTCGAGCCCGAGCTCACCCCCGGCTGGGCCGAGGTCGCGATCGCCTCCGAACCCGCCGGCGCGGAAGTGCGCGTCGGCGACGAGGTGCGCGGGCAGACGCCGCTCGAGCTCGAGCTCATGGCCGGCTCGCACCGCGTCGAGCTGCGGCTCGGCGGGTTCAAGCCCTGGGTGAGCGACGTGCAGGTGCAGGCGAACGAGCCGCTCACGCTCGGGCCCGTGCGCCTCGGGCTGCCGGACGGACGGCTGGCGGTGAGGAGCGCGCCGGCCGGGGCCAACGTCACCGTCGGCGGCGCCTATCGCGGGCGCACGCCGCTCGAGATCGACGTCCGCCCCGACGTCGAGCAGGCGGTCGCGGTGCTGCGCGAGGGCTACGAGCCGGCGCGCCGCGACGTGAGCGTCGCACCGGGGGGCCGCGAGGTGGTCGAGTTCAAGCTCGTGCCGATCCTCGGCGAGGTGACAGTGCGTGCGACGCCCGCGGATGCGCAGCTCTTTGTGGACGGCGTGGCAATGGGCGCGGCGGGTAGGACGCTGCAGCTGCCGGCGACCGCGCACGTGCTCGAGGTTCGCAAGCCGGGCTACGCGACCCACCGCGCGACCGTCACGCCGCGACCC
The DNA here is from genome assembly GCA_963712815.1 of uncultured Gammaproteobacteria bacterium. Classification (GTDB taxonomy): domain Bacteria; phylum Pseudomonadota; class Gammaproteobacteria; order Steroidobacterales; family Steroidobacteraceae; genus RPQJ01. Next base: position 926,403 of record CAVQJL010000008.1, read on the forward strand.
GGCCTGCCGCAGAGCCTCGAGGTGACCTTGCGCGAGGGCGCGGCGCCGGAGCCGGCCACCGCGGCCGTCGCGGCGGCGCGGGCGCAAGGCGACGCCGAGGGTAGCGTCCCCTCCGCCGCACCGGCCGCCGCCGGACCGCTTGCGTCGCTCGTCCGCAGCAAGGCGGGCCAGGAACTCAAGCTCGTGCCCGCCGGCGAGTTCACCATGGGCAGCCCGCGGCGCGAGGCCGGTCGCCGCGCCAACGAGGCGCAGCGCGCGGTGAAGCTCGAGCGCCGCTTCTATCTGGCGCTGCGCGAGATCACCAACGCCGAGTTCCGCCAGTTCCGGCCGTCGCATCGCTCGGGCTTCGTGCTGCAGCAGACGCTCGACCTCGACCGCCAGCCCGTCGTCGGCGTGAGCTGGCAGGACGCCGCGGCCTACTGCAACTGGCTGAGCGCCCAGGACGGCCTCGAGCCTGCCTACGCCGAGCAGGGCGGCCGGCTCGTGCCGGTGCAACCGGCAACCACCGGCTACCGGCTGCCGACCGAGGCCGAGTGGGAGTGGTCCGCGCGCTGGACGGGCGGCGCGCTGCGCAAGTACCCGTGGGGTGATGCATTGCCCGTCCCGCCCGGCGCGGGCAATTTCGCCGACCGGCGGGCACAGCCGCTGGTGGCGCAGGTGCTCGCGGACCTCGACGACGGGTTCGCCGCGACGGCGCCGGTCGGCAGCTTCGCGCCCGGTCCGCTCGGTTTCTTCGACCTCGGGGGCAACGTCGCCGAGTGGACCCACGACCTCTACACTGTCCAGCCGGCAGCGAGCGCAGCGGCGGTGGATCCGGCCGCGGCCGGCGCCGGCGCGCTGCGGGTCATTCGAGGCTCGAGCTGGCAGCACTCCGGGGTGACGGAGCTCCGATTGGCTTTCCGCGACTACGGGGACGGCAAACGCAATGACCTCGGCTTCCGCATCGCGCGTTACGCGCAGTAGCCGCAGCCTGCGGATCGCCGTCGCGATGTTCGCGGGCGTGCTCGCGGTCGTGACCGTGCTGCGCGCGCAGGAGACGCCGCCCGTGCGCGAGGCGCCGCAGGAGGCACCGGCCGGCGAGCCCCTGCCCGAAGACGCGACCCCGGCAGAGACCGGGCCGGGTGCATCAGCGGCCGCCGGGGCTGAGGATTCTGACGCGGCCGGCGCACAGCCGGCACAGGCCGCGGGGCCGACGAACGCACCCCCGGACCCGGCGCGGCCCGTCGGCCCGACGCCGGGCCGCTTCGAACCCACCGAGAAGGTGCGCGCCGACTTCGACGTCGCCTTCCCCATCGACATCTGAGCCGGAGAACTGCGGCATGGCCCGATTCAAGTCCCGCGCGCCGAACGAGCTGGTGTACAGCCTGTTCGCGTTCATCATCGTCGCCATCGCCGTGCACGCCGCGTTCGTGACGGTGATCCGGCCGAAGGCGACGGCGATCCTCGCCGAGCAGCGCGTCGCCATGCAGAAGGATCCGAACTTCGTCGCGCAGCGCTCGGTGTACGTCGTCATCAAGGACTGGGAGCAGGAGTCCGCCATCATCCTCGCGCTGTGGGCGATCGCGGTGATCGGCTACAAGGCCTGGCAGACGCACCGCGAGCGCCAGCTGCTCGAGCGCAGCCTGGTCGAGGTGCCCGAGGGCATGCGCATCCTGCCGGAGGACATCCGCGAGCACGCGCGGCTGCTCGAGTCGCTGCCGCCCGCGGAGGCGCAGCGGCTGCTGCCGCGGGCGCTGCTGGTGTCGCTGTACCGCTTCGGCGCCACGCGCAACGTGCAGGACGTCTCGGAGGCGGCGCGCGGCGTCTGCGAGGCGGAGGCCGACCGGCTCGACTCGGAGCTGTCGATGCTGCGCTACGTCGCCTGGGCGATCCCGGCGATCGGCTTCATCGGCACCGTGCGCGGCATCGGCGACGCGCTCGGGGAGGCCCACAAGGCCGTGTCGGGCGACGTGTCGGGCGTCACCGCGGGCCTCGGCGTCGCGTTCAACTCGACCCTGATCGCGCTGCTCATCAGCATCGTGATCATGTTCCTGCTGCACCAGCTGCAGCTCGCGCAGGAGCGGCTGGTGCTCGACAGCGAGACCTACCTCGACCAGTACCTGATCCGCCACATGCAGGTGCGCTGACCCCCGATGACGCTCGCCCTCGAGATCAACGACGTCGGCCTCGTGCTGGTGCGCGACGGCGAGATCGTCGCCGAGGAGCCGGGCTGCGCGATGCTCGACGGCCGTACGGTCGAAACCGGCAGCGCGGCGCTCAAACGCGCGCGCCTGAAGCCGCTCTACGCCGAGACCCGCCACTGGCAGGACCTCGGCACCACGGCGCTGCCGCGACCAATGCCGGCCGCCGCAACCTATGCCGACGTCGCCTACGCGCAGCTCGCCGCTCTGGTGGAGGGGCTGCCTGGCGACGCGCGCGAAACGCTGCTTGCCGTGCCGGGTGGGTACTCGCGCGAGCAACTCGCCGTGCTGCTCGGCGTGGCGCGCGAGGCGGGCCTCACGGTGGTCGGGCTGGTGGACGCGGGGCTCGCGGCCGCGGCGCTCGAGCCCGTGCCGGAATCCGTCGTGCAGCTCGAGCTGGCGACCCACCAGTCGGTGCTCACCGTGCTCGACCACGCGGGCGAGCTGCGCCGCTCCGTCTGCGAGCTGCTGCCGCGGCACGGCTGGCTGGCGCTGCAACAGGCCTGGCTCGACCTCGTGGCGGCGGCCTTCGTGCGCCGCACGCGCTTCGATCCGCTGCACGAGGCGGCGAGCGAGCAGCGGCTGTGGGACGCCCTGCCGGGCTGGCTCGCGGCACTCGAGCGGGACGCCGTCGTGACGGTCGACGCCCCGGCGGCGGGCGAGACGCTCACGGTCGAGCTGTCGCGCGCGGACTTCGCAGCCGCCGCCGCCGCGTCCTACGACGCCGTGCTGCAGGCGCTGCAGCGTGCGCGGCCGGCGCGCGGCCCCCTGCAGCTGCGCGTGTCGCATCGGTGGGCGGGACTGCCCGGGTTCGCCGAGCGGCTGGCGGGGCTGCGCGACTGCGAGGTGCTGCGGCTGCCGCGCGGCGCGGCGGCGCTCGGTGCGCTCGCGTACGAGCGGGTGCTGCGTCGCGACCCGCAAGCGCTGGTGCTGGTGCAGCGGCTGCCGGTGGCGATGCGCGCGGTCGGTGCCACGCCGGCGGCGCCCGCGCCGTCCGTACCGCCCGGGGCGCGCCCGACACACCTCGTGTACCGCGGCCTGGCCCGGACCCTGCTGGCCGAGCCGCTCGCGATCGGCGCGGCCGTGCCCGCGGGCCGGCGTGCCCTCGCGGTTCCGGCCGGTCCGGGAATCTCCAGGCTCCACTGCACGCTGGCGCGCGCGGCGGACGGCGTGTGGCTCGAGGACCTGAGCACCTACGGCACCTTCGTCAACGGCGAGCGGGTCGGCGGGCGCGTGTCGCTGCAGGCGGGCGACCGGCTGAGGCTCGGCAGCCCGGGGGTGGAGTGCGAGCTGGTGCGCGTGGTGGACGACGATGGCACGGCGTCGTAAAGCCGAGGTCTTCAGCATGTCGTTCCTCGACGTGATCGCGTGCGGGTTCGGCGCGATCGTGCTCTTCTACACGATCCTGAGCGCGCAGGCCGGCGTGCAGCGGCAGGTGCGCAACGACGACCTGCAGGCGGAAGTGGACCGCCTCGAGGAGGAGGTCCTCGAGGGCTACAAGAACCTCGTCGTGCTGCGCAACTCGCTCGAGAGCACGGACGAGGCGGTGCCGGCCGAGGGGCTCGCGGCGCGAATCATCGAGGAGGCCGAGCGCCTGCGGCAGCAGCTCGCCGAGGCCGAGAACGACACGCTGTCGAAGCGCGAAACCATCGAGCGCCTGAAGCAGGATCTCAAGTCGCTCGAGGAGGGCACGCGCCGCCTGAGCGCGGGCACGCCCGACCAGGGCCAGCCCGGCACGCGCATCAAGGGCTTCGTCGGCAGCGGCGACCGCCAGTACATCACCGGGCTCAAGGTCGGCGGCCAGCACATCCTGATCCTGGTGGACGTGTCGGCGAGCATGATGGACGACTCCGTCGTGAACGTGATCCGCCTGCGCAACATGCCGGAATCGCGGCGCATCGCCGCCGCCAAGTGGCGCCGCACGGTCGCGACCGTGGACTGGCTGACCTCGCAGCTGCCGGCGAAGTCGAAGTTCCAGGCCTACGCGTTCAACACCAGGGTGCGGGCGCTGGTGCCGGGCAGCGAGGGGCGCTGGCTCGCGGCCGACGACGCCACGGCACTCAACGACACGCTGCGCGAGCTGCGCCGCACCGTGCCGCAGGACGGCACCAGCCTCGAGAACGCCTTCGCCGCGATCGGGGCGCTGTCGCCGCGGCCGGACAACATCATCCTCGTCACCGACGGGCTGCCGACGCAGGGCGCCGCGCCGCCCGCCACGCGCAGGACCGTCGACGGCGAGGATCGGCTGCGGCTGTTCGAGCGCGCGCTCGCGCGGCTGCCGAAAGGCGTGCCGGTGAACGTGATCCTGCTGCCGATGGAGGGCGACCCGCTCGCGCCCGGTGCGTTCTGGACGCTGGCACGCCGCACCAACGGCGCGTTCCTGAGTCCCGCGAGGGACTGGCCGTGAAGCGCTCCCGGCTCGGCCGGCGCGACGTCGAGGTGTTCAGCCTGTCGTTCCTCGACGCGATCTGCTGCGGCTTCGGCGCGGTGATCCTGCTGCTGGTGCTCACCGAGGTCGGCGAGCCGGTGGTGTTCGAGAAGTCGCGCGAGGAGCTCGAGGGTCGCGTGCTCGACCTGCAGGCGCAGCTTGCCGAGATCCGCGGCACCAGCGAAGTGCTGAACCGCGAGCTCAGGGCGCGGCGCGTGCAGCTCTCGGAGGAGCAGCAGAAGATCGCGCGGTTGCGCGGGGATCTCAGCGCGCTGCGCGGGCAGTACGAGTCCTCGCGCAAGGACTCCGAGGTGGCCAACGAGATCGAGGGCCGGCTGGTCTCGGCCCAGCAGGAGCTCACCGAGGAGATGAAGCGGCTGCTCGGCGCGCAGTTCCGGCGGCGCGAGGACTCGCCGGTCGGCGGCGTGCCGGTGGACAGCGAGTACATCGTCTTCATCATCGACACCTCCGGCTCGATGGCCAACTACGCCTGGCCGCTGATGCTGCGCAAGATGCAGGAGGTGCTCGACGCCCACCCGACGGTGAAGGGCTGGCAGGTGATGAACGACATGGGCGGCTACATGTTCCCTTCCTACCGCGGCAAGTGGCTGCCGGACACGCCGGGGCAGCGCAAGATCGTGCTCGACCGGCTCCGCGACTGGTTCCCGTTCAGCAACTCGAGCCCGGTGGAGGGCATCGTCGAGGCGATCCGCACCTATCACTCGAGTGGGCTGCGCATCAGCCTGTACGTGCTCGGCGACGAGTTCACGGGCTCGTCGATCGACTCGGTGGTGCGCGCGATCGACGTCATCAACCGCGAGGACAGGAGCGGGCGGCGCCGCGTGCGCATCCACGCGATGGGATTCCCGGTGCGTCCCGACGCGCCGCAGTACACGAGCGTCCGCTTCGCGACCCTGATGCGCATCGTCTGCGACCGCAATGGCGGCACCTTCGTCGGGCTCAACGAGCCGGCGAGCTATCGACGCTGATCGGGATCGTGCGACCATGATCGGCATGGACGGCGACACGACACACCGCCACTCGCGTGCCGGACCGCCGGGCGTGCCGGGCTCGATGGTCGTGGGCGCCGCTGCTCGCGCTGCTCTCGGGCTGCGGCGCCACGCAGTTCCAGGTGCAGAGCGACATCCCGGAGCCGCTGGTGGCGCGCATCCCGGTGGTCGTCGGATTCCACCTGCCCGCGGCCTTCCGCGAGGCCGTGCATCGCGAGGAGCGCGACGGCAGCGAGTACGTGATCGAGATCGGCGCGGCGCAGACCGCGGGATTCGGGCGGCTGATGGCCGCGATGTTCACGCGCTCCGTGCCCGTGTCCGCCGCCGGGGCCGGCGCCGCGACCGACCCCGAGATCCGCGGCGTACTCGAACCGGTGCTCGAGGACCTGTCGTTCGTCACGCCGAGCGACACCGGCACGCCGATCTACGCGGTCAGCCTCAAGTACCGCATCAATGCCTACCGCCCCGACGGCACGTTCGTCGACTCCTGGTCTTTCACCGGCTACGGCACGCAGCCGGGCAGCCAGATGCCGGGGCAGGGCAAGGCGATGCTGCAGAAGGCGGCTGCCATCGCCATGCGCGACGCGGGCGCCAAGATCGCCGTCGAGCTGCGCGAGCAGGCCATCGTGCGCGGGTTGATCGAAGCGCCCGACGCCGCGCGCGCCGGCGAGATTCAGCCGCCGCCCTGAGGCGGCTGTGGCGGCGCGGCAGGCTCGTCCGCGGGGCGCCGGCCCGGGCTCGGGCTCGGAACCGGCCGGGACCTCGCCTGCCTCGTCGGCCTCCGTTCCAGCTGCCGGAGCCTCGCGCAACACGTAGAACGGCTGCACGAAGCGCGTGGCCGGTGTGTCCACCGGCTCGCCATCGACCAGGCGTGGACGGTAGCGGCCGCTTTCGGCGGCGCGCTGGCCCCGTGCGGCCAGTTTGGGGTCGCCGCCATCGGCCACCACGCGCGCATCCGCGACCCGTCCCTGAGCCGTGACCGTCATCTCCACCTCGACGTCGCGCCGCTCCACCTCCTCGGGCGGCCGCTGCGCATAGCGGTTCCAGCCGTCCGGGGCGGAGAAGTTGAGCAGCAGCGGCGCACCGAACAGCGCGTCGCTCAGCGAGCGCCCGTCCTGCGTCACCTGCGCCGCGGCCTGAAAGGCCCGCTGGTAGTGAGGCAAAGCCCGCTCGTGCTCGAGCTTCGCCTGGTGCCAGTCGCCGAGCTGCACGCGCACGGCCGCGACGGTGGCCGGCGGCAGATCCGGGTGCGCAGTCCGCGACGGCGACCGCCTGCTCCAGAGCGCGCAGGCCCTCGCTCTCGATGGTGCTGGGGCTGAGGCTCGGCGGACCGGGCATGACCGGGTCGTGGTACATGCCGCGGCGCTCCTCGTCGGGGGACTGCGCGCGGGCCTGCGGGTCGTAGATCCAGCGCCGCGCGTTTTCCGCGATGGCCGTGAGCGGGCCGATCAGCTCGACGGCCTCGGGGCCCTCGAGCGTGGCGATCAGCTCCGCCGAGCGCTTGAGCGTGGCGCGCGAGGCGTCGTAGGCGCGCGCCCGCGTGTACCAGCGGCCGAACGACTCGAGCTCGAGCGCGTAGCGCAGGCTGCGCTCGCCGTGGCGCCGGCCGACCAGCCGCAATGCGTAGCGGTGGGCGTGCAGCGCATCCTCGGCGCGGCCGAGTTCCGTCAGCGAATCGGCCTGCTTCTCGAGCAGCGGCAGCTGGTCCTCGTTGAACAGGCCCTCGGCGCGCCGGTTGAGGGCGATGGCCCGGTCGAAGGCCGGCGCGGCGAGGTCGTGGCGGCGCGCGTCGTAGTAGGCGAGCGCGAGGCCGGCATGGGCCCGCGCGTAGCGCGGACTGGTGAGGCGCCCGGAGGCCTCGATCAGCCCGATCGCACGCTGGTAACTCGCTTCCGCGGCGACGTAATCGCCGGCGGTCCGTTCGGCGAGACCGAGGTTCATCACCGCGACCTGCAGTTCCTCCGCGACGACCGGCTCCGCGCGCTCCGCCATATCGACAACCCTGCGCGCCTGCTCGACGGCCGCGGCGTGCTCGCCTGCCTCGAACAGACGCTTGAACTCCGCGTATGCGTCCGCCTGCGAAACGGGCGATCGTGGCAGCGCGTCGGCGGCGGAGGTCAGCGGAGATGGATCGGACGCGTCCGCTGCGGCCGGCAGCGCCCATGCGAGCGCGGCCAGCGCCAGCAGCAGGCGGCAGGCGGTGGGGGCGCGGCAGTCTCGGGCAGCGGTGTCCACGAACCGGAAAGTGACACGGGCCGGGTGACCCGTGCAATCGCGGACGGCTCGCTGTCGCTCAGGGCCGCTCGAAGAGGTAGTGGGACACCAGCCACTCGCGCCCGGCGTCATGGCCGAAGAGCTCCGCGCAGGACATGAAGAACACCCGCCAGTACACCCACCAGCGGCGGGCCTCGGCCGCCCCGTAGGTGGCCGCGAGCACGGGCATGACGCGCTCGCGCTGCCGGTCCATGTTGGCGAGCCAGGCCTCGGCAGTCTTCTGGTAGTGCGTGCCGCTCACCCGCCAGTGCTCCGCGAGCCGCAGGTCGCGCTGGAAATAGGCGAGCAGGTGATCGCTCGGCATGATCCCGCCGGTGAAGAAGTAGCGCGCCATCCAGTCGCTCTCGTCGCGCACCTCGAACGGGTAGGCGTAGCGCACGTTCGTGAAGATGTGCACGAACAGCGTGCCGCCGGGCCGCAGCCAGCCGGCGATCCGCCCGAGCAGCTCCTGGTAGTTGCGCATGTGCTCGAACATCTCGACCGACACCGCGCGGTCGAAGCGCCGGTCGGCCGGGAAGTCGAGCACGTTGGCGTCGCGCGTCAGCACCTCGACGTTGGCGAGGCCGCGCTCTGCGGCGCGCGCCTCGATGAACTGCTTCTGCGTGCGCGAGTTCGACACCGCGGTGATGCGGGCGCTGGGGTAGTGCTCGGCCATCCACAGCGTGAGCGAGCCCCAGCCGCAGCCGAGCTCGAGGATCCGGTCGCCGTCTGCCAGCCGTGCCCGCTCACAGGTGAGCGCCAGCATGCGCGCCTCGGCCTCGTCGAGCGCCGTGACGCCGGGATCGAAGTAGCAGGAGGAGTACTTCAGGTGCCGGCCGAGCACGAGCTCGAAGAACTCGCAGGGCAGCTCGTAGTGCTGCTCGTTTGCGGCCTGCGTCTCGATCGCGACCGGGCTCGCGCGCAGCGACTCGACGAAGCGCATGAAGTGCGCCTGCTGCGTTTCCGGGTCGCCCTTGTCCTCCTCGCGCAGCCGCTCCGCCAGCAGGCGGCGGATGCCGAAGCGGATCAGGAAGTCCGGGAGCAGGCCGCGCTCGAGCAGCGCGAAGGTGGCGGAATCACGTTCGCTCATCGCTCACTCCCGGCGCAGCAGCAGGTTTGCCACGGGTTCGCCCGGTCGCAGGCGCGCGAGCTGCGTGAGCACGTAGGTCGCCATGGCGAAGTTGCCGAGCAGCATGATCGCGACGAACCAGCCGGTGCGGGCGATCGCGCCTCGTTCCTTGTAGAACACCCACGCATAGAAGGTGAGGAAGCCGAAGTACGCGTCCGCCAGCGTCGCATACGTCCACCAGCGGTCGGGCTCGGCCGTGAGCCCGCCCCACTGCCACAGCGGCTGGTTGAGGCTGGCGGTGACGGTGATCGCCAGCATGGCGGCAAAGATGCCGACGAAAAGCAGGGTGAGTCCGAGGCGCGTGCTCATGGGCGCCGGTTCGTGCACGGCGCCGTGGCGGATTCGGTGGAATACCGCCACACCTCGACGTCCTCGGCCCAGAAGTCCGCGCTCCAGCCGGCCTTGTGCTTGAGATGCCGCAGGAACTCGACCGGATCGCGCAGCTGTTCCCAGACCTTCGGCAGGAAGGTGGCGCGGCTGCCGCGCCACGCGACGACGAGGCCGTCTTCGCCCGGCACGAGTCCGGCGAGCAGTTCGGCCTCGCTGCGAACCGTGACGCGCTCGAGGGGCGAGAGCACGGAGACCTCGAGGTCAACGCCGCGCCATTCCCGCGCCTCGAGCGGCGGGAAGCGTGGATCGCCGAACGCGCTCGCGCGGGCGTTGTGCCACACGTCGGTTGCGAGCGGGCGGTGCGCCTCGAGCGTCCCGCAGCAGCCGCGCAGCTCGCCGCCGAGGGTCAGGGTCACGAAGCTCGCGCGCGGCTCGCGCAGCTCGATCGGCAGTGCCGCTTGGACCGGGCCGGCCGCGGCGCGGCACTCGAGCTGCGACTCGATGGCGTCCGCCGCGGTCTGCAGCAGCAGGGTCCGGGCGCGAGGTTCAAGCCTCGAAGAGCGCGTAGCTGCCATAGCCCACGACACGGGCGCGATCGCCGGCCGTGTCGCCGGAGTTGCGCTGGTCGAGCAGCTCCACGGTCAGCCCGCGCTGCCGCGCCACCTGCATCAGTCCGTTGATGCCGCGTGCGCCGCAGGCCTGCTCGTCGGACACGTCGCTGCGCCGCTCGAGGATCGACAGCGTGGTGGTCGCATCGAGCTTCCGGGCCTCGTCGGAGGTGTGGTAGTGGCTCAGGTCCGAGCTCACCACGATCAGCGTGTCGTCACCGCCCCACACGGCGTCGAGCGCGCGCGCCACGAGGCCGGTCGGGGCGAGGCCCTCGGCGATGGGCAGCAGGTCGAACTCGTCGAGGACCACCTGCAGGAACGGCAGCTGCACCTCGAGGGAGTGCTCGGCCGCGTGCGGCGCGTCGGCGATGCCTGCGAGCCCGAGCTCGCGCAGCCGCTGCCGGCCGGCAGCGTCGATCGGCACGGGGCCGAGCGGCGATTCGAATCCGTCGAGCGAAGGGATCGCGAGGCCTCGCAGCGGCACGCGATGGGTCGGCCCGAGCAGCACCACGCGGCGGATCCGCGCGCCCGAGTCGCGCAGCCGCCGGTAGGCGCAGCCGGCGACCGCACCGGAGTATGCGTAGCCCGCGTGCGGCACGATCAGCGCTTTCGGCTGGCGCACGGTCCCCGATCGAGGGCAGCCCTCGATGAAGCCGGTGACCACGCGGCGCAGCTCGGCGGCGTCCACCGGATAGAAGGTTCCCGCCACCGCCGGCGGCCGCAGCCTTGACATGTCCAAGCCCTGGCTCAACATCCTGTGTTCATGGGAGACCGATCCTCCCGCTCTCGCCCGCAACATCGTGCGGGCCAATATCCCGCCGGCCGCCGGCCGGTGCCAACCGTATGAATACCGAAATTTCCGCGATTGCTACGCGCCACTGGCGCCGCCTCGACGACGGCCGCGTGCAGTGCGACGTGTGTCCGCGCCGTTGCCGCGTGCACGAGGGACAGCGCGGCCTGTGCTTCGTGCGCGGGCGCGACCGAAACGGCATCGAGCTTTATACCTACGGACGCTCCAGCGGCTTCTGCGTGGATCCCATCGAAAAGAAGCCGCTCAACCACTTCCTGCCGGGCTCGTCGGTGCTGTCGTTCGGCACTGCCGGCTGCAACCTCGCCTGCAAGTTCTGCCAGAACTGGGACATGAGCAAGTCGCGCGAGATGGACACGCTCGCCGACTCCGCCTCGCCCGACGAGCTTGCGGCCACGGCACGCCGCCTCGACTGCGCCAGCGTCGCCTTCACCTACAACGACCCGACAGTGTTCATGGAGTACGCGATCGACGTCGCGGGCGCCTGCCGCGAGGCGGGCGTGCGCACGGTGGCCGTGACCGCGGGTTACATCTGCCCGGCGCCGCGCGAGGAATTCTTCGCCGCCATCGACGCCGCGAACGTGGACCTCAAGGCGTTCACCGAACGCTTCTACCGCCACGTCTGCGGGGCCGAGCTCGCGCCCGTGCTCGAAACGCTCGAGTACCTCGTGCAGGAGACGGACGTGTGGCTCGAGATCACCACGCTGCTGATCCCGGGCGAGAACGACTCCGACGCGGAGCTCGACGCCATGACCCGCTGGATCCACGACAGGCTCGGGCCGGACGTGCCGCTGCACTTCTCGGCGTTCCACCCGGACTGGAAGATGACCGACCGGCCGCCCACGCCCCCGGCGACGCTGACGCGGGCCCGCGAACTCGCGATGGGAAACGGCCTGCGCTACGTGTACACGGGCAACGTGCACGATCGCCGGGGCGGCAGCACGTGGTGCCCGCGTTGCGACGCGCTGCTGATCGAGCGCGACTGGTACGAGCTCGGCCGCTGGGGGCTCACGCCCGACGGATGCTGCGCCGGCTGCGGCGAGAAAATCCCGGGTGTGTTCCAGGCCCGGCCCGGCTCCTGGGGCGCGAAGCGGCTGCCGGTGCGTCTGCACCGCGCGTGAGGGCTTGGCGAATCCTCAGCGTCGCTTCCTGACCGTCTTCCGACCCGCCGGCACGTTGGCGCGCAGTTCCTCGAGCCACACCGTCGCCGGCGAGTCGCTGGGCGCGCGCCAGTCGCCGCGCGGCGAGAGCGAGCCGCCGGAGCCCACCTTCGGGCCGTTCGGCATGGCCGAGCGCTTGAACTGGCTGTCCTGGAAGAAGCGCTTGAGGAACACCTCGAGCCAGCGACGGATGGTGGCAAGGTCGTATTCGTGCCGCTCGGACTCCGGCACCGTGTCGGGCCACGCGCCCGTGTCGCGCCGGCTCCAGGCCGCGTGGGCGAGGAATGCCACCTTGCTCGGCCGGTAGCCGAAGCGGCTCACGTAGTAGAGGTGGAAGTCCTGCAGCTCGTACGGCCCCACCACGGCCTCGGAGGAGTGCTCCGGCATCTCGCCGGCGCCCGGTACGAGTTCGGGCGAGATGCGCGTCTCGACGATGCGGGTGAGCACCGCGAGCGTCGGCGCATCGAACTGCCGCGTCTGTACCAGCCAGCGGATCAGGTGGCGGATGAGGGTCTTCGGCACCGAGGCGTTCACGTTGTAGTGGGACATGTGGTCGCCCACGCCGTAGGTCGTGAAGCCGAGTGCGAGCTCGGAGAGGTCGCCGGTGCCCAGCACGAGCCCGCCGTGCAGGTTGGCCAGGCGGAACAGGTGCGAGGTGCGCTCGCCGGCCTGCACGTTCTCGTACGTGACGTCGTACACGCGCTTGCCGCGGGCGGCCGGATGGCCGATGCGCTCGAGCATCAGCTTCGAGGCCGCGCCGATGTCGATCTCGCCGGCGAATATGCCGAGCGACTTCATCAGCGCGTGGGCGCTGTCGAAGGTGTGCCGGCTCGTGCCGAGGCCGGGCAGGGTGTAGCCGAGGATGTTCCGGCGCGGCAGCTTCAGCCGGTCGAAGGCGCGTACCGCCACGAGCGCGGCCTGCGTCGAGTCGAGTCCGCCGGAAATCCCGATCACGACCTTCTGGAGGCCGGTGGCGGCGAGGCGCTTCATGAGCCCCTCGACCTGGATGTCGTAGACCTCGGCGCAGCGCTCGTCGCGGCGCGACGGGTCCGCCGGCACGTACGGGAAGCGCTCGACGCGGCGACGCAGCGGCACGCGCCCCGCGGGCACCCCGATCTCGAACTCGATGCGGCGGAAGTCGCCCAGCGCGGCCGCGTGCGCCTGCGCGTTGTCGCCGAAGCTCGTCAGGCGCATGCGTTCCTGGCGCAGGTGGTCGAGGTCGAGGTCGGCCGTGACGAATCCCGGCTCGAGCGGGAAGCGTGCCGACTCGGCCAGCCGCTCGCCGTTCTCGTAGATGAGCGCGTGGCCGTCCCAGGCGAGGTCGGTCGTGGACTCGCCGGGGCCGGCGCCCGAGTACACGCACGCCGCGACGCATTTCGCTGACTGCGAGGCGCAGAGCAACCGACGGTAGTCGGCCTTGCCGACCGTGATGTCGCTCGCCGAGAGATTGGCGAGCACCGTGGCGCCGGCGAGCGCCGCGAGCGTGCTCGGCGGCAGCGGCACCCACAGGTCCTCGCAGACCTCGAGGTGCAGCACGAAGCCCGCGAGGTCACGCGCGGCGAACAGCAGGCGCGACCCGAACGGCACGTCCTGGCCGAGCAGCCGCAGCGCCGGCGAGACGGCCTGGGCGCCCGGCGCGAACTGCCGCTTCTCGTAGAATTCGCGGTAGTTCGGCAGGTAGGTCTTAGGCACCGCGCCGAGGATGCGGCCGCGGTGCACCAGCACGGCGCAGTTGAAGAGCCGGCCGTCGGCCTGCAGCGGCAGCCCGACGGCGAGCGCGAGCGGCAGGTCGCGGCTTGCGCTCACCAGCGTCCGCAGGGCCTCGAGCGAGGCGTCGAGCAGCGCGTCCTGCTGGAAGAGGTCCTCGTTCGAATACGCCGACAGCCCGAGTTCCGGAAAGACGGCCAGCACGGACCGGTCGCGGGCGGCGCGTCGCGCCAGCTCGATGGTCGCCGCTACGTTGAGGGCCGGGGAGGCCACCTCGACGCGCGGGGTCGCCGCCGCTACGCGCGCGTAGCCGTGCCGGTAGATCGACTCGAAGGGCGGCGCGCTCGCGGGGCGACGGGACGGGCGACGGGTCGTGGCCATGCGGGGCTCTGGACGGGGACGATTCCCGCAGTTTCGGCTCGTGCGGGCCGAGCGGCAAGGCCCGTTCCGCCGCGCAATGAGAGCCGCATCACGCCGCCGCCGCGGCCGGACGCGCTAGCCTCGGCCCGTCTCGCAGTGGAGAACCCCGTGGCGGGCAGCCTGTTCGAGCGTGCAAGGGCGCTGTTCCTGGATCCGGAGCCGGAGCGGCCGGTGGTTTCCAGTCGCAAGGTCACGAGTCGCCACCACGCGGTGGTGGTCGTGCCGGGACGGCACGCCTGCACCGAGGCATACGCGCTGCGCGATCGCCGGTTTCTCTCCCGGGAGGCGCCGGTGCTGCCGCTCGCCGGCTGCGGCTCCCTCGAGTGCACGTGCCGCTACGAGCACCATGACGACCGGCGCAAGGGCCTGCGCCGCGCCCGGGATCTCGCCGTTGCCATCGACGGGCATGACGGCGCGGAGCAGCGCGACCGCACCAAGCGCGGGCGGCGCAAGGCCGACACGAAATAGCCTGAGGCGCGATGTCGTCGGCTAGCGGCCGTCGCCCACGAACGGGTTGCTGCGTCGTTCCTCGCCGAAAGTCGACATCGGCCCGTGGCCGGGCACGAAGCGCACGTCGTCGCCGAGCGGAAACAACTTCTCGCGGATCGCGCGGATGAGCGTCGCGTGGTCGCCGCCGGGGAAATCGGTGCGACCGATGGAGCCCGCGAACAGCACGTCGCCGACGAACGCCAGCCGGTCCGCCGGCGAGTAGAAGACCACGTGCCCGGGCGTGTGGCCGGGGCAGTGGCGAACCTCGAACTCGATCTCCCCAAGCTGCACGCGGTCGCCCTCGTCGAGCCAGCGATCCGGCGTGAAGCGCTCGCAGCCCGGCAACCCGAACATGCGCGCCTGCTCCGGCAGCCCGTCGATCCAGAATTGGTCGCCGGTGTGGGGCCCCTCGATGGGCAGCTTCAGGCGGCGGGCGAGCTCGGCCGTGCCGCCGGCGTGGTCGATGTGCGCGTGGGTGAGCAGGATCTTCTCGAGCCGCACGCCCTGCTCGCGCGCGGCGCCGAGCACCTGCTCGAGGTCGCCGCCCGGGTCGACGACCGCGCCCGCACCGGTGCGCTCGCACCACACGATCGAGCAGTTCTGCGCGAACGGAGTGACCGGCACGATGGTCGCGCGCAGCATTTCAGGCCCCGCGGCGCGGCGCGACCGCCGCCGGCTCCGCGCCCTTGGCGCCCTGGACGCCGCCCATCAGCGCGATGCGCATGCCCGCCTCGACCGACAGCGTGGTGGACTCGAGCAGATCGCGCTGCAGGAACACGGTGTACCCGCCGACCATGTAGCTCATCGGCAGGTAGACGGCGACCGCATCGGCGGCGCCGGGCTCGAGGCCGAGCGCCGCGGACGACTCCGCCGTCACGAAGCCGATGGCCTTGCCCGGGCCGAAGGGTACGAGCACGACGCGCTTGAGGTCGCCGCCCTGGCCGGAGGAGGGGAAGAACCGCATGAAGTCGCGGATCGCCACGTAGATGGTCTTCACCACCGGGATGCGCGCGAAAACGTGGTCGCCAACGCGCAGCGCGCGTCGCACCACGTAGGCGTTCACGGCGAGCCCCGCGAGATAGAGCACGACCAGCCCGGCGAGCAGCCCCATGCCGGGCCAGTACGCAGACTCGGGCAGCAGCGGTATGAGCGCGCGCGAGAACAGGCGCTCGGCCGTCCCGGCCAGCCAGTACACCAGGTACACCGTGAGGCCAATGGGCAGGATCGCCACCAGCCCCTTCAGCATCGTGTTCCAGATCGTGCGCATGGTGATCCTCGCGGCGGGCGGGAAGTATGCAGACCCCTGCCTCGTGCTGCCACAGTGATGACGTATCATCCGGGGCTTTCCCCGAACCGCAACCCGATGGCCCTACGCAACGTCCTGGCCCTGAAAAATTCACTGCTGGCAAGCCTGCTGATGCTGGCCTGCACGCCGCCGCTTGCGGCGCAGGAAACGGCGGGCCTGCCGGGCGAAGTCCAGCGCGTACTCGCCGAGCGGCGCATTCCGGCGGCGAGCCTCAGCGTGTACGTGCGGGAGGTTGCGGGCGCCACGCCGCTGGTGAGCCACAACGCCGCGGTGCCGCGCAACCCGGCATCGACCATGAAGGTGCTGACGACCTACGCGGCGCTGGAGCTGCTCGGGCCCGCGTACACCTGGCGCACGCGCGCCTGGGCGGCCGGCCCGGTCCGCAACCAGGTGCTCGACGGCAGCCTCGTGCTCGAAGGCGGCGGCGACCCGTTCATGACCGCCGACCGCTGGTGGGGATTCGTCAACGGCCTGCGCCAGGCGGGCGTCGATCGGGTCACCGGCGACGTCGTGATCGACAACAGCCTGTTCGCGTCGCAGGGCGACGATCGCGCGGCCTTCGACAACAGGCCGTACCGCGCCTACAACGTCCTGCCCGACGCGCTGATGGTGAATTTCCAGAGCGTCAACGTGAACGTCGTGCCCGATGCGGCCGGCGCGGCCCAGGTGCGGGTCTACCCGTCGCCCGTCAACCTCGCGGTGGACAACGAGGTACGCCTGCAGGCCGGTGCCTGTCGTGGCGGCGCCGGGGGCCTCGTGGTCGCCGCGCCGGAGGGACCGACGGGCAACCAGCTGACCGTCGCCGGGAACCTCCGTTCCGGCTGCGCGCCGGTCTCGCTGACGCGTGCCGTCATGCGCGCGCCCGACTTCGCCTACGGCACGTTCCGCAGCTTCTGGCAGCAGTCGGGCGGCGTCCTCGAGGGCGGCCTGCGCATGGGCGCGGTGCCCAAGGATGCGCGCCTGCTCTACACGCACGACTCCCTGTCGCTGTCCGAGGTGATCCGGCTCGTCAACAAGTTCTCGAGCAACGTCATGGCGCGTCACCTGCTGCTCACCGTCGCAGCCGAGAAAGCCGGCCGGCCGGCGACGACGGCGGCCGGCCAGCGCGTGGTCGCGGAATTCCTGGCCTCGCGCGGCATCGCGATCCCGGAGCTCGTGATCGAGAACGGCTCCGGGCTGTCGCGGGTCGAGCGCGTCACGGCACTGGGGCTGGCGCAGGTGCTGCTCGATGCCTGGCGCAGCCCCTATGCCGCGGAGTTCCAGGCCTCGCTGCCGGTCGCGGCGGTGGACGGGACCCTGCGGCGGCGATTCCGCTCGCCCGGCATCGAGGGGCGGGTGCGCATGAAGACCGGCAACCTGCAGGACGTGAGCGCGCTCGCCGGCTACGTGACCTCGGCCGCGGGCGACAGCTACGTGGCCGTGATCATCCTCAATCACCCCGGCGCCGACACCGGCCACGGCGCCGCGCTGCAGAGTGCGCTCGTGGACTGGCTGTACGCACGGTAATGGTGCGATCGTTGCCGCCGGGCGGCCGCGTCGGTGCAGCGGTGCGGCCGCACACGACGCGTGTGTCAAATCAGGGTTGGAGCATGATCAGCCACTGATATCATCGGTCGCTCGTACCGAAAGCGGCGCGGTGGCTGGCAGAAGAACCAGCCCCGGCCGGCCGGCTCCGCAGGGCTCCGGTGCAATACGTCAGGGGAAGGAAATCATGGCCGCACGTCTGTCGCATTTCGTAGTCGGGTCGGTGTTCGCAATGCTCACCTGCGCGGGCAGCGGCGCCTGGGGCCAGGCGCTCGGCCCGCAGCAGGTCCTCGAGCGGCTCGCCGTGTTCAACGGCAGCGCCGTGCTCGAGATGAGCGTGGACGGCTCGGGCCTGACCTCACCCGATTTCACCGACTACGGCGTGACGGCGGCGACCGGCTTCACCGCCTGCCAGCTGCACCCCACGCGCGGCCTCTACTGCCTCGACGGGCGCGACGTGCGCCGCTGGCAGGACCCGACGCTCGGCGGCGTCGGCCCGGTCGAGTTCAGCTGCGCCAACCCCTCGCTGCCGATCGACGTGGCGCGCAGCGACGTCTGCAGCACCATGGCCGTGGCGCCCGACGGCGCCGTCTGGATCTCCGGGCGGCGCGGCACCACGTTCAGGCTGATCAAGCTCGTGCCGCGCAATGCGGACGGCTCATGCACCGAGGGCGCGGCCATCGCCGACTTCGAGGGCGTGGATTCGGCCTACTGCTTCCGCCAGTACGCCTCCGGCCAGCCCCGCATGCTGCGGCTGCTGGCCGTCGAGCGCAGCGAGGCCGCCGCGTTCGATCCCGGCACCGGCGTGCCCGCCAACGGCGTCCTCAGCCTGCACAGCAACGGCGCCGCGAGATTCTTCAGCAGCACGCCCGGCGCCGCGCCCCGCGTGCTGGTCCCCGGCCGGACGGCCTGGGGCGCGGGCGGCAACGAGCTGATGCAGGACCTCGCGCTCCTGCAATTGCCCAACGGCGCCGAGACCGACAATTTCCTGCTGGCCACGACCTCGTTCGGCCGGGTGATCGCCTGGCAGACCGACCTCGGCGCGCCCGCGGCCCCCTTCACCGTGTACCGCTCGCCAACCTCGGGGATCGCCCTGCCCGACCCGCGACCTGCGCAGTGCGCGTTCAGCTCGCAGCGCTTCGGCATCGCCGCGAGCTCGCAGTCCGGCCGCGCGTATCTCACCGACCGCAATTTCTGCCAGGTCTCGTACCTCGAGCCGTCCGACGGCGACGAGTCCGACGCCGACAACCTGCCGTTCACCGAACTCGTGAGCGTGCAGCGCTACGGCGACGACCTCACGCTCTCCACCGTCGCCGCGCCCGTCGCACCGGGCGCCCCGCCGGCGAGCTACCCGCCGGACGGCCCGAGCCGCGCGCCCGGCATCATCATCGACCTCGCCGAGTGCGCCGAATCCTGCGTACTCCGGCGGGCGGACGACGGCACGCCGGTGGCGACGCTGTTCGACGTGCAGCGATCCACGGAGCCGTCCCTCATGCTGCTGCTGCAGGCCATCAACGTGCCGGACTGCCGGTACGTGCCGGCGCACCCGGCCTGCGTCGGTCGCGATGCCGTGGTCGGCCCGGCGGGCGACCCGGGCGCGCAGTACCTCGATCTGGCCAAGGTGCTGCCCGCGGACATCACCGACCAGTTCCCGAACCTCGGCACGCCGCCTCCCGGGTTGCCGCCGCTGCTGATCCCGCCGAACTACCGTGGCCAGGCGAGCAAGGACTTCCTCTTCGGCCTGTTCTTCGGCATCACGCCCGCGGGCACGGTGTTCATCAACACCTTCGACAGCGAGTGGGACGTCGAGGGCCTGTCGGGCTCGGAGCTCGGCTGCGAGCTCGGCTACCCCCGCGGCACGGCGCTCGGCGAGCTGCTGTCGCAGGACGTGCTGCGTCACGGTGTCGGAGCGCTACATCGCGGCCGGCGGCCCGGCCGGTGTCGCCGCGCCGGCGCCCGGCGCCCCCGACCACCGCTACGTCGGCACGATCATCAACAACGGTTGCGGCAGCACCCGCGGCGGCGGCGTGCGCTGGTCCGCGGTGGCCTACGACCTCGAGATCGCCCACAACCCGACCGAGGCCGACGACCAGGACGACGTGTTCGCCGACCTGCTCGAGCGGCTCATGGCCGAGCTCGAGGTGACGCAGCGCGACATCGCCTGCCGGGCCGGCGTGGATTCGCCCGACAGCGCGCCGCTGCCGCCGCCGGTGTGCTCGACCCTCGACACGCTGCTCACGGACGCATCGGTCAAGCTCGGCCGCTGCCTCGCGGCCGCGCGCGGCACCGGCAAGCCGTCGCTGCTGCCCCCGCCGGCGGTGATCGACTTCTACTGCAGCCGGTTCGCGACGTCGCTCAAGAGCTATCGCGATGCGCTGGCCCTGATTCCCCCGGGCGAGCCGGACGCAGACCCCGCCAACCGCATCGGCGAGCTCAAGCTGCGTGCCGAGGTGCTCGAGCACGTGTTCGTCGAGCGCTTCCTGCCCTCGGTTCCGCCGGGAGGGTTCACGGCTCCGTAGCCGACATGGTGGCTCTGCAATCCGCCGCAGCCGTCCCGGAGGAGAGTCGCGGCGAACTCACGGCCGCCGTCGGCAGCGGACCGACTCGTCGCCCGTATTCGGCGCCGCTCGTGGTCGGCGTCACCGGTCACCGTGACCTCGTGCCCGGCGAGGTCGCTGCGATCCGCGCCCGCGTACGCGACTTCCTGCTCGACCTGCACAGCCAGTATCCCGACCGTGACCTTGCGGTGCTGACGCCGCTTGCCGAGGGCGCCGACCGGCTCGTCGCCGAGGAGACGCTTGCGCTCGGCATGCCGATCACCGTGGTGCTGCCGATGCCGCGCGCCCTCTATTTCGAGGACTTCGCGACCGCCGAGTCGCGCGAGCAGTTCGACCGGCTGTGCGCGGCCGCCACCGACCTGTTCGAGCTGCCGCTGACCGCCGGCAACACGCCCGGCTTCGTGGACGGGCACGGACCGAACCGCGCGCGCCAGTATGCGCAGCTCGGCGTGTTCCTCTCCGCGCACTGCCACATCCTGCTGGCGCTGTGGGACGGACGGGAATCCGTCGAGATCGGCGGCACGGCGCAGGTCGTGCGCTTCCACCAGGACGACGTGATGCCCGGCTTCGCGCCACGCTCTGCCGCCAGCCGGCTGACGCTGGTCGACGACGAGAGCGACCTCGTATTCCACATCGTCTGCTCGCGCGACCGGCCCGGTCACACGCCCGCGCCCGGGCTCCAGCCGCTCGACTGCGCCTGGTACACGCGCGACGACGCCGAGCCGCGCACGCGCGAGCTGCCCCCGAAGTACCGCCAGATCTTCGACCGCACGGCCGAGTTCAACGCCGATGTGCAGCGCCACGTCGAATCGATCGCCGGCGAAGGCTATCCGCTGCTGCCGCGCGAGCCCGTCCCCGGGCTGCCGTCCGGCCTGCGCGACATCGACGAACTCTTCGTGGCCTCGGACTGGCTCGCCGGGTACTTCCAGAAACGCACGCTGTGGACGCTGCGCGCCGTCCACGGACTGATCCTGCTGATCGGCGTCGTCTACGTCACCTACACGGACCTGAGCGCCGACCGGCCGCTGCTGTTCGCGCTGGTGGCGCTCATGCTCGCCGCGGTGCTGATCGGCTTCGCGGCCAGCCGCGGCGCCTGGCACCGCAAGTACCTGGACTACCGCGCGCTCGCCGAGGGCCTGCGCGTGCAGCTCTACTGGGCGGCCGCGGGCGTCACGAGCGGCAACGTCACCAAGTTCGCGCACGACAACTTCCTGCAGATGCAGGACCCCGAACTCGGCTGGATCCGCAACGTGATGCGGGTCGCCGGCACGGAGTGCGACGTGGCGCCGAATACCGACCCCGCCGGCGTGGAGTTCTCGATCCGCGAGTGGATCGGCGACAAACAGGGCGGGCAGTTCGGTTACTTCCGGCGCAAGACCGCGGAGCGCATCGCGCAGCGGCGCGCGACGGAGTCGCTGAGCAGCATCGGCCTGGTCGTGAGCCTCGCCGCCCTCGTGCTGCTGCTGGTGGTCGATTCCGCCGCACTCGAGTGGCTGCGCGATCCGATCGTGTACGGCGTGGGCTGCCTGCTGCTCGCCATCGGCATCCGCCAGTCGTACGCCAAGGCCACGGCGGAGTCGGAGATCATCAAGCAGTACGAGTTCATGATGCGCACCTTCGGGAACGCGCGGCGGCGCATCGACGAGGCCGAGGGCGTCGGCGAGCGGCGCCGCGTGCTCAAGATCCTCGGCGACGCGGCCCTCGAGGAGCACGCCGAGTGGATCCTGATGCACCGGCAGCGCTCGATCGACCCGCGCGACGCCTTGCGCCTCAGCTGACACTGGGGCGCGTGCGAATGAGCTCAGACTTCCGCTACCGGGCGTTCATCAGCTACAGCCACTCCGATGAGCAGTGGGCGCAGTGGCTGCATCGTGCGCTCGAGACCTACCGCCTGCCGCGCCACCTCGTCGGGCGCGAGACGGCCTTCGGCCCGGTTCCGGAGCGCCTCGCCCCGGTGTTCCGCGACCGCGACGAGCTCGCCACGGCGACCAACCTCGGCGAGACGCTCACCCGCGCGCTCGCCGAGTCGGCGACGCAGATCGTGATCTGCTCGCCCGCGGCCGCGCGCTCGCGCTGGGTCAACGAGGAGATCCTGACGTTCAAGCGCCTCGGTCGCGAGGACCGCATCTTCTGCCTGATCGTCTCCGGCGAGCCCGGCACCGCCGACGAGGAGTGCTTCCCGAACGCGCTCATCTACCGCATGGGCCCCGACGGCGAGCTCAGCGGCGAGCGCTCCGAGCCGATCGCGGCGGACGTCCGCCCGGGCAAGGACGGCCGCAACGACGCCAAGCTCAAGCTCGTCGCGGGCCTCGTCGGCGTCTCGCTCGACGAGCTCAAGCAGCGCGAGGCCCAACGCCGGCACCGTCGCGCCATGCTGCTGGTGGCGGCCTCGCTCGCCGGCATGGCGATCACCTCGACGCTGGCGACGACCGCCTGGCTGGCGCGCAACGAAGCGGAGCGGCAGCGCGTGCGCGCCGAGGCCGAGGCGGAGACCGCGCGCCAGACCACGCGCTTCATGGTGGACCTGTTCAAGGTGTCGGACCCCTCGGAGGCGCTCGGCAACACCATCACCGCGCGCGAGATCCTCGATCGCGGCGCCGGGCGCATCGAGCGCGAGCTCGGCGACCAGCCGGCGATCCAGGCAACTCTGATGGACACCATGGGCACGGTGTACACCAGCCTCGGGCTGTACGACCCGGCGGCGCGGCTGGTGCGCGAGGCGCACGCCAAGCGGCGCGGGCTGCTCGGCGAGGGACACCCGGAGGTGGCGAGCAGCCTCGGGCACCTCGGCGAGGTGCTGATGCTCAAGGGCGAGTACGAGGAGTCGGAATCGAGCCTGCGCCGGGCGCTCAAGGCGCAGCGCGCCGCGCAGGGCGAGCGCTCGCCCGAGGTCGCGCAGACGCTGATGCTGCTCGCGGACGTGCTCTCGCGGCAGGGCCGTTACGAGGACGCCGAACCCGCGATCAGCGAGGCGCTGTCGATCCGCCGCGCCCTGTACGGCCCGAAGCACCCCGACGTCGCGGCCAGCATCGAGGCGCTCGGGCTCAGCCACTACGACCGCGGCGAGTACGAGAAGGCGGTGCCGAGCCTGCGACTCGCGCTCGCCATGCGACGCGACCTGCACCCCCAGGGCCACCCGCTGCTGGCGCAGGCGATGGGCAACCTGGCGTGGGCGCTGATGGACCAGGGGCAGCTCGAGGAAGCGGAACAACTGCACCGCGAGGCGCTCGCGATGAAGCGCCGCCTGTACGGCGCGGCGCACCCCGAGATCGCCACCTCGCTCAACAACCTCGCCTACACGCTCGAACTCAAGGGCGACGACGACGGCGCAGGCAAGACCTACCTCGAGGCGCTGGACATGAACCGGCGCATGCTCGGGAAGGACCACCCCGACATCGCGCTGAACCTGAGCAACCTCGCTTTCGTGCTGTACCGCCAGGGCAAGCGCGAGGCCGCCGTGGACATGCTGCGCGACGCGCTCGAGATGCGCCGCCGCACGCTCGGTCCCGACCACCCCGACGTGGCCGCGTCCGGCACGAGCCTCGCCTACTGGCTGACCGACGTGGGCCGCTACGAGGAGGCGGCCGCGCTGGTCGACGAGAGCCTCGCCATCCGCGAGCGGGCCCTCGGCCGCGAGCATCCGCAGTTCGCCGGGACGCTCACCGTCAAGGCGAACCTGATGCTCGCCACCGGGCGCTACGAGGAGGCGCGCGCGCTCGCGGCCGAGGCGCGCCGCATCCTCGAGCTGAGCCTCCCGGGCGACCACTGGCAGGTGGCCGCGGCGCTCAACACCGAGGGCACCGCGATTGCGAAGCTCGGCGACTACGCGGTGGCCGAGCCGATGCTGATCGCGAGCCTGCCCGGCCTCGAACACTCGCCGATTCCGGGTTTGCCCGACGTCGGGCGCCAGCGGCTGCGCGAGCTCTACCTCGCGTGGGGCCGTCCGGAGGACGCCGCTCGCTACCGCTAGCGAGGGCGGCGCCGCACGCGCCCCGGGTCATCCTTTGGTCGAAGGGGCCTGCAGGGGGGCGGCGCGCCGTGGCTATACTGCGATCAGCCCGGCAGCCGCGAGGGACGGCCATGGCCTATGACCGCAGCAACGTGTTCGCACGCATCCTGCGCGGGGAGATCCCGGCGCACACGGTCCTCGAGGACGAGCACACGCTCGCTTTCATGGACGTGATGCCGCAGGTCGACGGCCACGCGCTGGTGATCCCCAAGGCCGAGGCCGCGAGCATCTTCGAGCTCGCGCCCGAGTCGCTCGCCGCGACCATCCTCACCACGCAGCGCGTCGCGCGCGCCGTGAAGAAGGCCTTCGACGCACCTGGCGTGATGATCGCCCAGCTCAACGGTCCCGCCGCGGGCCAGAGCGTGTTCCACGTCCACTTTCACGTGCTGCCGCGTCACGCGGGGCTCGAACTGCGCTTCCACGCGCGCGACATGGCCGACCCGGCCGTGCTCGCGGAGCACGCGTCGCGCGTCCGGGCCGCGCTCGACTGAGCGGCGGCGCATCGCGGCTCGACGGAGGGGAGAATCACATGAGCAAGCTGTACGAAGTGCCGGCCGGGTTCGCGGCCCGCACGCGCATCCGCCACGACGACTACGTCCGCATGTACGAGGAGTCCGTGCGGGATCCCGAGGGGTTCTGGTCGCGGATGGGGCAGCGGATCAACTGGATCCGTCCCTATACCAAGGTGAAGGACGTCAGCTACGACGCCCGCGACTTCCGCATCCGCTGGTACTACGACGGCCAGCTCAACGTGTCGGCGAACTGCCTCGACCGCCACCTCGCCGAGCGCGGCGACAAGACCGCGATCCTGTGGGAGGGCGACGACCCGTCGCAGTCGCTGGCGGTCACCTACCGCGAGCTCTACCACCGCGTCTGCAAGCTCGCCAACGCGCTCAAGTCGCTCGGCGTGCAGAAGGGCGACCGGGTGACGATCTACCTGCCGATGATCCCGGAGGCGGCGGTCGCCATGCTCGCATGCGCGCGCATCGGTGCGATCCACTCGGTGGTGTTCGGCGGATTCTCGCCCGATTCGCTCGCCGGCCGAATCTCCGACTGCGCCTCGACCGTGGTGATCACGGCGGACGAGGGCATCCGCGGCGGCAAGAAGGTACCGCTCAAGGCCAACGTGGACCAGGCCCTCGCGAGCGCGGGCACCGAGACCGTGCAGCACGTGCTGGTCGTGAACCGCACCGGCGCCACCGTGCCGATGTACCGCCGCGACCGCTGGTACCACGAGGTGGTGGACGGCCAGCCCGACGAGTGCCCGCCGGTGCCGGTCGAGGCCGAGGACCCGCTGTTCATCCTCTACACGTCGGGTTCCACGGGCAAGCCCAAGGGCGTGCTGCACACCAGCGGCGGCTACCTCGTGTACGCCGCGCTCACGCACGAGGCGGTGTTCGACCTGCACAAGGACGACGTGTTCTGGTGCACCGCCGACGTCGGCTGGGTGACGGGCCACAGCTACGTCGTGTACGGCCCGCTCGCCAACGGCGCCACCTCGCTCATGTTCGAGGGCGTGCCCAACTTCCCCGACTCGAGCCGCTTCTGGCAGGTCGTGGACAAGCACAAGGTGACGCTCTTCTACACCGCGCCCACGGCGCTGCGCGCGCTGATGCGCGAGGGCGACGGGCCGGTGAAGAAGTTCTCGCGCAAGTCGCTGCGGCTGCTCGGCACGGTGGGCGAGCCGATCAACCCCGAGGCCTGGGAGTGGTACCACCGCGTGGTGGGCGACGGCCGCTGCCCGATCGTGGACACCTGGTGGCAGACCGAGACCGGCGGCATCCTGATCACGCCGCTGCCCGGCGCGATCGCGCAGAAGCCCGGCTCCGCGACGCTGCCGTTCTTCGGCGTGCAGCCGGCGATCGTGGACAACGAGGGCCAGGCGCTCGAGGGCGCCTGCGAGGGCAACCTCGTGATCACCGACAGCTGGCCCGGCCAGATGCGCACGGTGTTCGGCGACCACCAGCGCTTCATCGACACGTACTTCAAGACCTTCCCCGGCCGCTACTTCACCGGCGACGGCGCCAAGCGCGACGAGGACGGCTACTACTGGATCACCGGCCGCGTGGACGACGTGCTCAACGTCGCCGGCCACCGCCTCGGCACGGCCGAAGTGGAGAGCGCGCTCGTGGCGCACGCCAAGGTTGCCGAGGCCGCGGTCGTGGGCTGCCCGCACGACATCAAGGGCCAGGGCATCTACGCCTACGTCACGCTGGTGGTGGATGCCGAGCCCACCGAGGCGCTGCGCAAGGAGCTGCGCGAGTGGGTGCGCCGCGAGATCGGCCCGATCGCCACGCCCGACTTCATCCAGTGGGCGCCGGGCCTGCCGAAGACGCGCTCCGGCAAGATCATGCGACGCATCCTCAGGAAGATCGCCGCCAACGAGCACGAGCAGCTCGGCGACATCTCGACGCTGGCGGATCCGTCGGTAGTGGCGAACCTGGTGGCGGAGCGACTGAACCGCTGAGGAATCCTCCCGCTGTGGCCCGGGGCCGTGACGAAGGTTGCGGTGACCCGGGCCGCGTTTTCTTCGCGGCTAGGCGGCCCGGAATACCGCTCGCCTCACGGCCAGTGGCAATTCCACCTTGTAGAACATCCCGGCGGGATACAGGTAATCCTCGCCGGATTCGTCGATCACCCTCAGCAGGCCCCGTGCTTCGGCCCCGGCATCCGGGAGCAGCCCGTACAACTTTCGCCGCTCGAGAGCGGCTTCATAGCCCGAGTTCTCTAGGCAAACGACCAGATCCACCGTGTCTGCAGTCATGTCTGGTTACCTGCAAGAATTCGCTTGATCTTGAACTCGCGCTTGCCGATGCCGGCACACTCATACCAATGCAGCTCCGCGCGGATCAACTCGCCCGACGCTAGCCGAACCTCCGCCACGCCCTTGCGTTTCATCCAGCGCCCGCGCCCGTACAGCTTCCTCAGCCTGGTGCGCTCGCGGACACCCGCACCTGCGGCGATCGTCTCGATCGACGAGACTGTACCAACGATCGTAAAGTACATGATGCTGCCTTGACGGAGCGAGACCTGATTACCTGTCATGTGCAGCCTCGCGCGTAGACTCGCGGGTCATCAGGTGCGAAAGGGCCCGATTTCGACAGATATTCGTTCCCGTGGGCGCCGTGACGGCTGGGGGTTCAAACCGTGAAGCTCAGCTATTTCGCCGACACCGACTCGCTCTACATCGACCTTTCGGACGAGCCGAGCGTCGAGAGTCGCGAGGTTTCCGAGGGGGTGGTGCTGGATTACAACGCCGCGGGGCGGCTCGTGGGCATCGACATCGACGAAGCCAGCAAGCGCGTACAGATGGACAAGCTGGTGCTGAGCCAGCTGCCGTCAACGGTCGAGACGGCTGCTGCATAGCATCTGTGGTGTTGCAGGTCCTCAGCGTGCAAGTGGGTGCCGTGCAGCCCCTGCAGGTGGGCGAGCAGCGCGTGATGAGCGGCTTCCGCAAGCAGGCGGCCCGCGGACCGGTGGCCGTCGGCACGCTCGGGCTCGCCGGCGACGAGCAGGCCGACCTGACAGTGCACGGCGGGCTTGCGAAAGCGGTGTACGCCTACCCGAGCGAGCACTATGCGTTCTGGCGCGAGCACCGGCAGGCCCTGGGGCTCTCAACGGACCTGCCGTATGGAAGCCTCGGCGAGAACCTGACGCTCAGCGGCGTGCTGGAAGCGTCGCTGTACGTCGGGGATCAATTCCGTTTTCCGGATTGCGTGCTGCGGGTGACGCAGCCGCGCGCGCCCTGCTACAAGCTCAACGCGGCCATGGGCGATGCGACCGCGGTGCGCACCCTGGCGCGGAGTGGCCACTGCGGCTTCTACCTGGCGGTCGAGGTGCCCGGCAGCGTCGCGGCGGGGCAGGCCTTCGAGGTCGTCGCCGGTCCGCGTGAAATGCCGCTGATGACCTTGATCAAGTCGGTCCGGTCGAGGCTCGGCTGATTGGAAGGGATTGCGAGGATGCTGCAGCTTCGAGTGGAGAGCCGGTGGACGAGCGCCGACTGAGAGCGATCAGGCTCCTGCACACCGCGGTGTGGGCCGTGTTCGCCGGCTGCATCGTGGCGATTCCCGTGCTCACGCTGCAGGGGCGCTTCCGCCTGGCGGCGATCCTCGCGCTTATCGTGCTCGGCGAAGTCGTCGTGCTCGCGGTCAATCGCTGGCGGTGCCCGCTCACGCCGATCGCGGCGCGGTACACGGAAGACCGGCGCGCGAACTTCGACATCTACCTGCCGGAGTGGCTGGCCCGGTACAACAAGGAGATCTTCGGGAGTCTGTACCTGGCGGGGGTGGTGTTGCTTGTGGTGCGGTGGGTGGCACAGACCGCGGTGGAATGAAGTTCAAGGTCGGACTGCACGCGTCAGACGAAGGCTTCGCCGTTTCGGTGCCGGGCCTGTCCGGCTGCTTGTCGCAGGGTCGCACCGAGTCCGAGGCTCTCGAGAACGTCAAGAAGGCGATCGAGGAATATCTGGCCGCAGCCTCACGCGAATCAGTCCACTCTGGTCAAATATTGCGCTTTCGTCAGCCTCGAATCTTCAGCAGACTCCTGCCTCGGTGAGGTTCGCAGTGACCCACGGCCAAGTCGTCCAGTCGAATCCTGAGATCCTCGGGGGCGAGCCCGTGTTCGTCGGGACCCGCGTGCCTGAGCAAAGTCCGGTCGGCATGATTCGCGAGGGTCAGAGGCAGCTTGAGAAGCGAGACGGATGGAGCCATAGTCATGCACGTGTCCACCTCTTCGAACGTCGACAAGGCGCTGCTCGAGCGCGCGCGGGCGTTGACCGGGCTGCGTGAGAACAGTGCGGTTCTGAACGCGGGTCTGGAGGCGTTGATAGCGCGCGAGAGCGCCAGAAAACTCATTGAACTCGGCGGTACCGAGAAGAGGCTTCGTTCGACTCCGAGGCGGCGCCAGCGTCCATCGCGGGACGAGTGATGCTCGTCGACACGGCCGTGTGGATCGACCACTTGCGGCGGGGTGACCCGATCCTCATTGGGTTACTTGAACAGGCGCAGGTGGCCGTGCACCCGTTCATCGTGGGCGAGGTCGCTTGCGGGCACTTGGCGAGCCGGGTCGAGATCCTCGATGCACTCGAGGCCTTGCCAAAGGCACCGGTTGTCGATCACTCAGCCGTGCTGGCATTTGTCTCGCGCCATCGTCTGATGGGACGCGGGCTCGGTTGGGTGGACATGCATCTGCTCGCTTCCGCGAGCGCGTCGGGTGAACGGATACTGACCCGGGATCGGCGCCTGCAGTTCGCTGCCCGAGATCTGGGTCTGGCGCAAGACGGCCTGACGTCCTAGGCGTTCTGGGCGTTCGAGTCGGTCCCGCCGGGCCACACCTCGGCCCGAACGCGCTCGGCGTGCCCGTAGCTCCATTCGGCCACCGCGACGGACGTCGCACGATCGATGAGCAGGTCGGCTTCGGTGCCGATCTGGAGCAGCTCGGCATCGTGATTCGAGACGAACGCCGCCCATCGCTCGAGATAGGCCTCGCCGCCGCAGCAGGTATTTCGGGGGGAGTCACATCAAGAATCGCCGCGGCCGACGCTTTCGCTGAAGGCGCATCGTCCGCGGTGTCGGGGCTGTGGCCTCGCAGTCACCGCTTGAGCCACCGCATTAGCGTATATACGCCAAGTGTCAGACATCAGCTTCGATCCGGCCAAGAACGAACGGAATGTCGCTACCCGCGGCATTTCTTTCGAGGTCGCGGAGCAGTTCGAGTGGGACACCGCGATGATCGCCGAGGACGTTCGCAAGGAATATGGCGATATGAAGCGCAAGCCCAGGGCAACGACAACCACGCGAGAGAATCCGGAGTGGACCGATGCCACGTTCGAGCGTGCGCGGCCTGCTCGCGACACGCTGCCGGCGCTCGTTGGCGATGCCGCCGCGACACGGCTTCTCAAGCCGCGCGGCCGACCGCAGTCCGGTAACGCGCGTCTCGCCATTTCGCTGCGCCTGCCGCCGGACACGCTCGCGCGCTGGAAGGCGACGGGGCAGGGCTGGCAGACGCGCATGGCGGAGGTGTTGAGCCGGGCCGTAGGACGCCGGTCGACGTAGCGTCGAAACGCCGGTCGGTGGCGGTGGCTGCGTAGGCGGCCGACCGCCAGCTACAACTCCCGGAACCCCGCCGCCGCCAGCCGTTCCGCCGTTGCATCCATCCTCGAGTCCGGCGGCACGAACACGACGGTCCCGTCCCGCCCCCGCGTCAGCAGCACGCGGTAGACGTTCTTCCTTACCGTGAGCGGGTCCTTGAGCGGCGGACGATTCCTGCCCGCGAACTCGATCGACCAGTCGTCCCCGGCCCACAGCAGGTCCGAGCCCCAGGCGAGCAGGGCGCAGTCGAGCTCGAGACCCTGTGACGAGAACTCGGTCGCCACGGTCTCGAGCTGGCAGCACGACTGGGAATCCGTGGGCGCGGCGTTGTACCAGGGCCCGACCCGCAACTGCTTCGTGGTCTGGAAGGTGTTGTCTACGCCGAAGGACGGCAGCCACTTGTCCTTGGAGGACGCGACGAGCCCGTAGCGCGCGGACCGGGCGTCGGCGTAGCGCTCGCGCAGGTAGTCCCGCGCCGCGTCGAGGTCGGCGGGTGAGCAGGAATCGGTGCCCGCCCGCGTGCAGCTCGTCGGCCAGCCGGCGACAGTCCGTCGGCCGACTGCCCCTCGAGCAAGCCCGCGACGAACTGATGAACTTTGGGCGTCAGGTGGAAGCGGATCTCGGTGTCCAGGCTCAGCGCCGGGTCCAGCGCAAGGCGCGCCGGCAACCCGGCGAAGGTCTCGGCGAACGCCGGCGCGCCGTGGACCGTCCAGTCCGTGGCCCGGTGCGAGCGCCGCAGCGCATCGCGCCACAGCGGAACGCCGCCTTCCTCGCCGACGTGGATCGCCTGCCCGTTGCCGATCAGTGCCACGAGCACGCACCACTCGGGGATGCGCTCGCAGAACTCGATCAAGTGCTCCGGCTCGGACTTGCCGACCGGCCTGCCGTGCACGTGGGCGACGCGCTCGGCGTCGTGCGCACGCTGGGCCTCGTCGAACACGATCAGGTGCTCGGGCGGCACCGGCTGGCCGGGTCGACTGTGCTGGCTGACGTAGTTCTTGATCGCCTGCACGAACGTCCGGCCGCCGCCGCCCGCATCCTGGAGCGCGTGCTGCAGCACCTGCACCAGCGGGCCATTCCCGGACAGGTACACCGCCGGCGCCGCCGGCCGGCCGTTGGCGCGCGGCACCGCGAGGTCGTCGAGCCAGTGCGCGTGAACGAGCTGCAACCCGACCAGGGTCTTGCCCGATCCGGGCACGCCACTCAGCAGGACCAGGTGCCGGCTGCGGGTTCGCGCGGCCTCGCGAGCGATCGCGGAGATGTACTGCAATGCGGGGTCGGTCGCGGCCCGCGCACGCTTGATCATGGGCAGTTCGCGCCGCTCGAACAGTTCACGCGCGGCCTGGACGATGGTCGGCAGCGGCGCGTACGCATCGGGCGCCAGGAAGTCCACGGCGCTGATCAGCGGTTCGCCGGCAACCGAGAGGCGCTCGAGCAGCGTGTCGAGTCCCTCGGGGCCGACGACATACACGCCGTCGCGCAGCACGGCGTCCGGACCGCCACCGCGGACGAGCAGGACCGGCGTCACGCGGCGTCCGGCGCAGGCGGCGTGGTAGGCCGCGCAGGTCCCGTCGCATAGCCAAGGGCCTGGTCGAGCGCGGCGCGCGAAGCGTGCAGGGCGCCCTTGAGTTCCAGGACGGCCACGCAGCCGCGCTCCAGCACGATGACGTCCGGACGCCGCGAGTCGCGCGGCAGTTCGTACTCGAGGATCGCGGTGTACTCACGGGCGGCGGTGTCGCGCACCTCGAGCTCGCGGCACTCGCGCTGCAGCCACGGGATCGACTGGTCCCAGGCGCGGACCTGCTCGGGCGAGGCGTCGGAGACGAATGCCTGCAACTGGAGGCGGACGACCCGCGGCTCGGAGCGGGAGAAGGTGCCCAGGTCCGATTGCCATCCGTAGCGGTCGTAGAGGGGCTTGTCGTCCATGAGGCGCCAGGATCCATGCTGGCGGGCGGGAGAGCAACTGCCTCTCCCGGAGATTCGCGCGCTACCAGGCGGCAGCCTTGCGCCCTCGGTGAGCGACGCGGACGCATTCAAAGCCCCTGCGGTTCATCACTTGATGTCGCAATTTGCGACATCGTGCCAGCAGTACCGTGCGTGATACGCCGATGCCTGAGGCAGCGGCCTGCCACCGCTCGGGCAGTTGGCCATAGGTTCTCCCGACGAGTCGCGCCCCGGCCTGCACGCGCACGATTTGCCCATAGCTCCTCTCGACCAACGCGACCGAGGGATGAGGTGATCGACCGCGGCCGCCGCAGGTAGGCTCGAGAGGGGGTGCAG
Source organism: uncultured Gammaproteobacteria bacterium (assembly GCA_963712815.1). Classification (GTDB taxonomy): domain Bacteria; phylum Pseudomonadota; class Gammaproteobacteria; order Steroidobacterales; family Steroidobacteraceae; genus RPQJ01. Next base: position 958,691 of record CAVQJL010000008.1, read on the forward strand.
TGGGGTCAACGGCGGGGCGGTTGGGCGGTGTCCAATGCCAAGATGCCGGGATTGCCGAGGCTCGTCGATTTCTGAGCAAACGACGCAATTCCTGAACTCGAGCACGGTACGACGCGTCGCTACCGTGCCTTCCCAGGCGAGATGACGACCTGGCCGTCCTCGTCGCTGGTCGCAGCCTCAGGATTTGTTGTTCGTATCACCTAGTGCTACAGTCATGCGGCGTCGCGTATTCAAAACACGGACCTTCGCTCGCTGGAGCCGAAAGGCGGGCCTGCCGGACAGAGCGCTGTGCGCGCGTCCTGATTGCGACCCGCATGGGTCAGCGCTGGTTCTTCCTGTATGGGTTCGCCAAGAACGAGCGCGCCACGATTGACGATCGGGAACTGGCTGTACTCCAGATGACTGCTGAGGCGCTGCTCGAGCTGGACGTCCTGTCGCTCGGCAGAGCACTTCGGGCGGGTGAGTTGACGGAAATCTGCGATGAAGAAGAGCCGCATACTGAATGAAATGCACGAGACGGCCCGTGGCCTGCACCGTGCCGGGGCGCTCGGCAAGCAGACGCTGCGCGAGTTCGACGCGATGTGCCTGCCACCGATTCGTCCGCTGTCGGCGAGGCAGATACGGGCGATCCGGGAGCGTGCTCGCATGAGCCAGGCGGTGTTCGCGGCTGTACTCAACACCAGCGTATCGACCGTGCAGAAGTGGGAAATCGGCGAGAAGCGCCCTAGCGGTCCGTCGCTCAAGTTGCTGGACGTGATCGATCGGAAGGGTATCCAGGCTCTCGTGTGAGGCGCGGCCGGTCCTTGGCGTCGCGGCGCATGCCCTCAGAGCGCCCTCTCCGTGGCTTCAACCAGGGACTTCAGGAAATTGATCGCTTTCTTCAGTTCGTCCTTGGTGACCAAGTGAGGTGCCGGCGGACCGCCGCGCTTGGGTGATGATCGGTGCACGGCTTCGCCGCGCTTGGCGATCAGCGTATCGAGAGTCGTCTTCACCTTGGTTACGTCGTACTGGTTCCAAACCCAGGAAGCCGTAACGTCAACTTCCAGGAAGTCCATGAAAAGCCTTCGGGTCTTCTCCGTGTTCGGGTTGTTGAACTTCTTGAGTTCTTCGTCGAGCCGGCGCTGAATGAACCGGGCGCACGGCCCTTCGCCCTCAGAAGCAATGCGTGCGGCGAGTGCTTCACGCACTCGATCCTCGACGTAAAGCTCCTCGGCATCCTGAATGGCCGCGTCGAACGTAGCCCTTGACTGAGACATGCGGGCGTTAGCCTCCATCTCGGTTCTCGCCCCGCACGTACCTGGAGAGGTGGTACGCAGCCATTGCCACGTCCTCGGCGGAGATCACCACCGGCGCGTTCTCGATATATTTGGGCAGCGCCTTGGGCTCGAGTACCCAGACCTCTCGTGGACGGTCCTTGTTCGTCTGCTCGATCCACCAGCGCGGATAGACGACCACGCCGCGCACCGGGAAGTCGCGGCCGGTCGATTGCTTCAGGAGCTGTCGCAGCCAGTTCGCCTCCGCTGCAGCCTGCTTGACCGGGTCCCTGTCGGGCATGCGCCCCGCCACAGTGACCCGCTCGCCGTCGTAGATGACCTTGGCGTCCGCGGAGGGCTTGGTGATCGTCTTGGTCTCGACGACGTAGATTCCGTGCGTCGAGATGACGACGTGGTCGAGGTTGAACCCCTCGGCTGGGATGTCGTGGAAAATACGGGCGCCGGCCTCGCGCAGCCCCTCGAGGAACTGGCCGACGGCGCGCTCGCCATCGCGTCCGAGCTTGAGCTTGCGCATCCGTGCGTCGAACCCGGACGAGGCGCCAGGCCAGCCATGCCGTTGCAGCCAGCGCGGAGATCGTGAATAGCCACGGCTGCCGCGGCGTGTGACGCCAGTAGCCCAACCACTCGACGAGCGTTACGGTCCAGAGGCCGAGAACGACCGCGAAAGGCATCGTCGCCTTATCGTCGAAGAAGCTGCGCATCTCCTCATCCAGGGATTGCCCTGGATTTCGGAGGGGCGGGTCCTTAAGTGGCGATCTGGGTCCGGCCATCTGAACGTCCCTTGTCAGGTGGCCAGGGATCCTAGCGACGCACCGCCTGCAAAAACACCGACTCCCTATGAAATTCGAGATACCGCCGCTGCCCCTGCGAGAACCCGCCCACATTCACCCGCTGCCCCACCGGCACGCCCATCTTCCGCGAGCGACACCTCGTGCGCCACCGGCGAGACCAGCAGCTCGCCGCCGTTCTCGAAGCTGATGAACCCGCGGTCGAACAGGTGATCGATGGACGGCGTGAGCAGCAGCCCGTTCTCGCCGTCAAGCCGCTCGGCGTTGTCGCTGTCGCGCCAGGGCTTGCAGTGGCTCGCGATGAGGTGCTCGGGGCGGTTCACGCCGGTGACCCGGCAGTGCGTCTCGATGCGCGACACGTTGTCGCGGAACTTGCCCTGGCCGCGGCGTGACAGCACGAGCTGCTGCTTCTCGGTCTCCGGGATCGTGGGGTTCTGCTCGATCGACGAGCGCACATGCTCCTCCCATTCGGCGAGGGCCTGGGCGGGGCGGTCGGAGAGCCCGGCGTCCTGCGCCAGCGTGTGGCCGATCTCGAGGGCTCGCCGGGCCTCGTGGCCGATCAGGCTCGCAATCTGCGACGCCTTCCGTCCGTTGGGCATGCGACCGCATCTAACGCGCTGACTAATCTAGAGAACTTCGCCCAAATGGGCTATAGATGACGCCGCGCAAGGACGCGATGGGCGACCGAGCGGCGAGGGTAGGGCCCAAGAACGCGAATGACGCCCGAACAGAAGGCCAGGCAGGAAGATCGACCGACTGCTGCAGTCGGCGGGCTGGCATGTGTGCGGAGTGTCCGACGCCAACATCCACGCCGCGCGCGGCGTCGCCATCCGTGAGTTCGCGCTCGACGCCGGCCACGGCTACGCCGACTACCTGCTCTACGTGGACGGCAAGGCGGCCGGCGTCATCGAGGCCAAGAAGGCCGGCGTGCCGCTGATCGGCGTCGAGCACCAATCGGGTCGCTACGTGCAGGGCCTGCCGGCGACGTTGCCGGCCTGGCGCCGGCCGCTGCCGTTCGCGTACGAATCCACCGGCATCGAGACGCGCTTCACCAGCGGCCTCGATCCTGAGCCGCGCTCGCGCCCCGTCTTCGCCTTCCACCAACCGGCGACGCTGGCCGACTGGCTCGCGGGACTGCCCGCGCAAGGGACGATCCCCGTCACCGGCGGCGTCCACGACGCCCCGCCCACCGATACGTTCCGCCGCCGCCTGCGCTCCATGCCCGAGCTCATCACCGAGTGGGGCGACCAGAAGCTCTGGCCCGCCCAGATCCAGGCCATCCGCAACCTCGAGGCCTCGCTCGCCGCCGACAAGCCCCGCGCCCTGATCCAGATGGCCACCGGCAGCGGCAAGACCTTCACCGCCATCAGCGCCATCTACCGGCTGATCAAGTTCGCCGGCGCGCGGCGGGTGCTGTTCCTGGTGGACCGCGGCAACCTCGGCCGGCAGGCCAAGAAGGAGTTCGACCAGTACGTCTCGCCGGTGAACAACTACAAGTTCGGCGAGGAGTACATCGTCCAGCACCTGGCGAGCAACCAGCTCGACCGCGACCGCCCGCGTCTGCATCTCGACCATCCAGCGCATGTACTCGATGCTCAAGGGGCGCGAGCTGCCGGAGGACGAGGAGGAGCGCTCGACCGCGGGCGTCGAGGGCCTGTTCCGCGAGGTCGAGCCCATCGACTACAACCCGGCGTTCCCGATCGAGACCTTCGACGTGATCGTCACCGACGAGGCGCACCGCTCCATCTACAACCTGTGGCGCCAGGTGCTGGAGTACTTCGACGCCTACCTGATTGGCCTTACCGCCACGCCCAACAAGCAGACCTTCGGCTTCTTCAACCAGAACCTGGTGATGGAGTACGGCCACCCGCAGGCGGTCGCCGACGGCGTAAACGTCAACTACGACGTCTACCGCATCCGCACCGAGGTGACGGAGGCGGGCAGCCGGGTGGAGGCGGGCTACTGGCTGCAGGTGCTGGACAAGCCCACCCGCGCCCGTCGCGACTGGCAGCTCGACGATGACTTCGAGTACGCGCCCGAGGAACTCGACCGACGGCGTGCAGACGCCCGACCAGATCCGCACCATCGCCCGCACGCTGCGCGACACCGTGCGCGACCTGCTGCGCGCACGCGCCAACTCGGCAATCGAGCGACGCACTGTTCTGCTGCGCGCGCTGTCGCGGCTTGGCGGACAGCTCCGGCGAACTGGCCGACGCACTGATCTCCGAGGGTACCGCAGCGGTCGGGTGTGCGCGCACGGTTACCGTCGACAGCCCGCCCTATTACCAACGTTGATTGAGATCGACAGCTATGACTGATACCCTCCAAGATCTTGCCAGGCAGCTGGATCAGTTCGCGGAGGCTCGCGACTGGCAGCAGTTCCATTCGCCGAAGAACCTGGCGTCGGCGCTCGTCGTGGAGGCTGGCGAACTGCTGGAACACTTCCAGTGGATGACAGATGAGCAGAGTCGCGACCTGCCGCCGGGAAACGCGATGCCGTGGCGGCCGAGGCTGCGGACGTTCTTCTGTACTTGATTCGACTCGCGTCCGCGCTTGGCGTTGACCCCGTCGCGGCGGCGCAGGACGAGTTGAAGCTCAACGAACTCAAGTACCCGGTCGATCGGGCGCGCGGCAGCAGCAAGAAGTACGACGAGTACTCTGAGCGCGGCGCCATCGTGATCGTCTATTCGGCCAGGCAGGGTTCAGCTCCTTCATCACGCCCAGCGTGAACGGATCGCAGACGTCGTGTCGCGTCAGTTTCGGAGCGGGCTCGGACATGGCTCGGCCGCTCGGAGGTCACGTCGTGGCAGCACTCGCTCCAGGACATGGGGAACGCGATGCAGGATGAGGAGATCCCGGCGACACGGGTGTAGCCATCGAGTACCAGCTGCCGCAGAGCTCCAAGCGGATCGACTTCGTGATCACCGGGCGAAGACGCGCGGGGCGCACGAAGGTCGTCATCGTCGAGCTCAAGCAATGGTCCGAGTCGCGGCGGAGCGAGGAAGGACGCGATCGTCTGGGCACGCCGGGCGGCCGGGGGCGAGACGCGAGGGGCCCCACCCCTCGTACCAGGCCTGGTCCTACGCCTGCCTGCTCGAGGACTTCAACGAGGCCGTACAGGAAGGCCGATCGACGCTGCAGCCCTGCGCCTACCTGCACAACCACGCCCGCAACGGCGAGATCGACGCATCCGCGCTACCGCGATCACCTGGCGGCGCCGGTCTTCGTGCGCGCGATGCGGCGAAGCTGCAGGCCTTCATCAACGAGCACATGCGCCACGGCGACCGTGGCGGGCCCTGTTACGAAATCGACAACGGGCGCATCCGGCCGTCGAAGATGCTGGCCGACGCAGTCGCAGGGCTGCTGCCGGGCAAGCCAGGAGTTCGTCCTGATCGACGACCAGAAGGTGGTCTTCGAGACGCTCCTGCAGGCCGAGCGCAGGCCCGCGCAGCGCAAGCAGGTGCGTGATCGTGCAGGGCGGGCCGGGTACCGGCAAGTCGGTGGTCGCCATCAACCTGCTCGGCGCGCTGATCGGGCGCGAGCGCAATGCCCGCTACGTGACCAAGAACGCCGCGCCGCGCGCCGTCTACGAGGCCAAGCTGGCGGGCACGTTCACGAAGTCGCGCATTACCAATCTGTTCAGCGGTCGGCGCCTTCATGGAGACGCCGCCCGACACCTTCGACACGCTGATCGTCGACGAGGCGCATCGGCTCAACGAGAAATGCGGCCTCTACCGCAACCTGGGCGACAACCAGATTCGAGAGCTGATCCGCTCCGCGCGCTGCACGGTCTTCTTCGTCGACGACGACCAGCGCGTCACGGTGAAGGACATCGGCCACACCAGAAGAGCTGCGCGCCCGCGCGCGGGAGTTCGACGCCGAGGTGACCGAGCTCGAACTCTCGTCCCAGTTCCGCTGCAACGGCTCCGACGGCTACCTGGCGTGGCTGGACGACACGCTGGACATCCGCCATACCGCGAACCCACGCTCGACACCGCCGAGTTCGACTTCCGCGTCTTCGACAGCCCGACCGAGCTGCACGAACTGATCGAGCGGAAGAACCGCGCCGAACAACCGCTCGCGCGTCGTCGCCGGCTATTGCTGGAAATGGCCGAGCAAGAAGGACCCGACAGGCCTGGGACATTGAGATTGCCGGCGTTCGACTACCGGCGCCGGTGGAACCTGGACAAAGACGGCAGTCTGTGGATCGTGACGCCCGGCTCGGTGCGAGCAGGTCGGCTGCATCCACACCTGCCAGGGGCTGGAACTGGACTACGTGGGCGTGATCATCGGCCCGGACCTCGTCTACCGTGACGGCCGCATCGTCACCGACGCGACGAAGCGGGCGTCGACGGATCAGTCGGTCAAGGGCCTCAAGAAGATGCTGAAGGAGGATCCACGAGAACGCCCGCGCACTGGCCGACACCATCGTCAAGAACACCTACCGCACACTGATGACTCGCGGCATGAAGGGCTGCTACGTCTACTGCACGGATGCCCCACTTGCAGCATACCTTCGCGGCCGCTTGCGGTCAGCCGCCCAAACAGTTGACGCCCGGGCCTGGACGCTGCCTCAGCACCGGCGCCAAAGTCACCAGGCTGCGATGTGGTCCCACTGCGCCGCATATCGAGTGCTGAGCGCGCGGCGGGTATAGCTGCGCCGCCCGTGATTGACCTGCGATTCGCGGCGGGAGCTTTCTCCGAGCCGCAGATGCTGGAGGAAGGCGCTACCGACTGGGTCGCCTCTGCCCGACTGGGTGCGCCCTCAGCCCGGGCTTGTTCGTCGCGCAGGTGGTGGGCGAATCGATGAACCGACGTATCCCTAATGGCGCGTGGTGCCTATTCCGCGCGAACCCAGCCGGGCACGCGCGAGGGCAAGGTGGTGGTGGCGCAGCACCGCAGCATCGACGACCCCGAGACCGGCGGCCGGTATACGATCAAGGTTTACTCGAGCGAGAAGGTACCTGCTGACAATGGGGAGTGGAGGCATCGCCGCATCACGCTGAGGCCGGATTCCGATCAGCCTGGGTTCGAGCCAATCGTGCTTGAGTTGGGCGAGGACGATGAAGAGTTCGCAGTGGTGGCGGAGATGCTGACAGTGTTGGCGGCCCAGTCTGCCTAGAGATCGCGCCAAGCGATCACGTGTTTCGGTTGACGTGTGGAGCAAGAAGGCGCTGGTGACTGAGTGGAGGCCGCTGGAAGAGCTGGGCAAGCAGTCGGGCACGCTGGCGCTGATCTTCGGCAAGGCGCAGAACAAGTTCCAGGACCCGGCCAAGCTGCGGCGCGTGATCGTCGACCTGATCGACGCCGAGAACTGGTCGGCGATGGGCGCCGACGTGAAGGGCGACGCTTACGAGGGCCTGCTGGAGCGCAACGCGCAGGACATCAAGTCCGGCGCCGGCCAGTACTTCACGCCGCGCGCGCTGATCCAGGCCATGGTGGACTGCATAGCCCCCAAGCCCGGCGAGCTGGTCTGCGACCCGGCCTGCGGCACCGGCGGCTTTCTCTTCACCGCGCACCAGTACCTCACGCAGCACAACCCCAACCTCACCCGCGACGAGAAGCGCCACCTCAAGGAAGGTGCCTTCCGCGGCTGGGAGCTGGTGCAGGCCACCGCGCGCGCGCGTGCGCGATGAACCTGATGCTGCACGGCATCGGCTCGGAGAAGAGCGTGCCCGTGAAGGTGGCCGACGCGCTGGCGGCCGACCCCGGTGAGCGCTTCGACGTGGTGCTGGCCAATCCGCCCTTCGGCAAGAAGAGCAGCACGATGATCGTCGGCGAGGACGGCAAGACCTCCACCGAGAAGGACATCGTCGAGCGCGACGACTTCTGGGCCACCACCAGCAACAAGCAGCTCAACTTCGTGCAGCACATCAAGACGCTGCTCAAGCCCAACGGTCGCGCCGCGGTGGTGGTGCCCGACAACGTGCTGTTCGAAGGCGGCGCCGGCGAGACCATCCGCCGCAAGCTGATGCACGAGTGCGACGTGCACACCCTGCTGCGCCTGCCCACCGGCCTGTTCTACGCGCAGGGCGTGAAGGCCAACGTGATCTTCTTCGACAAGAAGCCGGCCAGCGAGACGCCGTGGACCAGGAAGCTCTGGATCTACGACCTGCGCACGAACAGGCACTTCACGCTCAAGACGAACACGCTCAAGCGCGCGGACCTGGACGAGTTCGTGACGCTCTACAACCCGGCCAATCGCCATGACCGGCGGCCGACTTGGGCGGCGGAGGCAGACGCGAAGGCAGGCACTGGCCCCGACGGCCGCTGGCGCGTGTACGACTACGAGGATTGGTCGCCCGCGACAAGGCCAGCCTCGACATCTTCTGGCTCAGGGACGACTCGCTCGCCGACAGCGACAACCTGCCGCCGCCTGCCGTGATCGCTCGCGAGATCATCGAGGACCTCGAGGCGGCGCTGGAGCAGTTTCGGTTGATTGAGGCGGACTTGGTCGACACGTCAGTCGCCGGGGAGCGGAATGAAGAAAGGTAGACGCCAGTCGCTGGTCTCTCAGTACCTTGAGAACGTCTCGCGGAAAGCTCTCGAGGAGTACCAGGACGTGGTCCGCAACTACGTCCGCGGGCGACATGGCATCTACGTGCTCTACCGTAGGGATCGGCTCTACTACGTGGGCCTGGCAAGCAATCTACGGAACCGGCTCAAGGCGCACCTCAAAGACAGGCACGGTGCGTCGTGGGATCGCTTCAGCGTGTACCTGACCATCCAGGACGGGCACATCCGCGAGCTGGAGTCGCTTGCCTCGAGAATCCTTAAGCCGGTCGGCAATCGGGTCGGCGGCAAGTTCGCGCGAGCCGAGAACCTGCGGACTCGACTGGCTCGCGAGATTAGGGAGCTTGAACGGGGGCGGCTGAGGGGATCGCATGGGGACTCAGCCACGAGATCCAAGCCACGCAATGCGGTTCGGAAGGCGGGCAAAGTTGCCGGTGCGCCGGTTCTCGCCAAGTACGCCAACCGGCCGGCTCGACTGCGTCGCCGCTACAAGGGCAAGCTCCTGACCGCGCGCGTTCGGCCGGACGGCTCGATTCGGTTCGCGGGCGAGGTATTCAACTCACCCTCGCTGGCGGGTCGCGCGGCGGTCGGAGGGAAGAGGGCGGTGAACGGATGGCACTTCTGGTCCTACGAGCGGGCGCCGGGGGACTGGGTGCGGCTCGACGAGCTCAGAAAGTGACGCGGAGCGGCCGAGACGGAGTCTGAACCGGATGCGCATGTAGTCCGATCCCTCAAGTTCCGGCGTGACAAGGAATTGCGACGCAGTTTGGAGCAGGCCGACTCTCCGCCGCGCTGAGAAGAAATCGACAACGCACGGAAGCCCCTCGACCTTGAATATCCCGCTTCATCTGCTCGTCGATTTTGAGAACCTGCAGCCGCCGCCCGAGCACGTCGCGCGGGTGCGTGGCGAGAACAGCCATCTCTGGGTCTTTCACGGTCCTCACCAGAACAAGTTCGACGCGGCGATGGTCAACGCCTGGAAGCCGCTCGGCGACCGGCTCCAGCTCGTGCAGAGCTCGAAGAACGGCAAGAACGCGCTCGACTTTCACATCGCCTACTACCTCGGCGTTCTGTACAAGCAGGACGTCGTAGCGAGTTGTAGATCCAGCTACATTGTCGTGACCGGTGACGGTGGATTCGATGCGCTTTTCGATTTCATGCGCGGCAAGGGGTGCGCCGTCGACAAGGCGGGTTCAATTCCTGAGGCTCTGGCACTGGCGGAGCGGTACGGCCAAAGCCGACAAGGAATCGGAACCCAAAGCGACCGAGAAGCCGCCACCACCGCGCGCCACTCTGACTGAGCAGGATCTCGGCAAGATCGTCGCAGGGTTCGTCTCGGATCCGAAGAGTCGACCGGCCTCACGCAAGAAGCTAGAGCCGTACGTGCTGGCTCGGCTCGGCCACAAGGTGACGCCGGCGGTCGCTCAGGCAGTCGTGAAGCAACTCGTCAAGCGCGGCCTCGTGGCGTTCGACGGCGAGATCAAGTACGTGCTGCCTGCGGCCCTGTGATCCATAGGGAGAAGTGGTGATGGGGTTCGAGTGGGAAGAGCTCGAGTTGCGCAATCGACGCGCGCAGGAAGCGCCGCAACGATTGTTGGCGCTCGGCTCGGCGGTCGCCGTGGCTTTCTTCGGGTGGACTCATTTCTTCGCGGAGCAACCGAGTGCGGGATTTCCTCTGATGGGGACCAGTCGATTTCCTGGATTGGGACCACCTGATTTCCCCGGATAGGCCCCACGCGATTTCGCGCATTGGGACCACCGATTTCCTGGATTGGGACCACCGGCGGAGCCGCCCGAGGAGGCGGTTCGGCCCTGTACCGTCGTGGACAACCACGAACGGGAGGGGCGCATGGCACGGCGGAGGTTCACGGTGGATCGGTACACGGAGATCGAGCGGCGGCTGCGCGCCGGTCGCAGCCTGCGGGAGATTGCGCGGGCGCTCGGCTGCTCGCGACGGACGGTGCGGGAGGTCCGTGACGGCCTGCGCGTGGCCCCCGGGCGGACGGCCGGCGACCCACTGTGGATGTCGCAGGTCGAGTGGCCCGCGGTGCTGCACGAGCTCGGCCTCGGGCACCCGCTCAAGTTCATCTGGGAGGAGCGGGCCCAGTCGCTGACGACCTACCCGAACTTCTGGAAGCAGTTCTACCGCAAGTTCCCCGAGCTCAAGCAGGCGACGGTGACCGCCCGCGACTTCGCCCCCGGCGAACGCGTCGAGGTCGATTACGCCGGCGATCCGCTCGAGTGGGTCGACCTGCGCACCGGGGAGATCCACTCGGCCTGGGTGTTCGTCGCCGCGCTCGGCTGCAGCCAACTGCTCTTCGCCTGGGCGGCCGAGGACATGAAGAGCCGCCACTGGCTCGACAGCCACCAGCGCATGTACGCGTTCTACGGCGGCGTGCCGCACGTGACGGTGCCGGACTGCCTGAAGCAGGGCGTGCTCAAGTGCCATCGCTACGACCCCGACCTCAACCCGTCCTACGCGGCGCTGGCTGCGCATTACGCGACCGCGGTGGTGCCGGCGCGGCCCGCCCACCCACGCGACAAGGCGATCGTCGAGGGGCTGGTGAAGATCCTGATGCGCTACGTGCGCTTCCGCCACCGGCGGCATCGGTTCACCTCGCTCGCCGAACTCAACCGGGCGCTGGCCGAGTGCGTGCGGCGCATCAACGAGCGGCGCCACCGGCGCTTCGGCGTCTCGCGCCGCGAGCGCTTCGAGCAGAGTGAGCGCGCGGCGCTCAAGCCACTGCCGGCCGCCGACTTCGACGACGCCGAGTGGAAGGACGCCAAGCTCCACCCCGACTGCTACGTGGTCGTCGAGGCCACCTACTACAGCGCGCCGCACATCCACCGCGGCAAGCGCCTGCGCGTGCGTCTGACGTTGAACCAGGTCGAGCTGTTCCTGAACGGCGAGCGCCTCGCCGTGCATCCGCGGGATCGAAGTCGCAGCGGCCGGCGGGTGCGCATCGACGCGCACTTCCCGGCCAACTCGCTCGCCTACTACGAGGCCACCCCACAGCAGCTGCTGTCGCAGTCGCGCTTCATCCACCCGGACTTCCACCAGCTCGTCGTCGATCTGTTCAACGCCGACGTCTACGGCCACCTGCGTCGCGTCCAGGGGCTGCTGCGCTCGGCCACCAAGCACCTGCACGCCGTCGGCCACGACGCCGCCGTGCCGAAGATCGTCGCCGCGGTGGCCGAGATGCGCCGCCTCGACCGCATCCGCGTGCCGCTGTTCGCCGAGCTGCTCGCGCGTCCCGTGCCGAGTCCCGCGGTCGATGGCGAGCGCGACATCGTCCGCCGTCCCGGCAACCCGCTGCTGCGCTACGCCACCGATCCCGTTCCATCCCCCCAGGAGGCCCTGTTGTGAGTACCGCGATCGCCCGTAACCTGATGGCCGAGATGAAGCTCGGCGGCATGCTCGCCGCGTTCGACAAGACCGTCACCGACGCCACCCGTGACCAGCTCGGCTACAGCGAGTTCCTCGACGTGCTGCTGCAGGCCGAGGCCGACTACCGCGGCGAACGCGTCGCACAGCGGCGCCTGAAGGCCGCCAAGCTCCCCACCCGCGTTAGCCTCGATGACTTCGACTACACCGCGCGCCGCTCGATCACCAAGGCGCAGATCCGCGAGATCCAGGGCCTCGGCTGGCTCAAGGACGGACGCCCGCTGCTGCTCATCGGCCAGACCGGCGTCGGCAAGTCGTTCATCGCCCAGGCCATCGCCCTGCAGGTCTGCCAGCACGGTCGCTCGGCGCTCTACCTCAACCTCACTACCTGGCTCGAGAACCTCGCGCTCGCCCGCGCCAGCGGAACGTACCTGCGCTACCGCGAGAAGCTCGCCAAGCCCGACGTACTCATCCTCGACGACTTCGGCATGCGCAAGCTCACCGCCACCGAGGCGCAGGACCTCTGCGAGATCCTCGAGGAGCGCTCGTTCGGCAAGGCCACCGTGTTCACCACGCAGCTGCCGCTCGATCACTGGGCCGAGGTGATCGCCGATCCCGTCATCGCCGATGCGATCCGTGATCGACTACAGCACGCCGCGCTCACGCTCACCATTACCGGCGAGAGCTATCGCGGTGTCCGGGCACGCAAACTTGCGGGGAGCCACAAAGACAAGTAAACATCGTCGCCAGCGGCTCCGCCGACCTCCGATCCACGGTGGTCTCAAACGGCGAAATCAGCCGGGCTCAATCTGGGAAATCGCGCACTCCTACGACAACGCCCTCGCCAAGACCATCATCGGGCTCTACAAGGCCGAGGTGATCTACGCCCGCGGACCTTGGCGGACTCACGATGCGGTGGAGTACTCGACGCTGGAATGGGTTGACTGGTTCAACCACCGTCGCCTGCTCGAGTCCATCGGCAACGTGCCGCCGGCCGAGTATGAGCAGGCGTATTATCGGCTCAACGAGTCTCAGCCGATGGCGGCCTGACTCAACCACCGGAGCCTCCGGTATTTCCGGAGCGGTTCATCCGCCGCCGACACGTATGTAGCGGGCAAGAAAAGGCCCCGTCGAAACGAGGCTCTTTCATCAACTAGCTCTGCTACGAGCTACTTTTTACCGACGCGCCTTCTCGTCTTTTTGGGTGCAGTCGGGTCACGCGGCTTGCGTCCCCTGCGCTGGGCTACGTATGCGCCCGGACCGACTACAGCCCTGGCGATAGTAGTGAGCAGGTCTTCGACTGACAGCCCCAGCTCGTTTCCCACTTTGTTGATACTGGTGATGATGCTGGCGATAGCAGGGTTGCTTGCGCTCATTTTCTCCCGCTTTGCTTTTTCCTCTTCCAGCGTCTTCTGAAGAGCGCTGATCTGTTCGAGGGTGAGCTTGCTGTACGACTTTACACCTTTGGGCATTGTCCTCTCCTTTGTTTGGGACGTTGCGAATACCATGCTCGCGTTTTTCGCTTTGCGACCTTTGCCTTTTTTCGTTGGTGTTTCTGGGTAAACCTCGTCCATTAGTGCTGCGAACTTTTTAGCTTTCGCAGGGGGAGCTTACGCATGCCCGGACCGTGATCGCAGCCTGGCGCCAGGAGTACAACGAGGAGCGACCGAAGAGATCACTGGGTGGAATGACACCCGCGCAGTACGCAAAGCAACTGGCCGCGAGGCCGCTTGCAATGCCGGCGGACTCTAGACCCACCTGCTACTGAAAGCGGGGGGACGTCGCGGGTTCCGGGCGAGTGATCGTGTAGCCGATCATGATTCCAACGAGAATTGTGACAGCCACGACGAACATCTGAAGAAACTGCTGAGCGCCCAACATCAACTCCCCTCCCGCCATGGCGACGAGACCGCGAAATCCGATGCTGCCACTGACCAGCAGGACGATGGCGGGAATGAGCACGATCGAGCTCGGTCGTCCCGTCTTCCTGCCCCAGAGATTGGCGACGACCACCGCAATGATGGTGCCGACCAGATTTCCGAGGTTGCTGTCGAGAAGTGAATTCCCGGCCATAATCCCCAGGTAGGCAATGCCACAAACCAAAGCGGCCCAGGGAAGATCGCGGCGTGAGGTTTGGAACGAGAGGCACAGCCCTACGATGAGGATAGGAACGAGCAGCCACATCCAAACCGACTCGATCGGATTCGCGGGCCCAACTGCTGCCAATGGAATGACAAAGCCTGCGGCGATGACGCCAAGCCATCCACCAGCGACCTGCTTGAACAGGCAGGTCAGGCCGTTCATCAGGTTTGCCGCGCCTGATACGATGTGCTGCGCGACCAGTTCCCCGGCCCCAAGGCTGATGGTGTATCCCGGAAGGATAATCGCCACGGCCGATAGAATTACGAGGACGAGATTGAGCTCCGGCACCCAGAACTTGACGGCGGTTGCCAGAACCCCGACGACAAACGCCGTTGAGAATGGCAGCCAGGCCGATGCAACAGGTCCGAGACGGGTGGAAAGCATGACCAGCCCGTAAACAAGGATACTGAACAGCGTGGCAAAAATCGTGTCAACCCATCCGCCACCCAGGAGCGGCGCCAGCCCCATTCCGGTAAAGGCGTAACCCAGCATGCTCGCAAACTTTCCCCACGGAGGCGGAACCTTGTCAATGGCATCCAGTCCGGCAACCGAGTCAGCGAGCGACATTGTGCCGGCTTGCATGTCCTGCAACAGGTCGCCCAGACGCGCCAATTTGTCGAGATCAACACCCGGAGGGGGTGTCGCCATAAACTCGACGCGCTGAGGTGAATCGGGGCTTTCCCGCACAGCAAAGACGATGTCCGACGGGGTCGACTTGAATACCCCCTCGTAGCCAAACTTCTTCGAAATACCGGCGAGGAAGGACTCCAGCCGGCCTGCGGTGGAACCGTATCGATGGGCCGCGAGCCCAACCTTGACGATGAACTGCCAGGCGTCCTCGAAGGAAACCTTTGAGGACGCGCGGCTGTCATTTGAATCGAGCCTACCGTCCATGGCCGTCGATTAGCGGATCATTAGGTTGCATGCGGATGAATTTTGAAAGCCGAGTGTATCGCCACATCTGCAAGCTTACTTCCATACATGTTTGAAGACACGATACACGTTGCCACCAATGACCTTGCCGCAATCCTCGTTGGAGTAACCATGCTCGAGCATCTTGTCCACTAATGCTGCGATGAACTGATAGGGGGCGGGGGAGCTTACGGGTCCTGCCACCGCATTCCGGACACATGTTGCGTCGCCAGCACCAGCGTCTGGGTATTCGCGCCGGAATAGCGGAAATGTTCGCCTGCGGATTCACCCGGCAATGGCAAAGCTAAATCACACCGTTCGGACAACCGAATACTTTCCATCAATAAATCATGGCACGAAAACTTAGTCTTTCTTCAGTTCCGACTGTTTACTCAACTGTGTTCCAGTCTGGTGTTTGCGTCCAGCGGATAGATAGGACTCTTTAGCTGGGTATGTTTGAAAATACTTATGTCGCGACTAGTGGTTCCGGGAACATCAGCGATCAGCAACTTGTCGGTGAAGTTTTCATAGAATGCTCGAAAGTGCATTCCGCTTTTGACACCTATAACGTCATATTCCTGAACGATGATGCCGTGTGGCCGTCCCTGCGTATCATCATAGGTCTGGCATAGGCCGGATATGACGATGACATCCACCGTATTCACCGCATCGATGACCAACCTAACGGTAGGGCCAAGCTGAAATGGGCCGTTGAAAGCGGTTCCCCCGCGAACGGTCTCATTCCCATCCGAAATCGACTTGACATAGGCTTTGGTCTTGATCGGTTCGCCTGCCAATGGCTCAAACTTGCCCCCGAGGCTCACATCGATTGTCGCTCCTACACCGGCAGCGACTGCGGCCTTTGCGGTTTCCGGATCGTGTATGGACATGAAAGCGACTCTCCCCAGGCCTTTGGTCTCCATAAGGGCCTTCAGCAAGTGGGTGCCGCCACCTCCGGCTCCGCCACCCGGGTTATCCGCAGCGTCCCCAATCACAATAGGGGTATGGTCGATGACATCGCCTTTCGTTGGCAATTTACGGACATAGTGGCCGTCCTTCTCGAGCATGGCCAGCACAGTGCTCATCGTTTTATCCAAAGGTTCTAATGGGATGACGGACTCTTTCCGGTGGTCCCATATCCATTGCGCCAGTTCGTCCACCAGTTCTTGTGCCAGCTTGAGGTTGTTTTCGGTAGTGACCATCGGGTACACACCACAAAAATCGCTGTCCTGGTATGGAAAACCATGCATAACAGAGCAGTTCAACACGCCGGGCCGCTTTTCGATTTCAATGCACTTTTCTTTGAGTCGATTTGCAAAGGCGCCCTCCTCTTCGGTATTACTCACCGGCATCATCAGTGGCACTTTGCGATAGGCCGGGGTGGGATGAGACTCTCCTGCCAGGATCGCAGCGGCACGATACATGGCATCACGTGCGCATGCATTCATATCCATATGAGGATATTGTTTGCAGGCACTGAAGAAATTCATGTTGTCCTTCATCTTCTCTGTGATCTTGCCATGCAGGTCGCCCGACCAGACGATCATCGTGTCCTTTCCGACCAGGGCTCTGACCGACTCCGCTAGATCTCCTTCAAGATCGGGCGTTCTATTCACCATACCGGCACCGTGAAGACAAAGGTAGACGATGTCGATCGGTAGCTGTGTTCTCAGCGTGTCTATGATCTCTTTTTTTGCATCTTTCCAACACTGATCGTTCACCGTGCTGAAGCACCAGTCTGGATAGAACAGGACACCCGGGAGCAGCTCCCATCCCTTTTCCTCGCACACATCCACTGGCCCGCCAATGGCAGTTCCTTTCAAACCATTCTTGATCTGATCGCCCCGGAAAGTGCGCATTCTGTCGAGCGTGGTTTCACCCATTCCTTCGGTGAGGTAGGTGTTGGTCTCATGGAAAAAGCCAACATAGGAGACTCTTAGTTTCTGTTCATCTTTCATTGCAGTTCATTTCTCCAATATTAGTAATTGGGTTTATCTAATTTGAATGATTAACTGCACTAATAACAACTAGTGCTATTACCTGATAAATGAGGCGTAGCGCGGCGAACTGATTCACCTCGTTATTCATTAGGTCACTCGATGGTGTTCTTGTAGATGACGCCGTCTTTCATGATGATGACGAAGTTCTTTTCCGGGTCGGCGATCAAGTCGATGTTCTCGAGCGGATTGCCGTCGACCAGAATCAGGTCGGCATAGGCACCCTCCCGAACCACACCGTTGTCACCGGGATAGGGATCGCGCGGCCCGGAACGCTTGAAGATCTCGTAGTTCTGGCTGGTCGCAATCTTCAGCACTTCCCAGGGCTCGTAATAGCGGGCGAGCTTCGCCAACTGCGCCCCCTGACGCGCGGCGAGCGCGGGTGAACCCTGACTGTCAGTGCCGAACCCGAACAGCAGGTCGTATTTCTTCGCTAACGCGAAGGCTGTATCAGTTCCAGAGATCAGCAATTGGTACTTTTTTTCCTGAAACGAGCCGGCAGGTAACGGGATCGCATCCTCGTCGTTATAGAAGGGCTGCAGGCAGACCGAAGTATTCGTCTCCTTCATCAGTTTGGCGGTTTCCTCGTCAATCATCTGGCCATGCTCGACATTCCGGACACCGCCGCGGATCGCGTTCTGGATCGCCTTCGCGGAGTAGGAGTGAACCGTCACGTAGGTGCCCCAGTTCTGCGCCACTTCGACCGCCGCCGCGATTTCCTCGACGGTGTATTGCGAGACGTCCAGCGGATCCGAGGGCGAGGCGACCCCGCCGCCCCCCATCAGCTTGATGAAGGCCGCTCCCCGCATCAGGTTCTCGCGCACGCGCTGCAGGACTTGCGCCTTGCCGTCTGCGATGGCGACCGACCCCATCCTTTCCTGCGGGGTAAGATCCCTTGAATAGCTCTGAGGTATATCAATCGTTTGACGGAAATCTGCATGGCCCGACGTTTGGGAGACCATCGACCCCGCAGCGTACATCCGGGGACCAACGTACATACCCTCGTCGATCGCCGACTTTAGATCGAAGACATTGCCGCCCATGTCCCTGATCGTGGTGAAGCCCCGCAGAAGCGTCTTTTCCGCCCCATCGGCCGCCACAAGGTTCAGCTTGCCCTCACCAACCGCGAATGCGTTGCCACTAAAATTGGCCGCCATGCTGTGCCAATGGCAGTCTGTCAGGCCAGGCATCAGCGTACGCCCGCCACCGTCGATGACCCTGCCCCCCGCGACGGCCAACGGTTCAGTTGACACCGCGGTGATCTTGTTGCCCGTCACCACGACATTGGCTTTTTTGATCAGGGCTTCGTGCACGCCGTCAAAGACGTTGACGTTCGTGAACAGGATCGGCCCGGAGGCGTCCTGAGCAACGGCCGGCAGGGTGACGCTCGCGGCAAGCGCAAGCGCCACGATGGGTACCATTTTTTGAACTGACCTGCGTAATTCTTGAATAGTCATCAAAATCCTCGGTATTTAAGTTTGATTTCTCTTTTCTCATGGGTGGCGTGTGTGTACCGTCTCTATTTGCCGGCAAAATATTTGGCGGCATTGCGCAGATATCCCGGCGAATGATCGATCCCCGAGATTTCATCCTGGTTGGGCGCCAATCCGAAATACATGCCACAAAAATCGCGGGCCGGGTCGACATAGATCCCCTGCCCCATGTTGCCGTGCTTGAACAGCGTGGCCATCATCAGGGCAAAAACCATGAAACCTATTTCTCGAGACGGAAGATCCGGTGCTGCATGCTAAGGAACGCCGGCTTTCCAGACTTGTCACGCATCAACTCACCAACCGTTCCTTTAAAGGCTCCATCTGTCATGATAACCATGTCTTTACCCGCGCTACTCATCGAAATCGGGGGAGGGTTCTCATAAATTTTCATGCCTGCTAATGGCTTGTATAGGCGCTCAGCCATGAGCTGGTCTTTGACAAAATAGAGTTTGTAGTCTTCATTATCCCCTAACCAAAGACCTTCGAAAGGTTCAAGGGCACTACGATCTGCATCGATTGCAACAAGGGGTTTTTTCTCAACACCTAAATACTTTTTGAGAGCCAGTGCGATTACCCCATCGTACACTTCAATACCACGGTCGCTGTTCGTAAGAACAACGATCCCAAACTTCTTATCTGGTGCAAACAGCACCTTGGAGGTGGCCCCTCCCGACCGACCGGCATGAAAAACGGTTCGCACACCGCCGATATCCTCAACGAACCACGCAACGCCGGTGTGTTCACTCAGCTCGCCTTCGACCAAGGGACTGTGCGCCATGTCCAGCAACTTTGGAGACAACAGTTGACTGCCTTCCTTGTCCTTACCGTCAAACTGAAATTGCACCCACTTCATCATGTCACGGACATTGCTGAGGATGGCTCCGGCCGGATAAACGCTGCGCGGAAAAGGCGCAAAGCTGACCCGAGGCTCGGACTTCCCGTCGTATACGCCGGCATGGCCAACAGCAAAGCGGTCTGCCATGAGTTCCGGCATGAAGAAGGAGGTGTGCGTCATGCCCAGGGGCACAAACAACTCATCCTTGACTTTTTGCTCATAAGATTTTGCACGGCTTACGACTTGAATGAGACGTCCTGCAATGATGTAGTTGTTATTGTTGTAGGCCCAGACCTCCCCATAAGGTGTGCGTTGCGGTAGGTATCGAAAAGCCCGCACGGCCTTCTCCAGGGCATCTTCCCCCGAACTGGGATCCTCAAAATAGTCGCCTTGCCAGCCAGTCCGGTGCTGGAAAAGGTCGATGACCTTCGCCTTTTCTGAGGCCTCGCTATCCAGGACCGAAAACTCCGGGAGATACTTCCGAACTGGGGCTTCGAGGTCGACCTCTCCGCGTTCTGCCATTT
Organism: uncultured Gammaproteobacteria bacterium; assembly: GCA_963712815.1. Lineage (GTDB taxonomy): Bacteria > Pseudomonadota > Gammaproteobacteria > Steroidobacterales > Steroidobacteraceae > RPQJ01. The sequence continues at coordinate 978,554 of CAVQJL010000008.1, forward strand.
TAAGAACGACCGTGGCCGTAAAGGGCTTTGTCGCGGAACCGATATAAAACACGGTGTCTTCAGTGACAGCCTGAGGATCGTCAACATTGGTAATGCCGATGCCGGCCATTTGGACCTTGCCATCGTGAATGATCCCAATGGCTATACCTGGGACTTTGATCTCGTCCATGAGTCGCTGAGCTTCGCTCCTAATTTCCTCAAACCGCGTGTCCATGTTTTTCTGGGCAGCTGCCGGTTGAACTGCAATAAATAGCGAGGCTATTGCACTAAACAGTAGTGCTATGTTTCGCTTCATGGGTCTTCTCCTCGTGCTTATCTGCATACATCAGCAAGGTAATATTCTTGGCTGGGTCCCCCTCCACGGGACTCGTCCGTCTTGCGTGCCATCGATTGGTCCAGAGGTTTCTGTTGCTGGGGGCGCACCGGTAGAGGGTGCGCCCCCGAGCGGTTTACCCACCTATTGCTTCGCCACCGGAGCCAGGTAGAAGTGATCGAACAGCGCGCGGGCGATCTCGGCAATTGCCCGTTCCCTGTCCGACTCGGAGGTCTTGCTGCTGTTCGTGAACACGGCGATGGCAAACCGCCGACCGTCGGGGAGCGTGATATAGCCAGCGTCGTTGGCTACTCCGCCTAAGGTTCCGGTCTTGTGCGCTACGGGCGTTCCCTTCGGCAACAGCCCCTGGAGTCGGCCAGCGCCGGTGCGCGTGCGCGACATGACGCCCAGCAGGAACTCGCGGCTCTTCGGACTCATCGCCCTGCCACCGTCGATGGCAAGCAGGAGTTTCAGATACGCATTGGGCGTTGTGTGGTCGCGGGGATCTGCCTCGAAGTTCGGATTGGGACCAACCTGGGCCGCCACCAGTGCCGGGTTGTTGCTGATGGCCTCAGCGACAGCTTCTGGGGTGACCGATGGCACGCCGTAGAAATCCATGAGAATCCCGCGGACAGGCCGATCGACCCTGAAATCGGTGATCCCGAGCCTGCGCAGGTTCTCGGTCACCGCCGCTGGTCCACCTGCCAGCCCCATAAGGACGTCGGTCGCCGTGTTGTCACTCTCTGTGATCATTGGATATATCAAGTTCGCTAACGAGAACTGGACCCCGGGGTAGGGGAATCTCTCGGCAATCGCAACTGTGCCGGCGACATACATGTCGGGCGGGATGTCGACCATTTGGTCGAGACTGAGTTCCCCCTTGTCCACGAGATCCATCACTTTCGCGGCGACCGCCACCTTGTAGGTGCTGGCCATGGCGAAGGTCTGATCACCGTTGAACGAGATGACCTCGTCGCCGCCGATTTCCTGCGCCGCGAAGCCTATGCGCCCGGCAAGCCCCGACGCGATCTGTCCGATCGCCGCTCCAACGGACTGTCCTTCTGTTGTCTGGCCGTATGCCGGGCTGAAGGTAGCCGCCGCGGAAACCGCGAGGGCTGCGATAACATGACGATATTTCATTTTTGGTTGCTCCTTCTGTGAGATGAGGTTTGGAAATGTCCCATTCGATGTTGAAAGTGCGTGACGAGCGGCGCTGCGGATTTCAGGGTCATGCGGCCTTCTCGCCCACGTCACCGTTCGCGCCGACTTTGGATGATGTGGGTACCCTCCCTATTGGCCGGCAAAATACTTCGCGGCATTGCGCAGATAACCCGGCGAGTGATCGATCCCCGAGATTTCGTCAGGGTTGGGCGCGAGACCGAAGTACATGCCACAGAAATCACGGGCCGGGTCGACATAGATACCCTGTCCCATGTTGCCGTGCTTGAACATGGCGCCATCGCTGAAGACATGGTCCCACTGGGCTGAATTGTAGGCAGGGACTTCGCCGAACCAGTCGGTGCCGTATTGCTCTTCGGTCGAGCCCTTGTAGGCCTCGGGATTGCCCATGGTCTGGATGCTTTTCAGCAGCCTGTCCGAGATGATCTGCTCATCCGACACGACATTCCAACTGGGCGTGTAAATCAACGTGTAGCGCAACAGGTCCTCGGGCGTCGTGTTGTGCAAACCGGCGGCCAGAGGAGTTCCGTCCGGCGCGAGCCCGCAAATGAACGGGTTCTTCGCCCCGATCTTCGACCAGACCCGCTCGTTCCAAAAGTCCTGCCACCGCATTCCGGACACATATTGCGTCGCCAGCACCAGCGTCTGGGTATTCGCGCCGGAATAGCGGAAACGTTCGCCTGCGGATTCACCCGGCAATGGCTTGGCATTCTTGGACATCTCGCGGAAATCGCCCTTGTTCGGCTCGAAACCGGCCGTGAACCAGTTTGCGATCCACGATTTAGGGTTCAGTAGGTTCTCGATGGTTTCCTCAATATTGAGGCCGGAGGACATGTTCATCACGTTCCTGACCGTCGCCTGCTCCCAGGCCGACCCTCTGATCTCGGGCACGTAGGTCGGGACCGGCTTGTCCAGATCGATCTTGCCCTCATCAGCAAGCATCGCGACAAGCAGGCCAACCGTCGGTTTGGATGCCGACATCCAGATGTGGATATCGGTGGGATTCATGCCCGGATAGACCTCGAAAACGACTTTGCCCTTGTGGGCCATCATCATCGCCTGAACCTGGCGCTTGCCGACCAGATATTCCTTCAGCGGCGGCGTCGGTGTGCCGTCAGCAGCCGTATAGGTCAGATCCAGAAGAGACGGATCGATCGCCCGCTCAAGCTTGGAAAACTCCTGCGGCGGAGCGACGTAGGAGCAATGGAAGAACTCGGGGAGATTGAGGTTGTAGTAGATGGAATCTTCGTTGCCCGACTGCCAGTTGGGAAAACTGTAGTTCTTGGTCGCCTTTGCGATGAATTCCGGGGACTGGGGCTTTTTCCACCTCGCCATCGGGCTGTCGACTTCAAGCGGCTCGAAACCCGATGCGCCAACTCGGATCGGAGCGTCGTAATCATTGTCGTGTTTAGTGTTCATTTCTGTTCTCGCCTCGTGATTAGTCATCCGTTACGGACTGCTGAAAAATTCGTTAAGAATGATCAATTTCCCATCTCTGGACTGAGCCCGTCAGAGAGTGAACGACGGTAGCAACGCATCGCTGGCAACAGTCCAGCCAGCAGACCGGCCGCAAGCATCCCTGCGAATAGTGGCGCGATGGTGCTCCCGGTGAATGCAGCGGACAGGCTCAATCCATAATGCTGGACTAGCGTGCTATCGAGTGCCGACAAGCTTAACGCCGCGAGGAAGATCCCCATCACCAAGCCGCCAAGCGTGAGCAGAAAGGCTTCGCCGATGATCAGCAGAAATGTGTGCCGGGGCCTCGCACCGACAGCGCGCAACACGGCCATTTCGCGACGGCGCTCTTCCAGACCACTCCAGAGTACGGTCAGCATTCCCACCAGCACTACAGTGATCACACACCATGACATGCCACGCAGGACATTCTCGGCCACGCCGACAATCTCCCAGAGCTCCAGCAACGCCGGGCCCGGCATGACAGCACTGAGCGGCTCCGCTGGCCAGTTGCCGAGTCGCGCCTGCATAAACAGCGCAGCAGCACGCTGATCCAGGGCCACCAGCATCGCCGAGATCCGCTCCGGAGCTCTAGCCACCAGGCGGGCTTCTTCGGCACTGAGCCTGTCAAATGCATCAGGTGGGCGCCCACCCAGCCAGTCGGCGTGCATCGCTTCGATACCAGCCAGACTGACATGAACCGTACGATCAACCGCCGTGCCGGTGCGTTGCAGGATGCCGACAATGCGGAACGGTTTGTCCTGATGGCTGTGCACCGCATCCATCGCGGCTTCCAGACCATGCTCAAGGGCGATCTGCTGGTTCAGCTGGTAGCCGAGTCGTTCAGCAACCTCGGCACCGATCACAGCGTCGAAAGGATCAGAAAAGGGATGTCCTGCAGCAAAGGCCAGCGGCTGCGAACGTCCATAACGGAAATGTTTGAAATAGTCCGCCTCGGTGCCCATCACCGGGTAGCCATGGTGCGAATCGCCGAAACTGACTGGCAGCGCCCAGGCCACTCCGGGCAGTGCTGCAATCTGGCGGTAGGACTCGAAGCTCATGCCGCGCCCGGGCGTGCCGGTACGAAAGACCACGCCCATCAGCAACTCAACCGAGCCACCGCGCGGCCCCACGATAAGGTCGACCCCGGAGACGCTGCGCGTGAAGGCCTCGCGGGCTTGCGTGCGGACCTGTTCGACGACGATCAGCACGGCCGAGCCCAGCCCGATACAGGCAATCGTCATCAGCGCCGCGAAGCGCCGCGAACCAAGACTGCTCCAGGCCAGTGTCAGCAGAGACCGTATCAGCATGTGACCTGCATCCAGCGTCAGGTGTCGTTCGAAATGCGGGCGCAGGTTGGCATCGTGGCTGACGAGAACGATTGCGGTATTGGCGCTGCGCGCTTCCGAGAAAAGCAGTTCCAGAAAGGCGTCGCGATTGTCGGCATCAAGGGCCGAGGTCGGTTCATCGGCGAGCACCAATGCCGGCCTTCCGATCAGCGCCCGTGCGGCGGCAACCCGCTGTTGCTGGCCGACGCTCAGGCGCCCCGCGCGACGATATTGGACGTCCTTGGCACCGAGCCCCAGGGCAGCGAGCAGTCGCCGCGCTTCATCAACCAACCCGCCACCGATTTCCGCTGCCTGACGCCGGAGTGGCGAGAAACGACACGGCAGCAGGACGTTGTCGAGGGCACTCAGATAGGGGAGCAGGTTGAATTGCTGAAAGACAAAGCCAACATGGTCGGCCCTGAGCAGATCGCGTTGAGCGGCGCTCAGCTCACCCATACTCTGGCCAAGCATCCGGACGCCTCCCCGCTGCGGCAGCAGAACCCCGCCCAACAACTGCAGCAAGGTGCTCTTCCCTGAACCGCTCGGCCCTTCCAGCATCCAGTGTTCATCTGATCTGACACTCAAGTCTGTGATTCCAATCCGGAACGAAGACCCCGGCCAGGAAAAACTCATATCCTTTACGACAAGCACGCACTTCGATTTCGAAACAGACACCGGAGATGCTTCGACCATCGCGGCCGGTGCTCCGAGTGCGGCCTCAAGACCGTGCTCGATTGCGGTCTGGGCGCGCTCGTAAGACAAACTACTTTTTGTAAGCTTCAATGGTCCCGGCTTCAAGCGTGTAGCTGCTTGGAATACTGGTGGCGCCGTCCACCAGGAAAAGCTTGCTGTCCTCAAGCTGGGTGATCATTCTGCCTTGTACCCACACAGGGCTGAACCGGCCGTCGACCTCGATCCCCTGCGCAAACTTCACCAGTACGATCTGATTGGCCGGAGGAACCGGCTCGTGAATGCAGGCACCGACGTAGGGAACGAGCAGGAATTCCGTTATCTTCAGCCCGTCCATCTCGAGTGGCAGGACATAGCCGGCGAGCCGTACCTGCTGTTCGTTCAGGGTTTCGTTGACCGCTTCCATCGCGTGCTTTCGCTTGGCGGCAATCTCCCCGCGCAAAGCGAGCAAACCATCAATATCGATATGGTCCTTCTCAAGCCGCTTTAGAGCGTTAGTGAGCCTTTCAGTTTGCTCTGGCGTAATGTCCACGCCTTGCGACTGCATCTGCCTTGTTCTGGCGACCACCACCAGGTCGATTTTCTGCTCAGGGGTCAGCTCGAGGAAGGGATCGTTATATATCTCAACTTGCGGGACAAGATTCGCCCAGGTGATTTGCTGCGCCTTTTCAGTGGTGGCAGCCAAGGCGATGCCGGCGAGGCCGACGAGAAAAAGCAGCGAAGCCAGGGCGTTCAGCACCAGCCATCTGCCCAAAATGCTGTTATTGGAAGGTCTGAATGTCACTACGTAAGCTTCTTTTGTGACAATCGCTGCAGTCAGCTTGAGACGGCGCGTCATTTACAGATTTTCTCTGTACAGGCCACCTTCCTGCATGTACGCGGCCGGTGTGTCAGCGCTCGGCGCCGGTGGTGACGGTTTTCTCGGACGCACCAACAACGCCATTCCCGCCCAGATCTTCCCGTCGCTCGACGGTGCTGGCGTCAAGGGTCCAACCGCTGAGCATGCGCGCCTCTCCATCGAGGATGAATATGGTGGCATCGCTTGGTTCGCTACGGAGCAGGCCAGAAACCTGAACCGGTACATAGAGAGACTGGCCCTGCGGGTCTTCCGTCAATCTCACCCGCACGAGCTTGTTCGGCGGAGGCGACGGGAGATGGCTGCACATCCCGACCTGGGGAACCAGATAACCGAAATACGTGCCATCGACGGTCTGCGGCGCGGGGATCAGATAGCCCGACAGCGTGACCTCGGCTCCGTCCAGGACGGGGTTCGTGGCCATGCTCGCGGTCTGCCGCTTTTTGGCGACGTCCCAGCGCTGGGCCAAGAGCGCATCGACGTCCTGACCGTTGATCTCCAGCATGTCCTTGGCCGCGCTGCGCCGGGCTGTCAGCCGGGCGCGCTCGTCTTCAGCGAGATCCTTCTGCGCGAGCTTCTCATCAAGTTCCACCACGAGTTTCAACTCATTCAGCAAGCGGAACCCCATGTCTCGGTAGGGATCGTCGAAGACGACGGCCAAAGGGTCCACCAGGTCTGAAAACTCGATCGCCTCGGGTTCTGCAGAGGCCTGGGTGGCGGCCAACATGGCCGCCACCACAAGAACGAATACCCAAAACCTCATGTCACGCCTACGTTTCTGAGTGTGTCACGGTCACTTTCCGACGCTCTGAGGGAAGGCATCCGAGAAGTCAGATGGCATAGGCATACCGGTCGAGAATTCAGCTTTCCACGACTCTTCCGAGATCGGCACGAAGCGCGGCTTGGCTTCGGGCTCAAACCGGATCGGCTGACCAGCGAAGACAGGAAGCACCACGTCGTCACGCACAGTGACCTGACCGTTGACGATCACGGCTTTCATGCCCGTCGAAGGGATACTGCCCTTTTCATAGGTTGAATTGTCCGTGAAGGTTTCGGGGTCAAAGACCACGATATCGGCGACCATGCCTTTCTGGATGCGGCCGCGTTCTTGCATGGCCTTCAGGCCGGTATCGCCCAGATGCTTGGCAGCGTTGTAGCTGAGGATCGACATCAGCTGCATCATCGGGATGTTGTTTTCCCGACCGAGGCGAATCGTAGCGCCTCGGGCACCAGCCGTGCGGGGGTGGGTGCCGCCCAGTTTCTCCATCGGGTAATCCCAGGGGGCGTCATACGGCGTGCCAGCAGTTGCATCGCTGGCCATGGTCACGCCCTTCAGCGTCAGCCACTTCGCCTGGTTTTCTTCGGGCTGCTTGAAGATGACGATTAGCCTGGACGGTTCGGATGCGACGGTTTCCTTGTAGGTTTCCAGGGTGTAGTACTCACCGGTGACCGGATCCAGCATGGTATCTTCATAGCGTCTGCCAAAACCGTCGATCCAGCTCTCAGGCTCCAGGAACTCGGCATTGATCGTGGTGGAACCTGCTGCGTAGGGATAGATTTCACCCCAGATGTTGTGGCCCTGTTCCTGAAGCTTGGTAATCATCTCGTGTGCAAGCTGCCAGCCGTCGTTGTTGTAGTGCAGCACGATCGCCGGGGCGCCAAGCGCCACGGCGTTGGCGACGAGTTCCTGCGCACCATTGTTCTCCGTCGTGTCGGTGCCGAGCGTATAGCGGGTATGGGCGCCGGTCGGGCGGTCATAGCGCGCCGCGACTTTCTGAATTTCGTACATCTCGCGTGATGAGACGCCCTCTCTCATGTAGCCCACGGTACTGCCGACGCCGGGGGCGCCAGCCTGCAGGCCCTTGTCAATCTCCTCGAGAATCGCGTTGCCCTGTTCCAGGGTCGGGCGCGTCACGCTCCAGCCTGTCTTCTTCCGGGTTTCCAAAGCGGAAATGGGGCCGTCTTTCAAGTAATCGCCGTCTGACCCGTCGATGACCATCGCGCGGGCTAACTCGTGGCTGACCGCACAGCCATAGTTGGCCCCGGTCACACCGGCACGCGCTTCGTACCAGTCGGCCATATAGGATCCCGCACAGCCCAATCTCGAAATCCATGCTGCTGGTCAACCCATCGCGCAACCCGAGGGAATAGCCGACCGGCATCTGAAAGTGGAAATGGGTGTCGATGAAGCCCGGTGCCACGATGTTGCCGGTGGCATCTATCGTCTTGGCACCCTTCAGCGGTTTCTTGCTGATTTCGGTAATGCGGCCATCTTTGATACCGACGCTGGCGACACCGTCAAACAGGGTTTCAGGGTCCATGACCCGGCCGTTGTTGATCACGAGATCGTAATCGGCGGCCATTGCCGGTGTGGCCATAACCAGGGTTGGTACCAAAACGCGCAAAAGCGCCGTTAGTCGTTTCAATTCCATTCTCCTAACCAAGAGTAAAAACATCTGTATTCAATATTGATTTATTGCCGGGAAATCTACATCGGCAGCGAGGAGTTGCCGCAAGGTCCGGAACAAGCTTTCTTCAATCAGCTGCATCTGTTCGCTTCCCTTCTTTCCATGCCTTGGCCCCTGCTAATTCTTACCCCACGGTAATGACACAACCCGGGTTACGGTGAAACGCACCTCCCAATCGGGTCCGAAAGCATCCGCCTGCTCGATGTAGTTCCAGTACTGGAGGCCGAACTTCCAGGGCGTGCCATCAAGGATTGTGGTCTTAGACACACCGACACCCAGCGGAAACGTCCACTCCTGTCCGCTTTGCGCCTCGTGGTTGTAGGCGAAGGTCGGAGACGAGCTAATCTGCCAGCCATCGCTGAGGTTAATCGTGTAGAAATACTGTCCGCCGGTGATACTTGTTGAAAAGCTGTCCTCGCCAGCAATGTCCCACTGATGCGAGACGAGCAAACCGAGCACACCCCATTTGGAAACCTTTCCAAGAGCGACCTCGGGGCCCAGCAACCACTGGTCCAGACCCAGTGCGTCGTCTGTTGCCGTGGGCAAAGTACCCACAATGCCACCGACCACCACATAGCCACCTGGAAGACTTTTGCCCACTGCGGCATCAAAGCCAATATCCCCAAGTTCGACACCTTTATTATCGAATCCGCCTGCTGTCGGAACGTCTTGAGAAATTACAACCGGCACAGCGGGCCGCAGGTAAAAGTTGGTAGTGTCGTTGATCGGATAGGGAAAGACGGGTTGAAAGGTCAAGCGAGTTGCGCTCTGATCAGATGCCCCCGGCAGGTCGCCTTTGTAACTAATGTAGTCGAGATTGAAGTTCAATGACCCAAGCACAGAGTTCGGATCTGCCAACTGCCTGGCAACCTCGTCGGCTGTCAGCGCCGCCTGCTTCATCAAGGGGTTGGGCCCTAGCTCGATACTCTCTTTTGCCTGGTCTTCTTGAGCGAGAGCGGTAACGCTCAAAGTAGAGAAGACACAGATTGTGATTAGCTGGGTAAAATTTGATTTCGCTTGCATATATTCTTCCTGCGCCGACAGAAGTAGGGGTATTCCCTAATACTGCCTTCAGCAATCTCGCTGGATGGTAGGCGACTCGCTGTGTCATGCGCGAGAGTCCCTTTCGGGACTCTCGCGGCGACCAATGCAGTGATAGAAGGGCGCTGGATGGTCGTGACGGAGGTTTGCTCGGCTTCGGGTCCTGGGTCGGCAGATGCGCCAGAGGGCGGGGCGCCGGCAGGCTTGAGCCAGTTATCCCTCAGCAGGCATGCCCGATTCAACGGCAAGTTGTACCAGTTCGACGACCGACGTGACCCCGAGCTTCCGCATCAGGTTGGTACGGTGGCGCTTCACCGAGCGCTCGTCGATACCGAGGTCGTCGGCGATCCGCCTATTCCGCTTCCCTTGCATCACATGGGACAGCACTTGGTGTTCGCGCGGTGTCAGTTGCTCGAAACGTGATTGCAATCGCTGACGGCGGGTCCGGGCAGTGCGTTCGCTTGCATTGCGCGCCAGCGCCCGCTCGATGGCGGCAATCACCAACTCCTTTGGAGCGGTCTTGACCAGGAAATCCTCGGCGCCCTGGCGCATGGCCTCGACGCTGATGGGGATGTCGCCGTGACCGGTAAGAAAAACGATGGGTAAGGGATCTGCGGACTGCGCCAACGTTGCCTGTAACGCCATTCCATTCATGCCGGGCATCTGCAGGTCAGCCAATACGCATCCGGCGGCCCCGGACGGCCGCTGCGCCAGAAACTCTTTTGCGGAGCTGAAACACGCGGTGGCATAGCCGGCGCTGCGCAGCAGGCGCTCGATACTCTTGAGGAAAGAAGCATCATCGTCCACGATGAATACGTTCTTTACTGGCCCTGTCACGCCGCTTTTTCCTCTCGCGCGATGGGCAGCTGGAGGCGCATGCAGGCACCGCCGTCTGGATTGTTCTCTGCCCAGATGCGACCGCCGTGTGCGTCGACGATGGTCTTGGAGATCGCAAGCCCGATGCCTGTACCCTCGGCCTTGGTGGTGAGAAGCAGATCGAACAGATGCGGCAACTGGTCGGGATCGATGCCTGTCCCGGTATCCTTGATGACCAGCTCGATCAGTCCGCCCTCCACTTCACCGGCTTCGATTTCAATTCGTCGATCACCACTTCCCTTGGCATCCAATGCATCCAGACTGTTGAGCATGAGGTTCAGGAGGACCTGCTGGAGCTGAACGCGGTCCCCAAGCACCTTCGGGAGACCGCTTGGCAGCTCCCTGTATAGCGTCGCGTGGCGCGCCTGGATTTCGCTATTGAGCAGGTCCGCAATCTGCCCGACCAGTTCATGCACGTCGATCGCCTCGAAGTGGAGATTACCGTGTCGCAACATCGAGCGCATGCGATTGATGACCTCCGCAGCCCGCCGGCCATCGTTCTGGATGTCGATGAGGATTTCGCGCAGCTCCGCAACGTCTGGCGTGTCCTGTAGAAGAAATGTTTCGCCCGCCTCGGCATTCCGAATGATGGCCCCCAGTGGTTGGTTGAGTTCGTGCGCCAGTGTCAGGGACAGCTGACCCATGGCGGAGACCCGCTGGAACAGCGCCAGCTCGTCGCGATGTCTTTGTAATTCAATCTGGGCCCGCCTTCGGGCAGTGATGTCCACTGATACGCCGCGAAGGTGCAACGGTTGCCCCTGTTCGCTCCGTTCCACCTGGCCGCGTGCAGCGACCCAGCGCTCGGCCCCATGGGGCTCATTGATACGGAAGTCCATCTGGAAGTCTTCGCTTCCTTCAAGTGCATGCTGCAACTTCCCGCGAAGCCTGTCGCGATCGTCAGGATGGACCATCGCCAGATAGCGTTCGAGCGTGTGTCGCTCGGATCCGGGTACCCCGGCTAGTGTGCTGCCGACGTCATTCGCCCAGACCTCGTCACTCACCACGTTCCATTCCCACAAGCTCAGATCAGCGGCCTGGGCGGCCAGGCTCATGCGCTTCTCGCTGTCCAGGAGTTTGCTGGCAAGCTGCCTTGAACGTATCAGGTCGACGCTGAGTTCGAAGGCCATCGCGAACACGACTAACAGGTAGACCAGCGAAATCAAAGGTCCGGGTAGAACCCCTCGCACCATGAGGCTGGAGAAAGTTGCAGCGAGGATAGTGGCTGACACGATCGAGGCGCCCAGCACCAGTGCATGCCTGCCCCTGCCTCGCTTCCAGGCAACAATGACGGCGTCCAGAGTGTAAACCAGTAGCAGCATACTGCTCAGCTGAATGAGAATCCGCCAGGCGCTTCCACTCCCGATCGGCGACGACAGCGTCTCACCAAGAACTTCCATCTCCCTCAGGGCGTGTATCTCCTGGAAGCTCGCGTTGGCGGGCAGGGAAAAATTCAGTATCAGGACCGCCATGCGCAGGCTGGTGATGAGCCACGCGAGCCAGCTGCGCCCGGCGCGCAGATGAAAACGGATAAACCAGACGATTGAAATCGCGATCGCCGCTGCGGGTACGTGCATCCACCGCAACACCGCGCCATATTCGGCAGGCGTCTGCGAATGCATCAGCGCCAATTCCAGGATGGCTAAGACCGCTGCAGCGGTGGCGCTGACGGAGAAAAGGAGGTGCTCCAATGCTGCGCGCTGGCGCACCCAGACAAGTGCATGCACCGCTGACAGCGTCAGAGCTGCCCCAGCGGCGATCGACCAGATAATGGTGATCCAGCTCATCGATCAATCAGGTCTAGCAGATTCATCGGTTGCCCATACGAACCAGAGGTGGTCCCGCTTTTCGGGACAGTTTTCGCGGTCCGGTTAAGTGAGTCCTGCGGTTCAGGCTGCCGCCGCGAGCGACAGGGATTTGAAGTACACGTGATCGGGGGTCTGGCGGTCAAGCGAGCTGTGCGGACGTCGAGTGTTGTAGAACGTCGCGTAGCGCGCGATCGCTTCCTCGAGTGCCTCGACGCAGAAGTCGGCGGTCAGGCTGTTGGAGAGGCGCCAGCTCTTCTTCCATGAAAATCCACCTAACCTTATTTCATTGTTGCCCGGCCCTTGCATCGCTCGTGATCATAGAACAGGAGCCGCCAGACGGGACAGCGCCACGCCCAGGCGCCACCAGAATGACCGGTGTTGGAGCTCCGTCGGATCGAGTTCGACGGAATGGGCGAAATCCGCCTCGAACATTTTCTCCATTTCCGTCGCGAAGGACTCGTCGACGATGAGCGCCGTCACTTCGAAATTGAGACGGAATGAACGATTGTCGAAGTTAGGGGTTCCGACCGTCGAAACCGTGTCGTCAATCAACGAGACCTTCTCGTGCAGGAACCCAGGCTCGTAGGCATAAAAGCGGATACCGAGGTCGCGGAGTTCGTTCATGTAATGAAAGGCCGCGAGAAATACGGGCCAGCTGTCGGGCTTGCCGGTCGTTATGATCCGCACGTCCACGCCCCTCAGCGCAGCAAGCTCCAGTGCGGTCATGACCGCAGGGTCGGGGACAAAATATGGTGCGGACAACCAGATCCTCTTGCTTGCGGACTGCAGCGCAGAAACGAAAAACAGCTTCGCCGTTTCAAAATGCTGTGTAGGTGCGAACGGCACGATCATCGCGTTGACATCGCCGCTATCTGCGCCTTTCGGTTCCCAGTTCAAACTCGGCAGTTCGCGCGTCGCCCAGTACCAGTCGGTCAGTATGACTCCCTGCATCTGCGTGACGACCGGCCCTTCGAGCTTGACGTGTGTGTCACGCCAGGGGCTGAAATCGGGATCGAGGCCCAGGTACTCGTCGCCGACATTAAGGCCACCAACCCACCCGGTAAACCCATCGACGACCACCATCTTGCGATGATTGCGGAAATTGAGCTGGAAACGGTTGCGCGAGCCCTGGGTCGGTTTGAAAGAACTCACCTGGACGCCGGACTGCTCGAGTTCCTCGACGTAACTCTGCGGCAGGCCGCTACTACCGATCTCGTCATACAGCACGTAAACACGGACTCCGGTTTTCGCGCGCTCAATCAGCGCCTGTTGCACGCGGCGACCGAGCTCGTCGTCGTGGATCATGTAAAACTGAAACAGGATGTAATCCTGGGCCTTGCTGATGCCTTCGAGGATGCTGTCGAATGTTGCGTCACCATTGATCAGCAACTCGGCACTGTTGCCGGCCGTGAGCTCCAGCCCCGAGAACCTGCGCACTGCCTGGTACACAGAGGGACGGTCGTCGTGTACGACATTCCAGGGTTTTAGATTCTCACGAAACTCCCGGTTGACCCGGTCGATTTCATCGGATTGTTCTTCGTAGGCTTCTGCAAATCCCTCGAACTTGCTCCGCCCGAAAACGAGGTAAGCCGGCACCGATACGAAGGGAAACGTAACCAGTGATACGGACCAGGCGATTGCGCCTTGTGCCGTACGCGCGGTCATCACCGCCTGCACAGCGAGAACCATGCCAGTGATATAGAAGACCGCAACGATTATGCCGATGATCCGATTCCTTTTTTTCCGGCTGCCGAGCATTGAATAGGTCACTGACTATGTCGGCGTGCTTGGCACGAGTACGCGTGGATCCTGCGAAAGTGAATCAACGCCTGGCAAACGGCTCACGGATGTCGCTCCCGGATTCAGTCTTCCACGGCCTTGGCGATTCCGCGCACGGCGCTGCCAAGCGCTAGCAGGGCTACGCCGGTGCTGACAAGCTGCACACCGAACAGCACGCCGACAGCCCATGCGCCGGACAATGGCCGCCAGCAGGAGAGTAATTGAGGCGAGGGCTGCAACGGGTTGCGAGACCATGAAGCCGCCGGCTATCAGCGTTACCAGCCCGGTTAGAAAAACCAGGAGTGCCCGCCCGAACGCGCCTGCGCGAAATGCAAGCAGGCACTGACTGGCGCCGCCGAGAATGAGGAAGATGCCAACGGTCCAGGTGATCGCCATGCCGGTTACGAGCGGCGAGCCAATCGCGAGGATGCCCATGACCAGCAAAAGGATTCCGATGCCGGTAACCCATCCGGCATTTTGCCGTAATCCCTCGATCAATCCGCCTTCCATTCCGGCTGTATTAGTGTTCATCTTTTTCTCCGGGTGATGTATGGATGGATTGTCTGCCGATCAATACAGCGTACTCTTGACGAAATTCGAGTGCTGGAGAAATGTCGCGGACCGAATTACTTCGTCATCGCCGGCAGCCGGAGCGGCAAGTTTGTTTCTGCGGTGCATGCCGGCACCGGATCCCCGACCACTCGACCGTCCCGAAAGGGACTCTGGTTAGCCGCCCGAGAATCTCCTACTGTCCGGGACCGGCCGCATGAGACTAGCGCTTGCAACCGCCGAAGCAGAAGCGCGGCTCGGTAAAGTAAATCACACCAATTTCAAACCCCGCACCCCCGGAGCCGTCAAAGGCATCCGAGTAGGTCCCGGCCACGATCCATTTCTTTCCTTCCCAGCGCACGCCAGCCCGGTAGCTTGGCGGTGCATAGGCCTCGCCAGTGGTGCCAAAGACCTCGGTGACAATCGCCGACTGGGGGATCACATCGTAGATCGCGAGTCTTGAGGCGTAGGTAAAACCCCAGGCGGTTTCATCCTCGTCGCCCTGGTCGAGGTTGACCGTGAACCCGGGTATTACGTCGAGCAGGACGCGGTCATTATTCCAGCCATAGGTAGCGGTCAGTGTCGAAAAATAGGAATCAAAGGCTTGGGTGACCTCGCCCTGATCGAGATAGTCCGGGTTTATGCCCGTTCCGACAAAGACGGAATACCCGGTGGTTCCTGCATCGTTCTCTGAGATTCGATGTTTGACGTAAAGCATGGTGGAGGTATGGGATTCCGTCGAGTCGCGAGGGTCGTCATAGTAGTGGATAAATTGCGCGTTGATCTCCCAGTCTTCTTTGAAGGCGAGCACAGCGATGTATTGAGAAAATTCCTCACCGACGGTTACGACCTGAGTGGACACGCCATGCGGCGCCGTCCACTGGTTGTCTCCCATAAACTGCTGCGCCTGCGCAGGCGCCATCAGGGCCAGCATTGCAAATACACTGATTAGCCACCCGCCAAACCGGGCTGGCGTAATTTTTGCGAAAGAAATTTCAAGCACGTTGGTTGCCTTCGTTTCGGGTTTGTCCGTGATCTTCACTTTAAATCAAAATGCTGTTCTTACGGCGTCACGCCCTGATTGAGTAGCAAAATTATGGTTCATCTCCCAACTCCTGGGAAGGCGGCCCCGATCTTGAGGAAGAAGTAGGCGTCGTCGCGGAAGCCGTAGGCCATGCGCTTGCACCTGGTTTGCTGCGATCCGTCCCGAAGGGGACTCTGGTCCGCCACCAGAGAATCACCTACTGTCCTGCAACGCAATGGTGAGCAAA
This sequence comes from uncultured Gammaproteobacteria bacterium, assembly GCA_963712815.1. Taxonomy (GTDB): domain Bacteria; phylum Pseudomonadota; class Gammaproteobacteria; order Steroidobacterales; family Steroidobacteraceae; genus RPQJ01. The sequence goes on from CAVQJL010000008.1 coordinate 994,164, forward strand.
GCACCAAGATGCAGGATCATTCCAGCATTCAAATGACACACTAAGGTACCAAGGAGAAACAAGATGGGCGAGAACTACCAGGTTCACCGGGCTGCTGTTAATGCCGCCAAGGGCATCCGCCAGTTCCAGAAGGCAGACAACGCGATCGACAAAGACAACGTGGACTCGGCTGCGCGGCACTTCGACAAGGGGCTCGGCTTCTTTGCGTCAGCTCTTGATCACCTCGAGAAGGCCGAAGGCGATGCTTACGAGACGGCGGCCAAGGAACTGACGAAGGGCAATGACGAGCTCCGGAAGTCTATTGACGCCTACGGCAAGGACGACATGAATGGCGCCGCGAAGCACTATGCGAAAGCGCTCGAGCATTACGATACGGCGCTGGACGAACTCGACGCCTGACTGACCGTGAAGATCGGCGGGCACGGTTAAACCGTGCCCGCCATTGATGATGGGACTGATCGAGCAGACGTCGTCGCGGTTCCGTACCGATAAAATGAATGATCAGGAGAGAAGATGCCATGACACTCATAGAGACCATCAAGAAAGACGCGAAGACCTCTAAATGGGTTGGAGTACTGCTTCTGATCGCAGGATTCCTGGCACTCGTTGCGCCTCTCGGGGCCGGTCTGTCATTAACCGTGATGATCGGCGTGCTGCTGCTCGTGAGCGGTGCGGCCCAGCTTGTGCTGGTTTTCAAGGCAGGCTCCTTCGGAGAGGGCCTCCTGCTTGCCATCTTTGCGGCACTCAGCCTGATCGCCGGAGGCTACATGCTGTCGCAGCCCGTTTCCGGGCTGGCCACGCTGACCCTTTTCCTCGCCGGCTATTTCATCGCCAGCGGTGTTGTGCAGGTCATCGGCGCTTTTGGGGCGAGGCCGGAACAGGGGTGGGGCTGGCTGCTGTTCGGCGGCATCATCTCTTTTATGCTCGGCGTGATGATCTGGCGACAATTCCCGATATCCGGGGTGTGGGCCGTTGGTACCCTGGTGGGTGTCCAACTCATGATGAGCGGCTGGACGCTGATTGCGGTCGGTGGTCTTGCCAAGAACGCCGTAAAGGAAGTCGGCGCGTCCTAGGCTACGGCATGCGGATGACCTGGGGTGTCGACGGCGCAGTATTGCGTGAGGTCGGCACCTTGGTCATCGGTACGCGGGTTTAGCGATTTCAGGCGCTGCTGATACTAACTCAGGCTCGTAACGTTCGAGAACGCTACCGAGAAATGTTTTGACCATGTACTCACACGTCAGAACTCTTTCGCGGCGCGGCAACGCCGAGCCGTTGCAATTCGAGAAGCGCTCGGCGATGCCAATCATGCGTGAGTATGTTCCATGTCTCGAATACGGGGTTCAATCCTGTTGGTTTTCTTGCCGTTGGTAACGCAGGCCACGGGCGAGTGGCTGCGGTGGTGTAAAACGGGCGACGAAACCGAATCACTGCCGGTGGACCGAATCCGCGTACTCAGCCTCAACATCAGCCACGGGCGCAATACCGCGCCGAACCAGTTGCTCGTCAGCAAGAGCAAGACCTACGAAAACCTCGACCGGATAGCCGAGTTCCTCGTCGATCAGAGCCCGGATGTGGTTGCGCTGCAGGAGGCGGATGCGGCGTCGCGCTGGAGCGGCAATTTCGACCATGTCGCGTATCTCGGCGAGCAAGCTGGTCTGGAATGCGGGTTGCATGGACTGCACTCGCGGACCTGGATCTCGAACTACGGCACCGCGCTACTGAGCGATACCCGGCCGATGGTGTACGCGTCGATGCCGTTTGCGCCGTCCTGGCCTTCCAAACAGAAAGGTTTCGTTTGGGCCACATTCGATTGGACGGCTGGCGATCAGGTCCGGTCCATTACATTTGTCTCGGTTCACCTGGACTTCCTGCTCGACAAGGTACGCGATAGTCAGATCGATGAGATTTCTGCAGAACTGGCGAGAATCGATGGTCCCCTGGTCGTCATGGGCGACCTCAACAGCGAATGGAATGATCCGGCGTCACAGGTGAAGCGGTTGGCAGATGAACTTGACCTGTACGCCTATGAGCCTGACAAGGAAGGAATGGGCACCTACGGGGGAAGTGACGGCAAGCGACTCGACTGGATCCTGATTTCGAGGGAACTCGAATTCATAAGCTACAGGCTCTTACCCGACATCGTCTCGGATCATCTTGCGGTATACGCCGAAATTCGGCCCCGGGGCGAGGGGAAATGAACAGCAAGCCGGGTGCGGCTCAAAACTCCCATTCGAGCCCTGTTGTCCGCAGTGCCTTGAATATCGTTCGCTGCCTGCGCAGCGTCTGGCCTTTAATCCCACCCGCGGCTTTCAGGTTCTCTCGCATTTGAAGCCACTCCGGAGAACCCCAGAGGTAGGACTGCGATTTCAGTTCCTCGAACACGGCATTCAGATCTTCCGCCAGCTGCTCGGCTTCGAAGAAGTAGCCCATCTCGCTGTTGTACAACCTTGATCGGTAGTCGAAGTTGGTCGTGCCTATGAATCCGTAAGGTTCGGCAAGCCAGAACTTGGCGTGCAGCTTTCCATAGGTCTCTGTTCCCCCCGGGAACAAGTCGGAGTCGTTAAGGCCGGTCTGGTAGAAGCGTATTCGCGGATGGCTGACCTGCCGCTTCCAGGCGTCGCTGTTGGTTAACTCGGCACGCGTTTCGTCTTCTGATCCCAGGTCCAGCCAGCGCTGCCGCAGTTCGGCATCCAGAAGCAGTCGCGGCGCCGTGTCGAAGTCGATGACGGACTGTGCCGGAAAGTTGTCCGATGTCATCGCCGAATTGGTCATAATTTCGATCTCGGCTTCCGGATGCGCATCGATGTACGCCCGGATGCCGGCGGCCTCGTCTACGACGACCTGGCCGTCCGAGTCCTCGTAGCGCGCCAGAAAGAGGTATGGAGAGCAGATACGCGATTGCCCGCCAGCGGACGTCTGGCTCAGGATGTCACTGAGAACGAAGAGGACGGAGTTGGGGCTCTTCAGGTAGTTATCGACCGCGTCACGTACAACCCGCTTGTCTACGACATGCGACATCTGCTCGACCAGCCGCACCCTGGTCTCTACCAGGCCCTCGCTCGTGTACACCGGCATTTTCGCGAACCGTTCGCGCATCGCCGGAAACTGCTTGAGTTTTGCCAGCGCCTCGCGCGCGCGGGTCTGCTCCGACCGGTACCTTGCCCGGGCGGGCTTACTGTCGCGCGCCTCGAGCAGGCGATTGCCCTTGAACAGGAACAGCGCGCTGAAGTATCCACTGGTCAATACGCCGATATCGTCTTTCCGGGGAGCGTCGGCGGGACGTAACAGCAGCTCCACATCGCGATAGGTCCGGGGGTCGAACTCACCCGCTTCGGTGAGTCCGTAGTAGTCAAGTGCAATATTCCGCCCGCCGGTGATGAGGAACGCTGAATCTCCAAATTCCCCGTCCGTAATCAGTAACTTGTCATGGGAGCGGCGATTGGGGCTGGCGGACAGGTTCGTCAACGCATTGAAGACGGCAACCTGGACGCGCGCACGTTGT